>NZ_JRKJ01000009.1 GCF_000770795.1 Lysobacter dokdonensis DS-58 | reverse complement strand
GGCGCGCTGCTGCGCGGCTTCGCGGGCGGCGGCGGCTTCGCGGTCGGCGGCGGCCTTCTTGTCCGCTTCCTGCTGCGCGGCCTGTTGCGCGGCGAGCTGCTGCGCGGCCTGCTGCTGGGCGGCCTGCTGCTGCGCCAGTCGCGTCTTCTCGAGTTCGGCCTGGCGCTTGGCGTCTTCCTCGGTCTTGACCTTGTCCTGCTCGGCGCGCGCGGCGACGGCCTGCTGTTGCTGGGCGATGGTCTGCTTCAGGCGCGGCAGGGCCGGCGCGGAGGCGTCGGTCTTTTCCATCAGCGCGTAGAGGCGCTGGGATTCGGCGAAGTCTTCGCGCTGGATGCTCTGCTCGGTGGCGATGAGCGCGTAGGGCATCAGGTCGGTCAGCGCACTGGCAACCGCCGGATCGCTCGGCGCCTTGTCGCGCAGCGCGAGGTAGTACTCCATCGCGTTGTTGCCGGCCGGTGCATAGAGGCGCTGCTCGCGCAGCGCAGCGCTGGCCGACTCACGCAGCTGGTCGGCGCTCATCGCGGCGACGGCTTCGGAGACGGCGGCGACCGGCTTGGCGGCCGCGGCGGCCGTGGCGCTGGTGGCCGTCCCCGCGGTCTCCGGGCCTTCGGACTTGTTGCAGGCGGCGAGGGCGACACCCATCGCGACCAGCACGAAAAGATGCATCCGCGTCACGCGCGGTTGCGACTTGGAACTTGCGTACATAACGGAACCACTCCCCTGTCTGTGCGCCGTGGCGGGCACGTACTGCTAAGGACGCGACAGAGGCGGCCGATTGTCAAGGCCCCGTGACGGAAATCGCACGCTTAACAGGCCATCCGCGTTATTTGCCGATGCAGAAGCTGCTGAAGATGTGGCCGAGGAGGGCGTCGGGGGCGACCCGCCCGGTGATCTCGCCGAGCGCCTCGTGGGCCGCACGGAGGGATTCGGCGGCCAGGTCCAGGGCCTCGTGGGCGACTTGGCCGCGGGCATCGTCCACGTGGAGCGCCGCGCGCGCCAGGGCGTCGACATGGCGGGCGCGGGCCGTGAAGGTCCCTTCGGCCGCATCCGCTGCCTCGGCACCGGACAGGCGGCGCAACTGGGCATGGAGGGTGTCGAGCCCCTGGCCGGTGCGGGCGGAGACGTGGACGGTGTCGTCGGCCATCAAGGGCGGTGCGTCGAGCAGGTCGGCCTTGTTGTGGATCCACAGGCGTCGCGGGACATCCGCGATGGCCTCGGCGACGGCGGCGCGCCCGCTGGCGGGGTCGCGTGCGTCGAGCACGACGATCGCCAGGTCCGCGCGCCGCAGCTCCTCGCGTGCGCGCCGCATGCCTTCGCGTTCGATCGCGTCGCCGCCTTCGCGCAGGCCGGCGGTGTCGACGAGCGTGAGTTCCGCGCCGTCCAGGCGCACGGTTTCGTGCAGCAGGTCGCGCGTCGTGCCGGCGATGTCGGTGACGATGGCGCGTTCGCTGCCGGCGAGCGCGTTGAGGAGCGAGCTTTTGCCGGCGTTCGGCGGGCCGACGATCACCGCGTGCAGTCCATCGCGCAACTTGCGGCCGCGCTCGGCGTCGGCGAGCAATTGGGCGATGTGCGTCGCGGCGCGGTCGAGGCCTGCGCGTACTTGTTCGCCGCCGAGCGTGTCCAGTGATTCGTCGGCGAAATCGATCGCCGCTTCGACATGCACGCGCAGATGCAGCAGCTCGGTGGCGACAGCATCGACGCGTTCCGAGAACACGCCATCGAGCGCACGGCGCGCGGCGCGCGCGGCGCGCGTGTCGGCGGCGGCGATGAGGTCGGCGACCGCTTCGGCCTGCGCGAGATCGAGCTTGCCATTGAGGAACGCGCGTTCGGAGAACTCGCCCGGCCTCGCGTCGCGCGCACCGAGCGCGCGGCACGCGGCGACGATCTGCTGCAACACCACGGGGCTGCCGTGCGCCTGCAATTCGACGACGTGTTCGCCGGTGAAGCTCGCCGGCGCCGCGAAGTACAGCGCGATGCCGTCATCGAGCAACGTGTCGTTGGCGCGGATGCGCACGTAGTGCGCGTGCCGCGGCACGAGCGCGCACCCGCACAAGCCTTCCGCGATCGCTCGGCTGCGCGGACCCGACAACCGCACCATCCCGACGCCACCGGCGCCGGGCGCGGTGGCGATGGCGACGATGGTGTCGGTGTCGTGGTCGGTCACGCCTTCGCGGGAACCGAACGCGCGGCGTCGCGTCGCAGCATCCACCACTGCTGCAGCAGGCCCAGCGCACCATTGGTGACCCAGTACAGCACCAGGCCGGCCGGGAAGAAGATCATCGTGACGCCGATGACGATCGGCATCAGCTGCATCATCTTCTGCTGCGTCGGATCCATGCCCGCAGTGGGCGCAAGTCGCTGCGTGGCCCACATGATCGCGACGTTGATGACCGGCAACACGAAGTACGGGTCGCGCGCGGAGAGGTTGTCGATCCACAGTGCCCACGGCGCGTGGCGCAGTTCGACGGATTCGGACAGCATCCAGTAGAGCGCGAGGAAGATCGGCATCTGGATCAGCAGCGGCAGGCAGCCCGTCGCCGGGTTCACCTTTTCCTTCTTGTACAACTCCATCGTCGCCATCTGCAGCTTCTGGCGGTCGTCGCCGTAACGTTCCTTCAGCTGCTGCATGCGCGGCTGCAATTTGCGCATCTTCGCCATCGAATCGAACTGCTTGGCTGCGATGGGAAACAACAACGCGCGCACCAGGATCACCAGGCCGATGATCGACCAGCCCCAGTTGCCGACGACCGAGTGGATCGCCGAGAGCACGAAGAACAGCCAGCCGGCGAGCGTGGCCATGATCGAGAAGCGCGAGAAGTCGACCGCGCGGGTGAGGCCCGGCACGTTCTGCGCTTCGATGGCGCTCACCAGCTTCGGGCCGACCCACAGGCGCGCGTTGGTTTCGGCTTTCTGGCCGGGCGCGACGTTGACGCCGGGGCCGAGCGCGCGCACGACGTAATGCGTCACGCCGTTGTCCTGCGTGGTGCTGAGCGTGAACTTCGACTTGTCCTGGTCGCCCGGGATCCACGCGCTGAAGAAGTAGTGCTGCAGCAATGCGATCCAACCGCCGGTGGCGTCCTTGTCGAGCGTGCCGTCGTCGACGAAGTCGTCGTACTTGCGGCGCTCGTACTTGTCGCCCGGCGTGTACCAGGTGGCGCCGTGGAAGGCGAAGGCTTCCGGATTGGTGTAACCGGTCTTCTGCGGCGGCGGGTTGCGCACGAGCTGGCGATATACGTAGCCCTGCCAGTTCGCGTTGCCGTGGTTGACGACTTCATCGCGCACGGCGATCGCGTAACCGCCGCGCGGGAACGTGTACGTGCGACGGATCGTCACGCCGTTGTCCCCGGTCCACGTGAAGGGAACGGCGATCGCGTCCTGTTTGTCGGCGAGCGTCACGTTGCGCGCGTTGCCTTCCGGCACGAATTGGGCGAGGTGGCTCGGTGCGGCGCCCGTGCTGCTCACCCAACCGCTCTGCGCTTCGTAGAAGCGCGCGGGGTCGGCGTCGAAGAGCGTGACGTTGACGCCGTCGGTGGACTTGGCTTCGTTCGGGAATTTCAGGAGCTCGGCGTGGCGCACGTTGCCGCCGTCGAGCACCACGCGGAGCGTGTCGGTCGTGACGGTGACCGCTGCGCTGTTCTGCGCGGTGGCGTTGCTCACCTGCGGCACGCCGGCCTGCGCGGGCGCCGCGGGGACGCCTGCAACGGTGCCGGACGGTGCGGTGGGAACCGCGCCGGGCACGGCGCCGTTCGAAGCGGCTGCCTGCGTCGGCACGGCGGCCTGTTGCTGCTGGAGCGCTGCGGTCTGCTCCTTGTTCCACTGCATGAAGAGCAGTGTCGCCGCTGCGATCCAGGCGAACAGGAGGAAGACGCGGGTCTGGTTCATTCGAAGGGCTCGGGCGGCAGTGCGCAGGCGGCGATGGCCGCGGCGCGGGAAGTCAGGGGGATGGGGGCGGATCGCCCGGCGGACAAGCGGCGGGCATTGTGCCGTCCGCTGCCGTGACGGGCAACGCAACCGGCGGCAATGCGCCGGCGCGACGGAAGAGCGAATGCATCGCGGCGCGCAATGCGGGGCCATCGCTGGTGCGGGCGGCGGCGCGCAGGACGAACACGTAATCGCCGGCGGGAAGCTGCAGGCGCAATGTGCGGAACTCGGCGCGCAGCACGCGCTTGATGCGGTTGCGGCCGACGGCGCGCGGATCGACCTTGCGCGAGACGGCCAACCCCAGGCGCGCGGGCGTGTCGCCGCGCAGCCAGTGCAGGCTCATGAGGGGATCTGCGTTGCGCCGACCGTCTGCGAAGACACGGTCGAACTCGGCCCGCTGTCGGACACGGGCGCTGCGTGGCAGGCCGGCGTCCATGGGGACTGGCGTGGGATGTGTCGCGCGATCGATCGGCGCGGCCAGGAAGGCCGTGCGGGTCAGACCGTCAGGCGACGACGACCCTTGGCGCGACGAAGGGCGAGGACCTTGCGGCCGTCGGCGGTCTTCATGCGGGCACGGAAGCCGTGGTCGCGCTTGCGCTTCAGGTTGCTGGGCTGGTAGGTGCGCTTGGTGGCCATGGATGCAGCTCGCGTGCGTGTTGCGGCGGAAAAGAACGGGAAAGTCTAGCGGTCCGATGCGGGATCGGTCAACTCAAGGCGCAATCGGAGACCAGGACGGCTTTTTCGTTGGCGCATCCCGATGCCGGTGGTAGTCTGCCTTTCTCCCACTTATCCACAGCGCCGCCCGGGGTGTTTCCCGTGCGCGTGCTGGCTTGTCGACGGACACCGTAACGCGCGATGGAAGCCTGGCCCCGCTGTCTCGAGCGTCTGGAAGCCGAATACCCGGCCGAAGACGTCCATACCTGGCTCAAGCCCTTGCAGGCGCGCTTGCGCGACGACGGCCTGGTGCTCTACGCGCCCAACGCCTTCGTGATGGAGGAGGTGCGGTCCCGTTATCTCGGCCGCATCCGCGAGCTCGTCGCGCACTACGCCGGCAACGAGGCCGGCGTGAGCCTGGAGATCGGTGCGCTGCGGCGCGATCCGCCGCCGGCCCCGGCATCCATGGCCGCTGCGCCCGCGCGCATGGCGGCGGTCGAACCGTTCCAGGGCAACCTCGATACGCATTACACCTTCGACAATTTCGTCGAAGGCCGCAGCAACCAGCTGGGCCGCGCCGCCGCGCTGCAGGCCGCGCAGAAGCCGGGCGATCGCGCGCACAACCCGTTGCTGCTGTACGGCGGCACGGGGCTGGGCAAGACGCACCTGATGTTCGCCGCCGGCAACGCGATGCGCGAGATCAATCCGTCGGTGCGCGTGATGTACCTGCGCAGCGAACAATTCTTCAGCGCGATGATGAAAGCGCTGCAGGACAAGACGATGGATGCCTTCAAGCGGCAGTTCCAGCAGGTGGATGCGCTGCTGATCGACGACATCCAGTTCTTCGCCGGCAAGGACCGCACGCAGGAGGAGTTCTTCCACACCTTCAATGCGCTGTTCGACGGCAAGCAGCAGATCATCCTGACGTGCGACCGGTATCCGCGCGAAGTCGAAGGCCTGGAGCCGCGGCTGAAATCGCGCCTGGCGTGGGGCCTCTCGGTCGCCATCGAGCCGCCGGATTTCGAGACGCGCGCGCAGATCGTGCTGTCGAAGGCGCGCGAGCGCGGCGCAAGCTTGCCGGAGGACGTGGCGTTCCTGATCGCCAAGAAGATGCGGTCGAACGTGCGCGACCTCGAGGGCGCGCTCAACACGCTCTCGGCACGCGCCAACTTCACCGGGCGGGCGATCACGCCGGAGTTCGCGCAGGAAACCTTGCGCGATCTGTTGCGCGCGCAGCAGCAGGCGATCGGCATCCCCAACATCCAGAAGACCGTGGCAGACTATTACGGCTTGCAGGTCAAGGATTTGCTGTCGAAACGGCGGACGCGTTCGCTGGCCCGGCCGCGCCAGGTGGCGATGGCGCTGGCCAAGGAGCTCACCGAACACAGCCTGCCCGAGATCGGCGATGCGTTCGCCGGCCGTGACCACACGACCGTGCTGCACGCGTGCCGCCAGATCCGGACGCTGATGGAAACCGACGGCAAGTTGCGGGAAGACTGGGACAAGCTGATCCGCAAACTCAGTGAATGAGTGCGGGGCAAGCTGTGGATAAGGCAGCACCCGGATGGGGGGCCGAATTGTTATCCACAACTTCTCCCAGCGGCGCAGGCGGGTTTGTACACGCTTTGCTCACGTCAATAAACGTCGCAGATTCAAATAGTTAGGCCCGCAACACCCAGATTTTCGCGACACCAAGCACCACCACTCTTTTGATTTATCCATCCTTCCAGAGCTTGGACCCGGGGAACCAGACCGCATGCGTTTCAGCCTGCAACGCGAAGTCTTCCTGAAGCCGTTGGCGCAAGTCGTCAATGTCGTCGAACGCCGCCAGACCCTCCCCGTCCTCGCCAACCTGCTGGTGCAGGTGCGCGATGGACAGCTCTCGCTGACGGGCACGGACCTTGAAGTGGAAATGGTCGCGCGGCATGCCGTCGACGATGCCCAGGACGGAGAGACGACGATCCCGGCGCGCAAGCTGTTCGAGATCGTCCGTGCCCTGCCCGATGGCAGCAAGGTCACGGTCTCGCAGTCGGGCGACAAGATCACCGTGTCGGCTGGGCGCAGCCGCTTCACGCTGGCGAGCCTGCCGGCCAACGATTTCCCGTCGGTCGATGAGGTCGAAGCCACCGAGCGCGTGCGCGTGCCGGAAGCCGGCCTGAAGGAACTGATCGAGCGCACCGCGTTCGCGATGGCGCAGCAGGACGTGCGGTATTACCTCAACGGCCTGCTGTTCGACCTGCGGGACAAGGTGCTGCGCTGCGTGGCCACCGACGGCCACCGACTGGCGCTGTGCGAATCCCCGCTGGATGCCGGTGCGCAGGCCAAGCGCCAGATCATCGTGCCGCGCAAGGGCGTGCAGGAGCTGCAGCGCCTGCTGGAAGGCGGCGACCGCGAGCTCGAACTCGAAGTCGGCCGCAACCACATCCGCGTCAAGCGCGACGATGTGACCTTCACCAGCAAGCTCATCG
Source organism: Lysobacter dokdonensis DS-58 (assembly GCF_000770795.1). Classification (GTDB taxonomy): domain Bacteria; phylum Pseudomonadota; class Gammaproteobacteria; order Xanthomonadales; family Xanthomonadaceae; genus Noviluteimonas; species Noviluteimonas dokdonensis. Next base: position 121,441 of record NZ_JRKJ01000009.1, on the reverse strand, counting down.
ACGGCCGCTTCCCCGATTACGAAGCCGTGATCCCGATCGGCGCGGACCGCGAGGTCAAGGTCGACCGCGAAGTCCTGCGTGCCGCACTGCAGCGCGCGGCGATCCTGTCGAACGAGAAGTACCGCGGTGTGCGCGTCGAGGTTTCCCCGGGCCAGCTCAAGATCAATGCGCACAACCCGGAGCAGGAAGAAGCGCAGGAAGAGATCGAAGCCGACACGCGCGTCGACGGCCTGGCGATCGGCTTCAACGTGAACTACCTGCTGGACGCCCTCTCCGCCTTGCGCGACGAACACGTCATCCTGCAGCTGCGCGATGCGAACTCGTCCGCCCTCGTCCGCGAAGCCGGCAGCGAGAAGTGCCGCCACGTGGTGATGCCGCTCCGCCTGTGACCGAACTCCGGTTCCACGTGGAACGCGAGCGAACGCCCGGCCTGGTCCGGGCGTTCTGCTTTGGGGCGAATTGATGCGGATCACGCGGATCGAGATCGCGGGCCTGCGACGGTTCGAGGCCGTGTCCCTGGCCCCTGGCGAGGCCCTCAACCTCCTGACAGGCCCCAATGGCGCGGGCAAGACCTCCGTCCTCGAAGCCATGCACCTGATGGCGTACGGGCGGAGTTTCCGCGGACGGGTCCGCGACGGACTCATCCGCCAAGGCGCCGCTGCCCTCGAGATCTTCGTGGAATGGCAGGAAGCCAGCGGCCGTCTTCGCAAGGCCGGGCTTCGCCACGCCGGCCAAAGTTGGCAGGGCCGCCTGGATGGGGCGGATGTCGGCCACCTTGGCGAGCTTTGTGCCGCCTTGGCGGTGGTGACCTTCGAGCCCGGCAGCCACGATCTGGTCATGGGGGGTGCAGAAACCCGTCGACGGCTGCTCGATTGGGGTCTGTTCCACGTGGAACCGGACTTCCTGCGCGTGTGGCGACGCTATGCCCGGGCCCTGAAGCAACGCAACGCCCTGCTCAAGGCGGGCGGCCGTACTGCCGAGCTCGATGTGTGGGAACACGAACTGTCCGAAAGCGGCGAGGCCATCACCCGTAGCCGCGAGACCTACCTTGCCCAATGGCAGCCGAAACTCGCCGCCGAAGCCGCCACGCTCGCGCCCGCCCTCGGCGTCGGTCAACTGTCGCTCCAATCCGGCTGGCGCCGGGACGAACTCAGCCTTGCCGACGCCCTCCTCCTCGCCCGTCAGCGCGATCTGGCCACGGGATTCACCAGCGTCGGCCCGCATCGCGCGGATTTCCGCATCGGGTTCACCGGGATTCCGGGACGCGACGCTCTCTCGCGCGGCCAGGCCAAGCTCACCGCACTCGCGTTGCTGCTCTCGCAGGCACGGCTCCACGCGGGATTGGCGGGCGAATGGCCCGTCATCGCGCTCGACGATCTGGCGTCCGAACTCGATCGCGCCCACCAGGCGCGCGTCGTCGACGATCTTGTGGCCACCGGCGCCCAGGTCTTCGTCACCGGCACCGACGCACCGGACGCGTTGCTGGCGCACGCGGGCCGACTGGTCCATGTGCATGTCGAAGAAGGCCGGCTGCGCACTGAAGCGTAATCGCGCTGAGCCTGCCGCAGCGGCCGGCGAGGGCGTGCGTTTGCTACACTTCGCGCATCCATAGCTAATGTGTCTCGACGCGCACGACGCGTCGCGGGAGCCCCTAGCCGCATGTCGCAGCAAGAACACGTCGCGGGCGAACAGCCCAACGTCCAGAACAGCACGTACGACTCCAGCAAGATCACCGTCCTGCGCGGCCTCGAGGCCGTCCGCAAGCGCCCCGGCATGTACATCGGCGACGTGCACGACGGCACGGGCCTGCACCACATGGTCTTCGAGGTGGTCGACAACTCGATCGACGAAGCCCTCGCCGGCCACGCGAACGAAGTCACCGTGACGCTGCACGAGGACGGCTCGGTCTCCGTCGGCGACAACGGCCGCGGCATCCCGGTGGACATCCACAAGGAAGAGGGCATTTCCGCCGCGGAAGTGATCCTCACCGTGCTCCACGCGGGCGGCAAGTTCGACGACAACAGCTACAAGGTGTCGGGCGGCCTGCACGGCGTCGGCGTGTCGGTCGTCAACGCGCTGTCCGAGCACCTGTGGCTCGACATCTGGCGCGACGGCCACCACTACCAGCAGGAGTATTCGCTCGGCGAATCCCTCTATCCGCTCAAGCAGCTCGATGCGTCGGGCAAGCGCGGCACGCTCCTGCGCTTCAAGCCGGCGAAGGAAATCTTCACCGACGTCGAATTCCACTACGACATCCTGGCCAAGCGCCTGCGCGAGTTGTCGTTCCTCAACTCCGGCGTGCGCATCACGCTGACCGACCTGCGCGTGCACGAAGACGGCAGTGAGGGAAAGCGCGATGTCTTCCAGTACGAAGGCGGCATCCGCTCGTTCGTCGAACACCTGGCGCAGCTCAAGACCCCGTTGCATCCGAACGTCATTTCGGTCTCCGGCGAAATGAACGGCATCACGGTCGACGTCGCCCTGCAATGGACCGACGCCTACCAGGAAACGATGTTCTGCTTCACCAACAACATCCCGCAGAAGGATGGCGGCACGCATCTCATCGGCTTCCGTGCCGCGCTGACGCGCACGCTGTCGAACTACATCGAACAGAACGGCATCGCCAAGCAGGCGAAGATCACGCTGTCGGGCGACGACATGCGCGAAGGCATGATCGCCGTGCTCTCGGTGAAGGTGCCCGACCCGAGCTTCTCCTCCCAGACCAAGGAAAAGCTCGTCTCGTCCGAGGTCAGGCCGGTCGTTGAGAACACGTTCGGTGCACGTTTGGAGGAGTTCCTGCAGGAACACCCCAACGAGGCCCGCGCCATCGCCTCCAAGATCGTCGACGCCGCCCGCGCCCGCGAAGCCGCGCGCAAGGCCCGCGACCTGACGCGCCGCAAGGGCGCGCTGGATATCGCCGGCCTGCCGGGCAAGCTCGCCGACTGCCAGGAAAAGGACCCGGCGAAGTCCGAGCTGTTCATCGTCGAGGGTGACTCGGCAGGTGGTTCCGCGAAGCAGGGCCGCAACCGCAAGACGCAGGCGATCCTCCCGCTGAAGGGCAAGATCCTCAACGTGGAACGCGCGCGCTTCGACCGCATGCTCGGCAGCGCGGAAGTGGGCACGCTGATCACCGCACTCGGCACGGGCATCGGCAAGGACGAATACAACCCGGACAAGCTGCGCTACCACCGCATCATCCTGATGACCGACGCCGACGTGGACGGCTCGCACATCCGCACGCTGCTGCTGACGTTCTTCTACCGGCAGATGCCGGAGCTCATCGAGCGCGGGCACATCTACATCGGCCTGCCGCCGCTGTACAAGATCAAGCAGGGCAAGAACGAGCTGTACCTGAAGGACGACGCGGCGCTCGACGCCTACCTGGCCAACAACGCCGTGGAAGGTGCGACGCTGATCCCCGCGGACGGCGAACCGCCGATCGAAAGCGTCAACCTCGAGAAGCTCCTGCTCGCATTCGCCTCCGCGCGCGACGCCATCGCGCGCAACGCGCATCGCTACGATCCGGCGCTGCTCGAAGCGTTGGTCGACTTCATCCCGCTGGATGCATCGCACGCCAACGAGGCGACGGCACGGCACTTCGACGAGCTCGAAAAACGCCTCAACCTCGGCGGCCTCGGCAAGCCGCGATATCGCCTCGAGTTGCACGCGGCCACCGAATCGCGCCCCGCGGCGATCGCGGTGCATCGCGCGCACATGGGCGAGGACATCGTGCAGATCCTGCCGATCTCCGCGTTCGAAACCGGCGAGCTGCGCGCGGTGCGCGAAGCGGCGCAGTTGCTGCACGGCCTGGTGCGCGAAGGCGCGCAGATCGTGCGCGGTAACCGTGCACAGCCGATCGCGCGCTTCGCCGACGCGCATGCATGGCTGATGGACGAAGCAAAGAAGGGCCGCCAGATCCAGCGCTTCAAGGGCTTGGGCGAAATGAACCCCGAGCAGCTGTGGGAAACCACGGTGAACCCGGAGACCCGCCGCCTGCTCCAGGTGCGCATCGAGGATGCGGTCGCCGCCGACCAGATCTTCTCGACGCTCATGGGCGACGTCGTGGAACCGCGTCGCGAGTTCATCGAGGACAACGCGCTCAAGGTCGCCAACCTCGACGTCTGATTTCGCGCACGGCGCACCCTTCGGCGGGCCCCGTGCCCGCCGAAGCTGACCGGCCATTCAACGCCGGATGTGACGTACCTCACGGTTTGACACCGAATTCAGGACTTCTGCCCTATACGGGTAGCGAACCTGAATTCGGGAAAATCACGCCCATGCCCCCACGCCTTCGTTCCGCCGCCCTGGCCTGTGCCATCGCGGCGATTGTTGCCAGCTGCGCCACGACGACTTCGCCGACCGGCCGCAAGCAGGTCGTGGGCGGCGTGTCGCAACAGGAACTCAACCAACTCGGCGCGCAAGCCTTCGCCGAGGTGAAGCAGCAGAAGAAGATCAGCACCGACGCGCGGCAGACGCGCGAGGTGCAATGCATCGTCGGCGCGATCACGCGCCAGCTGCCGCCGAGCTGGCAAACCGGTTGGGAAACCGCGGTGTTCGTCGACAACGAACCCAACGCGTTCGCGCTACCCGGTGGCAAGGTCGGCGTGTATTCCGGCATCTTCCGCGTCGCGAACACGCAGGACGAACTCGCCGGCGTCATCGCGCATGAAATCGGGCACGTGATCTCACGCCATCACGAGGAGCGCATCACGCGGCAGATGGGCGCGCAGGGTGCCGTCGAACTGCTCGGCGCACTGCTGGGTTCGCGCTATGGTGCGGGCGCGCAAAGCGCGGCCGTGCAGGGCGGCAGCGTGCTCGCGCAAACCGGTTTCCTGCTGCCGGGTTCGCGCGAACAGGAATCGGAAGCCGACGTCGTCGGCCAGCAACTGATGGCGCAGGCCGGCTTCGATCCGCGCGGCGCGGTGCAGTTGTGGACCAACATGATCAGCGCCACGCAGAACAGCGGCCGCCCGCCGCAATGGCTCTCCACGCATCCCAATCCGGAAAGCCGCATCCGCGAACTGCAGCAACGCGCCGCATCGCTCGTGCCGGTCTACGACCAGGCGCGCGCCGCGGGACGGAGACCTGCCTGCGGATAACGCATTGCGAACAATTGGTGCCGGTGAACCAGCCGACAATCGGACATTGGCTCCCTGCTCCACGTCACTTCCTTTCTGCTAGCGTGACCGCCCCCCGGGCATCACGCCCCACCATCTGCCGATCCCTTTCGAGGCTCCTCCGATGAACGCGTCCCCCAAGCTCCGTCCGCTCGTCCTCGCACTGTGCACCATCGTCTCCGTCGCCGCGGTCGCACCGGCCTTCGCCCAGCAGCAAGCCGAGTCCGGCTCGATGCGCGACCAGCGCGCCAAGCGCATGAAGGAACTGGGCAAGGAAAAGGATTCGAAGCAGGCCGCGAAGGAAGAAGCGATGTGGCCGGGCGCCACGCGCGTGGAGCCGAAGGACGAAGCGAAGGGCAAGAACCTCAAGTCGTTGCAGGACATCCAGAAGCTCTACACCGACGAGGACTACGCGGGTGCGATGGCGAAGGCGGAAGCGTTCGCCGCCGGCAGCGGCCTCAACGCGTACGAGCAGTCCTTCGCCTACCAGCTCGCCGGTGCGTCGGCCTCGGCGCTGCAGGATGAAGCCAAGTCCGCGGAGTACTTCAAGAAGGCCATCGACGCCAACGGCCTGGACAACAACAACCACTACACCGCGATGTACAACCTCGTCGCGACGTACTACACCGCGGGCAAGAACGAGGAAGCCCTCGCGCTGCTCGACAAGTTCCTCGCCGAAACCAAGTCCGAAAAGCCGGAGTACCAGCAGTTGCGCGCGCAGTTGCTCGCCAACACCGGCCGTGGCGGCGAAGCGGCGAAGACGTTCGAGGACCAGCTCGCGAAGAACCCCAACGACAAGAAGGCGCTGCTCAACGCCGTGTCGGCCTACCAGGCCTCCGGCGACGATGCCAAGGCGACCAAGCTGCTCGAAGAGGGTTACAACAAGGGCATGCTGACCGAAGCCAAGCAGCTGCAGGTGCTCTACTCGAACTACCTCAACGCAGAGCGTTTCAAGGATGCGCAGAAGGTGATCGAGGACGGCGCGGCGAAGGGCATCCTCAAGGAAGGCCCGGACCTCGCCACCGCGTACTCGCTGCTCGGCCAGAACGCCTACTACAACGGCAGCGACGCCGACGCGCTCAACTTCTACGGCAAGGCCGCGCCCATGGCGAAGGACGGCGAGGCCTACCTCAACCAGGCGAAGATCCTGCGTGCGCAGGGCAAGACGGCCGATGCAAAGGCCGCTGCCCAGAAGGCCCTCGACAAGGGCCTCAAGAAGCCGCAGGAAGCGAAGGAAATCCTCGCCGACTGACGGCATCACATCCCGAGCCCGCGGCATTGGTGATCCGCTGCGGAATTGATATATGCTTGGAAATTCCCGCGGCCGCTTCAGCTTCGTAAGCGGCCAGCATTGCAATCCGGCGCGTAAAAGGCGTCGGGCCCTGACCCCAGAGCCTTGCGCATGACGGAAACACTGCCGCATCCCGACAGCCACGAACGCCAGTCCCTGAACTGGCCTCGCATCGTCGGTATTTCTTTCGTGATCGCCTTGCATGTCGCGGCGCTGATGCTGCTGCTCATGCCGGTGGCCCCCCCGGGTACGCAGGCGGAAGAAGAAGAAGTGACCCTGGTCAACTTCATCAAGCCGCCGCCGCCGCCGCCGCCGCCGCCGCCGCCGCCGCCGGAACCGCCCAAGCAGATCGTGCTGAAGCCGCAGACCGTGCCGAAGCCGAGCCCGCTGCCGCCGCCGCCGGAAGAGCCGCCGGTCGTTTTCGACGAGCCCTCGCCGGTCGACGTCGCCGCACCGCCGCCGGCCCCGCCGGCGCCGCCGGCCGCACCGCAGGGTCCGGCACGCGATCCGAACGACCTCCGTGCCAGCGTGTGCGTCATGCCGCCGCAAGGTCCGCTCGCCAGCGCCGTCGGTCGCGCCCGCATCACGGGTTCGATGCGCCTGCAGCTGACGTATACGGCGGATGGCTCGGTCACCGATGTCTCGGTCGCGCAGTCCAGCCGCGATCGCAACGTGGACCGCGCCGCCCAGAGCTGGGCGCGTCGCATCAAGATGTGCCCCGGTCAGCCGGGTTCGGGCATCTTGCCGCTGGAACTCAAGCAATAACTTTTTTCTTCCCTTAAGTACTCCATTCTTTCCAGACAGAAGGTAAGCGTCATGCTGCAGGAAACCACCAACGCCGTTGCCGCGACCGGAAGCAACGCCGACGCGCTCAAGCAGATGGGCGTCGACCACCTGGCGCGCGAAATGCTGAGCAACCCGGGCGACTACGTCGTCCAGCTCGTCGTCGCCGCCACCCTCGTGATCATGTCCGCGATGTCGTGGTACTGGATCGTGATCAACCTGATCAAGAACGTCCGCATCCGCGGCAGCGCCGACCGCGTCGTCTCCACGTTCTGGGAAACCCCGAACGCGCAGGACGCGATCCGCTTCATGGAAGAGCAGAACAAGTCCGAGCCGTTCTCCAAGATCGCGCTCGACGCCGCGCAGGCCGCCGCGCACCACCAGCGGCACGAAGGCTCGCGCCTCGTCGAGTCGCTGAACCGCTCCGAGTTCGTCGACCGTGCGCTGCGCCAGGGCGTGACGCGCGAATCCTCGCGCCTCGAGAACGGCCTGACCGTGCTCGCCACCGTCGGTTCGACCGCGCCGTTCGTCGGCCTGCTCGGCACCGTGTGGGGCATCTACGGCGCGCTGATCAAGATCGGTGCCACCGGCCAGGCGTCGATCGACGCGGTTGCCGGCCCGGTCGGTGAAGCGCTGATCATGACGGCGGTCGGTCTGTTCGTCGCGATCCCGGCGGTGCTGGCGTACAACTTCTTCGTCCGCCTCAACCGCGTCACGAACAGCAAGTTCGACACCTTCGCGCACGACCTGCACGACTTCTTCGCCACCGGCGCGCGCGTCGGCGAAGTGCCGGCCAAGCGCTAAGCGCTCGAGACTTGACGGAGTTCCCCCATGGCCTTCAGTTCCGGTAACGAAAGCGGCGGCCCGATGGCCGAAATCAACGTGACGCCGCTCGTCGACGTCATGTTGGTGCTGCTGATCATCTTCATGATCACGGCGCCGCTCATGTCCCACAAGGTGAAGGTGGAGCTGCCGCAGGCGAACCTCGACGTGATCAAGGAAACGCCCATCACGGTGCAGCCGATCACGATCACGGTGAGCGACGCCGGCAACCTGTACTGGAACGACCAGCCCATCACCAAGGACCAGATCGAGAGCCGTCTCTCGGTCGAGGCACAGAAGACGCCGCAGCCCGCGATCAACGTGCGCGGCGATCGGACGACGAAGTACCGCGTCGTCCAGCAGGTGGTGCAGGTCGCCCAGAACCAGGGCATGCGCAAGGTCGGCTTCGTGGCCGAGAAAGAACGGCCCTGAGCCCTTAGGAGAACAGAACAATGGCTTTCAGTTCCGGTGGCGGTAGCGGCCCGATGGCCGACATCAACGTCACGCCGCTCGTCGACGTGATGCTGGTGCTCCTCATCATCTTCATGGTGACGGCGCCGACCCTCTCCTATCCGATCGACATCGACCTGCCGCAGAAGTCGCTCAACCCGCCGCCGCAGACCAAGGAACCGCCGGAGCCGATCAAGCTCCGCATCGACGCCTCGGGCCAGGTCTACTGGAACGAGTCGCCGCAGCCGGTCACGGCGCTCAAGAGCCTGATGGAAGTCGAGGTCCAGCGCGATCCGACCAACCAGCCCCAGCTCGAAATCGACACCAGCCCGGACGCCGATTACGGCGTGCTGGCCAAGGTCCTCGCCAGCGCGAAGAACGCCGGCATGATCAAGATCGGTTTCGTGCAGCCGCAGGGCTGACGCAACACACGAATATCCAGCACGACGCTTCTGTCGACGCCGCCTCCGGGCGGCGTCTTTTTTTGTGCGGTGCCGGTGATGCGATCAGCCGCCGTGCGCGATCGCTTCGAGATACCGCTTCACCGTCGCATCGAGCCCGCGATACAACGCATCTCCGATGAGCGCGTGTCCGATCGACACCTCCAGCACATCGGGCACGCCGCGCAGGAACGTCGGCAAGTTCGCTTCGCTCAAGTCATGCCCCGCGTTGACGCCCAGGCCGGCCGCTTGCGCACGACGCGCAGTCTCCGCGCAGGCAGCCACGGCATCGGCGCAATCGCCGCGCGCGAACGCTTCGGCATACGGCCCCGTGTACAACTCGATGCGTTGGGCACCAACGTCGGCGGCGCGCTCGATCACCGGGCACCCTGCATCGACGAACAAACTCACGCGGCAACCCAGTTCGCGCAACTCCGCGATGCGCTCGCGCAACGAGCCGAGATCGCCCATGAAATCGAATCCGTGGTCCGACGTGATCTGCGCATCCGAATCCGGCACCAGCGTCGCCTGCGCGGGGCGCGTTTCCGCGCACAGCGCCGCGAACCCCGGATAGCCGGCGCGCGGCGGGGCGAAAGGATTGCCTTCGAGATTGAACTCGACGCCGCGCGAACGCGTCAGCACGGACAGCGCATACACGTCTTCGGCGCGCACGTGGCGCGCATCGGGACGCGGATGCACGGTGATGCCGTGCGCGCCGGCATCGAGGCAGGCGCTCGCGGCCTGCACGACATCCGGTTCGGTGCCACCGCGCGAGTTGCGCAGCACCGCGATCTTGTTGACGTTGACGCTGAGGACGGTGGCCATGCGCGCAGCTTACCGCGCGTGATGCGGGCTCACGCCACCGGCGGCTCGCCGGATTGCTGCTGCTGCGCGGCGAGCTTGCGGGCTTCTGCCTGCTCGCGCAGGCGGCGCAACTCGACCGGATCGATCATCGCGGTCTCGTCGCGCGAACGCGCGCCGGCCCGCGCCGAATACAGGCCCAGGATCCAGCCCAGCAGGAACAGCAGGGCGAAGATCAGGCATAGCGCCATCAGCCACGTGGCCGTGGTGTTGAACGCCACCGCGAACGCGGCGACCGCCAGTCCCAACAACAACCAATGCATCGTCGACTCCCGCGGGTCCGCTCCGGCTGCGCTCGAGTGTACGACGATCCCCGCCGCCGACAATCCCGCCGGGCGGGACGGCGCGCACGTTCGCGCGAATCAGAGCAGGGGAGAGAGCAATCGCGCGACGGCTTCGGGCAGCCGCACCGTCCACAGCGGACGCGGCCGGTCCTCGCGCACGCGTGGCGAATGCGCCAGGTCGCCCTCGATCACCCGCTCCAGCTCGCTGGCCAGGCGTGCGTCGTGGAACACCAGCGCGACCTCGAAATTGAGCCGGAAGCTGCGGTAGTCGAAGTTCGCGCTGCCGATGCTCACGACATGGTCGTCGACCAGCAATGCCTTGCTGTGCAACATGCGCGGCCCGTATTCGTAGACGCGCACGCCGGCGGCGAGCAGCTGGTCGAAGTACGACCGTGCGGCAAGCGTCACGATCATCGAGTCGCTGACCTTCGGCACCAGCAGACGCACGTCGAGCCCGCCCAGCGCCGCCGAGGTCAGCGCCATCAGCGCCGCTTCCCCGGGCACGAAGTAGGGCGTGGTCAACCACACGCGCCGCTGCGCCGAGTGGATGGCCGCCACGAACATGCGGTGGATCGCCTCCCAATCCGAATCCGGGCCCGACGCGACCGCCTGCACCGCGTAAGACCCCGGCTCGGTCTCCTCCGGCGCGGGCGGCAACACCGGCGCGTGCCCGGTGGCGTACGCCCAATCCTCGACGAACAGCACCTGCAGCGAGCGCGCGATGCGGCCTTCCAGGCGCAGGTGCAGGTCGCGATACGCATCGGGCCGCAGGGACTCGTCCTCTTCGTCCGTGACGTTGATGCCGCCGGTGTAGGCGATGTGCCCGTCGATGACCGCGATCTTCCGGTGCGTGCGCAGGTTCAGCCACGGCCGACGCCACACGCGGCCGAAGCGCATGGGGTGGAACCACGCCACCGCGCCACCGGCAGCCACCAGGGGCGCGAAGAATTTGCGCGGCGTCTTCGACGAGCCGACCGCATCCACCAGCAGACGGATGCGCACGCCGGCGCGCGCCCGCTCGATGAGCGCGTCGCGCACTGCGGTGCCGGTCGTGTCCGCGAGGAAGATGTAGTACTCGATGTCGATCGAATCGCGGGCCTGCGCGATGTCGGCCAGCAACGCGGTGTATTTCGCGTGCCCGTCGACGAGCATCCGCACGTCGCGCGCGGTGCTCGGAGGCAGGCTCGTCGTCGCAAGCCCCAGGCGCGAGAGCTCGCGCGCGATCGGATCGTCGGCGGCCGACGGCGGCAGGCTCGGCGCCTTGCTGCGCGCGCGCCGGATGCGATGCCGCGTGATGCGCTGCGGCCCGAGGTAGTGATAGACGATGAAGCCGACGTAGGGCAGCAGCGCCAGCCCGAGCAGCCAGCTCACCGTGGCCACCGGCTCGCGCTTCTGCAACACGATCCAGCCGCCCAGGCCCAGGACGTAGGCCACGTAGAGCAGCGTCATCCAGAACCTGACGTCATGGATGTCCGCCACGCGGTGCCACGCATCCTGGAAGGCTTCGACCATCGGAGTTCAGGTTCCGTAGCACGCCGTGCGACGGCGGAGCGTAACCTAGGCGCGTGGAAGACGCGCGCAAGGCAACCGCACCGATCAAGGGCCGTGGCGCCGCCTCGAAAATCACGGGGCGGTACGAGAAGACCGTGCGCCACGGCGAAGACGACGGTTGGGGTTCGGTTTACGACACGAGCGCGGACGGCAGCGACGACACGCCCGCACCGCTGCAGACGCATGTCACCGAGGAGCGCGCGCGCAGCATCCTGACGCGCAACCAATCGCCCGACGTCGGCTTCAACCTCTCGCTCAATCCGTATCGCGGCTGCGAGCACGGTTGCGTCTACTGCTTCGCGCGTCCCTCGCACGCCTACCTCGACCTCTCGCCGGGCCTGGATTTCGAAACGCGCCTGTACGCGAAGACCAACGCGGTCGAACGCTTGCGGGAAGAACTCGCCAAGCCCGGCTATGTCCCCGAACCGTTGATGCTCGGCATCAACACCGATGCCTACCAGCCGATCGAGAAGCGCTACCGCATCACGCGCGAGATCCTCGAGGTGCTGGCGGAAACCAGGCACCCGGTGAGCTTCGTCACCAAGGGCGGCGGCATCGAACGCGACGTCGATCTGCTGTCGCGCATGGCGCAGGACAACCTCGTCAGCGTGCACTTCTCGATCACCACGCTCGACAACCGCCTGGCCACGCGCATGGAACCGCGCGCGACCGCGCCGCACGGAAAATTGCGCGCAATGCGCACGCTCGCCGAGGCCGGCGTGCCGGTCGGCGTGATGGTCGCGCCCGTGATCCCGATGATCACCGACCACGAGCTCGAACACATCCTGGAAGCGGCGAAGGACCATGGCGCGCGCTCGGCCGGCTACACGCTGCTGCGCTTGCCGCATGAGCTGAAGGACATCTGGCGCGAGTGGCTGGAGCTGCACTATCCGGATCGCGCGAAACACGTGATGAGCCTGATCAACCAGATGCGCGGCGGGAAGGATTACGACAGCCGATTCGGGACGCGCATGCGTGGCGAAGGGCCATTCGCGCAATTGCTGAAGATGCGCTTCGACAAGGCGCATGCGCGCCTGGGCTTCGGGCGCTTGCCGCCCCAGGACGCGAGCCGTTTCGTGGCCCCGCGCAAACCTTCCCCGCAGGCGGAGCTGTTCTGACCGAACCGCGCTGAAACTCCCCGCGCGGTGAAAGCGCACGCCCCGGCGCGGTTGCGTACACTCGGGCCAACGTCGCCGCTGGTCCCCCACCGTGCACGACATCGACGCCCTGCTCGCCGAATGCACCGCGCTGCGCCACGATCACGCCGTGCTCGCGCTCGGCCTGTCGCACGACATGCGCGCGCCGCTGCGCGCCATCGACAGCTTCGCCTACCTTCTCGAACAACGCTGCGCGCAGGACCTCGACGACACCGGCCGCGACCATCTCCAACGCATCCGCGACGCGAGCGCGCGCATGGGCCGCCTGGTCACGCGCCTGCAGGCGTATCTCCAGGTCGGCGGCGCACCGCTGCACGCGGACGACATCGACCTCACGCTGCTTGCCGACTGGTGCATCGCCGAACTGCGCGATGCGCATCCGCAACGCGAGGCGCACGTGGAGATCGCGCCGAACCTGCGCGCGCATGCCGACGAGCGCCTGGTCAAAACCGCCGTCGCCGAACTCGTGCACAACGCGTGGCTCTACACGCCCGAGGATCGCCCGGTCCGCATCGGCATTGACGCGGACACCGACGCGCTTGGCACGACGTTGCACGTGCGCGATGCAGGCGCCGGTTTCGATCCGGCCCGTGCAGCGCGACTGGGCGAACCGTTCCAGCGGTTGCACGCCGACACGCATCCCGACGGCAGCGGCCTGGGCCTGGCCATCGCGCGCCGCATCGCACAACGGCACGGCGGCACGCTGCGGATCACGGGCCGGGAAGGGCAGGGCGCGGTCGCGAGCCTCCACCTCCCGCACGCACCGGAGGCGCGATGAGCCTGGCGCCGGTGCTGCTGATCGAAGACAACGCCGACGACATCGAGCTCACGCGCCTGGCGTTCGCGCAGGCCGGCATCGACCATCCCCTGGTTGTCGCCCGCGACGGCGCGATCGCGCTGGACTGGCTGCAGGCGCATCGCGACGGCCTGCCCGCGCTCGTATTACTCGACCTCAACCTGCCGAAGCTCGACGGCCGCGAAGTCGTGCAGGCGATCCGCGCCGATCCGGCGATGCGCCACCTGCCGGTCGTTGCGTTGAGCAGCAGCGGCGAGCCGAACGACATCGATGCCACCTACGCGTGCGGCGCCGACAGCTACCTGCAGAAACCCGTCGACTTCGTGCGCTTCATCGACGACGTCCGCCAGCTGCGCGCGCGCTGGCTCGCGGACTAACGCCGGAACAGCGTTTCGGCGCGCTGGAAGAGGATCCAGCCGGTCGCGATGAACTTGTCGCCGCCACGCGGGCGATTGCCGCGATGCGTATGCGTGAACGCCGTCGGCGCGATCAGCAGGTCGCCCGTGCGCGGCGCGATGCTGCGGCGCTGGAAGAGGAACTCGGTCTGCCCGGCCTCGAATCCGTCGTTGAGATACAGCGTCCACAACAGATGGCGATGCAGCGTCTCGCATTGCGGATCGCGCGGATACAACTCGCAGTGCCAATACGGATAACCGCCGCTGTCGGCGGTGTACCACTGCAGGTTCGTCAGCCCCGGGCGTAGCGAGGCGGCCGCGAGCGCGCCGAGCGCTGCGTCGTCCATCGCGGCGATATCCTCCGCGGTGAGCCTGCGGGGCGAACCATCGTCCGCGGCGACCTGCATCATCAACGGCGCCACGATGGCCTGCGGATACTTGCGCAGGTAAGCGAGCAGCCCGGCGAACACCACCGAATGCAGGCGCTGGTCGATGTCCTCCCATCCCGCACGCCCGCCGATGCCCAGGTCGCGGCTGTCCTTCAGTTCCGGAAACACGCCACCGCCGACGCGGCCGGGCTGCAATGCATCGCTGCCTTGCATGCGCGCGACGATCGAAGCGCACGTCCGCGCATCCAGCGCGCCTGGAACGACTTCGATGAAGTCGGGCGGCGCGTCGTTCGCGTCTGCGTCGGTCACGCCGCGGTCTGCGCCTGTGCGTCGTGCGCGAGATGGTATTCCGTCGCCTTCGCCACTTCGTCGCGCGAGCCGAGGAACACCGGCACGCGCTGGTGCAATTGCGTGGGGGCCAAGTCGAGGATGCGCGTGCGGCCGTTCGTCGCCGCGCCGCCGGCCTGCTCGACGAGATAGCTCATCGGATTGGCTTCGTACATCAGGCGCAGCTTGCCGGCCTTCGACGGGTCCTTCTTGTCCCACGGATAGATGAAGACGCCGCCGCGAGTGAGGATGCGATGCACGTCAGCCACCATGCTGGCGATCCAGCGCATGTTGAAATTCTTGCCGCGCGGGCCGGTTTCGCCGGCGAGCAGGTCGCGCACGTAGTCCTGCATCGGCGTTTCCCAGTGGCGCTGGTTCGACATGTTGATCGCGAATTCCTTCGTCGACGCCGGCACGGTCATGCCGCGCGTGGTCAGCACGAACGACCCCATCTCGCGATCGAGCGTGAAGGCATGCGTGCCCTGGCCGATCGACAGCACGAGCATCGTGCTCGGCCCGTAGATGCAGTAACCGGCGGCGACCTGCGTCGTGCCCGGTTGCAGGAAGTGCGAATCGTCCGGATGCGTGACGCCCTCGGGGCAGCGCAACACGGAGAAGATGGTGCCGACCGACACGTTGACGTCGATGTTGCTGCTGCCGTCGAGGGGATCGAACAGCAACAGGTAGTTGCCGCGCGGATACACATCGGGGATCGGCTGGCAGTGGTCCATTTCCTCCGACGCGCACGCGGCGAGATGCCC
Source organism: Lysobacter dokdonensis DS-58 (assembly GCF_000770795.1). Classification (GTDB taxonomy): domain Bacteria; phylum Pseudomonadota; class Gammaproteobacteria; order Xanthomonadales; family Xanthomonadaceae; genus Noviluteimonas; species Noviluteimonas dokdonensis. The sequence goes on along the minus strand of NZ_JRKJ01000009.1, from coordinate 106,017 downwards.
GCCCCAGGCGTTGGCTTCGAGCAGTACGTCGTTGGCGATGACGTCGAGCTTCTTCTGCGCCTCGCCCTGGATGTTGCCGCTGCCCGCCTCGCCGAGCACGCCACCGAGCGCGCCCTTGCCGACGGACACGGAGATCGACTTGCACGCGCGTGCGACGACTTCGATCAGCAATCGCAGGTCCGCGCCGATGTGGCCGGCGCGCTCTTCTTCGATCAGGTGGCGGGTCAGGGAGATGGAGCCGGACTTGTCGAACTCGGACATGGCGGGGCGGGGATCGGCGGCGGGAAGACGCGTATTGTCGCCCACCCGGCGTCAGCGGCGGGACACGCGGAAGAACGTCCGCCCCTGCCACGGCGCCCCCAGCGGGGAAGCCTCATGACCCGCGGCGCGGACCCGGGCGAGCACCTGCGGGAACGTCCCGGCCTTGCAGATCCAGATCGCCCCGGCCTCATGTTCGTCGAGCTCCTGTTCCAGCAGCTCGTCGTAGACACGGTCGAACTTCGACTGCGGCACCGGATACAGCGCGATCTTCTCGATGTGCGTCGACAGGCCGAGCTCCAGGTGCAGCCCGTAACGCGTCATGTCCTCGACGAACACCACTTCGTGCACGGGCTGCCCGCCGGCGCGCCGACGGATCTCGTCCGCCCACACCGACGCGTCCTTGTGCGTGCGCCAGAACCCGAGCCCAAGCTGCAACGCGAGCACGATCGCCACCCACGCCGCGATCCATGCCCATCGGACCGACGCGCGGCCTTCGCGCAGGCGCTGCAACCCGACGAGCAACGCGAGCGGCGCGAACAGGGGCAACAGGTACAGCGGCATGCGCGAGCGCGCCAGGCAGAACACCAGCAGCGGCAGCGCGATCCACAGGGCGAGCAACAACCCCGGCGCATCGGCCGCGCGTTGCGTCGGCGTGCGCCAACCGCGCACCGTCGCGGGCAACGTCCTGCACCAGCGCAACAGCGCCGGCGTCCAGGGCAGCGTGCCGAGCAACAACGTCGGCACGTACACGACGAGGAAGCCGTACCACTCGCCGTGGCGCGCGAAATCGTCGCTCGCCACGCGCGCGATGACTTCGCTGCCGAGGAAGTGCTCGAGCAGGCCCGGATTTTCGCGCACGACCGCGAGGTACCAAGGCAACGCGACGACCGGGAACAACAGCGCGGACCAACCGAACACGCGCGGCCGCTGCGCGCCCGGCGACAACAGATCGAAGGCCACGACGCCGAGCAGCGGCAGCAACGTCGGCGGCCCCTTCGTCAGGAACGCCAGGCCGAAACCGATCCACAGCGTCGCGATCCACCAACGCCGATGCGTGTCGCCGAATCGCGCCTGCACGAACCCGTGCATCGCGAACGTCGAGAAGGCGGTGAGCAGGAAGTCGGTCGTGATGTATTGCGCCGCGCCGATGGGCACCAGCATCGTCGCGAAGGCAAGCGCGGCCGTCGCTTCGCTGCCCGGTGCGAGCCGCCGGGCCATGCGCCACACGAGCCACACGCACAACAGGTACGACAGCGCCGAGGGCAAGCGCGCGGCCCATGGATTGGTGCCGAACATCGCGACGCTGGCGCCGATGGCCCAGTACGTCATCGGCGGTTTGGTCCAGTGTCCGATCTCTTCGTTGCGCTTCGGATTCAGCCAGTCGCCGCTGTCGAGCATGTTGAGCCCGACGTTCGTGTAACGGCCTTCGTCGGGGTCCCAGGTGCCGCGATGCCCCAGCATCAGCAGCGACAGGCAGACCGCGATGAGTGCGACGTAGAACGCCGGCTTGCGCAGGATGTCCATCAGCCCCGTGCGATCTGCGAGAACCATTCCTGCAGATTGTAGTGGTCGCTCACCCGGCAGATGCGACCCTCCCGGAGGCCGAAGAACGCGGCGCCCGGCATTCGGTATTTCTGGTTCTGCGCGGGCGGCATGCCGATGTCGTCGGCGACGTACTCGCCGTCGACGACATATTCGGCGGCGCCGTGCACGCCATCGGCAGAACACAGCAGCCGGATTTCCGACAGGCGTTCGCGGTAGCAGAACTCCATGCGCTGGAGGAACTCGCGGAACGCCGCCTTGCCGACTTCGCGCGGGCCCTGGTTGAGATCGTGCACGACGTCATCGGTGAGCAGCGCGACCGCGGCGTCCGGATCGTGGCGATCGAGCGCGTCGTAATACGCGCGCAGCGTGGCGAGCGCGCGCGCATGCGGCGTCGCGTCGGCGGCGGTCATGCGCGGCCTTTCGCGAACAGCGCTGCGATATCGTCGAGGTCCACGTTGCCGCCCGAGAGGATGGCGCCGACGCGCAGGCCCGCGAAGCGGTCGCGATGGCGCAACAGGGCGGCGAGCACCGTGGCCGACGAGGGCTCGATCACCTGCTTCATGCGCGACCACGCCAGGCGCATCGCCTCGACGGTGTCGGCGTCGTCGACGACCAGCGTCTCCACGTCGTGCGCGCGCAACAACGCGAAGTTCGGCTCGCCGAGCGTGCCGCGCAGGCCGTCGCAGATCGTGTCGGGCACGAATTGCGTGACCCGCTCGCCCTGCGCCAGCGATGCGGCGGTCTCCGCCGCGCCCGCCGGTTCGGCGAGGAACACGCGCGCGCCCGGCAGCATCGCCGCGACCGCGAGTGCGGTGCCCGACGCCAGGCCGCCACCGCCGACCGGCACGATCACCGCATCGAGCGCGCCGTCGCACTGGTTCATCAGCTCGAGCGCGGCCGTGCCCTGGCCGGCGATCACGCGCGCGTCGGTGTACGGATGCACGAGCATCGCGCCCGTATCGCGCTGCACGTCGGCGCATGCGGCTTCGCGCGCTGCGATGTTGGCGGCGCAGTGGTGCAGCGTCGCGCCGTAGGCTTCGATGGCGGCGAGCTTGGATTTCACCGCGCCGTCGGGCACGACCACGTGGCAGGCGATGCCGCGCGTGCGCGATGCGAGCGCGAGCGCCGCGCCGTGGTTGCCGGAGGAATGCGTGACCACGCCGCGCGCGGCCTGTTCGTCGGTCATCGACCACACCGCGTTGCACGCGCCGCGGAACTTGAACGCGCCGGCACGCTGCAGATGCTCGGCCTTGAAGGAGACGGACGCGCCGACCAGCGCATCGATGGCGCGCGAACGCAGGACGGGGGTTGCGTGGGCGTGGGGCGCGATGCGCGCGGCGGCGGCGAGCACGTCGCCGAACGTCGGCAGGACCTGGGCGGGCGGATTCATGCCGGCATGCTAAACGCTGCGCGAACGGTTCAGCGAGTACAACGGACGTCCAGGAGAATTAAGCGGCAATTCAATGCGGCGGGTGGAATCTCGCCGTATCCACAGGGGATGACCATGGCCATGCAGCGCTTGATCCTGCTCGCCGCCGCCGCACTGCTCGGCGGCTGCGTGACGGGCTACACCTACCACCAGCAAGGCGGTGGCGATTACTACACCGGCGATCCCTACGTCGACTATCACTACGTGCCGTCGGCCAGCTTCTGGTACGGGTATCCGGGCGCCTATTACGGGCCGTACGGCGGCTGGGGCGGCGGATACGGTTACTGGGGCGGCTACCCTGGCTACTACGGTGGTTATTACGGCCATGGATACGGCGGTGGCTATCGCGGCCCGTACAAGCCGCGACACCCGCACAATCCGCCGCCGCCGCCGACCGACCCGGGTGGCGGCAACAACAACCCGCCGCAACTGCGCGACCATCGCGAAGTCGAACGCTTCGGCCCGCGCGGCGGCAACCCGCCGGTGATGCCGCACGTGCGCCGCCCCGCGACCGTCAACGGTGGCATCGCACCGCCGCCGACCTCGCGCCCGCAAGTCCGCACGCCGTCGAACGCCGTGCGGCCACCACCGCCGTCGCGGCCCGTGACGCCCGCGCCGCGGCCGACGGTGACGCCGTCGGTCCGACAGGAACGCGCGACGGATCGTGCGGGAACCAAAAGTGGGGCGCGCGGCACACCCTGAGGTGTTGCGCTCCCGGTAGCGGGGGCGCACAGTAGGCCACGAGTGACGAGTTGCGTCGCTTTGCGACACGACTCGCGGCAGGCACCGACCATGTCGACGCCCCCGGGGAACCCACGGATCCCCCCTGTTCCGCACCTCGCGGGGCGTCGGCCACCCAATCGGGCATAAAAAAAGGGGCCGAACGTCCCCCGACATTCGGCCCCTGCGCTTCCCCGGCGTGTACTCGCCAGCCCCTGTTCCAATCCGGCGGCGCCTTGAAGCGCCTGCCACCCCGGGTGCAATGGAGATGTCGCAGGAAGCGTGCCAACTTCGGCGCGCGCTCGTTCATGTGCCCGAACAACTAAAATGACCAGCGCTATGTCGACCTTCTTCCGCCACGACGTCATCGTCATCGGCGGCGGCCACGCGGGCACCGAAGCCGCGCTCGCCGCCGCGCGCACCGGTGCACGCACGTTGTTGCTCACGCACAACGTCGAGACCGTCGGCGCGATGAGCTGCAACCCGGCGATCGGTGGCATCGGCAAGGGCCACCTGGTCAAGGAAATCGACGCACTCGGCGGCGCGATGGCGCGCGCGGCCGATGCCGCGGGCATCCAGTGGCGCACGCTGAATGCGTCGAAAGGCCCCGCGGTGCGCGCCACGCGCTGCCAGGCCGACCGCGCGCTGTACCGCGCCGCGATCCGCCGCATGGTCGAAGCGCAGCCCCACCTCACCGTGTTCCAGTCTGCGGTCGACGACCTCATCATCGACGGCGACACCGTGCGCGGCGCGATCACGCAGACCGGCCTGCGGTTCGAAGCGCCCGCGGTCGTGCTGACGGCCGGGACCTTCCTCGCCGGCAAGATCCACGTCGGCGAAACGCAATACGCCGCGGGCCGCGCCGGCGATCCGCCGGCGACGACGTTGGCGGCGCGGTTGCGCGAACGACCCTTCATCGTCGATCGCCTGAAAACCGGCACGCCGCCGCGCATCGACGGCCGCACGCTCGATTACAGCGTGATGGAAGAACAACCCGGCGACGATCCGCGCCCGGTGATGTCCTTCATCGGTTCGCGCGACGACCATCCGCGCCAGGTCTCGTGCTGGATCACCCACACCAGCGAGCGCACGCACGCCATCATCCGCGGCGCGCTCGATCGATCCCCGCTCTACACCGGCCAGATCGAAGGCATCGGCCCGCGCTACTGCCCGTCGATCGAAGACAAGGTGGTGCGCTTCGCCGAGAAGGCGTCGCACCAGATCTTCGTCGAACCCGAAGGGCTCGAGGTCGCGGAGATCTATCCGAACGGCATCTCGACGTCGTTGCCCTTCGACGTGCAGCTCGACCTGGTGCGTTCGATCCGCGGTTTCGAGCACGCGCACATCACCCGCGCCGGGTACGCGATCGAATACGACTTCTTCGATCCGCGCGGCCTGAAGGCCTCGCTGGAAACCAAGGCCGTCGCCGGCCTGTTCTTCGCCGGCCAGATCAACGGCACCACCGGTTACGAGGAAGCCGCGGCGCAGGGCCTGCTCGCGGGCCTCAATGCCGCGCGCTTCGTGCAGGAGCGCGATGCGTGGTCGCCGCGCCGCGACGAGGCGTATCTCGGCGTGCTCGTCGATGACCTCATCACGCACGGCACCAACGAGCCGTACCGCATGTTCACCTCGCGCGCCGAATACCGTCTGCAACTGCGCGAGGACAATGCGGACCTGCGCCTGACACCGGTCGGACGCGAACTCGGGCTCGTCGACGACGCGCGCTTCTCGCGCTTCGAAGCCAAGCGCGAGGCGATCGCGCGCGAAGAAGACCGCCTGCGCGCCGCGTGGGCTTCGCCCGGCAACGCGCTCGGGCGCGAACTCGAAGCCACGCTGGGCGTCGCGCTCACGCGCGAGGCCAACGCGCTCGACCTGATGAAGCGTCCCGAACTCGATTACGGGAAGCTCATGCAGTTGCCGTCGCTCGCCCCGGGCGTCGAGGATGCGAAGGTCGCCGAGCAAGTCGAGATCGGCGTGAAGTACGCCGGTTACCTCGGCCGCCAGCGCGACGAGATCGCACGCCAGCAACGCCACGAACACACGTCGATTCCGGCCGCGTTCGACTACGCCGCCGTGCGCGGTCTGTCGGCGGAAGTGCAGCAGAAGCTCGCGCGCGTGCGGCCGGAAACCATCGGCCAGGCCCAGCGCATCCCGGGCATGACGCCGGCCGCGATCTCGCTGCTGCTGGTGCACCTGGCGCGCGTGCGCGACACCCGCGTCGCCTGACGATCGGTACACGCGCCCTCGTGCGCGGCGGGAGTACGCTCCGCGCATGAACACGACCCTCCGCCTGCTGTCCCTCGCGCTGCTCGGCGCACTCGCCGCCTGTTCGCGTTCGCCCGGGCCCGACGCCGCGCAACCGCGCACGGCCATCGCCGCCGACGCCGCCTCCGGCCTCATCGTCAACGAATGGGCGCTGCCCGTGCCCGACGGCGCCGCGCAGCCGGACCTGTCCGTCGGCCCCGAAGGTCAATTGCTCGTGAGCTGGGTGCGCAAGCAGGGCGACCGCAACGCATTCCAGTACGCCGCGTACCTCGGCGACGACAGTTGGGAATCGGCGCCGAAGACGATCGCCGTCGGTCGCACGCTCACCGCGAACTGGGCGAACACGCCGCACATCCTGATGACCGACGACCGCGCGCTGTGGGCGCACTGGTTGCAGACGCCCGCCGACGGGAAGTCGCCGCACGCCTCGGACATCATGTTGACGCGCTCGCCCGACAACGGCGTGCACTGGGCTCCGCCCGTCGCGGTGAACGACGACGCGACCGGCACCGAGCACGGATTCGTGTCGATGTGGCCCGCGGGGCAGGACGCGATCGGCATGGCGTGGCTCGACGGCCGGAAGACCGCCGGCGCGATGCACATGCACGATGCGACGAAGCACGATGCAGGCGCCGCCGGCGAAATGACGGTGCGCGGCGCGCGCTTCGACGGCGCGCTCCAGCGCAGCGGCGAAGCGGAAATCGACGCCTCGACGTGCGACTGCTGCGGCACCGACGCCGCGCTGACCGATACCGGCCCGCTGCTGGTCTATCGCGACCGCAGCGACCAGGAGATCCGAGACATCTCCGCCACGCACCTGCGCGTGGGCAAGTGGGATGCGCCCAAGCCCGTGCACGCCGATGGCTGGAAGATGACAGGCTGTCCGCTCAATGGTCCGTCGGTGGGTGCATGGGGCCCTGCGGTCGCGGTGGCCTGGTACACCGCGCCGAACGATAAGCCCGTGCTGCGACTGGCGCGCAGCAAGGACAGCGGCAACACCTTCGATGCCCCCGTCGATGTCGATTCCGGCGCCGCCCTGCAGGGGCGGGTCGATGTCGCGAAGGACGGGGACGCGACTTGGCTGGTGTGGCTGCGCGAAGACGGGAAGGGGCAGACGGTGCAACTGGCGCGTTACGCGAACGCCGGCGGCGCACCCCGGACGACGAAGCTTGCGACGCTCGCCGGTCGCGGCCGCGGCACGGGCTTCCCGAAGATCGCGGTCCGCAACGGCGTGGCCTTCGTCGTGTGGACCGACATCGTGGAAGGGCGCCCGCGCCTGGTCGGCGCGAAGGTCGCACCGCGTGGTTGAGGCCTCTGCGACGGCGCGCAAGAAAAGTGTGACTTGCACCCCACAGTGACACTTTTTGCGCATTCGCCTGCTGCACCGCACAAACGGGCCCGTGGACGGCGCGTGAAGCCGCAACCCGCGCTGCTGCGCCGCAATGCACGAAAAACCCAATGAAAAGCGGCCCTTACCCGCGCCGTACTGCCGCGTTGCGGAAAGCTTCCGTTCAGGTAGCCGGAAAGCCGAAACCGTTTTCGCTTTGACGAACCCGCGAATGACCCCCTAGCGTCCGACGACCGCTCTGCGCACATGCGCTCGGCGGTGGTCCGAGCGACGCAGGTCCACGGCAGGAGTGGGACCGACGACAGGGGCCGGATTGCAACAACTGCACGGAACGCAGGCCGCGAAAACAAAAAGGACGCGGTCCATTTTTCAATCCATCTTTCGGGGGTACCACTTCGTGAATCGTCACCACCGCCTGGCAGCACTCGCGGCTGCCACCACCCTTGCGCTCACCGCGCAGGGTGCGCTCGCCGCACAACGCACCGATCTGCATCGCCTGAACGTCTCGCAGGTCAATGCGCAGTCCAGGGCTGTCGCCGCTCGCACGGGCCTCGCCCTGCAGGCCCGCGAACGCCATGCCGAAATGCTCAACATGGACGTCGATTCGAACCTGCGCGAGCTGCGCACGAACATCGACAAGGACGGCACCCGCCACATCCGCTACCAGCAGACCTTCCGCGGCCTGCCGGTGTTCGGCGAGCACGTCGTGGTCACCGAAGGCAAGGACGGCAACGTCCGCAACATGTTCGGCCGCCTGGTCAATGGCCTGGCCGGCGAACTCCCCGCGGTCAAGGCGTCGATCACGCCCGCCAATGCGCTGGCGCTCGGCAAGAGCGCGGGCCTCGGCAACCGCGTCGGCTTCATGCGCACCGAGAACGAGAAGTCGGAACTGTCGATCTTCGTCGACGACAATGACCGCGCCCACCTGGCGTATGTCGTGTCGTACTTCGCCGACACCGCCAATGGTGGTTCGCCGACGCGTCCGTTCGTGATCGTCGATGCGCGCAGCGGCCGCGTGCTGAAGCAGTGGGACGGCCTGACGCATGCGCTCGTGGGCACGGGCCCCGGCGGCAACGTCAAGACCGGCCAGTACGAATATGGCAGCGGTGGCCTGCATCCGTTCCTCGACGTCGCGCAGAGCGGCTCGACGTGCACGATGAACAACACCGCCGTGAAGACCGTGAACCTCAACGGCAGCACCGGCGCGAGCACCACCGCGTACGCCTACACCTGCCCGCGCAACACGGTGAAGACCATCAACGGCGCGTACTCGCCGCTCAACGACGCGCACTTCTTCGGCGGCGTGATCCAGAACATGTACAACGCCTACACCGGCACGAACGCGCTGACGTTCCAGCTGGTGATGCGCGTGCACTACGGCACCAGCTACGAGAACGCCTTCTGGAACGGCTCGTACATGTCCTTCGGCGACGGCGCCAGCACGTTCTATCCGCTGGTCAACGCCGACGTCTCGGGTCACGAGGTCTCGCACGGTTACACCGAGCAGCACTCGAACCTGACGTACTCCGGCCAGTCCGGCGGCATGAACGAAGCCTTCTCCGACATGGGCGGCGAAGCGACCGAGTACTACTGGAAGGGCACGAACGACTTCGACGTCGGCCGTGAAATCTTCAAGTCGGCGAACGGCGCACTGCGTTACATGTGCACCCCGTCGGCCGACGGCGGCTCGATCGACAACGCATCGCAGTACACCTCGGGCCTGGACGTGCACTACAGCTCCGGCGTCTACAACAAGGCGTTCTGCACCCTGGCCAAGACGGCGGGCTGGGACACGGTGAAGGCGTTCAAGACCTTCGCGCGCGCCAACGCCAACTACTGGACCCCGAGCAGCACGTTCAACTCGGGCGCGTGCGGCGTCGAAACCGCGGCGCAGGATCTCGGCTACAACAAGGCCGACGTCACCGCGGCGTTCACCGTCGTGGGCGTGTCGTGTTCGGGCGGTGGCGGCGGCGGCACGCCGGTCGCGCTGACCAAGGGCGTGGCGGTCACCGGCATCGGCGCGAGCACGGGCAGCGAAAAGCTGTACACGCTCGTCGTCCCGGCCGGCGCGTCGAACCTGACGTTCACGACCTCCGGTGGCACGGGCGACCTCGACATGTACGTGCGCCGCGGCTCCGCGCCGACGGACACCACGTACGACTGCCGTCCGTACAAGTCGGGCAACGCCGAAAGCTGCACGTTCGCCGCGCCCACCGCGGGCACGTACTACGTGCGCCTGAAGGCCTACTCGACGTTCTCGGGCGCGACGCTGCTCGGTGACTACTCGACGGGTGGCGGTGGCGGGTCGACGCAGACCTACGCCAACGAGACGGACTTCAACATCCTCGACAACGCGACGATCAACAGCCCGGTCTCGGTGTCCGGCCGCAGCGGCAACGCTCCGACCAACGCCCAGGTCGCCGTCAACATCACGCACACCTACAAGGGCGACCTGAAGGTGGACCTGGTGGCGCCGGATGGCTCGGTCTACGTGCTGAGCAACCGTGCCGGCGGCAGCGCCGACAACATCATCCAGACCTTCACCGTGAACCTGTCGTCCGAAGCGCTGAACGGCACGTGGAACCTCCGCGTGAACGACAACGCCGCCGGCGACACGGGCAAGCTGAACTCCTGGAGCGTGACGTTCTGATCGAACGCGCGTGATGTCTCCCGCGGTCTTCCCCAAGGGGACCGCTTGAACCCCGGCCGGCAACGGCCGGGGTTTTTCTTTTTCGCAGTACGATTCCGCGTTGACCGCGCCTATTTCTCCTTGCGCCAGTTCAACGATCCGCGGTTCTCGATGGTGCTCGACTCGATCTCGACATCGAAGCCCTTGCGCAGCAGGTACTTCAGCGTGAGGACCTGCCCGGTGCCGAGCAGCGAAACGCCGTAACCGACGTACAGCTTCGGCGAAAGATATTTGCCGACGCCGAACACGTTGCCGCCGAGTGCGCGCGAATCCATCACGCCCGCATCGTCGAACCCAAGTCGCGTCGCGAGTTGCGAAGCCAGCAATCCGCCGCCCGCCGACAACGCGGCAGAGGCCGCGTCGAGTTGCCGGCCTTCTTCGCTGCTCGCGCTGCTGAGTGGACGGCCGAGTGCGAGATAGGCGAGCGCCTCGGACTCGTCCATCGCAGGGTCCGCCCACACTTCGGCCTGCGGCGACGTCGCATGGCCGCGCACCTGGATACCGGCGGTGACATCGCCGACTTCGCGCTCGGCGCGCACGTCGAGCAGCGGATCGACGATCGGCGAATTGCTCCAGATCAGCTCACCGCGGGAGACGGACAACTTCTGCCCGTAGGCCTTGTACGTGCCCGCGACCTCGAGCGTGCCGTTGCCGATCATTTCGCGACCGGGACGCTGGCGCACGCGCAACTGGCCGCCGAGCGTGCCGTCGAGTCCGAAGCCCGCCAGCGCGACCGAACCCTCGGGCAGGACGAGCGTGAGGTCGAGCGCGAGCGGCGAGCTCGCGGTGCGCTTGGGGTCGACCGGATCGAGCACGACGACATCCGGCGACGTCGTCGCGCCGCCTTCGAGCCCTTCGAGCGCAATGCGCGCTTCCTGCACCGTCACCGTGCCGGTCACTTCGATGGGCTGCGTGGCCGCGTATCGCACGACGACGTTCGGCGCGATCACCGCGTGCAGATCGCGCGTATCGGCGGCGAGCACCTTGTCGCCTGTGACGTTGAGCACCAGCGGCGTGTCGGCGCCGCGCCAGCCCAGCGAACCGTCCACGCGGAGCGTGCCTTCGCCCGAGCGGATCGCACCGGCGATGCGGGCCGTGCCGTCGGGCAACGCGTCCAGCCGTACGTCGCCGTCGTGCAGCTCGAGCGCGAGCGATGGCACTTCCGTGCGGAAGTTCGAAAGGTGCGCCTGGCCGCCGAGCGTCGGCTGCGCGCGCGTGCCGCCGAGCGCGACATTGCCTTCGATCAGGCCCGTGGGCTCGACGATGTCCGGCGACAGCAACTCCATCCACGTCAGGGAATCGGTGCGCAAGGTCACCTGGCCGGCAAGCGGCGCGTAGTCGTCCCAACCGGTGGCGATGCGCGCATCGACGCGGCCGTCGTCGTTGAACGTCGTGCCCAGCGTGCCGGAGATCGTCCGTGGATCGAATTGCGCTTCCAATTGCAGTCCGTTGTAGGAAATCAGATCGCGGCGCGACCGCTCGCTGTTCTTCAATCCCCCCTCGGCCGAGGTCACGCGCACGTTGCCGCGCCATGCGTCGCCGACGGGACGCAATTGCCCGGTCAGTTGCAGATCGCCGTGCAGCAGCCACGGCCGCCCGTCGTCGCGCGGCGGGAGCCAGGGCGTGGCGAGCGTGAGCGGCAGGCGGTCGGCACGCACGTCGAGCCCGTGGCGCGGCCAGTCGGCGCTCGCGCACAACGCGCCGCCATCGGACGTGGAGAGACACGCGTTCGACAACGCGCCGTTGCGGCCGTCCCAGCGCCACGTGGTCGCGCGATCGAGCGCCCATGGCGCGCCTTTCATCGGGGCGAGGCGCAACGTCGACACCGTGCCGCCCCACTGCGCACCGCGCTTCACCGCATCGCCCGACAACGCCGCGCCACCGTACGCGGTGTCGGCTGTCGCATCGAGCGACAGGCGTTCCATGGCACCGCGCGCATCGACGACGATGCGCGAGATCGCGAGCCCGGCTTCGACATCGCGCGCTTCCACATGCAATGCGCCGCTGCCGGTGCGCCAGGGTAGCTTGCCGCTCGCGCGCAGGGACGCCGCGCGGTAATCGCCCCAATGCAGGCCCTCTCCCGTGAGGTCGGCCATGATGTCCGGCGTTTCGCGCGGACCCCGCAACGATGCGGTGCCGCGCAGCACGCCGCCCGCGCCGGGCATCAGATCGTCCAGTCGCAGCGGTTCGAATGTCGCGTCGACCGCGAGCGTCGCGCCGACGCGGCCCTTCGCCGACGCGCGACTGCCGCCGAGCGCCATCGCCACGTCGCCTTCGACATCACTGCCGTGCAACGCGACCTTGGCACGCGCATCGAGCGCGCGCCCGCGCAGCGTGCCGCGCAGCGATGGTGCATCCAGCGTCGCATCGAATCCCTGCCCGTCGCTGCGCGCGCTGCCGCGCGTGGCGAGCTTGCCTTCGACGCGACCCGGGAACGCCGGCACGAAGTACCCGGGATCGAATCCCGCGAGCGTCGCATCGAGCTGCCACGCCAGGGCGGGCGACCAGCGCACGTCGCCCTTCGCATCGAGCGTCCCGCTCGGCATGCGCGCCTGCAGCGAGCGCAGGTCCGCATGCACCGTGTCGCCGCGCGCGTCGAACCGCAACGTCGCGCGCCGGCCCTCGCGCAGGAAGCGACCTTCGCCCTTCGCAGCCCACGCATCGGGCTTGCCCGCGACGCCGAAGTCGGCGTCGGCGACGACCGCCGGTGCATCCGGCGTGCCGCCCCAGCGCAACCCGCGCGCGTTGATCGCGAAGCGCAGCCGTTGCCGATCCGGGTCGCGCAAATCCGCGTAACCCTGCAGTCGCGTGCGGCCGTCGAGCGCGTCGACGATCAGCGGTTCGACGGTGAGCACCTTGTCGTCGAGCCGGATCTTCGAGGGTTGGATCACGGCGCGCAGGTCGCCCTGCCGCACCGTGGCCTGGATCGTCGCTGCGCCGCCGAGCCCGTCCGCGCGCAGTTCGACCGCGAGCGGCGTGTCGCTCGGTTCGCCGCCGCCGAGCAACGACAGATCGAGCACCGGCGCCTTCGCGCGCAGGTGCCAGCGCGGATCGGGTTCGCCGCGCAGCGAGAGCGTTGCCTGCGCGGGCGCGGGCAGGCGGCCGGCGACCGCGATGTCGAGTTTCGCCACGTCACCGCGCGCGACGATGCCGAAGCGCGGCGCCGTGCGTCCGCCCCTGGAGGGAAGCACCGCGGTCGCGACGAAATCGGTGCGGTAGCGTTCGCGCGGCACGTAGTCGCCGTGCATCGCGAAGCGGCCGAGGTCGCTGTCGACCGCCACGTGTTCCACATGCAGCAGGCCGTGCGATGCGCGCAGCCCGCCACCGGCGGTGCGGATCGCGATCACCGGCGCGCCTTCGCGCGTGACGCGCAGGCCCTCGATGCGGATCGTGTCGGCCTGCAACGCGAGCGGGGGCTCGATGGCCGGCAGGGATTCGGGCCAGCGCGGGAACTCGAACGGTTCGTCGCTTTCGGGCAGATCGAGCGTCGCTCCGCGCACGTCGAGCGCATCGAGCCGCAGCGTGCGCCCGAGCAACGGACGGATCGCCGGGTCGACATGCACCGTCTTCGCGGTGAAGGTGATGCGTTTTTTCGGTTGCGCCGGATCGGAGGCGTAATCGAAGCGCACGCCATGCATCGTCAGCGGCCCGGACACCGGGCCTTCGGCGCGGTCCCACGTCAGCGTCGCGCCCGGCGGCAAACGCGAGACGACCTGCGCGAGCAACACGTCGCGCCCGCCGACCGTCGTCAGCAACCAATACAGCAACGCGAACGCGAGCACGCCGAACGCGATCGCGCCCAGCGCCGAGCGGATCGCGACCTTGCGCGCCAACGCACGCCGCGCCGCCGCGCGTTCGGCGCGCTGTTCGGGCGTGAGCGGCACGCCCCTCACAGGTCCGCCCCGATGTTGAGCGACACGGTCCAGCCCGCTTCATCGCCCGTCAAACCCCGCGCCACGTCGATGCGCACCGGGCCGACCGGCGAACGCCATCGCGCACCGACACCCACGCCGTAATGCAGGTTCGGCGTACTGCCGTCGTAGGCATCGCCGAAGTCGACGAACACCGCGCCGCCGTAGTCGCGCGTGAAATACCGTTCGAACTCGACGCTGCCGGTGACGACGTTCTTGGCGCCTTCCGCGTAATCCCCGTTGCGCGGGCCGATCTCGCGCCAGCCGTAACCGCGCACGCTGCGGTCGCCGCCGGCGAAATAGCGCAGGCTCAAGGGAATCTGGAACAGTTCGTCGGTGAACGTGTGGCCGTACTCGCCGCGCAGCAACAGGCGATTGTCGGGCCCGAGGCCGCGGATCCACCGCGCGCTGGTGTGCAACTGCAGGAACGTCGCATCCGAACCGACGCCCTCGATGCCACCGCGGATCGTCGCCGCGCCGGCGATCGCGCGACGCGGATACAGGCGATCGTCGGCATCCACGTATTCGGCGGTGAGCGCCGGATACAGGAGCGATGCGTATTGGTACGGCACTTCGGGATCGAGCGGATTGTCCGATGGAAAACGCCAGCGCTCGCGCAGGGCATGCAGCGACACGGTGGCGGTGAGGAAGCGGTTGATCTCACCGCTGCGGCTACCCACCAGCTCGAGCCGGCGCGTGTCGGCGAACTCGGACTGCTCGTCGGCGAGCTGGAGGCTGCCCGTGTACCACCCATCGAGCCACAGGAATGCGGGCACTCGGTACTGCAATGTCGCGGTCTTCTTGCGCTGCGCGTAATCCAGCTGCGCGAGCGCTTTGTGTCCGCGGTCATTGACGTAGCGCCGCTCGAGCCCGAACCGCACGCCCGCACCGCTGTCGGTGCCGTAACTCACGCCGGCGGTGTACACGTCGCGCTTTGCGGGGGTGAGCGTCACGACGACGGGCACCTGGCCGTCGACCGCCTTCTCCGGCTGCGGTTCGATGTCGATGCGCGAGAAGTAATCGAGCGCGGTGAGCGACTTGCGCAGCCGGTCCAGGCGGCCCTGGTGGTAGTACTCGCCTTCGTTCCAGTACACGAGCTTGCCGAGCAGCGCGTCGCGGACGATGCGCCTGGGCGCCTGCACGAAGGTGATCGTGCCCATGTCGTAGCGGATGCCGCTGTCCCAGCGCAGCGAGACGTCGGCGGCGCGGTCGGCGCGCGTGACTTCGACCTTCCGCGTGCTGAAGTCGGCGTCGAAATACCCGCGCTCGGCCAGGCGGCGCGTGACCCGCGCCTTCGACGCTTCGTAGATCGCATGGTCGAACACTTCGCCCTGCGTCGGTTTGAAGGCGACGATCTCCTCCTTCAGGTACCGGTCGCTCGCGCCTTCTCCATCGATGCCGACATCGAAGTTGCGCACACGGACCGGATCGCCCAGTGCCACGGTGATGGTCACGGTGACGGGCGCATCGGGCACGCGCGTGCGGTCGACGGTGATCGTCGGCGAGTAGTAGCCGAACGGTTCGAGCGCCTCGCGCGTCTGCGCTTCGGCTTCGCGCACGAGATACGCCATGCGCCGCCCGGAGACATCGCGGCCGATGGAATCCACCAGCGACAGCGAGCGCTTCACGTTCTCGGTCATCACCGGATCGAGCCCGCGCACCTGCACGTCGACGACCTGCGCGGCGAACGCCGGCGCCGCGCTCGCGAGGAGCGCGGTGAGGCAAAGACATTGGAAGACCGGGCGGGGGGAGACCGGAACCATGCGGCCGAGCATACCCGGCCGGGGGATGGGTTATGTAGACAGATGCTCGATGGCCGCGACACTGCCGAGGCGATCGGCGAGGCGCTTGAGCAAGGCCAGGCGGTTGTTCCTGATGGCGGCGTCGTCGACGTTCACCATCACCTGGTCGAAGAACGCATCCACCTGCGGACGCAAGCGGGCGAGCCGGCCAAGGACTGCGACGTAATCGCGCGCCTTGAGCGAAGCGTCCGTTTCGCCGACCGCGGCATCGACCGCTTCGCCGAGATCGCGTTCGGCGCCGTCGGTGAAGCGCGCGGCGTCCACCGTAGTCGCCACGTCGCCTTCGGCCTTTTTCAGGATGTTGCGGATGCGCTTGTTGGCGGCGGCCAGTGCTTCGGCTTCCGGCAGCACCGCGAATGCCCCGATGGCCTGCAGGCGGCGATCGAAATCGAGCAGCGACACCGGGCGCAGCGCGGCGACCGCTTCGAACTGTTGCGGCGGCACGCCCTTGTCGGCGTAGTACGCGCGCAGGCGATCGATGATGAA
This sequence comes from Lysobacter dokdonensis DS-58, assembly GCF_000770795.1. Classification (GTDB taxonomy): domain Bacteria; phylum Pseudomonadota; class Gammaproteobacteria; order Xanthomonadales; family Xanthomonadaceae; genus Noviluteimonas; species Noviluteimonas dokdonensis. The sequence goes on along the minus strand of NZ_JRKJ01000009.1, from coordinate 89,561 downwards.
GTCGTACAACTCGTCGCCCGACGCCTGCGCGCCGATGGGGCCGAGTTGCTGGCGCGCGGTGTCGATCAGGCGGGGCAGGTCGAGGTCGATGCCGCTTTCGATGATCGTGCGTGCAAGGCCCAGCGCGTTGCGGCGCAATGCGAAAGCGTCCTTGTTGCCGGTCGGCTTCAACCCCGCGGCGAAACCGCCGGCAAGCGTGTCGAGGCGCTCGGCAATGGCGAGGACGCGGCCGATCGGCGAAGGCGCGACGGCGTCGCCCGCGAAACGCGGCATGTACGCCTCGTCGATCGCATCGGCCACTTCGTTGGGTTCGTTTTCCACCGCGGCGTAGTAGCGGCCGGCGATGCCCTGCAATTCCGGGAATTCGTTGACCAGGCGCGATTGCAGGTCGGCCTTCGACAGTTCCGCCGCGCGCTGCGCGAGCGAAGGATCGAGGAACAACTCGCGGGCGATGGCTTCTGCCAGGCGCGCCACGCGACCAGCCTTGTCGGCGAGCGTGCCGAGCTTGGCCTGGTAGGTCACGTTCGCAAGGCCTGCGCGCATCGACGCCAGGCCTTGCTTCATGTCTTCGACGAAGAAGAACTTCGCATCGGCGAAACGCGGGCGGATGACGCGCTCGTAGCCCTTGCGGACTTCGGCGACATCCTTGGACACGATGTTGGCGATCCCCACGAACGCCGGCGTCAGCCGGCCCTGCGCATCGAGCACGGGGAAGAATTTCTGGTTGTCTTCCATCGTCGCGATGAGCGCTTCCTGCGGCACTGCGAGGAATTGCGCTTCGAACCCACCCAGCACCGCGCTCGGCCATTCGACCAGGCACGCCACCTGCGCGAGGTTGTCGTCGGCGATGCGCGCGACGCCGCCGGCCTGCGTGGCCGCGGCTTCGACTTCGCGCACGATCGTGCTCCGGCGCTCGTCGGGATCGACCAGCACCTTCGCACCGCGCAGCGCGTCCACGTAATCGCCCGGTGCGTTGATCCACACCGGCTTGTCGTGCAGGAACCGATGGCCGCGCGAATTGCGCCCGGCGCGCACGCCGAGGACGTCGCCTTCGACCACCTCGCTGCCCAGCAGGAGCACGAGCCAATGCACGGGCCGCGCGAAGGCGTGTTCGTGCGCGCCCCAGCGCATCGGCTTGGGGATCGGCATCGCGGCGATGGCGTCGCGCACGATCTCCGGCAGCAGCGAGGACGTCTTCGCGCCCGGTTTGACCGCGCGATGCACGAAGCGCTCGCCCTTGGCGTCGCTCGTGCGTTCCAGCGCCGTCCATTCCACGCCGGCCTTCTGCGCGAAGCCTTGCAGGGCGCGCGTGGCCTGGCCGTCGGCATCGAGCGCGACGTTGAGATACGGGCCCAGAACTTCGCTGCGTTGTTCGTCCTGTTCGACCGACACGCCCGGCAGCACGACGCCCAGGCGACGCGGCGAATAAAGGGGTTTGGCATCGCCGCGGTCGAACGCGATGCCGCGGCGCGCAAGCCCGTCGATGACGTTGTCGAAGAAGGCCTGCGCCAGCCCCGGCAAGGCCTTGACCGGCAATTCCTCGGTGCCCAGCTCGATCAGCAGCGGTTCCATCGCGCTCATGCCAAGGCCTCCGACTGCTTGAGGCCCGGGAAGCCGAGCTTCTCGCGCTGCGCGAAGTACGCTTCGGCCACGGCCTGCGCGAGTTTGCGCACGCGCAGGATGTACCGCTGGCGTTCGGTCACGCCGATCGCGCGGCGCGCATCGAGCAAGTTGAACGAATGCGAGGCCTTGCAGACCTGGTCGTACGCGGGGAGCGGCAGGCCGAGTTCGACGAGCTTCATCGCTTCGCTTTCGCACGCATCGAAGCGGTGGAACAACTCGGCGACGTCCGCGTGCTCGAAGTTGTAGGCCGATTGTTCGACTTCGTTCTGGTGGTAGACGTCGCGGTAATAGACCGTGCCTTGCGGGCCGGTGGTCCACACCAGGTCGAAGACGTTGTCGACGTTCTGCAGGTACATCGCCAGGCGCTCGAGCCCGTACGTGATCTCGCCGAGCACCGGGCGGCATTCGATGCCGCCGGCTTGCTGGAAGTACGTGAACTGCGTGACTTCCATGCCGTTGAGCCAGACTTCCCAGCCCAGGCCCCAGGCGCCGAGCGTGGGGGATTCCCAGTTGTCCTCGACGAAGCGCAGGTCGTGCACCAGCGGGTCAAGGCCGAGCGCGACCAGCGAGCCCAGGTACAGCTCCTGGATGTTGTCGGGGTTGGGCTTCATCACCACCTGGTACTGGTAGTAACGCTGCAGCCGGTTGGGGTTCTCCCCGTAGCGGCCGTCGGCGGGACGGCGGCAGGGCTGCACGTAGGCGGCATTCCACGGCTCGGGGCCCAGCGCACGCAGGAAGGTGGCCGGATGGAAGGTCCCGGCGCCGACCTCGAGGTCGAGCGGCTGGATCAGGACGCAGCCCTGCGCCGCCCAATAAGCGTTGAGGCGCAGGATCAATTCCTGGAAGGTGATTCGAGCCGGCTGGCCGTTCTGCTGCATGGTGCGCGGATTGGGTGGCGTAAAAGCGGGCTAGTATAGAAGCGCGCGTCGATACCCCGGCGCAATGCCTGCGTTTTCCCGGGTTTTGAATTGAACAGCCCCTTCCTGATCGTCGAAACCGGCCAGCCCGTCGCCTCCATGCGCCGGCACGGCACCTTTCCCCACTGGATCCGCGTCGCCGCCGGCCTGACGCGCGACGAGGCGGTGGTCGCCAACGTCGAGGCGGGCGATGCGCTGCCCTCGACCGAAGGCTTCGCGGGCGTGATCGTCACCGGGTCGGGCGCGATGGTCACCGACAAGCATCCGTGGAGCGAGCGCAGCGCCGCCTGGTTGCGCGAGGCCGCCCACGAGGGCGTCCCGTTGTTCGGCATCTGCTACGGCCACCAGCTGATCGCGCATGCGCTCGGCGGGCAGGTCGATTACAACCCCGCCGGACGCGAGATGGGGACGATCGGGCTCGAACTGCATCCGCATGCCGAGCAGGATCCGTTGTTCCGCGGCCTCCCCGCGCAATTCCCGGCGCAGGCCACGCATTTGCAGAGCGTGCTGAAGACGCCCGCCGATGCGCTCGTGCTCGCGCGTTCCTCGCTCGACGATTGCCATGCCTTCCGTTGGCGCGATCACGTGTGGGGCGTCCAGTTCCATCCCGAATTCAGCAACACGCACATGCGCGGCTACGTGCGCGCGCGGCACGACGCGCTCGCGCGCGAAGGCCAGTGCGCCAAACAGGTCAGCCGCGACATCACGGCCGCGCCGCATGCGCGACGCGTGTTGCGGCGCTTCGTGCGGCACGCACGCCACCTGCGCCGTACGCCCTGACCCATTTCCCCATCGGCCGCGGCCCCCACCGCGACGGAGTCTCGATGCAAGTCCGCAAGATCCCCGTATCGCAGGGTTTGGCGTGGTTTCGCGCCGCCATCGAACTCGGCGCGCGCAATCCGAAGGCAGTGTTCGGCGCGTCGCTGCTGTTCATGGCGACGTTGTACGTCTTCGCGCTGGTCATGGTCGGCGTGGTGCTGGCGGTGCGTGGGGAGGCCGGCGGCGCGCCGAACCTGATGCTGATGGCGCTCGTGTTCGTGCCCTTGTTCCTCGGCCTGATGGTGCTGATGCCGATCCTCCTGGGCGGGATGATGCACGTGATCCGCGAGGCCGAAGCCGGGCGGCCGGTGCGTGCGCGGGACCTGTTCGCGCCCTTCCGCTCGCCGCGCGTGCGCACGCTGGTGGTGCTCGGCCTGTTGCAGGTCGTGCTGTCCATCGTCGGCGGCATGGTGATGATCGCGGTGGCCGGCCCGACCTACTGGCAGGAGTACCTGGGCGCCATTCGCGGCGCGATGGGCGGCGCCACGCCGGTGATGCCGCAACCGGCGCATCCGGGCCTGCTCATGGTCGTGCAACTGGCCTTCAACTATTTCACCTATGCGGTGATGTTGTTCGCCGTGCCGCTGGTGTTGTTCTCGGGGCTGGGGATCGTCGATGCCGTGCGCGATGCGTTGCGCGCGTCGGTGCGCAACATCGGCGCGAACCTCGTCGCCGCCGGCCTGTTCGTCGGCGGCACGATCGTCGCGGCGGTCGTCATCGTGATGCTGTCCACGCTGCTCGCGTCGGTCGGGGCACTCGTGCATCCGGCCGTGGGCGCGATGCTCTCGTTGCTGCCGCTGCTCGCCTTCGCCGCGGCGATGCTGGTCGTGCTGGCGGGCGGTGCGTACATCGCGTGGCGCGATACGTTCGACGGCCCGCAGGCCACGCCGCCCCCGTTCGGCGGCATCGAAGCCTGACGTGCGTCAGGCTTCCGGCGTGGCCTCGACCTTCTTGGGCGCGACGAAGCGCGAGGCGATGATGCCCGCTTCGTACAGGGCCATCATCGGGATCGCGAGCATCAACTGCGACACGACGTCCGGCGGCGTGATCACCGCCGCGACCACGAAGATGCCGACCACCGCGTAGCCGCGCCATTCCGTGAGCTGCTTGGGCGTGACCCAGCCGAGCAGCACGAGGATGACGAGCGCGACAGGCAACTCGAAACTCGCGCCGAAGGCGAGGAACAACACCAGAACGAAGTCGATGTACTTGCCCAGGTCGGGCGCCATCTGCACGGACTCGGGCGTGAACTTGGTCAGGAAGTGGAAGACCGCGGGCAGCACCAGGAAATACGCGAACGCGCACCCGGCGTAGAACAGCAGCACCGAGGAGGCCAGCAGCGGTGCGGCGAGCTTCTTCTCGCGCTTGTACAACCCCGGCGCAACGAAGGCCCATGCCTGGTAAAGCAACCACGGCGCGGCGATGAACAACGCGGTGAAGAATGCGAGTTTCACCGGCACGAAGAAACCGCCGGCCGGATCGATCGCGATCATGCGCTGGCCCGACGGCAACTGGCTGATCAGCGGAAAGGCGATGCGGTCGTAGAGTTCGGATGCGAACGGCATCAGGCAACCGAACACCAGCAGCAGCCCCGCCAGCGCCCACATCAGGCGCGAACGCAATTCGATCAGGTGATCGATGAGGCGGGCCGGAACTTCGGAATCAGCGTCCAGCATGGGCGTCGTCGGGCTGCTTCGGGGGGTGCGGTGCGGCTTCGGCGTCTTCCACGGGAACGCCATCGTCGTCGTCGCTCGGCAGCGGCGGTTCCCAGTCCATCGCGCTCGCCGACTCCAGCGAACGCTCTTCCTCGTCTTCGTGCCGGTTCGGTTGCGCGTCCGATTCCTGCGACGCGTCTTCCGGCGCGGTGCCCGCGCCGGGTTCGACGCCCGCCGTCGCGGCCGCCGACACATCGTCGAATTCCTTCTGCATGCGGTCGCGGATCGAACCGACGCCCGAGCGGAGCTGTTCTTCGGCCTGGCGCAGCGACTCGCGCGTTTCCGTCAGGCTGCGCTTGAGCTCGTCGGCGGCGAGGTCCTGTTCGAACTCCGACTTCACCGCGTACCACTGCGCGCGCGCCTTGCGCACCCACAGCCCGGCGAACCGCGCGGCGCGCGGCAGTTTCTCGGGGCCGAGCACGATGAGCGCGACCACCGCGATCAGGAAGATCTCGCTGAAGCCGATGTCGAACATCGCGCGCCTCAGCGCGGAGGATCGTTACGCTGCTCTTGCTCGCGGCGTTCGCGATCGCGCAGTTCCTGTTCCTCGCGCGTCGCGTCGGACAGGCGGGCGGCGGGCTTGTCTTCTTCGTTCATGCCCTTCTTGAAGCCCTTGACCGCTTCGCCGAGATCCTTGCCGACGTTGCCGAGACGCTTGGTGCCGAACACCAGCACCACGATCACCAGCACGATCAGCCAATGCCAAATGCTGAAACCACCCATGGGCGCATCTCTCGGGGGGAAAGAGGCGACAGGATAGCGCAGCGGATGTGAGAACCGCCCGAAGATGAACGGGCGGTCCGTGGGGTCCGATGCGTGGCGCGGGGCTCAGGGACTCGGCGGCAGCGATTCGGTGCGCGCGGGCGCGTCTTCGTCGGGCAAGACAGCGCCGCTCGCCCCGGTGACCGTCGTTGTCTCCACCACCGTCGGTGCCGGCGTCGTGGCCGTGGCGCCCACGGGCGCTGCGCTCGCGACCGGTGCACCGGTCCCGCGATTGCTGCGCGCGAGCGCGGTGGCTTCCTCGAGCTGGTCGCGGATGGCGACCAGGTCCGCCGACGGCAGTTGCGTCGCACGGCCTTCGAAGATCATGCGCGGCGTGCTGCCGCTGCCGTAGGCCGCCTGGTTGGCGTTGTCGTCGATGGACAGCACCGCGCCGTCCAGCGCCACGCCCGCGAACAACCCGCGCGCCCGCGACCAGGACCAGATCTCCGCCTTGAACTGCCCGTCGGTCGCCGTCGCCGCGTTGCGTCCGACCGGACCGGCCGCGACCGCCGCATCGGCGCCGAGGGTGAACTTGCCGTTGACGATCGAATCCACGCCGCGATCGCTGCGGAAGACAAGCACGACGTCGGAGGACTGCACGCCGGCCTGGAAACCGATGCTGCCGCCGGTGAGCGTGATGAAGCTGGGGTTCGACCACGTGCCGTCGGGCAGCTTCACCGCCATGAGTCCGTGGCCGCGGCGGCCACCGATGACCAGGCCGGCCTTGATGGTGTCGGGCACGATGACGATGGCCTTGGCCTCGTCGAGCAACTTGTCGGGGATCGCGTTCTCGGGGATGGCCTGGATGTCGGTGAGCACGCGCACCACGTTGCGTGCGCGTTCGTCCTCGCGAACGCCGGCGACGGCGGATTGGAGGCTGGCTGCGAGCACGAGCGTCGACAGGGCGACGGTCAGGGCGCGACGGGTCTGGCGGGGCATGGCGGACTCCACGATCGGGGCGGGGGCTGCGCAACGGGAAACGAAAAAGAAGGACCAGCAAATCCAGCGACGGTTCAGTCTCCGCGCGCGGCGATGAATCGCGAGCGAACCGGCACGCGTGCGTGACATCCTATGCGCATGCCCGGCATCGAACATCCCCGCGCGGCCGACGCCGCCGTCGTCCTGATCAATCTCGGCACGCCCGACGCGCCGACGCCCGGCGCCGTGCGCCGCTACCTGTCGCAATTCCTGATGGACCCGCGCGTCGTGCAGATCCCGCGCTGGCTGTGGTGGCCGTTGCTGCATTGGGTGATCCTGCCGCTGCGCAGCAAGCGCGTCGCGCACAAGTACGCCGAGATCTGGATGGACGCCGGCTCGCCGCTCGCGGTGCACACGCGGCGGCTCGCGGCGGCGGTGGCGCAGCGCATGCCCGGCACGCGCGTCGTGCACGCCATGCGCTACGGACAGCCGGCGGTGCACGAGGTCCTCGACGGCCTGCGGCGCGAGGGCATCGCGCGCGTCGTCGTGCTCCCGTTGTATCCGCAGTACTCGACGACCACCACCGCGTCGGTCGACGACGCTGTGCGCGCGTCCGGCGCATTGCCCGCACGCGTGATCGGCGACTACCACCTCGACGCCGCATGGGTGCAGGCCGTCGCCGATTCCATCCGCGCGCACTGGGACGTCAATGGCCGCGGCGAGCGCCTGGTGTTCTCGTTCCACGGATTGCCGCAGCGCGTGGTCGACAACGGCGATCCCTACGCCGACCAATGCAAGGCGAGCGTCGCGGGGATCGTCGGCGACCTCGGCCTGCACGACGAGGACTACGTGCTGACGTTCCAGTCGCGCTTCGGCAAGGAGCGCTGGCTGGAACCGGCGACGATCACCACGCTCGAAGCCATGGCGCGCGCGGGGACGCGCCGCGTCGACGTCGTGTGCCCGGGGTTCGCGGTCGATTGTCTGGAAACGCTCGAGGAAATCGCGCAGCAGAACGCCGATGCGTTCCGCGCGGCCGGCGGCCAGGCGATGCAGTACATCCCGTGCCTCAACGACACCCCGGCGCACGCCGATGCGCTCGCCGCGCTCTGCGACAAGGCGCTGCGCGCATGAGTCCGGTGGCGCCGTTGCGCGAGATCCTCCTCGATACACCGTATGGCCGACTGACCGCCTTGCGCGGCGGCACCGGGACGCCGGTGCTCGCGCTGCACGGCTGGCTCGACAACGCGGCCAGCTTCGTGCCGCTCGCTTCGCACCTGCACGGCATCGACCTGGTCGCGCTCGACCTGCCCGGCCACGGCACCAGTCCGCATTTGCCACTCGGCGCCGAGTATTCGCTGGCGGGCACCGTGCAGACGGTGCTCGATGCAGCCGACGCACTCGGATGGGACCGCTTCGCGGTGCTCGGGCACTCGATGGGCGGCGCGATCGGCACGATCCTGTCGGCTGCCGCACCCGAACGGTTGACGCGCTTTCTCGCAATCGAAGCACTCGGTGCATTGGCCGATCGCGAGGACCGCACCGCGCAGCGGCTGCGCGAATCGATTGCCGCCGGGCGCGCGCTGCGCGGCAAATCCTTGCGCGTGTTCCCGGACCGAGAGGCCGCGATCCGCGCGCGCATGCAGGCCAACGATCTCTCCGAACCGGTTGCGCGCCTGCTGGTCGAACGCGGCACGCGCGCGGTGGACGGCGGGTTCACCTGGAGCAGCGACCCGCGCCTGACGGTCGCCACCGCCGTGCGCATGACCGAAGGCCAGGTGCGAGACCTCATCACGCACATCGAATGCCCGGTGCGCGTGCTCTACGCCGATCCGGCGCCGCCCTATTTCCCCGATGCGATGCGCCGCGAACGCGCCACTGCGTTACGTGCGGGGGAGGTGGTGGTGCTGTCGGGCACGCACCACCTGCACATGGAAGATCCGCGCGGCGTGGCCGATGCGATCGGCGGATTCTTCGGCGACGACCCGGTTACTGCTGCTTCGCCAGCTGCAGGTTGATCTTCACGCCGGGGGCTTCGTCATCGACGAGGGACACGGTGGCCGAGCGCTTGTCCTTCTCGTACATCGTGACCTGCTGGTCGGCGGCCTGTTGCATCGAAAGCGTCTGCTTCCAGCCTTCGGTGGCCATTTTCTTGCCGCTCGCCTCGGCCAGTGCGGCCAGCGTGCCCGGCGAATCCAGCTGGACGACCATCGCGTCGGGCATTTCCATGACGCTCAGGACCTTGTAGTCCGACGGCAGGTAGACATCCTTCGGGAATGCGGCCGGCAATTTCGCCGAATCGCCGCCGGCGATGCGCATCGACTGGCCGTCCTTGCCTTCGATGGTGACCTCGCCGGTGTCCGCATCGACATTGGCCTTCTGGCCCGTCGCGCGTTCGATGGCGGCCTCGGCCGCGCGTTCACCGGGCGACTTGCCGCAGGCGACGAGCGCCAGGCACGCCAGGCTCGCGGAAAGGATCAGTCGTGTGTTGCGCATCGCGGAATTCCCGTTGTTCGTCAGACTCCGGAAAACGTGCGCGACGACGTCAACCGGACAACAACGCGCGCAGCGTCGCCTTCAAGCGGCGCCCATCGGCGTGGAAATAGTCGCGCTCGGCGCGCCATGACGGGAAGCGACGTTCGACCTCCAGCCAGAACGCGCGCGAGTGATCGGCGCGCAGGATGTGGCACAGCTCGTGCACGAGCACGTACTCGAACGCCGACGGACGCGCGAGCACGAGCGCCAGGTCCAGTGCGACGACGCCATTGGGCGCGAGCGACCCCCACTGCGACGACATCACCTTGAACTGCACGCGCCGCGGCGGCCGCGGCAGCGTCGGCAGGTACTTCGGCAACCAGCGGCCGATGTCGGTGCGTGCCTGTCCCTCGTAGAAATCGCGTACCGCGCGACGCAGCGCCGCATCGGACGCGCGTTGCGTGGTGCGGAAGACCGCGTGGCCCGCCTGCGCGTCGAATTCGAGCGACGTGAAGCGCCCGTCTTCCCAGCGCAGCGGGATGTCCGCGCCGCGCAACGGCAGTGCGGCGGTGACCCGGCGCTGCAATTCCGGCAGGCCCTGCAACGTGTAGCGATCGAGTTGTTCGGCGAGCCACGCGCGATGCTCGACGAGGAAACGCTCGCCCGAGACGAGGCTCGCGCGCTGCGGCAGCGTCAGGCGTGCGCCGCGTTCGTCGACGGAAAGGCGGAGGCGGCGTGCGCGCGGATTGCGCACGCGCTGGATTTCGATGCTGCGACCGTCGTCGAGCTCGACCGACGTGACGTCGCGTTCGATGACGGGAAGGCGCGGCGCCAGCAGGCGACGGAGATGGGGCATTCGTTCGTGCGATTCGGGCGTCGGGGGGACGCGGGGATTGTAGGCCGCGCGCGCGGCGCGTGTGTCGATGCGCCGCGACGGATTTCGTGCGGCGCCACGTTCCACGCGGGATTCAGCCCTCGACGCGCGAGAGTTTCAGTGCAGGCTCGAGCACGTTGAACAGCCGCTTGGCTTCCGCGGCCATGAGGGCGAAGCGTGCATCGAGTTCGGCGCGCACGTCGTCGCGCTCGGTCGATTCCAGCGAATCGACCGCGCCGTCCAGCAGCTTGAACTTGCGCACGATCAGGTCCTCGCCGAGGACGAACGAAACGCGGTCGTCGAGCGTCAGCGCCAGGCGCGTGACCTGCTTGCCCGATTCCAGGTGCTTGGCGATCTCGTCGCCCTGCAGTTCCTGGCGCTGGCACTTTACCACCGCGCCCTTGTCGGCGGCGTCCTTGAGTTCGCACTCGTCGCCGAGCGTGAGGCCTTCGGGCAAGGGGTCGCCCGCGATCCAGCCCGTGAGGATGCTGCGCGGCGCGACTTCCGCGTTCACCGGCAGGGCCGGGAAGCTGCCGAGCGCGGAGCGGATTTCGCTCACGACGTTCTCGGCGGACTTGCGCGAGGAAGAATCGACGATGCACAAGCCGTGCCCGAGGTCGAGCAGCGCATCCGTGCGGCCGGGGCGCACGAACGCGCGCGGCAACAATTCATGCACCAAGTCTTCCTTCAGCCGCTTGCGCGCGCGCCCGCCGGGCTTGCGCCCTTCCTTGCGCTCGATTTCCTCGAGCTTGCGCGAGAGCAGGTCGTTCACCACCGCGCCCGGCAGCAGCTTGTCCTCGGAGCCCACGCTCAGCCAGATCGCGTCGGAAATGCGATGCGACAGGGCTTCACCGTCGCGGCCGAACGGCGAGACGAATCCGCGCGATGACAACTCCAGCGCACCGACGGGCTTGAGGGCGCATTCGGCCAGGCGGGCGTCGAGTTCGGAAAAGTCGAGGGACGTGGGGAAGCGGAACAGCGTCAGGTTGCGGAAGAACATCGAAATCCTAGGAAGTGCCGTCATTCCCGCGAAGGCGGGAATCCAGAATGAGGAGAGTCAGTGAGTTTACGCGTCGTCGGCGTCGTCGCGCGCGTCGCCCGACAACCAGGCATGCGCATCGGGCAACGGCATCGTGCCGCGCGCACCGAGGTTCAGGAAATCGAACAGCGTCGCGTCGCTCAACTGCGAGGGACGCACATCGCCGAGCGCGCGCGCGATGTTCTCGATGCGCCCCGGCGTCTGCGCTTCCCACTCCGCCATCATCTTCTGCACCTGCTTGCGCTGCAGGTTCTCCTGCGACCCGCAGAGATTGCACGGGATGATCGGGAAACCGCGTACCTCGGCGTAAGACGCGATGTCGGATTCGCGCACGTACGCCAGCGGCCGGATCACGACATGCTTGCCATCGTCCGAGCGCAGCTTGGGCGGCATGCCGGCGAGCTTGGCGTGGAAGAACAGGTTCAGGAAGAACGTGGCGACCAGGTCGTCGCGATGGTGGCCGAGCGCGATCTTGGTGAAGCCTTCCGCTTCGGCATGCGCATACAACGCGCCGCGACGCAGGCGGGAACACAGCGAGCACAGCGTCTTGCCCTCGGGCACCACGCGCTTGACGACCGAGTAAGTGTCCTGCTCGAGGATGGTGTACGGCACGCCGAGCGATTCGAGATACGCCGGCAACACGTGCGCCGGGAAATCGGGCTGCTTCTGGTCGAGGTTGACCGCGTGCAACTCGAACCGCACCGGCGCCTTCTCCCGCAACTGCAGGAGGATGTCGAGCATCGTGTAGCTGTCCTTGCCGCCCGACAGGCACACCATCACCTTGTCGCCGTCCTCGATCATCCCGAAGTCCGCGATCGCCCGCCCCACCTGGTGCCGCAAGCGCTTGGCCAGCCGCACCCGCTCGTGCGCGACGCGACGCGCACGGGGCTGGGGTTCGAGCAGGGGCAGGGGGGTGGTGGACATGGAAAAGGCGACGGGAACGGCCACGCATTCTATCCCGACGCTCGCAGCGTTAAAGTTCGCTCCGTGACCCAGCCGAACGACCCCGGCGAACTCGCCCGCATCGCCCAGCGCGTGATCGAGCTCAAGCTCGAGCACCGCGATCTCGATGCCGCCATCGCGCGCCTGCAGGCGGACATCGACACCGACGAACTCACGATCAAGCGCCTGAAGAAGCGCAAGCTCCAGCTGAAGGACAGCATCTCCCGGCTGGAGTCCGCGTTGATCCCGGACGAACCCGCCTGATCAGGCGGGCTTCGATGCCTCGGGGCTGATCTTTTCGATCGTGTGCCGCAGTTCGCGGCCGAGGATGATGCGCGCGTCCTTCGCCCAGGCGTCCAGGCGCTCGTCGAACATCAGCTTGCCCGCTTCGTTCGGCCACACCACGCGCAACTCGCGCAGCTTCTGGATGAAGCCGCGGAACAACGTCCTGTCGAAGAACTCCGGCGCCGCCGGTGCATAGAGCAGCGAGAGGCGTTGCGCGGCGAGGTGGCACAGGCTTTCCAGTTCGCCCGACGAGAGCGTGCCCGCGCCGTTCTTCACCAGCACCGAAATGGCGATGTAGTAACGCTCGAAGGCCTGTTGCAGCGAATGTCCGATGGCGCGGATGCGGAAGACCTCGTCGGTCTGGCCCGCGCTGCGCGACAGGATGCCGCCTTCATCGTCGCTCACGTGCTTGAGCAAACCTTCGCGCACGAAGACGTCGATGGTGCGGTCGATGCGCTCGGCGAATTCGTCCTCGTCCCACGGCAGGAACAATTCGGCCTTGAGGAACGGGTACACCGTGCGGCCCAGGCGCTGCAGCATCACGCGCGAGAGACGGCGGTTGCTGAGGAAGCAGACCGCGATCCACGCCGAGGCGGTGAACAGGTGCAGCACGTTGTTGCGGTAGTAGCTCAGCAAGCCCGCGGTGTCGTCGTCCACGCTCAAGACGTCGCCCAACGGGTGCGCGGTGCGCGAGAGCATGTTGATTTCTTCGCCGTGCGCGATGATCTGCTCGGGCGTGTGCGGCGTGACCGTCACCAGCGCCGAATATGGCACGTCGCTGAGCAAGGTCTTGGACAATGCGATCTGCGCGAGCAGGTCGGTCTCGCCCATCGCGTGCTTCGGCGTGGACAGCAACGCCATCGCGAGCAGGTTGATCGGGTTCACGTCCGCGGCGCGGTTGATGTTCACCTGGATGCGCTGCGCGGTGGCGTCGACGGTGTCGGACAACCAGTCGGGGCGGTCGTCCTCGTCGAGCGGCGTGCCGTCCCACGCCGGCGCGAGTTCGGCCAGCATGTCGTTGAGCCGGATCGGCTCGCCGAAATTCACCACCACCTGGCCGTAGTTGCTGCGCAGCACCCGCGGGATGCTCATGAGCAACTGCCAGATCGATTCCTTCTGCTTCGGCTTGCCGATCAGCTCGTCGAGGTAGCTGTCGCCCTCGAGCATCTTTTCGTAGCCGATGTACACCGGCTGGAACATGACGGGGCGCGTGGGCTGGCGCAGGAACGCGCGCACCGTCATCGCGACCATGCCGCCCTTCGGCTGCAGCAGGCGGCCCGTGCGCGAGCGTCCGCCTTCGATGAAGTATTCGATCGAATACCCGCCGGCGACGAGCTGCGAGACGTACTCGGTGAACACCGCCGAATACAGCGCGTTGCCGCGGAAGCTGCGACGCAGGAAGAACGCGCCGCCGCGCCGCAGCAACGGGCCGATGACCGGCAGGTTGAGGTTGATGCCCGCGGCGATGTGCGGCGGCACGATGCCCTTGGTGTAGAGCAGGTAGCTCAACAACAGGTAATCCATGTGGCTGCGGTGGCAGGGCACGTAGACGACTTCGTGGCCGGGCGCGTTCTGCTTCAACGCTTCGAGGTGGTGCACGAGCACGCCGCGGAAGATGCGGTTCCACACGGTGGTCAGCAGGAAACTCGCCGAGCGCACCACCGGATGCGAGTAGTCGGCCGCGATTTCGTAGATGTACGAATGCGCCTTCTTCCAGGCTTCGGCCTTGCCCTTCGCCGGGTTCGACGCGTTCTCGCGGCGCGCCTGGTCGGCGATGGCGTCCTTCACCGATTCGGCGGACAACACCTGGTCGGCGAGCAGGCGGCGCGTGGACAGATCCGGCCCGATGATCGCCGAGCGGATGCGGCGGAAGTGCGCGCGCAGCACGCGCGAAAGCTTGCGCACGGTGCGTTCGGGATCGAGGCCTTCGGCGACGGTGGCGTGCACGGACACCGGCGGCGCGAACTGCACGGTCGTCGAGCGCCCGTTGAGCAGGATCGCGAGCAAACGGCGGAAGCGGCCGACGATCGTCCAGTTTTCGGAGAACAGCACCGAGAACCAGCCGCTGTGCTTGTCCGGCGCGCGGCCCACGAAGATCGAGACCGGCACGAGTTGCACGTCGAGCGACGGGTCGTCGCGATGCGCCTGCAACAGACGCGCGAGCGAACCGGAGTGCGTCTTGTGTTCCGGCCCCGGCGAGAGGCCGAGCACCTTCAACGCATTCGTGTTGCGACGCGAGAGCGCGACATACGCGCGCTTGCGGCCGAGCGGATCGCCGGGCATCGGCTGCAGCGGCGAGGGCAGGCCCGCTTCGCGGCACGCGCGTTCGAGGATCAACGCATTCGACAGGCCGTAGTCTTCGAGCACGTAGCAGATCGCACGGCCGTCGGCCCAGTCGGCGGGCACGCGTGGTTCGAGCTCCAGGCCGATCCACGGTTCGAGCAGCTTGCCCATCAGGCGCGCCCACATCGGCGGACGGGCGCCGACGGGATTGGACGAGCCGTTGCGCGAGGCGACCGGGGGCGGCGCGGCCGTCGTCTCGTGCTCAGGCGATGGGGCGTCCAGTGGCAGCTCCGGCGCGTCGTGCGCGGCCGTGGCGTCCTCGGGGACGGGGTTCGACGGCAGGTCCCGTGCGGGCGCTTCCGCTTCCTGCGACGGCGTGGCGGCCGGCGGCGGGGTGGTCGGATCGTCGAAGAGCGGGAGGTTCGGCTGGTTCGGCATCGCCGCCATTATGGCGAAGCCGCCGTCGCGGGGGTCGAAGCCGCGCCCGGGAGGGCTGGCGCAGCGGCCGCGGGGCCGTCGAGCGAGGCTTCCGCGTTGCGCAGGTAGTCCTCCAGGTACCAGCGGCCGTCGATGCGCCGCACGTCGAGCAGCGTGTCGATCTGCTCCCCGCCGAGCAGGTAGCGCACGCGGACGCGGGCGGTGTCGCCGGTCTGCTGCACCAGCGTCGCGTCCACGCTGTCGAAGGCCGCGTCCAGGTCCAGCCCGTAACTGCCGAACACCTGCTTGGTCGCCGCGAGGAACGGGCCGAGGCGTTCGAGCGAGGCGTCCATGCCGTGGTTCGCGAAATCCGCGGGCGTGGCGATGCCGGTCTCGGCCGCCGCCGTCGACAACAGCGCGATCGCGCGCCGTGCGCGCGTGGCGTCCGACAACGGCGCACGCGCCGCCCAGCGGCTCAACGCCGCGACGGCCTGGCCGTAGTGATCGCGTTCGGCCGGGCTGTAATCGCCTTCGTTGTGGATGTACTGCACGGCGAACACGCCCAGCGAGGTCGCCGTCGATCGCAACTCATCGCCCGAATTCGCGAACTGGCGATCGAAGTCGCGTTGCAGGGTCGTGCGTGCATCCGGCTTCGACAAGGTGGCGAGCATCGCGGGCAGGCGGTCGTCGAGCGGGAGTTCGTCGAGCGGCCAACGGCTGCGTCCCGTGCGCCACGCGGTCTCCAGCCGCGCGTGCAGCGCGGGCGGAATCGCAACGATGGCGAAGCCGGCGGGATCGTTCGCGCGCAGGCGTTCGACGAGCGCCTGCACGGCCTGCACGGGACGCGCCGCACCGGGCTGCGGCGGCGGCGTCTTCGCGCAGGCGGCGAGCAGTGCGATCGCGAGGAGGGGGACCAAGCGCATCGAGCGGATCGGCATGGCGCGGATCATCGCCGATCCGGCCAAAGAAAAAGGAGGCCGAAGCCTCCTGTAAAAATCCGGTCGAACCGGAAGACATCGGTTGTGGCATGGCGCCGGAAGAACCGGCTGCGCGCAGGCTAGCCCAGCGGCCATAGCTGATGCAATACCTGAAATATGGTGTCGCAAGACATTGATTCTATTGTGCTGGTCAGTCAGCGCCGTCCAGCACGGCTTCCTTCTTTGCCCGACGCTGCGCGGCCGGCTGGCGCCAATCGTTGTTGAACAGCGCCGGTTCCCACGACCCGTACATCGGGTTGGGCAGGACGAACCAGCGCTCGCCGATCCAGTCCGCGTACGGCGCGACGGCATCGCGCCGTCCCTCCGGCGTGTTGGCCACGATCTGCACCAGATCTCCGACCTGGTCGCCGAACTGCATCAGCACGCGATGCGTGCGGCCGACCAGTTGGCGGCGGCACGACTTCTCCGAGCCTTCCTGCTCGCAGCCGTCCACGACGGTGCCCAGACCGAGGAATTGATCGTCGTTCGCGATGGGGAACCCGGTGCTGCGCAGGTTGGCGATCGTGGCTTGCGCCAGGCTCGCGTCGCGGTTGCTGATGTAGAAGACGGTGACGCCCTGCTTCGCGGCCGCGGAGAGGAATTCCGCCGCGCCGGGCAACGCCTTCGCCTTGCGCTCCTCGACCCACTTGCCCCACTGCGCTTCGTCGAAGCCGCGGCGTTCGCGGATCTGGCGCACGGACGCCGGCGCGTTGTCGAGCACGGTTTCGTCGACGTCCACGATGATCGCGGGCCTCAGCCCCTTCAGCGGCGTCGTGCGGTCTTCCTTCGGAAGCGCATCCCACGTCTTGTCGGCGAGCGCCGCCTGCAGGCGCTGCGACGCGGCGCGATACACGGTGCGGTACACGAGGTCGCGCTCGGCCGAGGTCTGGTACCACGCGACCGCGTTGAGCGCGTCGTCGGCCGGCGGATCGTCCTGCACGGCGAGTGGCGTGGCTGCCGGCATCGTCGTCGGCACGGTGGTCGCGCAGCCGGCGAGCGCGACGGTCAGGGCGGTGGCGAGGACGGCGAAACGCATGCGTTGGACCCGGCGACGAGGAGGGCGGCGAGTGTAGCCGAGCGTCCGCGACGGGCGAGTGTCAGGCCGGGGCGCGCTGCATCGACACGCGCTTGCCGCCCGGCAAATCCTGGGTGCCGACCTCGGTGAAGCCGTAGCGGGAATGGAAGCGGCGCGAGGCCTCGTTCGGCGGATCGATGTCGAACTCGCACGTCACGTTCGGCACACCGGCTGCGCGTGCGAACGCGAACAGACCGCCGTACAGGCGTGCACCGAGCCCGCGGCCCTGGTGCGACGCGGCGACGACCACGCGATCGACGTAGAGGAATGCGTCATAGCGTCCATCGAACCAGCGATAGTTGACGCTGTCGTAGTCGGCGCCTTCGCGGAACGCGAGCAGGAACGCCACCACGATGCCCCCTTCCTCCAGCACGCGCCCGTACGCCGATTGCGCCAGCAGGTGCGCGTAACGCGCCGCGTCCATGGGGCTGAGCACGGCTTCCGATTCGAGATTCAGCGCCAGGATCGCGCCCGTATCCCCCGGCGCGATGTCGCGCACGCGCAGGCTCATGCGTCGAGCAACGCGCGGATCGCGGCGAACCCCGCGGTGGCGCGTTCCTTCTTCTGCGAGGCGTCGGCTTCCGGATCCGCGCCGTCGCGCTGCACTTCGGCCGCGGGCAACTCGTCGATGAAGCGGCTCGGCAGCAGGCGCTGCTTCTCGCCCCAGCGCTGCGCCTCGCGCGAATGGGACAGCCACAACTGCTCCTTCGCACGCGTGATGCCGACGTACATCAGCCGGCGCTCTTCGTCGATGCGGCCCTCCTCGATCGACGCCTCGTGCGGCAGGTTGCCGTCCTCGACGCCGACGATGAAGACGTATCGGAACTCCAGCCCCTTCGCCGCGTGCAGCGACATCAGGCGCACCTGGTTGCCCGCATCGCCCTTGTCGGCGTGCGAGAGCAGCGCGAGCGCGGCCGCGAGCTCGCCGGGGCCCGAAGTCTTCGGCCCGTCGAACCAATCGGCCAGCTCGTCGAGGTTTTGCCGGCGGCGCTGGAACGTCGCCTCGTCCTTGCATTGCGCGCGCACCATCGCGAGCAGGCCGGAACGCTCATTGAGCTTGCGCACGAGCTCTGCCGGCGGCATGCGCGCGGCATCGCCGCGCAATCCCTTCAGCAGATCGGCGAAGGCCTGCAATGCGTTCGCCGCGCGCGGCTGCAACTGCTTGAGCAGGCCGATCGATTCGGCCGCGCGCGACATCGGAAGGTGCGCCTGGTGGGCGAGCTCGGCGAGCTTCGCCAGCGTCGTCGCGCCGACTTCGCGCTTGGGCGATTGCACCGCGCGCAGGAAGGCCGCGTCGTCTTCGGGATTGGCGATGCAGCGCAGCCACGCCATCGCGTCCTTCACCTCGCCGCGGTCGAGGAACGCGGTGCCGCCGGTGAGGTGGTACGGCACGCGCAGCAACTGCATCGCCTTTTCCAGCGCGCGCGACTGATGGTTGCCGCGGAACAACACGCAGAAATCGCTCCACGGCGCGCCACGCGACTGGTTGAGGAAGTGGATCTGGTCGGCGGCCTTCTCCGCCTCGTGCGTGCTGTCGCGGCATTCCCACACGCGGATGCGCTCGCCGTCGGCCTGGTCGCTCCACAACGTCTTGGGATGTTCGTGCGGGTTGTTGGCGATCAACGTGTTCGCCGCACGCAGCACGCGATTGCTGCAGCGGTAGTTCTGTTCGAGCTTGACGATCTTCAGCGCCGGATAGTCGCGACCGAGTTCCAGCAGGTTGTCCGGGTTGGCGCCGCGCCAGGCGTAGATCGACTGGTCGTCGTCGCCCACGCAGGTGAAATCGCCGCGCGGGCCGGCGATCGCCTTCAGCAGGCGGTACTGCGCGTCGTTGGTGTCCTGGCATTCGTCGACGAGCAGGTAGCCGATGCGCTCGCGCCAGGCCATCACCGCCTCTTCGTCCGATTCGAGCAACTGCACGGGCAGGCGGATCAGGTCGTCGAAGTCCACCGCGTTGAAGGCGGTCAGCCGCTGCTGGTAGCGCGCATACAACGCGGCCGCTTCCATCTCGCGCACGGTCTGGGCCGCCTCGGAGGCCTGCTCCGGCGACAGGCCCGCGTTCTTCGCGCGCGAAATCAGGTTCTTCGCCGCGTCGATCACGTCCGGCTTGCTGCCCGGCGGCAGCAGGTCCTTCAACTGCGCGGCGCTGTCGTCGGCGTCGAAGATCGAGAAGCCGCGGCGCAGGCCGAGCTTGGCGTGTTCGATCTGCAGCAGCTTGAGCCCCAGCGCATGGAAGGTGCAGATCGTGAGGCCTTCGGCCGCGTCGCCCTTGATGCGCTTGGCCACGCGCTCCTTCATCTCGCGCGCGGACTTGTTGGTGAAGGTGATGGCCGCGATGCGGCGCGCCGGCATGCGCCCGGAGGTGATCAGGTGCGCGATCTTCTCGACGATCACGCGCGTCTTGCCGCTGCCCGCGCCCGCCAGCACCAGGAGCGGGCCGTCGACGTGCACGACGGCCTGGCGTTGGGGAGGATTGAGGCCGTGCAAGGGACGCTCCGTGGACAAGGCGCGGGGCGGTGCAGTTTAGCGGTTGCGCTCACGCATAATTGCGCCCATGGCCAAGCTTTACTTCTACTACTCCGCGATGAATGCGGGGAAGACCACCACCCTGCTCCAGTCGGCGCACAACTACCGCGAACGCGGCATGCGCGTGCTCGTCTTCACGCCGGCGCTGGACGACCGCGCGGGCAAGGCGGGCGTCGTGGCATCGCGCATCGGGTTGCGCTCGGAGGGGGACGCGTTCGGGCGCACGGACGACCTGCTGGCGCGGGTGGAGGCCGATATCTCGGCCAAAGGCAAACTCGATTGCGTCCTGGTGGACGAAGCGCAGTTCCTCTCCAAGCCGCAGGTGTGGCAACTGAGCGAGGTCGTCGATCAGTTGCGCATTCCGGTCCTGTGCTACGGCCTGCGCACCGACTTCCGCGGCGAGCTGTTCGAAGGCAGCCAGTACCTGCTCGCGTGGGCCGACGAACTCACCGAGATCAAGACGATCTGCCACACCGGCAAGAAGGCGACGATGACCGTGCGCGTCGATGAGCGTGGCCACGCGGTGCAGGCCGGCCCGCAGGTGGAGATCGGCGGCAACGACCGCTACGTGTCGGTCTCGCGCGCGGAGTTCAAGAAGGTGATGCGCGGCGAGGGCACGATCGACCCGATGCAGCCCTCGCTGCTCGACTGACGCCTCACTGCATCGGCAGCGGCACGCAGGCTCGACGGATCGTTTCGACTTCACGCGGCAAACGGCCGCCCTGCGGCAGGCCGGTGCGCATCTCGGCGGCCAGCGCATCGAGATCGGCGTTCGCCTTCGATGCGTCCGCGCC
Source organism: Lysobacter dokdonensis DS-58 (assembly GCF_000770795.1). GTDB lineage: Bacteria > Pseudomonadota > Gammaproteobacteria > Xanthomonadales > Xanthomonadaceae > Noviluteimonas > Noviluteimonas dokdonensis. The sequence goes on along the minus strand of NZ_JRKJ01000009.1, from coordinate 69,123 downwards.
GCGGCAATTGGCTTCGCCGAGGTAGGCGCGCGCGCGCCAGCGCAAGTTGCGCGGTTCGCTCGCGTTGGTCGAGGCCGCGCCCGCCATGCGCGCGAGCGTGGCCAGGGCATTCTTGTCGCCGTCGCGCGCCAGCTCGCGCGCCAGCGAGAGTTCCATCGCCTGCGTGTCGATCGCCGGCTGGCCTTCGGCGTTGCGCGAGAGCTTGACCGCGCTCGCCAGGCGCGCCTTCGCGCCGGCGTGGTCGCCCTCGTTGGCGAGGATCAGCCCGTGCGCGTATTCGACATCCGCGACGAACGGATGCTTCAACCCGAGCTGCGCGACGGCCAGTTGTTTCGCCTGCGCCACTTCGCCGCGCGCCTGGTCGACGCGGCCCAGCGCCTGCAGCACCTGCGCGTGCTCGGCCATCGCGCGCACCATGCGCGTGCGTGCCGACGAGGTGCGCCAGATCGCGACGGCCTGCGCGAGGTCGCGCTCGGCTTCCTCCAGCCGGCCTTGTTCCCAGGCCAGCATGCCGAGCGTGTAGAAACTCGCGCCGACATCGACGTGGCGTTCGCCGACGCGTTCGATCAGCAACGGCGTGGTGTCGCGCAGGTCGCGCTCGGCGACGTCGAGCCAGCCTTGCTCCATGTACACCGACGCGCGCTGGCGATGCAGTGCGAGCGTGGTGGGGTGGCGTTCGCCGAGCAATTCGGCCGACAGCGCGAGCGCGGCGTCGACGGACTTCGCCGCTTCCGCCGGCCGGCCCTTCTCGCGCAACAGGATCGCGATGCGGCGGTGGATCTGGATCGCGAGCGGATGGCGCTCGCCGACGCGCTGGTGCAGGAACGCAAGCGCATTGCGCAGGCTCGCCAGCGCGATGTCGGGCTTGCCGTCGTCGGCATCGACGTTGGCCAGGTCGTAGAGGTTCTCGGCGACGCCCGCTTCGTCATCGAGCGTCTCGCGGCGGATCGTCATCGAATACTCGAGCAACTGGCGCGCGCTGTTGAACTCCCCCACCGCGCTGCGGCAGCGCGCGAGTTGCGAATAGAACTCGGCGACCTGCGCCGGCAGTTGCGACTGCTCGCGCCGCGCGCGTTCCATCCACGGCTGCATCGCATCGACGCACGTGCGCGGATCGTCGAGTTGGCGGTGGGCGAGACCCTGTTGCGTCGCCGCTTCGAGCTGCAGGCTCGCAGGTGCGTCGTCGCCGACGGCCTTCAGGATTTCCGCCTGGCGTTGCAGCAGCGACATCGCTTCCGGGTAATCGCCCAATCCGATGCGCAGCCGCGCGATGATGCCGAACACTTCGGCGCGCGCGAGCGGTTGCCGCGCGAGTTCACGATTGGCGCGCACGATGCCGTTGTCGAGCAGCGAACGCATGTCGATCGCATCGTCGCGCGGCGCGGCGCCCGCGCCTTCGAACAAACCGATGACGAAATCCTGCAAGGCCTGCGCGCGCGCGGTTTCCTGCACCGCCTGCTGCCCCTGCCACGAGACGATCGTCAGCGCGGCGCCGAGCACGCCGGTCACGACGATGCCGGTGGCGAGGGCCCAGCGATGCCGCACGACATATTTGCGCAGCCGATAACCGACACTCTGCGGACGTGCGAGCACCGGCTTGCCGGCGAGGTAACGCTCGAGATCGAGCGACATCGCCTCGACGGACGGATAGCGCTGCTCGGGCTTCTTCGCCAGCGCCTTGAGCACGATGTTGTCGAGATCGCCGGTGACGTTGCGCGCACGGCGGCGCAGCATCGCCGTATCGCCTTCGCCCGCATCGGCCTGGCGTTGCAGCGCGGACGAAGGCTTGGTCGGGTCGCCCTGCAGGATCGCCTCTTCCCACTCCGCGTCGGTCTGGCGCTTGAGGCGATACGGCTTGGCGTCGGCGAGCAGTTCGTACAGCACGACGCCGAGCGAATACACGTCGGTCATCGTCGACACCGGCTCGCCACGCACCTGCTCGGGCGCGGCGTAGTGCAGCGTGAACGCGCGCACGCCGGTGCGCGTCTGTTCCGGCGCGGCGACGTCGGCGTCGATCAGTTTCGCGATGCCGAAGTCGAGCAGGCGCACGTCGCCGGCGGGCGTGACGAGGATGTTCGACGGCTTGAGATCGCGGTGGACGATGAGGTTGGCGTGCGCGTGCGAGACCGCGTCGCAGACCTGGTGGAACAGATCCAGGCGCGATTCCAGCGACAGGCGATGCACGCGGCAGTAGTCGGTGATCGGCTCGCCTTCGATGTACTCGAGCGCGAGGTACGGTTGGTGGTCGTGGCTGACGCCTGCATCGAGCAGGCGCGCGATGTGCGGATGCGCCAGGCGCGCGAGGATCTGGCGTTCACGCGTGAAGCGCACGCGCAGGTTCGGATCGACCAGCCCGGGGCGCAGCAGTTTCAGCGCGACGCGGCGTTGATACAGGCCATCGGCGCGCGCGGCGAGCCACACCTGGCCCATGCCGCCCTCGCCGAGCAGGCGTTCGAGCCGATACGGCCCGACTTCCACCCCCGGGCGCGGGCCGGGCAGCGGCGCGACGAGCGGCTCGGAGAGGAAGTCCTCGCGATCGGTCTCGAGCTTGAGCAGCGCCTCGAGGTCTTCCGCGGTCTGCGGATCCTCCTCGCGCATCAGGCGCAGGCTGCGTTCGCGTTCGTCCTGGTCCAGCTCGAACAGCGCATCGAGCAGCGGGGACAACCGTTGCCAGCGCTCGGGGTCCATCACGGTCCCCGTCAACTGTCCTTGAGCGAGGCGAGCAGGAACAGGCGCGCCTTCTGCCAGTCGCGCCGGATGCTGCGTTCGGAGCGTTTCAGCAGGGCGGCGATTTCCAGTTCCGACAGGCCCGCGAAGTAACGCAGCTCGACGACCTGCGCCAGGCGCGCGTCGACGGCAGCCAGGCGCGTCAGCGCGGTGTCGAGGCCCAGCGTCTCTTCATCCAGGCGCAGCCCGCCTTCGACTTCCTCGGGCAGTTCGGTCACGCGGTGCAGGTCGCCGCCGCGTTTCTGCGCCAGGCGCTGGCGCGCGTAGTCGACGACGACGCTGCGCATCGCGGAGGCGGCATAGGCGAAGAAGTGCGCGCGATCGTCGAACTGCGCGGAATTGCGGCCGACCAGCTTGAGGTAGGCCTCGTGCACCAGCGCGGTGGCATCGAGCGTGTGCCCATGCTGCCCGGCGAGCTGGCGGCGGGCCATCGCGTGGAGTTCCTGGTACAGAGTGGCCAGGACACGGTCCAGCGCGCCACGGTCTCCGTCGCGTGCAGCGTCCAGCAACTCCGTGATGTCGGCCGTTTCGGACATATGCCCCCTCAGGCGCCGGAATATACCCGCGTTGGAGGGTATTTACCTCGGTAAGAGGTTGGCAGGTGAAGGATTCAGCGTTGGCAGCGGGGGCACCAGACCGTGGTCCGCTGCCCGATCGCCCCTTCTTTCATGGGCTTTCCGCACCGCGGGCAGGGTTGCCCGCCGCGCCCGTAGGCGGACAGTTCGAGCTCGAAATACCCGGGGACGCCATCGGGGCTGATGAAGTCGCGCAACGTGGTGCCGCCCCGCTCGATGGCGTAGGCCAGGATGCGCTTCACCGCCTCGGCCAGCGCGCCGTAGCGCTCGCGGGAGACCTTGCCGGCCTCGCGCAGGGGCGAGATCCCGGCGTCGAAGAGGGCTTCGGCCGCGTAGATGTTGCCCACGCCCACGACGATCCCCTGATCCATCAGGAAGGTCTTCACCGGCGCCTTCCGGCCCCGGCTGCGGGCGAAGAGGTAATCGCCGTCGAAGGCGTCGGACAGCGGCTCGGGGCCGAGCCCTCGCAGGAGTTCGTGGACCTGCCCCGGCGGCTGCCAGAGCAGGCAGCCGAACCGGCGCGGATCGTTGAAGCGCAGGACGCGGCCTTTCGAGCGCCCGCGGTCGGCGAGGTTCAGATCGACATGGTCATGTGCTTCGACCGGCGTATCGGCGGGCAACACGCGCAGGCTGCCGGACATGCCCAGGTGCAGGAGCGCGCTCCCGGACTCGGTATCGAGCAGCAGGTATTTCGCGCGCCGACGAACGGAATCGATCCGCTGACCGGGCAGCAATGCCCGGATTTCAGGTGGAATCGGCCAGCGCAGGTCCGGACGGCGCAACACGACATCGGAGACGATGCGCCCCTCGAGGTGCGGCGCAAGGCCGCGGCGCGTGGTTTCGACTTCGGGCAGCTCAGGCATGGGCGGTCAGTGTGCGCGAAACGTGATGTCGGGACATGGGGTGTGAAAGCGGCCGCTGCAACGTGAAGCTTGTCAGGAGGTCTGAACACCTGCATCACGGAACGACGCCGTACCCGGGCGCATGGGGGATCGGGGGTGGCATGATGTTCTGGGGCGAAAACCCCGTTATCCCCCACGGAGTCACGATGCACGCTTTACTCGATTTCCTCGGCGGCGGTCTGCTGCAGTTCGGCTGGGTCGGCCTGGTGGTCTACCTGCTGGTCGCGACGCAGCTGACGATTTTCTCGGTCACCCTGTACCTGCATCGCAGCCAGGCGCACCGCGGCGTCGACTTCCATCCCGTGCTCGCGCATTTCTTCCGGTTCTGGACGTGGCTCACCACGTCGATGATCACGAAGGAATGGGCCGCGATCCATCGCAAGCACCATGCGAAGTGCGAGACCGAGGAAGATCCGCACAGCCCGATGCACAAGGGCATCAAGACCGTCTTCTGGCGCGGCGTCGAGCTGTATCGCGAAGCGCGCACCGATCGCGAGTCGATCGAGAAGTACGGCAAGGGCTGCCCGGACGATTTCATCGAGCGCAAGGTGTACACGCCGCACGCGACGATGGGCCCGACGCTGTTGCTGTTCATCAGCTTTGCGCTGTTCGGCCTGCCGGGCGTCGCCGTGTGGGCGATCCAGATGCTGTGGATCCCGTTCTGGGCCGCGGGCGTCGTCAATGGCCTCGGCCACTGGTGGGGCTACCGCAACTTCGAGACCACCGACACCGCGACCAACCTCACCCCGTGGGGCGTGTGGATCGGCGGCGAAGAACTCCACAACAACCACCATGCCTTCCCGAGCTCGGCGAAGTTCGCGCTGCGCAGGTTCGAAGTCGACATCGGCTGGGGCGTGATCAAGATGTTCGAAGCCGTCGGCATGGCCAAGGTGCTGCGTGTCGCGCCGACGCTCGACGTGCGCCCGAACATCAACGTGCCGGATACCGAGACCATCAAGGCGCTGCTGGCGCATCGCTTCCAGGCGATGACCGACTTCCAGCGCAACGTGCTCAAGCCGGCGCTCGCCGAAGAAGCGCAGGCCACCGGCGCCAAGCTGCGCGCCATGCTCCCGCGCGCGCTGCGCAAGGGCCTCAACGACGACGGCCGCTGGCTGAAGCCCGATGCCCGCCAGCAGTTGCAGGACTGGGTCGCCTCGCGTCCGCGCATCCGTGCGCTGGTCGAACATCGCGCCCGCCTTGCGGCCGTGCTCGAAGCGCGCGGCAACGATGCCTCGGCCACGCTGCAGAACCTGCAGCAGTGGTGCAAGGACGCCGAAGCCAGCGGCATCCGCGCGCTGCAGGACTTCTCGGCGCGCCTGAAGGGCTACCAGCTGCAGGCCTGATGCACGCACGCATGCTCGTTCGACGAAACCCCGCACGGCTCCGTGCGGGGTTTTTCTTTGCCTGCCTGATGGCGCCGGCCGCGTTCGCGCAGGTCGTGGCGACCAGCGAATACCTCGCGCGCATGGACGCCGATGGCGACGGCCGCGTCTCCCTGGTCGAATACCAGGACTGGCTGAGCTACGCCTTCGATGCGATGGACGCCGACCACGACGGCACGCTCGCGCCCGCGGAACAACCCGGCGGCCGTGGCAAGCCGCTGACGCGCGAGGCGCACCGGGCGCGGCTGGCCGACGCCTTCCGCCGCCAGGACAAGAACCATGACGGCACGCTGAGCGCGGCCGAACTCGCCGCACCGCCGCGTTGAAGGCACACTGATCGCTCCACGTCGCCGGGTTTGCCCGCATGACCGACACGACCGACTACGCACGCGAATACGCCGACGCGTTGCGTGATCCGGAAGGCTATTGGCAGCGCATCGCGCAGCGCATCGACTGGATGCAGCCGCCGACGCAGATCCGCGATGTCAGCTTCCACGCCGACGACTTCCGCATCCGCTGGTACGCCGACGGCGTGCTCAACGCGAGCGTGAACTGCCTGGATCGGCACCTGCCGGCGCGCGGCGATCGCACCGCATTGATCTTCGAGCCCGACGATCCGAACGGCGAAGCGCGACACGTCACCTATCGCGAATTGCACGCGCGCACGTGCCGCCTGGCCAATGCGCTGCGCAACCTCGGCGTGCGCAAGGGCGACCGCATCACGATCTACCTGCCGATGATCGTGGACGCGGTCGTCGCGATGCTCGCCTGCGCGCGCATCGGCGCGATCCACTCGGTGGTGTTCGGCGGCTTTGCGCCGCAGTCGATCGCCGACCGCATCGCCGACTGCCGCAGCAAGCTGATCATCACCGCCGACGAAGGCATGCGCGGCGGCAAGCGCATCGGGCTGAAGGCGAACGTCGATGCCGCGCTCGCGCTCCCCGGCACCAACTCGGTCGAGACGGTCCTCGTCGTGCGCCACACCGGCGCGGCGGTGGCGATGCAGATGCCGCGCGACCGCTGGGTCGATGCGGTCGTGGCCGGGCAACCGGACACGTGCGACCCCGAACCGATGAACGCGGAAGACCCGCTCTTCATCCTCTACACCTCCGGCTCGACCGGCAAACCGAAGGGCGTGCTGCACACCACCGGCGGCTACATGGTGTTCGCGAGCTTCACGCACGAACGCGTGTTCGACCTGCGCGAGGACGACATCTACTGGTGCACGGCCGACGTCGGCTGGATCACCGGGCACAGTTACATCGTCTACGGGCCGTTGGCGAACGGCGCGACGGCCGTGGTGTTCGAGGGCGTGCCGAACCATCCGGACCATTCGCGCTTCTGGCGCGTCATCGACAAACACCAGGTCACGATCTTCTACACCGCCCCGACCGCGATCCGCGCGTTGATGCGCGAAGGCGATGCACCGGTGCGCGCGGCCTCGCGCAAGTCATTGCGCCTGCTCGGCACCGTCGGTGAGCCGATCAATCCGGAAGCGTGGCGCTGGTACCACGACGTCGTCGGCGATGCGCGTTGCCCGGTCGTCGATACGTGGTGGCAGACGGAGACCGGCGGCATCCTGATCGCGCCCCCCATCGGCATGGAAGCGAAGCCCGGCAGCGCGATGAAGCCCTTCTTTGGCGTGCGCCCCGCGTTGGTGGATGCGGACGGCAAGGAACTGCAGGGCGAAGCCGCGGGCAATCTCGTGCTGAAGGATTCCTGGCCCGGGCAGATGCGCACGGTCTACGGCGACCACGCGCGTTTCATCGACACCTACTTCCGCGCGTACCCCGGCCTGTACTTCACCGGCGACGGCTGCCGCCGCGACGCCGACGGCGACTACTGGATCACGGGCCGCGTCGACGATGTCATCAACGTCAGCGGCCACCGCATCGGCACGGCGGAAGTCGAAAGCGCGCTGGTCTCGCACGCGAAGGTCGCCGAAGCCGCAGTCGTCGGATTCCCGCACGACATCAAGGGGCAGGGCATCTACGCCTACGTGACACTCGTCGCCGGGCAAGCCGAGTCCGATGCGCTGCGCGCCGAATTGATCGCGCACGTGCGGCACGAGATCGGGCCGATCGCGACGCCCGATCATCTCCAGTGGGCGCCGGGCCTGCCGAAAACGCGCTCGGGGAAGATCATGCGGCGCATCCTGCGGAAGATCGCGGAAGACGCCCCCGACCAACTGGGCGATACCTCGACGCTGGCCGATCCGTCGGTGGTGGATTCGCTCGTGCGCAACCGCCGCGGCGCGTGAGGCGCGGGCAAAAAGAAACCCGCCTTTCGGCGGGTCCTTTGATTCGCTACGGAACAGCGAAGGCTTACTTGATCTTGCCTTCCTTGTAGATCACGTGCTTCCGGACGACGGGGTCGTACTTCTTGACCTCCATCTTGTTCGGCGTGTTCTTCTTGTTCTTGTCGGTCGTGTAGAAGTGGCCGGTGTTGGCCGAGGAGATCAGGCGGATCTTGTCGCGCTTGCTTGCCATGGTCGTTTACTCCTCAGACCTTCTCGCCACGGGCGCGAAGCTGCGCCAGGACCGAGTCGATACCGTTCTTGTCGATGGTGCGCAGCGCGTGCGCGGAAACCTTCAGCTTGACCCAGCGGTTCTCGCTGGCGACCCAGAAGCGACGCTCGTGCAGGTTGGGCAGGAAGCGACGGCGGGTCTTGTTGTTTGCATGCGAGACGTTGTTACCCGTCTGCACGCTCTTGCCGGAAACTTGGCAAACGCGGGACATTGCGCACCTCGATTGGTGTCTGTGGTGCACCCCATGGCCTGGGATGCGACGGCCACGCTGCCGATGGCCCTTTGGGCCGGGACTGCCGCAGCGAGCCGCGCATTATGCCCGGATGGGCCCCGCCGGGCTAGTGGCTGGCCTTGTCCCGGTGCCAGCCGCGGTGCCGGATGTCCAGGTACAGGCTGTAGCCGGCCGTGAAGGCGGGGAACAGGTTCTGGATCACCCCCACCGAGTCCTGCTTGGCCGAGAAGACGAAGTAGGCCAGGGTCATCACCGACCCCACCAGGCTCATGTACCAGAACAGGCGCGGGATCACGGGCTTGCCGTGGCGCCGGGAGGCGACGAACTGGACCAGCCAGCGGCCGCCGAACATCAGCGCCCCGGTCAGACCGATCAGCTTCCACGGGGACATGTGCAGGCCGGTCCACGTGAGCCAGGGGATCGGCGCGTTCATCACGTCCTGGACCACCGGGGCCGCCTCCAGCATCCTCAGGACTCCTCGACGCCCGTGCGCTTGCTGCGCACGATCAGCCAGGACACGCCCATCAGGTCGCGGATGCCGACCAGCGCGCGGTTGAGGTTGTTGTACTTCGACACGCCGGTCGAACGCGCGCGATGGTTCACCGGCACGCTCACCGTCTCCCAGCCCGCGCGCTGCATCAGCGCCGGCAGGTAGCGATGCATGTGGTCGAAGTAGGGCAGGTCGAGGAAGGCCTCGCGTTCGAACAACTTGATGCCGCACCCGGTGTCGGGCGTGTCGTCGCGCAGCATGCGCGCGCGGATCGCGTTGGCCCACTTCGAGGCCCAGCGCTTGCTGCCCGAATCCTGGCGGTTGACGCGCCAGCCGGCGAACAGGCGGATCTTCGGCTGCGCGGCATCGCGCGCATCGAGCAGCTTGGGAATGTCGGCCGGATCGTTCTGGCCGTCGCCGTCGAGCGTGGCCACCCAAGGCGCGCGGGCGTGGCGCACGCCCGTGCGGATGGCGGTGCTCTGCCCGCTCTGTTTGAGGTGGTGCAGCACGCGCAGCTCGGGCACTTCCGCCTTCAGCGCGCGCAAGGCCGCGAGCGTGCCGTCCTTCGAATCGTCATCGATGAAGACCGCTTCGAACGCCACGCGGCCGCGCAACGCGGCCACGATTTCCCGCAGCAAGGGACCGACATTGTCCTGCTCGTTGAACACCGGCACGACGACGGACAGCTGCGGGGTCGGGCTCAAGCATCGTCTCCGAAATAATCGCGGCACCACGCCACCACCGGCGGCAGGCCCGTCTCGATGGGGGTCGCGGGCTCGAAACCGAAGTCCGCGTGGGCGCGCGCAGTATCGGCCATGGTTTCGACCATGTCGCCTGGCTGCATGGGGAGATACGTCTTTTCCGCCGGGCGGCCGGCGGCGCCCTCGATCACCGAGATGAAATGCTCGAGCTCGACGGGCGTGTGGTTGCCGAGGTTGTACACGCGATGCGGCCCGCCTTCGGCCGCATCCTCGCCCGCCGGACGGGGCGCGGCATCCATCGCGCCGAGCACGCCCGCGACGATGTCGCCGATGTAAGTGAAGTCGCGGCGCATGCGCCCGTGGTTGAACACGTTGATCGGCCGGCCGGCGAGCACCGCGCGCGAGAACAGCAGCGGCGCCATGTCGGGTCGGCCCCACGGTCCGTAGACGGTGAAGAAGCGCAGCCCGGTCGCGCGCAATCCGTACAGATGCGCGTAGGTGTGCGCCATCAGTTCGTTCGCGGCCTTGGTGGCGGCGTACAGCGAGCGCGGGCGGTCGATGCGCTGGCTTTCGGAAAACGGTGGCGTCGCCGAATCGCCGTACACCGACGACGAGCTCGCATACACCAGGTGCTGCACCCCGCGGTGCCGGCACAGCTCCAGCATGTTGACGAAGCCGATCAGGTTGCTGTCGACGTATGCGTGCGGATTCTCGAGCGAGTAGCGCACGCCCGCCTGCGCGGCGAGATGGATCACGCGGCCGAACCGGTGCTGGTCGAACAGCGCTTCGAGCGCCGCGCGATCCGTGAGGTCGCACTGCGCGATCTCGACATCCGGGATCAGCGCGGCGACGCGATCGCGCTTGAGGCGCGGATCGTAGTAGTCGTTGAAGTTGTCGAGGCCGACGACCTTCGCGCCCCGCGCGCGCAGTTCCCGGCACACGTAGGCGCCGATGAAACCGGCGGCGCCGGTGACGAGGATCGTGTCCGTGCTCTGGTCCGACATGGGGCGCGCAGCTCCGTTGAAAAATCGCCGCAGCCTAGCGGTGCGGCCGTGCAGGCCGCCTCACGCCGATGCGGGGGCGAGATCAGCCCGCCTTGCCGCGCAGGCGTTCGAGCACGCCGTCGAGCGAGTCCAGGTCCGAATAATGGATGACCAGGCGCCCCTTGCCGGCGCGCCCGTGCAGCACGTTGACGCGCGTGCCGAGGGACTCGGACAGCTCGCGCTCGAGCGTGGCGATGTCGGCCTGCGGCTTGGCCTTCGCCGGCCTGGCCTTGCGTGCGCCGCTGCCGTCGGCGACCTGGCCGGCCATCAACTGCTGCACGCGGTGTTCGACTTCGCGCACCGACCATTCGTGTTCGGCGGCCTGGCGCGCGAGCGCGACCGCGGCCTGCGGTGCAAGGGTGAGCAACGCGCGCGCATGGCCCATCTCGATCGCGCGCGTTTCCACGAGCACGCGGATTTCCGGCGGCAACTCGAGCAGGCGCAGCAAGTTGGACACCGCCGCGCGCGAACGGCCCACCGCGTCGGCGGCCTGCGCGTGCGTGAGGTCGAACTCGTCGATCAGGCGCTGGAGCGCCAGGGCTTCTTCGAGCGGGTTGAGGTCTTCGCGCTGGATGTTCTCGATCAGCGCCATCGCGATGACGGCGTGGTCGTCGACGATGCGCACGACCGCCGGGATTTCCGCCAGGCCCGCGAGCTGCGAGGCGCGCCAGCGGCGTTCGCCCGCGATGATTTCGTAGCGCGCGCCCTTGCCCGAGGCGTCGATCTCGCGCACGACGATCGGCTGGATCACGCCCTGCGCGCGGATGGATTCGGCCAGCTCGGCGAGCTTGCCCTGGTCCATGCCCGAGCGCGGCTGGTAACGGCCCGGCTGCAACTGCCCGACGGGCAGGTTCTTCAGGGCCTCGCCCGGCTGGGCTTCCAGCGGCGCGGTTTCGGCGGCGGCCTTCGGCCCGAGCAGCGCCTCGAGGCCACGCCCGAGCCCGCGCTTCTTCGCGACGGTCATGCTTGCACTTCCTTCTTCGATTCGGGCGTCGCGTTCTTCGCCGTTTGTTCGCGTTCGCGCTGGCGGCGCATCACTTCACCGGCGAGGCCGAGGTACGCGACGCTGCCGCGCGAGGCCTTGTCGTAGGCGACGATGCTCTGCCCGTGGCTCGGCGCCTCGGCCAGGCGCACGTTGCGCGGCACGATGGTGCGGAACACGCGGTCGCCGAAATGCTGCGTCAGTTCCGCCGACACGGCGTTGGCGAGGTTGTTGCGCACGTCGAACATGGTGCGCAGCACGCCTTCGATCTCGAGCGTCGGATTGAGCCGGTGCTTCAGCGCCTCGATCGTGTCGATCAGCGCCGACAGGCCTTCGAGCGCGTAGTACTCGCACTGCATCGGCACCAGGATCGAATCGGCCGCCGTCAGCGCATTGAGCGTGAGCAGCGACAACGCCGGCGGGCAGTCGATGATGATGAAGTCGTACTGATCGCGGATCGGCTCGAGTGCGCGCTTGAGGCGCTGCTCGCGGCCTTCTTCGTCCATCAGTTCGATTTCGGCCGCGGTGAGATCGATGTTGCCCGGCAGGATGTCGAAGCCTTCGGGGGTTTTCACGATCGCCGAGGTCGCGTGCATTTCCTCGAGCAGGACGTCGGTGGTGGATGCGCGCAATTCGCGCTTGTCCACGCCGCTGCCCATGGTGGCGTTGCCCTGCGGATCGAGATCCACGAGCAACACGCGTTTTGGCGTGCGGGCAAGGGCCGCCGCGAGGTTCACGGAGGTGGTGGTCTTGCCGACGCCGCCTTTCTGGTTGGCAACAGCGATGATGCGGGCCGTCACGGCGCGATGTCCCCCGGGTGGTTCGGCGCTGCTCGGTGGAGGCGGCCGGACCCCGATTATGCCGCAGCCACGACGACGAGGTGCCGCTCGGCTTCGAGACCGGGCACACGCATCGGGTGCATCTCACGAACGCGCCATCCCGCCGGCAGCGCGGCGATCTCGTCCGCGGGCACGACGCCCTTCATTGCCAGCAGTACGCCGCCCGGTCGCAGGAGATGGCCGCCGGAGGCCAGGATCAGCGGCAACGTGGCGAGTGCGCGCGCGGTGATCGCGTCGAACCGGCCGGGGGCATCGAAGGCCTCGATCCGCGATTCCACGGCCTCGACGTTGGTCAGCCCCAGCTTGCGGATCGCCTCGCGCAGGAAGCGCACCTTCTTGCCGTTGCTCTCCACCAGCGACACGCGCAGCCCGGGTTTGGCGATCGCCAGCGGGATGCCGGGCAGCCCGGGCCCGGTGCCGAGATCGGCCAGCGCGCCACCCGCATTGGCGATGTCGTCGATGTAAGGGTGCATCGCCAGCGAATCGAGCAGATGCTTGCCCACCATCTCGCGCGGGTCGCGGATGGCGGTGAGGTTGTAGGTGGCGTTCCAGCGCGCGAGCAGCGCGAGGTAATCGAGCAACGGCGTCGCGAGCGCGGCATCGAGGCCGAGCGCGCGCAGGCCCGATTCGAGCTCGGGGCGCAGGGCGTCGATGGGGGTGGCGGGCGTCGTCATGGGGCGCGCATCTTAGCGGCCGCGCCAGGCGAGCGCCGCGCGATAGCTGGGCCGCGGCGCCCATTCATGCACCGACCACGGGCCGCCGAGCCCGGCATGCGGGTGGGTCATCGCAAGCCCGCCTTCGAGATCGGCGAGGCCGAACTTGTCCAGGCCGAACGCGATGCCACGCCCGTGCGCCTTCAGCACCGCTTCCTTCGCGCACCACAGACGGAGGAAGGCTTCGTTGCGGTCGGGCTCCGGAAGGCCGCGCAGCCAGGCGTGTTCGGCGACATGGAAGAAGCGCTCGGCGAGTTCCAGCGCGCGCGGCCGCGGGCGGGCGCGTTCGAGATCCACGCCGACGTCCACGCCTTCGCCCAGGGCGATGAGCAGGCCCTCGCCGCTGTGGCTCCAGCTCACGTCGAAGCCCTGCAGCACGCCCGCCAGGCGCGGCCTGCCCAGCGCATCGCGCCGCAGGTCGACGGATGACGCCGCCACGCCGAGTTCAGCGCCGAGCCAGTCGCGCACCAGCGGCGTCGCGGGCGTGCCGCGCGCGTGGTCGCGCCAGGTCCAGCGCGGCAGGTGCGATGCCTCGGGCGATGTGAAGGCCGGTTCCATGCGATGGGGGAACAATCCCGGGACGAGACGAGCCAGCGTAAAGTACGCGAAGGGGGGCGGCGCAGGCCGCCAAGGGAACGCAGTTCGAATGTCCGCAGTCATCGAGCCCGGCGCACGCGCGCCGCACACATCCATTGCCGCGGGCGCGCCGTCGCGCGCGGTGGTGTTCGACGCACGTGGGGACGTGCCGCTGGACACCTTCCTCGCGCAGGTGCGCGGCGTCGCCGCGATGCTGCCGCCGGGGTTGCACGCGATCAACCTGTGCGAAGACCGCTACCGCTTCCTCGTCGCCTTCTGCGCGATCGCGATGCGCGGACAGACGAACCTGCTGCCGCCTTCGCGCGCGGCAGGTGCCGTCGACGAAGCGATGGCCCAGCACCCCGACAGTTACTGCATCGGCGACGGCGATCTTTCGCCCGCGCCCGCGCGCTACCTGCGTTTGCCCGAGGTGTTGCCCGAACGCATCGGCGACACGCCGCTGCTCGACGACGATGCCTTGGTTGCGATCGGCTACACCTCCGGCAGCACCGGCCGCCCGCAGGCGAATCCGAAAACCTGGGGCAGCTTCCGCCGCAGCACCGCGCAGAACCTGGCCGCGTTGTCGGACCTGTGGGAAGCCGAAGGCGATGCGCATGTCGTGGCCACCGTTCCGCCGCAACACATGTACGGCATGGAGATGTCGGTGCTGCTGCCGCTGCTCGGCCCCGTCGCCGTGCATGCCGCGCGCCCGTTCTTCCCCGAAGACGTCGCGCAGGCGCTGGCGCATGCGCGCGCGCCGCGCATCCTGGTGACCACGCCCGTGCACTTGCGTGCGCTGTTGGTGTCGGGCTGCACGCTGCCGCCGTTGCGCGCGATCGTGTCGGCGACCGCGCCGTTGTCGGCGGAACTCGCCCGCGAGGCCGAAGCGCGCTTTGGTTGCGAAGTGCGCGAAGTGTTCGGTTCCACCGAAACCTGCGTCATCGCGCGCCGCCGCACCGCGTGCGAAACCGCGTGGACGCCGCTGCCCGGCGTGCGCGTCGTGCCGCAGCCCGACGGCACCGCCGTGCACGCACCGCATCTCGAAACGCCCGTCGTGCTTGCCGATCTCGTCGAAGTCCAACCCGACGGTGGCTTCCTGCTGCGCGGCCGCAATGCCGACTTGCTGGAAATCGCCGGCAAACGCGCGTCGCTCGGCGACATGACGCGCAAGCTGCTCGCCATCCCGGGCGTCGAAGACGGCATCGTGTTCCAGCTCGACGAACCAGGCGAAGGCGGCGTGCGCCGCATCGCCGCGCTCGCCGTCGCGCCTGCATTGGACGAGTCGCACATCCTCGCGGCGTTGCGCCGCACGCTCGATCCGGTGTTCCTGCCCAGGCCCCTGCGTTGCGTGGCGATGTTGCCGCGCAACGAAACCGGAAAACTGCCGCGCGAGACGCTTGCCGAATTGCTCGCGGGCTTGTGACGCGCCCTTCACGACGACTGCAAACCGCTGAAAACAAGCGGTTTTTCGACGCGTTCGAGTTCTGACTCCACCTTCACGCCTGCCCGCAGAGACTGCCGCCGAACCCCCTTCCCCTGGGGGGTCGATCAGGATTCGCTGACCAATTCAAAGGAGTGGGTGCATGAACATCATCATCTGGTTGATCGTGGGCGGCATCGTCGGTTGGCTCGCCAGTCTCATCATGAGGACCGATGCGCAGCAGGGCATCATCCTGAATGTGATCGTCGGCATCGTCGGCGCGTTCCTCGGTGGGTGGCTGGGCGGCATGCTGGGTATCAGCGGTGCCAACATCAACGACGGCTTCAGCGTCACGGGCTTCATCATTTCGCTGATCGGCGCCGTGGTGTTGCTCGCGATCGTCAACCTGTTCCGCCGCGGACGCGTGCGCTAAGACAGCGCGCGAACGGGATGCGGAGCTCGGTCATGGATGGCCGAGGCTCCGCGACAGGGACCAAGCCCGGCTTCGCGCCGGGCTTTGTTTTTCCGGGGATTCAATCGATCTGCACCCACACCGGCGTGTGGTCGCTCGGGCGCTCCCAGCCGCGCGGCGTGGTATCGATGCCGGCGGCGGTGGCGCGGGCTTTCAATGCGTCGCTCACCAACACCAGGTCGATGCGCAGGCCCCAGTTGCGCTGGAACGCGGCGAGGCGGTAATCCCACCAGCTGTAGTGACCGTTGTCTTCGTTGAAGAGGCGGAAGCTGTCGTGCAGGCCGAGGTCGAGCAGCGCGCGCAGCGCGTCGCGTTCGGGCGTGGAGCACAGGATCTTCTCGCGCCAGCGCTTGGGGTCGTGCACGTCGCGGTCGTCGGGCGCGATGTTGAAGTCGCCCAGCACGACCAGGTTCGGATGCGCGACGAGCTCTTCGCGCAGCCATTCGCGCACGGCCGCCAGCCACTTGAGCTTGTAGTCGAACTTCGCGCTGCCGACGCTCTCGCCGTTGACGACGTACAGGTCGACGATGCGCAGGTCCCCGACGGTCGCCGCCAGCACGCGCTTCTGCGGGTCGTCGAAGTTCGGGATCGCGGTGATGCACTCGCTGGCGAAAGGCACCCGGCTCAGCAGTGCGACGCCGTTGTAGGTCTTCTGGCCGCAGAACACGCTGCGGTAGCCGAGCGCGGCGATGTCCGAATCCGGGAAGCGTTCGTCGTCGAGCTTGGTTTCCTGCAGCGCGACGATGTCCGGCTGCGCCTCGCGCAGCCATTGCGACAGGTGCGCCATGCGCACATTGAGCGAATTGACGTTCCAGCTGGCGATCTTCAAGCAGTCGGTCCCGTTGGCGCGCGGGCTTCCGTTGTTCCCTGTGCAGGGACCAGCGTGGAGGCCGCATGGCGAAGTACGACACGATACTCGACACGATCGGGAACACGCCCCTCGTCCGCCTGGGCACGCTCGCGCCGCCCGGCGTGAACGTGTTCGCCAAGCTCGAATCCTTCAATCCGCTGGGCTCGGTCAAGGACCGCATGGCCCGCGCGGTGATCGAGGCCGCCGAGCGCGACGGGACGCTGCAACCGGGACAGACCGTGGTCGAGGCCACCAGCGGCAACACCGGTATCGGCCTGGCGATGGTGTGCGCGCGCAAGGGGTATCCGCTGGTCGTCGTGATGGCGGAGAACTTCAGCATCGAGCGTCGGAAATTGCTGCGCTTCCTCGGCGCGAAGGTCGTACTGACGCCGGCTGCGGAAAAAGGCTCGGGGATGTTGGCCAAGGCGGTCGAACTCGCGCAGGCGCACGGCTGGTATCTATGCCGCCAGTTCGAGAATCCGGCGAACGCCGAAGTGCACATGCGCACGACGGCGCGCGAGATCCTCGCCGATTTCCCGGACGGCACGTTGCAATGCTTCGTCACCGGCACCGGCACGGGCGGCACGCTGCTCGGCGTGGGCCGCGTGCTGAAGGCCACCGACCCGCGCATCCGCATCGTCGTCGCCGAACCGGACAACGCGCCGATCCTCGCCAGCGGCATTCCGCAAGCGCGCGAGGCCGACGGCCGCCCCAGCCGCAGCCATCCGCATTTCCAGCCGCACCTGATCCAGGGATGGACGCCGGACTTCATCCCGCGCCTGACGCAGACTGCGCGCGACGAACAACTGATCGACGAAATCGTGCCGATCGCCGGCGCCGACGCGTTGCGCCTGGCGCGCGAACTCGCGACCCGCGAAGGCATCCTCGCCGGCCCGTCGAGCGGCGCGACGCTCGCCGCCGCGCTGCAGGTCGCGCAACGCAGCGCGCCGGGCACCAACATCGTCTGCATGCTGCCCGACACCGGCGAGCGTTACATGTCGACGCCGTTGTTCGAACACATCCGCGAAACGATGGACGACGACGAGATCGCGATTTCGCGTTCGACGCCGGGTTGCCGATTCGATCCGCCCAAGGCGGCGGCGTGCGCGGTGCCCGTCACGCCAGCCCCTGCGACCGAAGCACTGGACGCGCGCGCAGAGGCGTTCGTCGCCCAGGTGATCGGCGGCAAGCCCGTGGTGTTGTTCGCGCTGGAGTGGTGCGAGTTCTGCTGGGCCGTGCGCAAGCTGCTCGCGCGCCTGGGCATCGAATACGAAAGCGTCGACCTGGATTCCGTCGAATTCCAGAAGGGCGACCTCGGCGTGAAGATCCGCGCCGTGCTGCGCGCGCACCATGCGCCGACGATCCCGCAGATCTTCATCGGCGGGCAACGCATCGGCGGCTGCACGGAGTTGTTCGACGCGATGCGCAGCGGCGAGATGCAGCGGCGCCTGGATGCGGCGGGCGTGCGTTACGACAAGGGCATCGCGCTCGATCCCTACACGCTGCTCCCGAACTGGGTGCACCCGCGCGAACCGGCCTGATGCGACGCGCGCCTAACGCGCGAGGAAGCGCACCAGCCGATCGACGAAACCCGCGTACGGCGGCCGCAGCAGATCGGTCGCCGCCCAGCGCGATTGCCGGAAGATCGGCAGCAACTTGCTGAAGGTCTCGAACCCCGCGCGCCCGTGGATGGCGCCCATCCCGCTCGGGCCGATGCCGCCGAAGGGCAGTGCGTCGACGGCGAAATGCATCAGCGTGTCGTTGACGGCGACGCCGCCCGCCAGCGTCGCATCGACGATGCGCTCGACCGTCGTGCGATCGTTGGAGAACGGATAGAGGGCGAGCGGCCGATCGTGCGTTCCGATGTACGACAACGCATCGTCCAGGCGGGCGTAGGTCTTCACCGGCAGGATCGGACCGAAGATCTCGTGGCGCATCAGGTCGCTGTCGTCGGGCGCGTCGAGCACCAGCGTCGGCGGCAGCAGGCGTTGCGCGTGACTGCGATCCGCGGCGACATCCACCAGCGGCAGCACCGTCGCGCCCCGCGCGCGCGCATCGGCCAGCAAGCCCTGCAACCGGTCGAACTGCGATGCATTGATGATGCGCGTGTAGTGCGAGGCATCCGACAGATCGCCGAACCGCGCGACGACCTGCGTGCGCAACGCCTCGACGAAGCCATCGCGCCGCGCCGCATCCACCAACGCGTAATCCACGCCGATGCACGTTTGCCCGGCGTTGAACCACTTGCCGCTCGCGATACGCGCGGCCGCCAGTGCCAACGGGAAATCCGGCGCGACCACCGCCGGCGCCTTGCCGCCGAGTTCCAGCGTCACCGGCGTGAGGTTCGGCGCCGCCGCGGCCATCACCTTGCGGCCGACCGCGGTCGAACCGGTGAACAGCAGATGGTCGAACGGCAACGCGGAGAACGCAGCGCCGACGTCCGCGCCGCCGATCGCGACGGCGACGCGATCTTCCGGGAAGACCTCCGCGAGCAATTCGCGCAGGAATTCGCTGGTGCGCGGCGTGTGTTCCGATGGCTTGAGGTACACGTGGTTGCCCGCCGCGATCGCCGACACCAGCGGCACCAGCGCCAGGTTCACCGGGTAGTTCCACGGGCTGATGATGCCGACCACGCCGACGGGGACCGGCCGCAATTCCGCGCGCGCCGGCCAGAACTTCCAGCCCACGCCCACGCGCCGCGGCTTCGCCCAGCGGCGCAGCTTCGCGCGCGCCAGGTCGATCTCGGCGAGGGTCACCATCGCCTCGGAAATGAGGTTTTCGTGGGGCGAGCGGTGGCCGAAGTCGGCGCGGATCGCCGCGTCCATCGCGTCCAGCCGGCGCGAGAGCGCGTGGCGCAAGCGGCCCAGGTCGTCGCGGCGTTGCGCGAGGGTCGGCTTGTTCGCACGCCAGGCGTCGCGGAGCCGTTCCAGCACCGACCCGAGCTCCGCGGAGGCCTGCGGCGCGGCATTCATCTCGTTCATGGGGGCAGTGTATGCGCAGCAGTCCTTACAATGCCGGCATGTCTATCCGTCCTTATTCCGGCCACCTGCCCGTCCTGGGCGAGCGCGTGTACGTCGACCCTGCAGCCTCCGTCATCGGCGATGTCGTGCTGGGCGACGACGCGTCGCTCTGGCCCGGCACCGTCGTGCGCGGCGACGTCAACTTCATCCGCATCGGTGCGCGCACCAACCTGCAGGACGGCACCGTCGTGCACGTGAGCCACGATGGCCCGCACGCGAAGCTCGGTGGCTTCGCGACCGTTATCGGGAGCGACGTGACCATCGGTCACAAGGCGATCGTGCACGCGTGCCGCATCGAGGACGCGGTGCTGATCGGCATGGGGGCGATCGTGCTCGACGGCGCGGTCATCGAGAAGCATGGCTTCGTCGGCGCCGGTGCGCTCATTGCACCGGGCAAGGTCGTGGGCAGCGGCGAGTTGTGGCTCGGCAACCCCGCAAAACGCGTGCGGATGCTGTCGGATGCGGAAATCGAGGCGCTTTACTACTCCGCCGGCCACTACGTGCGCCTGAAGGACCAGTACCTCGCGCAAGTCCCCTGAGTTGCGGCGCGCGCCGCGCCAGTCCAAAGTAGCGGCGGGGAAATTGGCCACATCGCACGAAGGGGAAAACGCATGCAAGACACCAACGGCGTCAATCCGTACGCCGCGCCGAGCGCGCACATCCAGCAATACGACAACAACACCGTCAACGACATGGTGCTCGCCTCGCGCGGCAAGCGCCTGGGCGCGATCCTGCTCGACGCGCTGCTCGTCGCCGTCCTGGTGATCGTGGTCATGATTCCGGCCTCGCTGGTGTCCGACTCGGTCGGCAAGGACACGGGCATGATCGTCGGCTTCTCGATCGGCGGCATCGGCGTGCTCGCCCTGTTCGTCGTCAACATCATGCTGCTGTACAAGTACGGCCAGACGATCGGCAAGCGCTGGCTGGGCATCCGCATCGTGCGCACCGACGGCACGCGCGCGGGCCTGGGCCGCATCATCGCGCTGCGCCAGTTCGTCCCGGGCCTCATCGGTGCGATCCCGCTGGTCGGCCCGTTGTTCAGCCTCGCCGATCCGCTCTTCATCTTTGCCGACGACCGCCGCACGCTGCACGACAAGATCGCCGACACGATCGTCGTCGACGTCTGATCGCCGCGTCGCAGTCCGACGCGATGCTCGACACCGTCCGCGAAGTCCACACGCCCGAAGGCGTGGCATTGCGCCTGCCCACCGCAGGACCCGTGCCGCGCGCGCTGGCCTGGGCGCTGGACCTCGTGATCCGGTGCGGCATCGCGATCGCGGCCGGCACCGTGCTGGTCGCATTGCAGCAGGCCGGCTCCGGCCTGTACGCGATCGTGGTGTTCGGCCTGATGTGGGCCTATCCGATCGTGTGCGAAGGCGCCTTCAACGGTCAGACGCCGGGCAAGCGCGTGATGGACCTGCGCGTGGTCTCCGCCGACGGCGCGCCCGTCGGCTGGCTCGCGGCCGTCGTGCGCAATCTGTTGCGGACGGTGGACATGCTGCCGTTCGCGTACACGGTGGGGCTCGTGTCCAGCCTCACCGATCCGCACGGCCGTCGCCTGGGCGACATGGTCGCGCGCACCGTCGTCGTGCATGTCGACACCCAGCGCGCGCGTCCCGAACTCGTGCCGGTGGAAGCGCACGTGCCGGCGGTGCCGCTGCGTCCGGCCGAACAGACCGCCGTCATCGCCTTCGCCGAACGCGCGCCGCGCCTGACGCCCGAACGCCAGCGCGAACTCGCCGACATCGCGGACGTCGCCACCGGCGCGCGCGGCGATCTCGGCGTGCGTCGCCTGGCCGGCATCGCGAACTGGTTGCTGGGGCGTCGATGAGGCAGGAGCAGTTCGTCGCGCGCCACGGCGCGGAATGGGTGGTCTTCGAAGCCTGGCTCGATGCGCGTGCGGACAGCCCGCGCAGGGCGCGCGGCGACCGCACGTGGAAAGGCTTGCCCGACGAAGACGCACCGCATGCGTATCGCCGTTTGTGCCAGCAGCTCGGCCTCGCGCGCCGGCGCAACTACAGCCCGACGGTGGTCGATCGCCTGCAGCAATTGATGCAGCGCGGGCACACGGCGCTGTATCGCGCGCCGCCACCGCAGTGGTCGCGGATCCCGCGTTTCTTCCTGGCCGAATTCCCGCGCCTGGTGCGCGCCGAATGGGGCTGCATGCTCGTCGCCCTGCTGAGTTTCGCGGTGCCGCTGGTGGGCATGTTCGTGCTCGTGCGCCTGCATCCCGAACTGGCCGCGAGCGTGGTCGGCCAGCACCAGCTCGCCGAAGTCGAAACGATGTATTCGTCCGCCGAAGCCACCGGCAAGATCGGGCGCGAATCGGGCACTGACATCGGCATGTTCGGGTTCTACATCCTCAACAACGTCTCCATCGGGCTGCGCACGTTCGCGATCGGCCTGTTCGCCGGCGTCGGCAGCCTCTTCATGGAGGTGTTCAACGGCGTGTTCTTCGGCGCGATCGCCGGGCACCTGCAGAACGTCGGCCTCGGCCCGTACCTGTGGCGCTTCGTCGTGGGCCACGGCAGTTTCGAACTCACCGCCATCGTGATCGCCGGCGGCGCGGGCCTGCGGCTCGGGCTCGACGTCATCGCGCCCGGGCGCCGGCGCCGCATCGACGCGCTCGTCGAGGGCGGCAAGCGCGGTGCCCGCATCGCGATGGGCGTGGCGCTGATGTTGGTGATCGCCGCGTTCCTCGAAGCGTTCTGGTCGTCGATGGCCACGCTGCCGGCGACGCTGATGTATTCGGTCGCCGGCGTGTTGTGGGCGATGGTGTTCGCATGGCTCGCCTTCGGCGGCCGGGGCCTGCCCGATGCGGATTGACCGGATCTCCGTCGAACTGCGCCCGCGCTCGTCGTGGGAAGCCGCCGAACTCGGCACCGCGCTGGTGCGCACGCATGCGCGTGCGATCTGGATTCCGTACGTCCTGGTCACCCTGTCGGTGTTCCTCGCGATCCACGCGGCGTTCGCGTGGTTCGGCGTGCTGCCGTGGGCGCTGCTCGCGTACTGGTGGCTCAAGCCGGTGTTCGACCGCGTGCCGCTGTACGTCCTTTCGCGCGCGGTGTTCGGCGCCGTGCCGCCGGCGCGCGAGACGCTCGCCGCGCAGCGCACGTGGGGCTGGGGCTGGATGCTGCACTACCTGACCTGGCGCCGGCTGGGCTTCTATCGCTCGCTCTACATGCCGGTCGACCTGCTCGAAGGCGGCAAGGACAAACACAAGCGCCGCAACGTCATCGGCGGGTCGGCGCGCGGCGTCGCCTCGTGGCTGACCGTGGTCTTCGTGCATTTCGAAGCGGCCTTCATCTTCGGCGCCATCGCCATGGTGCCGCTGTTGCTCGTGCCGATCGAAGCGTGGCCGGAGCTGGGCGAGCGCTTCGGCAAGGCGTACATCGCGCAAACGCACTGGGTCAACGTCCTGTACTCGGCGTTGTATTACATCGCCTCGACGGTACTCGAGCCGTTCTACGTCGGCGCGGGCTTCGGGTTGTATCTCAACCGCCGCACGCAGCTGGAAGCGTGGGACGTCGAACTCGCCTTCCGCCGGTTGCGCGAACGCCTCGGCGGCACGTTGCTCGTCGCGTTCCTCGCGCTGGGCCTGGTGTTGTCGCCCGGCCGCGATGCGATCGCGGCGGAGGCCGCACCGGCCGCGAACGACGTGCCCACGCTGCGCGAGACCATGGGCGATGCGTACGTGGATCCGGCGCGCTTCGAAAAAGCGGTCGATGCGACGAAGACCGATCCGCTGCTGCATCCCTCCGAGCGCCGCACGATGTGGGTGCCGCGCGACCTGAAACTGAAGAAGCCGCCGGATGTCGACGCAGGCCCCGTCGCCAAATTCATCGTTGCCCTGATCGGCGGGATCGTGAAGTACGGCCTGTGGATCGTCGTCGGCCTGCTGGTCGTCCTCCTGGTGACGACGTTCAAGTCGTGGTGGCCGTGGCTGCGTTCGGCGGTGCCGCGCCGCTATGTCGAACCCTCGCCGATCGAGACCGCGCCGATCGACCACGCCGAAGACCTGCCCGACGACGTCGTCGCCGCCGCGCGCGCGTTGTGGGCCGAAGGACGCGCGCGTCGCGCGCTGGCGCTGCTGTATCGCGCGAGCGTGGAGGCGATGGTGGCGCGCACCGGTGCGACGCTCGTTCCCGGCGCGACAGAAGCCGAATGCCTCCGCGCCTCGCGCGCGTTGGGCGCGGCCGACGACCGCGACGCGTTCGCGCGCGTGGTGCGCACCTGGCAGTACGCCGCCTACGCCGACCGCATGCCCGCGGCGGCGGAATTCGAATCGCTGCTCTGCCTGGCCTCGTCGCGATTCGGGTGGACGGCATGACGCGCGGCAAGGGCATCGCGATCGGCCTGGTCGCCGCGACGGCCATCGGCCTGCTCATCGCGTGGGCGGTCTACGCGTTCGAGCGCAAGACCGTCGACATCCCGCTACCGCCGAAGGGCGAGGCGGTCTACAACCCGCTGTACGCGCTGAAGATCGCGCTGGTCAACGACAGGCAGCGCGTGCATTCGCGTCCGTACCTGTTCGACGACAAGCATCCGCTGCAGGCCGGCGACACGGTGCTGATGCTCGCCGACCCCGCGCGCCTGTCGCGCCGCGAATCCGATGCGTTGCGCGCGCATGTCGCACGCGGCGGGCACCTGGTGGTGCAGCCGCCCGTCGCGCTGCTCGACGATGACGCGGACGTTCCACTGCTCGAAGGCTTCGGCGTCGGCAAGCACGCGTTCATCGACGATGTCTGCATGCAGATGACGGCCAAGCGCGACGTGCCCGAAGGCGCGGATCCGATGGAAGCGCTGCAAGGCATCTTCGAACGCGGCCTGCTGTGCGACGACCGCTTCGCGCTGTACGAGGACGCCGAGCCGACGATCGAGTGGGGCGACAAGGAAGGCTACGCCTTCGCGCGTTTCCGCCACGGCGCCGGCACGATCGACGTGGTCGCCACGCTCGATCCGGCGCGCAACGCGGGCCTGCGCCGCGACTACAACGCCGCGCTCGTGCGTCAGTTGCTGCAACCGAACTGGGGCCGCGGCACGTTCCACCTGGTCTACGCATCGCAGATGCCGCCGTTGTGGCGCCTGATGGCCGAATACGCCTGGCAGGCGTTGCTCGCGCTCGCGCTGGCCGTCGCCGCCTGGCTGTGGATGCGCATGCAGCGCTTCGGCCCGCGGTTGCCCGCGCCGCCCGAAGCGCGCCGCTCGCTGCTCGAACACGTGCAGGCCACCGGCGACCATCTGTATCGCTACGGCCGAGCGCACCTGCTGCATGCGGCATTGCGTGCGCACGTCCTCGCGAAGTTGCGACGCAAGGACGCCGTCGCCGCCGCACTCGAAGGCGACGTCCAGGCCGAAGTGCTCGCCAAGCGCACCGGCCTGCCCGCCGCCGACATCGCCGACGCGCTGCGCTCGCCGCGGCCGTTCGACGCCAAGGATTTCCGTTACCGCATCGCCCGCCTCATTGCCCTGGGACGACACACATGAACGACATCGCCACGCCGGCTTCCGCGCCGGTTGTTCCTTCCAACGCGATCACCGGCGAGGCACTCGTCGCGCAGGCCGCCGCCATCCGCGATGAAGTCGCCAAGGCCTTCATCGGCCAGGACGCCGTGCTCGACCAGGTGATCGTCGCGTTGCTGGCCGGCGGGCACGTGCTGCTCGAAGGCGTGCCGGGCCTGGGCAAGACGCTGCTCGTGCGCGCACTGGCGCAGGCGCTCGGCTGCAATCACGCGCGCGTGCAGTTCACGCCGGACCTGATGCCGAGCGACATCAGCGGCCACGCGGTCTACGACCCGAAGACCGAACGCTTCCAGGTGCGCCGCGGCCCGGTGTTCACCAACCTGCTGCTCGCCGACGAAATCAATCGCGCGCCGGCGAAGACGCAGTCGGCGCTGCTCGAAGCGATGCAGGAACAACAGGTCACCATCGAAGGCCAGAGTTTCCCGCTCGCGCCGCCGTTCATGACACTGGCCACGCAGAACCCGCTGGAGCTGGAAGGCACGTATCCGCTGCCCGAAGCGCAGCTCGATCGCTTCCTGCTGAAACTGCTGATCGGCTACCCGAGCCTGGCCGACGAAAAGCGCATGGTCGCCGCCGTGAGCGAGGGGCGCATGGCCGCCGACTTCGACCTGGCCAGCGTGCAGCGCGTGCTGGCCGACGGCGACATCGTCCGCCTGCAACTGGGTACCGCCGCGGTGCGCGTGGATGCGGCGGTGATCGATTACGTCGTGCGCGTGGTCGCCGCGACACGCAAATGGCCGGGCATCGCGCTCGGCGCCGGCCCGCGCGGCAGCATCGCGCTGGTGCGCACCGCGCGCGCGCAGGCCGTGCTCGCCGGCCGCGATTTCGTCACGCCCGACGACATCCGCGAAATCGCGAAACCCGCCTTGCGCCATCGCATCGCGCTCGCGCCGGAACTGCAGATCGAAGGCCAGTCGCCGGACGACGTGCTGCACGCGCTGCTCGCCAAGGTGGAAGCGCCGCGCCAGTGAGGCCCGCACCGCCCCTGCTGTGGGCGCTCTTCGCCTGGGCGCTCGTCGGCGCACTGGTGAGTGCGTCGCTCCTGCCGGCGTCGGCGTGGACGCTGGTGGGCGTTGCGTTGTTCATCGTGCTCGCGATCGATGCATGGCGCTTGCGCCGCCGCGCCGTGCCCGACATCGTGCGGCACATCCCCGATGCGCTGCCGCTCGGCGTGGAACGCGAAGTGCAATTGCAGATCGACGGTGGCGCTGCGCCGTTGCGCCTGGACGTGCACGACCTGCATCCGGGTGCATGGGCCACGACCGGCCTGCCGCGCACGCTGGACCTGCAACCGGGCACGAGCGCGACGTTCGGCTACACGATCAAGCCGATCGAACGCGGCGACCACGCCTTCGATGGCGTGCACGTGCGTTTGCATTCGCCGTGGCGCCTGTGGCGCCGCGCGTTGGTCGCGGGCACCGCGCGTTCGGTGCGCGTGTTCCCGAACTTCGCGCCGCTCACGCGCCTGGCGTTGCTGAGCGCCGAGCAGGCCTCGCGCCTGATGGGCGCGCACATCAAGCGCCGCCGCGGCGAAGGCACCGACTTCCACCAGATGCGTGATTACCGCGTCGGCGACAGCCTGCGCCAGGTGGACTGGAAGGCGACCTCGCGCATGCGCCGCCTGATCTCGCGCGAATACCAGGATGAGCGCAACCAGCAGCTCATCGTGGTGATGGACACCGGCCGCCGCATGCTCGCGCGCGACGGCGAACTCACGCACTTCGACCGCGTGCTCGACGCCGCGCTCGTCGTGTCCTACGTCGCGCTGCGCCAGGGCGACGCGGTCGGCCTGCTCGCGACCGGCGGCGACCAGCGCTTCGTCGCGCCGCAACGCGGCATGGGCGCGATCGACACGCTCTTGCAGGCGACCTACGACGTGCAGCCGCGCCCGGTGGCCACCGATTACCTGGCCGCCGCATCGGAACTCGCCACGCGCCAATCGCGCCGCGGGCTGGTGATGCTGGTGACCAACCTGCGCGACGAGGACATCGATGATCTGCTCGCGGCGGTACGCATGTTGCAACGACGGCATCGC
This sequence comes from Lysobacter dokdonensis DS-58, assembly GCF_000770795.1. GTDB lineage: Bacteria > Pseudomonadota > Gammaproteobacteria > Xanthomonadales > Xanthomonadaceae > Noviluteimonas > Noviluteimonas dokdonensis. The sequence continues at coordinate 42,113 of NZ_JRKJ01000009.1, read as the reverse complement.
GTCGTCGTCGCAAGCCTGCGCGAGGAAGCGCTCGACGCCGCGCTGGAATCGACGACCGACGACCTGCAGGGCGCGGTGCGCGCCGCCGCCGTCGCGCGCTATCTCGAACAGCGCAAGGCCGCGCACGATGCATTGCGCAGCCAGCACGTGCAGGTGCTGGACGTGACATGCGAACAGTTGCCCGGTGCGCTCGTCGAGCGCTACCTGGCGATCAAGCGGGACGGCGCGCTCTAGTCGGCCGTCACCAGCGCGTCGTGGTGCGAGCGCAGCATCTCGTACACCGCGTCGGTTTCCGGCCGCACGCCGTGCCAGCGCGCGAAACTCTCCGCCGCCTGCTCGACCAGCATGCCCAGGCCATCGACGACATCGCGGCACCCGGCCGCCCGCGCCCACGCGAGGAACGGGATCGCCGCCTCGCCGTAATTCAGGTCGACGGCCGCGCACCGCGGGCCGACGATGCTGCGCGGCAGTTGCGGCATCTGGCCGTCGCGCGCCGCGGACGTCGCATTGACGATCAGGTCGAACTCGCCGAGCGAGAGCAGGTCGTTGAGATAGCGCGGATGCACGCGGCCCGGTTCGCCGAGCGCGTCGGCGAGCGCGTCGCTGCGCTGCGCCGTGCGGTTGACGATGTACAGGTCGCCGATCCCCGCATCGAGCAAGGCCGGCGCCACGCCGCGCGCGCCTCCGCCTGCGCCGAGCAGCAACGTGCGCCGCGAACGCAGGTCGAGCGCATGCCGATCGGTGAGGTCGCGGACCAGCCCCGCGCCGTCGGTGTTGTCGCCGTGCCAGGTATCGCCGTTGCGCACGAGCGTGTTGACCGCGCCCGCGCGCCGCGCGCGTTCGGTGAGGTCGTCGCAGAGGGTGAAGGCCACTTGCTTGAGCGGCAGTGTCACGTTCGCGCCGACGCCGCCCATTGCGATGAAGTCGGAGAGCGCATGGGTGAACTGGCCGGGCTCGGCGTCGATGGCGCGGTAGTCGACCGGGATGCCGGTCTGGCGGCCGAAGGCCGCATGGATCTTCGGGGACAGCGAGTGCGCGACCGGGTGGCCGAACACCGCGAAGTGCTTGCTCATCACGGATTCCCTCGAGTCGGCGCCCCGCCTGGCCGGGTGGGCTGTTCCGTTCAACGGGAGCCCGCCCGGCGCGCGGCCAGACTTGGCCACGTGTGGCGAGGGTCTCACACGCCGCATCTAGGCGGCGTGTTCATCAAGCCTCGCGCAGCCAGCGGGCGGCGTCGAGCGCGAAGTACGTCAGCACGCCATCGGCGCCCGCGCGCTTGATGGAGGTGAGGGCTTCCAGCACGCAGCCGCGCTCGTCCAACCAGCCATTGGCGATGGCCGCGCGCAACATCGCGTACTCGCCGCTCACCTGGTAGACGAAGGTCGGCACGCCGAACTCGTCCTTCACCCGCCGCACGATGTCCAGGTACGGCAGGCCCGGCTTGACCATCACCATGTCGGCGCCTTCGTCCAGGTCGAGCGCGACTTCGCGCAGCGCTTCGTCCGAATTGGCCGGGTCCATCTGGTAGGTGAACTTGTTGCCCTTGCCGAGCGCGCCGGCCGAACCGACCGCGTCGCGGAACGGGCCGTAGAAGCTCGAGGCGTACTTCGCGCTGTAAGCCAGGATGCGCGTGTGGAGGTGCCCGTCCATTTCGAACGCGCCGCGGATCGCGCCGATGCGCCCGTCCATCATGTCCGACGGCGCCACGATGTCCGCGCCGGCGCGCGCGTGCGACAGCGCCTGCTTCACCAGGGCTTCGACCGTGTCGTCGTTGACGACGTAACCGCTGTCGTCGATCAACCCGTCCTGGCCGTGCGAGGTGTAGGGATCGAGCGCGACATCGGTGATGACGCCCAGTTCCGGGAAGCGTTCCTTCAACGCGCGCACGGCGCGTTGCACGAGGCCGTCGTCGTACCACGACGCTTCGGCGGTGAGCGACTTCGCTTCGGGCGCGGTGACGGGGAACAGGGCGAGTGCGGGAATGCGCAGCGTGTGCGCCTGCTCGGCGACGCGCAGCAGCTCGTCGATCGAGACGCGTTCGACGCCCGGCATCGAGGCGACCGCCGCGCGGCCCTTCAACTCGTGCACGAAGACCGGGTAGATCAGGTCGTCCGTGGTGAGGACATGCTCGCGCATCAGGCGCCGCGAGAACTCGTCGCGACGCATGCGCCGCGGGCGGACGAAGGGATAGGTCATGGGCGCGCATGATACGCCCCCGAAAAACAGCCGGCGCCCGAAGGCGCCGGCCGGGGTGGAACGCGGCGTTGCGCTTACTTGGGCGCTTTCCCGATCTTCGCGGCGCAGGACATGATCTTGCCGCCCTGGCGACCGGAGATCAGCCCCGCGGCGAGCAGGCCGTCGCGATAGGTCTCCATGCGGGCCATGTACTGGTCCTTGTTCGCCGAGGTGCGTGCGATCAGGTTGCTGGTCGCCACGACGTTCGCGCCGGTGATGACGCCCGCGTCGGTGATGACCTTCACTTCCGTGTTGCAACCGTTGATCTGCGCGGTCCCGGTGTTGAGGCGCCAGCCGGTGTCCTTCAGCAGGTTGGCCGAGTTGTCGATGAACAGCGCGGCGTTCAGCGAATCGTTGATCGCCGGTTCCATCAGCGCGTTCGGCGACAGCGCCGTGTCGTAGTGCGAGCCCGACGAGCCCGGCGCGACCGGGTTCGGCATGTACAGGCGCGGACGGCCCTGGTTGTCGGCACCCTGCAGCAGCGACGGATCCACCGCGAAGCCCACCGTCAGCGGCACGTTCGCCTTGAGCAACGCACCATCGGACTGCGTGACGCTGATCGAGGGGATCGTGACCGTCGGGTCGACGCCGCCCATGCCCGGCGGCGGATTGCCCGGCGCGTTGTTGGCGACGATCATCCCGGTCGCCCCGGCGGCCTGCGCGTTGGCGGCCTTCACCGCGAACCCGCACCCGCCGCGATCGACGATCGCGATGTTCCCGGCGATCGCGCCGGCGTTGGTGAACGCCGTGCAGCCGTCGGTCGTCGACGGGCCGGCCGCATTCGAATCGTCGGTGGCGATCAGCGCGGTACCGCTGAAATTCGCCGGCGTGGGCAGCGCGCCGAAGCTGGCGGTGCCGTACTCGTAGAACCCGGCCACGCCCGCGGGTGCGGTGACGCGGAAGCCCGTGCGCGGGCCGAGCGTGAGCGCGGCGCCCGTCTTCGCGTTCGCACCGGTGAACACCACGTTGCCGTAGTTGATCGCCGAGGCCTGGCGTTGCGGGACCGACATCGCCGGCCAGAACTGGCCCGTCGAGTTGTCGAAGGTGAACTGCGAATACACATCCGGAAAGCCCGACTGGAACTGGCCGGTGGCTTCGTTCTCGAAGTTCTGGAAGCCGAGCCCGTGCCCGAACTCGTGCATCACCACGTCGAGGAAGCTCAGTTGCCCGGCGGGCGTGTTGCCGTCGAGGCCGTAGTAGAACGCGAAGGTCGAGCTGAACTGCGAAATGATGTCGATCTCGCCTTCGGTCAGGTCCTCGCCGGTCAGCGATTCGGCGAGCGCCGCGCTGTACCACGTGCCCGGGAACGCCGCGCCGTCGAAGTCGCGGAAGATGAAGGTCGCGCCGGCCGAGCCGAGCACGTTCGGCGCCAGCGGATTGAACTGCGCACCGACGTAGACCGGCACGTCGCTCACGAGCACGGTGCCCCACAGGTCGGCCGCGAACTGCGCGACGATGCGGCGCTGTTCACCGACCGAGGTGCCCGGGTTGCCGCCGGCGGGCGCCAGCGCAGCCGGGTCGTTGTAGCCCTCGCCCGGGTCGTCGAAATTCACCGGGATGATGTCGCCGGCGTGCGCCATGCCGGTCATCGCGACACCGATCGCGACGGCCAGCGAGAGGATGGACTTATTCATTGGGCAGGCCCTCCGTCGTGGCGGCGGGGGCCGCGGTGCCGTCGGTCTCGATGACCCGCAGGTTGCCGTTCGCATCGCGCTGCACGGCCATCGTGGACCACAGTTCTTCCGGCACGCGCACGGCGACGGCGCCGCCGGGCTTGCGAACCTGCGTGGCGTTGGCCTGCGACATCGTGCGCGGTTGCGTGGCCTTGAACGCGTGGCGCTTGGCCTTCATCGATTCGGCCTTGGCGCTCCGTTGCTCGGGCGTCGAATCGTCTTGCGGTTTCGCTGCGTGCGCTGCAGCGGTAGCGCCGACCAGCACCATGCTGGCCAACACCAGGGTTGCCTTTTTCATCGTGGAGACCCCTCTCGTTCGTCCTGAAGTGCGACAGGCGCGCCACCGGCGGAACGGGATGCCGGTGGCGAAATCCGAAAACTCGGAGGCCGTGCGGTGCTGTCGCTGGATCGAACGGCCGAGCGCAGGATGCGCGCGTGCGCAGAGCGGCCACATGTCGCAATGCAGCACGCGCCCCGCGCGTTCACATCGAGCCGATGAGGCAGGGCGCGGCTCGTAGGCCGCACATCACATGGGCCTAACGCTTGCGCGCTGACCAACGGTTGATTTACAGGGACGAGCGGTCAAAGTGTGAACTGCGTCTCACCCATTCAGGCGGTGCAACCACACGGATCAAATGATTCCGCCGCCCAGGTGCAGCCGCGCGACCGCGACCACGATGACGATGCCGTTGAGGACCAGGCCGGCCTTCGCGCGGCCGTTCTTCCCGCTGCCACTGAGCATCACGCCGATCGCGCCGATGACCGCGCCGACGGCGGCGAAGGGGATCACCAGCCAGTTCGCGATCCCGAGCAAGGGAATGAGCGCGATGCACATGAAGACCATCGCGACGATGCCCCACACCAGGCTGATCAGACCCATCGTTGTGCTCCGTTGGAAACGTTCAGAGGACGCCGTCGATTTCGACGCGCAATTCCCGCCGGCAGACCGCCGCGTGCAACAGCACGCGCGGCACGGACGGGTCGAGGTGTGCAGCCAATGCCTGTTCGATGCGCGGCAGCGCGTCGGCGTCGCGCACGTACACCTTCAGCCGCGAATCGGGGCCGAAGCGCGCCGGCAACTCCGGCCGCACGCTGCGCGCGGCAGCGATGAGGCTCTCGAAGTTGGCGAAGGTTTCGGCCAGTTGCGATTCGATGCAATCGTGGTGGCGCGACTCGTGCCCGACCACGCTCGCGGTGCCCGAAAGCAGCAGCGGCATCTCCGCGGTGGGCGGCACCATCGCGCGCGCGAAACTCGGCGGCTGCGGGCCGTACTGGCGCGGGTAGCGATACGCGCTGACCTGTCGCGGATTCTCGACGGGCGTCCCCGGCACGCGCGCGGCGAGCCAGTACACCTGCAGGGTACGCACGCCATCGCAACGCCCGATGGCGGTGGCCGCAGGCAACGTGCCCGCGACGACCGTGCCCAATCCCGTGGCGCGGCCGACGCAGAAACGGCGATAGCGCTCTTCGTCGGCGTCGCCGAGGGTGATCGCGTCGAGGTAGTTCCAGCTGCGCAGCAGGTGCGGGAAGCCGCGCGTGCGCACGAATGCGGACAGATTGGCATAGGCGCGCGCGCTGGCCGATTCCAGGCCCCCGTCGCCTTCGGGGATTTCGATCCAGCCGAACTGCAGGGTGTCCGATTCGGCGAAGCGCAACGCGCCCTGCCGGCCGACGTTCACCGGGCCCGGCGTGCGCCACACCTCGAACGGCGCCGCACCATGCGGTTGCAACGGCACGCGCAGGTAGCGCGGGTCGTCGCGTTCCGGCGCACCGCTGCCGAAGCCGAACACCGCCAGCGTGTCGGAGTGCGCGAGCAACGCATCGAGCGACGCGGCGCCCGCATCGTCGACGTAGTCGACGCGCATCTGCGGCGCGTGCGCGAGGGGGCGGACTGCGCTCACGGGTTGCCCGGTTGCAGCGTGTCGCCGCTGACGTCGACGCCGACCTGGCGGCGGCGATTCAGCCAGCCCCGGAACGCCTGCGGCGCGAGCTGCAGTGCCGTGAGGGCGTAGATCGCGCGGAAGATGCGCAGGCGGCGCAGCACCTTCCGATTGTCGAACACATCGCCGGCCAGCATCGAGATCACCGCCTGCTCCACCTGCCACACGTTGCGCGGATTGTTGAACAGGTGGCGCATGACGGGCGTGTTGAAGCGGTAGATGAACCACTGGAAGTGCTTCAGGCCGCGCTTGAGGCGGCCCACCATCGCGGCCTGCAGCGCCTTCTCGCGCGACACATCGCGCAGTGCGCCGTCGACGACGTCGGCGGCCTGCTCGGCGCTGTTCATGCCCAGGTACACGCCCGAGGAGAACACCGGATCCACGAACGCGTACGCATCGCCCACCATCACCCAGCCCGGGCCGGTCATGCGCGTGCAGGTATACGAATAGTTGCCGGTGACGTGCACGGGCGCGACGCGCTCGGCGTTTTCCATGCGGTTCCATGCCGACGGCTCGGATTCGAGCGTGCGCATGAGGAAGGCCTCGTTGTCGCCGCGGCGCGTCTTGAGATAGTCGGGGAAACACACCGCGCCGATGCTCATGACATCGCCGCGCAGCGGGATCAGCCACATCCAGCCGTGCGAGAACCGCTGCACGGTGATGTTGCCCGCATCGTCGCCATCACGGCGCGTGACGCCCGTGAAGTGGCTGAAGATCGCGGCGGACTGGTGCAGCGTGTTCTTCTGCTTGAGCTTGAGCTGCGCGCCCAGCAGGGTGTCGCGGCCGCTGGCGTCGACCAGGTAGCGCATGCGCACGCGCAACGCATTGCCGTCGGCATCGGTCGCGAAGGCTTCGTTCGGGCGGCCGTCGCCGCCGAAGCCGATGCGGTCGACCTTCACCATTTCGCGCGCATCGACGCCGTTGGCCTTCGCGTGTGCGAACAGGAGCTGGTCGAACTCCTCGCGCTTGACCTGGTAGGCGTAGCCGAACTGCGCGTCGATCGCGCGTTCGAAACGGAAGGTGTTGAAGTTGACGTCGTCGACCGGGAATTCGGCGCCGGGCTTGAACGTGCCGATCGCCTTCACCTGGTCGAGCACGCCCAGGCGCTCGAGGATCGGCAGGTTCATCGGCAGCAGCGATTCGCCGATGTGGAAGCGCGGGTGGCGCGACTTCTCGAGCAGGAGAACGCGATGGCCGCGCCGCGCCAGCAACGTGGCCGCGGTGGTGCCGGCCGGGCCGCCCCCCACGACCAACACATCCACGTCGAGCGTCTTCACGGACGCGTCAGGGGCAGAAGCTGTGTCCGTCGTCATGCAATGGGGTCGGCGTGAAGAAAAGCTGCGCGCATCATAACGCGCGCCAGAACCGCGCAGCCCCGCCGCGCGGCTAGAATGCGGGCCATATCCCGCACTTCCCGGAATCCCGATGTCCCCGCAGAGCCCCGCCGAAGCCGACCTCGCCAAGTTGCTGGTCGAAAGCCTGAACCTCGAAGGCGTCGACGCCGCGCAGATCGACCCGGACGCGCCGCTGTTCAACGACGGGCTGGGCCTGGATTCCATCGATGCGCTGGAGCTGTCGCTCGCGATCTCGAAGCAGTACGGCTTCCAGCTGCGTTCCGACAACGACGCCAACCGCCGCATCTTCGCGTCGCTGCGCGCGCTGTCGGCGCACGTCGAACAACACCGCACCACCGCTTGAACGCCACGCCGCTGGCGCGGCTGGCGCTGGCGCTGGCCTATCCCGTGCTCGCGCACCTGGCGAGCCTGCGCGACGATCCGTCGCTCGCCGCCATCGCGCTCGGCGACCTGGCCGTGTTCGTGCTGCTCGAACCGCTCCTGCGCCGACGCGCGTGGGCCTGGATCGTGCTCGCGGCCACCATTGTTGGCCTGGTGACCGTCGCCGGATCGCCGTACCTGCACCTGGTGTTGTTGCTCGTGCCGGCGCTGTTCGTCGCACTCGTGGCGTGGACCTTCGGCCGCACGCTGCGCGCGGGCCACGTGCCGCTGATCACGCGCATGGTGTCGGCCATCGACGGCGTGCCGGTCGCGCAACTGGATGCGGACCTGCGCGCATACGCCCGCGCACTGACGGCGACGTGGGCCGCGGTGCTTTCGGGCCTGGCGGTCTGCAATTTCCTGCTCGCGCTGGTCGCGGTGCCGGGCGGCCTGCTGCACAGCCTGGGCATCACGCCGCCCGTCACGGTGTCCGAGCGCGCCTGGTCGTGGTTCGCCAACCTCCTCAATTACGGGCTGGTCGGCGGGCTGTTCGTGGGCGAATATTTCTATCGGGTGCGGCGCTTCCCCGGGCGCTACACGAGCTTCTTCGATTTCGTGCGCAAGATGGCCGGGTTGGGGCCCACCGTCTGGCGCGGGCTGCTGCACGACGAGCCCCGTCGAAGCTGAACCGGTCGGGGACCGCCGCGGCAGGGGGCCGCGTTGCATAATCCCGGCGCGCAACGGCGCCGCGGATGCGTTGAAGAATTCGCCATGCAGTTTGTCGTTCCATCCGATCATCCCAGTTTGCCGGGGCATTTCCCCGGCCATCCCGTCGTGCCCGGCGTCGTCGTCCTCGATCGCGTGTTCGATGCGATCGAAGCGGCGCACGGCCCGCTGGGCGCGGTGCGATTGCCGCAGGTGAAGTTCGTGCAGCCGTTGCTGCCCGGCCAGCACGCGCAAGTCCTGCTGGAGGCCGGCGAGGGTCGCTGGCGTTTCCGCGTGGTGCGCGATGCGCAGACCATCGCCAGCGGCGAAGTGGTGCGCGCATGAACATGCACTGGAAGCAGCGCCCCGAAGGCGGTGGCCGGTTCGCGATCTGGCTGATCCGCGCGATCGCGCGGCGCGGCGGACGCACGCTCGCGCGCCTGTGCCTGTATCCGATCGTCCTGTACTTCCTCGCGCTGCGCGGGCCCGAACGCAAGGCCTCGCGCACGTATCTCACGCGCGTGCTGCGCCGCCCCGCGACGCTGCTCGGCGTCGCGCGCCACATCCATTGCTTTGCCGCGACCATCCTCGACCGCGTGTTCCTGCTCGGCGAAGACCTGCGGCGTTTCGACGTGCGCGTCGAAGGCCTCGAACGCCTGCACGCCGAAGTCGACATGCATGGCGGCGTGCTGCTGTTCGGCTCGCACCTGGGCAGCTTCGAGGTGCTGCGCGTGCTGGCGCGCGAACGCCCCGACATTCCCGTGCGCGTGGTGCTCGACAAGGGCCACAACGCCGCGATGACGCAGTTGCTCGATGCGCTCAATCCGACCATCGCCGCGACCGTGATCGACGCCGGCCAGGATGGCCCGTCCATCGTGCTCGCGATCCAGGACGCGATCGCCGAAGGCGCGATCGTCGCGATGCTCGTCGACCGCACGCAGCCGGGCGATGCCGGATACCCCGTCGAATTCCTCGGCGCGCCCGCGCGCCTGCCGGGCGCGCCATGGCAGATCGCCGCGGTGCTGCACGCACCGGTGGTGCTCGCCTTCGGCCTGTACCGCGGCGGCAACCGCTACGACCTGGTGTTCGAGCCGTTCAGCGGGCCTATCAGGGTGGCGCGCAAGGATCGCAGCCGCGAGTTGGCCGCGATGGCCGCCCGTTATGCCCAGCGCCTCGAGCACCACGCCCGCCGCGCGCCGTACAACTGGTTCAATTTCTACGATTTCTGGCACGTGCCCACCGGAGCGCCCGTCGATGACAAGCCGCAATCGCATGCGCATCCTGAAGACGGTGCTGCTGCTCCCACTCGCGATGGCGTCGGCGACGGGCGTATCGGCCGCGCCGCCTGAACCGGCGGCGTCCGTCGACGCCGGCTGGATCCTGTCCAAACTCGCACGCCCCGCGCCGACGCAAACCGATTTCGTCGAATTGCGCGGCTCGGCGTTGTTGAAGACGCCGCTGCGCATCGAAGGCCAGTACCGCCGGCCGACCAACGACACGCTGGTGCGCGCGGTGCGCGCGCCATACGCGGAAACGACGACGATCCGCAACGGCGAGGCGACGATCGAACGCAACGGCAAGGCGCGGACGTTCTCGTTGTCGCGTGCGCCCGAACTGCAGGGCCTGCAGGCGAGCTTCGGCGCGATGCTGGCCGGTGATCGCACGCAGTTGGAGCGTTACTACACGATCGAGGCGGCCGGCACCCGCCAGTCGTGGGCGATGACGCTCACGCCGCGCGAGCGCGCGCTCGCCGGCAAGGTGCGCGGCATCGTGCTGCGCGGCCGCGGCGCCGAGCTGCGCTGCATCGAAACGCGCCCGGTGAAGGGCGATCTCCAGCGCACGCTGCTCGCCAGCGCGGCGCGCAGCGCGCACGGCGCGACCGACGCCGCGGCGCTCGCCGCGCTGTGCACCGCGCAATGAGGGCAACGCCCTTGCGGCCGGGCGCGCGCATCGCGCTCGCCGCACTGTGGCTCGCGATCCTGCTCGTCGCAGGGTGGGCCATCGCGCGACACCTCGAACTGAGCGGCGACCTGCGCCGCTTCATGCCGAGCGCGCGCACGCCCGAGCAGAAGCTGCTGATCGACGAACTCGGCGAAGGGCCGGGCTCGCGCCTGTTGCTCGTCACGTTGGAGGGCGCGCCACCCGGAACGCTCGCCGCGCAATCGCATGCGTTGCGCGCGGCGTTGTCGCGCGACGCGCGCTTCACGCTGGTCGCCAACGGTGAGGGCGGCCTTGAGGCATTCCCCGAACGCCTGCGTCCGTATCGTTACCTGCTCTCGCCCACGCTCGACACGCAACGCTTCGATGCGGCGTATCTGACCGAGCAAGTGCAGGCGCGCGTCGCCGACCTCGGGTCGCCCGCGGCCGCGCTCGTCGAACCACTCGTGCCCCGCGATCCCACGCTCGAAACGCTCGTCCTCGCCGAATCGTGGGAGCCGGCGACCGCGCCGCAACGCATCGAGGGCGCGTGGTTCGACCGTGCGGGCAAGCGCGCGCTGCTCGCGATCCAGACACGCGCGGCGGGGTTCGATCCGACGGGCCAGCGCGACGCCGTCGCCGCCATCGCATCTGCGTACGCGAGGGCGAAGGGTGCGAAGCCCGGTGCGCTGTCGATGACCGGCCCCGGCGCGTTCTCCGTCGAGATCGGCGGACGCACGGAGCGCGAAGCGAGCTGGATCGGCATGGTCGATACGATCGGCCTGCTCGTGCTGCTGTTCGTCGCGTACCGCAACTGCAAGATTCCGTTGCTGGGCGCATTGCCGCTCGCGAGCGCGGGCCTGGCGGGCCTTGGCGCGGTGGCGCTGCTGTTCGACGGCGTGCACGGCATCACCGTCGCCTTCGGCTTCACGTTGATCGGCGTCGCACAGGATTACCCGATCCATTTCTTCAGCCACCAGCGTGCCGGCGTGCAGCCGTACGCGAGCGTGCGCGCGCTGTGGCCGACGCTCGCGACCGGCGTCGTGTCGACATGCATCGCTTACGCGACGTTCTTCGTGTCGGGCGTCGACGGCCTGGAGCAACTGGCGGTCTTCACCATCGTCGGATTGGGCGCCGCCGCGCTCGCGACACGGTTCCTGCTGCCGGCGCTGGTCGATCCCGACCTGCGCGATCCCGCGCAATCGGCGTTCCTCGAACGCCTGCGCACGTGGGTCGCGCGCCTCCCGCAACCGCGCATCGCCATCGGCGTACTCGCACTCGTCGCGGCGGCCATCGCGCTCTTCGCACCCGGCCCGTTCTGGCAGAACGATCTCTCGCGCCTGACACCCGTCGACCCCGCCGCGCTCGCGCGCGATGCGCAGGTGCGCGACGAACTCGGCGCGCCGGACGTGCGTTACGTCATCGCGGTGCAGGGGCGCGATGTCGAGGACGCGTTGCAACGCACCGAACGCCTCGGCGTGGCGCTCGAACAGGCGCGCACGCAAGGCTGGCTCGCGGAATTCGAAAGCGCGCCGCAATACCTGCCGAGCATGCACACGCAACGCGCGCGCCAGGCAAGGTTGCCGACGCCGCAGGCGCTTCGCGCGTCGCTCGACGTGGCCGTCGCGGCCTCGCCGTTCCGCAGCGATGTCTTCGAACCCTTCCTGCAGGATGTCGACACCGCGCGCCGTGCGCAGCCGCTCGTCCCCGCGGATCTCGCCGGCACGCCGCTGCAGGTGCGCGTCGATGGATTGCTGTCGCAACGCGACGGCCACGCGACCGCGCTCGTGTCGCTCGTCGGCCTGTCCGCGCCGGACAAGGTCGCCGCGCTCGTGCAACGCGAAGGCGCACGCCTCGTCGACCTCAAGGCCGCGTCGGAGTCGCTCGTCGTCGCCTATCGCGAACGCGTGCTGTGGGCGCTCGGCCTCGCCGCCGTGCTGTTGATCGTCGCGGTGCGCATCGCGCTGGGCTCCACGCAGCGTGCATGGCGCGTGCTCGCGCCGATGGCGGTGACGACGCTGGTGATCCTCGCGGCGCTCAGGATCGCTGGTGTCGAACTCACGCTGTTCCATCTCGTCGCACTGATCCTCGCCGCGGGCCTGGGCCTGGACTACGCGTTGTTCTTCGAACACGCGGGCGATGATCGCGAAGAGCAACTGCGCACGCTGCATGCGCTGCTGGTGTGCAGTGCGATGACGTTGCTCGTGTTCGCCTTGCTCGGCCTGTCGTCGATCCCCGTGCTGCGCGCGATCGGCGTCACCGTCACGCTCGGCGTGGTGTCGAACTTCGTGCTCGGTCTGTTGATCGCGCGACATCCGCACCGGGAGACCGCATGATCGACCGCGCGACCATCGAATCCCTCGTGCCGCACGCCGGCGCGATGTGCCTGTGGGACACCGTCGTCGCCTGGGATACGCAGACCATCGTGCTGCGCACCGATGGCCATCGTGATCCGCACCATCCCCTGCGCAGCCATGGAATGCTGCGCGCGCTGCATCTGAGCGAATACGGCGCGCAGGCGATGGCCGTGCACGGCGGTTTGCTCGCCCGCGAACGCGCGGCGACTGCGGCCCCCGGCATGCTGGTCGCGCTGCGCGGCGTCGAATTGCATTGCACGCGCATCGACGATCTCGACGGACCGCTCGAATGCGTGGCGGAGTCCCTGGTCGCGGGCGAGGGCGCGCAGCAGTATCGTTTCACCCTCCGCCACCAGGGCGTCGTGCTGGCCGAAGGCCGCGCCGCCGTGATGCTCCGACTTCCGGGAACCGACGAATGACCCAGCATCGCGCACTCGTGACCGGCGGCAGCGGCGATATCGGCGGTGCGATCTGCCGCCAGCTCGCGGCGGACGGGCTGCACGTGATCGTGCATGCGAATGCGAACCTCGCGCGGGCCGAAGGCATCGTCGACGAGATCCGCGGCAGCGGCGGCAGCGCGCAGGCGGTCGCCTTCGACGTCGCCGACGCGGACGCTACGCGCGCCGCCATCGAAGCATTGCTCGCCGACGGCCCGATCCAGGTCATCGTGAACAACGCCGGCATCCACGACGACGCGCCGCTGGCCGGCATGTCGGCCGAGCAATGGAAGCGCGTGATCGATGTGTCGCTGCACGGCTTCTTCCATGTCACCCAACCGCTGCTGCTGCCGATGGCGCGCACGCGCTGGGGCCGCATCGTCAGCGTGTCGTCGGTCGCGGCGGTACTCGGCAACCGCGGCCAGGCGAACTACGCCGCCGCGAAGGCCGCGTTGCACGGCGCGAGCAAGTCGCTCGCGCGCGAAATGGGCAGCCGCGGCATCACGGTGAATGTCGTCGCGCCGGGCGTCGTGCAGGGCGCGATGGCCGATGCGAGCTTCCCGCCCGAAATGGTGAAGCAGATGGTGCCCGCCGGGCGTGCGGCGACGCCCGACGAAGTCGCCTCGGTCGTGCGCTTCCTGTGCTCGGAGGGCGCCAGCTACGTCAACGGCCAGGTGATCGGCGTCGACGGTGGAATGACCTGAGCTACGCCCGCGACGACGCCGGGTCCGCGAGATCCGGCGAGCGTCCGCCGAACCACGTCAGCAACGGGCTGGTCATCACCGTGGTGACCAGCGCCATCACCAGCAGCATGGTGAACAGCGACGGCCCGATCAGGCCCGCATCCAGGCCGACCTTCATCACGATCAGTTCCATCAAGCCACGTGCGTTCATCAGCGCGCCGGTGGCGAAACTCTCCCGCCAGCCATAACCCGCCACGCGCGCACCGGCCGCCCCGCCGGCGACCTTGCCCACGATCGCCGCGAGCAACACCAGCAGCAACGCGCCCAGGCCGGTGCCGACGAACGCGTCGGCCGTCGTGTTCAACCCCGCCAGCGCGAAGAAGATCGGCATCAGCAACACGATGGCGATGTATTCCAGCCGCTCGACGAGGCATCGCAGCAGGCGGTCGTCGCGCGGAAGGCAGGCACCGAACAGGAACGCGCCGAACACCGCGTGCAGGCCCAGCCATTCCGTGAGCCCGGCGCACCCGAGCGCACCCAGCAGCAACGCGGCGAGCAACATCTGCGACGGTTCGCCCGTCGGCGCGAAGCGACGCAGCAACCACGCGTACAACGGACGCAGCACGCCGAACACCAGCGCGAGCAGCAACAGCATGCCGATGGTCGTGCGCACCAACCCCGACGTACCGTCGCCCACGCCGGCCAGGGCGACGACCAGCGCGAGCATCACCCACGCGAACACGTCCGCGATCGCCGCCGAGCTCAACGCAAGCCGGCCGATGCGCGTCTGCGTCAGGCCGCGATCCTTGAGGATGCGCGCCATCACCGGGAACGCGGTGATCGACAACGCCGCCGCCATGAACAATCCGAACGGCCAGAAGCCCACGCCCGCGGGCGCGAGCGGATGCAGCACCGGCGCGACGGCGAATCCGGCGGCCATCGGCAGCAACACGCCGAGCACGCCCACCCAGCCGGCGGCCTTCACCTGTGCGCGCACGCCGTCGGGCGCGCGCAGTTCGACGCCGACGATGAACATGAAGAGCACCAGGCCCACCGTCGACAACGCGCTCAGCCCGCCGAGCGACTCCTTCGCGAACAACTGCGCATGGATTTCAGGCGCGATCGCGCCGAACACCACGGGCCCGAGCAGCAACCCCGCCGCCATTTCGCCGATCACCGCCGGTTGCCCGAAATACTTCAACAGCAGCCCGCACCCGCGCGCGGCGGCCAGGATGACCACCAACTGCAACATCAGGATCGAATGACTCACGGCGCGAGGGCCTCGGCAGGTTGCAGGTCGGGCGATTGCACATCGCGCGCATACCACGCCGCGTCGAGGCAGGGCATCGCGGGCGCGTCGCCGCGGAACGGTGCGAGCTGCGCATCGAGCCCGTGGTCGTCGATGTCCGCGTGCGTGCGCCGCGCTTCGGCCAGCATTTCGGCCGCCAGCCAGCGCATGCGCACGACGTTCGCGCGCAGCCGCGCTTCGAACTGCGCATCGTCCAGCGGATCGTTGAGAGCGCGGTTCATTTCATGGAACCACTCGATGCCCCACTGGTTGAGGAAGCGGCCATCGGGCACCAGCGGCCCGGTGTTGCGCTCGCCCCATTCGCGCAGCAGCGCCTGCATCGACAGGTTCAGTTCGCGGCCCTGCGAGAACGCATCGCGCAGGCGGCCGAGCAGCGGGATCGACGTCAGGCGTTGCGCGAAGAACACCGGCGCCAGCAGCGCCCAGTAATAGGTGTAGTCCCAGATCACCTTGAGCGGCATGACCTGCGCATCGCCGAACAACGGGTACTGGTCCTGGTACAGCGTGAGCGTGTTCTCGTAGAACGAGAAATACAGCTGCTCGTAGATCGACGCGTACGGCGCCACCGGTTGGTTCGCGCGGTCCTTCTCGATCAGGTCGACGATGAAGGTGTTGCTCATCGCGATGAAATCGCTGCCCGGCGAATAGAACGGATCGAGGAACAACCCGGCCTCGCCCGTCAGCGCCCAGCGGTCGCCGGAGAACACCTGTTTGCAGCCATAGGAGAAATGGCGGAAGAACAGGAAGTCCTGCAGCGCGTGTTCCGGCTTGTCGACCGCGCGCGCGACGCCCGGTTGGTGTTCGCGCAGCCAGTCCATCGCCTTGGCGTGCGAGTTCATCGTATCGAGCGGATGCATCTTCGCGTCGCACACGATGCCCAGCGAATGCGCGTTGGACGCAAGCGGGATCAGCCAGAACCAGTAGCCGGGGCCGCACATGTGGTTCGTCGAACGCCAGCGCGCGGGCGGATCGCAGCGGCCGGTCCACGTCGGATCATCGGACCACTCGTCCGGTTTGACGTACCCATCGACGCGCCACCACACCGCGTTGGCGTCGTGGTCGTTCGGCTGCGCGAGGTCGAGCTTGCGCTTGATGAGGCCGGCGCGTCCGGCGGCATCGACCACCCAGCGCGCGGAGATCGTGTGCGATGCCCCGCCGCGGTCGAAGCCGACGCCATGCGGTGCATCGTCCTTCGACAGGTCGATCGTGCGCACCGTGGCGCCGTCGAGGAACTTCACGCCCAGCGCGCGTGCCTGCTCGCCGAGGAAGTTCTCGAAGCGCCCGCGGTCGAGCTGCCAGGACGGCGTCGGCAACAACTGACTGACGCCGATCTCCGTGCACTGGTCGACGTCCTCCTGTCCTTCGCTGAAGAAGAACCGGAACCCGAACTTGCGGATCTGCTGTGTTTCCAGGTGCTCGCGGAAGCCCAGCACGTCGGCGAAGTAGTGCGCGCCGATCTCCACCGACGACTCGCCCACCTTGAACGCCGCCTCGCGCACGGGGTGCGCGCGCCGCTCGAGGACCGTCACCGCGATCGACGGATCGCGCTGGCGCAACTGGATCGCGAGGGTCAGGCCGGCGAGGCCACCTCCGAGGATGACGACGTCGGCCTGCGCGCTCATGGGCGTCCTTGTTGCATCTGCAATGTGGAGGCGGGTGCGAATTCGCCTGTCGGATCATGGATGACGGGCGGATTGGCGCGCGTGCGCCGGTATTCGGCGACCACGTTGCCGTAGCGCACGATCTGACGCGTGACATGCGAGGTGATGCGCCACAGATCCCGCAACGGGCGGAAGTGGCTCTTGCGGAACTGCGCGGCGGCGCCGGGCCCCTGGTAGCGCGATTCGATGGGCACCGACACCACGCGCACGTCGAGCTCGCGTGCGGCCGACATCAGGATCTGCGCTTCGAACACGAAGTCTTCGCCCGGCACGTCGCCGAGTTGGCACACGTTGGCGGGGTAGTAACGCTGGCCGCTCTGCGTATCGCAGATGCGATAACCGCAGCCCCACGAAATGCCCCAGTCGCCGAACTCGTTCGCCAGGCGGCGATGTTTGGGCTGTTGCACGCGCTTGCGGATGCGCGAGCCGATGATCAATGCGCCGGGATACGCATGCGCGGCCTCGAGCAGGCGCGGGATGTCGGCGGCATGGTGCTGGCCGTCGCCGTCCATCGTGAGCACGCCGTCGAAACCGCGACGCATCGCCTCGGCGAAGCCTTCGCGCAGGGATGCGCCCTTGCCCTGGCGTTGGTCGTGGCGGATCAACGTGATCGGCAGATCGCGCACGCAGTCGCCGGTGCCGTCGTCGGAGCCATCGTCGATCACCAGCACGTTCGGGCAATGCGCGAGTGCGCCTTCGACCACTTCGCGGATGCGCAGCGACTCGTTGAGCGCCGGGATGACGACGCAGGTACGGCGCGCGAGGTCGGTGAAATCAGCCATGCGCGATTCCCACGTGCAGGGTGCGGCCGCGCCCGGCGAACAGTGTCACGTCGGTCGCGGAACCGGCGAGTGCTTCGAACAACGGCAGCATCGGCGCCATCGCGTTGCCGCCGGCGACGGCGGACAGGCGCTCGGCCGGCGTGCGTGCATCGCCGTTGCCGATGGTGACGTCGATGCGCGGGGCATCGGCCTTGTGGGCGCGCGTCAACACGAGCGCGCCGCCCAGCAGGCCTGCGCTGTTCGAAATCGGCGTGAGCGCGCCCGCGCCCGCGCCGTCGTAGCCGACCAGCAGGATGGCGTCCTCGCCGGCGGCCAGTTGCACCAACGCTTCGATCAGGCCTTCGGCGAAGCTCGCGTCGTACGCGCTGATCGCCGTGGCCGCCTCCGTGCAGCCGGCGCCGATCGTCCAGTAACCGGCGGCGGCGTTGTGCACCGAATTGTGGAAGCGCGTGGGTGAAATCGAGCGCGGATCGGCGGCGAGCGTCGAACACATGTAATCGGTGATGCCGAGGTCGCCGTGCGTGGAGGCGAAGACCGACGGCAGGACCCGCGGATCACGGCCGGCGTCGGTGCATGCGGCGAGCGCGACTTCCAGCGCGACGGCGACGGTCTCCGGTGCGCGGCGGCGTTCGTTCGGTGCGAGCAGTTGCGGCGACGGGCGCGCCGGCGCGCCTTCGGGCAGGGCGCCGTCGCGCACGAACGCGCGCGCGGCATGCCAGTCCGGCAAACCGTTGCTCCAGAAGCCGATGCCTTCGATGGTGGCGGACAGCGTGGTCATGCGGCGAACACCAGCGAACAGTTGTTGCCACCGAAACCGAAGGAATTGTTCATCGCGTAGCGGATCGCGCGTTCCTGGTTGTCGAAGCGGATCTGCGCGCCGCATGCGGGATCGTGCTGCGCGCTGTTGAGGATGCCCGGCAGCACGCCGTGTTCGAGCGCGAGCAACGCGCACACCGATTCGACGATGCCCGCCGCGCCGAGCGTGTGCCCGGTCCAGCCCTTCGTCGAGCTTGCATGGAGCGTTTCGGGGAACATCGCGGCGACGGCCTGCGCTTCGATCGTGTCGTTGGCGGGCGTCGCGGTGCCATGCAGGTTCAGATAGCCGATGTCCGACGGTTGCAGGCCCGCGCGCGCAAGCGCGTCGCCCATCGCCAGCCGTGCGCCGAGGCCTTCGGGATGCGGCGCGGACATGTGGTGCGCGTCGCTCGATTCGCCGTAGCCGCGCAGCGACAAACCCGGCGCCGCACCGTCTTCGACGCGTTCGAGCAGCGCGAAGCCGCCCGCTTCGCCGAGCGACAGGCCGTCGCGCGTCGCATCGAACGGCTTGCACTTGCCCTGCGACACCAGGCCCAGCGAGTTGAACCCGTACAGCACGCTGCCGCACAGGGTGTCGACGCCGCCGACCAGCGCGGCATCGGCCAGGCCCGCCTGGATCAGGCGTGCGGCCTGCGCGAAGACCTTCGCGCTCGACGAACACGCGGTGGCCACGGTGACGCACGGGCCAGTCAGGCCGGTCGCGTGCGCGATGAAATCGCCGAGCGAGTGCGGCGTGTGCACGATCGCGCGGCGCATGTCGTCCGGGAAGGCGGGGCCGGCATCGGTCGCTTGCAGGCGCGCATAGGCTTCCTCGCTCGCGCCGATGCTGGACGTCGAGGTGCCGATGACGATCGCGACGCGCTCGCTGCCGAGACGCGCGCGCGCTTCGCGCACCGCATCGAACATCCCGTCCTGTTGCAGGGCGAGCCATGCGAGACGGTTGTTGCGGCATTCCCAATGCGCGAGCGCGTCGGGCAGGCCTTCGGATTCGAGGCCGTCGACACGGCCGATCCAGCAGTCCAGGCGATCGCCGTCGCCGAAATCGTTGGGCCGCAGCCCGCCCGTGCGATCCCTGAATGCGTTCAGTTGCGCATCGCGCCCGCGGCCGAGCGCGGTGGTCGCGGTGTAACGGCGGATCGCCAGCGGCGCGACGCGCGCGGTGGCGGAGCCTGGCGGCTGGGAAGCGAAATGCAAGCGCGGCTCCGGAAACGGTCGTGGGACATACGGCGGGGCCGAGTATAGCCATCGCCCCGTCGGCGGCCAGCGTGGCGCAGCGGCCGCGGAACCGGGATGATGGCCGCCGCCGCGGGGGCTCGGTGGAGACCGGGGACGCGGCTCACGAATCGGCACTCAAAGGGGAAACACCGCAATGCAATTCCATCGTCGCGCGCTGGGCCTGTGCTTCGCGCTGCTGTCCCTGTTCTTCGTCGCCAACGTCCAGGCCCGCGAAAGCATGCTGGTCGATCCGGCTGCCGTCGCCATCCCCGCCGGCATGACCGACGAACAGGTCGTGAAGGACATCAAGCGCGCCCTCACCGGCCGTGGCTGGGTGATCACCGCCGAGCAGCCCGGGCAGATCGACGCCGAGCTGAACCTGCGCGAGCACTGGGCGAAGATCAAGGTCGTCTTCGACGGCAAGACCGTCCAGTATTCCTACGTCGACAGCCGCAACCTCGATTTCAAGGTCAAGCGCGGCCAGCGCTACATCCACCGCAACTACCTGGGCTGGATGAGCTACGTGCAGAAGGACACCTCCACCAACCTGCAGTTGACCGCCGGCCAACTGTGAGGCGATCGTGCGTCGTGGCGCACATCTTCACGCGCCACCACGCACGTAAACTGGAAGGCGCCGCGCTCGCGGCGCTTTCTTTTTTGCCCGGACGCCCCCATCCAGCGGCCATGCCGTCCCACGTCGCCCACCGCCTTCGCCTCGCCATCGACCGCGATGTCCTGCACACGGGGCTGATCGCGCTGCTCGCGTGCCTGCTCAGCGCCGGCGTGGTGTACCTCGGCTACTTCTGGCACGTGCTGCGCGTGGCGCGCCGCGCGCCGACGATGCCCGAGCGCGGCGACACGCTGCTCGTCTTCGGCAAGCACGCGCCGCGCGGCCGCATCGATGCCGATTTCGAAGCGCGCCTGGAACGCGCCGCCACGTTGTGGCGCGATCGTCCGCCGCGTGAAGTCATCCTGCTCGGCGGCGGCGCGCCGAACGAACCGACCGAAGCCGAAGTTGCGCAACGCGCGTTGCTCGCGCGCAACCTCGCGCAGGGCCCGGCGCTGCGGCTGGAAGCGCACTCGCGCGACACCTTGCAGAACCTGCGCAACGCGCGCGACATCCTGGTCGGGCAGGCCTCGCGCCGCGTGACGCTCCTCAGCAGCCGCTACCACCTCGCGCGTTGTGCACTGATGGCGCGCCAGCTCGGTTACGACTGGGAACTGTGCGCGGCCGAAGCCCGACTTCCGTTGAAGCCGGGCACGCTCCTGCGCATTGCCGCGGAAGCCGGTTTCGTGTGCTGGACCGACCTCGGCACGCGTTGGGCGCGCCTGATCGGCTCGCAGCGGATGCTTGCGCGCGTGACCTGAGGGCGCGGGGGACAACCCCATTCACCTTGCGCATCCGTTCCCCACGGCCGGACACTGCCGGTTGGGGATCACACGGATGAAGCGCATGCAGCGTTGGGGAATGGGCGTGCTGGCGTTGTGCCTGGCGGGCAGCGCGATGGCGGGGGAACCGATCGAGATGCGGTTGGCAGGCGATCGGGGCGTGCGTTTCCTGTTCCCCGAACCGATGCAGACCCTCGCATCGCAAAGCGACACGCCACGCGCGACGTTCACGCCGGCTTTGCCGCTCGCCGGTTGTCACTGGGCCAACGACACCGAGCTGAGCTGCCAGTTCGTCAAACCCCTCCCGCGCGCCACCGCATTCCGCGCCACGTTGCCAGCCGGCCTGCGCACGGTGTCGGGCGCGCCGCTGCCGTCGGGCGAACTGCGTTTCGAAACCGAGCGGCCGAGCGTGTGGATCGAGCGTCGTTGGAACGACGGCCGCCTGCATTTCGAGGTGCACGCATGGTTGGGCATCACAACGGCCGCCATCGCCGATGTGTTGCGCATGACGGTCGACGGCAAGCCCGTGCCGGTGTCGCTGCAGGAAGTGGTCTCGCCCTACGGCGGGCCGATCTATCGCCTCGATGCGCCCGCGGTGACCCATGAATCGACGCTGGAACTGCGCATCGTCCCGGGCCTGGTTTCCACCGAAGGCCCGTTGCGCGGCACGCAGGACCAGGTGCGATTGCGCGCGATCATCGGCGAGCCGTTCCAGGTGCGCGGCGCCGTGTGCGCCGGCGCGAACGCACCCATCATCGCGTCGGTGCGCAACGGCGCGGTCGCCCTGGACGACTGCGTGCCCGGCGAGCAGGTGCGCGTGCTGTTCTCGCGCCCGCTCGACAGTGCCTCGGTCAATGCGTGGCATGCGACCTGGGGCGAGCGCCTGCACCGCAAGGGCGACACTTTCGAGCCGTCGTATCGCACCTGGCGCGAACCCGATCCGCCGGAACGCTCGCCCGCGGCATCGATTTCCTTCACGGTCGATGCCATCCACGCCCATCAAACGCTCGCGATTCCCGCATTGCGCGCGAACGACGGTACGACCGACACCACGCCCGTCACGCTGACCGTCGGCACCACCGGTCCGCGTCCGTCCTTCGATGCGCCCTTCACGCGCGCCTTGCTGCTGCCCGACGGCGACCCGGGCCTGCGTTCCGTGAACGCACCTCCCGTGCGCGTCGAGACCGACACGATCGCGCGCACGACGACGCATGCATCGACGACAACCACGCAATCGCCCGAAGCGGGCGCACCCGTCGCGATTCGCGAAGTTCGCCGCGCGCTGGACGAATCGGGTTACGCGCGTATCCAGTCCTTCGGTTCCGAAAAGCGCGCGACATCGGAAGGCCGCATGCACGCATCCGCGCCGGATTTCGACGTGTACGCGCGCATCGGCCGACGTGGCGTGCTCGTCTGGGCGAACGCATGGGAAGGCGACGCGCCGATATCCGGTGCGAATGCGACGCTGCTCGCGCTGGACGACACCGACAAGGAAGCGCGCGTCGTCGCGAGCGGCACGACGAACGCGCAGGGCGTGGTACGCCTGGCATTGCCCGCGGCGTATCGCATGCGAACCGACAAGGACGGCAAACCGATCCGCCCCGACTGGTTCGTGCGAGTCGAACGCGGCCGCGGCCACGCCCTGCAACGCGCCGTGTTGCCGATCGAGACGACGTATTGGGAGGCCGACCTCGGCGCGGATCCGCGCACGGCCACGTGGGGCGTGACCGATCGCCCGCTGTATCGCGCCGGCGACACCGTGCGCTGGACCGTATGGACCCGGGAGGACGACGGCCTGCATTACACCGCGCCCGGAAAACCGCAGTCGCTGCCGCTGGTGCTCAAATCCAGCGAATCCAGCAACACGCTGCTGTCGTGGTCGTCCGACTTCGACGTCCACGGGCGTGCCACCGGCGAGACCATCATCCCCATCCACGTGCCCGACGGCGACTACTGCATCGCGAGCGATGACGACGACGCCGTCTGCTTCCACGTCGGTACGTTCCGCACGCAGGACCTGTGGGTGCGCGCATCGAGCAAGCAGGCGCTCGTGAAGCCGGGCGACACGTTCGCATTCGACATCGCGTCGGGCTTCTATTCGGGCGGATCCGGCGCGGGCCTGGTCGTGGAGAACGTCGAGGCCGAGCTTGCGGCCGATTCGCCCGCGCACGCCTACCCGCAATGGCGCGACTACATCTTTGCGCGCGGGAAGATTGATTCCGAATCGATCGACGACATCGACGCACTCGGGGGCCGCACCGATGCGAAGGGCAACGCCACGCTGAAGCTGCCGCTGGGTGAAGACTTGCGCACGGTGGACATTCCCTTCGGCACGCTCAGCGTCTCCGCCGAAGTACATCCGGCCGATCGCGAGGGCACGAGCAGCAACAGCGTCGAAGTGCCGTACGCGGCGTTCGCGCGGTATGTCGGCCTGAAGGTCGGGATGGCCTACGATTCCAGCGGTCCGGTGACGCTGACCGGCGTGGTGATCGATGCCGCGGGCCGCGAGATCGGCGATCAGTCCATCGAAGTCGACGTGACGTTCATTGCGTCCGGCGGAACGAAGCCATCGCCGGTCCACGCCTGCACGATCGGCTCGGGCGTTGCGACTGAATGCACCTTCCCGCGCAAGCGCAGCGGCCTGTACACGATTCGCGCGCGCAGCGCAGATGCCGCTCCCGCGATCGTCGAGCGTTACGTGTACGTCTCCGGCACCGCGCAGACCGATGCCAAGCCCGCGCGCCTGCAGGTGACCCGCCTGGGCGAGGAGACCGTCGCCGGCGAACCGATCCGCATCGAGGTGACCGCGCCGCACGTGCCCGCGCGCGCGCTGGTGCTGATCTCGCACGGCGACGAGGTGATCGCGCATCGCGTGGTGACGCTCGCCTCCGCTGTGCAACTGGTCGAGTTGCCGACGACAGCCGACACCCCGCGTCGCCTGAAGGTCAGCGTCCTCGTGCGCCGCACCGATGCACCACCGTCGAAGGTCGCCTTGCCGGCGGGCTTCCGCCGCCCGATCGCGAGCGAAACCGCCAGCGTCGATCTGGTCGTGAAGCAGGCGGACACCGCGTCGCCCGTCTCGCTCGCCTTCGAACGCGCGCAGTCCGCGCCCGCGCAGACGGCGCGACTGGTGTTGCGCAACGACAGCACGCAGGCACGCGCGGTCACCCTGGCGGTGACGGACGACGCGCTGCGCGCGCTCGGTGCGCAATGGCTCGAAGCGATGGATCCGGTGAAGTCGGGCTTCCGGGAGCGGCACGGCTGGTTCTCCGGCGGCGGGATCGAAGCAGGCTTCGAGGGCTGGAACGCGCTGCCGTTGCGGTGGCTGCTGGCGCGCTCCGACGACACGACGTGCCTGGACATGCGACTGGGCGAGTGCGTGATCACCGTCGTCGGGAATGGCGCGATCAATCCGATCGACGTGACTTCCGTGGAGTCCACCACGATCCTCACCGCCGAGCAGTTGTCGCGGATTCCCGTGCCGCGCGACACGACCAGCGTCGCGCTGCTCGCGCCGGGCACCGTGCGCAAGGCGTCGGGTCCCGAGCTGGCAGCGGTCGAAGTCGCCGGAGCGACGAGGGGCTACGCGGCGCCGCCCGCGCCGCCGCCCGCCGACGCCTCCGAAGCAACGCCGCGCTCCGGCGCGCCACGCCCGGAACGCAGCCCTCCTGCCGACTACGGCGCGGCGCTCGCGCGCATCCGCACCGACTTCGCCGACACCGCGTTGTGGCGCACCGACATCGTGCTCGCGCCGGGCGAATCGAAGACCGTCGAATTCGTCGTGCCCGACAACCTCACGCGTTGGCGCGCGGTGGCCTGGAGCCACGACGACGCCGACGATTTCGCAATGACCGATGCGACGCTGGAAGTCGGCCTGCCGGTCGAAGCGCGCCTGCAAACGCCGGTGCGCGTCTATCCCGGCGATACCTCGCGCATCGCCTTGAACGCGCGCCAGATCGCCGAACAGGATTCGAAGGCCGAAGCGCGCATCACCATCGTCGACGGCGACGCGTCTTCGGACCGCACGGCTACGTTGTCGTTGCCCGCGAATGGGCAGGCGAGCTTCGGCACGTCGATCGCGCCGACGCAGACCGGCGCGCTGCGCATCGTCGGTGCGACCGCGACGCCGGCCGGCAAGGATGCGGTGGCGGCGACGATCGATGTCGCGTCCACGGCGGTCCTGGGCACGAAGACGCAGGCGGGCTGGATCGGCAAGGCACCGATGTCGCTCGAACTCCCCGCACTGCCGCACGGCGCGCACGACGCGCACGTCGACGTCAGTGTGTGGCGTGGCGCGAGCGCGCTGGTCGACGGGTGGACCGAAGACATGCGCGTGTACCCGCATCGGTGCTGGGAACAGATCCTGAGCCGCGCGGTCGCCGCGGCGCTTGCGATCGAACGCAAGGATCCGTCGTGGCCCGACGCCGATACCGTGGTGCGCGAAGCGATCGACAACGCCGGCGCGTTCCAGCTCGACGACGGCAGCATGGTGTACTTCAACACCGCCACGCAGCACCAATGGGACGACGGATTCGCGCGCGGCACGGTGCCGCTCACGGCCTACACCCTCGATGCCTTCGCGTTGCTGCGTTCGCTCGGCCATGCGCCCGACCCCGCCATCGAAGCGCGTGCGCGCGGCTTCCTCGACGCGTCGAATCGCTGGGGCGTCGACAAGCCCGAGGCGAAGAACGAGCGTGCGATCGCCGCGGCGGTCGTCGACCTGCCGGCCCAACGTTCGACCATCGCGGAGGAATTCGATGCGCTCGCGCTGCCCGCGCGCGTCGCCGCCGCGCGTGCGCTCGCACGCGCCGATGCGCCTGAATCCGAAGGCGCGTTCGCCAAGCTGCTGGCGCTGGCACCGCAACGGGGCGAAGCACGTTCGCTCGACCGCGGCACGCGTTACGACCGTTGGATGAGCTCGTCGCTGCGCGAACAGTGCGAACTGATCCGCCTGCTCGAGGACTATCCGCGCTTCGCACCCGAGGGCGCGCGGCGTGCGCTGATCGCCGGTCTGTCCGACCTGTATGCCGGCGGCGTGGCGCGGATCGACACGCAGTCGGCCGCGTCCTGCCTGCGCGCGCTGCGGACCGAAGGCACGTCCGGGATGGCTTCGCGGATCGTCGTCGATGCAACGGTGGGTGCGCAGTCCGACCGCATCGCCGTCGATGCGGGCCAAGTGCGCAACGCACACACCTTCGCGATGCCGGCCGGCGGCGCGGTGACGGTCGCGCCCGTCGAACGGCCCGATTCGCCCGTCGCGTTCCTCGCCCGCGTCGAATACCAGGAAGACGCGCGGCAGGCGCAAGCCTCGGCGATGGGCTTCTCGATCGCGCGCCTGTACGAAGTGAAACGCGGGGCGAAGTGGGTGCCGCTGAATGGGGGCGCGTTGCGCGAGGGCGACTGGGTGCGCATCACGCTCACCATCGACAACGCCGATGCGCGGTACTTCGTCGCGGTCACCGACGACCTGCCCGGCGGCCTGCGCCCGATCGACATGGACCTGTCCGGCGTCGCCGGCGCCTCGCGCTTCAGCGACGGCGATGGCGGCAGCTACTTCGACGAACGCAAGCTCGACCCGCGCAAGCCGAAGTTCTACGCCCAGCGCCTCCCGGCCGGGCACCACGCGATCCGGTACTACGCCCGCGTCGGCAACAGTGGCGATTACCTCGCCGCCCCCGCCGTCGTCGAGCTGATGTACGGCGAATCCGCACGGGCCCGCACGGCCGCCGACCGCATCCGCATCGCCGACCCGAAGTGAGGAAATCGCGCGGATCGTCCGCGAACCGCGACATCCGTCCCCTGCACGAGACCATCGGCAGGGGCCGGAGACCCGGGTGGGTGCGCTAGGATCGGGCGCTTCGGTGTCCATGTCTGGAGCAGGGGAATGGGTGTGAAGCTGGATCGCGGCGCTTGCGCGCTGGTCATCGGCGCGGGTGTCGCGCTGTCGTCGGGCGCCTTCGCCCAATCGCCTGCGAAGGTCACCGCCGCGGATTACGACCGCGCCGTGAAGATGCTTTCGCCCAACACGATGCCGCTGGTGGACCACGCGGCGCAGAACATCACCTGGCTCGACGACAAGACCTTCGTCTGGTTCGACAACGACGCCAACGGCGTGCGCGTGGTCAAGACCGACGCGACGACCGGCAAGTCGGTCGCCGCCTTCGATGTCGCGCGCATGGCCAAGGCGCTGGCCTCCGCCACCGGCAAGCCCGTGGACGCCAAGCGCATCGACAAGACCCTCTACGGCGTCGGCCTGAATGCGGACGGCCGCTACGATTTCTCGGTCAAGGGCACGCACTACCTGTGCGAGGTCTCCAAGCCGCGCTGCGTCGCCAAGCCCACGACGAAGGGCAAGGCCGGCGACGGCCCGGGCAACGCCTCGCCCGACGGCAAGCGCGAAGCCTTCATCCGCGACTGGAACCTGTGGGTGCGCGAGACGGCCACCGGCAAGGAAACGCAGCTGACCACCGACGGCGTCGAGGACTTCGGCTACGCCACCAACAACGCCGGCTGGGTGCACGACGACAGCGCGATCCTGGTGTGGTCGCCCGATTCGTCGAAGATCGCCACCTTCCAGCAGGACCAGCGCAAGACCAGCACGATGGCGCTGGTCGGCACCAACGTCGGCGCGCCGAAGATCGAAACGTGGAAGTACCCGTTCGTCGGCGACAAGGACGTGACCATGATCGAGCGCGTCGTCATCGACGTGCCGACGGCGAAGGTCGTGCGACTGAAGATGCCGGCCGACCAGCATCGTTCGACGCAGTGCGACGACGTGAGCTGCTTCGGCGGCTGGGAAGACGTGCAGTGGAGCAAGGACGGCAAGACGCTCGCCTTCGTGTCCACCTCGCGCGACCACACCAAGAGCTGGGTGCGCACGGCGGATGCCGCCACCGGTGCCGTGAAGGACATCTTCGACGAGAGCGCGAAGAACTGGTTCGAGTCGGGCATCAACGCCATCAACTGGCGCTACCTGCCCGAGAGCAACGAGATCCTGTGGTGGAGCCAGCGCAGCAACTGGGGCCACCTGTATCTGTATGACCTGGGCACCGGCAAGCTGAAGCGCCAGGTGACCGAGGGCGACTGGAACGTCGCCGAGGTGCTGCGCCTCGATCCGGCCTCGCGCACGGTGTGGTTCACCGGCGTCAACCGCGAGGAAGGCCACCATCCGTATCACCAGCATCTGTACAAGGTGAACCTCGACGGCGGCGCGCCCGCGCTGCTCTCGCCGGAAGATGCGCAGCACGCGTTCAAGCTGTCCGACGACGGCAAGTACGTGGTCGACTCGTATTCGACGACCGCCGTGCCGCCGGTGACGGTGCTGCGCGATGCCAACGACGGGAAGGTGCTCGCCGAAATCGCGAAGGCCGACATCACGCGCTTGAAGGCCGCCGGCTGGGTCGCGCCCGAACCGATCGTCGTCAAGGCGCGCGACGGCAAGACGGACCTGTACGGCATGCTGTTCAAGCCGTCGAACTTCGATCCGAACAAGAAGTACCCGATCGTCAACTACGTCTACCCCGGTCCGCAGGTCGGCTCGGTGCGCACGTACGGCTTCGCGCCCTCGCACGGCGACAACCAGGCGCTGGCCGAACTGGGCTTCGTCGTCGTCGCCATCGACGGCATGGGCACGCCGTATCGCTCCAAGGCCTTCCACGACGCGTACGCGAAGAACATCGGCGACAACACGCTGCCCGACCAGGTCACCGGCATGAAGCAGCTGGCCGAACGCTTCCCGTGGATCGACCTGTCGCGCGTCGGCATCTGGGGCCACTCCGGCGGCGGCAACGCCACGGGCACTGCGCTGTTCCGGTATGGCGACTTCTTCAAGGTCGGCATCGCCGAAAGCGGCAACCACGACAACCGCAACTACGAAGACGACTGGGCGGAGAAGTGGCAGGGCCTGCTGGTCGCGGGCAAGGACGGCAAGTCGAACTACGACGACCAGGCCAACCAGAACCACGCCGGCAAGTTCAAGGGCAAGCTGCTGCTCATGCACGGCCTGATGGACGACAACGTCCCGCCGCAGAGCACGCTGCTCGTCGTCGACGCGCTGATCAAGGCCAACAAGGATTTCGACCTGTTGCTGCTTCCCAACGCGCGCCATGGTTACGGCGAGTACTCGCCGTACGTCATGCGCAAGCGTTGGGATTACTTCGTCGAGCACCTGATGGGCGCGGAGCATCCGGACGCCTATGAGGTGAAGTTGCCGAAGTAAGGCGCCGCTACGGCCATTTCACGCGGTTGGAGACGGGGCTTCAGGCCCCGTCTTCGTTGGTGAAATCGGCGTGCAGGCGATCGTGTATCGTCTCCTTCACATGACCGCCGCCGCCGACAACGGATATCGCGATCGCCTGCGGGGTGCCACCGGCACCGCGCACGTGCGGCTCGACACGCGCTTCGCGCAGGGGCTGCGCACCCACGCGCAGTACCGCACCTACGTGCTCGGCATGCAGGCCTTCGTCGCCAATGCCGAGCGCGCACTTGCCTGCGCGATGCTCGGTCCGGCCTGGCGCGCCTGGCGCGATCCGGCCCGCACGCAATGGCTCGACGACGATCTGCACGCGATGCAGGTGCCGGCGTTGGCCGAGGGTCCGGCGATGACCGTCGGCAGCGACGCGGACGCGGCCGGCCTGTTCTACGTGATCGAAGGCTCGGCGCTCGGCGCGACACAGTTGCTGGGCGATGCGCAGGCGCTGGGCCACGGCCCCGGCACGGGCGCCACGTTCCTCTCGCGCCATGGCGGTTTCGGCGCGGGCAAGCGGTGGCGCGCGTTCGTCGCCGATCTCGAGCGCGCGGCCTTCGGCCCCGCCGACGAGCGCCAGATGCTCGCCTCCGCCGCGCGCGCCTTCGCGTGCGCCGAATTCGAATTCCACCGCGCGGACCTCGCGCACCAGGGCGTAGAAGGACGCTGATCCATGGACCACGTGACACCGCGCCCGCAGCCGGGCGCCGACGCCGATTGCGCGCGCGAACCGATCCACCTCAGCGGTGCGATCCAGCCCCACGGCTATCTGATCAGTTGTTCGATGCCCGACTGGACGGTGCGACACGCCTCGGCCAACGTCGCCGAACTGCTCGACCTGTCCCCGGACGACGTCATCGGGCACAGCCTGCGCGAACACGTCGCCGACGAGGTGTTGCAACCGCTGCTGGAAGTGCTCGACCTGATGGAGCCCGGCGCGCCGCCGCAGCGCGCGGCCATCGGCAACATCGGCGCGATGGCGCACCTGTGCGATTTCGTCGTGCACGTCGCGGGCAAGTTGGTCCACATCGAACTCGAGCCGCGTACCGTCAAGCCGCAAGGTCAGACCCCGACGGTGGTCGCGCAGCGCATGATCGCGCGCGTCAGCGGCAGTGCCGACATGCGCGGTTTCCACCAGCGCACCGCGGAGGAAATCCGCCAGCTCACCGGCTACGACCGCGTGATGATCTACCGCTTCCGCCACGACGATGCGGGCGAGGTGATCGCCGAAGCGCGCGCCGACGACATGGAACCCTTCCTCGGCCTGCGCTATCCGGCCTCCGACATTCCCGCGCAGGCGCGCGCGCTGTACGTGCGCAACCGCATCCGCGTGATCCCCGATGTCGCGTACGCGCCGGTGCCGATCGTGCCGGACCGTGATGCCGACGGTGCACCGCTCGATCTGAGCCAGCACATCCTGCGCAGCGTCTCGCCGGTGCACATCGAATACCTGAAGAACATGGGCATCGGCGCCTCGATGTCGATTTCCATCGTCGACAACGGCCGCCTGTGGGGGCTCATCGCCTGCCATCACCGCACGCCGCGCCTGGTGCCGCCGTCGATCCGCGCCGCCGCCGAGATGTTCAGCCTGTTCGTGTCGATGCGCGTGAGCGCGGCCGAGCAGGAAGTCGCGGGCAGGCAGGACGACCGCGCGCGCGACGCGCGCGAACGCCTCGCGCTGCGCCTCTCCGGCGCCGATGGTGCATCCGCGCTTGCCGCCGCGATGCCGATCCTCGCCGACATGCTCCCCGCCGAGGGCATTGCGTTGCGCAGCGACGGGCGTTGGACGACGCACGGGCGCACGCCGTCGATCGAGGGCCTGGCGCATGCGCTGGAATGGGCGCGCACGCAGGGCGTCGATCGATTGCCGGCCGTCGAGCACGCCACGTCGTGGGCGCTTCCGCTTGCGAACGATGGCCTGGCCGGCGTGCTCGCCGTGCCGTTCGGGCGCCGCGACGATTGGTTGTTGTTCTTCCGCGTCGAGCAGGTCGAAGACGTGGTGTGGGCGGGCGATCCGCACAAGCCGATGGTGCCCACCGACGACGGCGTGCGCATCGCGCCGCGCAAGAGTTTCGCGAGTTGGCGAGAGACGGTGCGCGGTCACGCGACGCCGTGGACCGACGCCGAACGTGGCGCCGCCGAACGATTGCGCTGGTTGTTGCAGGAGCGTCCGTGGCAACCGCTGCCCGACGAGTCCGATGCCGGCAACGTCAGCGACATGCGCCTGTTCCGGCGCCGCCACGTGATCGCCGAGCAGAAGTCGCGCCTCGACCAGCTCGGCGCCTTGCTGGACGGCATGGGGCATCTGGAAGACGAGGAGACCGCGCGCATCGGTGCGCGGATCGCGGAACTCGAGGCGGAACTGCGCGCATTGATGCACGGCAGCGCGGTCGGCTGACCGCTTGCGCGCGGCGAACGGCCGCCGTTACCCTCGACGGCCGAGTTCCCCTGCAGAAAAATCCCCCATGTCCGACGTCGCTCCCCGCACCCGCGGGCTCAATCCGCTGCCCACGCTGATCTTCTCCTCGCGCTGGCTGCAGTTGCCGCTGTACCTGGGGTTGATCGTCGCGCAGGGCGTGTACGTCTACCTGTTCGTCAAGGAACTGCTGCATCTCATCGCCGAGACGCCGCGCCTGGGCGAGCAGGAGATCATGTTGATCGTGCTGGGCCTGATCGACGTGGTGATGATCAGCAACCTGCTGGTGATGGTGATCGTCGGCGGTTACGAAACCTTCGTCTCGCGCCTGCGCCTGGAAGGACATCCGGACCAGCCGGAGTGGTTGAGCCACGTCAACGCGAGCGTGCTGAAGGTCAAGCTCGCCATGGCGATCATCGGCATTTCGTCGATCCACCTGCTCAAGAGCTTCATCGAGGTCGGCATGGTCGGCGGCCTGCCGCTGTGCAGCTCGCCCGACGGCATCGCCGCGGTGCGCGCGATGACCGAGTCGGGCCTGACAATGAAGGCCTGCACCACCATCACCCAGGCCGGCGTGATGTGGCAGACGATCATCCACAGCATCTTCATCGTCTCGGCCCTCGGCATCGCCTGGACCGACAAGTTGATGACGCACGCGGCGAGCAAGCGCGAACACGCGCACGCACACTGACCGGGATTGGCGGCGTCGCACCGTAAAATAGCGAGATGGATGTCTCCCACCTGCTCGACGCGCTGAATCCGGCCCAGCGCGAGGCCGTCACCGCGCCCGCCGGGCACTATCTGGTCCTCGCCGGCGCCGGCAGCGGCAAGACGCGCGTGCTGATGCATCGCATCGCGTGGCTCAACGAAGTCATGGGCGTGCCGCCGCACGGGATCCTCGCCGTGACCTTCACCAACAAGGCCGCGGGCGAGTTGCGCCATCGCGCGGAGCACCTGCTGCGCCACGGGTCGCGCGGGATGTGGATCGGCACGTTCCATGGACTGGCGCATCGCCTGCTGCGTTTGCACTGGGCCGACGCGGGATTGCCGGAAGGCTTCCAGGTGCTGGATTCCGACGACCAGCTGCGGATGGTCAAGCGTGTCGTGCAGCAGCTCGAACTCGACGACACGCGTTTTCCCCCGCGGCAGATCGCGTGGTGGATCAACGCGCAGAAGGACGAAGGCCGCCGCCCGCAGCACATCCAGCCGGGCAGCGACTGGTTCATGGACACGATGCGCAAGGCCTACGAGGCCTACCAGGAACGCTGCGACCGCGCGGGCCTGGTCGATTTCGCCGAGCTGCTGCTGCGCGCGCATGAATTGTTGCGCGACAACGCGGGGTTGCTGGCGCACTACCGCCATCGCTTCGGCGAAGTGCTGGTCGACGAATTCCAGGACACCAACGCCATCCAGTACGGCTTCGTGCGCCTGCTCGCGGGCGAAACGGGCCACGTGTTCGTCGTCGGCGACGACGACCAGGCGATCTACGGCTGGCGCGGCGCGAAGGTGGAAAACGTGCAGCGCTTCCTGCGCGATTACCCCGGCGCCACCACGCTGCGCCTGGAACAGAACTACCGCTCCACGTCCAACATCCTCAACGCCGCCAACGCGGTCATCACGCACAACCCCGATCGCCTCGGCAAACAGCTGTGGACCGATGCCGGGGAGGGCGAGCAGATCGATCTCTACGCGGCGTACAACGAAATCGACGAATCGCGCTACGTCATCGAGCGCATCCGCCAGTGGGTGCGCGACGGCGGCAGCCACGGCGATTGCGCGATCCTGTATCGCAGCAACGCGCAGTCGCGCGCCTTCGAAGAAGCCCTGCTGGGCGAGCAGATCCCCTACCGCGTCTACGGCGGACAACGCTTCTTCGAGCGCGCGGAAATCAAGGACACGCTGGCGTACCTGCGCCTGGTGGCCAATCGCGCGGACGACGCGGCGTTCGAGCGCGCGGTCAACACGCCTGCGCGCGGCATCGGCAGGCGCACGCTCGACGAAGTGCGCCGCACCGCACGTGCGAACAGCCAGACGCTGTGGGACGCCGCGCGCGCGACGAGCGAAGGCAACGCGATCGCCGCGCGTTCGCGCAATGCGCTCGCCGGCTTCCTGTTGCTGATCGAAGGCCTGCAGGTGGAGACGGCCGCCCTGCCGTTGCAGGAAAAGATCGACCACGTGCTGATGCGCAGCGGCCTGCGCGAGCATTACGCCAACGAATCGAAAGGCCAGCTCGACTCGCGCACCGACAACCTCGACGAACTCGTGTCGGTGGCCTCGCGCTTCGTGCACGGCGACGACGAGGAATCGGCGGCGCTCAGCGAGCTCGTCGCGTTCCTCAGCTACGCCGCGCTGGAAGCGGGCGAAGGCCAGGCGCAATCGGGCGAGGATGGCGTGCAGTTGATGACGCTGCACAGCGCGAAGGGCCTGGAGTTTCCGCTTGTGTTCCTCGCGGGGCTGGAAGAAGGCCTGTTCCCCAATACGAAATCGCAGGAAGAACCCGGGCGCCTGGAAGAGGAACGCCGCCTGGCGTACGTCGGCATCACGCGCGCGCGGCAGAAACTCGTGCTCACGTTCGCCGAGGCGCGCCGCATCCACGGCTCGGACATGTACGGCATTCCCTCGCGCTTCCTGCGCGAGATCCCCGGGCCATTGATCAACGAAGTGCGCCCGCGCGTGAAGGTGGCGCAGCCCTATCGGCCGCATTCGGGGCGCCGCGACGTCGCGATGCCGGCGGTCGACGTGCCGCCGGTGAAACTCGGCGCCAACGTGCGGCACCCGACGTTCGGCACGGGCGTGGTGACCGATTACGAAGGCAGCGGCCCGCACGCGCGCGTGCAGGTCAACTTCGACGATGTCGGGGCGAAGTGGCTGGTGCTGGCGTACGCGAACCTGTCGCCGGCCTAGCGCGCGTCCGCGACGGACGCCTGCAGCGCACTGGCCAGTGCCGCATCACCGCTGACCAGCGCGGTCCATGCCAGTTCGAGGCCCTTGCGACGGCCCTTCTCGACGAGCTTCAGGCCCTCGGGGCCGATCGTCAGCGTGTACACCTGGTCGCCGATCTGCACCTCGCGGCGCATGGGCTTGTCGAGCTTGGTCATCGCGGTCTCCGATCCGGGGGCGAAGGGTCACCAGCCATAGAGCTTGAAATACACCGGCACGTTGCGCGTGCCATCGCTGTTGCGATCCAGTCGGCCGTCGCCGTCGGCGTCGGTCACGTAGTACGTCGGGCCGTTCTTCGGCACCACGCGCACCATCGCGAGCGAGCCGTTGACGCGGTACTCGGTGACGATGTCGCCGTTGGATTCGGTGCGCGTGGCCTGCTCCGACCCTTCGGGGATCGGCGGCGGCGCGTTCGGATCCTGCGGGGCGGTGGCGCAGCCTGCCACCAGCGCCAGCACGGCGACTGCGGCGAGCGTGCGCACGGGACGATTGCGGGCCATTGGCGACCTCCTCCCTGCGGATACGGAACTGAAGCATACGCCCGGCCGTTGTCGGCCCGATGTGCATGGCGACGGGCGGGCGCGGCGTAGAATCCCCCGATGCCAAGACTGGTCCTGATCGACGGGTCCTCGTACCTGTACCGCGCGTTCCACGCGCTCCCGCCCCTCACCAACAGCGCCGGCGAGCCCACCGGGGCCCTCTTCGGCGTCGTGAACATGCTCCGCGCCACGCTCGCCGAGCAGCCGGACTGCGCGGCCTTCGTCGTCGACGCGCCCGGCAAGACCTTCCGCGACGATCTGTATCCCGAGTACAAGGCCAATCGTTCGGCGATGCCGGACGACCTGCGCGCGCAGGTGCAACCGATGTGCGAGATCGTGCAGGCGCTCGGGTTCCCGATCCTGCGCATCGACGGCGTGGAAGCCGACGATGTCATCGGCACGCTCGCGCTCGAGGCGGCGAAAGCCGGCAGCGACGTGACCATCTCCACCGGCGACAAGGATTTCGCGCAGTTGCTGTGCCCCGTCGACGGCGGCGGCAACATCCGCCTCATCAACACGATGAGCGGCAGCGTGCTGGACACCGACGAAAGCGTGATGGCGAAGTTCGGCGTCCACGCGCACCAGATCGTCGACATGCTCGCGCTGATGGGCGATGCGATCGACAACGTGAAGGGCGTGGACAAGTGCGGGCCGAAGACGGCGGCGAAGTGGCTCGCCGAGTACGGCTCGCTCGACGGCGTGGTCGCCAACGTCGACAAGATCGGCGGCAAGATCGGCGAGAACCTGCGCGCGGCTTTGCCGCGCCTGCCGCTCAATCGCACGCTGGTGACGATCAAGACCGATGTCGCGCTGGATGCGGCCGCGCATCAACTCACGTTGCGCGAGCGCGACGTCGAAACGCTGAAGGTCCTGTACGCCCGCTACGGGTTCAACGCCGCGCTGAAGGAACTCGGCGGTACGCCGCCGGCGGCGAGCGAACGCAAGGTCTCGATGCGCGGCACCGAGGCCGGCTGGGCGCGCACGGGCGCGGCGCCGATCGAGGCGCCGGAGCCCGCGCTCGGCGAGAAGGGCGCGTACGAAACGGTCCTCACGCGCGAGCAGTTCTCCGCGTGGCTGGGCAAGCTGCAGGCGGCCGATGCCTTCGCCTTCGACACCGAAACCGATTCGCTGGACGCGCTGTGCGCGAACCTGATCGGCCTGAGCGTGGCAACGCAGGCGCATTCGGGCGCCTACATCCCGTTCGGCCATGAATATCCCGGCGCGCCGGCACAGCTGTCGCGCGACGAAGTCCTGGACGCCCTGCGCCCGATCTTCGCCGATGCAACAAAGAAGAAGATCGGCCAGCACGGCAAGTACGACCTGCACGTGCTGCGCTGCCACGGCATCACGGTGCACGGCTACGACGAAGACACGATGCTCGAAAGCTTCGTGTTCAACGCCGGTGCGAGCCGCCACGACATGGACTCACTCGCCAAGCGCTACCTGGGCTACGACACCGTCCGCTACGAGGATGTCGCGGGCAAGGGCGCCAAGCAGATTCCCTTCTCGCACGTGTCGGTCGAAGACGCCACGCGCTACGCGGCCGAAGATGCCGACGTCGTGCTGCGCCTGCACTCGGTGCTGCGCCCGAAGGTGGCCGCCGAGCCGTCGCTCGACCGCGTGTACCGCGAGATCGAAATCCCGCTCGTCCCGGTGCTCGAGCGCGTCGAAGCCAACGGCGTGCTGGTCGACGCGGCCGAACTGCGCCGCCAGTCCGCGGACCTCGGCAAGCGCATGCTGGAAGCGCAGCAGCAGGCCACGCAGCTCGCGGGCCGCACCTTCAGCCTCGATTCGCCCAAGCAGGTCGGGCAGTTGCTGTTCGACGAACTCAAGCTGCCGGTGTCGGTAAAGACTTCCACCGGCCAGCCGAGCGTGAACGAAGAAGCGCTCGAAGCGCTCGCCGACCTGCACGAGCTGCCGAAGATCATCCTGGAATACCGCGGCCTGGCGAAGTTGCGCAGCACCTACACCGACAAGCTGCCGGAAATGGTCAATCCGAACACCGGCCGCGTGCACACCAGCTACCACCAGGCCGGTGCGGCGACGGGGCGCCTGGCCTCGTCGGACCCGAACCTGCAGAACATCCCGATCCGCACCGACGACGGCCGCCGCATCCGCAAGGCGTTCGTCGCGCCGGAAGGCCGGCGCATCGTCGCGCTCGACTACTCGCAGATCGAGCTGCGGATCATGGCGCACCTGTCGGAAGACCCGAACCTGCTCAAGGCCTTCACCAGCGGCGCGGACATCCATCGCGCGACGGCCGCCGAAGTGTTCGGCAAGGCGATCGACGATGTGTCGAGCAACGAACGCCGCGCGGCCAAGGCCATCAACTTCGGCCTGATGTACGGCATGAGCGCCTTCGGCCTGGCGCGGCAGCTCGGCATCGGCCGAGGCGAGGCGCAGGACTACATCGCGCTGTACTTCTCGCGCTACCCCGGCGTGCGCGATTACATGGAGCGCACGCGGCAGGACGCGCGCGACAACGGCTACGTGGAGACGGTGTTCGGCCGCCGCCTGCACCTGGAGAACATCCACGCGCGCAACCAGGGCCTGCGGGCCGGCGCCGAGCGTGCGGCGATCAACGCGCCGATGCAGGGGACGGCCGCGGACATCGTGAAGCGCGCGATGATCTCGATCGACGGCTGGCTGGCGGGCGACAAGCGCGCGCTGATGCTCCTGCAGGTGCACGACGAACTCGTGTTCGAAGCCGATGCGGCGTTCGTCGACGATCTCGTCGCCGGCGCGCGCGAGCGGATGGCCGCGGCGGCCGAACTGCGCGTGCCGCTCGTCGTCGATGCGGGCACCGGCGCCAACTGGGACGAGGCCCACTGATCAGCTTGTCGCACGGATTAGGTTTGTGAGGGCGTGCTTCACGCCATGAATTCAAACTGAATCCAACGGGTTATTAACGTGAATCTTCACG
Source organism: Lysobacter dokdonensis DS-58 (assembly GCF_000770795.1). Classification (GTDB taxonomy): domain Bacteria; phylum Pseudomonadota; class Gammaproteobacteria; order Xanthomonadales; family Xanthomonadaceae; genus Noviluteimonas; species Noviluteimonas dokdonensis. The sequence goes on along the minus strand of NZ_JRKJ01000009.1, from coordinate 4,216 downwards.
AACCATCCATGTATGGAATGGTCATATAGCTCGCGTCAGATGCAAGGTCTGACGCAGATCTCTCCCTCCCCTGGAGTGATCCCCGGAGCGCGACTCCTCCCCAAGTCCCGCTCCCCAGCCCCGCCGGTCTCCCCCTGGCCTGCGGGGCTTTTTATTGCCTGCGTTTTTTGCGGCGTGCAATAAAGTGGGCCAAGGCCGCTTCGGGGGAACCGCATGTTCGAGCTATCCATGCCCGTCTGGGAGTACGTGCGCGCGGTGGTCGTCTACGTCGTGCTGCTCGGCATGATCCGCATTTCCGGCAAGCGCACGATGGGCCAGTTCACGCCCTTCGACGTGTTGCTGATCGTGCTGCTCGGCAACGCGGTGCAGAACGCGCTGTTGGGCAAGGACACCTCGCTGCTGGGCGGGCTGTTGCTCGCGGCGGTGTTGATCACGCTGAACTGGACGACGGGCTACGTCGCCTCGCGCAGCCGCCACGCCGAGCAGGTGATCGAAGGCGTGCCGGTCGTGCTCGCGCGGGACGGACGATTGTTCGAACAGGTCCTGCGCCGCGAACTGGTGAGCAGGAACGATTTCGACGAAGCGTTGCGCCAGGCCGGGGAAATCACGCTGGACGACGTGCACTTCGCGATCCTGGAAACCGACGGGCGCATCAGCGTCGTGCCGAAGCGCAAGTCCGCTTCAGGGGACGACGAGCTCGCTTAGCCAGTCGCGCGGACGCAGGTAATCGGCCAGCCGCGCTTCGCTGCTGCCCGCGTCCGGCGTGAACCCGTATTCCCAGCGGACCAGCGGCGGCAGGCTCATGAGGATCGATTCGGTGCGCCCGCCGCTCTGCAGGCCGAACAGCGTGCCGCGGTCGTACACCAGGTTGAACTCGACGTAGCGCCCGCGCCGGTACAACTGGAAATCGCGCTCGCCTTGCCCGAAGGGCGTGTCCCGGCGGCGTTCGACGATCGGCAGGTACGCCTCCAGGAAGCCGTCGCCGACCGCGCGCTGGTAGGCGAAGTCGCCTTCGAAATCCTGGTGGAGGTCATCGAAGAACAAACCGCCGACACCGCGCGTCTCGTCGCGATGCTTCAGGAAGAAATACTCGTCGCACCACCGCTTGTGCGCGTCATAGCGGGCCTGTCCGCCGAAGGGTTCGCACAGCGCGCGCGCGGTGCGATGCCAATGCAACACGTCCTCGTCGAAGGGGTAATACGGCGTGAGGTCGAAGCCGCCACCGAACCACCACGCGACCGTTTGGCCGTCGCGCATCGCGCGGAAGTGGCGGACGTTGGCGTGCGTGGTCGGGATGTACGGGTTGCGCGGATGGAAGACCAGCGAAACGCCGACCGCGCGCCACGTGGCGCCGACGAGCTCGGGGCGTGCGGCCGTCGCGGAGGGAGGCAGCTTCGTGCCCGAGACGTCGGAGAAGCCGATGCCCGCCTGCTCGAACACCGCACCGTCGCGCAGGATCCGCGTGCGGCCACCGCCGCCTTCCGCGCGTACCCAAGTGTCCTCGCGGAAGCGCGCGGCACCGTCGGCGCCTTCGATGGCCGCGCAGATGCGGTCCTGCAAGCCGGTGAGGTAATCGCGGACGCGGGCGAAGCCGGCGTCGTCTTCCTGGGTCGCGGGCGTTTCCATGCGCGGCATTCTAGCGAGGCCGCGCGGCGGCGCCGTCATTCGCGCAGGCGCGGAACCCCGTGTTCGTCGCGGATCTCGATGGCGGCTTCATCGGCGATGCGGTCGCGCAGGCCGCGGTTGGGCAGCGCGAGCGTGGGCTCGCCGCGCACGGCGCGGAGCGCATTGGCGTAGGACAGGCGCGCGGATTCGGCATCGCCGGCGGCGGCATACCCTTCGGCCAGCGCTTCCCATGCGTGCGCGCCGCCGCCTTGCGCGACGGCGCGATGCAGCGTGCCTTCGGCCATCGGCCAGGGTTGCAGGCGGGCGAGTGCGCGCAGCGTGGCCGGGCTTTCGGGATGCGCCGCGAGCCAGGCTTCGAGTTGCGCGCGGCGCGCCTCGGGGGAGTCGACGGGCAGCGCGCCGTAGGTCTCCACCAGCGATTCGTCCCAATGCGCCGCAAGCGCCTGTTCGATCTTGCTCGCCGCGGCCGCATCCCAGCGCATCGCGGACGCGCGCTCGGCGTAGGCGCCGACGACATCGGGATCCGATTGCAGCGTCTTGGGCAACGCATCCCAACGGTCTGCGAGTGCGTTGGCGTCGGGCGCGCCGGCCAGCGATGCGGCGGCCCAATGCGACTGGAGTTCGTCGAGATGCGCCGGCGAGGCCGCCTGTTGCTGGCGCAAGGCGCCGAGCATGCCGTAGGCCTCGTGCGCGCGGCCGAGCGCACCCAGCGCATGCGCGCGCAGCATCAGTCCGCGCGGCGCCAGCGGCTGCGCATTCGGTGCGTCGAGGATCGCGAGCGCGGTCGTCGGGTCGCCCTCGTCGAAGGCGCGTTGCGCGCGCGCGATCGCGCTGGCCAGCGGGGCGCGTTCGGTCAGCGCATCGAGGTGGCGGAGGGCTGCGCCCGCGTCGCCGCGTGCGTCCGCCGCGTGCGCCGCGGCGACCAGCGCCACCGGTGCGGCTTCGTCGCGTTGCGCCGCGAGTTCGAGTTGCTTCTCCGCACGCGCCCAGTGGCCGAGATGCAATGCGCCCAGGCCATCGGTGAGCCGCAGCCGCGCCTGGCGATTGCGGAAACCGCGCCAGCCGCGGAACGGCAACGCGAGCACCGTCCACAGCAACCACAGCGCGAACGCCGCGATGACGAGCAACAGCGCCGCGCCGACGACGGTGCTGCGGTAATCGTGTCCCCGGAAGCGCACGAGCACTTCGCCCGGATCCTGCACCAGGACCTGCGCGACCAGCGCGCCCACCAGCGCGAGCGCGAGCCAGAACAACAGGTTGCGGAACAGGTTCATGCCAGGACTCCTGTCAGCGCGCCCGCATGGAGCGCAATTGCGCGAGCGTCGTGCCCACGACCGGCGAGGCGATGGCGAGCGGCTGCGCGCGCAGCGACCGCAGGATGGCGCGCTGGGCGCGCAGTGCAGGTGAATCCGGCCACAGGCGCGGCAACCACGTGTCGGCGCGTGCGAGCGCGGCCTGCCAGGCCACGGCGTCGCGACGTTCCAGCGCTGCGCGGGCGAGGGTCAGTTCGATACCAAGCGCTTCCATCGCCGCGCTGCGGTCGCTGGCGGCGCGCAACTGCACGCGGTCGCTGGGTTGGACTTCGACCAGGCGCGAGGCGACGCGCTGCCACCACGACTTGTCCGCGTCGCCGTCGCTGGCCTGCGCGGCGGGGAGGCGCGCGAGTTGCGCTTCGAAGGCAGTCAGTTTCGACGCGGAATCGCGCACGGGATCGACGCCGCGCGCATCGAGCGACGCGCGTTCCTGCGCGAGCGTCTGGCGCAACGTGAGATACGCGGGGTCGTCGATCCCGTCGAGCATTCCCGCCGCGAGGGCGTACGCGCGGCGCGCGCCATCAAGGTCGGAGGCGAGCTGCAATCGTTGCTGCGCCATGCCGAGCAGCATCTCGACTTCGTCCAGGCGGATGGCCTGCGCGCCGTGGCGGTCGGGGTCGGCGAGCTTCGACACGCTGTCTTCCAGCAACGCCGCGCGCTGGCCGACGCCGAGCAGTTCGTCGCGCAATACGCGGTTCGTCGCTTCGGCCTGCTGGAGGCGTTGTTGTTGCGCGCGTTGTTCGCCGCGCAGCGTGGTGATGCGGTCTTCGAGCGCGCCCATGCGTTGCGCGGCATCGTCGGCGGCCGCGCGCTGGTGTTGCGCGCGCGTGTTCCATGCGTGCCACGCCCATGCGCCACCGAGCGCGAGCAGCAACAGCAACAGCCACGCGATGGGCGCGCGGGAGCGACGGACCGGCGGTTCGGGCGAGGGGTCGGTATCGAGCACGGTCGAGGGTGTCGCGGAGGGGTGCGGCGATGCTACCGGATGCCGCGTCGTGAGCGGCCATCACGCGCGGCCACCAGGTCCGCGGGGCGGGCGCCGGCGGCGATGCGGATGTCTCCGAAGCCCAGTGCGCGCGCTTCGTCGGCCAGGCGCGGACTGCCGGCAAGGACGCGTGCCGCGCGTAGTTTCCGTTCGAGATCCGCGGGCGCATGTTCGACCAGGGTGCGCAGGGCCTCGCCACTGCTCAAGGCGATCGCCCAGCGGCCGCGGGCGTGGCGCAGCGCGGCGAACGCGCGGGGCACCGGCGCGATCGGTTCCCGCGCATAGACGTCGG
>NZ_JRKJ01000008.1 GCF_000770795.1 Lysobacter dokdonensis DS-58 | reverse complement strand
GAAGCGCAGGCCGAAGCGCAGGCCGATGCACAGGCCGATGCGTACGTCGACCAGCAGGAGTTCCAGCAGGAGTTCCAGCAGGAACAGGTCGCGGCGAATGTGCCGGCGACCCCGGGCTTGTTCGATGCGATGCCGTCGGCCGACCCGGCGCAAGCCGCCGCCGACGCCGCGGAAGACGCGAAGCAGGAACACCGCAACGCGTAACCCAACCCCGCCCTCCCCTGCACGCAGGGGAGGGCGCAGGGCTACCACGCCAGCGCCGGATCGCTCATCCCGTACCGGCTCACCACCCGCGCCAGCGCGATGGGGTCGCGGATGCCCAGCTTGTCGAACAAGCGCGACTTGTGCGTGTTGATCGTCTTCGCGCTCAGGCTCAGGCGCCGCGCGATGTCTTCCTGCCGCAGCCCGCGCACCAGCAACATCGCCACTTCCAGTTCGCGCGGCGACAACGTGTCGAACGGCGTGCCGTGGCTGCCGTCGATCTTCGCCAATGCGATCTGTTGCGCGATGCCGGTCGCGAGGTAACGCCGTCCGTGCGCGACATCCTGCAACGCGCGCAGCAATTCGCTCGAGTCATGGCTTTTGCCGACATATGCCGATGCGCCCGCCTCGAGCGCGCGCCGCGGCAACGGCCCGTCCTGCACCGCGGAAACCACGATGACGCGCGTGCCGTAACCGCCACGCACGACGCGCTCGGTGACTTCCAGCCCGCTGATGCCCGGCAGGTGCACGTCGCACACCAGCACGTCGGGCCGCAGCTTGCGCAGTTGCGGCAGGGCGTCCTCGCCACTTTCCGCCTGGCCCACCACTTCCACTTCCGGCACACCACCGAGAATCATGCACATCCCGGTGCGTACGATGACCTGATCGTCGACCACGAATACGCGGATCGTCATCCCTGACTACCTCCTTTCGCACCAGCCTATGCCGATGCGAAAGAAGGGTCGTGCGAAACCGGTCAGCATTCTCCCGAAAGCGGAGTCGCGGATCAGCGGTGGAAGTTTCCGTCGATCATTGTGGCGTCGTGTGCTTCGCGAGGAACGCCAGCAAGCGCGTGTAGAAATCGCGCTCGTCCTCGTCGAGGTTGAGGCCATGGCCCTCGCGCATGTATTCCTGGAACTCGACGTCGACGCCCGCCTCCTTCAACGCCTTCACCATCTTGCGCGAGTGCGCCACGTCGACGCGCGCATCCAGCCGCCCGTGCGCGATGAACACCGGCACCTTGATCGCCGCGGCATTCTGCGCGGGCGAACGCGACGCGAGGTCCGCCTTGTCCTTGCCGAGCACCTTCTCCAGGTAGTCCAGGCCCAGGTCGCTGCGGCGGATGCTGCCCCACTTGTACATCTTGGCCAGGTCGTACGGCGCCGCGTAACCGGCCACGCAGCGATACAAGCCCGGCTCGCGCACGCCGCCCATCAGCGCCGCGTAACCGCCGTAACTCGCGCCGTACAGGCACACGCGCTTGCCGTCGGCGATGCCCTGCCCGATCGCCCACTTCGTCGCGTCGGTCACGTCGTCCTGCATCGCGCGGCCCCACTGGCGCCAGCCGGCTTGCTCGAACTGCTTGCCGTAACCGCCCGAGCCGCGATAGTTCACGCGGAGCACCGCATAGCCCTGGCTCGCGAGCAGGCCCGCTTCGGAATCGAACGACGCGCTGTCGTACACCCCATGCGGGCCGCCGTGCGGAACGACGACCATCGGCAGATCCTTCTCGCGGCCGTCGGGCGGCAACGTCAGCACGCCGTAAAGCGTCTTGCCGTCGCGCGCCTGCACCACCACTTCGCGCGTCTTCGGCAACTGCGCCTCGGGCAGCCAGCTGCGCGCACGGGCGATGAGCTTCGCCTTCTTGGTGGTGCGGTCGAACAGATACCACGATCCCGGATCGCGATCGCCACTGGCCAGCACGATCGCCTTGGAGCGATCCCGCGACGCGCTGGTGACGCCGATCATGCGCCCCGGGAACGCACGCACGATCTGCTCGATCGCCTGCGCATCGGGATGCTGCGTGTTCCAGAACACCGGCCGCGGCGCGGTCGGCCCGTAGTACGCGCCCAGCGGCGTTTCGCCGTCGAACGCGTCGATGGTGGTGACCACATCCGACACCGCGTCGCGATACACCTCGGTACGTGCACCGGTGCCGAAGTCGTAACGCTCGACGACCGACGGCCCGCTCTCGCGCTCGGATTCCAGGAACGCGAATTCGCCGGCGGAGTCCACGCCGAGCGGCCACACGTGCAGGCCGGTCTGCGTGCTGTCGTTCACCAGCGTCCAGCCGGTGTCGTTGCCCTTGTGTGCATGCAGCTTCGAATTGGCCTTGTCGTCCACGCCGATGGCGAAACGCACGTGCCCATGGCGATCGGCGCGCAGCGAGGCTTCGCGGTCCGGCGCGTCGATGAGCTTCTCGCCCATGCGGTTGGTGTGGCCGATCTCGACCTTGTGCACGGCACCGACGCACCCGCCTTCGCCGTAGTTGGAGCACTGGATGACCAGCAGATGCTCCACGTCGCCGTCGATCGTCGCCAGGAAGTTGGCGGGCAGCACGTAGCGCGAGAAATCGTCGACCGTGATGATCGCCAGCGTCGGGTCCGAGAACGAGACGTTGTACTTCTTCATCACGCGGTTGACCGCGACGAGGATGCGCTTGTCGTCGATCCACGACAGGCGTTCGACCTCTCCGCCATCGCCGGTTTCGAATCGCTTGAGCGTGGCGAGCGTCGCTGCGTCGCGGATCGTCACGACCGTGCTGTCGCCGTCGCGCTGCGCCACCGCAAGGCGCGTACCGTCGGGCGAGATCTGCACGCGCTCGATCGTCGAACGCTTGAGATAGTCCTGCCACGCCGGCGCGGCCGGCGTCGCGTTGTCCGCCTGCGCCCGCGGTTGGCCCAACGTCGCGCACGCCGCCACCAGCGCGACCACCAGGCCGCGCACCAGATTCCGATCCAACATCCCGCCCCCGAAAAAGTGCTTTCCCCTGCCGCTATCCCACCGCGTCCGGCCCCGCGAATCAAGGGGCGCAAGATGAACACCGGTAGCGACCTGCGCGAGAATGGCCCCGACACCGCAAGGAGCCCCGCCGATGATCGTCCGCATGTGGCATGGCCGCACCGCCGCGCACCGCGCCGATGACTACCTCGCGTTCCTCGAGGCGCGCGCCATTCCCGACTACCGCCGCATCGACGGCAATGCCGGCGTCTGGTTGCTGCGCCGGATCGAAGGCGACATCGCGCACTTCATCACGATGACGCACTGGACCTCGCGCGAGGCGATCGCCGCGTTCGCGGGCGACGACATCGCGGTGGCGAAGTACTACCCCGAGGACCGCGACTTCCTGCTGGAATTCGAGCCCACCGTCGTGCACTACGAGATCTGCGGCGGCGAGCCTGGTCCGCTCAATCCTCGAGCGTGAATCCGGCCTTGATCGTCACCTGCCAGTGCTGGACGCGCCCATCCTCGACGTGGCCGCGGGTCTCGATGATCTCGAACCACTTGAGGCTGCGCACCGTCTTGCTGGCGCGTTCGATCGCGTTGCGTACGGCGTCGTCCGTGCCGGTCGTCGACGAGCCGGTCAGTTCGATCGCCTTGTAGACATGGTTGGTCATGCGCGCCTCCGGAGCGGGTGGGAACACTCGAGCCAACGAAGCGCGCCTTGGGCGACGGCCAGCGTCACGCGAGCGCGCCGAGCAGCCGCCGCAGCAACTCGTCGATCGACACCGCATGCAGCACCAGCGGCACGATCGGCAGGGCCGACGCCAGCGCCACGCTGAGCAGCGAGAGTTTGTTCACGGGAATCACCGCCATCGTGCGGGCCGTGCCGTACATCGCGGTGAAGTCGGCGATCGCGGACGGATTGGGACTTTCGAGCAGCGACTCGCCCGAACGCGCGACGTCGGCCTGGTCCCAATGCGCCGCGAACGCACGCGACGCCGCCTGCCCCAGCACACCGAGCGCGTGCATTCCGTGCCGCCGCGCGCGCACCAGGGGCTTCATCAGGAACAGCAGCGGCGCGAACACCACCGCCACGCTGCCCGCCACGCAGCCCAGCAGTTCCCACTGGAACGACTGCAGCGGCACGTGCGCATATTCCATCTGCACCAGCGCGTTGCCGCAGAGGATCGTGCTGCCGGCGAGGGTGAGGATCGCGAACCACGCCTGCCCCGGCCCGAAGAACCCCAGGCCGCCCGCGCCATCCGGATGCGCGGCAAACAAGGCCAACCGCAAGCGCGAGAAGCGCCACAACCAATAGGACCACAACGCGAACCGCCACACCCACACCAGCGCGACGAACCGGAACGCCGGCGCCGACACGATCGCGAACCACTCGCCCGCCTTCGTCAGCGCCCCACCCTCCGTCGCCCAATGCGTGAAGCCCGGCACATGCGAGAAGCGCGCATCGGTCGAGAACGCCGACAACACCGCGATCAGCGCGCAGATCGCTTCGGGCGCATACGAATCGCGCAGCGCGTGGCCATGGTGCACGAGCCTGTCGAACGCCTCGCGCGAGGATTTTTCGATGAGCCCCGATCGCCCGATGTATCGAACCGCCGAATGCAGCACTTCATCGCACGGCCTGGCGCCGAGGACCAGGATCGGCACCGCGACCAGCAATCGTGCGATCACCGCGTGGTCGCCAAGCAACGCGATGCGATCGGCGGACGGCCACAGCATGCCGTCCATCCCGGCGAACACCATCAACGGCACGAACGACACGAGCACCAGGACGCCCAACACCAATGGCGCCGTCGGCACGCCCGCGCGCAATGCGCCCAGCCAATGCAACAACCGATACACCGGCCCGCCGCGCAACAGGGAGAAGCTGTCGGAGATCATGTCAGTGCGCGCCCGGGTACACGACCTCCCAGTCGTGCGCCATGTCGATCACGGTCCATCCGCGCGCGGGGGCTTCGTCCAGCCCGCGGGCGAGCATGCCCGCCGACGATTGGCGGTCGTACGCGAATTCGCGCACGCCATCGGTGTGATGCAGCAACGCGGCGTAACGCGGGCCTGGACCACTCGTCGTCCATTCGAGCATCTCGAAATCGCCGTCGGAGTTGCCGAACGCCATGACCGGACGCCGGCCGAGGAAAAACGCTGGATGCCGACCGGCTTGCCCGCATGGTCGTCCACCAGTTCCGGCTGCGCGGTCTTCAGGATGGAAGGCGCGTCGCCGCCCTCGTAATGCAGCCCGGCGTAGCTGCCGATCACCTGCTGCGGGGGAACGCCGTACACGCTTTCGACCCACGCGCGCAGGAACTCCTGGCCACCGCCCGACACGATCCACGTCCCGTAACCGTTCGCGCGCAGGTACGCCATCAACTCCTGCATGGGCTGGAAAACCATGGCGTGATAGGGCTTGCGCGTCGTCGGGTGCCGCGCCTGCGCCATCCATTCGCGCACGATCTCGCCGAAGGCGTCCGTCGTCATCCCCGCGTGCGTGGCGGCCACGATCGGCATCAGCCCCTTCTCGCCCGATGCCGCCAACGCCTTCATGTCGCCGTCGAGCACCCACTTGAACGGCGTGGTCGTCGCCCATTCCGGATTCGCACCGGCCAGTGCGCGCACACGATCCAGCGCGAACAGGAACTGGAAGTACATCGGTTGTTCGGACCACAGCGTGCCGTCGTTGTCGAACACCGCGATCCGCTCGGCAGGCGCGACGAAATCGGGACCGCCCGGCGTCGTGGTCCGCCGCACGAAATCGACGATCGCCCGCCGCGCCGCCGAATCCGACCAGGACGGCAACTCAGACATGGAACAACCACGCGGCGGTGACGCAACCGATGAGGAGGAACACCAGCGTCATCACCACCACCGCGCGATCGAGCGAGCGGAAACTCGCGTTGCGAATGTCCGTGTTGACGTGCTTGTACCGATACAACGACCACAGCGCCAGCGCGATGCCGAGCAGCACCATGCCGACGCCCACGTTCTGCGTATCGCGCAGTGCGCCGAAGGACTGCCCGGCCTGCAGCTTGTCGCTTTGCTGGAGGAACACCGAAAAGCGGTTCAACGTGATCCCGAACCCGATCAGCGACACGCACGTGCGCAGGTACGCCAGGTGCGTGCGTTCGTTCGCCAGGTGCGAGCGCAGGTCGGCCAGTCCCGTGCGCGAGGCGGCCAGTTCGTTCGAAGTCGGTTGCGTGCTCATGCGACCTCCGGAGCGTCCTTCGCGCCTTCGCGCGCCGCGGCGTCCAGGTCGCGTTCGAGGAAGAAGTTGAGGAACGTACGGATGACGGCGATCGCGGCGAGCTTGCCGATGTCGTCCCACGTCGGTGCGATCGCGGTGCGCACGATGTCGGCCGCGAGCATGAATTCCAGCCCGAGCAACAACCATCGCGCCAGACTGAGCCAGGCCGCGCGCCGCCGCCCCTGCGACGCCAGGTTGCGCACCAGGGGAACGACGATGCGCACCAGCGCTTCGACGGCGCCGATGGCGATCATCAAGACGGAGATCGCTTCCAGCGCCAGCGCGATGTGCTGGCTCACTTCGCGGAAGAGCGCCTCCATGCGTGCATCCTCAGCTGCGCGACACGCAGCGGAAGCCGAGGTGCGAGGTCGACGTGTCGACCGGCTGCGCCATGCGCGCGGCGGGCCGGTAACGCCGGCAATAATTGGGCGCGCACAGGTGCGAACCGCCCTTCATCACGCGGCGCGGGATCTTCAGTTGCGGCTGCGCGGGATCGAAGCTCGCCTCCGCCGGGCCGCCGCGTGGATTCTCGGGAATGCAGCAGGCCTTCTGCGCTTCGGCCGGGTGCCGCGGGCGATACCAATCGGCGGTCCATTCCCACACGTTGCCGATCATGTCGGACAGGCCGTAGCCGTTCGCCGGATAGGCACCGACCGGCGACGTGCCGATGTACCCGTCCTGCGCCAGGTTCTGCCACGGGAACTCGCCCTGCCACGTGTTCGCGCGATGCAGTCCGTGCGGCGCGAACTCCTCGCCCCACGCGAACTCCGCCTCGTCGAGCCCGCCGCGCGCCGCGCATTCCCATTCGGCTTCCGTCGGCAACGCCTTGCCGACCCAGGCGACGTACGCATCGACATCGTGCGCCGCGACATGCACGACCGGATGGTCGTCCTTGCCCTCGATCGACGAATGCGGCCCTTGCGGATGCCGCCAATCGGCGCCGGGAACGAATTGCCACCAGCGATAGTGATCCTCCAGCGACACGCGATGCGGCGGCGGGACGAAGACGACCGACGCCGCCACCAGCATCTCCGGCAACGCGCCGGGATAGTCCTCTTCCTTCGGCGGCACTTCGGCCATGGTGACGTAACCGGTGGCATCGACGAACGCGCGGAACTGCGCATTCGTCACCGGCGATGCATCGATCCAGAACCCGTCGACCGCCACGCGATGCGCCGGCGCTTCCTCCGGGTAATGGTGATCCGATCCCATCCGGAACGTGCGCGCCGGAATCCACACCATTCCCTCGGGCGCCGCGGGACGCATCGCGGGCCGTGCGTTCATTTCGCGGCGGTTCCCGGCGGGAACGACGCGAACATCTTGTCGAGCGCCGAATTGACCGCGGCTTCCGTCTTCTCCGGAGAATCGGGCACCGTGCCGCTGGCCACGCCGCGCCACACCGCTTTCTTCGTCGAGGGATCGAACATGTCGAGCACGAGCGTGCCGACCGTGTAGGTGTTCACGCGCGTCGTCGAACTGCCCATCGCGCCGTACGCGCCCCACCCCGGCCCCCAGCCCCAACCGCCCATGCCGGTGCCCGTGTAGAACGTATCGAGCGTCTGCTTCTCGCTCGTGGCGACGTTGCCGACGATGGCGATGTCCCCGCTGCCTTCCTGGCGCGTGAAGCCTTTCGCCGCCATGCGCGCATCGATTCCCGCGAGGATCCGCTGCTTCGCCAGCGGATTGGTGATTTGCGGCTCCTGCGCCCAGTAGTACGTGTGGTAGCGGGTGAAATCGGCCGACGGATCGTGGTCGACCGTCACGTCGGGCGTCGATGCGCAACCGGCGAGCAACGCGGTCAACATCAGGGGGGCGAGCGCTTTCATCGTGGCTCCTTTATCCGAACGGTTGAACGTCGAAGACCATGCTGGCGATCGCCAACAAGCCGATGAGCAGCAGGACGACCGCGCAGATCAGCGTCAGCGAAATCGGATACTCGCTCTGCCCGTGGATGAGGCCGTCGCGGATCATCTGCGTGCGCTCCTGGCGCAACTGCGTCATGTAGCGCACGTGGTAGGCGATGCCGGCCAACAGCAGCAACGTCCCCACCATCACCAGCGCGATGCCGAAATTGCGCGGCGCTTCGCGCGCGAGGCGCGCGCCCGGTTGTTCGAGCCAATGCGTGAATACCTGGTAGATCGTGAAGCCGAAGCTGATGAGCGAGAGCGACGTGCGGATCACCGACATCAGCGTGCGATCGGCGCTCATGCGCGTGCGCTGGAAACTCATGCCCGTGCGGCGCGCGGACAACTCGACCGATACGTCGTCGGCCGTCTTGTATTTCTCGGGATCGACCGGGAGCATGGTCGGTCCAGCTTCCGGTCGCCGCACAACCCGCACAACGGGGTTTACACGGTCGGTGGCCTCAGTATTTCTACTGGTGCGCTCAACGCCGGGTGGCGTGGCGGTCGAGCGATGCCGACGCATACCAACGCCCCGCCATCACCTCCTCGACCGCGGCGTTCAACGCATCCCCGGCATCGGCTTTCAGCACGTACGCCGTGCGTGGCAGGGATTTGGCTTTCGCGACCAGCGCCGGCTCGTCGTGCACGGTGATGAAGACCACGCGCAACCGCGGCAAGCGCCGCAACGCGAGCTCGGCGGCCTGCATGCCGTCGAGCCCCGGCAACGAGATATCGGTCACCAGCACGTCGGGCTGCAGCGCATCCAGCGCGCCCAGGATGGCGTCGCCATCGGTCACCAGCCCGAGGACCTCGAACTCCTGCGCCAGCAACGCCCGCAACTGCCGCGCCACGACCGGACTGTCCTCGGCCAACAACACCCGCACCCGGTACGGAGCCCCGTTCATCCCCACAGCGTGAAGGCGCGCGCGCGCGCCGACCATCGTGAAAACGACTGAAAAGCGCCACGTAAAACTACTGTGGCCGGTCAGTAGCTCAGGGCGGTGCGTCGATCGCGATCAGCCCCGCGTGCGCGGCCTTGCGTACGAGTTCGACGGTGCTGTGCACGCCGAACTCCTGCATGATCGCGTACTTGTGCGACTCCACCGTGCGCACCGACAGGCCGAGCTCGAAGGCGATCTGCTTCGACCGCAGGCCTTGCGCCACGCGCGCCAGGATCTCCCGCTGCTTCTGCGTCAGCGCCGCATCCGGCATCGACCGCGCAGCCGACTGCCCCCCGTGCGCCCGATGCGCACTCGCGCGGATGGTGCGCGCGGCCAACGTCGGCGTCACGTACGTGCGCCCCGCGAGCACCTCGAAGATCGCCCGCACCAACTCCTCGCCCGCCGACGACTTCAGCACGTACGCACTCGCACCGCCTTCGATCGCTTCGGCCGCCAGCTCCGGATCGGCGTGCATCGTGAGGAACACGAACGGCACCTCGATGCCGTCGCCGCGCAACGCGCGCATCGCATCCAGCCCACTCATTCCGGTCATGCTGATGTCGGAAACGATGACGTCGGGCGGATCGCGACGCACTTCGTCGACGAGCGACTGTCCGTCACTCACGATCCGGATGTTGCAGAAGCACTCGAGCAGCAGCATCTCGATGCCTTGGGCGACGAGCACATGGTCGTCTGCGAGCAAGACCCGCGCGCGTTCTGAGGAGTTCGCAGCGTCCATCACGGCCCCCTTCAAAGGTCCGATGCGTGCCCCCTGCGCACCGTGAGGGTCGCGTCGAAAGCGTTCAGATCGCGTGACGGGGCCCATCCGTCGGAGGAGTGACCTTCGGTCATTGAAACGTGCGTGTACGGGGAGTACACGAAGCTGAAAATGCCCGGGATTCGCAATGGACCACGACGTTGCGCGCACCGGCTGGGGCATCCCCGCGGCCGTCGCCGTGGCGGGGGCACTCGGCCAATCGATGACGATGGCGCCCTGGGCGGCGTCGTTCCTTGCGCAGGCCGCCTGGCTGCCCGGCGCGATCCTGATGTGCGGCCTGCTCGCGACCCCCGGCGCCCGCTGGGCCGTGGTCTACGGCGCCGCACTGCTCGGCAGCGCGGTCGCGTGCATCGGCATGGAGCGCGAACTGCTGCCGCATTGCGTCGTGTTGATGGGCGAATTCGCGCTGGTGGTGGTCGCGACCTGGCTGCTGCATCCGGCCCGCGATGGCCGCATCTCGCCGACGGGCTGCGATCCGGTGAAGTTCCTGCTGCTGTGCGGCGTCGCCTTGCCCGTCGCGGGGGGCGCCTGGGCACACGCGGCAACCTCGCAACTCGGCATGAGTGCGATGCCGATGCCCGAAAGCGGCGACATGCTCGCGCGCAGCATCGGCTATCTGATCGTCGTGCCCGCCTTCACCGGCGTGATCCGGCTCGCGCAGGATGCGCCGCGCGAATCGCCGCAGCACGGCTGGCAATCGACGATCCTCCTGGTCGGCGCCCTCGGCATCGTCGTGCTGTGGGTCTCGCCGTTCGGCACTGGCGACGCCTTCCCGGTGCTGCTGCTCGCGCCAGTGATGTTGATGTTGTGGTCCGACCACGCGCTCGGCACCGCATGGACGCGCCTGGCATGGGTGCCGATCTGGCTGGGCTGCCTGCTGCTCACCTCGCTCGGCATCGGCCCGCTCGTGCATCAGATCCCGGGCGCCACGCTGTCGCACCTGCAATGGTGGAGCGTCGGCACCAGCGTCGTGCTGTTGTTGCTCACCGCGTTGCGCGACCAGCGCGGCGAATCCAGCGAAGCGCTGCGCGATTCCGGCGAACGGCTCAGCCAGCTCGCGCGCCGCGCGATGAACATGCAGGAAAACGAACGCAGTCGCATCGCGCGCGACCTGCACGACGACGTCAACCAATCGCTCGCCGCGATCTCCATCGAACTGAGCACGCTCAAGCGCGGCAGCGATGCCACGGCGCGCGACCGCATCGAAGGGCTGCAGGATCGCCTGCTGGGCGTATCGGACGACATCCGCCGCCTCTCGCACGAACTGCATCCCAGCATGCTTCGATACACCAGCCTGGCCGCATCGCTCGAAGGCCTGTGCGCCAGCCATTCGCGTGACGACCTGCACGTGCGATGCGAAACCGACGAATCGTTCGAACTCACCGAGCCGCAGAAGCTCGACCTGTTCCGCATCGCGCAGGAAGCGCTGCACAACGTGGAAAAACATGCCGGCGCACGCCAGGTGCGCATCGAATTGCGGCGCGACCGCGCGGGCTGGGGCTTGCTGCGCGTGGAGGACGATGGCCGCGGGTTGCCGGACGATCGCGCCGATACACCGAAGACCGGCCTGGGGATGATCAGCATGGCCGAACGCGCGCGCTCGCTGCGCGGCCGCCTGGATTTCGGCAACGGCCCGCGCGGCGGCACGCGCGTCGACGTGCGCTTCCCGGTGCCCGTGCCATCGGTAGAAGTACTGAGGCCGATTCCGTAGAAGTCGGGCTGCGGCATGCGGCCGCGGGCGGCGACGATACGGGCTCTTCCCGTCGTCGTCGGATCACGAATGCCGAGCGCGCGTTCCCTCCCCCTCGTCGCCGCGCTCGTGGCCGCCTTTGCCTGCGTGCCCGCACACGCCACCGAAGGCGGGCTCGGCAAGCCGATCACCGGCCTGCAGGGGCAATCCTATGCAGGCGTGGTTCCGCCGACGCCGGGATTCAATCTCGCGATCGGGTATGCGTACTACTCCGGGCAGATCGGCGGCCAGCGCGAAACGCCCATCGGCCGCAGCACGGCGATCGGCGTCGATGCGCAATTCAGCCTGCTCAGCTTCACAGGCCTGTACGTATGGCCGACGGGCGAAGGCCGCTGGAATTACGCCAGCGCCGTCGCCGTCCCGTTCGCGAAGGTCGACGTCGGCGCGGACCTGCGCATCGGCCGGATCGGTTTGTCCACCGACGACAGCGACAGCGGTTTGTTCGACATGACGATCGTGCCGGTCATCGCCAGCCGCCACTTCAGCCAGACCAAGCACATGTCGCTGGCGCTCTACATCAGCGCGCCGACGGGATCCTACGACCCCGACAAGCTCGCCAACGTCAGCCTCAACAATTGGTCGTTCTCGCCGACCGTCGCGTACACGCAACTCGGCCAGGCCGGCACGCTCGAGTTCACCACGCTCGCCGCGATGGATTTCTACACCGAGAACACGGCGACCGATTACCAGAATGGCGCGGTTTTCCGCGTGGATGCGTTGTTGATCAAGAGGACCAGGAGCGGATGGGGCTTCGGCGCCGCCGGCGGATGGATCGAACAACTGGAAGACGACACCGGCCCGACGGCCGATCGCCTCAACGGCTTCAAGGGCCAATCGCTCGCGATCGGGCCGATCGCCACCTACAAGACGGGCAAGGTCGAGTTTTCCGCCCGCTGGTTGTACGAGTTCGATGTCGAGAATCGTCTGGAAGGCAACCCCGTGTTGATCACGGGCACGATCACGTTCTAGGAGACCGGCCATGCTCAAGCGTCTGCTCGCGGAAACCATCGGCACCTTCTGGCTCGTCCTCGGGGGCTGCGGCAGCGCGGTGCTCGCGGCGAACTTCGGCGGCGACGGCAATCCGCTGGGCATCGGGTTGCTGGGCGTGTCGCTCGCCTTCGGCCTCACCGTGCTCACCGGTGCGTATGCGCTCGGGCATATCTCGGGCGGGCACTTCAACCCGGCAGTGAGCGCGGGCTTGTGGGCCGGCGGTCGGTTTCCCGCACGCGAGCTGGTTCCGTATTGGGTCGCGCAAACCCTGGGCGCGGTGCTCGCGGGTTTCGTGCTGTGGCAGATCGCGCACGGGCGCGCGGACGTCGTGATCGATCCGAGCGCGGCGGGCACGTTCGCCACCAACGGTTTCGGCGAGATGTCGCCCGGTGGTTACTCGATGGTCGCGGCCCTGCTCACCGAGTTGGTGATGACCGGCATGTTCCTCGTCGTGATCATGGGCGCCACCGATCCGAAAGCGCCCGCGGGCAACGCGCCGCTCGCCATCGGCCTGGCGCTCACGCTGATCCACCTGATCAGCATTCCGGTGACCAACACCTCCGTGAACCCCGCGCGCTCGACGGGCGTGGCGTTGTTCACCGGCGGCGTGCCGCTGCAACAACTGTGGTTCTTCTGGGTCGTGCCGATCATCGGCGGCGTGATCGGCGGCGGCCTGTATCGCTGGCTCAGGCAACCGGAATGAACGCCGCGCTCGCCGACCCCGCACTCGAACGTCTGTTCGCCGCGGATGCGGCGATCGTCAAGGTCGGTCGCAAGATCCGCGTGCTCGATGCGATCGGCTGGCCGGCGTGGATGGAGACGCGTTTCCTGGACGGCCTGCGCGCGGGCAGGCCCGAGTTGCCCGTGCCCACGACGACACCCCAAGCGTTGAACGACGAGGTCGCCGAGCTCGACGCGATCATGCGCGGCATCGACCGCGGCCACCCCATCGGCCATTGGCTGTGGAAGACCGCCTGGAGCTACCGCGTCGCGGCGCAGATGCTGCGCGGCATCGGCACGCCGGAATTCACGCGCTGCTCCACCCTGCTCTATGGTCGGCCGGATACCAAATACGAATCGCAGGACGTGACGTCGGACGACGCCGCGCGCGACATGCTTGCCACCACCGATCACCTGATCGACGCGCGTCTGATCCCCGAGACGCCCGCGACGATGACGGCCGCGCAGTTCGCCGACCGCATCCGCGAACGCATCGATCCGTTCTTCACCGACGACAAGGTGGAGGTCGTCCTCGACCCCGATCTCGCGTCGAAGGCCGCGGCCGGCAGCAAGCGCATCACGCTGCGCGCGACCGCGATGTTCTCCGAGCTCGACGTCGAGCAACTCGTCCAGCACGAAGCCTTCATCCATAGCGCAACGCTGCTCAACGGCAAGCACCAGCCGCACGTGAAATCGCTCGGCGTCGGTTCGCCGCGCACCACGCGCACGCAGGAAGGCCTGGCGACGTATTCGGAAATCATCACCGGGGCGATCGACCTGCAACGGCTGCGGCGCGTGGCGCTGCGCATCGTCGCGGTGGGCCAGGCCCTGCAGGGCGCCGACTTCATGGAGGTCTTCCGCACGTTCCTCGACGCCGGCCAGAGCGAAGTCGAAAGCTATCGCAGCGCGGCGCGCGTGTTCCGCGGCGGCGACGTCCGCGGCAAAGTCTGCTTCACGAAGGACGGCGCGTACCTCGAAGGCGTCATCATGGTGCACCTGTTCATCTGCAAGGCCCTGCACGAAGGCCGCGCGGACATCCTGCGGATGTTGTTCTGCGGGCGCGTCAATTCGGCGGACGTGATCACGCTGGCGCCGTTCCGCGAGAGCGGCTTGATCGCGGGCCCGCGCTACGTCGCCCCGTGGGCGCAATCGCCCGAACGCGTGCTCGCGACGATGGCCTTCTCCGCGGCAACGGAGAGGTTCAGGCTGGATACGTTCAAGCTCGATCGCTTCGTCGAATACGAAGACGAGCGCATCGCAGAATCGGGCATCGGCGTCTAGAGCTTCGGCGTCGGCGGGCATTCCGCGCGGCGCTGCCACAACACGTACGGCATGCCGACGAGTGCGGAGACGAGCACGTAGAGCAGGATCGTGCCGCCGAAATGCAGGTCGGGGAAGTTCGCCGACGCGATGGTCAGCGCGATCGCCGGGTGCCGGCATGCGCTCGCCAGCGCGAGCACGATCGAGTGCCCGCGCTCGGGCCGGCCGAACCAATGCCCCACCGCGAGGCCGATGCCGACGAACAACGCGATGGCGAAGATCGTGCCGTCGCCGACCGCTGCCCAGATGCCGCGCCAGGCCGCGGCCAGGAATACGACGACCGACAAGGGCAACAGGATGTTCGCCACGCGCCGCACGATGGGCGACAGTCGCGCGGCCAATGCGGGCATGCGCCGCCGGATGAACACGCCGATGACCAGCGGCGCCACGATCAGGATCAACACCGTGCGCGCGATGGCGCCCATCGACACTTGGAACTGGCGATCGAACAACCAGCCGAGCAACGCGCCCGACAACGGGATCGCAACGATCGCCAGCAACGACAAGGTGACCAACAGCGCCACGGTATAGGCATGCTCGCCGCCCGCGCGATCCATGCGGCCCGGCAGCAGCGGCGGCAAGGGCGAGAGCGCCAACGCGACCAGCGCGAGCTCCGTCGTCGGCCGGAAGTCGAACAGCCGCTCGATCAGCACGGCAACGATCGGCATCACGATCATCACCGCGAAAATCGATCGAAGCAGCAACTTCGGCCGATGCCACAGGTACAGCAGGTCCAGCTTCGTCGCATGCAGCCCGAAGCCGAGCACCGTGCAGACGATGCTCAGCTGGAACGCGAGGATGACGATGTGCTTGGGATCCATCGCGGGTCAACGCGCGTAGAGATCGATCTGCACGTTTTCCGCGGTGTTGGCAGCGACCTGCACGGTGAACCGGCGCTCGCCGTGCTTGGCACGGACGAAGACGACGTTCTTCTTGTTGTTGGTTTCGAAGTCCTTCACGCCGAGGATCTCGCGGAACTGCTGGCGCGTCTCCAGCGCGAGGCTGTTTTCGGTCTGCCCCAGTTCGACGGGGATCGCGATTTCCGTCGGCGCGTCCTGGTCGTTCTGCCAGACGAGGAAGCGGATCTGCCCGTCGGACTTCGCCGTGCGGTCGAACGCGATCTGCCAGCTCTTCGCGGTGTCGCCGGGGCGCTTGGCGGCGGTGTCCGCAGGGGCTTGCGCGGCGGACTGCGCGATCGCACCGCCGCACGCCAGGGCAAGCACGATGGAGAACAAAACGTGGGACGTGCGCATGTCCGACCTCCTGGGGACCTGCCGCCACAATGCGGCCGGTGGCGCCAGCCAGCCACCGCAATTCCACGCGCCATCGCCCCAGTAGAAATACTGGCCGTCAGAACCACGCCCGGATGCCGAACACCACGCGCGTGTCGCTGGCGCCCTCGCCCGCCGCGCGGCGGAAGTCCGCAGTGGCACCATGCGCACGCTCGTAAACGACACCGACATAGGGCGCGAACTGGCGATGTACTTCGTAGCGCAAGCGCAGCCCGGCCTCGAGGGTGGACAGCCCCGCACCGATCCCGCGCCGCGGGTCGTCCTTGCCGCACAGGTTCGCTTCGACCAGGGGCTGCAGGATCAGGCGATTGGTCAGCAGCACGTCGTATTCGGCTTCGATGCGCGCAGCGGTGCGGCCGCCGCCGCCAAGATACGCGGTGGCCTCGACCTCGAACTTGTAGGGCGCCACGCCGGTCACGCCGATCGCCGCCCAATCCTGCGACGCGCCCGGTTTGAAATCGTGGCGCACGCCGGCGACGAGATCCCACCAACGCGCGACGGGACGGCCATAGAGCGCCTCGAGGCCGGCCTTCTCCGTGCGCCCGTCGACACGCTCGCCTTCCGAGCGCAGCCAGACCTTGTCGGTGTCCGTGCCGATCCACGCCTGCGCTTCCCATTCCAGGCCGGCGCCGTGGTCGGCGTCGAAGCCTTCGAGGCGGTTGAGCAACACGTACGACTGCACGGTGTCGTCGTGCGCCGTTTCCGCATGCGCGTGGTGCTGCGCGTATGCATTGCCGGAGGCCAGCAATGCGGCGGCGACCGCGAGCGCCCTCATGCCTCAACCCGCACTTCGCGCATCATCCCCGCTTCCATGTGGAACAGCAGGTGGCAGTGGTACGCCCACGCGCCCATCGCATCGGCGGTGACGCGATAACCGCGGCGCGTGCCGGGCGGCATGTCGAGCGTGTGCTTGCGCACCATGAACGCGCCGTCGGCGTCCTCCAGGTCGCTCCACATGCCATGCAGGTGGATCGGGTGCGTCATCATCGTGTCGTTCACCAGCACGATGCGCAGCCGCTCGCCGTAATTGAATCGCAGCGGCTCCGCCTGCGAAAACTTCTTCCCGTCGAAGCCCCACACGAAGCGCTCCATGTGGCCCGTCAGGTGCAATTCGATCTCGCGCCCGGGATCGCGCCCGTCGGGGTCGTCGAACAAGCTGCGCAACTGACCGTAGGCGAGCACCGTGCGGCCGTTGTCGCGCAGGCCGATGCCGGGGTCGTCGAGACGCGGCGTCGGGGAGGTCGCCTGCATATCGACGAAGGGGTTGTGGGTTTCGCTGGCCGGATGCGGCTGGGACTGCGGCATCGCGTGGCCCATCGCGGCATGGTCCATCGCGCCGTGGTCCATGCCGGCCATGTCCTGCGACATCGCACCGCCATGCCCCATGTCCGCCATCGTCAGGATCGCGCGCGGGTCCACGGAGGGCACGGGCGCACGCAAGCCGTCACGCACGGCGAGCGTGCCGCTGACGAATCCCGTGCGCCCCATGTCCTGCGCGAAAATGGTGAACGCGTCCTGCCCCGCCGGTTCGACGATCACATCGAACGTCTCCGCCGCGGCGATCCGGAATTCATCGACCGTCACCGGGTGCACGTACTGCCCGTCCGCCGCCACGACGGTCATCTTCAATCCGGGAATGCGCACGTCGAAGTACGTCATCGACGAGCCGTTGATGAAACGCAGCCGCACCTTCTCGCCGTGGCGGAACACGCCCGTCCAGTTGGCGAGCGAGGTCGCACCGTTCATCAAGTACGTGTAGGTGTGCGCATTGACGTCCGACAAATCCGTCGGCGTCATGCGCATCGCGCCCCACATGCGGCGGTCTTCCAGCGTCTTCGACCAACCGTCGCGCCTGGCATCGCGCAGGAAGTCACCGACCGTGCGCTTCCCGTAGTTGTCGTGGCCCGGCATCTTCTTCAGGCGCGAGAACAGCGCCGAGGGATCGAGGTCCGTCCAGTCGGTCAGCATCACCACGTGTTCGCGATCCCACGCAAACGGCTCGGGCGCGAGCGGGTCGATGATCAACGGCCCGTACAAGCCCGCTTGCTCCTGGAACCCCGAGTGGCTGTGATACCAGTACGTGCCGCCCTGGCGCACGTCGAAGCGATAGTCGTAGGCCTCGCCATTGCCGATGCCGCCGAAGCTGATGCCCGGCACGCCGTCCATGTCCGCGGGCAACACGATGCCGTGCCAGTGGATCGACGTGCGATCGCCGTGGATCGAGCCCTTCGGCAACGCATTGCGCACGCGCAGATGGACCGTGGTGCCCTCTTTCCAGCGCAGCAGCGGCGCGGGAATGGACCCGTTGACGGCGACCGCGGTGCGCGTGCGCCCGGTGAAGTCCACCGGTATCTCACCGATGGCCAGGTCGAACTGCGTGCCACTCAGCGTGGCCTGCCGCATCGCGCCGACGGACGCACGCGACGGCCACGCGCCGAGCCCGGCGCACGCGCCGACGGCCGCGAGGCCTTGCACGAACCTGCGCCGCGCCGGATGCGCGGGCGTGTCGGGGAATCGATCGGAAGACATCGCGCGCAGGGTAACGCATGCCTCCCGCGCACAGCGAAGCCCCGCGCTGCACGGGGCTTCGATGCAGAACGATCGCCGCTGCTTCGCGAAGTGTTACTTCGCCGAGCCGGCGACGCCCTTGTCGACCACGAGCTTCACGACGACCTTGCGGGCATTGGCATTGCTGCCCGAGCCCGCGTCCGGCGCAACGCCCATGCCGTCGCCGGCGGTGACGCGACCCGGCTGCAGTCCGCCCTGGCGCTGCAGGAAGTTCGCGACCGCTTCGGCGCGGCGCTTGCTCAGGCGTTCATTCGCGGCGGCATCACCGGTGGAATCGGTGAAGCCCTGCATGACGACGGCGTAGTTCTGGATTTCCTTCGCCTTCGTCGCCAGCGACATCAGGTCGGCCTTGCCCTTCTCCGAAAGCGACGTGCTGCCCGAGGCGAACATCACTTCGGCCGTCTGCACGGCTTCGTACTTGCCGAAGTCGTCCATGCGCTTGCCCATCGCATCGACCTTCGTCGAGGTGGGCGCGACACCCGCCTGCACCTGTTGTGCGGTGCGCATGTCGTCGCTGCGGAAGGAAATCGCGGTGGCCTGCAACTGGTCGCCCTGCGCGACGAGGTCGGCCACGATCGGCAACCCCGCGATCAGTGCGCTGCGTTGCATGCGTTCGAAGCGGACGGCGGCCAGGCCTTCCTTCTTCTTGATTTCGGTCGCGTCGGTCAGCGTGATCTTGTGATCGACGTTGTTGCCGTCGCGCACGGTGACGGTGTCGCCGTCGATCGCGGTGATCAGGCCCTTGACCGTCGACTTGTCGCCGTCGGCGGCGAAGACCATTGGCGCGAAAGCGAACAGTGCGACCAGGCCGGCGATCCACAGTGTGTGTTTCGAAACGTTCCAGCGAGCCATGAGGGGTCCCTCCACGGACGAATGGCGGTCCGCAAAGGCTCGCGCCGCGCCCGCGCGGCCGCAATTGACCGTTGGGCCAACGCCGGGCTCATCCGTACGCACCCCTTGTTCACCGGCCGTGGCACAGGCTCGCCGCCATCCAGCAAAGGAGGCGCGGTCATGTCCGCCAGGAGCAAGCTGTTCACCCGTTTCGCGAAGAAGGCCGCCCATTTCACCGGCACGCCTGCATGCTTCGTCATCGCACTGGGCGTCATCGTCGCGTGGGCGCTCACCGGCCCGCTGTTCCAGTTCAACGACACCTGGCAACTGGTGATCAACACCAGCACGACCATCGTGACGTTCCTGATGGTGTTCCTGATCCAGAACACGCAGAACCGCGACACCGAGGCGATGCAGATCAAGCTCGACGAGTTGTTGCGCTCGCATCGTTCGGCGAGCAACGCGTTGCTCGATCTCGAAGAACTGGAAGAAGACGAGCTCGATACGTTGCGCAAGCACTACGAAGCGCTCGCCGAAAAGA
Organism: Lysobacter dokdonensis DS-58; assembly: GCF_000770795.1. Lineage (GTDB taxonomy): Bacteria > Pseudomonadota > Gammaproteobacteria > Xanthomonadales > Xanthomonadaceae > Noviluteimonas > Noviluteimonas dokdonensis. The sequence goes on along the minus strand of NZ_JRKJ01000008.1, from coordinate 248,765 downwards.
GCCGCAGTCGCCGAAAGGGCCCGCGCCGCGACACGTGACGGGGGCCGTCACATCGCCCCGCGCCGGGGGCGTATAACCAAGGTGCACAGCGGTAAGTGAATGGTTTCCGCTGACCTTGGGCCTCCGTGCAGCTCGAACGGCAGGCCGATCACATGAAACTCCCGAACCAGCGGGAGTACGCGCACGACGCGCACTCCACCACGCAGCGCCTCGAAACGGCGATCGCGGAAAACCGCAGCTTGCGCGACAGCATGGGCGCATGGGGCCCGCGGTTGCGTGCGAGCCTCGCCGCGTATCACCAGGCAGTACGGCGGTTCCAGCACCCGATGGATGGACTGACGCTTCCGCCGCGCGTTCAGCCCAAGGCGGACGGCGCAGACTGATCGCGCGTCGGCGCGATGCCGACCAGCCAATCGATGGCTTCACGCTCCACGAAGAATCCGCGGACTTCGATGCCGCGCACGGCGCCGCCGATCTGCCCGGGAAAAAGCGCCGACTGCGGTGCGTTCAACGGTGCGATGCGCGTGTGGTCCGGCCACGGCGCGACGATCATGCGCGCGAGGTAGTCCGCACGCGCGGTCTGCCCTTCCTCGAACACGCGCGCGTTGGAGAAATCCACGAGGAGTTGGTGGCAGCCCGCCTGCGCCATGAGGCTGGCCGCGGACTGGATGGCTTCGGTGCGTTCGCCGAAACCGACTTCGCCAAAATACGTGACGCGGACCATCTGTCCGCCGCTCCGCTCGATCCTGTGGCCCATTTCGAGGGCCCTTGGTCCCGGAACTGTGCGCACATCCTACGGCAGTTGGGCGCTCAGGACATCCATCAATGCCCCCGTGGACATCCTGCGCGCCAGCGGCGCCCCCTGCCCCGCCCATTGCGCGCCGTAGCCCGCCTGGCCCGCGGCTTGCGCGGCCTTGGCCAGCGCCTTGCCCGCGTCGTAGGCGATCGGATAGTCGGGGATGGCGGTGTCGGGCACATCGGCGCCGATGCGCGTGAAGTCGTTCGCCAGGCACCGCGCCGGGCGGCCCGAAATCGCGCGCGTCATGACGGTGTGGTGCGCCGCCTCGGAGTGCAGGCGCGCGCGGTAGCCCGCGTCCGCCAACGACTCGTCGGTATCGATGAATGCGGTGCCGAGCTGCGCCGCGCATGCGCCGAGCGACAACGCCGCGCGGATGCCGGCGCCGTCCATGATCCCGCCGGCTGCGATGACGGGCAGCCCGACCGCGTCCACGAGGCTGCGCACCAGCGCCATCGTGCCGAGGCATCCGTCATGCGCGTCCGGATCGAAGACGCCGCGATGCCCGCCGGCTTCGAAACCCTGCGCGACGATGGCATCCAGGCCCGCGGCTTCGATCATGCGTGCTTCGGGCAGGCTAGTCGCTGTCGCGATCAGCACGATGCCGGCGGCGTGCAGTGCATCGCGCTGCGCTTGCGTCGGCAAACCGAAGTGAAAGCTGACGACTTCCGGGCGCACGTCGACGAGCGTGGCGAGCGTCGCGTCGTCGACAAGGAACGAGGTGTAGATCTCGCGCAACGTGTTTGGCGGGCTGCAATCGAAACGCCGGAACTCCGGCGCCATTCGCGCACACCACGCCGCTTCCTTCGCGGCATCCGCGCGCGCGGGCCATGCACGAAGACATTGACGTTGAGCGGCCCGCAATGGAGCGCGCGCGTCGCGCCGATCGCTTCGCGCGCCTGCGTCGCCGTCATCGCACCGACGCCCAACGCTCCCAGTCCACCGGCGGCCGACACCGCCGCGGCCATCGCCGGCGACGACACCCCCGCCATCGGGGATTGGAAGATGGGGACGCGCAGGCCGAGTCGGGCGAGCAAAGCCGAGGACATTTTGGCACTGTAGCCCAATGTCCCATTTCGACACCCTCATCGTCGGCGGCGGCGCTGCCGGCCTGCTGTGCGCGATCACCGCCGGACGCCGCGGCAAGCGCGTGCTGGTGGTCGAACACGCCAATCGTTGCGGCAAGAAGATCCTGATGTCGGGCGGCGGCCGCTGCAATTTCACAAACATCCACGCCACGCCCGCCAATTACCTGTCGGCCAACCCGCACTTCTGCAAGTCGGCGCTGGCGCGTTACACGCCGTACCACTTCATCGAGATGGTCGAGCGCCACGGCATCGCCTATCACGAGAAGGAGCTTGGCCAGTTGTTCTGCGACGACTCGTCGAAGCAGATCGTCAAGATGCTGCTCGACGAATGCAGCGCTGCCTCCGTGCGCGTGGAAACCAGTTGCAGCATCGAACGCGTCAGCCACGGCGAGAGCGACGAAGACCGGTTCCGCCTGCACACCACGCGCGGGAGTTTCTCCGCGCCTTCGCTGGTCGTGGCGAGCGGCGGATTGTCGATTCCCAGCATGGGCGCGACGGGGTTCGGCTACGAACTCGCGCGTCAGTTCGGGCACGCGGTGTTGCCCACGCGCGCCGGCCTCGTGCCGCTGACGCTCAGCGGCAAGCACCAGGAACCGTTCGCCGACCTCAGCGGTGTCGCGTTGCCGGTGACGGCACGATGCAACGGCACGAGCTTCAGCAACTATTTCCTGATCACGCACCGCGGCATCAGTGGTCCATCGATCCTGCAGATCTCGTCCTTCTGGCAACCCGGCGACGACTTGCGCCTCGATCTGTTGCCCGGCCGCGACGCACTGGAGGCGTTGCAGCAATGGCAACGCGACCGCCCCGCGGCGGAACTCAAGACCGTGCTCGGCGACGTGCTGCCGAAACGCTTCGCGCAGCGATTGTGCGAACACTGGCTGCCCAATCGCCCGATGAAACAATTCAACGGCCCGCAACTGCGCGAGATCGCGCAGGTGATCGGTGACTTCGCACTCGTCGCCAGCGGCACCGAAGGCTACCGCACCGCCGAAGTCACCCTCGGCGGCGTCGACGCCGACGAACTCTCCTCCAGCACCATGCAATCCAAGCGCATGCCCGGCCTGTATTTCATCGGCGAAGTCGTCGACGTCACGGGCTGGCTCGGCGGCTACAACTTCCAGTGGGCCTGGGCGTCGGGGAATGCGGCGGGGAATGCGGTGTGACGCGCGCGGAAGCGGTGATGGCGGAGGGAGTGGGATTCGAACCCACGGTTGTCTTTCGACAACGCCGGTTTTCAAGACCGGTGCCTTAAACCGCTCGGCCATCCCTCCATCGGGTCGACACTTTACCGGGTGGCGGTGCGGGCGGCCAAATGGCCCATGTCCGGTGCGCGGTCCGTTCTTCGGGGGACACGCGCAGCGTCAAGGGGAGCGCCGCCATGTCCACCGAGTCGCCCGTGCCGTTGCTGTGGACCGGGGGGTGGGATTCGACGTACCGATTGCTCGTGTTGTTGCTCGAACTCGAACGGTCCGTCGAGCCCTGGTACCTGTACGACGCGCAGCGCGCTTCGGCGTCGATGGAAGTGCGCGCGATGGATCGCATGCGTGCGTGGCTCGCCGAGCACCATCCGGCAACGCGTGCGCGATTGTTGCCGACGCGCGTCGTGCGCCTGGACGAGGTGCAACCCGACCCCGTCATCGAGGCGGCGTTCGCGCAGGTCCTGCGTGTGCGCGGCATCGGCGATCAGTACGCATTCCTCGCGCGGTTCGCGAAGCAGTTCGATGTGCAGGGTGTCGAGTTGTCGCTGGAAAAGACCATCCACGGCGCGCATGGCGTCATGCACGAATTCGTCGGCCGGGCGCGCGACGCGCATGGCCTGGACACTTATCGCGTGGAGGACGCGCACCTTCGCACTCCGATCGGCACGATCTTCGGCGGGTTTTCGTTACCACTGTTCAACACCGACAAACTCGAAACGCTCGCGCACGTGCGTGAAAGCGGCTGGAACGACGTCATGGCGATGACATGGTTCTGTCATTCGCCCACGCGCGACGGACGTCCCTGCGGGTTCTGCAATCCCTGCCAGTACGCGATCCAGGATGGCTTCGCATGGCGCATCCCGCAGCGGCGCCGTGCGTTGTCGGCGCTCTTCGGCAAGACGCTCCAACCGCTGCGGGGCAAGACTCGGCAGTGGCTGCGTCGGCTGCGCGCGTGACGTCATGTTCGTGAAACAGGACAACGGGCCACCGGCATTTGCTCACCGTGTCGGGGGATTCGCAAAGCTCATGTTCATTGGCGAAATGCACGGCCACTCTCAACCTCGACAAGGCCGATTGCCATGACGTCGAACCTGCTCAACGTGTATCGCTGCTATCAGGGGCATTACCTGCTGCAACGCGGTCCGGTCATCGACGCGCTGCGGGGCTCGCAAGTGAACTGGCTCGGCGTGCTGGAGCCCGATCTGCTCGACCCCACCCTGCGGCGACGCGTCGAGCATGAGCTGCAATCACGCGCGTTCGCGTTGCTGACGGCGGCCCAGTTCTACGATCCGAACCGCGGCCGCCAGCTCAGCCATTGACGCGCAGGTTCAGCGCGGCGCAGCCGCCGTCGCCCCGGCCGGCTTGCGCCGGTCGACCTGCGGGATCGGGTGCTTCTCCCCGCCCGGGCAGTTGCGGCAATGCAGGCGCGACTCCTCGATCAGCACGGGCATGCGCTCGGCGAGGAAATCGATCATGGCGCGCACGGCTGGCAGCAAGCCGCGACGCGATGCGAACACCAAGTGCGCGATGCCCTGCGGCAGGCGCCATTCGGGCAACACGACTTCGAGCTCGCCATTGCGGATCGCATCGGCGCAGACGGTTTCCGGCAGCATCGTGATGCCGATGCCCTGCCGCGCGAGCGCCATCAACATCGGGAAATCGAAGCCCGCCAGGCGCGGCTTGAGTTCGACGCGGCGCGTTTCGCCGGCCGCGTCCTGCAGGTCCCAACGCTGGCGCGCCTCGTCCTCGTTCATGCTGAGCGTGACGTGGTCCTTCAGCTCGTCGGGGTCCTTCGGGCGACCCATGCGATTGAGATAGCCGGGACTGGCCACCAGCAATTCCTGGATCTGCCCGAACGTGCGCATCACCAGGCTGCCGTCGTCGTCGAGCTTGTTGCGCACGCGCATGGCGAGGTCGAAGCCTTCGTTGATGACGTCCACGCGGCGATTGCTCACGTGCAGTTGAACGCGCACCTGCGGGTACTTGGCGAGGAACTCGGGCATCAGGCGCGGAATCATTTCCTGCGCGAAGCTCACCGGCACGCTGAGGCGGATGGTGCCGCGCGGCTCGGAGCTGAGGCGGTCGACCACCTCGCGTGCGGCCTTGGCTTCTTCCAGCATGGTCTGCGCGTGGCGATGCACGGCGCTGCCGACGTCGGTGACGGCGAAGCGGCGCGTCGAACGCTGCAGCAGGCGGACACCCAGTTCGTTCTCGAGCGCGCTGATGCGCCGGCTCAAGCGCGACTTCGGAATGCCCAGCGCGCGCTCGGCGGCGGCGAAACCGCCGTTGTCGACCACCGCGGAGAAGTAATAGAGATCATTGAGGTCCTGCATGACCGCCTCCGGACTGTTGCCACGATTGCAACGATGCGTGGCATTTGACCATCTTTATCCCACCAATGCAACGGCCTACAGTTCCCCCCAACGCAGCAACCCCGCTGCACGGATCTGAGGATCGGCCATGAAACTCCTGCATCTCGACACCAGCGCCCTCGGCGCCAACTCCGTCACCCGCGAGCTGAGTGCGGCGATTGTCGCGCGTTGGCAGGCGGCCGTGCCGGGCCTGACCGTCGACTATCGCGACCTGGACGCCAACCCGCTGCCCCACCTCACCGGGCCGGTGCTGACGGGCGTGGATACGGCCGCCAAGGCCGAGGGCGACGCGATCATGGACCAGTTCCTGGCCACCGACGTCATCGTGATCGGCGCCCCGATGTACAACTTCGGCGTGCCGTCCACGCTGAAGGCCTGGATCGACCGCGTCGCGGTGGCGGGCAAGACGTTCCGCTACACCGAGAACGGCCCGGAAGGCCTGGCGACCGGCAAGCGCATGATCGTGGCCAGCGGCCGCGGCGGCGTCTACGGCGACAGCAGCCCGGCGGATTTCCAGGAAGCCTACCTGCGCCAGGTGTTCGGGTTCCTCGGCGTCACCGACATCGAGTTCGTGCGTGCCGAAGGCGTGGCGTATTCCGACCAGCATCGCGTCGATGCGTTGAAGTCGGCGCACGCGTCGATTGCCGAGCGCGTGCTGGAAGCCGCGTAAGCGTCAGCCGATGACTTCGGCGCCACCCATGTAAGGACGCAACACCGACGGCACCGCGATGGTGCCGTCGGCGTTTTGATAGTTCTCCATCACCGCGATCAAAGCGCGGCCAACGGCGACACCCGAGCCGTTGAGCGTATGCACCGGTTCGGGCTTGCCCGTCGCCGGATTGCGCCAGCGGGCCTGCATGCGGCGCGCCTGGAAGGCGTCGCAGTTGGAGCACGACGAGATTTCGCGGTAGGTGTCCTGCGAGGGCAGCCAGACTTCCAGATCGAAGGTCTTCGCCGCGCCGAACCCCATGTCGCCCGTGCACAGCAGGACGCGGCGATACGGCAGGCCGAGTTTTTCCAGCACGACTTCGGCCGAGCGCGTCATGCGCTCGTGTTCGTCGGCCGATTCGGACGGGCGCGCGATCGACACCAGTTCAACCTTCTCGAACTGATGCTGGCGGATCATGCCGCGCGTATCGCGGCCATGGCTGCCGGCTTCGGCGCGGAAGCACATCGAATGCGCGGTCATGCGCAGCGGCATGCGCGCGTCGTCGACGATCACGTCGCGCACGATGTTGGTCAGCGGCACTTCGGAGGTCGGGATCAGGTAGCGCCTGCTGCCCGGTTCGTCGCCGCCGATGGCGGTGGCGAACAGGTCGTCCTCGAACTTCGGCAACTGCCCCGTGCCGCGCATCGAGTCCGCGTTGACGAGCAACGGCACGTTGGTTTCTTCGTAGCCGTGTTCGTTGGTGTGCAGGTCGACCATGAACTGCGCGAGCGCGCGATGCAGCCGCGCGAGCTGGCCGCGCAGCACGGTGAAGCGCGCGCCGCTGAGTTTCGCGGCGGTTTCGGCATCCAGCCACCCGTTGCGCTCGCCGAGCTGCACGTGGTCCTTCACTTCGAAGTCGAACGCGCGCGGCGTGCCCCAGCGATGTTGCTCGACGTTGCCGGCCTCGTCGTCGCCTTGCGGCACGTCGTCGTAGGGAATGTTGGGGATGCCGAGCGCGATCGCGTCGAGCTCGCCGCGGAGGCGTTCGAGTTCGACTTCCGAGGCCTTGAGTTCCTCGCCGAACGAGGCGACTTCCGCCATCAGCGCCGCGACGTCCTCGCCCTTCGCCTTGGCCTGCCCGATCGCCTTGCTGCGCGTGTTGCGCAGGTTCTGCAATTCCTGCGTGCGCACCTGCAGGCGCTTGCGGTCGGCTTCCAGCGATTCGATGGCCGCCACCGGCAGTTCGAAACCGCGGGTCGAAAGCTTGGCCGCGAGTTCGGCGGTCTGGGTGCGCAACAGGTGGGGGTCGAGCATGGGGCCACGGGGGATTCGATACGGAGGCTGAATTATGAAGGGATCGCCGGCCGCTTGCCGACCGGCGGTACAGCGGGCCCGTGACAGAATCGGGCGCATGTCGACTCATCCGTCTTCGTTCGGCGCCCATTTGCGCGCATGGCGTCCCTCGGGCCGCGGCCTGGCGATGATCGCCGCCGCCATCCTTGCGGGCCTGGTGTTGTTCCTGGTCGTGTGGTCGGGCCAGCGCTCGACATCGCCGGCGCCGGTCCGCGCCACGGCCGATCGCCCCGATTTCGCACCCCTGCCCGCCCCCATGGCGGGCGGCGCCGACGGCGCGAGCGGCCTGGAGGAACCCGACGAAGAGGCGCTCGCCGAGCGCCCGCGTCTCGAAGACGCCCCGCGTCGCGAAGCGCCCGTCGCAGCAGCGCCGGCCGCCCCGCCGCCGGCCGCCGCGCCCGCGGTGTCCGACGCCAGCCCCATCCCGATTTCGAAACCCGCCCCGCGTTATCCGCAACGCGCGTTGCGCATGCGCGAAACCGGCACGGTGCGCGTGCTCGTGAGCGTGGGCGCCGACGGCGTGCCCACCAACGTCAGCATCGAGAGCAGCAGCCAGTCGCGCGACCTGGATCGCGCGGCACTGGAAGCGGTGCGCAAGTGGCGCTTCAGTCCGGCGCAACGCGGCGGCCAGGCGGTCGCCGGCGAAGTCGTCGTGCCGATCGAATTCAAGCTGTAGCGCTCAATCCGCGCGCAGTGCGAAGCCGGCGCTGCGCGCCAGCTGGTCGAATGCCGGGAACGAGGTGGCGACATTCGCCGTGTCGCAGATCTGCACTTCGCCCGAACTCACCTGCCCCGCGATCGCGAAGGCCATCGCCACGCGATGATCGCCGTGCGACACCACGTGGCCGCCATGCAGCGCGCCACCGTGGATGGTCGCGCCGTCTTCGGTCTCTTCCACCGCGATCCCCATCGAACGCAGGCCGCACGACATCGTCGCGATGCGGTCGGATTCCTTGACGCGCAGTTCCGCCGCGCCGCGCACGCGCGTGGCGCCCGATGCGCACGCCGCGGCGACGAACAACGCCGGGAACTCGTCGATCATGTCCGGCACCGCATCCACGGGCACGTCGATGCCATGCAGCGGCGCGTGGCGCACATGCAGGTCCGCGACCGCTTCGCCGCCTTGCTCGCCCATCGCTTCGATGTCGACATGCGCGCCCATCGCGCGCAGCACGCGCAGCAGGCCGGTGCGGCGTGGATTCATGCCCACGCCGCGCAACACGATGTCGGAACCGGGAATCACGGACGCGGCGACCAGGAAGAACGCGGCCGACGAGAAATCCGCGGGCACCGACACGTCGGTCGCGCGCAGGCGATGGCCGCCGCGCAGGCGCGCGACGCCCGGCGAGAACTCGATCGGCCAGCCGAAGGCGCGCAACATGCGCTCGGTGTAATCGCGCGTCGGGTGCGGCTCGCGCACCTCGGTGTCGCCCTTCGCATACAGACCGGCGAGCAGCACGGCGGACTTCACCTGCGCGCTCGCGATCTCCGACGAATACGAAATGCCGCGCAGCGCCTGCGCGCCGGCGATCTTCAGCGGCGGGAACCCGTCGTGCGCCGCGATCGACGCGCCCATCCGCGCAAGCGGATCCAGCACGCGCCGCATCGGCCGGCGCGACAACGAACCGTCGCCGGTCAACACGCTGTCGAAGCGCTGCCCCGACAGCAAGCCCGCAAGCAGGCGCATGCCGGTGCCGGCGTTGCCGCAATCCAGCGCGCTCGACGCCGCCTGCAAGCCATCGATCCCCACGCCGTGCACGACGCGCGTGCTCGCCTCCGGCACTTCGATGCGCACGCCCATGCGTTCGAAGATCGCCGCGGTCGCGCGCGTGTCTTCGCCTTCGAGGAAACCTTCGATGCGCGAGGTGCCGTCGGCGAGCGCCGCGAGCATGATCGCGCGATGCGACACCGACTTGTCGCCGGGCACCTGCAGTTCGCCGCGCAACGGGCCGCCGGCGGAGGCGAACCAATCTTCGCGCGGGGTGGCGTTGGTCATGCGAGGTGGTCCAGTGCGTCGAGGAATCGACGGTTTTCGTCGCGGTCGCCGATGGTGATGCGCAGGCACTCGGGCAACCCGTAGCCGCCCATCGGGCGCGGGATGACGCCGCGTTCGAGCAGGCCCGCTTCGATGGCGCCCGCCCGCGCGCCGAATTCGACGAGCAGGAAGTTGGTCTGCGATGGATGCACGAACCAACCGCGCGTCGCCAGCGCATCGGCCAGGCGCGTGCGCTCTTCGGCGTTGCGCGCCAAACCCCATTGCAGATGTTCGCCATCGCCAAGCGCGGCTTCGGCCGCCGCCAGGCCCATGTGGTTGACGTTGAAGCTTTCGCGCACGCGCTCCATCACGGCGATCAACGCCGGATGCGCGACGGCGAAACCGATGCGCAACCCGGCCAGCGCATAGGCCTTGCTGAAGGTGCGGGTGACGATCAGTCCGGGATGCGATGCGAGCAACGACAGCGCCGACTCACCACTCTCGACGAACTCGGCGTAGGCCTCGTCGACGACGACCAGCACGTTCGGCGGAATCCGTTCCAGGAAACGCGACAGCGCGGCGATGCCCAAGTGCGTCCCGGTCGGGTTGTTCGGATTGGCGAGGAACACCAGCTTCGTGCGCGGGCCGACCGCATCGGCGATCGCATCGAGATCGTGGCCGCGCGGCATCGTCGCGTGGTCGCGCGGCAGTGCGGGCGCCACGCGCAAGGCCGCGCCCGCCGCCTGCGTTGCGATCGCATACACGGCGAACCCGAATTGCGACGCGACCACTTCATCGCCCGCGCCGGCGAACACCTGTGCGAGTTGCATCAGCAGTTCGTGGGAGCCATTGCCGAGGATCAACTGTTCGAGGCCAACCCCGTGCTTCGCGGCGAGCGCCCGCTTGAGGTCGCCCCCCAGCGGATCGGGATAGCGATGCATCGCGTGCAGTTGATCGAGCACCGCCGCACGCGCCGCAGGCGACGGGCCCCAAGGATTCTCGTTCGACCCCAGCTCGACGAGCGAGGGCCCCACGCGACGCCGCCACGCGACCAGGTCGTGCCCCGGATCGTACGCACGCAGGCCTTGCAGCGCCGGCACGCAGAGCCCGTCGAAATTCACGGCACCGCCACCGGATACGACCCGAGCACGGTGACGTCCTCCGCGAAGTCGGCCAGGTCCTCCAGCACGTCCTTCAATGGCGCTTCGTCCACGTGGCCGCCGACGTCGATGAAGAACGCGTACTGCCACAACCCCGTGTGCGCGGGGCGCGACTCGATTCGGTTCATGCTGACGCCGCGGCGCGACAAGGGTTCGAGCACGCGGAACAGCGCGCCCGGCTGGTCGCGGACGAACACCATCAGCGAGGTGCGGTCGTTGCCCGAGGGCGGGAACATGTTGCGGCCGATGACGAGGAAGCGCGTGGTGTTGTCGGGGCGGTCCTCGATGGGGCCGGCGACGATCTTCAGGCCATAAACGTGCGCCGCGTTCTCGCCGGCGATGGCCGCCGCATCGTCCGCGTTGCGCGCGCGTCGGGCGGCTTCGGCGTTGCTCGCCACCGGCAGCTTTTCCGCATTCGGTGCATGCTGGCGCAACCACGAACGGCATTGGGCGAGCGACAGCGGGTGCGAATACACGCGCTCGATGTCTTCGATGTGGCCCGTGCGCGACAGCAGATATTGGTGCACGCGCAGTTCGACTTCGCCGCAGATCTTCAGCGGCGAGGTGAGGAACAGGTCGAGCGTCGACTGGATCGTGCCCTGCCCCGAGTTCTCCACCGGCACCACGCCGAAATCCGCGTGGCCCGCCGCGACTTCATCGAACACCTCTTCGACGCTCGCCAGCGGCAAGCCCTTCGCCGAGTGCCCGAAATGCTTCTGCACCGCCTGCTGCGAAAACGTGCCTTCCGGCCCGAGATAACCGATCTTCAACGGCTCCTGCTGCGCCAGGCACGCCGACATGATTTCGCGGAACAGGCGCACCAGGACGTCGTCGGCCAGCGGGCCGTCGTTGCGGTCCACGACACCGCGCAACACCATCGCTTCGCGCTCGGGGCGGTAGTAATCGACCGCCGCCGCGAGCTTGCCCTTCGCCTTGCCCACTTGCCGCGCGAACTGCGCGCGCTCGGCGATCAGCGCCTGGATCTTGCGGTCGATGCCGTCGATCTGCTCGCGGACTTTCGCCAGGTCCAGCGGCGCTGCGTCGTGGGGCGTGTTGTCAGCCATTTCGGGTCGCGAAGTCCTGCATGAAATCCGCCAGCGCCTGCACGCCGGCCTCCGGCATGGCGTTGTAGATCGACGCGCGCATGCCACCCACCGCACGATGTCCCTTCAATGCCAGCAATCCGGCCGCCTTCGATTCGGCGAGGAACGCCTTTTCCAATGCTTCGTCGCGCAGGAAGAACGGCACGTTCATGCGCGAGCGCACCGCCGGCTGCACCTCGTTGCGGTAGAAACCGCCGGAGCCGTCGATGGCCGAATACAGCAGCGCGGCCTTGCGCGCGTTGCGACGAGCGAACTCGGCCACGCCGCCTTCGTCGAGCATCCATTGCACGTTGAGGCCCAGCATGTACCAGTTCCACGTCGGCGGCGTGTTGAGCATCGACTCCGCCTTGAGCTGCGAGCGATAGTCGAAGATGTCGGCGCGCGGCTGGCCGGCGCGTTCCAGCAGGTCGCGGCGCACGATGGCGACGCTGATGCCCACCGGCCCGAGGTTCTTCTGCGCGCCGGCATAGACGATGCCGAACTTCGAGATATCCAGCGGCTCGCTCGCGATCGAGGAACTGAAGTCGGCGATCAACGGGATGTCGCCGGTGTCGGGGATGTCGCGGAACTCGACGCCGTGGATGGTCTCGTTCGCCGTGATGTGCACGTAGGCCGAATCGGCCGCGAATTGCCAGGTGTCGCGGGCGGGGATCGAGCGGTAATTGTCGGCTTCGCTGGTGGCGGCCACGTGCGTGGCGATCACCGGCTGCGCCTGCTTCATCGCCGTCTTGCCCCAGTGGCCGGTGATGACGTAGTCGGCCGGTTGGCCGGGGGCTGCGAAGTTCAGCGGGATGAGCGCCTGCTGCGTGGTGGCGCCGCCCTGGGTGAACAGCACCGCGTAATCGGTGGGCACCGACAGTAGCGTGCGCAGTGCGCTTTCGGCAGCGGCGGCCACTTCCATGAATTCCGGGCCGCGATGGCTGATTTCGACGATCGACGCACCCGCATCGCGCCATTCCAGCATTTCCGATTGCGCCGTGCGCAGCACCGGTTCGGGGAGCGTGGCGGGACCGGCACTGAAGTTCCAGGCGCGTGGCATCGAAGACTCGTCGCTATGTGGGTTGCCGGCAGTATGCAACACCGAAATTCGAGCGGACACTCGGCCATTCGCATCCGCTCGACGCTTTCAGGCGTAACTGATTCCATCGACCCCGAGGAAGCCGGCCATGTCCCTGCGCGATGCCCTGCGCATTCCAGCGTCCGAAATCACCGACGAAGCGGTGTACGCCGACCGCCGCCGGCTGCTCGCCGCCTTCGCCGCGACGCCCGCGCTCGCGCTGGCCGGTTGCAGCGAAGCCGCGCCGCCGCCTCCACCCTCGAAAGTCGCGATCACGCCCGAGCAGGCGAAGTCGGGCTTCCGCACCACCGAGGAGCTGACGCGTTACGAAGACGTGACCTCGTACAACAACTTCTACGAGTTCGGCAGCGGCAAGGCCGACCCGTCGCAGGCGCGCAAGACGCTGCGCACCAGGCCGTGGCGCGTGATCGTGGATGGGCAATGCGAAAAGCCCGGTACGGTGTCCTTCGATGATCTGCTGAAGGGACTCAAGCCCGAAGAGCGAGTGTACCGGCTGCGATGCGTCGAAGGCTGGTCGATGGTGATCCCGTGGCTGGGCGTGCCGCTCGCCTCCGTGCTCAAGCGCTTCCAGCCGACGTCGAAGGCGAAATACGTCGCCTTCGTCACCCTCGGCGACCCCGCGCAGATGCCGGGCATCCGTTCGCCGATCCTCGATTGGCCGTATCGCGAGGGCCTGCGCATCGATGAAGCCATGAACCCGCTGGCTTTGCTCGCCACCGGCCTGTACGGCAAACCGTTGCCGCAGCAGAACGGCGCGCCGTTGCGGCTGGTCGTGCCGTGGAAGTACGGGTTCAAGAGCATCAAGTCGATCGTGCGCATCGAGTTCGTCGAGAAGATGCCGGAGACCGCGTGGCATGCCATGCAGCCCGACGAGTACGGGTTCTTCTCCAACGTCAATCCGGCGGTCGACCATCCGCGCTGGAGCCAGAAGACCGAGCGCCGCATCGCGGGCACGGCGAGCAAGCTGTTCGCCGACCGAATTCCGACCAAGCCCTTCAACGGCTACGGACCGCAGGTCGCGTCGATGTACGCGGGGATGGATCTCAGGAAGTGGTTTTGAAGGCGGTCGCGATCGCCAAGGGCGTCGTGCATGCACTCGCCCTGCTGCCCGCGGTGTGGATCGGCCTGAAGATCCGCGAAGTCGCGCTCACCGGCAACGGCCTGGGCGCGGACCCCGTCGCCGAGATCGAACATTTCCTCGGCCTGTGGGCGCTGCGCTTCCTGATGCTGGCGCTGGCGATCACGCCGTTGCGGCAGCTGACCAACCAGACGGTGCTCATCCGCTTCCGCCGGATGCTCGGGCTGTACGCGTTCTTCTACGCGACCCTGCACTTCAGCGCGTACCTGGTGCTCGACTTGCGCGGCTACTGGACGACGATCTTCGCCGAGATCGCCAAGCGCCCGTACATCACGGTCGGGTTCACCGCATGGCTGCTGCTGGTGCCGCTGGCGATCACCTCGACGAAGGGCTGGATCAAGCGCCTGGGCCGCAACTGGGCGCGCCTGCACAAGCTCGTGTATGCGATCGGCGTGCTCGCCGTGCTGCACTTCTGGTGGCTGGTGAAGTCCGACATCCGTGAGCCGGCGTTGTACGCGGCCATCCTCGCGGTGTTGCTCGGTTGGCGCGCTATCCGGGCGTACCGAACAGCAAGATCGCGCTGAGCGCGGCCGCCAGCAGTACGGCGGCGAGCAGCAGCCACGGCAGGCGGCGTGCGTTGCGCGCCGGGCGCGGGGAGCGCAGCGGCGCGTCGGAATGTTCGAGGTCGATGTCGTCGGGCAACGGCGGGGCCATCGCATCGTGCACCAGCGACGGGCGCCCCGGTGATTCAACGACGAAACGATGGTGCGCGTCGAACACGATCTGGTCGCCCGTGCGCAGCACCGCTTCGCGCGCTGGCTCGCCGTTGACCTGGCTGGGCTCGGCGCCGTTGATGCCGCGCAGCACGACTTGGCCCTGCTGCACGTCGATGCGCGCATGGCGTTCGGGGAAGGCGGGGTCGTCGATGCGGATGTCGCATTCCACGCCGCGGCCCACCAGGCGCGGCCGGTCCAGCGTGAAGCTGCGCCCGTGGTACTGGCCGCCGACGCCGCGCAACAGCACGCGCGCATCACCGCCCTCGCCGCCCGGCGCGGGCAACGGGTCGCGTTCGCGCGGCACCCCGAGCAGCAGCGCCTGCCGGCCGTCGATGTAGATCGCATCGCCGATGCGCAACATCGCCATGTGCTTCACCGGGCGGCCGTTGACATGGACGGTGCGTGCGCCGTCCGTGAGCTTGAGCCACGTGCCGCGGCGGTCGACGCACAACTGCGCGAGCATGCGTCCGCCCTCGGGCACGAGCGCGAGCGCGCCATCGGCCGAGCGGCCGATGCCGTGCAGCCCCGGGCCGATGCCGGCGTCGGGCTGGTTGGAATCGGGAAAGCGCAATCGCAAGGTATCCACCGCGCGGCAATCTAGCAGACAATGCAGGAAAGTCCGCAGGCCCAACGCACCCATGTCGAAAATCGATATCCGCCACCCGCATTCCCAGCCGATGGCCAAGGCGCGCAAGTCGCTCGAGGAAGTCGCGGCCAAGCTCGATGAACGCTTCGACATGCAGTCGCGCTGGGAAGGCGACACGCTGCACTTCACCCGCTCCGGCGTGGACGGGCACATCGCGCTGGAAAAGGACGCGCTGCACGTCACCGCGCAGCTCGGGTTCATGCTGTCGATGATGAAGGGGCAGATCGAAGAGCAGATCCGCCGCGTGCTCGACGAAAAGTTCGCCTGACCGGCTAAACGCCGAACGGGTCGGCCGCGCCGGCCCGCAACCGCGTCGCGATCTCCCGCTCGCCGCGCTGGATTTCCGCGAGGAACGCATCGGCATCGCCGAGCTGTTTGAATGCGGCCACGCCGCGTTCGAGGAACCCCTGCAACTCCGACAGCCCCGCCGCATGCGCCGGGCCGCGCGAGAGCTTGAGCAATGGCGTGATCCCCGGCATGCGCAACGCGCCGCCCAGGCCGAGGCCGACATCGCGGATCAGGTCGATCTGCCGGTCCCGCAGGCGCGGCAGGCCCACGTGCCGATAGGCGTCCGAATAGCGCGCATCGTCCAGGCGCCGCCCGTTGGGCGAGATCGCACCGAGCGCCTGTGCCATCCGCAGATCCAGCGCATGGGTCAGCGCGCCGAGCGCGATACCGTCGCCCACGGTCGAGAGCAAGGCGCTGGGCAGCAGGCGCTGCATCGTGGGCAACACGCGGGCGATGTCGGCGTCGCGCCGGGTGAAGTCGTGGTCGCCGTAGACATCGGTCAGGAAGAAACGCGCGGCGGCGGCGCGGCGCGGGTCGTCGAGGAAGCGCCGGAAGCTGCGCTCCAGCCGCGCGGCCTGCCAGCGCCGCACCTCCGGCAGCCAGCGCAGCCCGTTGCGCGGCTCGCGCGCCGGGTCGTGCAACGCCTGGTGGCACGCCAAGCGGCGCTGCAGGCGGTGGACGAGGTCGGCGTGGCGCGACATCCGGGAAGCATAAGAGCTTTTTTCACGGCGGCCGCCGCTACACTCGCCCGATGCTTTCCCTCCATACGGCGCGCGACCGCCCTTCGCTTCCCCGCCCTCCCAAGATCGGCCTGGCCGTCGCGGGCGGCGGCCCCATCGGCGGCATGTACGAACTCGGCGCCCTGCGCGCGATGGACGAGGCCATCGACGGCCTCGACCTGACGCGCCTGGATTGCTACGTCGGCGTGAGCTCCGGCGCATTCCTCGCCGCGGGCCTGGCCAACCGCATGGACACGGCCGAGATGTGCCGGATCTTCATCACCGGCGACAGCGACGACGTGCAGTTCCGCCCGGAAACCTTCCTGCGCCCGGCCTTCATCGAGTACATGCGCCGCGCCGCCGGTGCGCCGAAGCTGGCGATGGAGTGGTGGCGCGACATCGTGTTCCGTCGCGGCGATTCGCGCTGGTCGGACGCGATCAACCGCTTCGGCGGCCTGGTGCCGACGGGCTTCTTCGACAGCACGGAAATCGAGCGCTTCCTGCGCGAGGTGTTCACGCGCCGCGGCCGCAGCAACGATTTCCGCGAACTGGCCGCGCCGCTGTACGTCGTGGCGGTCGAGCTCGACAGCGGCAAGGCCGTGCGTTTCGGCGACACCGATTGGGACGACATCCCGATCTCGCGCGCGGTGCAGGCCAGCGCCGCGTTACCGGGCCTGTATGCACCGGTCGAAGTGCGCGGACGGCATTTCGTCGACGGCGCGCTGCGCCGCACGATGCACGCCTCGCTGCTGCTGGAGAAAGGCGTCGACCTGCTGATCGGCATCAATCCGCTGGTGCCCTTCGACGCCAACGTCGCGCGCCGCGCGCCCGACGGTATCGATTCGCGGCTCTCGGAAGGCGGCCTGCCCGTCGTGCTCTCGCAGACCTTCCGCACGCTGCTGCAATCGCGCATGCAGGTCGGCCTGCAGCGTTACGCGCAGACCTATCCGAACATCGACCAGCTCGTCTTCGAACCCAACAGCGACGACGGCGAGTTGTTCTTCACCAACGTCTTCTCCTTCGCCGCGCGACGCCGCGTGTGCGAGCTGGCCTACCGCAACACGCTCGACGACCTGCGCGCGCGTGCGGCCGAACTCGAACCCGTGCTCCGGGCCCACGGCCTGTCGCTGCGCGAGGAGGTCGTCAACGATGCGACCCGCTCGATCGTCGACGGCCTCCCGAAGCGCCCGCGCGCCACGGAAACCACCGCGCGCCTGCGCCGGGCGCTGGACGAGGTGGACCATTTCATCGCGACGCAACGCTGAGCCCGCCACCTTGGTGTGAATGCTCTAGCGTTGCGCTGGAATCTGGGTCGCAATCCCGCAAAGGACGCCACACCATGGCCAAGCTGAAGAAGACCGCCGCCAAGAAGACCGCCCGCAAGTCGGCCGCCGCCAGCGCCTCGCAACAGGCGCAGGCCGAACGGCTCACGAAGTCCCTCAGCGAATCGGCGCAGCAGATCTGGCTCGCCGGCGTCGGCGCCTTCGGGCGCGCGCAGGTCGAAGGCACGCGCCTGTTCGAAGGCCTGGTCAAGGAAGGGCTGAACCTGGAGCAGACCGCGCGCAAGCTCGCGGGCAATCGCGCCGATGTCGTGCGCGACGCCGTCGAGAACCGCGTCGGCCAGGCGCGCGAACGCGCCGCCGACACCTGGGATCGCCTCGAGAAGGTGTTCGAAGATCGCGTCCAGCGCGCACTGATCAAGCTCGGCGTGCCCAATCGCGAAGACCTCGGCGCGCTGGCCGATCGCGTCGATGCGCTCACTGCCGAGCTTCGCCGCGTCTCTCCGCGCCGTACCACCACCTCCGCCGCGCCCGCCCGGGCGCCGGCCAAGCACGCGCGCAAGAAGGCGACCAAGAAGCAAGCCGTCGTCTGACCCGCAACCCGCTACGCCCGCCAGTCCAACGCGTTTCCGTCGCTCCCCTCCCCTGACGGTTTCGGACTGGCGGGCTTTTTTTACACCTGTGTTACACGGCGTACAGCGGCCGCTGGCGTAAGATGCGCCGCCCCCCGCCGTTCGCAGACCCTGCATGCCTTCAGCGACATCGATCGTCGTCGCCATCGTCGTCATCGCGCTCATCGGCGCGCTCGGCACGATTTACTTCTGGACGATCCGCCGCCGCCAGGACGAAGCCCTCAACGGCGTGCGCGCGCTCTCGGCGATGCGCTGGCGTGAGTTCTCGCACTTCGTGATCGATGCGATGCGGCACCGCGGCTACGACGTGCTCACGCCCGACGATGAAGCCGATCGCGGCCAGCAGACAGAATTCCTGCTCACGCGCAACGGCGAACGCGCCCTGCTGGGCTGCAAGCACGGCTCGGCGTACAAGTTGTCGAAGCAATCGGTGTCCGAATTCGTCGCCGCCATGAAGTTCCAGGCCGCGCGCAGCGGGCTGCTCGTCACCCCCGGCTCGGTCGACCCCGACGCCCGCAAGGCCGCCGAAGAGGCGCGCGTCGAACTCATCGATGGCGGCGCGTTGTGGCCCGAAGTGGCGCCCCTGCTCCCACAGAGCCTGGCCGAGGACGTGCGCAAGGACGCCAGCAAGCGGGCGCGCATGTTCGTGTGGATCTCGTGGGCTGCGGCGCTGGTGATCGGCGTCGCGGTCGGTTCGACCTTCGGTGGCAACGAGGTGCCTCTCCCCCAGGTCGCCTCGCCGATGCGCGCCACCCCGGCCGCGGCCGCGCCCGAACTCGCGAAAGCCGATGCCGCGGCGCCCACCGCACCGCAGCAACCGGCGAGCGCGGCGGCGATGCCGATGACCTCCGAGGAAGAAGACCTGCAGCGCGCCGAAGTCGTGCGCCGCGTGTCCTCGCTGCCGGGCGTCTACCGCGCGAACTGGTCGACGAAGTCCACGCTGCAGGTGCAGGTCGACGAAACCTCCACCGAGCGTTTCGACGCCGTCTGCACCGTGCTGACGCGCTACGCGACGCTGCGCACCGCCCGCGTGTACCTCGAACCGCCCGAACACAGCGAGCAGGCGCCGCGCTTCAAGCAGTGCGCGACGCTCTAAGCGCTACCAATGCACGCCGCGCATGAGCGCGGCGAATGCGATCTGCTCCCCGCTCGGTTCGGTCTCGCCCTTGAGCGCCTTCTTGTCGCCCTTGGCGGCGGCCGAATCCGGGAACAGTTCGAACGCGGTGTTCATCACCACCTCGTAGGCCTTCGGCGCCAGCGCGTTGATCACCGAGGCGAAGATGCCCAGGCGCGTGGCAATGCGGCTCGGGCGTTCGATGATCGCCTTGACGCACAGGTCGGCCGCTTCTTCGGTCGTCAGCGTCGGCACGCTGTCGTACATCTTGGTCGGCGCGATCATCGGCGTCTTCACCAGCGGCATGTTGATCGTCGTGAAGGCGATGCCCTTGCCCGACAACTCGCCCTGCGCGCAGCGCGAGAACGCATCCAGCGCCGCCTTCGACGCGACGTACGCGGAGAACCGCGGTGAATTGGCCAGCACGCCGATCGAACTGATGTTGATGATGTGGCCCTTGCGGCGATGGGTCATCGTCGGCAGGAAGCCCATGATCAACCGCAGGCTGCCGAAGTAATTCAGCTGCATCGTGCGTTCGAAATCGTGGAAGCGGTCGTAGCTCAGTTCGATCGAACGACGGATCGAACGGCCGGCGTTGTTGATCAGGATGTCGACGTGGCCGTGGTCCTTCAGCACGGTGGCGATCAGGCGATCGCAATCGGCCATGTCGGCCAGGTCCGCCGTGTAGGCGAACACCTTGCCGCCCTTGGCCTTCATCTCGTCGCGCGCCTTGAACAGCTCGGTTTCGCCGCGCGCCACGATGACGGTGACCGCGCCGGCTTCGGCCACGCGCTGCGCCGTCGACAAGCCGATGCCCGACGAACCACCCGTGATCACCACGACCTTGTTGCGCACCTTGCCCTTGAGCGAGCGGTCGACGAACAGGTCGGGGTCGAGGTGGCGCTCCCAGTAATCCCACAGCCGCCACGAATACGTGTCCAGGCGCGGCACGGTGATGCCGCTGCCCTTCAGCGCACGCTCGGCTTCGCGGTTGTCGAAGCGCGTCGGATAGGTGATGAACTTCAAGACTTCCTTCGGGATGCGGAAGTCGCGCAGCAACATGCCGATGAAGCGGCGCACCGGCGGGAGATTGCCGACGGCCGCACGGACCCCGCCCGGCACGAACGCGAACATGCGCGCATCGATGCGCATCGTCATTTCCGGCGCGTGCCCCGCGCGCGCGAAGGCGTTGAGCACTTCGCCCACCCGCATCGGTTCGGGGTCGGTGAGGTGGAAGGTGTGGCCGTCCAGCTTCGGCTTGTGCGCGATGTGGTCCATCGCATCGGCCACGAAGTCCACCGGCACGATGTTGATGCGCCCGCCTTCGATGCCCAGCATCGGCATCCACTGCGGCAGCATCTCGCGCAATTTCTTGATGAAGGAAAAGAAGTAGTAAGGCCCGTCGATCTTGTCCATCTCGCCGGTCTGCGAATGACCGACCACCATGCCCGGCCGGTAGATGCGCCACTTCAGGCGCTTCTCGCGGCGCACGAGGCCTTCGGAGTCGTGCTTGGTGCGCAGGTACGGGTCGTCGAGGCCCTCGGCTTCGTCGAACATGTCCTCGCGCCACACGCCGGGATACAGGCCCGCTGCGGCGATCGACGAGGTGTGGTGGAACGTGCCCGCGCCGATGGCGGCGGCCAGGTCCAGCGCATGTTGCGTGCCTTCGACGTTGGCCACGCGCTGCACGTCGGCCTTCGCGGTGAGGTCGTACACGGCGGCCAGGTGGAAGAAGTGCTTGACCTTGCCGTTGAGCGCGCGCAATTGCGCGGCGGCCACGCCGCATTTCGCGGCGGCCATGTCGCCTTCCACCGGCACGATGCGCTTCATGTCCCAGCCCATCTTCGCGCCGATGGCGTCGAGCTTCTTGCGCGAATCCTTGCGCACGAGGACGTGGACGGGGCCCTTGCGCTTGAGCAGCGCGCTGACCAGGTGGCGGCCGACGAAGCCCGTGGCCCCTGTGACGAAGTAGGTCATGTCCTGCGTGCTCCCCGATGTCCTGCGCCTACGTTGCCAGACCGCAGACGGCCCCACAATTCCCCTGCGTATTGAAAACGTCGACACCGCATGCTGTGATGCCCGCCTGCCGCCCGGGAGCCTGCGCACCATGTCCGACCTGAAAGCCCGCTTCGAACAGGCCGCCAAGGATGTCCAGGGCCTCTCCGAGCGCCCCGACAACGACACGCTGCTGCGCCTCTACGCGCTCTACAAGCAAGGCTCCGAGGGCGACGTCACCGGCCCGAAGCCCGGCTTCTTCGACTTCGTGGGCACCGCCAAGTACGAGGCCTGGGCCAAGCTGCAGGGCACCGCGCAGGACGAGGCCATGCAGAAGTACGTGGACCTGGTCAAGAAACTCACCGCCTGACCCGCGGCCGCCCGCGCACATGGCCCGGCAGACACGACAACGCATCCTCGATGCGTCGCTGACGATGTTCAATGCGCAGGGCGAGCCGAACGTCACCACCAACCACATCGCCGACGAGCTGGAGATCAGCCCGGGTAACCTGTACTACCACTTCCGCAACAAGGACGACATCATCGAGCACCTCTTCGGCCGTTACGAAGAGCGCATCGATGCGGCGCTGGGCGCGCCGGAAGGCCGCCTGCCCGGGCTGGAAGACATCTGGCTGCAGTTGCACCTGGTGTTCGAGTGCATCTGGGATTACCGGTTCCTCTATCGCGACCTCGCCAACATCCTGAGCCGCAACCGCCGCCTGCGGATCCGATTTGCGCGCATCCTGCGCCGCGCGGACGAACAGGCGCATACCGTGATGCGCGGCCTGTCGCAGGCCGGCGTGATGCGCGCGAGCGCCGATGAACTCGATGCCGCCGCCACCAACGTGCTGGTCATCGCGACATTCTGGTTGAACTACGCCTCCGCGCGCGGCGACAAGGACGAACAGGCCTCGATCCGCGCAGGCATCGTGCAAGTGATGATGTTGCTCGCCCCGTTCCTGCGCGACGCCGAGCGCGTGCACCTCAACACGCTGACCCGCGCTTACATCGACTAGCGCCCCTTGCCGGCAATGCGGCGCTGCGCATCCCGCTCGCCCGCGCGCCGCGACCCCGACGAATGCGTGCTCCGCTTCGCCACCTTCTCCGTCGTCACGAACGGCGGCTCGAGCGGCGCTAGCTCTTCGGCCTGCACGCGTCCGGCAATGCGATCGGCACTGCGCCGCAACCGTGCCAACACACCCAGCCCGGCGAGCCACACGTGCCGGAACGTCGTTTCGCGAGATGTCATCGAGGGTCTCCTGGCGCGCACCATGCCGCGCCGTCCATGGAGCAATCACACCACGCGCGGCGCTGACATCTTGCGAAGACGCGCGCGCGGCGGGATGCTGCCGCTTCCATCGAATCCAGGAAGGTCCGCATGGCCAAGTCGAAATGGGCGCCGTTCCCGCATGACGCCAAAGCCTTCGCCTACGCCGGCGACGCGCTGAAGAAAGCCTGGCCGCAATTGCACGCCGGCGACGCCGAACCCTTCCCGGATGCGAAGCACGCCGCCAAGCTGTTGAAAGCCGCGGGAAAACTGGCGCCCAAACTCGATGCCGACGCGCTCGCCGCCGCCCTGCAGGACGCATGGCGCGCCTTCCATCGCGGCGACTTCCAGGCCGCCTTCGACGCGGGCGAAAAACTCGGCCCGGTCGGCGCGTCCGTCGCCACCAAGGCCATCGGCATCCACGCGACTTACCTGGTCGACGACGACGCCGAGAAGCTCAAGCGTTTCGAGCACGCGGCCAAACTGGCCGAAGCCGCGATCACCGCGCTCCCGGGCGAGGCGAACAGCCACTACCGCCATGCCTTCGCCCTCGGCCGCTACAGCCAGGGCCTGTCGATCGCCAAGGCGCTCAAGCAAGGCATCGCCGGCAAGGTGCGCGCCTCGCTCGACACCGCGCTCGACCTGGCGCCCAAGCACGCCGAAGCGCACACCGCGCTGGCGCTCTACCACGCGGAAATCATCGGCAAGATCGGCGCGATGATCGGCGGCCTGACCTACGGCGCGAAGGCCAGCGAAGCCGAATCGCACATCAAGACCGCCCTGAAGCTGACGCCGGACTCGCCCATCGCGCACGTCGAGCACGCCAACGTGCTGCTGCTGCTCCACGGCGACAAGCAGGAAGACGCGGCCGCGACCGCGTTCGAAAAAGCCGCGAAGGCCAAGCCGAAGGACGCGATGGAAACCCTCGACGCGGCGTACGCGCGCGATCAGATCGAGTGAGGGCGCCAGCGACGGGCGAGGAAATACACGCCCGTCAGCTTCGACCCCAGCTGCGCCCATGCGCTGCCCTTGCCCGCGCCGATCGCGATGGCCAGGTGTACCAACGGTACGACGCCGACGACGGGCAACAACGCGGACGGCGCGGCGTTCGACGCCTCGAGCCACCCGACCACCGCCAGCACCGCGGAAGAAAACACGAACAACACCAGATGCACCTGCTGCATCCGCGCCGAATCGACCATGGACTTCCCCCTGTAGCGCACGCCCCGCGACAACCGCCCGGGTCCCCACCCAAGCTGAAGCGTACAGGCGGATAGTCGCCGAAAATCGGCCCGCGTGCGAACCGCACGAACCACACGCCACCCGTTGCCGGAATGCCCCGCCTTCCGTAGAATGCCGCGCCTGCCCCGCCCCGCGGCGGTAGAAGCACCCCGGGCGGTTAGCTCAGCGGTAGAGCATTGCCTTCACACGGCAAGGGTCGCAGGTTCGAACCCTGCACCGCCCACCAGATTTCGACGAAAGGCCACCTTCGCGGTGGCCTTTTTCGTTGGCGACCGGCCGATTCGCTACCATGCCGCCCGGGGAAGGCGCGCAACGCGCCGGGGAACGACCGCACTTGAATACGCTCCGGAAGACGGCGCTCGCCGTCCTGCTCGTTTCGACCACGCAATCGGCGACGGCCGCGATTCCAGGCTGGCCTTATCCGAAACCGACGACGCAACCCGAGCGCAGCGCCGAGGAGTGCGCCGCGGCGCGGCGCGTGGAATCGCAGCCTGCGTTCGATGCAATCCGCAAGTCATGGCGACGCAAGGCCGGCGACGATGTTGCGGGCCGCGTCGTGGTTCGCGTCCTGGTGGAAGACAACGGCATCCCCTTCGACGCGCATTTCGTTACCAGTTCGCGCGATCGTGCACTCGACCAACTGTTGATCGAGCACGCGCGCCAGACGCGCTACGTCGCAGCGCCGGGGTGCCCGATCTGGACGAAAGACGTGCGCTACCAACTCCAGGATTGAGTCTTCGAACGCTTACGTTTCGTCCGATTCCGACGAGTCGAAACGCGCGTTGCGGATCAAGTCCGAATAGCGCTCGGTCTCCGGCCCGGGGGCGCCCATCCGGTAGAAGTTGATGGTGAACATCCTTCCGGCGGGCAGCGCGATGGCGTACTCGATGACGAACACATCGTCGCCGAGGTCCTGGATCCGGGTCGTGGCGGGTTGGCCGCCGGGCATCGCGAACGGCGTGAACGGCAGGACGTTCCTGACCTCGGGCGGCTCCGGGACCGAGAGTTCCTTGATGTAGCGCTGCAGGTGCTCGGCCGGCGTTTCGTCGGCGACGCGCGAACCGAATTCGGTGACGCTGACTTCGTCCTCGGTGCCCGGCAACTTGCCGATGGCGCTGCTGCCGTCGTCGCTGGTTTCGACGGCCCATCCGGAAGGAAGCTGCATCCGGAGCTGCCCCCACGCGAGTGTCGGCCCCTCCGCGGCAACAGGTGCGTCGTTCGCGCTGCGCGGCGCGGTGGCGCACGACTGCAGGAGCAGGCACGTCGCGGCGATGAGGAGGCGGGTTCGGAATGTCATGCCGCCCTTATAGCAAACCGGCCGCGTCCGGGTGCGGCGGCATTTTGGCGTTGCACAGGGCGTCGGCATCGCGTGCGTGGTCGCCATGGACAAGCTCGATCAGCTGTACCAACGCGCGGAAGAGACCTCCGCCCATCTGTTCCGCACGTTCCAGTCGGACGAGGATTTCCTCGACGACGCGGTGGTCGCGCTCGACGCCGAAGGGCTGACTACCTTGTCCTCGCAGGCGCAACGCGAGGCCGCGGTCGCGCTGTGTTTCGCGCGCGTGCGGGAGGCGGCGGCCGGCGTCGATCCGCGCCATGCGATCCCGGGCCTGGCCCTTGCGACCGAACGCTACTACTACGGCGACGAGGAACTGACGCAGTCGCTGCCGATGCTCGGCACGGCGATGAAATCCGCGATCGCGCTGGCCTGGAACAACGTGCGCTCGCCCTCGCCGCCCGTGTGCGTGTGCGACGACGCGGGCCTGTGCAAACTCGTGAAGGCCATCGCCGCGTGGGAGCTGCTGAACCTGCATGCCGACCAGGCGCATGTCTTCGGATTCGGCACGAGCGTCGTGCACGCCGGCGGCCTGGAAATGCTGTCCGACCGAGACCTTGGATTGATCCATGCATGGCAACGCTACACGCAGGGCCGCGGAACGAACCAACGCACCCTCGCGCAATCCCAGCAAGTCGTCTGGGGCCGATTTCAGGAATTCCAGCGCGCCGTGATCGAAGTGCTTCGCGGCGCATCACCGCGTTCGATGCCCGTGTTCCGGGGCACGTTGTTCGAGGCGATCGGATCGCTCGATTTCTGGCTGGGGCTCTACGTCCGCTTCATGCTCCTGCAAGGCGTGTTGCGCATGCGCATCGCGCGGGAAGGCGCGCAGGCGGCGGCGAGCCTGGGCATCACCTTGTTCCGCGAGTTCCCGCTGGCGTTCGAGGGCATCGAAAACATTCCCCGGGACAAGGTCGAAGCCGTGGTGCACAACGTGTTCTGGCGGCGACCGTGGTACGAATCGCGCATCGACGGCCCGCTGGCCAACATGTGGCCAGAACGCCCGGCGATCCGCATCGACGAGGACACCTTCTGCGTCGGCATCGCGAACGTGATGGACTCGGTGAACAACTTCATCGAGTCCGCCGTCATGGCCTCGCAGGGGTTCGGCGACGTCAAGGTCGACCCCGTCGTCTTCCAGACGTATGTATCCAGGCGCTTCGAGGACGAGGTATGCGCCTTGTTCCGCAAGGCAGGGTTCACCGCGGGTTCGCTGACGACACGACACGCGTGGCACACCGGCGACGATCCGGAACCGATCGACCATGCGCATCGCGCCCGCATCCCGGGGGAGATCGACGTCGTCGCCTGGCACCCCGAGCGACGCCTTTTGCTCGTCTGCGAATGCAAGGTACTCGTCAGCCCCGCCTCGCGGCGCGTGCTCACCAACGTCTGGTCGAAGCTCGGGCCCGACGACAGCAAGGGCTTCCATCGCAACCTGGACGCGAAGCTCGAATGGATCCGGGGCGTATCGCGTTTCGGCGACGCCACCGTGATCGGGCTGCTGGTCGTCGATCAGGGCGCCTTCCTGGCCGGAGACGCGCAGCATCGCGTGGTCGAGCTCGCCGAACTCGAAGCGATGCTCGGGAATCTCGACCAGTTGTCGACGCGCGCGGCCGGAAGTGCGCCTACGCGAACAGGGTGAGCAAGCCCGCCACCGCCGCGGTGATGGACGGCACCATCTTCGCCACGGTCTTCGCTGCCTCGATCAAGCCTTCGCCCGACACTTCCAGCATCTTCCTGCGGGGCTTGGCCGATGTGGCTTCCCGGGTGAGCGTCTCCATGTCGGAGAGCGCCTGCGCCTTCGTCTCCTCGGGCAACTGCGGCACGAGTTCCTGCACTTGCTTGATCAGCGCGTCCAGCTTGTCCTTCCTGTCCTGCGTCGCGCCGTCCGCCTCCCTGACCATCTTGAATGCGTTGTTGAACGCGTTCTCGATCTCCTTCGCGGTGACGACGTTGACGACCGCCCCCTGGCCCAGGTTGCCGACCGTCGTGGTGTTCTGGATGACATCGCCGTTGTGGATGTTCTGCACGATCTTCGCCTCCTGTCGTCGAATGTAAGCGTCCACCTTGTCCTTCACCTGCCGGCGCATCGTGTCGAGCGATGCCGACTGCCCGGCGATCGCGATGCCGTAGGCATCCATCGAGGCTTCGAGGATCGGCGACTGCGCGATCCCGAATCGCTGGCGTTTCTGGAGCCCGTGGACGGCTTCGTTCAAATACGTCTGCACGCCGTCGGAATTGGCCTGCGTGATGGCAAGGCGTTGGCCGTTGCCCATCGTCTGCAGCACGATGCGCAAACATTCGCGCTCGGCATGCAGGCGGCTGAGATTGATGCGGAGCCGGCGCACGGTGCGTTCGTCGTTGCCGCGTTCGATGAGCCACGTCCCGTGCAGCGCACCGCCCAGGCCGATCCATGCATGCCAGAGTTTGACGCCGGCCAGGCCCACCTCGACGGGTTGCGCGGCGTCCGGCATGACCGACGCGCCCTCGCCCGGTTGGAACTCCAGGACGATCACGGGATTGCCGGCCGCCATCCACCATCGTTGCGCGCCGGAAGGTTTCGCTTGTCCCGTTGCAGCATTGCCTTGCGGGCTGCCTGGCGCGGCATGTCGCGTCGTGGCGTCGAGCAGTTGCGCGGCGAGCCTGGTGCCTGCGTCGATCAACTTGATCTGCTGGCCCGAACGCAACTGCACTGGCAATTGCGCGAGTCGCGTGGCCACGGCCAGGTGATCGTGCGAGCCGGTGTCCAATCCCAATCCGATTTCGAAACGCCCCACGGTGCCGCTCGAGAGGAACCGGCGGAATGACGTGCGCACGCGCGCCTGCTCGCCATGGATGTCGAAGGTCTGCTCGCCGAGGCGGTCCCCGAAACGGATGGCGCGCGAGGCATCGCCATACAGATCCTCGCCGGCCCAATCGTCGATGCCGCCGCGCATCCTGCGGCGCACGCGGCCGGTGCCGCGGATGTAGTCGTGCTGCGGATCGGGAACGGGCCATGCAGGTCGCCCGAGCGCGCCACTGTCGGCGCCGAGGAACGGACGCAAGTCGGCGATCGGATGCTGCACCACCAACAGCACGTGTGGAACCTCCCCGAAGGGAACCCCTTCGGCCAAGCCTCCGGGGGTGCTCAGCAGGCTGAAATCCTGCTACGAATGCGCTTGACGGAATTGATCAGCTGTCATCCCGCCGCTGTGCGCGCGCTCGACGAGACCGCACCGATCTCGTCTCCATCGATGGAAACGACCGCCCCTGTTGCAAGCGGCCACAGGCCGTGACATGCAACGCGTGTCACATCCCGCGTGACATGCGCGCGACACGCCGGATTTCGCACCGCGCACCTGCAATTCGCGCACTGCGCGACCGCACGCGCGCACTGCCGCGTCACATCCGTGCGTCACATCGCCACGCGCGCGCATTCGCACGATCGCGCGTCGCATCGGCTGCAACCGTTGCCACGCCTGCGTTTCGTATCACTTGCGAATCGCGCGTCGCACTTGGCCCGCTTCATGCACACGCCTGTGCCCACGACGCGCAAGCCGGTCCCGTGCATTTCACAGCGAGGCATTGGAGACATGAACCCGCAAAGTCAGTCGCCGCAGGAACAGTCGCACCCGAAGGACCCACCGTGCGGCGAAAAGCCCGAGCCCAAACCCTGTCCCGAACCGGAGGAACCGAGCGATCAGGATCCTCCCTGCCCGGAACCCAAGCCGTGTCCGGAACCGCCCGAGCGCCCATGCCCGCCGCCGGAACCGACGTGCGAAGAACCCGAACCGCCGCCGGAGGAGCCGGAGCCGTGCGAACCGCCGCCCCCCGATCCATGCAGCGGTGACACCAGCCAACAAGGCGAACCGCAAAAGCCGGGAACGCCTGCGGAACAGCTCGAATCGTTGCGCAAGAGCGCCGAACGCGGCTCGCGCGAACTACAGAAATTCGAGCCGCTCAAGGCGAAGCTCGCCGACGTCACGGCACGCATCGCGGCCTTGGAAAAAATGATCGAATCGCAACCGGCGGCGACCGCGACGTACACCGAGTTCTATCGCGCCACCGAAGTGCAGCGCAGCAGCATCGAGTGTTCGATTCCGACGATCCGCTGCCAACTGGGCCTCACCGACAAGCAGAAGCAGTGCATCGCCAAGGCCATCGCGTCGGTCGAGGCGCGCGTGAAGAAAGCGCAGGACGCGCGCGATGCGCAGAACGCCGAAGTGGTGCGCCTCGACAAGCGCCAGGCGCGGCTGCAGCGCGATCTCGACTGGGCGCAGCAGTGGGCCGACTACTTCAAGACCAAGCTGCAAGCGCAGGTCACGGCGCAGCGGGAGGACCTGAAGAAGCTCCTGCAACTCGCCGATCCGTCGAAGGATCAGTGCGAAGCCTGGTTCTACCTCCGCGAAATGGAGGCGCTGCTGCGTTCGGCGCGCACCGAAGGACAGAGCGAGGTCTGCTACGTCGAGAACATCAACATCGCCACGTTCCTCGATTGCTGGTCGCCCGCCTGTTACACGACCGCCTACGAGCACTGGGTCGTCGCGCTCAACGATGCCGAGAGCGCGCAGAAGATCGGCGCGATCGAGCTGAGCGAAGCGAAGAAGCGCGCCGAGGAGCTGGCGGCGGCCGCGACGGAGGCCGAAACGCTGCGGCGCGAGTGGATCCTGAAGGAAATCAAGGCACGGGACTGCTGCGGCCCGATGTCCAAGTGCCCCTGAACAGACGCAGCGCGGAGCGACGGGAGTGGCAGATGAAGACGCCAACACAGGCCATGACGATGCTGACCTCGCCGGGGAGTGGTATGCCGATCGCTTCCGCATCGGCCACAACGCCTTCGAATTCAAGGTCGACTGCGGTCACGAGAAGGAGAACGGCATGACGCCCGTCTACCTGCGCGTGATCGCCAACCCCGTCAACGCACGCGAACTGTTCCGCCAACTCGGCGTCGGCCTGTTGCGGCACGCGGACCGGTTCGGGCGCGACGACGACCCCGACGGCGGAGACGGCGGGCCATGAGCCACATGATCATCGGCGAAGTCAGCGAGTTCCTGCGCCACACGCTGTGGCTCGGGTTGACGCAGGACACGACGACCAGCCAGCTGGTGACGGCGAAGGACAACATCGTGTTGTCCAATCCGGCGCAACCGCTCGGCGCGAACGTCGTCCGCCAGATGTCGTTGTGGCTGTACCAGGTCACCGCGAACGAACACCTGCGCAATGCGCCGCCCGTGCGCAAGCGCGAAGCCGGCGACGACACCGCGGAGGCGTATCCGCCGCTGGCGATCAACCTCCAGTACCTGCTGACGCCGTCCACCGGCAGCGACGTCGGCGATCAGCAAGTGCTCGGCCGCGCGTTGCAGATCTTCCACGACCAGGGCGTCCTCACGATGCCGAGCCTGCATGCGCCCCAGCAGGCGGAGGAACTGCACGTCAGCCTGGCCTCCCGCACGATCGAGGAGTTGGCGAAGGTGTGGGAAGCGATGCAGCAACCGTATCGATTGTCGGTCTGCTACGAAGTCCGTGCCGCGCGCATCGAGTCCCAGCGCGTGCAGCAGACTGGTCGCATCGGCGATCGCGAATCCCGGTTCGGCGACATGGCCGCGTGAGCCGCACGATGAACACCGCGACCGTGATCGAGCATTTCAAACCGGCGCCGCTGATGGCGTTGAGCGTGCTGGACGCGCTCGCGCGCGCCCTGCGCACCGACGGGCAGTTCCCGCCGCCGCTGGGCGAGATCCGCTGCGAAATCACCGCGGCCACGGCGCCCGCGGCGCGCACGTTCGATCCGCCGCGCGTGTTGCACGCGTTCCGCAATCGCTCCGGCTACCTCGTGCTGGACGGCACGTACGTCGACAGCGCAGAGCCTGCGCGCCGGTGGCCGCTCGGTCCGGGAACGTATCGGGTGCGCGTGCGCGGCGATTATTACCAGGACGCGGAACTCGCGCTGATCTGGCCGCCGCCCGAAGGCGTGCGCCGCATCGACGTGCCGCAGCCGCAAGCGAACGACGCCGGCAGCGTCACGCTGCTGCCCGGCCCCGCCTATCCGTTGCCGGATGTCACGACCAGCCGTTTCGACCTGGGCCCGACGTTGCTGCGCGGCAGTGCGCTCGGTGCCGACGGAACGCCGCTGCCGGGCATTCGCGTCGAAGCACTCAACATTGGCCCGCCCTTCCTCGCGCCGGCGGCGTTGCCCGCGATCGGCGATTGGCCGTTCCTCGTCGCGGACACCGATGCACGTGGCGAGTGGGCGCTGGTCCTGCCGGATCGCCGCTATTTCGACAACACGCCGGAGATCGCCTCGCAGCCCGTCATCAAGCCGATCTCCGTGCGCATCGCCTACCCCGGCGGCGCCGTCGTGCGACAACGCAACGTGCGCCTGGGCAGCGAGACCGCCCTGAAGAACACCGCCTTGCGCGGCCAGGTGCTTGGCCGCGGCGGCACGCCGGTGGCGGGCGCCGTCATCAGTACTTCCGTCAACGCGCGTCGGTCGAAGTCGCGCGCGGACGGCACGTGGTTCCTCTATTTCGACCTCAACCAGGTCGCGGTGCCGAACCTCACCGTGACCGCGACAACGCCGGCCGGCGCGACCGCGACAGTCGCCGCGATCGCGCTGCAGCCGGAAGCCGTCGTCGTGGTTCCCACGTTCCACATTCCCTGATCCAGGAGAGCGGCGATGCCCGAGTATCTCGCCCCAGGCGTATACGTCGAAGAAGTCAGCAGCGGCCCACGGCCGATCGAAGGCGTCAGCACCAGCACCGCCGGATTCGTCGGGGAGACCGAACGCGGGCCCCAGCGGCCGCGCCTGGTCACCAGCTGGCAGGACTATCAACGCTGGTTCGGTGGGTACATCGACCAGCCCCCGTTGAATGCATCGAATTGTTTCCTGCCCTATGCGGCGCGCGGGTTCTTCGAGAACGGCGGGCAACGTTTGTTCGTCGCGCGCGTGATCGGCACCGCGTCGGTCGCCGCCGCGCTCGACGTGCCCGGCGCGCCCGGCCCCACCACCGTGCGCGCGAACGGCAAGGGCGCGTGGGGCAACAACATCCTCATCGCGATCAAGCAGGCCTCCGCGGCGCAATTCGCCGCGGCGGGCTCGCCGGCGGCGAGCTGGTTCCGCCTCCAGGTCCTGTATTACCGCGACGCGATCCCGGCGCCGTTCGTCGATCCCACCGACGTGACGCAACTGGCGAATCCCAATCGCCGCGAGCCCGACGTCCTCGAAGACTTCGACAACCTCTCCGGCGACCAGACGCAGTCGAACTATGCGATCACCGTGATCAACGGCGGCTCGCGGCTGATCGAAGTGGTCGCGTGCCCCGGGCCGCCGACGCCCGCGGCCTTCCCGAATCTCCAACTGCAGAACGGCACGTACGTCGCGGCGACGCCCAACGACTACCTGGATGCGGCGACGGTCGATCCGGAAGCGAAGGTCGGCCTCGCCGGCCTCAAGGCGATCCGCGAGATCTCGCTGATGGCGATCCCGGATGAAGTCGCGCCCGGCATGGGCCAGCTCGGGGCCGACCTGCAGGATGCGTGCGATGCGATGAAGGACCGCTTCGCGATCCTCAGCGACCAGGTGATGAACGGCAATCCCAACATCCCGCAGATCCGCCCGTTGCGCGACAGCACGTTCGGCGCCTTCTACTACCCGTGGGTGCGCGTCGTCGCCAGCCACACGCCGGACGGCACGAAGCTCATCCCCGCCACCGGCCACATCACCGGCATCTACGCGCGCACCGACGTCGAGCGCGGCGTGCACAAGGCGCCCGCCAACGAAGTCGTGCGCGGGATCCTGGCGCGCGACCTCAACGGCGGCCGCAAACCGCTGTCGCACACGCTCAACAAGCAGGAACACGACCTGCTCAACCCGCGCGGCGTGAACGTGATCCGCGATTTCCGTTCCGACGGCCGCGACATCCGCGTGTGGGGCGCGCGCACGATGACGTCCGATGCGATGTGGAAATACATCAACGTCCGTCGTTTATTCATTTTCGTCGAGCAAAGCATCGACCGCGGAACGCAATGGTCGGTGTTCGAGCCGAACTCCGAACCGACATGGATCGCGATCCGCACCTCGATCACCAACTTCCTGCGCACCGTGTGGCGCAACGGCGCACTCATGGGCACGACGCAGGAAGAAGCCTTCTTCGTCAAGTGCGATCGCACAACCATGACGCAGGACGATTTCGACAATGGTCGACTGATCTGCGTCATCGGCATCGCGCCGGTCAAACCCGCCGAGTTCGTCATCTTCCGCATCTCGCAAAAGACGCTGGACGCCGAAGCCTAAGGAGCACGTGCCATGCCTGCATCCGGTAGCCGCAACGACCCCCTGGCGTCGTTCAATTTCATCATCACGGTCGAGAACATGCGCGCCGGGTTCTCGGAGGTGGGCGGGCTCGCGACCGAGACCGACATCATCGAGTACCGCGAGGGAAACGAGGACATCACCGTCCGCAAGATCCCCGGCAAGCGCAAGTACACCAACATCAGCCTCAAGCGCGGATACACGCCCGACGGCAAGGACCTCTACGCCTGGCGCAAGACGGTCATGGACGGCAAGACCGTGCGCAAGGGCGGCACGATCACACTGCTCAACGAAGCGCGCCAGCCGGCGCTCACCTGGGAGTTCAGCGAAGGCTGGCCTTCGAAATGGGCGGGGCCGGCGTTGAACGCGAAGAACAACGAGATCGCGATCGAGGAGTTCGAGATCTGCGTCGAAGGCCTGGCCCTGCAGACGTGATCCAGGCGCCATGGCCGCCCTCCTCTCCCGCTCCCGCGCACCCGGCGTCTACGTCGAATGGCTCGATGCCAACCCGCAGGCGCTCGACCTGGCGCGCACCGATGTCGCGGGCTTCATCGGCATCGCCGAGCGCGGGCCGCTGCACGAGGCGTGCAAGGTCGAAAGCATGCGGCAGTTCGTCACGACCTTCGGCGCGCACATCGCGCAGGGGTATCTCGCGTACGCGGTGGAGGGGTTCTTCGCCAACGGCGGGCGCACGTGCTGGGTCGTGCGCGTCGCCGATCCCGCCAAGGCGAAGCGCGCGCGCATCGCGTTGCGGTTGCCCGACGGCAAGGCGATCGCGCTGGAAGCGACCAGCGACGGCTGCTGGGGCAACTCGGTGCGCATCGCGCCGATATGGGAACGCGATGCGGTGATCGGCCTGTCGGCGACCGCCGAGGGACGGCCACCGCAAGTGCTGGCGTTCGATGCAATGCCAACCCTGGCGCAGGAGACCCTCGTGCGCCGGATCGAGCCGTCCGCGGACGAGCCGTTGGAAGTCCTCGGCGCCGGCATCGATCTCGCCGGCGGCGACGACGGCATCGTATCGCTCCGCCCGGCGCATTTCTCTGGCGATGCATCCAACGACCCGGACAACAAGCGCGTTTGGGGAATGGACGCGCTCTCGCGCATCGATGGCATTTCCTTCGTCGCCGCGCCAGACCTGGTGGGCGCACCCGTCCCGGGTTTCAAGCCCGAGATCGTGCGCGACGCGCAGATCGCGTTGCTCGCCCGCTGCCTGGAGCAACGCGATCGCATCGCGCTGCTCGATCTGCCGCGGACGAACCAGACCCAAGCGATGCGATACGTGGCGCCGGGCTCCCCGACGCAAACCGCGCTGCCGCGCACGAGCTACGCCGCGGTGTACCACCCGTGGGTCATGGTCGACGATGCATTGCGTATCGACGGCAACGTGCGCGTCATTCCGCCGTCGGGGCATGTCGCCGGGATGCTCGCGCGCACCGACCGGCGGCGCGGCGTACACAAGGCGCCCGCCAACGAAGTGCTGGAAGGCGTGTGGGACCTGCAGGAGGCGATCGACGACGACGCGCACGCGCGCCTCAACGACGCGCATATCAACGCCATCCGCGCCATTCCCGGGCGCGGCATCCGCGTCCTCGGGGCGCGCACGCTCGACGACGACCCGAGCTGGCGTTACATCGGCGTGCGCCGCCTGTTCGCGATGATCGGCGAGGCGCTCGACGAACAGATGCAATGGCTGGCGTTCGAGCCCGACAGCCCGCGCCTGTGGCGCGACATCGACCGCGCGGTGCGCGGTTTCCTGGAACGGCTGTATCGCGCAGGCATGCTCGATGGCGCGACGCCCGAGGAGGCCTACTTCGTCCGCTGCGACGCGACCACCAATCCGCGCGAGCAGACCGACGCGGGGCGCGTCATGTGCGAACTCGGGTTGCGTCCCCCGCGGCCTGCCGAATTCGTGATCGTGCGCATCGGCGTCACGCGCGACAACGGCGTCCGGATCGAAGCACAGGGGGCGCAGGATGTCTGAGACCGGCGCCCGCCTCGATCCGGCCACTGCGTTCCGCTTCACGGTGCAGTTCGACGACCTGCCGCCGGGCGGTTTCAGCGATTGCACGGGCCTGCAGTCGGAGGTCGAAGTGCAGGAGTACGCCGAGGGCGGACTGAACACGCACACCTGGAAGCTGCCGGGGCGCTCGAAGCAAGGCAACGTGACCTTCAAGCGCGGCATCGTCAACAAGGTGTTGTGGGACTGGTATCGCGCCATCGCCGACGGCGACTTCAAGGCGCGCAACTGCTCCATCTATGTCCACGACCCGTCCGGCGCGAACGACGTGCTCGAGTTCCAGCTGGTCGATGCTTTCCCGGTCAAGTGGCTCGGGCCCGAGCTGGGCGCGGGCCAGAACAACCTTGCGATCGAAACGATGGAAGTGGCGCATCAGGGCTTCACGCGTCGGAGGTGACGGGTGCAGGTGCATATCGAAAAGATGACGAGCGACGTGTCGGTGCAGACCGGCGAGCTGGCGCTCACGCAGGCCCAGTGCGAGAAACTCGTCGCGCTGGTCATCAGCAAGCTCGAGGACCGCGCGCGCGAGGCCATGCGCGCGCGCGCCGCGACGGCGCTGACGACGCAGGCCGCGAAGCCCTTCGAAGCGGGCAGATGACATGCTGGTCCCGGCCATCATCGAAGTCGATGCGCGCGATCGCGGCCAGACGTTGCCGCCCGTGATCCCGGTGCAGTTCAACCCGCCCGAATACACCATCGCGAAGGCGGCGCAGATCGCGGAGATCGCGATCCCGGGCATCGACGCGCCGATCCTGCAATTCGTGCGCGGCCAGACGCGCACGCTCGCGCTGGAGCTGTTCTTCGACACCACGCGGCTCGGCAGCAGCCTGGCGAAGGTCCTGGACGTGCGCCTGATGACCGACCTGGTCGCATCGCTCGGACGCATCCAGCCCAAATCGCATGCGCCGCCGCGCATCACCTTCATCTGGGGCATGGGGCTGTCGTTCCGCGCCATCGTCGACAACGTGCAGCAGAAGTTCACGCTGTTCAATCCGGCCGGAATCCCGGTGCGCGCGACGCTGACGGTGTCGTTCAAGGAATACAAGACGCTCGAGGAGCAACTGCAGGAGTTGAACCTGCAATCGGCCGACCATTCGAAGGGCCGCGTGGTGAAGGACCGCGACACGCTCGCGAGCATCGCGTACGAGGAGTACGGCGATGCAGCGATGTGGCGCGTCATCGCGGACCGCAATCGCGAACGCTTGCCGAGCCTGCGCCGCCTGCCCCCCGGGCTGGAACTGGAGATCCCGGCGGTCGACGTGCTCGCACAACCTGCGGGGACGCGACGATGAGCGCGATCCCGATCTATGAAGGACAGGACTTCTACGTGCCGGCCTTCGAGGTGAAGCTCGACGGCCGGCCGACGGGGCGCGACGTCATCCGCGACATCCTCTCTGTCTCCTACAAGGACAGCCTGCAGGAGATCGACAGCTTCGAGATCACGATCAACAACTGGGACGCGGACAAGCGCGAGTTCAAGTACAGCGACCTGGACCTGTTCAACCCCGGCAAGCGCGTGGAGTTGAGCATGGGCTACCAGGGCGCACTGCGCACCATGCTGAAGGGCGAGATCACCTCGCTGCGCCCGGCCTTCCCCGCCGGCGGTGCCTCGACGCTCGCGGTAAGCGGGCTGAACATCCTGCACCGCTTCCGCACGCAGCAGGAGTCGCGCACGTACACCAGCATGACCGACAGCGACATCGCGCAGCAGATCGCCGGGCGCCTGAACGTCGAGGTCGATACCTCCAGCGCGACCAACCTGCCGACGTTCGAGTACCTGGTCCAGGACAACAAGTACGACATCATTTTCATGATGGAGCGCGCGCGACGCGCGGGCTTCGACATCTTCGTCAAGGAAGGCGATGCGTCGGACCCGGGCAAGACGACGCTCGTCTACCGACCCTCCACGACGGTGCACCAACCGACGTATCGCCTGACGTACGGCAAGTCGCTGGTCGAGTTCCAGCCCGAGCTCACCACCGCCAACCAGGTCGGCAAGGTCACCGTGCGCGGATGGGATCGCGTCAAGAAGGAAGCGATCAACTACACGGCCACGCGCGCCGACCTGGTCACGCAAGGCGTGGGCGAACGCGGCGGACAGGCGGCGATCGACAAGTCGGTCGAACAGAAGGCCGAGATCGTCGCGACCAAGCCCGTGGAGAGCCAGGCCGAAGCGCAGCAACTGGCGAAGCAGATCCTCGAAGGCATCGCGAAGGAGATGGTCAAGGCCAACGGGTCCGTGCCGGGCCTGCCCGACATCCGCAGCGGCACCGTGCTCGAGATCGACGGATTGGGCGAACGTTTCAGCGGGCGCTACTTCGTCGTCTCAACGACGCACGCCATCGGCGACAGCGGTTACACCACGCAGTTCGAATGCCGCCGCGAGGAGCTGTGATGGAACGCGAGAACGGCATCGTGATCGGCATCGTGGACGACTTGGACGACCAGGAAGACCTCGGCCGCGTGCGCGTGCGCTTCCCGCACCTCAACGACGAGGTGAGCAACTGGGCCCGCATCGCGACGCCGTTCGGCGGCAAGGGGCGCGGGTTGTTCCTGCGGCCCGAGCGCGACGACGAAGTGCTGGTCGCCTTCGAACATGGCGATCCGCGCGCGCCGTACATCGTGGGTTCGCTGTGGAGCAAGCCCGATCCGCCGCCGAAGGACGACGGCAAGCGCACCGACAACAACTGGCGATTCCTGCAGTCGCGGTCGGGGCACCTGCTCAAGTTCGACGACACGGACGGCAAGGAACGCGTGGAGATCGTCGGCAAGGACGGCAACCACAAGATCGTGATCGACGTCTCCGGCGCGAAGATCGAGATCACCTGCTCCAGCGGCGACATCGTGTTGTCCGCGCCGTCGGGGAAGGTGTCGATCGACGCGCAGACCGTCGAGATCAAGTCGAGCCAGAGCACGACGGTGAAGGCGACCGGGAGCATGACGCTCTCCGGCCAGACGGTGGCGATCAACTGAAGGAGCACGCCATGGGACCTCCCGCAGCACGCCAGGGCGATCGCATCGTGGCGATCGACACCCACCTGATCCAGCCGCCGGGCACGGCGCCGCCGGTGCCGACGCCGCATCCCTTCAGCGGGATCATCGACGGCAGCGTGAGCAGCGACGTCAAGATCGGTGGCGCGTTCGCGGCCACCGTCGACAGCACGGCGACGAACACGCCGCCGCACATCCCGATCGGCGGCACGTTCGTCAATCCACCGAGCAACCGCGCCACGATCACGCTGGGCAGTTCGAGCGTGACGATCAACGGCAAGGCCGCCGCGCGTGCCGGCGA
Organism: Lysobacter dokdonensis DS-58; assembly: GCF_000770795.1. GTDB lineage: Bacteria > Pseudomonadota > Gammaproteobacteria > Xanthomonadales > Xanthomonadaceae > Noviluteimonas > Noviluteimonas dokdonensis. The sequence goes on along the minus strand of NZ_JRKJ01000008.1, from coordinate 210,011 downwards.
CACGGCGCGCACCTGCAACGACCCGGCCGACCTGCCCGTCGGCACGGTCGTCGCCACCGGCCAGGTGTTCATCGGTGGCTGACGAACTGCGCGAGCCGGGTTTCCTCGGGCGCGGTTGGGCGTTCCCCGTCGTCGCGGGCGCCGCGGGCCAAGTGGCGCTCGTCGCCGGCGCCACCGCGATCGAGCAGGCCATCGGAATCATCCTCGGCACGAGCCCGGGCGAGCGCGTGATGCGCCCCGAGTTCGGCTGCGGCATCTGGGGCCTGGTGATGGAAACGAACACGGCGCAATTGCATGGGCGCGTGCAACTGCGTGTGCGCGACGCACTCGTGCGATGGGAGCCGCGCATCGACGTACTCGACGTACGCGTGGAGTCGCCGCCGGAGGAACGACAGGTGTTGTTGATCCACATCGACTATCGGGTCCGCAGCAACAACGCGGCCTACAACCTCGTGTACCCGTTCTTCCTGGAGGAAGGCGTCAGGCAATAGGAGTCGCGGATGTCGCTGGAAGCCAAACAACCCAGGTTCGACCGCCCGTTCGAGGAGATCTTCCGCGAACTGCGCGACCGCATTCCGCTGCACAACCCGGCGTGGACGAACTACAACGACTCCGACCCGGGCATCACGCTGTTGCAGTTGTTCGCCTGGCTGGCGGAAATGACGCTGCACAAGATGGGCGAGGTGCCGCGGAAGAATTACCTGAAGTTCGCCGAGTTGCTGGGCCTCGAACTCGCGGCTGCGCGCCCGGCGACGGTGGCGCTGGCCTTCACGCCGAAGGCGGCGGAGATTCCGCAGACGATTCCCGAGCGCGCGCGATTCAGCGGCCGAGGCGATGCCGGCACGGTGGCGTTCGAAACCTTGCAAGCGCTCGACATCATCGGCGCACCGATCGCGGCGATGTTCGTCTTCGCCGATGGCACCGTCGCCAAGCGCGACGTGCCCACGCAGCCGCAAGCCGCGCCGTTCTGGCCGCTCGGCCGGACGCCGATGCCGGGCGACGCGCTGTACCTGGCGTTCAAGCCGAACCCGAACAACCCGCGCCCCTTCCCGCGCAAGATGCGGTTCCTGGCGTTGCGTCCTTCGGAAGACACGCGCGGCGTCGCGCAACGCATCGGCGCGCATCGCGACGATCTGCGCCCGCCCGTCGAGCTTGCGTGGGAGTATCGGCGCAGCGCGAGCCAGCCCGATTGGGAACGCCTGGCGGTCCTGGACGACGGTTCGGTCGCGCTCACGCGCGATGGCTACATCGACGTCGAAGGACCGCAGGACATCGAACCGGCCATCGAGCCCGCCGTCGGCACGCAACTGCAGGGGCCGCACTACTGGCTGCGCATCCGGCTGGATCAGGACGCGTATCCGATCGGTCGCGCCCCGCGGCTCGAACACCTGCTGCCGAACGCGGTGGAAGCGATCAACCTGCGCACCGAAGATCGTCGCACGCTCGGCACGAGCGCCGGGCGCGGAGAGGAAAGCTTCGATTTCCCGCGGCGCCCCGTCGATCCCGACTCCCTCGCCATCGAAGTGGAAACGCCGAACGCCGGCATCCAGGACGACTGGACGCGCGTCGACGACTTCTTCGACTCGAAAGCCGACTCCCGCCATTACGTGCTGAACGCCACTGCGGGCCGCATCAGCTTCGGCGATGGCGAACGCGGCCAGATTCCGGCGGCGGGCGCGGCGATCGTCGCAGCCACGTGGCGGCAAGGCGGTGGCGCGGCCGGCAACTCGGTCGCCGCCGGCGCCGTCAAGACCATCGAGACGCAAGTGGCGGGCGTCGAGAAAGTGATGAACCCGCGCGCCGCCACCGGTGGCAGCGAAGAACAATCGCTCGACGACTTCATCCGCAATGCGCCGCGCCAGTTGCTCAGCGGCGGGCGCGTGGTCACCGCGCGCGACTTCGAAGTGCAGGCCGTCGCGATCCAGGGCGTCGAACGCGCGCGTGCGCTCGGCGGGCGCCATCCCGACTATCCGGGCGTCGAAGTGCCGGGCGCGATCACGGTGTTCATCGTCGCCGATTCGGAGGCCTCGCCGCCGGCGCCGTCCGCCGAATTGATCCGTTCGGTGTGCCAGTCCCTCGACAAGGTCCGGTTGATCACCACCGAGATCTACGTGGCGGCGCCGAAGTTCGTCGAAGTGCGCATCGAGGCGCGCCTGCTCGCGCCGCCGGAAGCGGCCTTCGACCAGGTCGCGGAGAACACGCGCAAGCGCCTGGATGCGTTCCTCAGTCCGCTCGAGCGCGACTTCGGCGAAGACCTCTCGACGGCCGCGTTGTACGCCTCGTTGATCGGCGCCGTCGATGGCGACCGGCAAGTGCGCTCGGTCGAGAACCTCATCGTCTACGTGGACGGGCAGGAACACGACATCCGCCAGCCGATCGCGCTGGGACCCGATGCATTGCCCTTCCCCGGCAAGCACCTGATCGTGGTGCGGCCCGATCCGGACCAGCGGGTCTCGCGATGAACGGCACGTCGCTGCTGCTCGGCGCCGGTTATCCCTGGTATTCCGATACCGGTGCGGCGCAACGGGCCATCGTCGCGAATGCCGTGACGGGCCTGTCGCTCGCGACCTTGCCCGACGGCGCGATGGGCCTGGCGTCTTCCGACGACAGCCTCGGCCGCCTGACGCTGCCGCGCGGCGTCGCCATCGACGATCCCGACGTCTACGTCCTCTCGGAAGACGGCAGTCTCGTCTATCGCTACGACGCGGTGCGCGCCACGCTGGTGCCACTCGAACACGTGGGCGCGCAAGGGCTGCGTGCCGACGCCGATGCATCGGAATACCTCGAACCACGGCGATTCCGCGGGGCGACCGCCATCGCGATCGCCGGCGGCGCGCTGTACGTCGCCGATCCGCTCGCACATCGCGTGCAGGTGTTCGACTTGCGCACGCTTGCGCTGCTCCGGATGCATGGGCCCTTCGTCGCGCCCGTCGACCTCGCCGCTTCGGCGCGCGCGGTGTACATCCTCGACCGCGGCGCCGGGCGCGTGTATCGCGCCGACCCGGAAAGCGATTGCGTCACCCTCGTCGCCGATCCGGACGACGTCTGTCGCGCGCGGCATTGGGACCGCATCGCCGTGGACAACGCGGAGCGCGTGCATCTCCGCTATCGCCATGACGACTCGACCGAGCTCGATGTCTTCGAAACGCAGCGATGCCCCGGCCCGGTGCATGCCAGCGAGCGCGTCTACGACAGCGAGCAGGTGCGCGACCGTTTCACGCCGCCGCTCATCACGTCGGATGGCCGCGGCGGATTGGACCTGCCCGAGCGCCTCCTGGATCCGTGCAAACTGCGCCAGCCGCTGGCGGACTCGGTGTCGCGCTGGGAGATCGGCGACACGCTCTATGTCGCCGATCCGGCCACGCGCAAGCTGGTCGTGCATCTGGCCGACGGGCGCGTGCGGCATCGCTTCGGTGCCTACGACGCCAACGGCGAGCGCGTGTCCGCCGACCACATCGACGCGTGGCTGCCCGCCGAAGTCGTCGCACTCGACGGCTGCGCGATCATCCTCGATGCGAGGCACCAGGTCGTCTATGCGCATCGCACGGGCGAGGCGCAATTGCGTCGGTTGTTCGGCGCGTCGTCGGACAGCACGCGCCGCTGGCGCCGCATGGCCGGCGACGCGCACGGTTGCCTCTTGCTGTGGGACATCGCGACCGACAGCGTCGACCGCGTCGATTTGCGCGGCAAACCGCTGGGCACGATGCCGTTGCGCGATGCGAAGGCCGCGTTCGACCGCCCGCGCTCCACGCGGCAACCCGCAAAGGAACGCCGCGACGTGCGGCTGACGCGTTCCGGTGCGATCCCCCGACCGGCGAATGCACCGCCCGCATGGCCATCCCCGTCGCATGTGCGCGAGGGCACGTGGATCAGCGCGTGGCTCGACAGCGATTTGTACAACTGCGTGTGGGACGTGATCGAACTGTCGGTGGCCCGCCTGCCGCAGGGTGCGCGCATCCGCATGCGCACGCGCACCAGCAACACGCGCGGCGAAGCCGAGGATGGCGCAACGGCGATCGACCCGACGCTCGCCGGCTCCTGGCGCGATGCGCCGATGTTGGCGGCGCCCGCGCAGCCGGACCCCACGGCGCCGGCGACGTTCTCCCATCGCGTGCTCGTTCCGAGTCCGCCCGGCCAGTACCTGCAGTTGCAGATCGTGCTCGAAGGCGACGGTGCGTCGACGCCGCTGGTACGGCATGCGCGGCTGCGCTTCCCGCGCGATTCGCTGCTGCGCTACCTGCCCGCGATCTATTCCGCGCCGCCCGCGCAGCAGGAGTTCCTCGATCGGTTCCTGTCCATCGCGCAAACGACATGGGCGTCGATCGAACGCGAGGTCGACACGTTCGAGCGCTTCCTCGATCCCGACTCGGTGCCCGACGACGCCCTGCCCTATCTCGCAGCTTGGCTCGACGTGCGCCTGGAAGGCACGTGGACGCCCGCGCAGAACCGTCGATTGCTCAAGGCGATGCCCGCCCTGCGCGCGCGATGGGGAACGCTCGGCGGCATGCGCGACTGGCTGCGCGTCTACATCGGCAACCTCGCCGGTATTCCCGAAGCCGACCTGGAAGCGATGGGCGTGCCCGGCATCGTCGAGGGGTTCGTCGAGCGCCGCCGACTGCGATTGAACGGCAACGGCGCCACCTTGTGCCAAAGCCAGGCGTTGTGGAGCCCGGCGGTCGAGCGCCGCATGCAGATCGGCGTGTTCGATCGGCTCGGCGACGTGGAGCTGGTGTCGACCGGCGATCCCGAACGCGATGTATTCCAGCATTTCGCGCACGCCTTCCGCGTTTACGTGCCGTCCTCGATGGTGCGCACGCCGGAGCAGGAGGCCGTGCTGCGTCGCGCGGTGGAAGCGCAGAAGCCGGCGCACGCCACGTACCAATTGGTGTTGGTCGAGCCGCGCCTGTCGCTCGACGACCAATCGACGCTCGACCTCGACACGGTCATCGGTGGTGCGCGTCCGATTCCGCTGCGCTGCTTCGATGACCGCGACGCGCCGAGCCTCCCGCCGCGGCAACGCCTCGGGTTCGACACCACGCTCGCCTGAACGGAGAACGTCATGAACTGCGACAAAGACACCGGAACCGGCGCGTGCGAGCCCCTGGCGCTCGAGCGGATCCGCTACTTCACCGGCCGGCATATGACATCGCGCGACTTCACCGACGCCGATGCGTACCACCGGACCATGCGGCACCTGCACAACCGCGTGCTGCACGGCGTCGGCGTGGGTTGCGGCCTCGAGGTGCGGCTGCACCCGCGGCCGGAGTGCGGCGTCATCGTCCACTGCGGGCTCGCCATCGATTGCTGCGGGCGCGAGATCGTCCTGCGCAAGGCGGTGAGCGTGCGCATCGACTGGGAGGCGTGGCCGAAGAACGCGGACGGCAAGCCCGAAGACGACTACGTCCTCGTGCTGTGCCTGGAGTACTGCGAGCTGCACACCGAGAAAGTGCCGGTGCTCTACAGCGCCGACGCCTGCGCGGGCCACACCTACGAAGAAGGGCGCATCCGCGAAAGTCATGCGCTGCGCTGGCGCGCGGTGCGCGTCGCCGACCTGGGCAAGTATGGCTGGCGGTCGTCGAAAGGCTGTCCACCCGGCGAGGGCGACGACGATTGCAAGCCATGCCACGACGATGCCACGGCGCGGTGTTGCATCGATCCGGCCTGCCCGCCGTGCCACTGCGTTCCGATCGCGATCGTGCGCGGCGATGAAGACGCGCCCGTGCTGGTCACCCGTGGCCGCCCGCGCCTGCCGCAATCGCAGGAACAGCTCACGCACATCTGCTGGATCAGCTGGCCGCACGGCGGCGCGATCCCGTTGAGCGCCTTCGACAAGCTGCAGGTGCGTTTCGACCGCCCGATCACCGATCCGGCCTCACCCGTGGAGCCCGGGCCACGCGGCATCAACGAACGAACCTTCGTCGTGCAGTACGGACAACAGCGAGAAGACCTCGACTTCGTGATGTTCCGCGACAAGGGGCCGTTCCTGTTGCCCGACAAACGCACCGCGCAGTTCGACGTGCTGCGCCCCGACGAGTACCTGGGCGACACGATCCACGTGACCTTGCGATGCGATTTCATCGTCGACTGCGACGACAACCCCGTCGACGGCGACCACCTGCGCGGCCGCCTGCCCACGGGCAACGGCTTGGCGGGCGGCACGTTCGAAAGCTGGTTCAAGGTCATGCGCGACGACGACTACGAACAAATGATGAAGGCCGCGGGCCCGGGAGAAACGTCATGAGCGCCAACAGGACGACCACCGGCGATTGCGGATGCGGTTGTGGCGGCGGATGCGGCGGCGGTTGTGGCGGCCCATGCACCTGCGAAAGCCGCTGCTGCGAACTCGAATGCCTCGTGCGGCCGAACTTCTTCTGCGGCCAACTGCTGACCGACGCCGACCTCGGCGCGATGGTGGACTGGACGCGCAAGCGGCTCGCGCTTTCGCGCTATCGCGACGGCTGGGGCATCGTCTGCGGGCTGGACCTGAGTTGCAGCGAACCCGCCGACGGCGGTGCCTGTTGCGACAACGGCAAGCATGCCAACGGCCCCGCCGTGTGGCTCACGCAGGGCTACGCCGTGGATTGCTGCGGCAACGACCTCGTGGTCTGCGACCCGATGCGGATCGACCTGGGCAGCGTATGCCGCCCGCCCGACGACCCTTGCGACCCGAATCCGCCGCCGCAGCCCGATCGTCCGGTGCGCCCGGTCCGCGGCGACCGCACCTGCTTCGACGTGGACAAGGAACACCTGTTCGCCGTGCGCGTGGTCCTGCGCTACCACGAAGACCTGGCGCAGGGCCAACGCGCGATGTTCCGCGGCGGCGGCGCGTGCGGGAACACCGAAGCCTGCGAATACGCGCGCATCCTCGAGCGGCCCTGCGTCCACCTGGAAGTGGTGCCGCTGCCCGATGAAGACGACACGACCGAAGAGGAAAAGTTCGTCGAGGACTTCCGGCGTCGCATCCGGCAGATGTTCCAGGAAATGCAGGATCTGCTGAAGAAAGGCCCCGAGGCGGTCGTGGATCACTTGCGGCGACATCCGCCCTACCAGGCGTGCTACCTGATGGAGCTCGCGTGCTGCCTGAGGAACAAGAACAAGGACGCGTTCGACCTGGAGGACGCGGTGAAGATCGGCGGGCTGATGGTGGCCGACGCCATGGGACGCGAGCTGGGGCAATGCACGTGCTTCGCGTGCAAGCCCGACGACGGCGTGTCGCTCGGCATCGTGCTGATGCAACGGACCGTCGAAGGCAGGAACGTCACGTGCAAGGTCTATTCCATCGACGCCGATGCCCGCCATCGTCGCCGGTTGAAGCCGCAACTGTGCCAGCGCCTGTTGTCCGGCGACCTGGCGTTGCTGCGATACCTTGGTCAGTCCGAGCAGGTCGTGAAGCGGGAGTTCGCCGAAACCGGCGTGCGGGTCGAACCCGTCGACCGCATGGCCGTGCCGATCGCCACGCTGGACGAGCTGTCGGATGTCGTCAATCGGCAAACGTTGCGGCTCAATCCGCTCGAACGCCGCGAGTTGAACGCGCACGTCGTGGTCGATCCACTCGGCACGCGGCGCATCATCGCCTTCGAATGAGCGCGCGCGCATGAGCATCGAGCGCGTCCGCTATCGCGAGCGACAACGCCTGGCCGCGGCCGACCTGCGCATGGAGCAGGCGTGGCGGCTCGGCATGGCTGGCCGCCACCATCTCGCGCCGCACGATTGGGGCGTGGTGCGCGGGCTGCGCGTGGAGCACCTGGCCGACGACAGATTCCGCTTGACACCCGGTGTCGCGATCGACGGCCATGGACGCGAGGTCCTGGTGCCGGCGCCGGTCGAATTCGCGATCGCGGGTTTCGACAAGCAACACTGCTATTACGTGCAGCTCCACTACTGCGAAGACCCCGAGCAACTGCGTGGCCGCAAGTGCGAGGACATCCCCGCGCCGCGGATCCGGCAGCGCACGGCCATCCGCGTCACCGAGGACTTCTCGCCGCCCGGCGAGGCCGCCGGCCTGGCCACCGCGCGTGCGGCGGGCGCCGTCACCGGTGCGCCGCCGTGGCCGATCCTGGTCGCGCGCATCGGCCGTTGCCCGGGCATCAGGCGTGGCGCGTTGATCGACTACGACTTCGTGCCGTACGTGCGCCATCGCGCGGCGGCGATCCGCTCGCCGACGGACAACGCGCGGCTGCAACTCGGGCTCGCCGGCCGCACGGACGTCCATCATTTCCTGGTCTCCACGCGCAATGCCGCGCGCACCTTCGACAAGCGCGTGGGCATCGACCGCGAGGGCACGCTGCATGTGTGGAAGCAACTGATCGTCACCGGCGCGACGGCCACCGGAATTGCGAGCATCGCCGGCGGATTGCAGCTGAAGATCGACATGCCGATGCCGGCCGGGTTCGGCCATGTCCTCCGCCTCGACGGTCGCGTCGACCCGGATCTGCGCACCTTGTCTGCATCGCTGCTGGCCTCGCGTCCACCGACGATGGGCGAATCGGTCACCGTCGAGAGCCGCGCGATCCTGCAGGCGCGCGCGGTCGCGCTCCCGTTCGACGCGGTGCACGCCGCCTCGGTGACCGTGCGCGACGTGTCGCACGGCGAGCGGCCCGTCGTGTTGTTCTCGGAGGTGCGCAAGCGCTTCCGCAGGGCGGTCACGCTGCTCGACGCGCAAGGTGCTCACGCACTCGCCGATGCCGCGCCGCCGCCCGTGCCCGACGTCGCCTTTTCCATGCAGTTCTCCGCGACGGGCGGACTGCTGACGCCATGGAAGGCGACGATCTTCCGCCCGGCGGCGACGCTCGACGCCGACCCGCTGCTGCGCGAGATCCACGCCGTCACCACATCGAAGGACACCGACCCCGTGCCCGCGACGGAGCTGCGGATCGTCGGCGGCGGCGCCGACGACAGCGACGCCTCGGGGCGCGTGAGCATCGGCGCGCGCGACGGCATCGATTACGTCCCCGCCCTGCGCATGGATGGCGGCGGCCGGATCCGCCTGTTGTCGGCGCCGCAATCCACGACGCGCGATCCACTCGTCGACGTCCGGGGCACCGTGTACTTGCCGCCAGTCGGCAAGAAGGATCCGATGTTGCCCGACCTGATGACGCTCGCGTTCATCGCCGGGCACTTCCAGGTCGGCAACGTCGCCGCGTCGCCGGCAATCACGCTCACGGCGAGCACGGACCCCGATTTCATCTACGACCTCAAGGTCGCCACGGTGAGCGCCAACCTCACCGTCAAGCGCACGCTCGAATTGATCTTCCGCGATCCGGCCGCGGGGCCTGCCGAGATGACGGTGCGGGCACTGGAGACCGTCGGCATTTCCACGGCGAGCGCGACGACGACGCAGATCCCCGTCCCCGGCCTGGCGCCGCCGGGACGCAAGATCCTCATCGCGGTGGTGATGTTGGTCGAAGCCTCGAACAAGACGCGCGTCGTCCGCTCGAACACCCTGTCCCTGGAGATTCCGCCATGAGCGCCTCGCCCGCCAGTCGCGTGAACTACTTCGACCGGCAATACCTGCGGCTGTCGGAGTTGAACGACGAGCAGGCCTACCACCTGCAATTGCATCGCCGCCATAACCTTTCGCACCACGGCTGGGGCATCGTCGTCGGGCTGGACCTCGTGTTGCAGGAAGACCGCCCCGTCGTGCTGCCCGGTCTTGCCGTCGACGGATACGGCCGCGAGTTGCTGCTGCTGGAACGCAAGCCGTTCAGCCGCGACGACTTCGACCGCCTTGCGACGAATCGCATCGACCTGTGGCTGGAGTATCGCCTCGCCTATTCCACCGACCCGCTGGCGCCGATCGACTGTGGCGCGAGCGACCCGCGCAGGCAATACCGCGCGATCGAACGCGCGGACGTGTTCTCGATGCGTGCGGGCGCACGGCCCGATCCGCGGAAGCCGCCGGGCGTGGATTCGGATGCGCTCGAAGAACCGCTGCTCGCCACGCCCGACGATCCCGCGTTGCGCTGGCCCGTCTATCTCGGCCGCATCCTCATGCAGGTACCCGCCTCCGGGCCGCCCACGTTCTCGATCGAAGCAGGCGACCGCGCGTACGCGGGGCTCAATGCCGAACTGATCGATCATCCGGGCAACGCCGCGCGCATCGAACTCGGCCGGCGTCCCCCTCGCACGGACGAGAAGCGCATCGGCGAAGACTCGTTCCATTACGCGGCCGACGAAGACCGCGACTTCGCGATCTTCGTGCCGGTGCAGCCGCCGGTGGATCCGACGATGGCGACGGATCTGCAACCGGCGTTCTCCATCTACAACGCAGCCACGCAGGTACGCGGCTCGGCCGAAGTGCACGGCAACCTGTTGCTCGACGGCAGCTCGCTGCAGTTCAACAAACGCCTGGATGATGCGGAAGACCTGGCGAGCATCGACGGCAATCCGGCCCTGTATCGTGCCAAGGGCGCGCAGGGCGACGAACTGCGGATCGACGTGGGCGAGTTGAATGACGGCGATCGTTCCTTCGTTCTGGGCTACACGAAGAACGGCGAATTCCAGGACGCGGTGACGATCCGTTTCACCAGCGACCCCGCCGGCGGCGGCGTCGCCAATCCCATCGTGACCGTCAAAGGCGACCTGCACATCGACGGCACGATCCAGTGCCTCGACATCCGCACGCGCACGCTCACCGAGGATGTCGCCGCGCAACTGGCCGGGATGCTGCAGGCGGCGATCACCTCGGGCGGCAGCTGAGCATCGGCGGAACGGCGCATGCACCACCGCATCGGTTCCCTGCATCTCCACTATCGCGTCCGCGACGCGTCGCTGGGCGCGCATGTCCCCGCGTTCGACCGCGCCCTGCAGGGAGGGTTGTCGGAAGCCATCGCCGCGCGGATCTCCCTCCAACTCGGACATGACGCCGGCGTCGTCGTGATCCGCGAGCTCGCGGCCTCCGTCGTGCTGGCGGGACAGGACGCGATGCTCGACAGCCGCATCGTCGAGCGCGTTTGCCGATCGTCGGTCGATGCGCTGGTCGACACACTCTCGGATCCGCCCTCTTCCGACACGCTGATGCGCTTCGAGGACGAAGCAGCGTTCGTCGGCGCGTTCATCGTCGACCTGCTGGCGGGCGTGGCCTGGGAGCACTGGTATTACGGCGCGTTCCATCGCCACCGCGGTGCCTCCATCGGCGAGGCCATCCGCGGCGTGCTCGAAGACGCGACGGACCCGGCCCGCGTTCTCGCATGGTTGTCGCGTCGCGGGAAACTCGAGGCGATCCTCGCATTGCTGCGTGCGTCCGAGCTGCTCGACGTCTTGCAGGCCGGCGCCCAGGCCCCCGCGGATTCGATCGAAGGCGACGGCACCGATGCGCTGTCGCAAGCCGCGTTCGCGCTGCTCGACGCGCTGGGCGTCGCGATCTCCACCGATGCACGCGCCGACCTGCTGCGGAGATTCTGCGCCACGCATGCGGTCGCGGTGGACTGGCGCGACCGGCGCGCGCTCAGCGGCTACGTGCTGCGACTGATGCAGTTCCTCCTCGCCGACGGTCGCGTGGCGGCATCGCGCGTCGCGAACGCCTCCGATGCCTGGCGGACGTTGCTGGACACGACGTTCGATTGGCTCGATGGCGAATGGTTGGCCGGCCGAATCGAGGCACTCGCGGCGCCCGGCGGAGCGTTCCGGGCGAGTGAAGCGGCGCGCGTCCATTCGGTCCTGAGCCCGCGCCAGTCGCGGATTCTCGACGCGATCGCCACGCAGGTGCGCGAAGGCGGGCTGCGCATTCCCTTGCACGCGGGTGCGGAGGCGACCCTCGTTCGGCTGATCGCGGCCGCAGGACTGCAACTCGCACCCGGTGAAACGCTGGACGCCTCGATCGTGTCCGCCCTGGAAGCGATCGCCCGCGCATTGGCGCCCGCATCGCACCCGCGTGGTGATGGCTCCGGCGACGCGGCTTTGACGGACCGCGACCTCGACGCGACACGCGCAATCGCAACGCACAACCCACCGCGCGACGCAGCCATCGACGCGCTCGCGCAGATCAGCCCCTCCGCCGCGTCCCTCGCGCACGTGCTGAAGGCGGCACCCGACGATGCAGCGTCCCTTGGCGATAGCACGTCGACCGCCGGCCTGTACCTGCTCTTGCGCGGCCTGATGGATGCGCGGTTGCCGGCGCTTGCCCATGCGTCCGCAGTGCCGCTGGCGCCGCTGCTCGGCGCGTTGGTGCATCGATGGTTCACGCCGCAGGCGCCCTTCGACGCGGCGACGTCGCTGTGGGTCGGGGCGGACCATTGCGACTTCGACGCACTCGAGACGGCGATCGAAGGGGTGCACGCGTTGAACGCGGCGATGACGGAGACGCTGGCGTTCCGGCAAGGCATCGACGAACACACCCTGCGCGCGTCCCTCGATGCGGACACGCGATGGCCGACGCCGCTGCCCTGCTCCGCCCCGCTGGATGCGGCACTCGCGCGCACGGCTTCGCTCCTGATGCGCACATGGGCGATGTGGCTGCGCGGCGTCGCCGACTCCAGTTCGGCATTCCTGCTCGACAACTGCCTGCGTCGCGCGGCGCGGGTGGGCATCACGGACGACACCGTGCACATGGACCTGGACCCCGCACCGCTCGATGTCGTACTCCGCATGGCGGGATATTTCGAGCGCATCGATCGCGTGCCCTGGCTCGGCGACCGACGCGTGACCTTCGCCGTGCGCGGTCCGGCGCGGGAATGAGCCATGGCCCGCTCGCCCACGCCCTACGACTCCAACGAAGCGCACCTGCGCGATGAACTGGCGCGCGTTGGCGCGCTGTTGCGCGCGCAACTCCTGCGCTTCCGCGCCGCCGACCCCGAAGCGCATCGCGAACGGTTCTGGCACCTCACCGACGATGACCTCGACGCACTCTCCCGGGACGAAGCGCTCTCGCCGCTCGATGCGTTCGCCCCGACCGATGACATCCAGGCCCTGCTCGATGCCTGCGCCGACAAGCGCACGGAAATCGCCGCGCGCGTGGCGATCACGAAGGACGTCGACCTGCGACTGCCGCGCCTGGTGCGCGAGTTCGACCTGAGCGCGGAAGACACCGACATCGTGCTCGTCGCGCTCCTGCCCGCCGTGCACTCGACCTTCCGCCATCTGCTCGGCGTGTTGCAGCGCGATCCTGCGCGGACGCACGCGACGGTCGGACTCATCGTGGAGATGCTGGCCACCAGCGCACGGGATCACGCGCGGCTGCATGCGCGCCTCTCGCCCACGGGCCGGCTCATCGGCGCGCGCCTCATGGCGCTGGGCGGCAACGACGACGAACCGCTCGTGACGCGCCCGGCCCTGGTCGAGGAGCGCGTGCTGACGTTTCTGTTCGGCGACGACGCTGCCGACCCGCGCATCGCCAACGTCGCCCGCGCGTTCGCCGACACCGTCGACCTGGCGACGCTGCCGCTCGCGCCCGAAACGATGAGCCGGCTGGAGATGCTGCCCAACCTGCGCGTCGCCGAACCCGAAACGATGCAGCGATTGCGCGTGCGCTTCGCAGGACCGGATCCCGCTCTCGCCGTGCGCGCGTTCTCGACCGTGGCCCAGGCGCTGCAACGCGGGCTGCTCGTGGTCGATGTCGAAGCCGCGCTGTCGGGTACGGTGGCGTGGCCGCTGGTGGTGGAACTGGCGCTGCGCGAAGCGCGCCTGACCGGCAGCATCCCGTTCTTCAGCGGCATGGAGCATCTGCAGGACGCGCCGGAGAATGCGCAACGCAACGCCGCATTCGCGCGGTGCCTCGCAGCGTTCCCGCACGTGGCGGCCACGTCGACCACGGGCGCTTCCGCGGTCGATGCCGCGACCGGCGACTGGGTGCCGTTCCGGATCGACGCGCCGACCATCGCGATGCGCGAAAAACTGTGGAAACGCCTCTTCGCGCGGGAATCGACGCCGATCCCCGACGCCGATGCGCTCGCTGCGGCCCTTGCGCGCGCATTCCAGTTCACCGACAGCCAGCTCCGCGACGCCTGGCACGCCGCGCGGGGCTTGGCGCGGCATCGCAACATCTTCATCCCGTCGATCGCGCCTGCCGACCTTTACGCAGCGTGCCGCCTCCAATCGGCGACTCGGCTGGTCGCCTTCGCGCAGCGGCTGGAACCGCGACCGCAACTCAACCTCGAAGACGACATCGTCCTGCCGACCGCGAGCCAGCACCTGCTGCGCGAGTTGCGCACCCGCATCCGCCACCACGCGCACATCCACGCCGCGATGGGCCTGGGCGACCACATGCGCCTGGGGCGCGGCGTGATCGCGCTGTTCGTCGGGGGCTCGGGCACCGGCAAGACGATGGCCGCCGAAGTGCTCGCCAGCGAACAACACCTCGACCTGTACCGGATCGACGTCGCCTCGCTGACGAGCAAATGGGTGGGCGAAACGGAAAAGAACCTCGCGAAGATCTTCGCCGATGCCGAGCGCGCGAACTGCGTGCTGTTCTTCGACGAGGCCGACGCGATCTTCGGCCGGCGCGGCCAGATCAAGGATGCGCAGGACCGCTGGGCCGGGCTCGAAGTGAATTTCCTGCTGCAGCGGATCGAGGAGTATTCGGGCGTTGTGATCCTGGCGACGAACCTGCGCCAGAACATGGACGAGGCCTTCCAGCGCCGCATCCACGTCATCGTCGAATTCCCCGTGCCCGACGCACGTTCGCGTCGTGCGATCTGGGAACGCCTGCTGCCGGCATCGCCGCGTTGCGCCGTGGGAACGGCCGAACTCGACGAGATCGCGCAACGGTTCGAACTGACCGGCGGCAGCATCCGCAACGTCGTGCTCGATGCCTGCTTCCGTGCGCGTGCCGAAGGCGAACAGGCGCGGCTCAACAGCCGCCACCTGGTCGCGAGCGTCGCACGTGAACTGCAGAAGCTGTCGCGGCCCGTGACGCGCGGCGAATTCGGCGGCTTCTACGACTGGGCGATGGCGGACGTGGTCGCACCGCCGGAGAACGCGCCCGTGAAGCGCGCCAGCTGACCATGGCCGCCCCGGGACGCGCACGGACCCAGGACACGAAAGCGACATCGGCCGCACGCGACCACGCGCCGCAAGCGCCCGCGAAAGCGTCGACGCGCGCCGGCATGGCGAGTCGCTTGCCGAGCCCGCAAGTCGCCGAGGCGATCCTCAAGGGCGCCGATCGCACCGATCGCATCCATCCGCGCGGCCCCGCGAAGCGACCGCCTGCGCCGCGCGCAGTGGCGACGGACAAGCCCATCGCAACGCCTCCGGCTCCGACGCGCGCAGTCGTGCAGAAGCCCGCCGTCATCGCGACGATTCCGCCCATCGCAGCGATCGCACCGATCAAACCCGGCGCATCGACGAAGGCGGTCGTGACGGCACAAGCGATCGCCGTACCCGTTGCCGTCAAACAAGCGCCCGCAGCGAAAGCGGAAGCACCCGTTGCCGCGCCGCCATCACCGGACGCCGCATCGCACGCCGGCGCGCCCGCCACCATCGCACGCGGTGCCGAATCTGCACCCGAGGCGGAAGCCCCGAAGGCAGACGCCGCGGCGCCGGCGGAAAAGCCGACGGAGTCGAAGGAAGAAAAAGGCGCGAAGCAACCCGTCGGCAAGGAAGCGAAGGGCCCCGGCGCGAAGGGCGATGAGAAAGGCGAAGCGGACGCCGAAGCCGAAGGCGGCGCTGCGGGCGTGGCCGTCAAACTGCACATGCCCGAACCGCCGAGCGCACCGTCGAAAGCGACGACGCGCCGCATCCAGGGCGTCAAGGCGCGTGCAGGCAGGAAGTCCGCATCACACGGTGCCCTGCCGGCAGGCGCGGCGCAGGTGGGCGATGCGCGCAAAGCGGTGACCGAACCCGATGCGGAAGCCAACGCCAAGGCCCAGGCCACGCTCATCGCACAGGTGAAGGCCGAACCGAGCCAGGAAATCGTCGAACTGTGCGAGCGCATCCGCAAGGTCATCCGCGAGAAGCGCCCGCCCGACGAAGACGCACTGGTCGCCGCCAAGCCGGACAACGAAGCGCTCAACGCGGGAAACCAGCTCAATTCCACCGTCGAAGGCGAAACCAAGAAAGTCCAGGACAACTATGGCCCGGTGAACGCGCCCCCTGCGCCGGGCGCGCCTGCGAAAGGCGCGGAGTTGCCGCCGCAACCCGCCGCCGCGGGCACCGCGCCGATCAATGCCAAAGCCGCGACGCCAGATGCGGTGCCGGACGCGAACGTCTCGCTCGACAAGGACGCGGCCGACGCGAAGAAGAAGCAGCAGGACGCGGGCATGGACACGCCCGCCGCGCAGGAAATCAAGAGCGGACCGATCGCCGAGGCCCGCGGCGCGCAGGGAGAACTCGACCAGGCCGCGAAGGAAGATCCGGCGAAGGTCCTCGCGCGCCAGAAGGAAGCGCTCGGCAAGGCCGAAGGCGACATGGCCGCGCTGCAGGCGCAGGCGCTGGCGGCGCTCACCGAATCACGCGACACGACGACGAAAGCGAACGCGTCGCGCCAGGGCGGCATGGTCGGCTCGGAAGAGCAGATGCGCACGACCGCGGCCGCCGAAGCGAAGAAGACGTTCGACGACGCGAAGACCCAGGTCAACACGCTGCTGCAACCCCTCGCCTCCACCGCGATGGCGGACTGGGAAGCGGCGAAGGACCTGCTGGTCACCAACTTCAAGAACGACCTGGCGATCGTCAAGAAGCGCGTCGACGACCGCCATTCCGGCGTGGGTGGTTTCTTCACCGGCTTGTGGGATGCCGTCGCCGGCCTGCCCGACTGGGCCGAAGAGGCCTACACCAAGGCCGAGACGAATTTCGGCGATGGCGTCATCAAGAAGCTCACCGAAGTCTCGACGCACGTCAACTCGGTGATCGCGACGTGCGACCTGATCATCAAGAACGCACGCGAGCGCATCGCGAAGATCTTCGGCGACCTGCCGCAGTCGTTGCAGACATGGGCGGCGCAGGAACAGGGCAAGTTCGACGACCAGCTCGACCAATTGCACAAGGACGTCGTCTCCGCCCGCGACAACTTCAACAAGGACCTCATCGAACGCTCGAGCGCCGCGGTGGACGAAGTGCGCGCGGAGATCGCCGACCTGCGCAAGAAGGCCGGCGGCCTGGTCGGACGCATCGTCAACGCGATCAACCGCTTCATCGAAGACCCGATCAAATTCATCATCGAAGGCTTGCTGGAGATCCTCGGCATCCCGCCGGCGGCATTCTGGGCGGTCGTGGCGAAGATCAAGAAGGTCGTCAAGGACATTGCCGA
Organism: Lysobacter dokdonensis DS-58; assembly: GCF_000770795.1. GTDB lineage: Bacteria > Pseudomonadota > Gammaproteobacteria > Xanthomonadales > Xanthomonadaceae > Noviluteimonas > Noviluteimonas dokdonensis. The sequence goes on along the minus strand of NZ_JRKJ01000008.1, from coordinate 192,829 downwards.
CGATCCGATGAAGTTCGCCAACAACCTCATGAAGGGCTTGGCGCAAGGCTTCGGGCAGTTCTTCGACAACATCCTGTCGCACCTGCTGAAGGGGTTCATCGGTTGGTTGACCGGCGGGCTGGCGGGCGTCGGCGTGCAACTGCCCAAGGACGCCACGCCCAAGAGCCTCATCACGTTCTTCCTGCAGTTGATGGGAATCACCTGGCCGCGCATCCGCAAGATCCTGGTCAAGCACATCGGCGCGAAGAACGTCGCGCTGATCGAGAAGGTCTATTCGCTGATCTCCCTGCTCATCGAGAAAGGCCCGGAAGGGATCTACGAGATGGTGAAGGAGAAGCTGAGTCCCGAAGCCATCGTCGACCAGATCGTGCAACTCGCGGTCGACTACATGATCACGGCGATCATCAAAGCCGCGACGGCACGCATCATCGCGCTGTTCAACCCCGCCGGCGCAATCGTCCAGGCGCTCGAAGCCATCTACCGCGTGCTCAAGTGGATCTTCCAGAACGCCGCGAAGATTTTCACCCTCGTCGAAACCGTGGTGAACGGAATCGCCGACATCCTCGCCGGCAGCATCGGTGGCTTCGCCAACGCGGTGGAAAAAGCCCTCGCGATGCTGATCGCACCGGTCATCGGCTTCATCGCCGACTACCTCGGCTTCGGCGACCTGCCCAACGCGATCGCGAAGAAGATCGAAAGCTTCCAGGAAATGGTGCTCGGGCTGATTGAGCAGGCAATCGTTTGGTTCGTCGCGAAGGGCAAGGCGTTGTTGGCGGCGTTGGGACTTGGGAAGAAGGACGACAAGAAGGGCGACGGAGCTGAGCAAGTCGGCGAAGAGGTCGAGTTCGATGCGGACGGGGAACCGCACAAGCTCTGGATCGAGGTGCAGGGCGAGAACGCCGTGGTCATGGTTGCAAGCACCGAGGAGCGACTCGACTCCTTCCTCAAGAGCAAACGGGTAAAGGACGCAGTCAAGAAGGACAAGAGCGGCAAGCTTCGGGGCCTCGTCAGCCAGGCCGAAGCGCTGCTCAAGGACACCGATGTCGATGCAGATGCCGTTGTACGCGAACTGAATTCAGCGTCCAAACCTGAGGCGGGAGCGGACGCTGGCGCCGGCGCTGCGGCAAGTTCCAAGAACAATGACGTCACAAAGGAAGAGAAGAAGTTGGCGAAGGTACTCGCGCAGATCTTCCAGCTGGTCGGCACAAAAGGCCTGCTGATCGAGGAGGTCATCGGACTGCCCGTGGATCCGTTGCCTGAAGAAGCACCGGAAGGATACGAGTATTGGAAGCCGCCGCTGCCCAAGCTGTTGCGCGAAGTGAAGCGAGCATCCGGCTACGCGGCCAAGGATTCGAAGAAGTATCCGAGAGTCAGTGTCGATGAATCGGGATTGGTGCAGACGGGCGCCGGGCCGCATCGGTATGACCTCGATCTGGTGGATCGCTACGAATCCACCATCAGCGCGGCGGAGGCAGTTCGCAAACTGGAAGGCTCGACCAGATGGCCGATGCAGACTTTGAAAGGATTATGGGAAATGGAAACGAGCGCGACCGACGCGCGCCTGCGTGGGTTCCGGGAGCAAATGGAAGCAGTGATTGCTGCTTCGTCCGAGGGCGACCTCATGGGTGTTGAAGTACAGATAGAAGGCGGTGGGCGCGCCGACTACATCGTGCGCATTGACAAGATCCAGCGGCTCGTTGAGGTAAAAGCGTGGCGGACACCCGACCTGAGCCGTGGTAGCGATGCGTGGGAGGAATTCCTCGACCAGATGAGCGGTTATGTCGATGAGGCGCAGACCCGAGGCACCGTGACGGCCAGGGGCGCCGTCAAGTACTGTGAGGTCGCGATGGAGCTGAGAGGACTGCCTGATGACCTGCTGCCCACTGCGCGGCGACTCGCACGCCAAGTCATTCGCAATGCAGCCAGACGCCGCCCCATGGTCAAGGTCATCGTGATCGGAATTGACGTATGAAAGAGCCGAAATCAAAAGTGTGGATCAAGACGATCGGCGTGTTCTGCGCCCCGACGACGCAGGACGCGGCCGGAGCCCTCATGCGTCAGGCGGTGACAACGCTTCGGGATTCCGCCGAGATCGCGTTCGAGGATGAAGAGGACGAGGCGATCTTCCTGCGCGATGACAAGTCGGCGCCCGAATGGAGCGACCAACCCATCTTCCTTCGCGGTAACAGCTCGAAGTACTCGATCCTGCTCGGGCACTTCTGGAAGAGCGGAGAAAATTACCACTACTTCGTGACCAGCCCCGAGTCTGCAATTGACCCGTCGGAGCTTTCGGCGGAGTGGACGATGCTCATCGATCGCTCGCGCCAACTCGTATCCGCACTCAGACCAGACGCCGCATTCAGCTGGGCAAGATCCGGAGATGCGGGTAGCCCCTTTGACTTTCGCGCTGTGTGCTCGCACGAGCGGCCTCTTGCGCTCGCTCCATGGACCTACTACGACAGCCATATGTTGGACGCTCAAGCGCAAGACGCATTACGTGCGCTTGGCCCGGACGCAACCGAGACGTTCGGCCGGGGACTGGTCGTGCAACCAGCACGCTTACCGGGAGCAGCGCCTGCGACGGATCTCCTCGTCAGGTTGGAAGCAACCGGCGGTGTGATTTATCGCGACCCCCTATTGGTCACGCCATGAACCGAGCGCTTTCCGTTTGGCGCACTGACGACCGCTCACGGTATTTTCTGCTACCTGATGCGTTCGAAGCCGAACCAGGTCCCTTGCGGCTGCGGAGCCTGATGGGGGCTTCCATTTCGCTGATGCCTGAATCCGTCGAATGTTTCGAGGTGACGGAAACGCAGGCCCATCGCTGGGCAAGAGAGGAGCTCAGCGAGTCGCTGGATCAGCTCAAGTCGGGCCTCGATACAACGCTCGGCGAATGGCAAGAGCGTCTCGGCGCCCGTAGCCGTCGATCCGACGGCGTCACGCAAACAACGAATGAGGCGGCACCCGCCTTGCTCGCCTTCTTCAAGCGCCTCCCCGGCGTCATCGGCCAGAGCCTCTCCGGCGACCCGCAACGTCTGGATTCAGCGCGCGACACGCTCGCGGAGCTCCAGCAACGCCTGAACGACGCGGGCATCGACGTCGACGACCGGGTGAAAAACTTTGCCGATCGGCTGGCATCCATCCGCACCGAGGCCGAGGCGACAAAACCACCCGACGATGCGGCCTGAGGCGCGCTACTGCCGCAGCCCCACGTCGTGCTGGTGCATCTTCCGGTAGAGCGTCATGCGCGAGCAGCACAATTGCGCCGCGGCCTTGCTCTTGTTCCAGTTCGTTTCGCGCAGCACCTGCAGCAGGCGTTCGCGTTCCGACTTGGGCGCGCCCACGGCGAAGGCGAGCCGGCGCATCACTTCGGGCATGACGTCGACGATGCCGGTGGCGCTGGGCGCGGTGTTCACCATCACCGCTTCCACCACGTTGCGCAGCTCGCGGACGTTGCCCGGCCAGTGATACGCGCAGAGGGCTTCCATCGTGCGCGGCGACAGCCCGCGGATGGTGCGCGGCAGGTCGCGGTTGAAACGACGGATGTAGTGCTGGACCAAGACGGGGATGTCGTCCGGTCGTTCGCGCAGGGGCGGTATCCAGACGCGCAGCACGTTGAGGCGGTAATACAGATCCTGGCGGAAGCGCCCTTCCTGGATCGCCTGTTCGAGATCCTGATGGGTGGCGGCGATGATGCGCACGTCCAGCGTACTGCTGCGCGAGGCCCCCACGCGATGGATCTCGCGGTTCTCGATCGCGCGCAACAGCTTCGCCTGCACCGCCAATGGCACGTCGCCGATTTCGTCGAGGAACACCGTGCCGCCGTTGGCCGCGCTCAACTTGCCTTCGCTCGCACGGTCGGCGCCGGTGAACGCCCCCCGCTCGTGGCCGAACAGTTCGCTTTCCACCAACGACTCGGGCATCGCGGCCGTATTGAGGCAGACCAGCTGCTTGTCGGCGCGCTGCCCGTTCGCATGGATCAACTCCGCGACGACTTCCTTGCCCGTTCCCGATTCGCCGGTGATGAGCACGGTGCTGTTGGTGGGCGCGATCCGCGCAAGTTGGCGTTTGAGCTGGCGAACTGCGTTGCTGCGGCCGACGAAGCGATCGCTGCCGACCAGCGCCTCGGTGCACGCGCACTCCGCGTCGCCAGGCGTCAACATGCGCAGCTCGGAGACGAGCGCATCGGCGGTCCACGGCTCGCGGAGATAGCGTTCGGCGCCTGCGTGGAAGGCCGCGATGGCCAGCGCTTCGCTGCTTTCGGAAGCGACGAACAGATAGCGGGCGCCGTCCCACGCGGACCGCAGGCATCGCAGGCACGCGAGCGCCTGCGCGGCATTGCCGTCGTCCGTCGCGACGATCACCAGGTCGGGCGCACGCGCGAGCCCGGTCGCGCGCAGCGCCGATTCCGCGGTCTCGACGACGCATCGATAGTCCAGGCCGGCAACGATCGACGCGACCTCGGCGCCGCGCCTGCAATCGCCCACGACGAGGAACGCCGATGCGGCTCCTGCGTGACCTGTCGCGGTGTCGAGCACGGCCTGACCCTATTTCGTCGCGTCAGACCAAGAGCGCATGCCATGCCTCCTTTCGCGCGTTGCACCGATGCATCAGCGTCGGAGCACACCCTTGAGGACGTCCGCACGTCTTTTCGCCGGTCATGCCCTGTCGCATGAACAGGGTGAGCACCGGTATCCATCACATTCCAAACGTCTTGATCGACCTCGATTTTCCGCCGCTGCGGCACCACAGGGGCGCCGAGTGCGAGATTATCGGTCTCTCCGTTACTTTCAGTCTCCACCGACGACGCGCGGAAGAACGAGCGCGCGCCCGCGCTGGCGCATCGTGACGCTCGCTGCAGCGCCCTGCCCCGCCGTGAACTCCAGCGTCGCACCGGAATCGGCGACGTCGAATTCCGTTGGCGAAGTCGGCGTCAGCGGGATCGCGGGTTGGTCGCCGAGTTGCGCTTGCAACACATCGCCGACGAGATTGATCTTGAGCGTCATTCCGCCTTGCGCGTAGGCGCCGACCAGGCGTTCGAGCAACCCGCGCGGCACTGTCGCCGTCCTGGCGGCCACGCCGGCTTCGGGGTACGGATCGCCCAGCGCGACCGCCGCGATCTTGCGTGCGAGGTCGTCGGCGCTTTCCGGTGCATCCGGCGCATCGTCGTTTTCCAGCACGATGACGGTGATGTCGTCGCCAGGCACGTACGCGAACGACGACACGAAACCGAAGATCCCGCCGCCGTGGCGCAACACCGGATGGCCGCGCCAGTCGTCGGTGTAGAGGCCGTAACCGTAGCCGCGCTGCCTGGCGCCGCCTTCGGGCGTGATCATGCGGCGATACGTCGCGTCGCGCAGGATGCGCCCTTCGTGCAGGGCGCGGTTCCATTTCAACAGGTCATCCAAGGTGGACACCAGCGAGCCCGCGGCATGCGGTTGCGTCATGCTGATCGCGTGCGCATCGGCCACCTTGCCGTCTTCGTAGGTGTAGCCATGCACGAGTCGCGATGTGAACCTCGGGTCGTTCGCATGGCCGGTGTCCTGCATCCCGAGCGGTTCGAATAACGCTTGCCCAAGATAGACGGGCCACGGCATGCCGCTCGCCGCTTCGATGATCGCGCCGACGAGCACGTAGCCGGAGTTGCTGTACTTCCATTGCGTCCCCGGTGCGAAATCCGGCGGCAGGTCGTCGAACACGTCGATCATCTGCGCAGTCGTACGGTCTTCGCGCACGCGACCCTCCATGTAGCCGGGCAGCTCGGTGTAACTCTTCACGCCCGCGGTGTGATTGAGCAGTTCCTGCACGGTGATCTGCGCGCCGTTCGGGTAGTCGGGAACGTACTTCGACAATGGATCGTCGAGCCGCACCTTGCCCGCTTCGACGAGCGTCAGCACACCGGCGGCCGCGAATTGCTTGGTCACCGATCCGATGCGGAACACCGAGTCGGGTTGCAGCGGGATGCTTTTCGCGACATCGGCTTCGCCGCGTGCGCCGCGAAACAGCACGGTGTCACCACGCGCGACCAGGAGCGCGGCGCCGGGCGCGCCGGCTGCATAGTTCCGTTCGAGCGCGGCCTTTGCGTAGTTCGCAGTCGCGTCCTGCGCCGGCTCGGCGGCCGTCGCCGCACATGCGCTGGTCATCACCGAGAGGCACAACAGGGTCTTCTTCATGTGCATTCCTTGTCTACTAAGACGTTCGTAGTTGCGGGCGAAAAAAAAGCGATTCACTCAACGCGCGACGACTTCCCGCAACGTCCAGACGTTCGCCTTGCGATCGGCGACCACGCCGAACTTCGCACTGCCCTTCGGTCCCTGCACTTCGACTTCGATGTCGGCATCGCCGAGTGCGCCATCGAGGTGCACGTTGCCGTTGACGGGTGTACCGGAGGGAATGGCCGGCGATCCGACGCGCGCGACGACGACCTCCTGCATCACCACCTGCGTCAGCAGTTCCTGCAGGTGCGTCGCGCGTTCGAAATCGGGCGTCGGCATTTCTGCGAGGCCTGCGACGTGCGCCGTCCATTGCCGCGTGACGCCGTCGATCCACTTGCGCGTCGGCGCGTCGATCGGGCGTGCGCTGCCGTTTTCTTCGTACACCTCGGTCGCGCGGCCCCGCGCGTCCAAGCTGATGCGATAGAAGCGGCGCTTGTCGACGCCGTCGGCGGAGATCTGCCGATAGTCACCGGCGCGCAGCGGGCCGTCGGTCGACGCGCGTACTTCCAGGTCGGGCATGTGCCCGCCCGCCAGGCCGAGCTGCACCGCGAGCAGCAATCCGCCGAGCGACAACGCCCCGAGCGCGACGAGCGCACCGCGCCGCGCACGCGTGGGGGGAACCGACAGCAACCGCGAAATCCTGGACATGAGCGAACCTCCGTTGGCAGCGAGCGTGGGTGAAACGACGACGCGGGGTTGCGCGGCGAGCGATGCCAGCGCTTCGGCGAGCGCGATCGGATCGCCGCCCGCCCCGACGGCGAGGTCGTCGCAGGCGTGCTCGCGTTCCTGGCGGATGCGCTTGCCGAGCCACCACACCGCGGGATGGAAGAACAGCACGGTTTCGACGACGCACTGCGCGCCGTTCCACAGCCAATCCTTGCGGGCGATGTGCGCGAGTTCGTGCGCCAGCAAGGCTTCGAGTTGATCGGCGGGTGCGCGCGCGAGCAAGCCTGCGGGAACGAACACGATCGGGCGCAGCCAACGCGCGGCACACGGCGTGACGACGGCGTCGGTGACGTGCACGGCGACCGCGCGCGTGATGCGCATCGCGCCGCGCAACGCGTCGACACGCGCCTGCCACTGCAGCGGCAATCCGGCATGTGGGGCACGTTCCATCGCGGACAATGCGCGGAATCCGACGACATGCCGCACCAGCATCACGCCGACGCCGCACAACCACGGGACCACGATCCACGGCGCGAGCGGCGAGGTCTGGCGCACGAAGGCGCCGGCATCGGCGAACGTCGGCCCATTGATCGGCGACCACGACCCGGTGTGCAGCGACGAAGGATCCTGCAACACGAGTGCGAACCGCAGCGCCGGCACGACCAGCATCGCGATCAGGAACCCCATGCCGACGAAATGCCGCGACGCCGCACTCGCACGCGCCATCGCCCGCAGCGCGAAGGCGGCGGCGACGCCGATCAGCGCCACCTGCCACACCGCATGCAGCAGCGCCCACGCGAGCGCAGGCGCGAAGCTGAATTGCAGGGAGGCGAGCGCGTCCATCAGACGTTGCGCTTCTTCTTCGCGTCGGCGATGAGCTTGGCGATGGCGTCGAGTTCTTCCGGGCTCGCCATCGCGTCGTCGAGCGCGCGTTGCACCAATGCCGTCGCCGAACCGGAAAACGCCTTGCGGACGAGGTCCTTCAACAACGAGGCCTGCACCACCGGTTCGGCGTGCACGGCCCGATAGGTGTGCGTGCGCTGCGCTTCGTCGCGGACGACCAGGCCCTTGTCGGCCATGATGGTGAGCATCTTCAGGACCGTCGTGTACGCGGTGTCCTTCTGCCGCGAGAGCACGGCATGCACCTCGCGCACGGTCATCGGCGCGGTGCCGGCCCACAGCACGTGGAGCAGCGCGAGTTCGCCTTCGGTGGGATGCGGCGTGGTGGGCATGGTGGCGTCCGGTTGGCTACGGTGCCATTAGTACTAACGTCTTCGTAGTGTGTCAAGCCCCTTGCGGCGGTGCTTTCGGGACACCCGTGCGGGAACGCTCGAACCACCACAGCGCACCACTGGCGAGCAGCCAGGCGAGCCACCAGGGCCAACGCGCGCCGGGGATGCGCGGTGGCTCGGATCCGGCCTTCGCGTTGGATCCGCCGACCGACTCGGCGACCAGTCGTTGCGTCGCCTCGCGCAGCCGATTCGCGTGCAGGCCGGGCGTTGCGTCGGCCGCGACGACGTGGAAGTACTGCACGCCGCGAGCGCGTGTCGCGGTATGCCAACCCGCCTCGCGCGGCCAATAGGCGGCGCACGCGCGATCACCCGTCGTCGGGTCGATCAGCAGCGGCGTCTTCGTGCCATGCGGCGCGGCGACGACCGCATCGCGCGACAGACCGCACAGCGCGATGCGTTCCCCCACGCGCGTTTCGCCTTCGATCGTGATCGGATCGCTTGCCTGCGCACGCGCAAGCGTCGCGATCGCGTGGCTCCACGTTTCGGCATGGAGGTCTTCGCGGCCGGCCAGCACGAGGCGATACGTGTCGGTGAGCGACCACACGGCGATGCGGCCGCGGCCTTCGGCGCGCCAGAGGGCGAGCGGCGCGTTCGCCTGGTCGTGCAGCAGGACGACGCCATCGTTGGCTGCGAGTCGCAACGTGCGTCGCGTCAGTGCGGGCGTCTCGGGCACCGGCGCGTCATGTGCTCGCGATTGATCGCGCGTGCCGGGGCCGATGCGGGCGCGCAATGCATCCTCGTCGCGGCGCGGCTCGGGAAGGTGGACCTCCGCGGCGTCGCGGCCGGCATCGATGTCGAAACCGAGGGCGCGCAGGCGGCGCTGCTCCGCGTCGGACAGTGCCGACGTAACGCGCACCAGGACGCCAAGACCCTGACGGATCGCGTCATTCAATGCGGCCCGTTGCGCGTCGCCGAGGCTCGACCACGCGCGTTCGTCGACGATCACCACGTCGAACCGCTGCAAGTTGCCCGAATTCAACGCCATCGGTGCATCGCCGAGTTGCGCGCCGCCGCCGACGGACAGCTGGACGTGCAGCGCGATGCCCGCGTCGCGCGCCCAGCGGCGCAGGTATTTCACTTCCGGGCCGGGTGCGCCGGCGAGCAGCAGCACGCGCGGCGCGGCTTGCGCCTGCACTTGCAACGGCACCGCGATGTCCTCGACGACGCGGCGCTGCGCGTCTCGCAAGCGCAGGGTGAACGTCGCGGCACCGGGGACACGCGTCGTCGCGGTGAGGTCGAAGCGACCGTCGTCGGTGAGCGGGCGTTGATCCACGCGCTGCCCGGCGGGATCGCGCAGTTCAGCCGTGCCACCGCGCAAGTCGTGCGCACGCCCGTCGATCCGGAACGCGCCGCCTGCGATCGCGCGCGAGGGCGCATCGAGTTGGATCAGGCCCCGTGGCAACGGGTTCGGCTCGAAGACGACCGATCGGCCGCGCGCCGCATCACGATCGCGCGCCTCCAGGCCCGCCCCGAGCACTCGGATGCGCTGCGTGCCGGGATGGCGTCGCAATGCGGTGGATAGATCCGGCACGCGTTCGACGCCGGCGAGCGGCGGCGATTCGGGGAGCGCGACGGTCGCGTCACCGCCCTGCCCCTTCGCCAACGCAGTCGACGGCGTGTTCGCCGTCGCGACCACGAGCGTCCCCGCCTCGCCCGGCGTGGTCGGCGGCAGCAACGCGAAATACAACAGCGCCGCACAGATCGGTTGGGCCGCGACGAGGCACGCGACTCGCCACGTCGCGGCGCGCTTCGGCTGCGCGCGAACATGACGGACGATCAGTCGCGCCGCAGACAGCGCCGCGATGACCGCGAGCGCAGCGCCGACGACGTGCGGGACGTTCATGGCGCACGCCCCTCGCGCAAGGCATCGAGATAGGCGCGCGAGGTCGCATCATCACCCGCCCGGCGTTCCGCGTTGGCCGGCGGCCGCGGCAACAACGGCCACAAGAGCGCACGCAGATCGCGGCGGCAACGGTCGCATTGCGGGTCTGCCCGCAGCGCTTCGATGGCGGCGACGAATGCCAGGGGATCGCGCAACTGCGATTGATGATCGCGCAGCCAGCGTTCGAGCGATGCGTAGTCGATGGCCGATGTACCGTCCAGTGCGCGCCACAAGTCGGACAGCACAGGGTCGGCGGCCGTCGCCGCGACCAACGCATCGCCGCGCGTGATCGCACCGCGCTCGCCGCTCATGCGGCGCGACTCGTCGATCGGCGGCAGTTCCGTACCCACCCGCGCCAGGTAGATGCGCGTGGCCTGCTGGACTTCCTTGATGAACCCGAGCGCGCGGTACGCATACGGCAACGCGTCCTGCGGCTGGCCCTGGCGCAGGTGCAACTCCGATTGCCACATCTGGTCGAGCGCCTTCTTCAACGTCGCGCGCGTGTCCGGATCGAGCAGCGTGGCGGCTTCCGGTTCGTCGTGCGTGTGGCCGAATTGTTCGACCACCGCGGTTTCCTGGCCGAACGTCGGCGCCGTCGGCACCGGCTCCGCCGCATGATCGTGTCCATCCGCGTCCGCATGCGCGTCGGCAGGATCGTTCGTCGGGGGCGGCTGCGGATCGCCTTCGGCTTCTTCGCCGAGGAACTGGCCGTACCGCAGGCGCAGGATGCGTTGGTCGACGCCGATTTCGTCGCTGCGCTTGGTGAAGCGTTCGCTCGCCAGCGCACGCCGCTGCTTCAGCAACGCCTCGGCATCGATGATGATTTGCCGCTGGCTGCGGAAGTACGCGGGCAACACTTTCTTGACCATGCCCTCGACGCCGGTCGCTTCCGCGCCGAGGTCCGGCGGCCAGCGCAGGATCACGCTCGCGCTGCGGGCGCTTTGCGGGCCGGGGACACGGTTGTCGTCGACGTGCAATTGCGCGACGAGGTCGTCGCCTTCGGTCATGCCGAGCGCGGCGAGGTCGAGGGTGCGGAGGTAGCGCTTCGACGTGGCCGCGCCCGCGCCACCGACGCCGAATTCCTGTTCGCGGAACTCGATGGACTCACCGCTGCCGTGCGCGATGGTGATGTGCAGGCGCGCACTCGGCGACACGCCGTAATCGTCGCTGCCCTCGAACGCGAGCGACCACGCGCGTTGCCCGGATTTCATCTGCGTCAGACCGCGGTCCGGGGCGACGACACGCAGCTCGGGCGGGCGGTCGGCGATGGCGTCGAGGCGGTGCAGTGTCTGCTTCTGCAGCGGCGGCGCGTCCTGCAACACGACGCGGTAGAGCGCGGAACGTGCAAGGACGTCCGTTGCGCGCCAGACATCGCCTTCTCGCGTCAGCGCGACGCGGCGGCCGTCGTGGAAGACCAGTTCCGCCCCTTCGGGTTGCGGCGCGAAGCGCAACGTCCATTGCAGGCGCGTGCCTTGCGGCGCCTTGGCGTCGAGCGTGGCGGATTCGCGCGCCGGCTGGCGGGTGTACGCGGGCGGCGCGATGGCGAGCGTTTGCGTGACGATGCGCGTGTGCGTCGGCTTCGCGGTCGACACGCCGATGTTCGCCAGTACGTTGTCGAACGTGACGGGCTGGCGTTCCGGCCACGCGAGGATCGCGGCGACGCCCACGGCCGCAACCACGAGGCCGAGTGCGATCGCGCGCGTCGACCAGCGCGGACGCAGATCCGGCACCGGGCCCGATTCCAGGCGCGATTGCAGGCGCTGGACCTGCAGGCGCTCCAGTGTCGTCAGTGATTCGGGCTGCGCGAACAACAGGTCCGTGCTGTCTTCCAGGTCGGGCCGGCGCGCGTCGAGTTCGCGCACGAGCCACGCGTCGTCGAGTCGCAGCATGCGGATGCGCGCCATGAACCACAGTGCAGCGAGCATGGGCAGCACGAACAACGCCGCGCTCCGGAGGTCAAGCAGGCGCCAAAGGAGCACCGAGATCAGCAAGACCCACGGGGACCACGCCAGCAGGAAGTCGATCGTGCGTCGCCGGCGTGCGCCATGGAGCGCGGCGCGCACGCGCGTCAACGCGTTCACGGGCTCACCCCGCTCCGGCGCGCGGTCGCCATCCAACGCTCGAGCGCGAACACCAGCACGATCAGCAACACCAGCCACTGCGCGATGTCGCGTGCCGATGGCGGGTACGCGGTGGCGCCGGTGGTCGGCGCATGGTCCGCTGCCGCCACGCGCGCGGGTGTCGTCGATGCCGGCGCGATGGCCGCGCGAAGCTGCTTCGGGAAATCCCCATCCAGCAGCGCGGGCATTTGCGCGGGAACGAGTGGCTTGGTGAATCGCAGGACGCGGCCGCGGCCGAACGCGGCACTTTCGATCAACACCGTGCCGTTCGCATCGCGCCATAGCGGCACGAGCGTCGGCATGTCGGCGATGGTGGCCTGCGAATCGAGCAGGAGCGTGCCGCCGGTGCGCGTCCATTCCAGGAGGTCGGCGGGGACCGCGCCCGTGGCCAGCCATGCAACGTTCCTCGATCTGGAGTCGAAGCGTTGCGTCGCGGGGGCGATGTCGGGTTTGGCGTTCCACGCGATCGCTGCGGCGCGCAGGTAACGAACGGCGCGCTCGTGCGTGGGGTCGAAGCGGATGGTGAGTGGCGTCGGTTGACGGGCTTTCTCAACAACCCGGTTCGCGGAGGGAGAGGGGCTTCCGACGACGCGCCAATCGACCTTGCGCGTGAGCTTCGGGATCTGCGCATCCACGCCATCGAGTTGCGTGGGGACGATAACGGTGAGCGCGACGTCGGGCGGCAGCGTCGCGTCGAGTTCCCGCAACACGCTCGTGAACGGTCCGTCCGTCTCCTTCAACCAGTGCCAGCGTGCCTCCTTCGGCACGTCGACGCGCTTCGCCGTCGCTGCATCGACACCCGGCGCGACCGCAACGTACGGCGCATGACTCGCGGCGCCGAACAACACCGGCTTGGCGAGCAACACGCCGACCAGCGCGACGAGCAGCACGCGCACCAGCAACAACGGCCATTCGTCGAACCGGATGCGATGCCGCGGCTTGGGCTTCTGCCGCAACCACTGCAATGCGGCGAACACCGTCGGACGCTGCTCGCTGCGTCGCGCAAGGTGGATCAGCAGCGGCAGCAACACCGCCGCCAGCGCCGCAAGCCCGGCGGGGAGCAGGAACGCGAGGTTCACGCGTACTCCGCGGCGTCGCGCGCGCCGAACAGGCGGCGCAGCGGAAGATCGAGCGGTTGATCGAGGTAACAATCCGCGTGGCGAATGCCGGCGGCATCCAGGCGCGCATGCACGGCGCGGCGCGCGGCGTCGAACCGCGCGAGGAAATCGGCGCGCATCGCAGGCCCGTCACCGAGCAATTCCTCCCCGGTTTCCGGGTCGCGGAAACGATGCCCGCCTTCGAACGGGAAGTCGCGCTCCTCCGCCGTCAGCACCTGGATCGCGAGCACTTCGCGCCGCGCCGCCGCCATGCGCGTGGCGACATCCACCGCGCCGTCGTCGAACAGATCGCTGAGCAACACAACGAGATCCCCCGCCGCGATGCGTTCCCACAACGGCCGCAATTGCTCGGCTTCCGGCCATCGCCCTTGCGCCGACAGCCCATGCAACTCGAGGAACAACCGATCGCGCTGCCGCGCCGACGACCCCGGCGCCACCAGGCGTACGCCATCGCCGCGCAACACCGCCATGCCGAAGCGATCGCCCTGCCGCAGCGCGAGCTCCGCCACGCACGCAGCCAGGCCTTTCGCCGCCGACAGCCGCGACCAGCCGGGGCGCGCCGCGTCTTCCTGCGCCATCGACGCGGTGGCATCGACGAGCAACCACACGGCCAGCGGACTTTCCCGTTCGGCCTCCCGCACGAAGAAGCGATCCGAACGCGCGTACAACTTCCAGTCGACCTGGCGCAGTTCATCGCCCGGTTCGTACGCACGGTACTGTGCGAACTCCAGCCCCGCCCCGCGGCTGCGGCTGTGATGCAAGCCGACGCCCTGCACGCCCACCGCGCGGCGCGAGATCAAACGCAGATCCTTCAACCGCGCGCGGACCTGCGGCGGAATCAGTTCGGCGATGGTCGAGCCTGCACGCACGTCGCGCCTGTCGTCAGGCGTTGAACGGCACGCTGCGCAACAGCGCGGCGATCACGTCGTCGGCGCTCTTCTGCTCGGCCTCGGCGGCGAAGGACAGCAACAGGCGATGCCGCATCACGGGTGCGGCCAACGCAAGCACGTCGTCGCGCGTGGCGGCCAGGCGACCGTGCAGCAACGCGCGCGCCTTTGCGGCGAGCACCAGCGATTGGCCGGCACGCGGGCCCGCACCCCACTTCACCCATTGACGAATTTCGGACGGTGCGTGGTCGCTCGGACGGCTCGCGCGCACCAGGCGCGTGATCCATGCAAGCAGGTCGGGGCCGAGGTGAACCTCGCGCACGCGCGCCTGCAGGGCGAGGACTTCCTCGCCGTGCATCACTTCGGGCACCTGCGCGATGGCGGCGCCCGTCGTCTGCGCGAGGATGTCGTATTCCTCCTGCTCGCTCGGATACGCGACGCGGATGTGCAGCAGGAAGCGATCCAGCTGCGCTTCGGGCAAGGGATACGTGCCCGCTTGCTCCAGCGGATTCTGCGTGGCGAGCACGAAGAACGGCGACGGCAGTGCATGCGTCACGCCCGCGTAGCTCACCGTGCGCTCCTGCATCGCTTCCAGCAGCGCAGCCTGCGTCTTGGGCGGCGTGCGGTTCAATTCGTCGGCGAGCAGCAGGTTGGTGAAGATCGGACCCGGCTGGAACCGGAAATGGCGATGGCCGGTGCCGTGGTCTTCTTCGAGCAGTTCCGTACCCAGGATGTCGCTCGGCATCAGGTCCGGCGTGAACTGCACACGGCGGAACTGCAATGCGAGCGCCTGCCCGAGCGAGCGCACGAGCAGCGTCTTGCCCAGCCCCGGCACGCCTTCGAGCAGGCAATGCCCGCCGGCGAGCAGGCCGATCAGCAACTGCTCGACCACTTCCTCCTGGCCGACGATCGCCTGGCCGATGGCCTCGCGCAGCGTGGTCAGGAGCGCAAGTTGCGCCTTGAGGTCGGATTCGGAAAAGGTGTCGTTCATGCGCGTGCGCCCGTCAGCTGTTCAATGCATACATCACGATGTTGACCGCGAACTTGGTGTTGTCCTCGGCCAGGAAGCGCTTGTTGCGCCAGTCGTAATCCCATTCGCAACCATAGTCCTTGTTGCTGTAGAGCACGCCCAGGCGGCCGTCGATCTCGATCCCGCGCAGGTAATCGTGCACGAGGTCGTCGCCCCACCCGTTCAACTCGAAGCCCGTGGCCGGCGGGCCCTCGGGGAACTTGAAGAAGCTGCGATACAGCGGGTGTGTGTTCGGCAGCTTCTTCAGCGCCCTGGGCCCGAAGATCGACGCCATCTGCGCTTCGAAGGATTTGGCGAACAACCCGTCGATGTCGTGGTTGCAGTCGTCGACGAACACGAACCCGCCATTGCGCACGTACCGCTCGAAATTGCGCCGCTCCTGCGGGTTGAACTCCACCAGCTTGTGGCCGGCGAGATAGCAGAACGGCGCCATCAGCATCTTCGGATCGGCCAGCGGCAGCACGTGTTCCTTCGGATCCACGCGCAGGTTGGTGTAGTCGATCAGGGACGTGACCAGGTTCGACGGCATGCGCTGGTCGACGTCCCAGTCGCCGGAGTCGTATTTCAACCGCGTCAGCCAGAAGTCGTATTCCACGCGCGCCGCACGCACCCGCGGCGGCAACACCGCCCCGGCTGCCCCGAGCAGGAGCAGCCGGAGGAACTGCGCGCGCGTCACGCCGACGCGCGCCATGTGCGCCTTGCGATCACACCGCGTCCGAGAGCGAGGTGAACGTGAAGTCGCGCAGCTTCATCGGCGGAATCATCATGATCAGCGAGGACTCGTCACCGGCCACGCGCACCGGCTTGCCGAGCTCCTCGATGTTGTTGAGCATGATCACCGGCGATTCGTTGAACCGGAAGTTCTTCACCGGGTGCTTGATCTGCCCGTTCTCGATGTAGAACGTGCCGTCGCGCGTCAGGCCCGTCAGCAACACCGTCTGCGGATCGACCAGGCGGATGTACCAGGTGCGGGTGACGAGGATGCCCTTCTGCGTGCCGGCCACCAGCTGCGCGGTGGTCTTGTCGCCGCCGGACATGATCAGGTTGCCGGGCTCCGCGTTCGCCTTCTTGCCCTGCTTCTTCGCCCAGTAGCGCGAATACTGCATGTTGGCGATCTTGCCGTTCTGCACGATCGGCAGTCGCTCGCGCGGCAGGCCTTCGCCGTCCCACGGGAACACCGGCGCATCCGGATCGGCCGGATCGGAGTGGAAGTTCACGCGCGGGTCGTAGACCTGTTCGCCGACCTTGTTGCCGCCGCCCTTCTTCGACAGGAAGCTGCGGCCTTCGTCGGCCTCGCGCGCGCCGAAGAAATTCATCATGAAGGAGATCAGGCCCGCGGCCGCGGCCGGTTCCAGGATCACCGTGTACTTGCCCGGTTCCAGCGCCTTGGCGTCGGCCGATTCGCTGGCCTTGCGCATCGCAACGCGGACGTCGTCGTCCGCCTTGAACTCGCCGGCATCCTTCACGTTGCGACCCACCCAGCCCGAACCACGCCCGTCTTCGGTGCGCACGGTGCAGGTGTAGTCGAAGCTCGTCGCGCGCTGGTAACCGAAGTTGCCCTTGCTGTTGGCGAAGGCGACGAAGCTCTGCCCGTCTTCGAGGAAGCCCGCGGCGATCAGCTTCTCGTTCTTGCACGGCGCGATCGAATCGGCCGCGACCTGCGCGCGGAATTCGGGCGTGATGGCCGCGATGGATTCGCTGAACGTCGGCGTCGCCTTGTACGTCTGCTTCTCGATCGCCGGCATGAACTCGGGGTTTTCCGGCGCCAGGCGCGCGAGGTCTTCGGCACGGCGCACGACGCGTTCGAGCGCGGCGTCGTCGAACTCGTTGATCGTCGCCACGCCCACGCGGTTGCCGAAGGCCACTTCGACCGCGAGTTCGGTGTCCTCCACGATGCCGCTGGTGGAGATGTTGTTGAGCGCGAAACGGATGTTGCCGTCGGCCGAGCCGGTCAGCTGCGCCGTGCACTGGTCGGCCTTCGACAACTTCACCACCTTGTCGAGGATCGCCTTGGCCTGTTCTTCGTTGAGGATGCTCATCTGGGTGTTCTCCGAAGGTCAGCCGAGGTTGCGGGCGGTGTTGATGACGTTGATGCCGTTGAAGCGCGCGGTGCTCGAACCATGCGAGACCGCCGACACCTGCCCCGGTTGCCCCTTGCCGTCGAAGAACGAGCCGCCGAGGCGGTAGTCGCTGTCGTCGCACACGCCCACGCACGCGTTCCAGAATTCCGGCGTGCGGATCTGGTAGGCGACGTCCTCGATCTGCTTGGTGATCTGCCCGTTCTTGATTTCGTAGAACAGCTGGCCGCCGAACTGCGCGTTGTAACGCTGCTGGTCGATGGAGAACGAGCCGTCGCCGATGATGTAGATGCCGTTCTCGACGTCCTTGATCATGTCGGCCACGCTGAGCTTGTCCTTGCCCGGCGAGAGCGAGATGTTCGCCATGCGCTGGAACTGCACGCTCGACCAGGAGTCGGCGTAGCAGCAACCGTCGGACTCGGTCTTGCCGAGGATGTGGGCCTGGTCGCGGATGGTCTGGTAATCGACCAGCGTGCCGTCCTTGATGATGTCCCAGCGCTTGGTCTTGACGCCTTCGTCGTCGTAACCGACGGCGCCCAGGCTCCCCTTCTGCACCTTGTCGGCGACGACGGTGACCTTGTCGCTGCCGTACTTGAACTTGTTGGCGCGCTTGTCGAGGGTCGCGAAGCTGGTGCCGGCGTAGTTGGCTTCGTAGCCGAGCACGCGGTCGAGTTCGGTCGGGTGGCCGATCGACTCGTGGATGGTGAGCCAGGTGTGCGAAGGATCGAGCACGAGGTCGTACTTGCCCGGCTTCACCGACGGCGCGGTGAGCTTGGCGCGCGCCTGCTTCGCCGAGGCGATGGCGTCTTCCTTCATGTCGTAGGACAGGCCGTAGTTGGTCACGCCGTTGGGCGAGACGAACTTGCCGGACTGCGCACCGTCGAGGTACTCGAAGCCCATGCCCATCGGCGAGGACAAGCCGTCGCGGGTGCGGAACTTGCCGCTGGCCTTGTCGATGGCGGTGACCGTCATCGGCGCCCAGATGCGGTGCACGTCCTGGTCGATGTAGCTGCCGTCGGTGGAGGCGAAGTACTTCTGCTCGTTGACGAGGAACAGCATCGAGTTGACGAAGTCGGCGCCCGCGTTCATCGCCGCGGCGTTCACGCCGAGCAGCAGGTCGACCTTGTCCTTGATCGGCACTTCCATCGAGTTCTTGGAGATCGGCGTCTTCCACGCCACTTCGCCCACGCCCGGCGCCTTCGCCAGCTGCACCTTCGCGGTCTGCATCTTCGAATTGGCCTTGGCGATCGCGGCGGCCTGCTGGGCAGCCTTCGCGGCGCCCTGCGTGTTCAGCGCGTTGGTCGCCGCGAAACCCCAGGCGCCGTCGACGAGCACGCGCACGCCGATGCCGGTGGATTCGGTGTTGACCACGTTCTGGACCTTGTCCTCGCGCGTGATCACGAACTGGCGCAGGTAGCGCCCGATGCGCACGTCGCAATACGAGGCGCCCGCGGAAGTGGCGGCCTGCAGCGCGGCATCGGCCAGCGCCTTCTTCTTTGCCACGTCGATCGTGCCCACCAGCGCCTCGGCGGCGATGAGGCGGCCGAAGGGCATCGCCAGCCCGGCGACGCCGAGACCGGACATCGTGAGGAACGTACGTCTATCCATCTCTGACTCCCCGAGGAAATGAGTTCCCGAAACCCCGCCGACTGTGCGCAGCCGTGAGGTGGGAGGTCAAGATGACCGATGGGCTAGACGGGGGTTCCAGGCCAGCGCAAGTCAGCGCGTGCCGCGCACCACGAGCTCGACCGTGCCCTGCGTCGTGATCTTCCGCACGCGGGGCAACCACTGCGTGCGGTCGTCACCGACCGTGTGAAGGTACTCGAGCACGAAGACCTCGCCCTTCGCCACGGCGACCGCGGTCGGCGAATACGGCGGGGTCGCGCGCAGGACCGGCGTGACGACGCCCTTCGGTGAAATCATCAGCACCGCACCGCAGCCGGCGGCCGCGACGAACACCGTGCCGTTCGGTGCGACGTCCAGCCCGCGCAGGTAGGGACCGACTTGCGGCTCCACGCCGGGAATGCGCGCGCAACCAGGCACGACCACGTCGCGCGCGATCGTCGTGACGCGGCCTTTCGCATCGATGCGATGCACCGAGCGATCGTGCGTGAAATACAACGCGCCATCGGGCGTCGCCGCCAGCCCGTTGACGTACTGGAAGTCACCATCGGAGCGCTTCATCGCGGGAAACCGCGCGTGCACGGTGAGGGTGCCGGCGGGCGCGACGCGCACGAGTTCGAATTGCGTCCCGCCCCGCAGACGCGGGTAATACAAG
The DNA here is from genome assembly GCF_000770795.1 of Lysobacter dokdonensis DS-58. Classification (GTDB taxonomy): domain Bacteria; phylum Pseudomonadota; class Gammaproteobacteria; order Xanthomonadales; family Xanthomonadaceae; genus Noviluteimonas; species Noviluteimonas dokdonensis. The sequence continues at coordinate 173,263 of NZ_JRKJ01000008.1, read as the reverse complement.
GCGCCATCGGCCCCCACCGCGACGGGGAAATCGCTCGACAGCACGACCGTCGGCCGCGTGCCCACCGCCGTGATTTCGGCGCCCGGAATGGCGGGCCAGCGTGTCTTCGCCAGCCCCGAGGCCTCGTCGAGTGCGAACCAGTGGAACGCCGGGCCCGGTTGCTTGACCCGCTTCCCATCGCGCCCGACGACGAAAACACCGCCGCCCGTGTCGACGAAGAACACGCGCCCATCGACAGCCACGTGGATGGAGGCGCCCGGATGGGCGAAGGCGCTGGCCGCCAGGCACAGCAGCAAGCCCGCGACGAGGGTCCTGACGAAGGTCTGCATGAGGCGCTCCCGATCGTCGATGGTGTCGCAGTTACGCACGCGCGCAGGCGTCGGATGCACGCCTTGCCGTACAGTGCCACGTTCCGCGCCGCGTACGACTTCCCCCATGACCCCCGAACCCTTCTATCCCATCGGAACGCCCGGCCAGGCCTGGGGAGAATCCGAGAAGCTGGCCTGGCTTTCGCGCCAGGTGCGCCACCGCAGTCATGCCGACGATGTCGTCGCGCGCGTCGACCGCCTCCGTTCGCGTTTCCACGTCAGCGAGTACGGGCGGCTGGTCTATGGTGAAGAATCATTCCCGCAACTGGCCGTGCGTTCGCGCGACTGGAACGAAGCGCTGCCGACGGTGCTCGTCACCGGCGGCGTGCACGGGTACGAAACCAGCGGCGTGCACGGCGCGCTGCAATTCCTCGAACAGCATGCGGCGCGTTACGCCGGACGCGTGAACCTGCTCGTGGTGCCGTGCGTCAGCCCGTGGGCGTACGAGCGCATCCATCGCTGGAACCCGAAGGCGGTCGACCCCAATCGTTCGTTCCGCGAAAACAGCCCGTCCGACGAGTCGGCGGCGTTGTTGCAGATGATCGCCCCGCTGAAGGACAAGGTGCTGGTGCACATCGACCTGCACGAGACGACGGACAGCGACGAATCCGAATTCCGCCCCGCCCTCGCCGCGCGCGACGGCAAGCCCTTCGAGGCCGAAGGCATTCCCGACGGCTTCTATCTCGTCGGCGATACCGAAGACCCGCAGCCCGCGTTCCAGCAGGCGATCATCGCGGCGGTCGAGCAAGTCACGCACATCGCGCCGCCCGATGCGAAGAACGAAATCATCGGCTCGCCGGTGGTGGCGCACGGCGTGATCAATTATCCGTTGCGCGCACTCGGGCTGTGCCCGTCGATCACGAACGCGCGCTACCGCACGACGACCGAGGTGTACCCGGACAGCCCGAAGGCCACCGCGCAGCAGTGCAACGATGCGCAGGTGGCTGCTGTCAGGGCCGCGATCGATTTCGCATTGGCCAACGCATGAAAGAAGGCCGCCTTTCGGCGGCCTTCTCATTCGACTTGCTTAGAACTTGAAGTCCAGCTTGGCGTAGTAGTACCCGCCGTTCATGCCGAAGGGCATCGTTTCCCAGCCGTAGATGAAGCCCAGCGCGGGGAATACGTTGGTCTGCGGCGACACGCCGAATTGCGGGTCGTTCGGGTTGGTGACGCCCGCATCCCACTTGTCGGGGTACACGTCGAAGACGTTGTTGGCGCCGACGGTGAGGCGCAGGTTGTCGCTGAAGTTGTAGCCGACCGCGACGTCCGTCAGCCACTTGCCGCCCCAGGTTTCCTTCAGCCCCGGCGTGAAGCCTTCGCCCGACACCGAGCCGAAGTAGTTCTCGCGGAGCGTCAACTCCCACTGGTTCTTCTTCCAGAAGCCCTGGAACACGTGCTTGGCTGCCGGCTGGCCTTCCTCCACCAGCGTGACCTGCGTGTCGTCGAACAATACCTGCGGCGCGAGCACGGTCGAGTCGGAGTGGCGCTTGTTCACCACCGTCTTGTTCCAGTGCATCAACGCGGTGAGGTCGAGCGAGCCGCCGTAGAAGTCCGTGTTGTAGTCGGCGACGATGTCGACGCCCTCGGTCTTCGTGTCGATGGCGTTGGTGAAGAACAGGACCTGGCCGACGCCGATCGGGTCGAGCACCGCGCGGATCGGGCAGCCGGCGTTCGCCGGGCCGCACGTCGCGGGGTCTTCGGGCTGGATGTTGCTCGAGAAGATGATGCGGTCGTTGATGTCGATCTGGAAGATGTCGACGGTCAGCGCGAACTTCTCGTTCGGTCGCCACGCCAGGCCCAGCGTGAAGGCGGTGGATTCCTCTTCCTTCAGCGGCTGGATGCCGAACGCGCGCGTGACGTCGCTGTCCTGCCGCGCGGTGAGCGTGTCGGTGAGCACGCCGGCGGCGTTGAGATTGGTCGAACGCTGGCCGTAGAACAACTGCTGCACGCCCGGCGCGCGGAAGCCGGTGGACACCGTGCTGCGGATCGCGAACGTCGGGCTCATGTCCAGGCGCGCGGAGAGCTTGCCGGTGACGGTGGTGCCGAAGTCCGAGTAGTCCTCGTAGCGCAACGCCGCGCCGAGCAGGAAGTCGCTCGTCAGGTTGGATTCGGCATCCACGTACACCGCCCAGTTGTGGCGGCTTTCGTCGACCGCTTCGCGCGGCGAGAAACCGGGGAAGCCCTGCATGCCGGGCTGCGCGATGTCGCCGGTCTGGCCGAGGATCGGGATGCCGCGGTTGTCGGTGCGGCCGTACATGTACGACACCGGGTCGCCGGCTTCGATGGCGTAACCGTCCTGCCGCCATTCGGCGCCGGTGGCCAGCGACAGCGGGCTGTTGCCGATGCCCCAGTCGATGTTGCCGCGGAAGTCGAGGTTGACGGTGGTCTGCGTGAATTCCAGCGTGCCGGTGTCGGCTTCCACCGGCGATTGGCCGTAGATGCCGGCGGCCGGATTGAGCGGATCGATCGGCTCGTACCACCAGCTCACGTTGACCGAGTTGCGTTCCTCGAACCCGAACTGGCTGTTGCCGTGGACCACGGAGAAATCCATGTCCCACGTCTCGTTGAGCAGCGTGCGGTAGCCCACCGCCAGCGAGTAATCCTTCACCGTGGTGATGATGTTGGGCAGGAAGCCGTTCGGATACAGCTCGGGCACGGTGCGGTTGTCGCCGCCGGTGCGGAAGAAGCCCGACGAATCGCCTTCGCGCTGCGACAGCCCGCCGAACCAGTACAGCTCGCCGCCACCCATCGGCAGTTCGCCGTTCATCCACAAATACATGTCCTTCGCGTCCGCATCGCCGAGGCGCTGCGTGACGCGCGGCGGATCCACGCGCAACAGGTCGGGCCCCGCGCGATTGGTTTCCTCGCGGTCGCGGTATTCGCCCGTGAGGTTGAAGAAACCGCCGTCGCCGAGTTTCCAACCGGTGTTGGCGCCGCCGTGCAGCACGCGACCGTCGCCTTCGTAGGTCTGCCCCACTTCGAAATTCATCAGCGTGGCGTCGGTCTGCTGGCGCAGCACGATGTTGATCACGCCGGAGATGGCATCGGAGCCGTACTGCGCGGACGCGCCGTCGCGCAGGACTTCGACGCGGTCGATGGCGGAAATCGGGATCGCGTTGATGTCGGTGCCCGCCGAACCGCGGCCGATGGTCTGCTGCACGTTCACCAGCGCCTGCTGGTGGCGGCGCTTGCCGTTGACGAGCACCAGCACCTGGTCGGGCCCGAGCGCGCGCAGCGTGGCCGGGCGCAGGATGTCGGTACCGTCGCTGACGAAGGTGCGGGAGAAGTTGAAGCTGGGTTCGAGCATCTGCAGGATCTGGCCCACTTCCTGCACGCCCGCCTGGCGCAATTGTTCGCTGGTGATCACGTCCACCGGCGCGGCGGTTTCGGCGGCCGTGCGACCGCGGGCACGGGAGCCGAGCACCTGCACGGTGTCGAGCTGCGCCGGCGTTTGCGGGGCTTCCCGCGATGCTTCCTGGTCCGCGGCAGCCGTTCCGGTCCCCGCCCCCGCATCCTGGGCCTGCGCCGTCATCGCGAGCGACAGTCCGATCGCGAGTGCCGACCACTTCAGTCCACGCTTGTCTGCTACGAACGCCATGCACGATCTCCCTTTCCTACATGTGGCGGCCGATGGCCGGCGGCGGCTCGTCCCACCGCAACCCGGTTGTAACAAAGTCTTTAACGTCGTGATAACAAAACGGGCCCGATTTGCCGACGAGTGGGCAAAGAAAGCGTTTTCTGCTGCACTGCAGGACAAAAAAAGCCGCCTCGAGGGCGGCTTTCTTGTGCAGGGCAGCGCAACTTCCTACGTCAGTTCGTCACCGGCGGCAGGTCGGGGATGACCGGGATCGAACGCTCGATCACTGGAGTTTCGTAGCGGTCGCCACCCTTCTTCGCCCGACGTTCCTTCTCGGCCTGGCGCAGCGCGAAGGGCGTGGCCCTGAAGCGCTTGATGTTGAACGACTCGACCGTGTTGTCGGACCAGCGGACGTGCACCGTCGTGGGGTCGAGCGTGTAGCAACCTGCGCGGCGCTCCAACCCGTCGGCGGACTGCCGGATGGCGTTCTCGCCCTCGGCGCAGAAGCTGCGTTCGTCGGTCAGCGCGTACTGGATGCCGTCCTCTTTCATGACGGCCAGGTCGTTGGCGTGGGCGGCCGGGGCGGTGAGAAGCGCCGCGAGCAGGAGCGTTCCGAAGATCCGTTGCATGCCGGGTTCCATTGTCCGAGGCCGCGACGATAGCGCACGATGCGCGCGATGTCCGAGTTCGACACCCGCCTGCTGTTGCAGACCCCGACCCTCGCGGTGCGCGAGGTCGCATGCGCCGGCACGCATCGGCATCTGAGCGAGGCCGAGCGTTCGGCCGTGACCGAGCTCGTGTTCCCGTATCGCGGGACCTACGTCGTGCATGTCGGCGACGAAGAAGCGGTGGCCGACGCGAGCCAGGTGTTGTTCTTCAATCGCGGCGAAAGCTACCGCGTGAGCCACCCGAACCCCGGCGGCGACGCAAGCCTCGTGGTCTCGGTCGACGAAGCGCTGCTGCGCGAGATCGCGCCGGCGCACCTGCTGCGCGAAGGCGATGCGCTCGCCTTCCGACTGCATCGCCTGCGCATCGACGCACGCGCGCAGGTGCTCGTCGCCCTGCTCCGCCACAGCCTGCGCGAAGGCATCGCCGAACCGCTCGAAGGCGAGAGCCTCGCGCTGACGCTGGTGCAGCGGGCGATCGGACCGCGAACGACGCATGCGGCGGCATCCAGCGTCGGGCGGCAACGCTTGGTGGATCGCGCGAAGCTCGTGCTGATGCGCGACCTCGCGCGGCGTTGGACGCTGGCGGGCGTGGCGTCGGAAGTCGGCGTGTCGCCGGTGTATCTCACGCAGAGTTTCCAGATGGTCGAAGGCATGCCGCTGTATCGCTATCAACTGCGTCTGCGGTTGGCGCGCGCGCTCGACCTGCTGAGCGAAGTCGATGACCTGACGACGCTGGGCCTGTCGCTCGGATTCTCCAGCCACAGTCACTTCAGCGCGGCCTTCCAGCAGGTGTACGGCCGCTCGCCTTCGGAATTCCGGCAAAGCGCGCTGCGTCGCTAAAGATTCCGAAAGCGCGGCAAGACCCCTGCGCGGTGCAATACGCCTACCCGCTACGGGTATGCCCACCGGAGATCACGATGTCCCCGCAAAAGACTTGCGCCGCCTGCGATTACCCCCTGGACGAAAACGCCATCCAGGTGAAGATCGGCGGCCAGACCGTCGAAGTGTGTTGCGAAGAATGCGCGACCAAGTTGAAGGAAGCGCACGTGTCGGCGAAGCAGGAAGGCTGACGTTCCGTTCGAGCCCCTCTCCTCCGGGAGAGGGGTCGGGAGCGGCCCACCTCACTCGGTGCGCTGTGCGTCCTTGTAGGCCTGCATGTCGCCTTCGAGGCGGCCGAGCACGGTGCCGAATTCTTCGCTGCGGTTGATGTCGCGCGTGCCGGCGAAATACTCGTCGACGACCTTGTCGCAGGTGGCGCCGTCCTGCTCGCCTTCCGGAAACCAGGATTCCATCGTCGCGATCGCGTCGGCCTTGGCCTGGGCCATGACGCCGTCGCGGTATTGCGTGCCGGCCGCTTCGCCCTGTTTCACCTGGACGATGGCGCGCTGCAATTGCACGTACGCCTTGGCCGCGCCCACCGTGTCCGAGTTGTGCTGCCACCAGCGGTTGCGGGCTTCGTCCGCGCGAAGGGCGTGGGCGATGTCCACGCCGCTGCAATGCTTGGCGAGCACGTTGGTCAGCATGGCGCGCGAGAGCGCGTAGCCGGCCGCGGCGTCGCGCGCGGCGTTGACGGCGGGCAGGAAGCCGCCGTCGCTGGAGTAACGGCTGTCCATCACCACTTCGGTGGTGTCGGCGGCAAAAGCCGTGCCGCCCGTGCAGAGCAGCGCCATCGCAAGAACCAATCCCCGTTGCATCGTACTTCCCCGGTGGCTTCCCCAAGCCGTTGACCGACGTTATCGCGCGAAGTTCACGCGCACAACACGCTTTTGATGCGTTGTGCGTATTCAGTGTGCAAGCGGCCGCAGTTATCCTTCCTGATACTGGAATCCGGAGGCATGCATGGACACCTACTTCCACAATCCGCGTTGCACGAAGTCCCGTGGCGCGCTCGCCCTGCTCGCCGAACACGGCGTGCAACCCGACGTCGTCGCTTACCTCGACACACCGCCGAGCGTGGACGAACTGCGCGAGATCGTCCGCAAGCTCGGCCAACCCGCCCGCGCCCTCGTGCGCACCGGCGAGGAGGCCTACAAGGAACTCGGGCTGGCCGATCCGTCCGTCACGGACGAGCAACTCATCGCCGCGATGCACGCACATCCGATCCTCATCGAGCGCCCGATCTTCGTCCGCGGCGACCGCGCGGTCATCGGACGCCCCATCGAGAACGTCCTGCAGCTCCTCTGAGCGGGTGTAACCTTCCGAGCATGTGGGTCAGCCTCCTAATCGCCGCGGGGTTCGTGCTGGTCGCCTTCCTGGTCGCCGCCCTGCCCGCCGCGTGGATGCGCCGGCGCCACGGCGCGGAGCACGTCGGGGAAACGCGGGATCTCGCGCGCGACATCGCCAATCGGCTGGGCGTGTTGCACGGGTTGATCCTCGGCCTGGTCTTCGGGCACGTGGTGGCGCAGGCGAGCGACCTGCGCGCGGTGCTGCGCACCGAGGCAGCCGCCGTCGAACACGTGTACTACCTCGCCCGCGATTACCGCGCGCCCGCGGTGGAAACGGCGGCCGCGCGTTACATCGACGCGGTGGTCGACCAGGACTGGCCCGCGCAGGAGGCCACGGGCGAAGTGAGCGGCGCCGGCTGGGTCGCGGCGCGCGCCTTGCAGGCGGCCGTGCTGTCGCTCTCGCCCGGCACGGGCCGCGAATCCGCGCTCGTCGAGGCGATGCAATCGGATCTGTGGACCATCGAGCGGCAACGCCAGGTGCGCGGTTACCAGTCGGCCTCGCGCGTGCCCTTCGAATTCTGGTTCGCGGCCATTTCCGGTCTCGCGCTGATCGGCGGCCTGACATTCATCTACTCGACGTCGCGCACGCACCTGGCGATCGTCGGCGCGTACGCGATCTACTCGGGGCTGGTGCTGTACATGATCTTCGACCTCTCGCGTCCGTTCGCGGGGCTGTTGACGGTCGGGCCCGAGGCCTTCGAACAGGCCCGCGGCGCCATCCGTTCCGGACTCTGATGGCCATGGACGACCTCGACAATCCCATCCACGCCGCATTGCGCACCTTGCACCACGGCATCGCGGTGCAATCGGGCGTGGCGTTGCGTTACCCGTCGGCGTACGCGCCTTTCCTCGCCGTGCCCGACGAAACCAGCGACATCGACGATGCGTTCGACGCCCTCATCGCACCGGTCGAAACCGTCTACCTGCTCGGCAAGGCGCCCAGGCACGTGCGCGGGACCAAACTGCACGAGTACCCGCCGCTCGCGCAGATGGTGTGCGACGCGCCGCTGCCCGCCGTCGACGGCCCGCCGATCATGCCGCTCGGCATCGAGCACCGCGACGACGTGCTCGCGCTCACCGCGATCGTCTACCCGCACTACTTCCGCCCGCGCACGATGGAGATGGGCCGCTACTACGGCATCTACGAAGGCGGCCAGCTCGCGGCGATGATCGGCGAACGCCTGGGTTCCACCACCACGCGCGAGATCAGCGCGGTGTGCACGCACCCCGACTGCAACGGCCGCGGCTACGCGCGCCGGCTGATGGCGTTCCTGACGAATGATCTCATCGCCTCGAACATCCAGCCCTTCCTGCATGTCAGCCACGAGAACGAGCGCGCGAAGGAAATGTACGAGCGGGTCGGGTTCCGCCTGCGGCGCGACATCGGGTTCTGGTCCATCCGGCACGACAGCTAGATCGATTTGCCGATCCGCATCGCGCTGACCTTCGCCGGCGCATCGAACGTATCGCTACGCGCGTCGTGCCAGAATTGCTTGAACACCGCGTGTTCGGGCACCTTGCTGAGCAACTCGCCGGGCGTGAGGAAGCGGTAGATCGCCGCGAGCGAACGCACTTCGATCGGCGAGACACGGCGCAGGATGTGTTCGGGCCCGAGCTGGCTCGGATGTTCGAGGCCCGCGGCGCACAGCAGGTCGCGCAACGCGTGCATCGTGTTCTGGTGGAAGTTGTGGACGCGCGTGGCCTTGTCGGCGAGATCCAGCGTCTTGAAGCGGCGCGAGTCCTGCGTCGCCACGCCCGTCGGGCATTTGTCCGTGTGGCACGACAGCGACTGGATGCACCCCAGCGCGAACATGAAACCGCGCCCGGCGTTGCACCAGTCGGCACCCATCGCCATGGTCTTGGCCATGTCGAAGGCGCTGACGATGCGGCCCGCGGCGCCGATGCGGATCTTGTCGCGCAAGTCCAGGCCAACGAGCGTGTTGTGCACCAGCATCAACGCTTCGTGCATCGGCACGCCCACGTGGTCGATGAACTCCGAGGGCGCCGCGCCCGTGCCGCCTTCGGCGCCATCCACGACGATGAAATCCGGTAGCAACCCGGTTTCCTGCATCGCCTTGGCGATGCCGAACCATTCCCACGGGTGCCCGATCGCGAGCTTGAAGCCGGTGGGCTTGCCGCCGGAGAGCTCGCGGAGCTTCGCGACGTATTCCAGCAAGCCGATCGGCGTGGAAAACGCCGAGTGCTTCGCCGGCGAAACGCAATCCACGCCCGGCGCGACGCCGCGCGTGTCCGCCACTTCCTGCGTCACCTTCGCGCCCGGTAGCACGCCGCCGTGGCCGGGCTTGGCGCCCTGCGAGAGTTTCACTTCGATCATGCGCACCTGCTCGCGCTGCGCGTTGACCGCGAACTTGTCGGGGTCGAAACCGCCTTCGGCGTTACGGCAACCGAAGTAACCCGAGCCGATCTCCCACACCAGGTCGCCGCCATTCTCCAGGTGATACGGCGAAATCGAGCCTTCCCCGGTGTCGTGGTAGAACTTGCCGCGCCGCGCGCCTTCGTTCAATGCCCGGATCGCCGCGGCGGACAGCGCGCCCCAGCTCATCGCGGAAATGTTGAAGACGCTGGCCGAATAGGGCTTCGCGCAATCGGGACCGATGTCGATGCGGAAGTCGTCGGACGCGATCGACGCCGGCGACAGCGAATGGTTGATCCATTCGTAATCGACGTCGTAGACGTTATGCAGCGTGCCGAAGGGACGCGTGTCGCGCACGTTCTTCGAGCGCTGGTAGACCAGTGCGCGCTGCTGGCGCGAGAACGGGGTTTCGGCGATGTCCGATTCGATGAAGTACTGGCGCATCTCCGGGCCGATGGATTCCAGGCCGAAACGGAAATGCGCGAGCACCGGGTAGTTGCGGCGCAGGGTGCTCTTCTTCTGCAGCAGGTCGGTCGTGCCGATGGCGGCCACGCCGGCGGCGATGATCAGCGCCCAGGCCCAGGTGGGGTCGCGCAGGGTGGCGACACCGAAGATCACGGTGAGGATGAGGCTGGCGATGTAGAGGAAGTAGCGACTCATGCAGCGGTTCGTCCTCCGGTATTACAGCCGTGCGTCCACCGCGTCCTTCGGGAACACGCCCTTGATGTCGTAGTAAACCGTGCGCGCGTGCCCCAGCCGGTGCAGGCCTTCGACGCCCATCGCCTTGAAGTCATCATGCGCAACGGCGATCACGACCGCGTCATAGGCGCCCGCGACTGGGTCTTCCACCAGGCGCACGCCGTATTCCTGCATCGCTTCGCGCGGGTCGGCCCACGGGTCGTGGATGTCGACCGTCGCGCGGTAATCCTCGAGCTCGCCGGCCAGCTCCACCACGCGCGTGTTGCGCAGGTCGGGGCAGTTTTCCTTGAACGTCAGGCCGAGCAGCAGGATGCGCGCGCCAGCCACCGTGAGGCCGCGCTGCACCATCAGCTTGACGACTTCCGCGGCCACCTGCTGTCCCATCGCATCGTTGATGCGGCGGCACGCGAGCAGGATGTCGGGGTAGTAGCCGTGCGCCTGCGCTTTCTGGATCAGGTAATACGGGTCCACGCCGATACAATGCCCGCCGACCAGGCCCGGACGGAACGGCAGGAAGTTCCATTTGGTCTTCGCCGCTTCGATGACTTCGGTGGTGTCGATGCCGAGACGATGGAAGATCAGCGCGAACTCGTTGACCAGCGCGATGTTGACGTCGCGCTGCGTGTTCTCGATCACCTTGGAGGCTTCCGCCACCTTGATGCTGGAGGCCTTGTGCGTGCCGGCGGTGATGATCGTGGCGTACAGCGCGTCGACGAAATCCGCGGCGTCGGGCGTGGAGCCCGAAGTGACCTTCGGGATGTTCGCCAGGCGCCGTTCGCGATCGCCCGGGTTGATGCGCTCGGGGCTGTAGCCGACGGTGAAATCGTGGTTGAAGCCCAGGCCGGAGGCGCGTTCGAGTTCGGGAACGCAGATCTCTTCGGTCGCGCCGGGGTAGACGGTGGATTCGTAGACGACGACGTCGCCGCGCTTGAGCACCGCGCCGATCGCGCGGCTGGCGCTGATCAGCGGGCTGAAGTCGGGCCGCTTGTGTTCGTCGATGGGCGTGGGGACGGTGACGATGAAGACGTCGCAGTCCCGCAAGTCCGCCGGTGATGCGCTGTAACGCAGGCGCACGGCCTGCGCCAGTTCATCGGAGGTGACTTCGCGGTTGTTGTCGCCCTGCCCGCCCTGCAGCGCGCCGATGCGGGAGGCGTCGATGTCGAAGCCCAGCGTGTCGTGCGCACGCCCGAACGCCACGGCGAGCGGCAACCCGACGTAGCCAAGGCCGATGACGGCGATGCGCGCCGATGCCACGTCCCGCATGGAATGCCCCCGTTGGATTGCGGGCGGGAGTTTGGCACGCGGCCCCGGTCAGGGAAACAGGCCGTCCGCGGGACATGCGAGGGGTTCGATCAGTTGTGCGCCCTGGTTGCGCACGTTGCCGACCGCCGCGCCGACTTCATGGAACACCAGCGCCGGCTCGGGCACGGCGTGCGCGATGGCCATCGCCTGCTCCGCGTCGCCGTGCAGCCAGTCCTGCAGGACCTCGGGCGGGAGGATCAGCGGCATGCGGTCGTGCACGGGACGGATGACCGGATCGGCCGCGCGCGTCACGATGCTGTAAGTCAGCAACGACCCGCCGGCGCCGTCCGACCGCGTTTCCCACACGCCGCCGAACAACATGACCGGCGACTCCGCCAGGCGGATCCAGTGCGGGCGTTTCTTGCCGTCGATGACCGGCCACTCGTAGTAGCCCGATGCGGGGACGATGGCGCGGCGTTGCTTCCACGCGCCGCGAAAGGCGGGCTTTTCCGCTACCGATTCCAGGCGCGCATTGATGGTGGCGAAGGCGAGCTTGGTGTCCTTCTGCCAGGGCGGCAGCAGGCCCCATCGCATCTCCTGGACGAGGCCGCCGTCGCCGTGGGCGACGATGACCGGATGCGGATCGGTCGGTGCGATGTTCCAGGCCGGCGCCGGATCTTCGGCCGGCACGACCAGGTCCAGCATGTGCGAGAACTCGCGCACCTGCTGCCACGTGAAGTCGCGGGTGAATCGGCCGCACATGCCGTGATGCTAGCGCACGCGCGCGCCGATCATCGCAAACTCAATGTTTGCGGTCCCCTTTGTCGCCCTGCCCCGGCTCGGATTCGTGCTCGGCGTGCTGGCGCTGGTCCTGCGAGAGCGAACGCCCGAGATCGTCGGATTCGGCGAAACGGCCCTTGTTGTCGCGCCGCTGCAGGCGCTTGTCGCCCGGATTCGGTTCGTTGAGTTCACGCTTGCCCGCCATCACGATCTCCTTCGCGTGCCTTGGATAGCGTCCAGATACCGCGCCCACGCGTGCACGATCCGTGACGGAATGAGCCTCACCGAATACCGCCGCAAGCGGCACTTCGAGAAGACACGCGAGCCCGCGCCGGAGGCCGATTCGCGCGTTAAAAAATCGCGTGGCGGCAAATTCGCGAAGGTGCCCGAAGTGCACCGGCCGATCTTCGTCGTGCAACTGCACCATGCCTCGCGCAGGCATTACGACTTCCGCCTGCAGGTCGGCGACACGCTGAAGAGTTGGGCCGTGCCGAAAGGCCCGAGCTACGACCCCACGGTCAAGCGCATGGCGGTGGAAGTCGAAGATCATCCGCTGTCGTACGCGACGTTCGAGGGCGACATCCCGGAAGGCGAATACGGCGGGGGCCACGTGGCGCGTTTCGACGAGGGCGTGTGGACCACGCCCTACGATCCGGAAGCGCAGCTCGCCAAGGGGCATCTGCGCTTCGAACTGTTCGGCGAGAAGCTGAAAGGCGAATGGCACCTCGTGCGTTCGGGCAAACCCGCACGGCAGTCGCAGTGGTTGTTGTTCAAGGAGAAGGACGCCTACGCGGGAAAGGTGGAAGCCGACGATCTGCTGGACGACGTTACGCCGCCCGGCGGCACGAAAGCCGCGAAGAAGGCCGCGAAGAAAGTCGCCAGGAAGGCCGTCAAGACCATCGCGCCGAAGCGCACGCGCAAGGTCGACTGGGCCGCGAAGGCGCGCAAGCTCACGGGTGCGAAGACGGCGAAGCTGCGCAACGAGGCGTTCCCGCCGCAGCTGGCGAAACTCGGCGATGTCGCGCCCAACGGCGCGCAATGGATCCACGAAGTGAAGTGGGACGGCTATCGCCTGGTGGCCACGATCGTCGACGGCAAGGTGCGCATCTGGTCGCGCAACGCGATCGAATGGACCGACAAGGTGCCCGAACTCCGCGCCGCGCTCGAACAACTCGGCGTGCAAAGCGCCGCGGTCGATGGCGAGCTCATCGCCGGCCGCGGCACGCAGGCGGATTTCAACCTGTTGCAGTCGACGCTCTCCGGCGAGGAACAGGGCGGGCTCGCATACGTGCTGTTCGATCTGCTGCACCTCGACGGCGTCGATGTGCGCAAGGCGCCGCTGGTCGAACGCAAGGCGCTGCTCCAGGACTTGCTGGGCAAACCGACCCCGCACCTGTCCTTCAGTTCGCACGTGCCGGGGGACGAAGGCGCGGCCGCGTTCGCGCTCGCGTCCGAGCAACAGTTCGAGGGCATCATTTCCAAGCGCGCGGATCGGCCGTATGTCGAAGGGCGCAGCGATGACTGGCGCAAGACCAAGCGCCTGGACTCCGACGAGTTTGCGGTGGTCGGTACGACGAAGGGTCAAGGATCGCGCACCGGCTTCGGTTCGTTGCTGCTTGCGCGGCCGGACAAGGAACATGGCTGGGTGTACGCGGGTCGCGTCGGCACGGGGTTTTCCGGCGAGCAGTTGCGCGAGCTGTCCAAGCACATCGGCGACATCGGGTCGTCGAAGCCGACCGTGCACGTGCCGGTCGCGCTGGACGCGGAACTCAAGCGGGCGACGTGGTTCAAGCCGCTGTTCGTCGTCGAGGTGTTCATTCGCGGGCTCGGCAACTCGGGAATCCTGCGGCAGCCGTCGCTGAAGGCGGTACGCTTCGACAAGGACGTCGGCGACCTGCGCGATTCGGATCGCGGCCCGGCGAAAAAAACGACGGCGGCGAAAAAGACCACCGCGCGCGAACGGGTCGCCGCCCCCGAAATCCGCCTGAGCAGCCCGACGAAGATCATCTTCCCCGACCGCAACATCACCAAGCGGCAGGTCGCGGATTTCTACAAGGCGGTTGCGCCGCGCTTGTTGAAGGAAGTCGCCGGGCGGCCGCTGTCGGTGATCCGCTGCCCCGATGGCGTCGGCAAGGCGTGCTTCTTCCAGAAGCACCACACGGCGGGGCTCGATCGCGTGCGCTTCGTGCGCCTGAAGGAGGAAGCCGGCGTCAACGCGAATTACCTGGTCGTCGACGATGTCGAAGGCCTGATGGAACTCGTGCAATTCAACTCGCTCGAGTTCCATCCGTGGGGCGCGCATGCGGACGATCCGGATCGCGCCGACCGCGTGGTGTTCGATCTGGATCCGGGGCCGGGCGTCCCGTTCGCCGAAGTGAAGCGCGCGGCCGCGCACGTGCGTGACCTGCTGGAACAACTGAACCTCAAGTCCTTCTTGCGCGCGACCGGCGGCAAGGGCCTGCACGTCGTGGTGCCGTTGAATCCCGCGAACGACTGGACGCTCGTCAAGAAATTCGCGAAGAGCTTCGCCGAAGCGCTCGCCGGCTCCGACCCGGACCGCTATCTCGCCACGGCCACGCTGAAACTGCGGCCCGGCAAGATCTTCGTCGACTACCTGCGCAACGGCCGTGGCGCAACCGCGGTGGCGTCGTATTCGCTGCGCGCGCGGCCGGGCGCGCCGGTGGCGGTGCCGCTCGCGTGGCCGGAATTGAAGGACCTCAAGCGCGGCGATGCGTTCGACATCGACAAGACGCTCGCGCGCATCAAGCGCCAACGCAAGGACCCGTGGGCGGGAATCGACGCGTTGCGTCAGGATCTGTCGGCCTGGGGCTGATCGCTGAACGTCGCCTGCGCGCGGAATGTGACGAAGCCAACGGAGTTAATTTTCCCCCGTTGACCCGGGCCCGCATGCGGTGGAGGCTCCGGCCGATTCGTCACGGAAGCCGAACGCCATGCGTCTTCGCGCCCTCGCCTCGTCCACCCTTCCCCTCGCGTTGTGCATGGCAGGCGCCGCGCACGCGCAGTCGTGCCCCGCGGTCAACGCGCCGCTGCAAGGCGCGCCCATCGCAGCGCCCTTGCCCGTGTTCCCCGCCGACAACTGGTGGAACACCGATATCTCGGGCGCGCCGGTCGACGCCAACTCGGCGAACTTCATCAACTTCATCGGCGCCGCGCGCCGCCTGCACCCGGATTTCGGTGGCGAGGCCGACCTCGGAAGCCAGGAGGTCTACGGCTTCCCGTACATCGTGGTCAACGGCGCGCAGGCGAAGTTGCCGGTGACGTTCGACTACTGGGACGAAAGCGACGGCGTGAACATGTCGAACGGACAGGGCGTGCCGTTCTATCCGATTCCCTCGCAGGTGACCTCGCAACAACATTGGATGGAGGGCGGCGCGCCGGGCAGCATCGACCAGCGCGACGACAACGACCGCCACATCCTCATCGTCGATTGCACCAACCGCACGTTGTACGAGCTCTACAACGCCTGGTACTCGAATTCGCAACAACGCTGGTACGCCGGCTCCGGCGCGTTTTTCGACCTGCAAAGCAACGCGCGCCGCCCCGAAAGCTGGACGTCCGCCGACGCCGCGGGCCTGGCGATCTTCCCGGGTCTGGTGCGCTACGACGAAGCGGCCAACCCGAACGTCGCGGAGATCGGCCATGCCTTCCGCGTCACCGTGCGCACGAGCAACGGCCATGTCTACCCCGCTTCGCACACCGCGGGTGGCACGAGCGGTGCACTGCCGATGGGCGCGCGCCTGCGCCTGAAGAAGAACGTCAACGGCACGGACCCGGCCACGCGCACCACCGACCCCGTCGCGCGCAAGATCTTCCGCGCGATGCAGACCTACGGCCTGATCGTCGCCGACAACGGTTCGGACATGTATATCTCCGGCACGTTCGACGTGCGCTGGAACAATGGCGCGCTCAACCCGGCCTTCAACGGATTGCAGGCGAGCGATTTCGAAGTGGTGCAATTGGGGTGGAAGCCGGTGGCCGGTCCGTCGTTGTCGATCGACGATGCGTCGGTCTCCGAAGGCGATGCGGGCACGAAGGTATTGCGATTCACGGTGCGCTTGTCCGCGGCGGCGACCTCGAACGTCACCGTTTCGTTCGCCACGTCCAATGGCACCGCGCTCGCGGGCAGCGATTACGTCGCGGCGAATGGTTCGCTCACGTTCGCGCCGGGGCAAACCACGCGCACGTTCGACGTCGCCATCAATGGCGATCTGGCGCGCGAGGCGAACGAAACCTTCCAGGTCGCGCTGTCGAACCCCAATGGCGCCACGCTCGCCGATGCGACCGCGCTCGGTACGATCCTGACCGACGACGGCCCGCGCACCGGTGGCCCCGGGCAGAAGACGCCCGTGCCGCCGACGCCGAAGACGGCGCCGAACGCGCCGTCCAAGCCGATTCGCATGGGTGAGCATCGGTATACACGCTACCCGGAGCGCACGACACGTGGTGAGTAATGTTCACCGTGACACCCAACGTCATTCGTGGTGACGCGCATTGACACCCATTTCACACCCCTGAATAGGGGGCCTAACTGAACCGTTTTGCGGCTTTTCTGTGATCTACGTCACAGTTTTGCGTGCCAACTGGGACGCAGTCGTCGTTTTGATTGCGAGCGGATTCGTCCTTCACTAGGTTTTAACCCCGGCGGCACCCCTCGGTGACCGCAATCGTCAAACCTTGGGGACTTACCAAATGCGTACCGCTCTGATCGCCTGCGCCGTGACCGGCGTGCTCTTCGCCTCTTCCGCCCAGGCCGCCACGGCCCCGGCGGCCTCGCTGCCGGTGACCGCCAACGTCGCCGCCACCTGCGTCGTGACCAGCACCACCGCCGTTGCCTTCGGCGCGTACGACCCGCTCGCCGCCACGCCGCTCAACGGCGCCGGCACGATCTCCGTCCGCTGCACCAAGGGCACCAGCGCCGATATCGCGCTCGGCGTCGGCGCGAACGCCAGCACGGCGTCGTGCACCACGCTGACCCGCCGCATGACCAACGGCACCGACTTCCTCGGCTACGGCCTGTACAGCGACACCGGCCGTTCCACCGTGTGGGGCTGCGACACGACCAACGACATCACGCGTTCGTCGACGAGCTCGATCACGCCGGCCATCCTGAACGTCTACGGCCAGATCCCGAACGGCCAGGACGTCGGCGTCGGCAGCTACACCGACTCGGTCGCCATCGTCGTCACGTTCTGATCCGATCCATCCGCCCCGCCGCAAGGCGGGGCTTTCGGTTGACCCTCGCATGTCCGCATTCCGTTTGCGCACCCGCGCGGCGGCGGCGCTCGCGCTCGGCCTGGGCGCGAGTCTCGCCCTGCCGGCGATCGCCGCACAATTCGCCCTGAGCAACACGCGCATCCACCTGGATCCGGCGCGCGCGACCGAGACGGTCGTGCTCACCAACCAGGAAGCGCGCGCGGTGACGTTCGAAGTCCACGCCAAGCGCTGGACGCAGACCGCCGACGGCGAATGGCAATTGGCGCCGACGCAGGACCTCGTGGTCCACCCGCTGATCCTGCGGATGCCCGCCGAAGGCGAAGCCCGCCTGCGCGTCGGGACGCTGTCTCCGACGGTGACCACCGAACAGACTTACCGCCTCGAATTGCAGGAACTGCCCGACGGCTCCAAGGCCAAGGCGGGCGAAGTGCGCCTGCTCACCACGACCAGCCTGCCGGTGTTCGTGCAGGTGCCCGGCGCCGAATCGAAACTGGCCCTCGCGGTGAAGTCGGTCGACGCCAGCGGCCTGTCGATGTGGCTGTCGAATTCGGGCACGGCCTACGCGGCACCGAACGAAGCCAAGCTCCGCGTCCTCGACAAGAACGGCAAGACGGTGCATGACAGCCTGCTGTCGACGGGCTATGTCCTGTCCGGCTCGCGCATTCCCGTGCGCGCCACGTTGCCCGCGGCCGCCTGCGCGCGCGCGGCGAAGATCGAACTGACCTTCGAGCGCACCGCGCCCCTCGTGGCGTCCGTCGATCCGGGTAGCCGGAAATGCGCGCCCTGAAGGTCCTTGCGATCGCGGTGGCATTCGCGATCGCGCAGCCCGCGCATGCGTTGCCGGGCGACGAAACCCTGTTGCTCGATATCTGCATCAACGCGCGTTGCGTCGGCGTCGCCGCCGTCATCGCGCGCGGCGACGACGTGCTCGTCGACATGGCCGCGCTGCAGGCCGCGCAGCTGGACACCACCGGCGTCACGCCCGAAGTCCTCGGCGAGCGCACGTTCGTCTCGCTCAAGCAACTCAACCACGGCAGCACGTTCAAGCTCGATCGCAACCTGCTGCGCCTGGACCTGAAACTGCGCGCCGACCGACTGCCGCGCCAGCGCGTGTCGATGGGCACCCGCGCGCAGGCCGATGCGGGCTTGCAGCCGTGGAGTTCCTTCCTCAACTACGCCGCGTCGATCGACGACGACGGCAACGGCCTGCTGTTCCTCGATGGTGCGATCGGCCGCGGCAACGCCGCGCTGCGCAGCACGGGGCAGTGGGACGAACGCGCCGGGTGGCGTCGCGGCGTCACGCGCTTCGAGTGGGACCAGCCGGGGTCGCTGCGTCGGTGGACCGTCGGCGACCAGTTCGCCGTCGCGCGCGACCCGCTCGGCGGGGGCGGACTCATTGGCGGCTTCGGCGTCGAGCGCGCGTTCGACACCGACCCCTATCTCGTCACGTTCCCGCAGCCGTATTACTCCGGCGTACTCGAAAGCCCCGGCACCGTGGAGATCTACGCCAACGGCGCGTTGGTCGGCCGCCGCGATGTCGGCGCGGGCCCGTTCACGCTCGACGAACTCGGCATCTCGCCTGGCCGCAACGACGTGCGCGTGATCGTGCGCGATCCGTTCGGCAATCGCAGCGAACTGGCGACGCGCACCTACTACGTCGGCAGCCCGAGCCTGCTCGCGCCGGGCCTCGACGAATATGCGGTGCGCATCGGCGCGCCGCGCACGAACACCATCGGCGGCGACTACGAGGACAACCTCACCTGGCAGGCGTGGTATCGCCGCGGCCTGTCGGATTGGTTGACGCTCGGCGGCCGCGTCGAGGGCGACGACTTCGTGCGCAACGCCGGCGCGGACGCGGCGATCCGGACGCCGTTCGGCGAATTCGCGCTCGCCTACGCAGGCAGCGACGGCGACGGCGTCGGGCGTGGCACCGCGCACGCGGTGAACTACTCGCTCGCGTTCTCCGAGTGGTCGCTGGGTTTGGGCTCGACGCGGGCCGGTGCGAACTACCGCAGGCTGGCGGACGACGCCGGCCTCGTGCTCGGCGCGCTCCGCATCGACGACTACGCATCGCTCGCGTTCACGCCGGGCAACCGCATGACGCTGACCTTCAACGCCGGCCGCCAGCAACGCGATCGCCTGCCGCTCGAGCGCACGTGGGGCGCTACCGCGTCGATGCGCGTGTGGAAGCGCGGCGAGCTGTTCCTGACGGCGCAGCACCGCACGTCGGACCTGTTCGAAGACACCTCGGTCCAGCTCAGCCTCAACTTCACGCTGGACGATCACTCGATCACCGCGAGCGCACGCCAGCGCGACAACGGCACGACGACGACCAACGGCTACGGCGTCGACGTCAACCACTCGCGCCCGGCCGGCACCGGCTGGGGCTATTACGGCAACGCGCAGCGCGATGGTGATTTCGATTCTGCCTTCGCCCACGTCGAGTACCAGGGCGTGCATGCGCGCTTCGCCGCCGAGGGGCAATCCTTCGACGGCCGCACCAGCGGCAGCGTGTACGCCACCGGCGCGCTCGTCGGCATCGGTGGACGCATGTTCCTGACCCCGCCGGTGGAAAGCGGCTTCGCGCTCGTCCGCGTGCCGGGCATGGCGAACGCGCCGATCCTCCGCGAGAACCAGGCGATCGGCCGCACCGACGCGCATGGCGACCTGCTCGTGCGCGACCTGCTGCCCTTCCAGGCGAACCAGATCGCGATCGACGAAGCGCACATGCCGGCGACGTGGTCGGTGGCCGTGCCCAAGCGCAACGTGGGCGTGGCGCGCAACACCGGGTCGATCGTGTCGCTCGAAGGCACGATCGTCCAGGCGGTCACCGGCCGCCTGCACTACGCCGGCGGCGCCCCGGGCGACGCCCTGCAGGCGCCGAACGGCGTCGAATCGGTGATCGGCACCGACGGCATGTTCTACCTGGACAACCTCGCGCCGGGACGCGCTGCACTTCGCGTCACGACCGCCACCGGTACCATCGAATGCACCCTGGACGTGCCCGCGGCGAATTCGGCGGGCGTGCTGGATCTGGGCGACGTCACTTGCGGAGCCGGGCAATGACTCAACGCGTGTTCCTCGCACTGTTGCTGGGCCTGCTGTGGTTCGCGCTGCCCATGGCCGCGCGCGCCCAGACGTGCACCGTCAACACCAGCAGTGCAGTGAGTTTCGGCAACTACGATCCGACGCGCGTCCCCCCGACCGACATCACCGGGAACGTGCAGGTCCGCTGCTTCATCGAAAACGTCACGGTGACGGTTTCGCTCGCCCCCGGCGGCAGCAACAACTTCGCCAACCGCCGGATGGACGGTTCGTCGGGCGATACGCTCAACTACAACCTGTACAAGGACGCCGCGCGCAGCATCGTCTTCGGTTCCGGCATCGGCCAGACGCAAACGATGACGTGCACCACCGGCTCGAACAACAGCGGCTGCACGGGCACGTGGTTCATCATCAGCACGGCCAATTTCCCGATCTACGGGCGCATTCCGGCCGGCCAGTACGTCGGGATCGGCACCTACCAGGACGACGTCCCGATCACGGTGACCTTCTAGGGAAGGCCACCGCGTCGCGCCTCACGGCCCTTCGTACCAAGCCCCCGCCTCCACGTACCCCGACGTCAGCGACGTCAGCGCGCGCGTGTCGGCGTTGATCATGCGCAGCGCGAAGAGCGGTTGCGTCAGGCTCGAGTCGGTATACGTGCGGCGATTCACCAGCACGTGCACGTTGTCCCTCGACCACTGCGCGGCGGTGTAGGCGTGGTCGGCTACGCGCGAGTCGGTGATGCGGCGCACACCGGCGCCGTCGGCGTTCATCACGTACAGCGGCTCGTAATAGCGCGTTTGCGGCCCGACTTCGTAGATTTCGCCGGTGAAGGCGATGCGCTTGCCGTCGGGCGAAAACAGCGGCGCATGGCCGCGGGTGGGCAGCACCTTCGCCGCGCCGTTGGTGAAGTCGACCAGCGTCATGTCGTTGGCGACGATGTCGGCGTAGATGCCGCGCGCGCCGTCCGGCGAGATCGTCAGGTCGAGCTGCGTTTCCATCACGATGTCGCTGAGCAGCTTCGCCGAACCGGTGGCCACGTCGACGCGGTAGGCCTGCGCGTGCCACACCGGCTCCAGCCGCCCTTCTTCGTACCCGGCGCCGACGAACAGGCGCGTGCCGTCGGCCGACCACTTCGGCTGCGCGAATTGCGTCGGCGCGGAGACGCAGAACAGATCGCGTCGGTTGCGGCCGGTGGCATCCACGACCGACAGGCACTGCCCGACGGAGTTCTGGGAGACGAACGCGATGCGGCCGCCCGGGCCGTACGCAGGCTTCGAGAAATTCCCGGTGCCGTGGATCAATGCGTGCGGCCGTTGGTTGGTGACCGTCGAAACGACTTGCAGGGTATGGCGCTGCCCGTCCCGCACGCGCTGCACGCCACGCTCGAACACCAGGCTCTTGCCGTCGGGCGCCCAGGTGACCGCCATGTCGAAGACGCTGTCGGTGTCCGTCGTCAGTGCGCGCACCTTGCCGGTGCCGACATCAAGCAGCCACAGGCTGCGGCTGCGCGGAGCTGTCGTCGGCGTTTGCGTCGTGCGCGAAAACACGATCTTCCCCGCCGGCGTCGCGGCCTGGACCGACAACGATGATGCGACCGAAACGGTGGCGACCACGGCCGCGGCTGCCGCGCGGCGAATGGGCTGCGTATTCATGAATCCCCCTACGTTTACTGCTGTGGAATGCAACTCCACAGTGGGCGCGGGGTTCTCAAGGACAGGTGAAAGCGGCGCGTGTTCAGCCCTTCCCGCACGAACCCGTCAGTGCGTGCTTTCGCGAATCGCTTCGATTTCCGACTCCATCAATTCGTGGCGCTCGGACAGGTTGAGCATCTCGAGCAGCAACTCGGCGCCGACCGACTGCGCGCGGACCAACGTCTGGCGGCAGTGCGCCAACCGGCGGGCGATCTCGGCGTTGCTCAGGCGGTCGGCATGCGCCAGCAGTGCGTCGAGATCCTCGACGGCATCGGCGATGTGCTCCATGACGTCGAGAGCAGCGGGTGAAGGGCGTGCCATCGTCTGGCCTTCCGTGTGCGACGTGTTGACCCCGACCCTGCGCGTTCGTGCATCAAGGGTAGGTCAATCCCGCGTTTCCGCTCGCGCCCGGTTCATCGTTGCAACGGATGCGCGAACAGGGGTCTGCCCGCCTTCACGCCATGCGCCACACGCGTAGTGGACCGACAGCACTACCAGCCACGACACCCAAAGCGACCACAGCGTGTGCGACAGGAAATGCGCGCCGCGCATCTGCTGCACCCATCCCAGGGCAAACGCCCACGCCAGCGCGACCAGGCCGATGGCGATACTCACGCGCGGGCGTTCGGGGTATCGCAGCCACGCGGCGGCCAGCAACCACGATCCACTGGACACGAATGCGGCGGGAAAACATCGCCCGATCGGAACACCCGTCGGTGGCTCCCGCAGCAGATCGAAATACGCGGCATGGCCGCCGAAGTCCGCCACGTCCCACGGGCAATGCATCGGACTGAACCGATGCAGCAGGCCGATCACGACGGGCACCGCAACGAACGACACCGCGATGCACCACAGGCGTCGACGGTGCGTGCCGAGGAACCCATCGCGCGCCCGGTTCGCACGCAAGGCGATGCACCAGGCCAGCACGCCGAGGACGATCTCGAAGACCTTCAGATATCGGTGGATACC
Source organism: Lysobacter dokdonensis DS-58 (assembly GCF_000770795.1). Taxonomy (GTDB): domain Bacteria; phylum Pseudomonadota; class Gammaproteobacteria; order Xanthomonadales; family Xanthomonadaceae; genus Noviluteimonas; species Noviluteimonas dokdonensis. The sequence continues at coordinate 150,387 of NZ_JRKJ01000008.1, read as the reverse complement.
GTACTTGGTGATCCACGCGTAGCGCCATGGCCAGGTCCGATGGACCGGGTCGTACCACGCAGATGCGAGTCGCAGGTCGACCTGTGTCAGATGGAATGCGACGAGCAACGCGATCGCCGCCAACCCAAGCAAGGCCAGATGCATCCGATAAGGGCGTGTGTTCACGGGCCCTGCCCGCGCTCGACGCGGAAGAAGACGCGATCGCGCCACGGGGTCCCGAGGGCGTGCGTGCGAAATCCTCGGGTCTGCAGGTCCCGACGCGCGGCGTTCCATCGATGCGACTCCACGATCCACACCGTACGCAACGGATCCGGATCCTCGGCGAGCTCGCGCGCCGCGGATTCGTCGAACGCCGGGTCGATGCGCGCCTCGTCGGGCGCAGCGACGGAGGCAAGGCTCACCTGCTCCACTTCCGCGTCCAGGTGCACGCGCAGACCGTAGCGCGCCGCGTCGTCGACGAAGACGACCTGGTCGATCGGTCCGGGTGCGCGCGTGCGGATCGCGTCGGCCCATGCGCGGGCATCCTGCGGCGCTTCGATCGACGCACCGACGATGCGCAACCCGATCAACACCGGCACCCACACCATCAGCATGTTCCATGGCATCGGACGCATGCCGGCCCGCGGCAACACGGTGGCGATGGCGATCGGCGCGAACAAGGGCAGCAGATACAGCGGAAGGCGCGAACGCGCGATGCAGAACACGACCAGCGGCAGGACGATCCAAGCGGCGACGAACCGATCGTGCGCCGTCGGCAATCGGCCGCGCAGCCATGCGACCACGGACAACGTCCACGGGAACGTGCCGATCATCAACGTCGGGATGTAGACCTCGGCCCACCCGTACCACTCCCCGTGCCGCCGGAATTCGTCGGTGGCAACGCGATCGATCACCTCCTTACCGAGGAAATACGGCACCAGGTGCGGATTGCGCGCGGAAACCGCGACGAACCACGACAGCGCCAGCACGGCGAAGGCCGCGAACCCGGCGACGTGGAACACGCGTCGCTCGCGCGGCGACTTCCATTCGGCGAGCGCGATCGCGAGCATCGGCAACAGGCCCGGCGGCCCCTTGGTCAGGAACGCGAGTGCGAAGGCGATCCACGCCACCCACCACCAGCGCGCACGCCCATCGCCCCACCGCAATTCGACGTACGCCCACATGCCGAGCGTTTCGAACGCGGCAAGGAGGAAATCGGTGGTCACCAACTGCGATGCGATGGCGGGCAACAGCATCGTCGCGAAGGTCAGCGCCGCGCGCGTCTCCTGCCCGGGCGCGAGCCGCCTTGCGATGCGCGCCACCATGCACGTGCATGCGAGGTACGCCAACGCGCTCGGAATTCGCGCGCCCCACGTCCCGAGGCCGAACGCGCCCATGCTCGCGGCCACGGCCCAGTATGTCAGCGGCGGCTTGGTCCAGTGGCCGACTTCGTGTTGCCGATGCGGCACCAGCCAGTCGCCGCTGGAGAGCATGTTCGCGGCGATGTTGGTGTACCGCCCTTCATCCGGATCCCACAGTCCGCGGCTGCCGAGGAATGCGAAGGCCAGCGCGAGCATCGTCGCGACCAGCAGCGCGCGGCGGCCGGACTGCGTGTGCCACGACGCGTGCATGTGCGCTACCGCGCGGCGCGTTGGGGGAACAACGCGATGCAACCGGCGATGGCCGCGGCGATCACCAGGGAGGCGGTGTAGCGGCTCAGGTCCAGGCCGCCGTGCGCGACCGGTTTGTCGAGGAAATCCCCGACCACCGCGCCGAGCGGCCGCGTGAGGATGAAAGCCGCCCAGAACAACGCGACGTGCGACACGCGCGACTTGAAATACAACAGCGCGACGACCGCGAGCGCACCGCCGAAGACAACGACCCCGCCGAGGTAGCCCATGCCCGCGGTATCGGCCACCCAATCGCCCAGCGCCGTGCCGAGCGTTTGCGAGAACATGATCGTGACCCAATAGAACCCTTCGGACTTCGCATCGCCCACGCTGTCCACCGCGATGGTGCCGAGCGTGCGGTGCCATGCGAACAACGACGCGAGCACGAGGCATGCGAGCACGCTGGCGCCGCCGGTGTAGCCGATGCCGAGCGAGCGGTCCGCGTAGTCCGCGAGCGTCGTCCCCACCGTCGTGCTCGCCACGATCGTCGTCCAATAGACGATCGGATGGAAATCGCGTGCGCGGCTCTGGGCGTAGACCGCCGCCGCGAAAATGGCGGCGAAGATCAGCGTTCCCGCGAGGTATCCCAGGCCCATCGACATCGTGACCGCATCGCCGGCGGTCTCGCCCAGCGTGGTGGCCAGGATCTTGACCAGCCAGAAGCCGGCGGTGACTGCCGGGACTTTGCTCGACGTGCGTTCGTTCATGGCTGCGTCCTTCGCTCGATGATCGACAACGCACCGCTCACCCCGGCCGCGACGAGCAACCCGGCGCACGCCGCCGCGACCACGTCCGTCGGCCAGTGCACGCCGAGCACCAGCCGCGACAAGGCGACCAGCGCCACCCACGCGATCGCCAGCAGCACGGATGCACGCGCCCATGCCGGCCGCAGTCGCGCGACGACCAGGCACGCCGCCGTCGCGACCGCCGCGGCGCTCAACGTGTGACCGCTGGGGAAGCTGGATCCCCAATACCACTGCGTGTCCCACAGGTCGGGGCGCGCGCGGCCGAACGCGGTCTTCGCGACATACACCACCATCGAAGCGCCGCCCGCGGACAAGGCGAGCAGCAGCGCTTCCTGCCGATGCCGCGCGATGGCCAGCGCCATGGCGAGCAACGCGACTGCCGGCAGGAGCACTCGTGCAGATGCACTGAGCGTCACGACGTCGAACACCGCGCGCCACGCCGACGACACGCTGTCGTGGATCGCCACCAGGATCTCCCGGTCGACGCGCGTGCTTTCGTTGCCCAGGACTTCCTCGGTGACTTGCGACAGCACGACGGCCGCCGCGACGCATACCCACGCGAAGCGCCTGCGGATCATCCCGCCGCTCGTGGGCGCGGTTGCGTCCGGCGGACCTGGGCCGTGGGCGTCGGCGCCTCGGCCGGGATCTCGCGCGGCGGGGGCGCGTTGTGCATCCACTTGCGCATGCCGCCGTCGCGGAACGCGTGCGCGGCCGTTTCGTAGAAGCTCACGGCCTGCAACGTCGCGGCCGGATCGTCGGCGATCGCAGGCTGCGCGAGGTCGGCGCGCATCGCCGGCAGGAGCGTCGCCACGCGGCGATGCGGCGCCAGTTGCACGAGTCGTTCGTCGCCCAGGTAACCGAGCAGCTGGTACGTCCCCACGAACGCACGCGCCGGCGCGCGTTCGAACACGTCGACACCGTAGAAGCGGCTGTCGTAGTCCATCCCGAGCAATCCGAGCACCGTCGGTGCGATGTCCACTTGCCCCATCAATCCGTCGAACCGGCCCGGCGCGACGTGCCCCGGTGCATACACCCACATCGGGATGCGATAGCGGAACGCCGGCAGCGCGGCCTTGCCCGCGCTCATTGCGCAATGGTCGGCCGTGAAGACGAATACCGTGTCCTTGAACCACGCGTGCGTCCGAGCGCGCGCCAGGAAATCGGCGATGGCCCAGTCCGTGTACAGCACGGCGCTCTGGCGGCGCTTCTGCGGCCACGGGCCGCGGTTGGCGGGGAACGTGTACGGCCGGTGGTTCGAGGTGGTCATCAGATGTGCGAAGAACGGCTTGCCGGCGGCATGCACGCGGTCGAATCGATGCAACGCGAGCATGTACAGGTCTTCGTCGGCGACGCCCCAGATGTTTTCGTGGTGGATGTCCTTCGCCGGGATTTCGGTGCGGTCGTGCACGCCGTACCCGTTGCCGGCGAAGAACGCGTTCATGTCGTCGAACGCGCCGTAGCCGCCATAGAGGAATTCGGAGTCGTACCCCTTCTCGTTGAAGACCTCCGCCAGACTGAAGAGCCCGGTATTGCCGGGACGCTTGACGATGGACTCGCCCGGCGTCGGCGGCACCGAGAGCGACAACGCTTCGAGCCCGCGCACCGTGCGCGTGCCCGAGGCGTACAGCCGGCTGAAGACGAGGCTGTCCTTCGACAGGGCATCCAGGTGCGGCGTGAGCGAATCGCCGCCGGTGTAGGTGCCGCTGTAATCGGCAGACAGGCTTTCCACGCTCACCAGCACGACGTTCAACCGCCGCTCGGGCCGCGCGTTGTGGATGTGGCGGTCGATGCCGTGGGACGAGAGGAATGTCGCGTCGGGCGTCGCCAGGGCGCTTCGCACCTGCGCCAGCGCTTCGTCGGCCGGCACGGTGCGGTAGAAGCGATCGTAATCGAGCGACGCGTTGCGGTACGCCGCGAAGAATTGGTGGATGCCGTTGCCCGCCAGCTCGTCGGCGTAGCTGTTGCGGCCCGAATCCTTCATCTCGCCATCGACGAGCCACGCACCGGCGAGCGTGGCGAACAACCACGCTGCGACCAGGGCGCTGCGCCGCGCGAACGGCATCGTGTCGACCACGGCACGCCGGGCACCGCGCGTGCACCATGCCAGTCCGACTGCCGCTGCGATCAATGCGACCAGGATCTTCCCGACCGGATACGACTGCCGGATGTTGCCGAGCACCTCGGTCGTATAGACGAGGTAATCGACGGCGATGAAGTTGAACCGCGCCTGGAACTCGTCCCAGAACGTCCACTCGGCCACCGCGACGAACAGCAGCACGCCGAGCATCGCGAAGCACAGCGCCTCCACGGTCCACCGCCCGCGGCGCTTGGCCAGCCAGCCCTTCGGCAACAGCCACAGCAACAACACGAGCGGCCACGCGAAGTAGACGAACGTCAGCACGTCGTAGCCGAAGCCGATCGCGAACAGGCGGAGCTCGCCGGGCACGCCGTCGAAGGCAGCGATGCCGGTCTTCAGTCGCAACGCGAGCCGCGTGAGGGTGGACACGAAGAGGAAACAGGCGCCGAGCCAGGCGAGCGGGCGCAGGCGGGCGGGGATCGAACTCCAGGACGACAAGGGAACTCCGGCAACGTGTACGACTGCCGACAGCCTCGGCGCGCACCGCGTAATGCGGCCTCAGCCCTGCCTCAGCCGTTCGTTAACACGCCGTCATCCCGCCATGGCACGCTGCGCGCCATGCCCCCGCCCCCCTCCGCCGGCATGCGCGTCCTGCTCGTCGAGGACCAGCACGACATCGCCGCCAACATCTGGGATTTCCTCGAACGCCGCGGCTACGAAGTCGACCATTGCGGCGACGGCGCGACCGGGCTGGCGCATGCGCGACGGGGCGGTTTCGACGCGATCGTCCTCGACCTCGGCCTGCCCCGCCTCGACGGCCTCGACCTGTGCCGCGCCTTGCGCGACGCCGGCGACGGCGTGCCGGTGCTGATGCTCACCGCCCGCGACACGCTCGACGACGTCCTGCGCGGCTTCGAACACGGCGCCGATGACTACATGGTCAAACCCTTCGCGCTGAAGGAACTGGATGCCCGCCTGCGCGCCCTCCACCGCCGCGCAGCGCCGGCCGCCGACACGACCGTCGGCACGGTCCTGTCCTACGATGCCGGCACCATGACCGCCCTGCGCGAAGGCCGCCGCATTCCACTGACCCGCCTGCAGGGCCGGTTGCTCGAGACGCTGTTGTCCGAGTCCCCGCGCATCGTGCCGCACGAACGCCTGCTGCGCGCCGCGTGGGGCAACGACACCGCCGACATGGGCGCATTGCACACGCAGATGTATGAACTGCGCGCGCTCGTCGACAAACCCTTCGGGACGCCGCTGATCCGCTCCGTGCGCGGCGTCGGCTACCAGGTGCCCGGCGCATGAGCGCACGCACGCCCGCATCGTTGCGCCGCCGCGTGACCCTCGCGTGCGCCGCGCTCGGCCTGGTGATGACCTTGCTGTTCGCCGCCGCGGTGATTGCGATCACCGAGGATTACGAACACGTCATCGCCTCCGAAGTGCTGCGCGGCCAGGCCGAGGATTACAGCCTGCGCATCGCCAATCGCCTGCCGGTGGAGCTGCCGCGCACGCAACGCCTCAGTGGCTGGCTGGCGAAACCCCCGGACGACCTCGGACGCTTCGGCCTCGGCGTGCACGAAGACGAGCGCCACGAAGGCATCCATGTCGGCGTTTTCGACACGGCCGCCGGCCGCATGTGGTTCACCATCGACCTGGGCGACATCGAACAACTCGAAGTGCACCTTCGCCTGTTGCTGGCGGCGATGGTGGTCCTCGGCGTGGCGCTCGCCGGCTGGCTCGGATGGCTCTTCGCCGGCCGCGCGCTCGCGCCGGTGCGCGCCTTGTCGCAGGCGGTCGATCGTCTGCCCGTCGCCCCGCAGCCCACGCGCCTGCGCGATGGCCTGGCGGATGACGAACTCGGGCACCTCGCGCGCGCGATCGACGACTACCAGGCGCGCCTGGTCGACGCCGACGATCGCCAACTCGCCTTCTTCGCCGATGCCAGCCACGCGTTGCGCACGCCCATCGCCGTCGTGCAGGGCGTGACGGAAGTGATGCTGGACATGCCGGCGCAGGACGACGCGGACGCCGCGCGCTTGCAACGACTGGATCGCGGTGCGCAGGAACTCGGCGAACTGGTCGAACTGTTGTTCGGCGCCGCGCGTCGCGCGCCGGTGAAACGCGAAACGATGGACACCGCCACGTTGCTGTCCGAAGCCCTCGCGCCGTGGCCCGAGCGGACGACCATCGACGCCACCGGCGCATTCGACGTGGCGCATCGCGAAACCGTGCTGCTGCTACGCGCGCTCGTCCGCAAGTACTTGCGCGACGCTCACCGCATCGTGGCGAGCCGCAGCAACGGTCAACTGATGCTCGTCGATGCCGACGCGGTCCATGACGACGCGCCGCGTCGCAGCGACGCCGGCGCGCTGTCGCCGCTGCTGGCGCGCGCGGCCGAACGCGCCGGCTGGATGCTCGAAGCCGTCGCGGGCCGCGTGGTGCTCACGCACGCGGGCTGATCACGGACGCGCGAGGCGCGCGAACTCGTTGCGCGTCGCCAGCTCGATCCCGTCGGCCAAACGCGTTTCTTCCGCGGCGAGCGCGCGTGCCTCCTGCGCCAGCCGGTTGTATTCGGCCAGGTCCGCGTCGTCGCGGAACAGCGGCCCGCGGTTGTCGAAGGAGATGCGTCCCTCGCGTGAGGAGAGGAACGTGACCAGCGCGTACAACGCATCGGCCTGCGTGCGCTGGTTCTCGCGCATGCGCTGGGCGTGGGCGTCGATGCGTTCGAGCGCTTCGCGCACTTGCTTCGTGCGCTCGCCGCCCGAGCGCGCGTCGACTTGCCGCAGCAATTCCATGTCCGATGCGTTGCGCGCGGCGGCCAACTCCGCGCACGCGGCGCGGAAGCGATCGACCGCATCGCGCGCTTTCGACGCGCCCTCCGGTTCCGCGATCCGCTTCGGATCCATCGCCGCCGAGTGCACGGCCACCTTGCGACGGTACTCGCGCAAGGCTTGCCGATCGCGCTCGGCGGCCGACCACAGGGCGGAGGCGACGTTGGAGACCACCACCGCCTGCGCCGCATCCTCGCGGCTGCGCGCCTCGCGCATCGAGGCGGACGTGGCCGCCAGCGCCAGGATCCCGAGCCCGACCACGAACACCCCCACGCTCCACGCGACCTTGCGCGCGGATCCCGCCACAGTCCCTGTCGCCGCCATTGTCCTCGCCCTCCCCCAGGGTCGTCCCGCGATCCTAAGCGGCCGTTGGGCGAAAGGCCAATTGCGTGCGCTTCCGGTCACTGGTCTGCTGGCCCCTCCCTTCGCGCGCGGGGCACATCGCCATGGCCAGGTCACTGAGAGGATTCGTCGTCGTGTTGCTGATCGCGAGCGCGCCGCTGGCCGCGCAACAGATCGCCACGACCGCCTCGGAACGTTTTGCGCGCCTGGACGTGAACCACGACGGCGGCCTGAGCAAGTACGAAGTCGACGCCGACGTGTTCATCGCCGCGCTCGACAACGACGGCGATCACCTGGTCAGCCCGTCCGAACTCCTGCCGTTGCTCGGCGCCGATGCGACCGAGGCCACCGCGCTCGACCGCGTGCGCGTCGCCGACCGCAACGCCGACGACAAGCTCGACGTGAACGAGCTCGATCGCGGTTCGGAAATGCGCTTCAAATGGATGGACGAGAACGGCGACGGCAACGTCGACCCGCAGGAACTGGCGGCGCGCTTCGGCGTGAAGATGGTGAACTGACGGTCGCCGTCGACGACGGGGTCAGCACCCCGTCGTTTCGTTCGTCGCCGCTTCCCCGACCAACTCGCCCTCGCCTGCCTTCGACGAGAGATACAACGTCGGCTTCGAGACATTGCTGCGCGACGCCGTGTCCATGATCAGGTCGAGCGCGCCATCGCGATCCAGGTCGCCGGCGAACAACAGCTTCGGCGCCTTCTCGTCGGCGATGACGGGCGCGGGATTTGCGGCTTCGCGATAACCGTCCATGCGCAGCAGCACTTGCTGCTTCGCGCCCTCCTGCAGGCGCACCTCGCACTTCACGCGCAACTGGCCGCCGCGTTCGCCGTCGTCGACGCACACCGTGCGCACGTCGAAGCGGCGCTCGCCGAGCGGCAAGGCATGTTCGGCCGCATTGCTGTCCGCGATCGGCGCCACCGGCACCGCGCCTTCGGCCAGGCCCTTTCCGCGCACGAGCATCATCGCGTCGGGCACGGTCGCGGCGACTTCGGTTTCTTCCTCATCGCCTTCCGTGATCTTGCGCACCTGCACCTTGGTCGCGACCAGCGCGGCATCGTCGCCATCGAGCCGCAACGCCAGCCACGCCTCGCCATCGCGCGCCACGGCAGAGTTGCCGTGGAAGGTGCCGAGCGGCTGCAATGCCGTCGCATCGACGCTCATCGTGGCCGCCAGCGCCGCCGAAAACACCAGTCCCGTGATCATCGCCGCCGTCCGTTTCCGAGCCGCATTTTCAATCGCAACGCGGTGCGCGGGAGGAACCGGACGTGAAAAAGACGTCGATCCGGCGCATGCGAAACTCCGCGCCATGCACTACACGAGCGGACAATCCGTGTTGCCCGGCGACCGCGTCGCCGCCGACGGCCTGAAAGGCAAGGTGGTCGCCGTCATCGACGACAACCTCTACGCGCCCGACTATCCCGCGGCCGAGTGGTCCTACCTGGGCGAAGGTTTGATCATCGAAACCGAAGAAATCGGCGTGCTGCACTTGCCGACGATGGGCGAAGACATCGTGTTGATCGCGCGCCTGATGGACACCGCGCACGGCTGATCACTTCGCGCGGATCATCTTCTTGAGGGTCTCCGAGTGCAGCGCGATGTGCGCCGCTTCGTCGTCCTGCGAAGCAGAACGCAGCAGATATTCGCGTTCCTCGAGCACGCGCAGCGCCTTCCACAACGCATCTTCCGCGCGCGCCGCCTGTGCATGCAGGAGCGACTGCAGGGAATACGCGTGGCCGGTGTGGCAGCGATAACGCGGCGGATGCTTGCCGGAGAGCGACCACAGCACGCCGCTGCAGTCGGGGCAGACGATCTTGGACGGCACGCCGATATTGTCGAGGTCGTCCATCGGCTCCGGTTCGCCCACCGACAAGCGATGCTCTTCGAGCAACGGCGGCGGAATCTCCTGCGCCATTCCCGCCGGCTCCCGCATCAACGACACCAACGTGTCGGCGAGCGACGCGCGCGTGACCACGCGGTCGCACGCCACGTGGTCCAATGCGCTGCGCGGCATACCCGGTTCCTGCGCATCCTCGGGATCCTGCACGACGGCGAGGCCACCGCACGCCTTGATCGCCAGCAAACCGGCGGTGCCGTCGTCGAGACGTCCGCTGAGGATCGTGCCGATCACGCGCGGCCCGTGGGCGATCGCGGCCGAACGAAAGAGCGGATCGATCGCCGGGCGCACGTGATTTTCCTTCGCATCGTGCGTGAGCCGGATGTGGTTCCCGACGAGCAGCATGTGCCGATCCGGTGGCGCGACATACAGCGTGCCGCGTTCCAAGACTTGGCCGGACGTCGGGTGCACCGCCGGATTGCTTCCGGAATCACGCAGCAATTCAGGCAGGTAACTGCGGTGCGCGCCGATGTGCTGGACGATGAGGATGGCGCCCGGGAACCGCGCGGGAAGCGCGGCCGCCAGCTCCAGCAGCACCGGGATCCCGCCCGCCGACGCACCGATGACCACGATATCCCGCAGCGGGGAGGCTGATCCCTTCATGCGCTGGATGTTCTGCGGCGCTGCGTGACAGGCCGGTCGTCGCGCGGCCCATCCGCCATGTTCACGCGGGCGATGGCCTCCTATGCGGCGCAGGTGGAGGAGACGGATGCAGCGTGACGACGACAGGCGGCTCGACATTGCGCAACCCGGCGACGGGCAGCGCCTCGACGACTTGCGCGGGATCGCATGGCGTTTCCTTCGCACCACGCCGATGCACGCCGCACTCGTCATCGAAGTCGACGGCACCATCGACTGGGCCAATGACGCCGCGTATCACATCTTCGGCGACATGGAACTTGTCGGCCGCCAACTTGCCACCTGCTTCGTGCCCGAGGACCAGGCCGGCGGCGTCCCGGAATTCGAAACCGATGTCGCGCGCGCGACGGGCTTCATGGAAAACGACCGCTGGATGCGCCGCGCCGACGACTCCCGTTTCTGGGCCGAGGGCGCGACCGTCGCGTTGCGGGACGATGGCGGCGAACTGCTGGGCTACCTGAAGATCCTGCGCAACCGCACGACGCACAAGATGGCGACCGAGATGCTTCGCAACCAGGTCACGCAGAGCGAAGCGCAGGCCGCGCATTGCGAGGGCGCGATGATCACGCTCGCACACGAGCTGCGCAATCCGCTCGCAACGATGATGGCGTGCGCCGACCTGCTCGACCGCCTGCCGCCGGACGATACGCGCATCGATTCCACGCGCGCGATGTTGCGCCGCAGCCTGGGCTATGCCGCGCGCATGGTGGACGACCTCGTCGATTCGACGCGCGCGGCCACGGGACGCTTGTCGCTGCGCACCGAACCGCTGGAAGCAGGCGACATGTTGCAGGCGGCCATCGCGACGGCCAAGGAACGCGCACCGGCTCGCGCACCGCGCGTCTCCCTGATCCTGCCGGCGGCGCCCGTGATGATGGAAGCCGATCCGTTGCGCATGCAGCAGGTGTTCGTCAACCTCGTCGGCAATGCGATCCGCTACACGCCCGAAGACGGCCGCATCTGGGTGACCGCCGTGCAGCAAGGCGAGCAAATCCTCGTCAAGATCGAGGACACCGGCATCGGCATGACGTCCGAAGTGCTGGACCACATCTTCGAGATGTTCAGCCAGGCCCGCGAGACCTCATCGCAAGGCGGCCTCGGCATCGGGCTGACGCTGGTCAAGCAGATGGTGCAAATGCATGGCGGCAGCGTAACCGCGCAAAGCGACGGGCCGGGGAAAGGCAGCAAGTTCATCGTGACCTTGCCGATGCGACAGGTGGAAGACGCCGCGCCGGTGACGGAGTCCTGAGGCGACCTCAGGCGGGCAACTTCGACTTCCGTATTATTCTTCGGGGATGAAGCGAGCATTCCTGGCGACGATCTGTGGATTGATGTTGTGCGTGGCAGCGTGCGCGGACAGCCGGACCCGCGATACGCCACCGTCGGCGTCCGCCCTCGTGTCGTTCGAATTCCTCGGATGCGCGGGCGACTGGCCAAGCGACGCGCCGTTCCATTCGACGGTCCGGCGGTTGACGCGCGACAACCAGGTTACCTTTCTCGTCCGACACCCCGACACGTGCGGGTTGAACGCGGCGCGCAACCCGACGTTCCGCTTGCAGGACGGCGTGCTGCAACTGGACTACGACCTCTATTCGCCCGATGGCTCGATCGTCATGTGCGATTGCGAGTACTTCGCGAAGTTCACGTTCGACGAATCGATGATGATGATCCGGCAGGTGCGTTTCGAGGACGAGAAGCCGCAGAACGTCTGGTCGGAATGAGCGCGGCGGGCTACTCGCCCGCCGACGGCGCCAGGCGACGAATCACCTCTTCCAACGATGCGACCCGCGCTTCCAGCTCGGCCATGCGCTCGCCCATCGATCCGCCGCCACCCGGCCCGTCGCTCTCGACCGCGCCGCGCAATGCCTCGACATCGACCGGCCCGCTCAGCAAGTGCGTGTAGCGATCCTCGCGCTGCCCGCCCATCTTCGGAATGCGAACGACGAGCGGCGCTTCGCGTTCCTGCAAGCGATCGAGTGCGTGCTGCAGGTCGTCCTGGCTGGCGAACGTCGTCATGCGGTTTGTGCGCAGGCGCACTTCGTTCGGCGTCTGCGGCCCGCGCAGCAGCATCAGGCCGATGATCGCCAGTTGCGGCGGCGTCAGGCTGTAAACCTGCGCGGCCTTGTGTTCGAAGCGCAACGAACGCGCCGAATGCGCACCGCGCACCAACCCGCGCTCCTCCATGCGGCGCAGCGCGTGGGCGACATCGCCCAGCGTGAGCTCCATCAGCGGCTCGCGATTGGTCTTCTGGTTGGAAGCCACCTGCACCGCGTTCTCGGTCAACGGGTATTGATCGGGCGTGGTGGCCTGTTTCTCGATCAGGCAACCGAGCACGCGCGCTTCGGTGGGGTTCAACAGCGGGAAGGGCGATGGGGAATCGTTGGTCATGTTCGCCAAGTTCGGTCAGGCGTGGTGCCCGGAGTGGGGATCGAACCCACATGACCTTGCGGTCGAGGGATTTTAAGTCCCTTGCGTCTACCAGTTTCGCCATCCGGGCCGGGCGCGGCGCAGCATATCGCGATCTGCGCTAACCTCCGCATCGGCCGGCTGGGGAGCCGGGATTCCGGGAATCTTCGATGAGTGAAGTCGTTGCGCGGCAACCGAACACCGCGGCCAAGGCCGCGTGGATCTGCCTGGTCATCGCCTGGGTGACGTTCCTCCTGCCCGTCCCCTTCATCGGGATGCTGGGTTGGGCGCTGAACCTGGTGGCCTTCATCCTCGCCATCGTGGCGATGAACAAGGGCGGCGCGATGTCGGGCTTGTTCCAGTTGCTCGCCTCGCTGCTGGTCTCGCCGTTCGTCTACCTGATCGGGGTGATCTTGTTCCTCGGCACGCTCGACAGCGCGCCGGATTGGTCGGAGATGATGCGCGACCACGCGTCGTTCTCCAGCTCGGGCAACAACGCGGCCGAAGAAGCCAATCGCGCCGCGGGCGAGGCAGACATCGCCGCGATCGAAGCGATGGCCGATGCGGCCTCGGGTGCGCCGCCCGCGCAGGCGTCGGTGTCGGTGCCGGCGAGCGCTTCGACGCGCTGATTCCGGGGGCTTCCTATAAACTGCGCGACTGTTTTCCGGAGTCGCGATGGAAGCTTTCCTCGTTTCGACCGGCGTCGTCGCCCTTGCGGAAATCGGCGACAAGACGCAGTTGCTCGCCTTCGTCCTGGCCGCGCGCTTCCGCAAGCCGTGGCCGATCATCGCCGGCATCTTCGCGGCCACGATCTTCAACCACACCGCCGCCGGCGCGCTCGGCGCGTGGCTGATGCATGTCATCGGCCCGGATGTGCTGCGGTGGATCCTCGGCCTGTCGTTCATCGGCATGGCCGCGTGGACGTTGATCCCCGACACGCTCGACGACAAGGACGCGCAGGCGAAGAAACATTGGGGCGTGTTCGGCACCACGCTCGTCGCCTTCTTCCTCGCCGAGATGGGCGACAAGACGCAGTTCGCCACCATCGCGCTGGCCGCGAAATACGCCGCGCCGGTGGAAGTCGTGCTCGGCACCACGCTGGGGATGATGATCGCCAACGTGCCCGCCGTGTTCCTCGGCGACAAACTGCTCTCGCGCGTGCCGATGCGGCTGGTGCACATCGTCGCGGCCGGGCTGTTCGCGGTGTTGGGCGTGCTGACGCTGGGCGGCGTGGGCGCGCGTTTCGGCTTCTGAAACGGCCGCTTGCGGCGGCTCAGTAGTTTTGCTGGCCGCGGTCGGTTGTTTTGCTGAGGCGCCGCCGGGGCGCCACGAACAGACTGACGCTCCCGTCCCTTCGGGAGGCCGCCATGTCCCCGCGATTGCTGCTGCTGGTGGTCGTCGCCCTCGCCTGCGCCTCGTGCAAGAAAGACGACGCGAAAGCGCCTCCCACCGCCACGCCGGCACCCGCCGCGACAGGGGCCGCCGCACCGTCGCCGGCCGCGACGACCGCCGCCGCGCCTGCTGCACCCGCCGCGCGCGACCGTGTGTTCACGCAGGAAGAGTTGGCGCAGATGGTCGCGCCGATCGCGTTGTATCCCGACCCGTTGCTTGCGCAGGTGTTGATGGCCGCGACGTATCCCGGTGACGTCGCCGACGCCGCGGCGTGGTCGAAGGAACACCCCGATGCGAAAGGCGACGACGCGGTGAAACTCGTCGCCGATGAACCGTGGGACCCGAGCGTGCAATCGCTCGTCGCCTTCCCGCAGGCGCTCTCGACGCTCGGCCAGGATCCGGCATGGGTGCAACGCCTGGGCGATGCCTTCCTCGCCCAACCCGACAATGTCATGGACGCCGTGCAGCAGTTGCGGCGCAAGGCGAAGGACGCGGGGAACCTGGCGACCAACGAATATCAGAAGATCAGCACGCAACCGGCGCCACCACCTTCGGAACCGGCGCCGGTGTACGACGACAGCGGCTCGGGCGCGATGGTCGCAGCCGCGCCGGCGGCATCGACCGACGTGATCGTGATCGAATCGGCCGATCCACAAACCGTGTACGTGCCCGCGTACAACCCCACGACGGTGTACGGCACGTGGTCCTATCCCTCGTATCCCCCGCCCTACTATCCGCCGCCGTCGTACTACTACCCAGGCAGCGCGCTCGCGCGTGGGCTCGCGTGGGGCACGGGCGTGGCGATCGCCGACTCGTTGTGGGGTGACATGGACTGGAACGACCACGACGTCGACATCAACGTCAACAGTTACAACAGCATCAACACCAACCGGCAGATCAACGCGAGCAATCGCAACTGGCAACACAACAGCCTGAATCGCGACGGCGTGCCCTATCGCGACCAGGTGAATCGCGACCGGCACGCCAATCGCCTGCCTGATTCGGCATCGCGCGACCACATGCGCGGCGACGATGCGCGGCGCGCGCAAGCACGGCAGTCGATGGAACGCCGCGGCATGGAGGCCCCCGCGCGCACGAATCGCGAAGCGCAGCAGCGCGCGCAAACCGCCAGGCGTGAAGTGGAACAGCGCGGCGGCGCCGATGCAGCCCGGCGCGGTGGTGATGCCGCGCGGCAACATGCGGGCGCAGGCGCGAATCGCGACGCCGCGCGACAACATGCAGGCGCAGCCGGCAACCGCGACGCCGCACGCGAACGCGCGGCCGCAAGTGCCCAACGTGCGGGTGGCGCCGATCGCGCCAACGCCGCCAATCGGCAGCAGCACGCGGGTAATCGTTCGGCGCAGAATCGCCAGCCCCAGCAACATCGCCAGCAAGGCGCGAACAACCACGCCTCGCGCGATGCCGCACGCCAGCAGATGAGCCATCAGCAACGGCCGCACAACGACGCATTCGCCGGCGCGCGCTCTCCGCAGCAATCGCACGCGGCCTCGCAACGCGGACGCGCGAGCCAGGCGCAGGCGCGACAGGGAGGCGGCGGGAATCGCCAGGCCTCGCACCAGGTCAATCGCCAACCGCGCGGTGGTGGCGGCGGGCAACAACGCCAGGCCGCGCAACGCGCGCCGAGTGGCGGGCATGCCGGTGGAGGACGCCGTCGATGAACAGATCGCTCCCGTTCGTCTCGCTGATCGCGCTGGCATTCGCGACGCCCGCGTTCGCGCAACAAGCCTTCCCGTCGCCCGACTCCGCCGGCGACGCACTCGTCAAAGCCCTGGGCACGAAGGAAGCCGACGCCATGCAACTGGCCGCGCTGCTCGGCAAGGATTGGCGCACCTACATCCCGACCGGCAGCGTGGACCGCACCGACGTGGATGCATTCCTCGCGAAGTACAAGGAACGCCACGCATGGACCGACATCGATGCCGAACGCAAGATGCTCGCGGTCGGCGCCGACAGTTGGACCTTGCCCGTGCCGTTGCGCAAGGACGCGAAAGGCTGGCACTACGACCTCGCCGCGGGCGCCGATGAGATCCGCGCACGTCGCGTCGGCCGCAACGAAATCGACGTGATCGAAGCCCTGCGCACGTACCACGATGCGCAGAACGACTACGCCGAAATCGATCGCGACGGCGACGGCGTGCTCGAATACGCGCGCAAACTCGTGAGCACCGACGGCCGCCACGATGGCCTGTATTGGGCCGACGACGACAGCGGCGAGATCAGCCCGCTCGGCCCGTTGTTCGGCGACGACACGCCGAAATCCGACTGGCACGGCTACCGCTACCGCATCCTCGAATCGCAGGGTGCTTCGGCCCCGGGCGGCGCGTACAAATACACGCTCGGCGACAACATGAGCCGCGGCTTCGCCCTGGTCGCATGGCCCGTGAAGTACGGCGACACCGGGCTGAAGACCTTCATGATCAGCCACGACGGCGGCGTGTTCGAACGCGACCTCGGCAAGGACACCGACAAGACCGTGGCGAAGATGAAGACCTTCGACCCCGACAGCGGCTGGCAGGCGATCGACGAGCCGAAGCCTTGACTTGTGGCACTGTCCGGACGGAGGCGCCGATGGCCTGATCGCGCGTCACCGCTTCCGACCGGACCGCCGCATGCGCCTTTCGCTCACCCCGCTCCTCGCGCTCACCCTGTTGTCCGCGCCCGCATTCGCGCAGAGCGCGCCGCACGCCGAACCGCCGTCTAACCCGGTGGTCACGCCGATCCCGCCTGCGAAGGACGCCGACACCACGACGATCGACGGCCTGATGGCCGCGTTGTACGACGTGATCTCCGGCCCGCCCGGCCAGGTGCGCGACTGGAACCGCATGCGCTCGCTGTTCGTGCCCGGCGCGCGGATGATGCCCGTGGGCGGTAAGTCGAAGGACGCCGTCGGCATCCGCCTGCTGACCGTCAACGACTACGTCGCCTCTTCCGGCCCGCTGCTGCTGGAGAAGGGGTTCCACGAACGCGAACTCGCACGCAGGACCGAGCAGTTCGGCAACATCGCGCATGTCTTCAGCACATACGAAGCGAAGATCGAAAAAGACAACGTCACCCTGCGCGGCATCAACACCCTGCAGCTGATGAACGACGGCAAGCGTTGGTGGATCGTCTCGCTGATGTGGCAGGCCGAAACGCCGGACCTGCCGTTGCCGAAGGCCTACCTGCCGGCGAAGTAACCCCTACTTCGCCTTCTTCTTCGCGTTATGCGCCGCGGCCGCGCGAACCAGCGCGGCCAACGCCTTCTCGTCGATCGCCTCGCCGTCCTTGATGTCGATCGCGCGGCGTGTGTTGCCTTCCAGGCTGGAATTGAACAAGCCCTTCGGATCCGGCAGCGCGGCGCCATTGGCGAACGTCAGCTTGACGTGCTGTTTGTAGACCTCGCCGGTGCAGACGATGCCCGCGTGCGACCACACCGGAACGCTCCACTTCCATTCTTCGACGATGCCCGGGTCCGCCGCGCGAATGACCGCACGCGCTTGCGCGAGCGTCTTCCCGCGCCAGTCGCCGAGCTCCGCGATGCGCGCGTCGATCAACTTCGACGCCGCTTCGCCGCTTTCCTTCACTCCACCAGCCTTGCCCATGCGTGCACCTCGTGTCGGATGGCTACATCTTGACGCCCGGCAAACGACCCGCCTGCTTCACCCATTCGGTGAGCTGCGCGGCGTCGAAACCGGAAGGATCGATATGGAGATAACGGACGTCGGGCATCTTCGATTCGACGGGCGGCATCGGGTTGAGCGATGACCCGCGGAAGAACGCGACCTTGATGTAACGCTCGAAGCAATGCAGCGACAAGAACCATCCCTCGCGATCGGGCGCGCCGTAGAACGGCGAATTCCACTTCACTGCTTTGCGAACGCCGGGGAGGGTGTGCTCGATCAGCGCATCGATCTCGCGGCCGATCTCCTGCTTCCACTCGGGCATCGCCGCGATGTACGCCTGCACGGGCGCGTCGCCCTCGCCTTTCGGGATCTGCGGATTGCCGCCGGACAGCAGCGTGACCTGGGACTTCGACAAGGTGGGGGCTCCCTGGCGTCGTGGACCGGGAGCTTACACGACCTGCGTCAGCCGCCGCCGCGCACCTCGATCACTTCGAGATCCTTGTGCGCTGGCCCGTCCAGCAAGCGCCCGTCGGCGCGGAACCGGCTCCCGTGACACGGGCAGTCCCATGTGCGTGCGTCGCCGTTCCATGCGACCCGGCATTTCAGGTGCGGGCATACCGGCGAGAGTGCGACGACGCTGCCGTCGTCGCGGCGATGCACCGCCAGGGTGTGGCCATCGATCTCGATGATGCGACCTTCGCCGGCGGCGATGTCCGCGAGCGCCGTGTGGTCGACGTGCTTCAGGCGGTCGCCCACCATGTGCTTGACGACGGTCGCGTTCTCCTCGGCCCACCCCTTCGCCGATTTCACCGGCGTGACGCGCGCGGGGCGAAGCAGCGCGAAGTCCGCGACATCGCCTTCGACGATCTGTCGCGACAGTGCATGTGCGGCAACCGTGCCCCACGTCAATCCATCGGCGCCGAAGCCCGTCGCGATGAAGACATTGTCGTGCGCGCTGCGGCCGATGTAGGGCAACCCGTCGGCGGAACGGAATTGCTCCGCGGACCACGCGTGCGTGAATTCCTCCACGCCGAAATGCCGCATCGCTTCGCTGCGTAGGCGCGCCAGATGGTTGCCTTCTCCGGGTTCACCCGTCGTGTGCTTCTCGCCGACGGCGACCGCGTGCAAGACGCCGCCAACGCGCGTGGCGCGCAGCGACAGGCCGGTGTCGCGCAACCAATGGATGCCTTCGAATGCGCGCCCGCCGGGCGCCGGCGCGGCGATGCCATATTCCGTCGACGCTTTCATCTCCGCCTGCACGAGGTTGAAGCCGACGGGCGAGTGCGTCGCGAGCACGATGGCATCGGCGACGAGTTCGCCCGCGTCCGTCTTGACCAGGCCCTTCGACGCATCGACGTCGAACACGCGACTGTCCTCGAACAATCGGGCACCCTGCGCTTGCAATCGCGCGGCCAGACCGGCCGCGTACGCATACGGATTCACCTGCGCCTGCCGATCCATGCGCAATGCGCGTGCCATCCCGAACGGCGCATTGCCGCGCTCGTGCCATTGCGGGTGCAGGCCGGCGGCGGAAGCGGCGTCGAATTCGGATTCGAGCTTCGACAGGACGTGCGCGCCCTCGCCTTCGCAACCGATGAAATGCGGAACGCGCTTGAACTCGCACTCGATGGACAGCTCGGCGGCGATGCGTTCGATGAGATCGACGCCCAGCAACCGCAACGCGACCACCTGCCCCACGATCTCCGCGCTCCATTTTTCGCGCAAGGCGTGCAGCCCCTGCCCGACCGTCCCGTAGAGGTTGCCGGTGGAACGCCCGGTGTTGCCCGCGCCGAAGCGATCGGCCTCCAGCACGGCGACACGCCGCCCCTGCGACGCCAGCAACCATGCGGTGGTCAACCCGGTGATCCCGCCACCGACGATGGCGATGTCCACTTTCACGGAGCCCTGCAGTTGCGGACATGCGGGCGTCGCGCGGACGGCCTCCTGCCACACGCTCTTCATCGGCGGGCTCCTTGCCGGGCCTCCCTGTGTACGCCACGGGCCGTGGTGGTCGCGTCGTCAGTGCTGCTATAACGACCGCCGGAATGGGGGAAAACGACGATGCGTCCCGAGAACCTCGACCGCGCTGCGCGACGACGCTTCCTGCTGGCCGCCGTCGCGTCCATTGCGACCTTGCTCATCGGCCTGCTCGTGTACTCGTCGGCGGTCGCCACCGCATCGCTGCGGTTCGGCTACTGCGGCCCGTCGTCGCTCGATCATGCGCAGGCCGCATGCCGTGTCGGCACGAAGCTGCTGTTCTTGTCCTACGTGCTGTTCGTCGTCGCGCTGGTGCTGGCCGCGGTGGCGATGTGGTTGCGGCGGTCGATCAACAAGCGCAAGTCCTCCACGAAGCCACGATAGGCCGCCTCCTGTTGCGCCGCAGGTTGGCGCAGCACCCACGCCGGATGTACGGTCGCGAACGCGCGGGCGCCGCTCGACAAGCGCTCCCACTGGCCGCGTTGCTGCATCAGCTTGAAATCCGCGCCGAGCACGCTGCTTGCGGCCGTGGCGCCGAGGCACACGACGGTGTCGGGCTGCAGGAGTTCGAGTTCCCGCGCCAGCCATTGCCGGCAGGCGCGCGCGTGGCCGGGTTCGGGGGCCTTGTGGAGGCGATGCTTGCCGCGGCGTTCGAATCGGAAATGCTTCACGGCGTTGGTCAGGTACAGCGTATCGCGCGCGATGCCGAGTTCGTCGAGCGCGCGTTGCAGCAGCTTGCCCGCGGGACCGACGAAGGGACGGCCGCTGAGGTCTTCCTGGTCGCCGGGTTGCTCGCCGACGACCACGATGCGCGCGTCCGTCGGGCCTTCGCCGAAGACGGTTTGCGTCGCCGGCCCCCATAGCGGACAGGCACGGCAATCGCGGGCGTGCGTGCGCAACGTGTCGAGGTCGCCGGCGGGCGTGTCCACGGCCGGCACCGCTTCGGGAATGCGGCGGCGCGGCGGTTGCGGCATGCGCTCGGCCATCGCTTCCACGCGCGCACCGGCTTCGCGCAACAACGTCGGCAGCACGTGCGCTTCGGGCAAATGCTTCCAGTACTTCTGCGGCATTTCCTGCCGCATCATCCGCGGGTTGAGGCGCGCGGGGTTGAAGATGTGGGCGTAATACGTGCGCCATAGCGATTCCTGCGCGTCGTCCGCCGGTGCGTCGCTGCGGACCGCGCCGGGCGCGAACACGAGCGCTTCGCCGTTCCAGTGCACGCTGCGGTACGGCGTGAGGATCGACCAGCGCATGCCGGCGAAACGCCGTTCGAAGAAGCCGGAGACGCGGTCGACGATGTGGTGTTCCGGCTCGAACCACGCGATGAACGCGCCTTCGACCCCTGGCACTTCGCGGAAGCGCACGAACGCCTTCATCTTGTGGAGATCGCGTCGCACGGACTGGTCGAGCGTCATCGCCCGGTGCGTGTCGATGTCGGTCGCCAGCGTGCACAGGTGACGCTCACCGTTCGCGATGCGCCAGGCCATGCGGTACAGCAACGCGGGAGCGTCGGCGTCGCGGTGGCAGACCACGCGCGCGGCGAGGTCGAAGAAGTCGCGCGGCATTGCCGGCACCTCGCGCACGGGTGACGCTGATTCGATGGCACGACCTGCGAGCAGGCCACCCTGCGCATCGCCGTGCCAATCGATCGCGTCAGGGGCGATGTTCGCGCGCAACGCCAACCGCGCCTGCGCGCGCCAAGCATCGAAATCCCAGACGGGATCGACCGTCGCGGACCACCGCGCGCTCATGCGGCGAACAGATCCGCTTGGCGCGGCTTCGGCGCAAGGTGCGCGCGCAAGGCCGACGGATCGTCCAACTTGCGATGCGGATGGTGGTCCAGCAGCGACACGAACGGCAGCACTTTCGCCAGCGGCGCACGCAGGCGCGACAGATCGGCGACCCGCAACCGCCCGTGCCGGCGCGATTGCACGATGCGCGCGACGTTGCGCGTCCCCAGCCCCGGAACCCGCAACAGCATCTCCTTCGGCGCGGTGTTGAGATCGACCGGGAAACGCTCCGGATTGCGCAACGCCCAGGCGAGCTTGGGGTCGATGTCGAGATCGAGCATCGTGTTCGCCGACTTGGTGGCCGCCGGCGCGATCTCGTCGACGCCGAATCCATAGAATCGCAGCAGCCAATCCGCCTGATACAAGCGATGCTCGCGCTGCAACGGCGGCGCCTGCACCGGCAACTTCGACGAGGCATCGGGGATCGGGCTGAAGCCGGAGTAGTACACGCGGCGGAGTCGATAGTTTCCGTAGAGGTTGTCGCTGGCCAGCAGGATCGCGCGGTCATCCGCAGCATCGGCGCCCACGATCATCTGCGTGCTCTGCCCCGCGGGCGCGAACTTCGGCGGCTTGGCTCCCCTCGCCGCCTTGCGTGCTTCCTTGCCTTCTTCGATGCGCCAGCGCAGGTCGCCCATCGCGCCGCGGATGCGCGGGAGGTTCTTTTCAGGCGCGAGCGCGGAAAGCCCGGTTTCGGTGGGCAACTCGACATTGATGCTCAACCGATCCGCGTATCGGCCCGCGGCCGCCAGCAACTCGGGCGCCGCATCGGGGATCGTCTTGAGATGGATGTAGCCGGCGAACCTGTGGTCCTCGCGCAGGCAGCGCGCGACTTCCACCAGTTGCTCCATCGTGTAATCGCTGTTGCGGATGATCCCGCTGGAGAGGAACAGCCCCTCGATGTAATTGCGCTTGTAGAAGTCGAGCGTGAGCCGCACGACCTCGTCGGTGGCGAACCGCGCGCGCCGCACATTGCTGGACACGCGATTGACGCAGTAGGCGCAATCGAAGATGCAGAAGTTGGTCAGCAGGATCTTCAGCAGCGACACGCAGCGCCCATCGGGCGTGTACGAATGGCAGATGCCCATGCCCTCGGTGCTGCCGATGCCGCCGGTCTTCTTCGAATCGCGCTTGCCGGCGCCGGACGACGCGCACGAGGCGTCGTACTTCGCGGCGTCGGCGAGGATGCCGAGTTTGGTGAGAGTGTCCATCGCGCGCGAGGGTGCGCGCGATGGGTCTCAATCCGTGAGATGACGGATGAATGATTCAGGCGATGCGTGAAGGCGTCGCCATCGCACTACCAGAAACGCCACCACGCCCTCGCCCGCTTCATGCGGCCGCGCACGACATTGGCCTTCACCTTCTGCGATTGCAGCGAGATCGGCGCGTTCGGATTGCGGGTCGGGCAATCGGTGCGGTAGTGGATCGTGTAGGCGCGGTAGGCGTAACCGATATCGAGGCAGCCATCGCCGTTGAAGTCGGCCAGGTGCACGTTGCCGGGCTGGGGCTGGCGGTTGCCGTATGCGGCGTAGCGCAGGATCTGCGGCGGCTGCAACCGGCCGTCTTCCTGCAGGAAGATGTGCGGCATGGACGCGAGGTTCATCATCAGGTCGTCGTCGCCGTCCCCATCCAGGTCTGCCGCCTTGATGACGTAAAAGTTCGCGGTGCCGCCGACCGGAATGCGGAAGCTGTCGTGCGTGACATAGCGTCCATCCGGGCCGGGGTGCAGGAACCGGAACAGGAACCCGATGTCGACCGTGTTCGGGCCCGTCTGGATCTGCGAGTACTCCGCGACGACCAGGCTGCGCACGCCGCCGAAGACGCCGGAGGTGATCGCGTAGGGCCACTGCCAGTAGCCGGGCGTGTAGGCCGTCCACGGTTGCCCAAACAACCCGGTCGCCGGATTGGCCAGCGCGACGCCGACGTTCGACGAGCCCATTTCGGTACCGAGCATGTCGAGGCGGCCGTCGCCATCGGCGTCGGCGAGCTCGAACGAGTCGAGGCTGTACATCGGCCTGTAAACCGGCGCATCCAGTGTCAGGGTCCCGCGCCCTCGGAAGATCGCCACGCCCAGCCCTTTCACGCGCAACAGCACGTCGGCGAATCCGTCGCCGTTGAGGTCCCGGATCTCCGTCTGCACCAACCCGCGTCCTTTGAGCGGATAGTCGAACTGTGCGACTTCGCGATAAGGCCCGCTGGGCGTACGCACCAGGATCGCCATCTTGTCGTTGGGGCGCTTGAGCACCATCTCGGCGATGCCATCGCCGTCGAGGTCGCCGAACCCCAGGCTCTCCGGTTCGTATTCCCCACCCTCGAACATGCCGGAAAACTGGCGCGCAACCTGCATCGAACCATCGGGTTGTTGTTCGTAAAGCCAGAACTGGGGATCCAGCGACCTGCCCTCTACCGGCGCGCGCGCGAACATGAGCAACATCACGTCCATGCGCCCGTCGCCGTTGGCATCGGCCACGCGCGCCGAGGCGGCATCCCGGCTGAGCTCCGCATTCTGCTGATAAGGCAGCTGGATGCCGTCGGCATTGAAGAGCGTCGCCGACGCATTCGCCGAGAACAGGCCCGAGGCGAGCACCAACATCGCAACGAGGGGACGCATGTTCATCGGCGAATCCCCGTGGGAACCGTATCGGCGCTGCCGGTCACGTGCCGCCAGTACGCATCCACTCTGCTGCGATTGTTGAGGGGGTTGCCGTCGCCGCCTTCGTCGAGCAGGAAGGCGATCGTGTGCACTTGCGCCTCCTTGCCTGCGGCCATGGACAGATTGAAGACGAACTCACGGGTCGTTCCCGCGGCCATGTCGAACACGCAGTCGAACATGCGACGCGGCACATCCGCCGGTCGCTCGACGCATCCCTCCGGCGGCCGCACCTGGAATCCCAACGGCGTGGGGTCCTTCACCGCGGGCGAGATGTTCACGCGCATCGTGCGCAGGGCGAGCGCCTTCGTTCCGCGCACGTGCGCGACCGAGACGACGGCCTTGTTGGCGCGCACATCGGTCGTCACGGCCAGATCCCCGACTTCGCACCCGACGCCGCGATACAGATTCATATGGTTGTGGTCGGCCATGAGCTCGTTCGCCGTCAACAGGTCGGGGCAACCGTCGTTGTTGAGATCGCCGGCTCGCGCGGCGAACAAGGGCCAGCCCGCATCGATCAACGCACTGCCCTGGAAGACGCCGGGCTCGATCTGCCGATAGACGAACATCGCGCCGGTGCCGGGCCCGTTTTCACCGCCGAATGCGAAGTCCGCCAGGCCATTGAGGTCCATGTCGACAATGGCCGGCATGCCCACGCGCAGGAAGGGCGTGAGGGTCCCGACGTGTTCGAAGTGATACGGCGCCGTCTGCAACGCGACTTCGATGGTGAATCCATCGGCGTCACGGCCGCCGAGCAGCGCGTCCGGCAAGCCGTCTCCGTCGATATCCCCGAAGACGTTGGCGGTTTCGCCCACCGTCGGCATGGTGCGCAGCTGTCCCCAGGGTTCCTGGCGGAACAGGCACTTCGTCGGACACAAACCGGAGAAGGCGTCGAAGTACCCGTCGGCATCCAGATCCACCTGGTACTGCGAAACCGCCGCCTTCGACGTGGCCGTCATGCCGCGCTGATCGGTGATGCCGGAAAATGCGAATCGGGCGCTGGTGTATCCGCGCAGCCAACCGACCGACTTCTTGCCATCGGGCAGGCGGTCGTTCGCGCGCGCATACGCGATCTTGTAGCGGAAGGTCACTTCCGGCTTGGAACTGTCGGAGTCTTCGAACACCTCCCACAAATCGTCGCGGCGGTCCTGGTTGACGTCGAGGACGCCGAATCCGATCCCCCAGCCAAGGAAACCGAAATTCTCGACATGCACGAGCGTGTTGGTGTCAGCGCGATACTCGAGCATCCGATACGACCAGTCCGGATGATTGAAGCTGGTGCGCATGACGATCTCGAGGCCCGGATCGGGTGTGATGTTCGCCAGTGCCAACTGTTCGAAGTGGCAGTCGTCGATCTCGTAGGTCGCGGGCCACGAGAACCCATCCGGCGTCTGCAACGTCACCGACACGCCGCACTTCCACAGGTTGAACATGCCGTACTGCGTGACGATGTCCAGGAGGCCATCGCCGTTCATGTCGGCCAGCAGCGATCCGCGCGCATCGGGCCCCACGTAGATGGCGATCGGCTTTTCGAGCCGCCATTCGGCGCGCGCCGTATGACTGGACACGCATCCCGACACGACCGCGGCAAGCGCGATCCAGTGTTTGAGTGACATTCGGATTCCCCCCGGTTCCGTCGCGCAGTTTATCGCGCCTTCGAGCCCCCGACCGCCCGCCACCACGCGTCACGCGGCCACCGACATTGGCATCGCGCGCAAGACCAGCCATGGCTGTTCGTGCAGTCGCGGCGTTGGCATACTCCGATGCGCCCGCAACGGGCCACCAGGGGACACAATGAAACGTCATGCCATCCACGCGGCGCTTAGCGCCTCGTTGCTCTTGCTCGCCGGCTGCGCGCCGGGGTCGTATGCGGTCAAGGATCCGAGTCCGTCGAACGTTCCGTACGCCACCACGTCCGCGGCGACGACCACGCTGGGCATCCACCATCAGTCGGCCGGCGCCGCCCCGTTCTTCAGCGGCAGGCTGCCTGCGACACTCGATTACTCCGGCAAGCCGCTGCAGCCCGCGGCGTTCCTCGAGAAGTCCCTCCAGGCCGAATTCGCCGCACGCGGCTTGCCGATCACGGTGTCGTCGGCGTCGGATGCGACGACGTTCCCGCGCCTCGATGTGGCAGCGTTCAACATGAAGAACTGGCGCACGAACGCGTATACGCCGTTCATCACCTTCACCAGCCTCAGCACCGACCTGGAAACCGCGACGGGCAAGAAGCACATCGCGGTGTTCGTCAAGCGCGGCAAGGTGCCGGTGTGGTCGTTCGACGAAATCGTCGAGCCCACGTTGAACGAACCGCTGTCGCTGGCCGTCAAGGAACTGGCGAGCAAGGTCGCGTTCGAGCTGTACGGCGCGAAGGCCTCCGATGAAGCCGTCGACGCGCTCGCCGACAAGGTGACGCACGCGAAGGACGACAACTACCTCGACGTCTACGCCCTGGGCTTCACCAACAACGCGCGCGCCATCCCGACGCTCGCCAAGCTGACCACCGCCGACGCCGAATACGTGCGCATGGCCGCGATCTCCTCGCTCGGCAATCTACGCGCGGTGGATCAGTTCGACCTGCTCAAGAATCTCTCGACCAGTGCCAATCTCTGGCAGGACCGCGCGATGGCGATCAAGGCCATCGGCGACCTGGACACGCCGGAAGGCCGCGCGTATCTCGGTGAACTGAAGACCCGGATGCAGAGCTCGAAGGAAAACGAAGCGAAGTGGACTGTGGACCTGATCTCGCTGTACATCTGAAGATCGGAACACGACGCCCCGCATGGTGCATGCCATGCGGGGCGTTTTTCATTCGTCGGACGATGGCCGAGACTCCATGTAGTTCGCGAGCCGTTCGGGATCCTGCGGGATCGGCTTGGCCGGGTCGATCTGGATGACGGCCGCGCCGGTGCGTGCCAGCGTCTTGCGCCCGCGGGCGAAGTGGGCGTCGTCCATCACCAGGTAGATGCGCGATCGCGCGAGCATCTCGGTCTTCAGGCACTTCGATTGCGCTTCGATCTTCGCAACCAGATCGTCCTGCGAGGACGAGGCGAACATCTGCGTGCCTTCCCAGCGTGTCCTGCACAGGGCCTCGTGGACCCATTCGACGGATTGCGCGTAGTCGGCCGCATCCGAAGCGCGCAGCACGGTCGTCTCCGGATAGCCGTCCGCCCCCTGGTCGTCGATCCGGAAGAACGCCTCGACCATGTATAGGCTCAGCGCAAGCTCCGTCGCAGGCTCGGGAAACCGCAGGGGCTCGATGAATTCCTTGCGCCGCTTCGCTTCGAGTGCGCGTTGGTGCGTCCGGACCGTCCTCGACGTTTGCAGCGCCTGGTCCCATTCCGCGCCGGAGGGCGGGATGACCCTGCCGGCCGCCAGGTCGAAGACCACGGGAACGAAGCGCGCGTCCTCCGCGAATGGCGAGCCCTCCTCGGAAGGGACGAGCACGGCGATGGAGACGCGCTTGCCGTCCGGCAACGCGGTCGCCTTGCCGCGCCAATGCAGCGAACTCACCGTGCGTGGCAGCGCGCGCACGTAGTCCTTCGGCAGGAAGTCGTCGAGTGCGTACGACGCAGTCACGGCGCCCTTCGCGTCGTAGAGCACCACGACGTCCTTGCCGAACCCCATGCTGTGCCAGTTGTCGAGCGTCATCGCGACGCCGCCGGGGAGCGCGATGGCTTCGACCGGTGCGACGTCGTTGCGCAACTTTTCGCGCCAGACTTTTTGCCACGTCGTGCCGACGCGATGCTCCATGGTGCCGACGGCGCTGGTCTGCTTGCTGCCGGGGACGCCGCCCGGCGTGTCCTTACCTGCCGCGGCGTCCTGGAAATACTCCAGCGGCCCCGCGATGTCGCGCGGCTCCACGGTGAGCCGCCAATCGCCATCGGCGGAAACGTACTGCGTGGTCCTCGCGGGGGCCCACGAGTCGGCGAAGGCCATTCCGGCGACAAGCGCGCCGACAAGCACGCCGGCCCACGGCAAGATTCGGTTGCGTGTCATGTCGGCTCCCCTGCAGATCGCAGGACGATACCGTATTGGCGCTTGGTCGGGATTCGGTTCGCGTCCTCGCTTCACCCGGCCGGAACGCCTCCGGTTGCCCGTAGCAAGTAGGGGCACCGTCGCTCCCTGCATCCCCATGGATATCGCGTCGCTTTCGCAATTCGCGCAGATCATCGGCAACCTGGCGGTCGTCGTCGCACTGTGTTTCGGCGCGGCGCAGATCCGGCAGTTTCGTCGGCAGCGGCTCGACGCGGCGGCGAGCGAACTGATGCGCTCGATCCAGGACCAGCAGTTCACGCGAGCGTTCCGCCTGATCTACCCGTTGCCGGTTGCGGTGCCTGCCGACGACCTGCGTGCGTTGGGTCCCGAGTACGAAGACGCCGCGCTCGCGCTGGGTGCGCGCTTCGAAAGCATGGGCCTCCTCGTCTATCGCGAAAGCCTGCCGATGGACATGGTCGAGGAAATCATCGGCGGCGCCGTCGTGCTGCTCTGGCAGCGGCTCAAGCCGTGGGCGGAAGCGAACCGCCGCGAGCAGAACCACCCGTTGTTGTTCGAATGGTTCCAGTGGCTCGCCGAGCGATTGGAAGAACGGGGGCGCCCGAGCCAGACGCCCGCGTTCGAACGCTTCCGTGATTGGAAGCCGAGGCGGTAGTCGGTCCCTGCAAGAAGAATGGGGCACGCTTGCGCGCAGGTCAGAATTGAACCGGGGTACGCGGCACCCGTACTCTTACCAAATGGGGATCCAATACAAGCCAGAGCTGGACGGGCTGCGGGCGCTCGCGGTTCTGGCCGTCGTCGTCTTCCACGCCCGCGTTCCCGGATTCAACGGGGGCTGGATCGGGGTGGACGTGTTCTTTGTGCTCTCGGGCTACCTGATTACGCAGGTCCTCCTCGCGAACCCGGACTTGCCGACGTTCTACTGGCGGCGGTTCAAACGCCTGGTGCCGCCTTTCGCGCTAATGCTTGCGGCGTATCTGTGGGCGGCTCCGAAAGTCGAGCCGAACCACCCACACTGGCGCGATGCGCTGGCGGCGTTCTTCCATCTGAGCGACTACACGCTTCCGCTCTACCAGTTCCCTGACTACCTGCGGCACACGTGGTCATTGGCGATCGAAGAGCAGTTCTACTTGCTCTGGCCGCTGATCCTGTTGCGCAAGAAGCCGGGGTTCACCGTGCTGATCGCCGCATGGGCTGCCTTGACCGTCTGGAAGTTCCAATGGGGTTGGTCAGCGGCCTACACGCGCTTTGACACGCATTGCACGGGCCTCGTCTTGGGCTGCGCGCTGGCGATGCTCCCGCGCTTCAACCTGCCCACGTGGCCATTCCTACTCGGCCTGCTGGGGTGCGTGCTGGTGTTCAAGTTCAACGATGCGAGCAGCCACGAAACCGGCGTCATCGTCGTGGAGCTGTTCACCGCCTGCATTCTGCTCGGCAACGCGCCGAAGTGGCTGTCGGCTCGGTCCCTCGTGTATCTCGGGAAGCTGTCCTACGGCATCTACCTCTGGCACTTCGCGCTCGCCTACTGGATGCACAAGCAGGGGATGCGCTGGGACTTCGTGCTGGCCGCCTCCACGCTGTTTGGCGTCGGCATGGCGGCGCTGTCGTATCACACGCTTGAGGCACTATTCCGGTCAAACCGCCCTGCACTCGATGCAGCTGCCCGCCATGGTGAGGGTGACCACGTCGCTGGTTTCCAGCCCCAATTGGAACGAGAGCGTTCCTGATGTAATGGTGCACGCAAAGGAGATGGCGAAGCCGACCCGCTGAACCTGCGGAGACGTGCTTGTCAACCGAGCTTGGGAGATGTCGATTTTGATTACGGGGCCACCGTTGCGATCGACCGAGCCATGGCCCTAACCGACGAGCAAATCGAACAGATCAGGCAAGCTGCGATCAAGGCACATGCCGAAGGTCGTCCCTTGTTTCCGCCCAAACCAAGGTCGCCCCGCGTGTCGCGTTGGACGAAGCGCGGGAGGGATGCTCTACGCCTTCGGAAAGCAACGACTGCAGCGGCGGCGCCGGACAACTGCCGGACAATTGAAATCACCAGGCCGAAAACAACAACGCCCCGCACGACAAAAAGTCTTGCGGGGCGCGCGTTTGAATCTGGAGGCCGAGGTCGGAATTGAACCGGCGTACGCGGATTTGCAGTCCGCTGCATAACCACTCTGCCACCCGGCCGGATGACGTACGGATTGGACCACATCCGCCTGAAACAACGAAGCCCCGCGGACGGGGCTTCGTCTTAGAAACTGGAGCGGGAAACGAGACTCGAACTCGCGACCCCGACCTTGGCAAGGTCGTGCTCTACCAACTGAGCTATTCCCGCGTTGAGCCCGCCATTTTACGGGCCAATCATTGGGTGTCAACACCTGCGTGCGCTTGTTCGCGCAATGCGGGCCATGCGGCGCGCAGGTATTCGAAACCGCTCCACAACGTGAGGATCGCCGCGACCGCCAGCATCCACTCGCCCACGCTGAACACCGGGATGCCGAGGACGGGCGCCTGGTATAGCAGCAGCGTCACCGCGACCATCTGCACGATCGTCTTGATCTTGCCCACGCTGGCCACGGCCACTTTCTTGCGCTGGCCGAGTTCGGCCATCCATTCGCGCAGCGCCGAGACGGCGATTTCACGGCCCACGATCACCGCGGCCCAAAGCGCCATCCACTTGGTGGGATGGCTCTGCACCACGAGGAACAGGGCCGTGGCGACCATCAGTTTGTCGGCCACCGGGTCCAGGAATGCGCCGAAGGCTGAATATTGGTTCCAGCGGCGGGCGATGTAGCCGTCGAGCCAGTCGGTCGCCGATGCGAAGGCGAACACGAAGGCGGCGGCGAAATTGGTCCACTTCCAGGGCAGGTAGAAGACCGCCACCAGCACGGGGATCATCACGATCCGGGCGATGGTGAGCCAGGTCGGTACCGTCATCTTCATCAATCGCGTCCTGCTTCCATGGTTCCTGCCGCCGGCATCGGCAGCCCGTGCAGCGTCGCATAGATTCGCTCGGCGAGCGCGAGGTTGATGCCCTCCACGCGCGCGATCTCCTCCGCCCCCGCCTGCTTCAGGCCGCCCAGGCCGCCGAAATGCTTGAGCAGGCTCGCGCGGCGGCGCGGGCCGATGCCCGGGATGTCTTCCAACCGGCTGGTGCTGCGCGCTTTCTGGCGCTTGCCGCGGTGGCCGGTGATGGCGAAGCGGTGCGCTTCGTCGCGGACCTGCTGCACCAGTTGCAGCGCGGGGGATTCGGGGCCGGGGCGCAATTCGCGGCCGTCCGGGAGAATCAGGGTCTCGTGGCCGGGGCGGCGTTCCTCGCCCTTGGCGACGCCGACCACGTACACAGAAGAAACGCCGAGGTCCTTCAGCACCGCATTCGCCTGCGCGAGCTGGCCCTTGCCGCCGTCGATCAGCAACACGTCGGGCAAGATCCCGTCCTCTTCCACAGCGCGGCGGAAGCGGCGCTCCAGCGCCTGGTGCATCGCCGCGTAGTCATCGCCCGGCTCGATGCCGGTGATGTTGTAGCGGCGGTACTGGCTGCGCACCGCGCCGTTCTCGTCGAACACGACCTGGGAGGCCACCGTCGCCTCGCCCATCGTGTGGCTGATGTCGAAGCATTCGATGCGCTTGGGGGCTTCGGCCAGCGAGAACATCTCCCGCAAGGCTTCCGCGCGCGCGCTCTGCGCGGCGTGACTGGCGAGTTCGGTCGCGAGGGTGAGCTCGGCGTTGCGCTTCACGAGATCGACATACCCTGCCCGCTCGCCGCGCACGTTGCACTTGAGCGTGATCTTGCGGCCGGCGGTTTCCCACAGCGCGACTTCGATCAGCTCGCGATCGGGCACGTCGCGATCCAGCACGATTTCGCGCGGCGGCGGTTGCTCGCCGTAGTACTGCGACACGAAGGCCGACAACACTTCTTCCGGTGGCGCGCCGTTGGTCTTCGGGAAGAACGCGCGCGTGCCGAGGTTGCGCCCGTCGCGGAAGGCCAGCAGCAACACGCACGCCGAAGCGCCCTGCATCGCGACGGCAAGCACGTCGAGATCCGCGGCCTGGCCGTCGACGTATTGGCGCGCCTGCAACTTGCGGATCGTCGTGACGAGGTCGCGCAGGCGCGCGGCTTCCTCGAAGTCGAGGCGCTGGCTGGCCGCTTCCATCGCACCGGTGAGTTCGTTGCCGAGCTCTTCGCTGCGGCCGTCGAGGAACAACGACGCGCGACGCACCGCATCGGCGTAATCGCGCGCCGGCGCAAGGCCGACGCACGGCGCGCTGCACCGCCCGATCTGATACTGCAGGCACGGCCGCGAGCGGTTGCGGAACACGCTGTCCTCGCAACTGCGCAACTTGAACAGCTTGTGCATCGAGTTGAGCGTTTCGCGCACCGCGGCGGCGCTGGGATACGGGCCGAAGTAACGCCCCGCCAGCGCGCGCGGCCCGCGATGGAACGCCAGGCGCGGCCACGGTTCCTGCGTCAGCAGCACGTAGGGGTAACTCTTGTCGTCGCGCAGCAGCACGTTGTAACGCGGCTGCAGCGACTTGATCAGCTGGTTTTCGAGCAACAACGCTTCGGCGTCGGTGCGTGTGACGGTGACTTCCATCCGCACGACCTGCGCCAGCATCGCCATCGTGCGCGTGGCCTTGGGGGTCGCGTTGAAGTAGCTGCCGACGCGGTTCTTCAGCGCGCGCGCCTTGCCGACGTACAGCACGGCGTCGTCCTTGCCGTACATCCGATAGACGCCGGGCTGCGTGCCCAGCCCGCGGGCGAAGGCCTTTCCGTCGAATGGAGCTTGCTGCGGGGCGTGCGTCGTCACCGGACCATTATCGGGGCGGCCGGGTCATTCCCCAATCGGCACATGCTGAACCGCGCCGGTTTTCGGGTCGACGCGGAGCACCGCGTGCGCATCCGTATCGGCAATCCACACCGCACCGGCGCCGACCGCCAGGCCCGAGGGGCCGTGCAGCGGTTGCGGCAGCATGTGCGTGGTGAGGTCGCCACCGCCCAGGCGCAGGCTGCGCAGGCGGTCGTTGCCGGCATCGGCGATCCACAGCAGCGGGGCGTCGGGGTCGAGCGCGATCGCCTGCGGTTCCTGCAATTGCGCGATGTTGCGCGGCCCATCGACATGCCCGAAGGCCCACGCGCCCTGCCCGAGCAGCGTTTGCACCGAGTGGTCGCCCAGCTTGAGCGAACGCACCGCCGAGCCCGCGCTGTCCAGGACGTAGATGTTCTGCTGCACGGCCGCGAGCGCGACGGGTTGCGCGAACGCCGCCGCCGAGCCCACGCCGTCCTTCACGGCCAGCTCGCCCGAACCCGCGCGGAACGTGAGCAGCGCGCGCCCGAGGTCGTACGTCCAGAGTTTGTTGTCGCCGGTCAGCGCGATGTGCAGCTGGTCGTTGGCGACGGCCACCGCGCGCGGCGCATCGAGGCGCACTGACGAGGAATCGTGCACCGGCCCTTCGGTGGGCGTGCCGCGCCGGCCGTTGCCGCACAGCGTGGTGGTGTCGCCGCTGCGCAGGTTGATGCGGCGCACGGCGTGGTTGCCCGTGTCGGCGACGTAGAGCATGTCGCGTTGCAACGCCAGGCCATGGGGGCACTGGAACGACGCGTGCCCCGGATCGCCATCGAGCAGGTTGGCATCGCCGGTGCCGAACACGCGCAGGATGCGGCCGGCATGGCTGCATTCCAGCACGCGATGGTGGCCGCTGTCGGCGACGTAGAGATATTGCGGCGTGACCGCCAGGCCCGTCGGGAACATCAGCGGCATCGCCGGTTCGCGCACCTTGCGCACCTGCACGCCGTCGTCGTCCATCGTCGGCGTGCCGGCGAGCGCCTGCAGGCGTTTGTCGATGTCGAGCAAGGCATCGCCGCCTTCGAGGCGGGCCTGCACCTGCCCATCGCTGTCGATCAGCACCACGGTCGGCCAGTTGCGCACGCCCCACTGTTGCCAGGCGACCCAATCGGCATCCATCGCCAGCGGCAAGGTCACGCCGTGGCGGTTGGCACGCTTGAGGGTGCGGCGCGGATCGCGCTCGTGATCGAAGCGCGGGACGTGGACGGCGAACGCGCGCAGGCGGCCGGGATGGCGCAGGCGCAATGCCTGCAGATCGTGCAACGCCTGGAGGGACCACGCCGACCCGATATTGACGAAGGCCACGGCCGTGAGCCAGCCACGCATGTGCGCCGCCGAGGGCGGTGCCGCGTTCAACCAATGCAACGAATCAGGAAACCCCGGCACCAACGTACGTCCCATCCCCACGACTCCAGACCATCGAAACGACCCCACGCGTGCCCAAGTCTACGGGTGGGTGCGACGCAGCATGCGTGATTCGGGTCGAAGGTTCACGTGCGGGATGCGAACCGGGCTTCGGCCCGGGCGAGGTCTTCGGGCGTATCGACGCCGGGCGGAAACGGTTCCGGCGACAACGCGACCGCGATGCGGAAGCCCGCTTCGAGGACGCGCAGTTGTTCCAGCGATTCGATGCGCTCCAGCGTGCCCGGCGGCAGCGCGGTGAATCGCTGCAGGAAGCCGGCGCGATACGCGTAGATCCCGATGTGGCGCAGCCAAGGGCCGCCGGACGGCATCGCGGTGCGATCGGTGGCGAAGGCGTCGCGCGGCCACGGGAGCGGCGCGCGGCTGAAGTACAGCGCGTGGCCCTGCGCGTCGCGCACGAGCTTCACGGCGTTGGGGTCGAACAGCGTGTCGACGTCGTCGATGGGCGTGGCGAGCGTGGCCATTTCGGCCTTCGACTGCGCGAGCGTCCGGGCCGCCGCCTGGATGCCGGCGGCCGGCGCGAAGGGTTCGTCGCCCTGGAGATTCACGACGATCGTGTCGTCCGACCAGCCGGCGATGCGCGCGCATTCGGCGAGGCGATCGGTGCCGGAGGCGTGATCCGGCGAGGTCATCGCGATGCGAACGCCGCTGCCCGCCAACGCATCCGCAATGCGCTGATCATCGGCGGCGACCCACACTTCACGCGCCCCGGCCGCGAGCGCACGGCGGGCGACGTGCAGCACCAGCGGTTCACCGCCGATGGTGCGCAGGGGTTTGCCCGGCAAACGCGAGGCCGCGTAACGCGCGGGAATGGCGACCACGAACTCCGTCATCAGGCGTGTCCCTTCGGCGGGAGTTTGTCGAACAACGCGATCCAGAAAGCTTCCGGCAACTCGGCGCGCACCGGCACGGAGAAATACGCCGCGTCCGCGAGTTCGCGGCACTTCACCGCGTCCTTCTCGGTCATGAGGATCGGCAGACGGCTGCCGAACTCGAAATCCGCCGGCACGTACGCATGATGGTCGGCGAATGCATGCGGCACAACGGCGATGCCGTGCGCGCGCAGCATGTTGAAGAAGCGGTCCGGGTTGCCGATGCCGGCGACGGCGTGGACGCGTTGACCAGAAAACGTCGACAGCGATTTCGGGCGCCCGCCTTCGATGGGTTCGGCGTCGCCCGGCACCAGGCGCATCGGCCATTCGCCGAAACCGGCGGGCGCGTCGTCGCTGCCCACGTTCACCACGCGGAAGTCGCATTCGTCGGCGCGCTGCACGGGTTCGCGCAACGGGCCGGCAGGGATCAGGCGGTTGTTGCCGTGGCGGCGCAGGTCGACGACATCGATCTCGACATCGCGCGCGAGGCGGTAATGCTGCAGGCCGTCGTCGCAGACGACGATGTCGCAACCGGCCTGCGCCAGTTCGCGCGCGGCGGCCACGCGGTCGCGGTCGACGCGGACTTTCGCGCCCGTGCGCAATGCGATGAGGACGGGCTCGTCGCCGCCTTCATTCGGCGCGGTGCGTGCGTCCACCCAGCGCGCGGTCTTGGGGTCGTCGCGGCCGTAACCGCGGCTCGCGACGCCGGGGTTCCAACCGGTTTCGCGCAAGCGTTCGATCAGCGCGATGGTCAGCGGCGTCTTGCCCGTGCCGCCGACGGCGACGTTGCCGACGACGATGACCGGCACGCCCGCGCCCTGCGCCTTCAACCAACCGCGGCGGTACCACTTGCGGCGCATCCCGACGACGCCGCCGTAGACGCTGCTCAGCGCACGCGCACCGAGCGGCACCGCGGCATCGGAGTACCACCAGTCCGGTGGGCCGCCTTTCTTCATCCTTCCGCCGGTTGCTCGCGGAACTGCATGCGATGGAGGTGCGCGTATACGCCGCCCTGCGCGATGAGTTCGGCGTGCGTGCCCCGCTCCACCAGGCGGCCTTCGTCCAGGACGAGCACCTGGTCGGCGTGTTCGATGGTCGACAGGCGATGCGCGATGACGATGGTCGTGCGATCCGGCATCAGGTGTTCGAGCGCGTCCTGCACCAAGCGTTCGGACTCGTTGTCGAGCGCGGCGGTGGCTTCGTCGAGGATCAGCAGCGGGGCGTCCTTCAACATCGCGCGCGCGATGGCCAGGCGCTGGCGCTGCCCACCGGACAAGCGCCCGCCGTGTTCGCCGATGCGCGTGTCCATGCCGTTGGGGAGGCGTTCGACAAATTCCATCGCGTTCGCGCCACGCACGGCGGCGGCGAGGCGATCGGAATCGGCGCCTTCCATTTCGCCGTACGCGACGTTGTTGCCGACGCTGGCGTCGAACAGGATCACGCGCTGGCTCACCATCGCGACCTGGCGGCGCAGGTCGGCGAGCGGGTAATCGGAAATCGGGTGGCCGTCGAGCAGTACTTGCCCGCTCTCGGGTTCGTAGAACCGTGGGATCAGCTTGATCAGCGTGGTCTTGCCCGAACCCGAGCGGCCGACGATGGCCGTGACGGTGCCGGGCTTGGCGACGAAGCTGATGTCGTCGATGGCCGGGCGGTTCTGATTGGCGTAGCGCGCGGTGACGTTGCGGAACTCGAGCTCGCCCTTAGCGCGTTGCAGCGGGATTGTGCCCGTGTCGCGCTCGTCGGGCGCGTCCATCACCGAGAACAGGCGGTCGGCGGAATTGACGCCGCGCTGGAGCATCGCCTGCACGCCGGTGAGTTGGCGCAGCGGTGGGATGATGCCGACCATCGCCGTCATCAGCACGGTGAAATCGCCGGCGGTCAATCGGCCCGCGGCGGCCTCGCGTGCAGCGAGGAACAACAGCACCGCCATGCCGATGGCGCCGAGCACCTGCACGAAGAACGAAATGGACCCGCGCGTGACTTCCACCTTCAACGCCAGGCGCAGGTTCTTCTGCGTTTGTTCGGCGTAGCGACCGATCTCGCTGTCCTGCGCGCCGTAGATCTTCACTTCCTGGTGGCCGTGCAGCGCCTGGTCGGCGGACTGCAGCATGTCGGCGGCGTTTTCGAGGATGCGATGGTTGATGCGGCGGTAACGCCCGCCGACGGTGTTCATCGCCCAGATCAGGAACGGCGCGAGCAACAGCAGCGCGATGGTCACGCGCCAGCTGGTGGACAACATCGCCCACATCATCGCGACCGTCATCAGGCTCGCGCTGATCATCACCTTCAATGCATCGACCGCGGCTTGCGCGACCTGCTCGGTGTCGCCGCCCAGGCGCGTGAGCATCGAGGCGACGGGTTCTGCGTCGAAGCGATCGCCCGGCAACCGGAAATACTTGCGCATCAGCATCAGGCGCAGGTCGCGCGCGACGCCGCGGCCCGAGCGGGCCATCGTGTAATCGCCGGCCAGGCCGAACAGGCCGCGCGCGATGAACAAGCCGATCAATGCGGCGGGCAGCCACATCGCGAAGGTCTTGGGATCGGCCAGCCCATCGACGATGGGCTTGAGCAGGCGCGTGATGCCGTAGCTGGTCAGGGCTTCGAGGCCCATCACGAGGGCGGCGCCGGCGAGCCAGCCGCGATACGGCTTGGCGAACCCGAGCAGGCGGCGGTACGTCTGCGCGGGGGTCGCAGTCGAGGGTTCGGTCATGGGGCCTTGGCCTGTGCAGCCTGCACGGGCGGTGCGGTGGCGATCGACACTTTCGAGAACCCGAGCTGGGCGAGCGCGTCGAGCGCGGTGACGACGGACTGGTGCGGCGTGCGGCCGTCGGCGCGCAGCAACACCGGACGCGTGCGATCGGTGCCGGCGACATCGACCAGCGTCTGCTTGAGCGACTCGACGTCGGTGCGCAGCGCTTCGCGGTCGTCGATGAAGTAACGCCCCTCCGCGTTGACCAGCACGCTCAGCGCCTTGCCCTGCGAATCCGCCGGCTGGCCATCGGCCTGCGGCAGTTGCAGCTTGAGCACGGAACGCGCGTCGAACGTAGTGGTGACGACGAAGAAGATGATCAGGCAGAGGACGACGTCGATCAGCGGGATCAGGTTGATCTCCGGCGCGTCGTCCTCGCGGTGGTCGCGGATGCGCATGCGGTCAGTCGACGCTGGCGCCCGCGCGGACGGGCGGCGCACCGGCCGGCGGCTGCGCGGCGGCGGCGCGCTGGGCGGCGGCGGCGCGCGGGTCCAGCGCATCCATCAACTGGAAGGCCTCGTGTTCCATGTCCACGATGTACGCGGCGATGCGGCCACGGAAATAGCGATGGAACGCCAGCGCCGGGATGGCGACGATCATGCCGGCCGCCGTGCACACCAGCGCCTTGCCGATGCCGCCGGCGAGCTGGTTCACGTCGCCGATGCCCTGGTCGAGGATGCCGAGGAACATCTGGATCATGCCCACCACGGTGCCGAACAGGCCGAGCAGCGGGCCCGCGGCGGCGATGGTGCCGAGCGTGTTGAGGTAGCGCTCCATGCGATGGACCTCGTGGCGGCCCACGTCCTCGGTGCGCTCGCGGATCTCCTCGCGGGGGCGATGGCGGACGTCGAGCACGGCCGCCAGCAACGCGCCGAGCGGCGAGTTGCGGCGCAGCGAATCGATGTGGGCCGGATCCAGGCGCCCCTTGCCCGCCCAGGCCCGGACTTCCGGACCGAGGCCCGGCGGCAGGACCACCTTGCGCCGCAGGCTCCAGAAACGCTCGACGATGATCGCCAGGGCGATCACGGACAGCAGCAACAGCGGGATCATCGGCCAACCGCCCGCGCGCACCAGTTCCAGCACGTTCACTCCTCCGGGCCAGGCCCGTCATTCCGCCGATAGCATAGCCCAGCCATCCGGCCGGACCGGCGCGCTGCGTCCCAAAGCCGAGCGTGGGTTTCGCGACGTGCGGCCGTATTCACGCCGTTCAACCCCACATCCACACGCAACGCGCCGCCGCCTGCCGTGTCGAAGACGCGGGCGCCCGCCCTGCACCACCGCGCGACGACCTCGGCGCGCGGGTGTCCGAAGCGATTGCCGGCGCCCGTGGCGACGAGCGCGACGCGGGCCTGCGTGGCCGCGATGAACGCCGGATCGGAAGAGCCTTCGCTGCCGTGATGGGGAACCAGGACGACGTCGGCGCGCAATGCCGCCGGGTCGCGACGGACCAGCGCGCGCTCGACGACTTCGCCGATGTCGCCGGTGAGCAACGCCGCGCCGTGCGCGCCGTCGATGCGCAGGACGCAACCGGCATCGTTGCCAAGGTAGGGAAAATGTTCGGTGGGATGCAGGTACCGGAAGCGCACGCCGTCGCGTTGCCATGTGCGCCCTGCGATGCACCGCGAGGCGACCGGCGACGGACTGCCCTCGGGTGCGTGACTGTCATCGATCGTCATCGCGTTGCGCACCGCGTTCCAACCACCGGCGTGGTCGCTGTCGGCGTGGCTGACGATCGCGACATCCAGCGCGCGCACGCCGAGCGCGCGCAACGCGGGGACGACGGCGCGCTCTCCGGCGTCGTAACCGTCATGCGAGGCGGGGCCCATGTCGAAGAGCACGGCGTGCGACGCGGTGCGCACGAGCGCGGAGAGCCCCTGCCCCACATCCAGCACGTCGATGCGGAATGCGCCGTGCGGAGGAAGATCGCGCGCGGGCCACAACAGCGGCAACCACAGGAGCATGGCGAGTGGTTTGCCCGGAACGCCGCGCGGAAGGAGAACCCAGAGCGCGGCGAATGCCGCGAACGGCAGCGCATACCAGCGCGCCTCGGGGAGCCATGCGAATGCGAACGGGCTGTCGCCGATGACGACGAATGCAGGCCACGTGGCATCGAATGCATGGCCCGCGATCCGCCATGGCCGCACACCGAGGCCGGCGTGCAGCGCATCCAGCGCGGTGCCGATCAGCGCGAGCGGAACGACGACGAGACTCCACCAGGGAATCG
Source organism: Lysobacter dokdonensis DS-58 (assembly GCF_000770795.1). Lineage (GTDB taxonomy): Bacteria > Pseudomonadota > Gammaproteobacteria > Xanthomonadales > Xanthomonadaceae > Noviluteimonas > Noviluteimonas dokdonensis. The sequence continues at coordinate 110,256 of NZ_JRKJ01000008.1, read as the reverse complement.
CGACGAGGTTCGAGACCGGCCCTGCAAGGGAGGCTTGTCCGAACAACGCGACGGTGAGTGGCAACAGACCGATGGTCGCGACCGCTTGCGCCGATGCGAACGCGCGCAGCACGCCCCCGTCGGCGTTCGGCAGGCACCACAGAAGCCACGCGACCCCGCAGACGCTCAGCCAGAAGCCTGCGCCGAGCAGCGACAGCGGATCGACCAACACCATCGCGACGACGGCGAGCGACAACGCAGCGAACGACGATTGCGCGCGGCGCGCACAGCGCACCGCGGCCACGACGGCGATCATCAGCGTCGTGCGCACGGTCGGCAGCGCGAACCCGGCGACCGCCGTGTACAGGAGGGCGCCGATGACGGCGGCGACCGCCATCGCGATCGGGCGTGGCACGCGCAACGCAAGGGACGGTAGGAGACGCCAGGGCAGCGAGGCGAGCAGCGCGAAGAACCCGGCGACCAGGCCGACATGGAAACCGGAGATCGCGATGAGGTGCGTCAGCCCGGTGGCGCGGAGCGTCGCCCAATCGTCGTCATCGAGGCCGCGCGTATCGCCCAGTGCGAGGGCGCGGATGAAACGCGCGACCGGCGCGTCGATGGCCGCATCGATGCGGCTTGCCACGTCGGCGCGCCATGCCTGGAGACCGGCGGGGTGTGCGATTTCGCGCGCGCTTGCAGCGTTGCGCACGTATCCCGTCGCGGCCAGGCGATTCGCGAGTGCGTGGCGCTCGGCGTCGAACCACCCTGGATTGCGCAGGCCGCGGGGTGCACGCAGGCGCGCGTCGAATTCCCAACGGCTGCCGGCGTAGACGGATGGCGATCGCGACTGGCCGCCGTCGTACCACGCGATGCGAAGCAGGCGACCGCGGAGGGCGTCGGTTTGCGATGCGTCGTCATCGACACGGATCAGGAATTGCACGCGGCGCGCTTCGCGATCGGGAAGATCGACGACGCGACCGCGGATGCGGGTGTCCTGGCCTTCGAGCGATGCGGGAAGGCGGATCGACATCGCGTGGTTCGCGTGCAAAGCGGCCAGGGCGAAGCCGAATGCGACGATGGCCATGAGTTGCGTTGCGCGGGCGTGGATCCCCGCCTTCGCGGAAATGACGGCGATCGCGAGCGCGACAACCGCTATCGCGATGCAACCCCACATCGGCAGCATAGTTGGCAGCCACAACGCCGCCATGGCGCCGCCGACGAAGGCGACCGCCCCCGCCGTGATCCCGATCGTCCTGGTCCGATCTTCCCGCGGCGTCCGTGCCGCTTCGCGCATGTCACACCTCGCTGGGCGCCAGCTCCCTGAGCTTGCCGTCGTGGAGTTCGAGCACGCGGTCGAGGCGGCGTGCGAGCGAGCGGTCGTGCGTCACCAACACCAGGCTGGTGCGCTGCGCGCGGTTGAGATCGAGCATTTGCGCGAAGACATGCGCGGCGGTCTTCTCATCGAGATTGCCCGTGGGCTCGTCGCCCAGCACGCACGCAGGTTTGTTCACCAGTGCGCGCGCGACGGCGGTGCGCTGGCGCTCGCCGCCGGAGAGCTCGCCCGGCTTGTGTTCGATGCGATGCCCGAGCCCGACGGATTCAAGCAGGTCCTTTGCGCGCTGCCGCGCTTCCGGGATCGGCGTGCCGTTGAGCAGCACCGGCAGCATGACGTTCTCGAGCGCGGTGAATTCGGGCAGCAAGTGATGGAACTGGTAGACGAACCCGAGCGCGCGATTGCGCAGGCGCCCGCGCTCGGCGTCGGACAGGTCGCTCATGCGTTGGCCCGCCACCCACACTTCGCCCGCGGTCGGCACATCGAGCCCGCCGAGCAGATGCAGCAACGTGCTCTTGCCGGCGCCCGACGCACCGAGGATCGCGACCGTCTCGCCTTCCGCCACCGACAACTGCAGGTCGTGGAAGACGTGCGTCTTGAGGCTGCCTTCGGCGTAGGTCTTCGCCAGGCCTTCCGCGCGCAATGCTTCACTCATAGCGCAGCGCCTCCGCCGGTGCAGTGCGCGCGGCGCGCCACGCGGGATACAGGGTGGCGAGGAACGCCATGCCGAGTGCGACGAGCGCGATGATCGTGACGTCGTCGGCCTTCAATTCGGTGGGCAACCCGGTGATGTAATAGACGTCTTCGGGCAGCAACTGCACGCCGAGCACCCGCTCCAGGCCATTGAGGATGTGGTCGAGGTTGAGGGTCAACAGGACGCCGCCGATCACGCCCATCACCGTGCCGATGATGCCGATCAGCGTGCCCTGCACCATGAAGACCTGCATCACGCCGCGCGGCGTGAGGCCCAGGGTGCGCAGGATCGCGATGTCGGCCTGCTTGTCGGTCACCAGCATCACCTGCGAAGACACCAGGTTGAAGGCGCCCATGGCGATGAGCAGCGACAGCAGGATCGCCATCACCGTCTTCTCCATCTTCAGCGCGCGGAACATGTTGGCGTTCTCGCGCGTCCAGTCGCTGACGCTGTAAGGCCCCGGCAACTTGAGCGCGAGGTCGCGCGCGACGTCGAACGCCTTGTCCATGTCGTGCAAGCGCAGCCGCACGCCCGTGACCCCGTTACCCATGCGCATCAGGCGTTGCGCGTCCTGCAGGTTCACGACCGCCAGGCCCTTGTCGAATTCGTTGTAACCCGCCTCGAACAGCCCGCTCACCTTGAAACGCTTGAACTGCGGCATCGCGCCCATCGGCGTCGCCTGCAGGTCCGTGGTCAGCACGACCTGGTCGCCGACGTTGACGCCGAGCCACAACGCCAGCTCGCGCCCCAGCACGATGTTGAAGCTGCCCGGCTGCAACGAATCGATGGTGCCGACGACCATCTTCTCGCCCAGCACGGACACATGCTTTTCCTGGTCCGGCACGATGCCGCGCACGATGGCCGGCTGGTTGCGCGCACTGCGCAGCAGGCCCTGCGTTTCGATGTACGGCGCGGCGCCGGCGACGCGCTTGTCCTGCATCGCCAGTTGCACCGCATGCGGCCAATCGGTCAGCGGGTCGCCGTAGCCGCTGACCGTGGCATGCGCGGCCATTTGCAGCATGCGATCACGGATTTCGCGCTGGAAGCCGCTCATCACCGCCAGCGTGGTGATGAGCGCGGTCACGCCCAGCGCGATCCCGAGGATCGAGGCCAGCGAAATGAAGGAAATGAAACCGTTGCGGCGCTTGGCGCGGAGGTAGCGCAGGCCGATGGCGACAGGAATGGGTTTGAACATGAGTCCCCTATCCTCGCATCCCGTGGGGTTGCGCGGCGAGAGGGCCCGTCAGCGATGGGCTGGAGAGGCGCAAGGCGCGCCGCCCGCGTGCGCCGAGGACGTCGGGCCAGAAAGCCAGCCGGTGGACGCGTCCGTCTCCATCGCGGGCGCGCAGGAACGCGAGCGGCCCGCGCCAGTGGACGTGGTGATCGTGCAGGGGCATGTCGTCGAGGATGGCGCTTTGGTCGGAACGGACCATGAAGACCCGCGGCGGGCGCCGATGTTCCCGCCAGGCTCCGACGAGGCTCCAGAGCACCGCACAGACCGCGAGCGGAAGCTGTACGCCTGTGGGCAGCCCGGACGCGAACACACCGAACGCGCCGCCGATGCCGAGCAGCGGCAACACGCCGACAACCCAGCGCGATGGCCGCCATGCGACGCGACACGCCGGACACGCACGCGAGATTGCTTCGGGCATCGGCGACGATCCATGTCGATCCAGGAAGGTCGAGCCTATCGCACCCGTCCCGGGCGCACCGTCAGCGATTGCCGCGTTGCAATGTGAGGAAACCCTCACTTCCGAGGAGGGCCGTAGTCTCGTGAGCCTCGCCTTGCCATGGCCGGAACCGTTGCATGGAGTGGGAATACAATCCCCCGATGCGCCTCTCTCCCCGCTGGCCCCAATACCTCCTCGCCGCCTCCGCGCTGGCGATGGCCGCGCTCACCGGCTTCGCCGCGCGCGTACTGTTCGCCGCGCACCCGGAAACCGAAGGTGGTGGCACGTTGTTCGCGATCGCGCTCTTCGCCTACCCGCTCACGTTGATCATGCAAGCAGTGGCCTGCGTGGGCCTGTATCGCCTGGCGAAGGCCGGCTTCGACGAACCGACCAAGCGCACGCAAGGCCTCATCGGCCTGGCGTTCCTGTCACTGGCCGGGCCGGTGCTGGTGTTCCTCGCGTATGCGTTGATGCACCGCTGAAGCCATCAGCGCGCGCCCCCAGCTAGCGCTGCCCGGCGCGCAAGGCCAACAACGAAGCGCGCATGCGGATCGCGCTCTCGTACTCACGCGGAGACAAGCGGCGCCGTAGCGCTTGCTCGTACGTCGTCCCGGGCAGGCAGCCATCGCTCATGCACAGCGTCGCGGCGGCAAGCGCAGTAGACCCACAGTCGTTGGTCGCCCCGCAGACCACGGGAATCATGGCGTACTCCGACGCGAACATCCGCTCCATCGGATCCAGGGACGGATCGACTTCCAGCGGGTATCTTTTCACATCGGAAAGATGGTTCAGCGCCGCGCGGATCTGGGTGCGCGAGCCCGACTCGCGCAGGATGTCGAGCGCCTGCGCGGTAGCTGCGTCCGGATCCGCCTTCCGGAGTGTTCGGAAGTCCCGCAGCGCGGGGATCTCCCCCACCTTCGTCCCCTGGACGGCGAAATCCACGCACGCGCGCTCGACGTAATCGATCGCCCACGCATGACGCGGCGACTTGCGGCGGAAATCGTCAGCGGGGATGTCGCGCACGATCAGGCAGGCGTTCAACCCCTCGACGTTCATTTCGGCGACGACGAGATCGTCAGGCCCGCGCTCGGCCACGGCGCGCCGCAGCGTCGTCAGCAAATGCAGATTCGGATCACCCAGCCCATCGACCCGCACACGCGGGTTCGACGATGCGCCACGCGCTGCGCTCGGTGTGGGCGCTGCGGCATCTGCTACCTCGCTCGGTGGGGAAAGCGGAGCCGACTTCGCGCGCACATGGGAGGCGCCCCACGTCCACCACGCCAATGCGGCGAGCGAGAGGGCGAGCACGATCGATGCAATCGTTGCGAGAGGGCGCATCGAAAGATCATACCGAAGGTCGGCAGGTGTCGATGACGGCTTCGGATCAGGAGCGGTCACCCGGTGAGCAATGGCAGCGATCCGCCATCACCGAACGCTAGGCAATCGCGACTTCAGAACGTTGCGAGTCGCACGGCCGCCTCCGTCTCGTTTGTATCGCGGTGGATGCTGTTCGCCTTCGGCCAAAGACGGACAATAACCTTACGCAGACTGATGTGCGGCCGCGATCGCGATCGCCAACCCTGACGCAGCAAACACGGTGGCTACACGAAGTGCGAGGAGGACGTCGGCGAGATGCGTGGTCGTGCGGTCCCTAAGCAAAGTGTGCTCGCGGACCACGAGAAACCACAGCAGAGCCCAGGCCGAAGAGAAGCGAATCCAGAAGATGGAAGGCCGGTCCATCGCATCGTACTTTGCGGGGTGCCGCTCCCTAAGCCGACGGTAGAGCGTAAAGCGGATCGCCGTATCGGCGATCGAAAGGACGAAGAGGGTTGCAAACAAAAGAAGAACTGGCATGCGGTCCCTGTCATAGCTTCGTCTACGGAAGGAGTTCTTCCGGCCCCAGCCCGGTAGGCCAGCCTAGTCGCCGCGGGTCGCGTCCTCAAACGCTTTCCAGATGCCGAGCGCGGCCATCAGTGCTCCGATACTCAGGCCGGCCCACATCGCAAGCTTGCGTTACGTTTGCATGCATCAAATCGTAGGAAACCTGATTCGGTCCAGCAAGTCCCTATCGGCGAGCTTGCGTGATGTCTACTTTGGTTCGTTAGCGGTCACCCGGTGACGAATGCTTTTCGACCAGAAGCAAACATTCGCGACGCGAAGGCCGAAGATGCCGGATGCGCGCGTTGACTCCGCCGACCACGGGGACAAGGGGAGGCGGGGCAGACAACCGAGCCGCTTGATCAACCCCCGGGAGTCGCGCAGCATGCTCCCATGTTGATCACCATCGGCCGTTATCTCAACCCATGGGAAGCCCACGTATTGCGTGGGCGGCTGGAGGCTGAGGGGATCCTCGCCTTCGTAACCAACGATGCGCACGCGATCGCCGTCTTTCCATTGTCGTATGCCTTCGGCGGCACCGCGCTTCAGGTCCCGGCATCGCGGGTGGATGAAGCGCGTGAGATTCTCCGTGATTGCGCCTCCGGCGCGTTGGAAGACGACCTCCGCGCGGAAACGGGATTGGCGCCGCTCAAGTGCGCGCGATGCGGCAGTGCGGACCTTCGCGACGTGGTCCCCGTTTCCCAGAAAGTTCTGGTGGTGATGCTCGCGCTGTGGAGCGCGACCTTCCCTACGCGCGCAACCGGCATGCGCTGCAACGCATGCAACCACACATGGGAGTTCGGGGACTGAAATCCCAAATGAACACCTTCGTATTCGCGTTGGCGAGTTGGGTCATGCCTGATCGCCAAACGAGCGACGAGCTAAAGTCCGCTTCCCAGCAGTGTCCGCCATGGGTCGCTACTGGTCACCGGCCCAGATAGAAGTCCAGAGGGATCAGTTCGACCGCCCATCCACCTTCTTCCCCCAACTTGGCGGCCGGGTGCATGGATGCGACGCGCAGCGCCTCGTCGGGATCGTCCGCTTCGATGATGAACAAGCCTCCCACTACTTCTTTGGACTCGGTGTAAGGCCCATCACTGACCTGCGTCCTGCCGCTGCGCGGGCGTAGCGTCCTCCAGCCTTCCAGATCGCCAAGCGACGCGGAAACCAGGACCTTGCCGGTGGCGCGCATCTTCTCGTCCAGTGCCGGGCATTGGCCCACCAATGCCTTGACGTCGTCTGGTGACATCGCGGCGAATTTATCGGGGGTGAAGTAAGCCAGTCCGAGGTACTTCATGGGAACTCCGTGGGTGGGATCTCAAGTAACGACGAACCTGGTGGGAGGAAATCGACAAGTGAGAAGAAAATATTTGCGCTGGCTCGACGAGGCCCAAAATGAAGCCTGCTAGCTCGTATGGTTGACCAGCGCCCCCCTTCTTGAGCGCGATGGAACTTCCGACATCCGATTCAGCAACCCGCAGACGACTGCCGCGATTGCGCCGGCGACGACCGCGAGCAACATCATTCGCTGGCCCTTGTTGTGCATCAGCGACACGGCTGCGCACGCCATCGTCGTCGCACCAAAGCCGGCGTCGAACAGCATCGCCGACCAGACGGGCCGCTTGGGCCAACGCACATCCAGCACGTGCGTGGAAAGGGCCGTCGCGATCGCGGCGACGCTGCCGACAAAATAGGCGAGCGGCATGCCAAAGATCAGTCCCATGGCATCGCGTGAAGTGAACGCTTGCTGCCGCAGCGCATGGTCGATAACCGTCAGCGACAGATATCCGACCAGGGGTGCGAGGAGCACGAACAGCAGGATCGTACCGGCCAAGCGCTTCCAATCGATGCGCGCGCGACCGACGGGCAACGTGCGTACGACGCGCCGCCGATGGTTCACGTGCCCACACACGACGGCCGCGATGACGCAGAAGGTCACCATGGGGTGCACGCCTAGTAGAGTTTCGCGCGGGTGGGAAAACAACCAGGGTGCGCCACCGACCAGCCCGGCGCTCACATCGCGCAACAAGCGCCGCCACGCAGATCGCGTGGGCCATCGCGCTTCCCATCCAAGCGCCACCAACCCGGCCAGCAACGCCGGAATCACGCCGACGACAAAAGCGAGGGGCGCAAGGAAGATCGTCAGCACGACCGCGGCTCCCCAGGCGGCCGGATTCAGGAGCGAGTGCTGGCCCTCCATCGCGACCATCGCGAGCAGGCCCACGAGTGGCCCGAGGAACGCATAGGTGCCCAGCTCCGTGACGTTCCGTGCCGCCTTGCTTTCGACCATGTCCTTCCCCTTTGGGACACTGCGAGCCGAGCTTACCGAATGACCGCTTTGGGTCGAAGGCGAATCACTCTCCGCTGCGACGTCGAAGGCCTTCGGTGTCCGCTTTCGGCCAGAAGCAGTCACTCATCGGGCGCGAAAATCCAGCGACAGACAAGGCACCCAACCCGTTTGTCCGTCGGCCTTCCGGACGCGGCAAACCCAATAGTCCTTTCCATGCGCGTCGTCGACGACGCGAACGGTTTCGCCCTGGCGCAACGCCGCAATCGGGCGCGGCTCGGGGCGGTTGATCGCACCCGCATACGCGGCCTCCACCTCCGTCTCGTAGACCGGTGTTGCGAGCATGACCTTCGATGCCGTCTCCGGCGTGCAGGCAGCAAGCAAGACCAGGGTGAGGACCACAAAACGGCGACGGCGGTTCTCAGTCACGGCGAACCAAGCTGATGGTGTAAACCTCGTAGAACGGCGCGCTCGGCGGCGCTGGATACTGCCGGCCGACCATCTCGCGGGAAAAGCATGCGAGGTGCGGGGCACTCGGGTTGATCAAGTACTCCTTGACGATCCCCGATCCGTCGATGACCGCGACGGCCTGGAAACTCTCGATACCCGCTTCCATCGGCTCCGCGGCGCAAGTGCGGATGACGTCCGCCCAGAAGCCGTTATGGACCGGAAGCATGCGCCGCTCCCACGCCATGCCTTCGACGGTCGACGTCATGCGATGCCCTTCCGCCGCCAGCGTGTGCCAACGATCCGCCGGCGGCATGCGTCCGCTGGAGCAACCCGCGATGACGACGATGATGCCTGCTACCAACGCTCGCATAGTCCCCTGCCCCGACCGGTTTGCGCGCAACGATCCCATTCGCCGCGAGCGGATGCAATCGGCGTAGCATGGAGGTGTCACGCACTCGGGGGAGGCGTCGTGGGGCTTGCCATTGTTGTCGTGATTGTTCTCATTGCGCTCACCAACTGTGCCGCGTTGAGTGTCGGCTACGGTGGGACCCGGCGCGTCGACCACGTGGCAAAGATCTTCGGCAGCCTGGGTTTGGTCTGCCTGCTCGGATTGGTCATTGCATTCATCGATGCCTTTACCCAGATCTGGGTGAAGCGCCCGGGCTACCAAGGGCTGCCTGTTTTCATCTTCTTCTACGGGACAGCGGTGACTACCGTTGGCTCGTTGGCGACGACGATTGCGATCGTCGTCGGCGAGATGCGGGCTTCGGCCAGAAGCAAACAAATTGAGAGGGAACGCCTTTAGGTGGGTGGAGGCTGGCGCGATCCGAATACAGCACGTGGAGGCCGTTTGAATTCCCCGCGTCGGCAAGAGCGTCCATGAGCAACTCTGCAGCCGCGCTTAGCCTGTAGTCCGCTTTCGGCCAGAAGCGAACCTCGTCAGTCGGCCAGCGGTAGCTTTCGGCCCATGGCGGACGCTTTGATCAGGCATCTCCCTCAGTGTTCCCCGCGCTGGCAATCCTTTGTCCGCGTTGGGTCGAAAGCGGTTACCTGGTCATTCACTTTTCGGAGTCAGGAATACGCCGAGAATGCTCAGGAGTCTTGGCAGGCGATCTCGAACGTTGGCTTGCTCATTCGATGGCACTGTCATTGGATACGCCTTCAACCACCCCTCCACCAACGTGCCGAAGTTGGCCTCGCCACAAAGGTGGGCAGCGGTGATGGCGCGATACATCCTCGGCTCCGGTTTGTTGTACAGGGGGTGGGAGCGAGATTCGGGGCTCGAGTTCAGGCCGGTCGAGCACTCCTGCAACGACGCATACCGTGCGAAGTAGGACAACAGTTCGGCTGTGAGGCAGCTTGCGACGGCGCCGGCGACGTCTTGTACATCTCGCTCGGACGCTGCGTTTGGCAAAAACCACGTGTACTGATTTCCAGGTGTCAAAGGGAACCGGTCAGGCGACGTGAGGACCGTCGTGGTCGCGCTTTGATACTCGCTTCCGTAGACGAGGCCAAGTTGATTGACCACTTGCTCCACGACATCGTGGCGAACGCCAGCCGCCAATTCGTAATGCTGTCCGAGCGCGCCGTCGACAACAGTTGGGTACGTCATCAACAGGAATTCGCTGAACCCATGAGTCTCTTTGCGGACAAAGGTGCCCCGTTTGCTGATGTAGCGAAAACCTGACGCCTCGGCGAAGGGCGCAATGGCTTTGGTGAGTCTCAATCCGACGGTCATTCTTTGGTCCACCGACTGGTTCCCCTCAGTGCATATTCCGCTACCGATGGTCCGTCACGTTCAGGGCCGGCGATACTCTTCGTATTCGTGGACCAGGTACACCACGACGCTGCCCTGACTTTCGAACACTTCCACTCGCTTCGCCCAATTCGCCGGGCACTCCGCGATGACCTCGTAACGGCCGCGGGTAGCGCACGTCCCGATCGCCAGCGGACCCGCGAGGTGCTCGTCGCCGTCGAAGATATCGACGACGGGAACGTCCGATGCCGCGCCCATCTCGCCCTGCGGATTCGAGTTGTAGAAGCCGCCGGAAATCTTGATCGACACGCGTCCGCAGGTCCTGCCCACCGTCCCGGTACCGAGCCGACGGATATCGCCATGTGTGTCTTCTTCGCTGACCTTGATCAAGTTGCCGACATCGATGCGCTCCACCGCCATGTCGGAGCCCCGATCGGCCGGCGACGGAGCCGCGGTCAACAGCAGACGCGAGTGCGTCGCGTCGCAATGGATGCGCAGGACTGAATCAACGAGGCCTTCCTCCGCGTGCGTCGGCGTGATCGCGCACGTCAGCAGCAACGCCAGCACCCATCGGATCATGCGCCGTCCCCCGGTTGGAAGCAGATATTCGAGCGCGCCGAAAACCGGCGGCAGTGCGATTGTAGGCGACGACCCTGTCCCTCGCGTCGGCGAATGTTTCGCCGACACCTGGGTCGGATGTCGATGTGTCCGCTCCGGGTGAATCCCACTCACCCTTGTCGCCAACCCTCCCCCGCGTGCTCGGGCAGACCAGGCCGATCGGCATACGTCACCCGGTCATCGTGATGCACTTCGACGAGCCACGCCCCCTCTTCCGCATAGACCCACATGTCCGATCCGCCGCGCATCAACGCGATCGCATGCGTGCATGCATCGGCGGAAGACAGCACGACACGCGGCATGCGGGACACACCCCAGTCGACGATCACGGTGGACGCGGGCGCGACGCGCAGTGCATGCAGCGCCCGCTCAAGCAATTCGGCGAGATGCGCCTGGGTGGCACCGTGCTCGACGACGGCATGCGGCACCAGCGACCAATGCACGCTCGCGAACCCGATCGGATATCGCGTCAGCGGCCCTCGACGCGTGTCGGTGTCCCAGAGCAATTCGAAGCGCGCGCCTGCCGCTTCCAACGCAGCACCGTGGTAACGATGGAAGTCCGCAACCTCCTCCGCATGCCGCTGCCGCGCCGTGCGTTGCGCCTGCTGGGCGTACAGCGCGTCGCGTTTGGCTGCGAGCGCCGCGCGTCGGGTTTCCGGTTCGTCTTGATGTGTCATCGCGGCATTCTCGCCGGTTCGGCCCGCGACGCGCGATCCGCGCTACGCCCTTCACTGCTGGTCGGGCGGCGCGCTTCCGTCATCAGATTCGGCATTCGCGCGACTCTGCGCGAAGTCCGGGAAAGTCTCCGCCAGCGTCGCCTCATCCGGCAAGATGTAGAACACCCCGCCGCGCTCGAACGTCGGACTCATGACCTGCTCGTAAAAATCGGGCGCGACGTTGATGCAGCCATGCGTGATGCGGTTGTCGTCCGGCGAAGGCGATGCAAGACGTTGGGGGCGTCTCTCGGCCGGCACGCCTGTCGCGGTGGGGTGGATGGAGACTGCGGAATCGTAGTCCACCCATAGCACGCGCCCCGCATCGGTGGACGGGCCAAAGCCGCCCACGAAGCGACCGGCAGGCGTCGTGCGATCCCGGCCGGGGATCTCGCGAAGCGCGAGACCCGCGATGCCGGGGGCCACGTGGTCGCCGACCGCCGAGCCGAAGAGCGCAGATGCCGCGCCGCGAAGCCGGCCGTCGCCGCCGAACACCAGGATCTGTGCAGCGGCCTTGTCCATGATCGCGAACGGATAGCCTTGGCTGTCGCCGCTGGCGACGACCCAGCCCGCGAGCTGGATCACCGTGTCGGAGACTTTCTGGCCCTGCGGCAGCTGGTCGACGGCGGCCGCGGGTTGCGCGACGTCATCCCCGGCGCGGGCCACGCCGACGCTGGCGAACGCCAGCGCCAACGTCAGCGCGCCACAAGCGGCCCGGATCGCAGGGTGAATGCACGTGCGAATAGGACGGCTCCTTGGAAAAGACTAACCGCGCGGTTTGCGGGGCGGTGCCGTTTCGAGCTTCTGGACGCGGCCTTCCAATTGATCCAGCCGTTGGTTGGCCTGCTGCGCGGATTGATTGGCGGATTCAGCGCTCGCGGCCGCGCCCTGCACCTTCGTGTCGAGTTGATCGAGGCGCGAATTGATTGTCGCGAACTCGTCGTCGTACGTGGCGCAGCTGGCAAGACCGAGGGCGGCGACGAGCGCCACGCCGAACATACGTGCCGTTCTCAGATGATGCTTGGTCGTGAACATTCCTGTGCTCCTTCGTCTGGGAGATTGGTCGGCCTTCTTTCCCGAGCCAATTCAGTTGACGCTGGAATACGTTCGTGGGCCGTGAAGATGATCCGGCAAACCGCGAGAGCGGCTTGAATTCATTGTTCTCCACGCCGACGCGAGGGGGATTGAGAGCAAGCTCAGCCGTACCGGCCCTTCAGGCTACGGCGTGCGATGCGCAATCAAGGCCGGGGCGCGCGCTTGAGCACCGTCCAGAACGGATACATCGCCATGTGTTCCGATGACTTGGTCCACGCGACGATTTCGCCGTCGATCGTGTCCCCGCGCAGCTTGAGGCCGAGCGAAAGTTGCTCCAGGCCTTCGCGGCGGATATCGGGGCTGTCGACGTTGCCGTGGCTGTCGCCCGAGAGCACGCCGTCGACCAGGCCGAGATCGTCGATCTTCCGGGCGGGCCCCTCGCCCACCGACAACGTCCCCGTGCCGTCTTCCGCGATGGCGAGCACGACGGGCACGTGCTTGCCCTGCGCGAGTAGCGTCCCCATCCACCGCCCGCGGTAGGCCGCGATTCCCTTCAACGGGATCGGCTGCACCGCCGGCGGCGGTGGGAGGGTCGACCAATCGGGTACGACCGTCTTCAACAGCCGATCGCGCACGTCATTGATGAAGTTCGAGGGTCCGCGCTGGTTGCTGAGCACGATCACGGCGACGTTTGCCGACGGCACCAGCACGAATTCCGCCTTGACCCCCGACTGGCCGCCGCCGTGGTACAGCACCGGCGCGCGGCCGGGGGCGTCGTGGATCTGCCATCCCATGCCGTAGTGGAAATGCGGGGCGACGAAGGTTTGCGGACGATGCAGTTCCGCGAGACGCGCCTGATCGAGGATCATCGCCGAGCGCGGCAAGCCCTGGCCGCCCAGGTGCAGCATCGCGAACCGCGCCATGTCGTGTGCGCTGGCATAGAGCTCGCCCGAACCAGGCGTCGCCGTGAGATAGAACGGAAGCCGTTTGCCATCGTCTGCATAGCGCGCGGCCATCTCCTTGCGGCGCGCCAGATCGGTGTCGAAGAAGCTGTTCCGCATGCCCAGCGGCACGAGCACCCGCGATTGCAGGAAGGCGCCGTATTCCTGTTGCGACTGGCGCGCGACGACCTCGGCCAACAGGCCCATGCCGAGATTCGAGTACTCATAGCGCTCGCCGACCGGCGCGATCAGATGGCCGTACTCACCGATCAACGTTGCAATGCTCGGCTGCCGCGCGGGGCCGTCTTCGGGATACATCGCGAAGAAGGTCGGCAGTCCCGCCGAATGCGTGGCGATGCGGCGCAGCGTGGCTTCGCGCGCGGGGCCGTCGGCATCGACGAGTTTTTCGCCCAGGTAATCGTTTGCCGGTCGGTCAAGATCCACTTTGCCGTCGGCCGCCAGGACCATCAGTGCGGTCGTCGTAAAGGGCTTCGTGGACGAGGCGATCGAGAACGCGCTGTGCGGCGTCGCCGGCGTGCGTGCTTCGCGATCGGCCCAGCCGAAGCCGTCTTCGTGGACGATGCGACCGTCCTTCACGACCGCGATCGAAACACCCGTAAGACGCCCTGCGGCGATCTCGCGACCAATGTCCGCCTTGATCGCAGCGTATGGATCCGGTGTCGCCGCGATGGCGGTGAATGGGGACACCGCTAGCAATGCGGCGCCCAAGAGCAGGCAAAGCAATCGAACCTGGCGGGCTGCATTCATGGACATCGCACTCGCGCAAACGAGTCCATTGGATGCCGCAAAGCGGTTCGGCGTTTAAACGACTTATCGATCCGGACGAGGATGGAATACCGCCGGCGGCGTCGCACGAAGCGAAGCCCGCAAGTCCTCCATGGGTTTTTGCGATTCATGGATCGCGCCATCAATCGGCCTGTCAATGTCGATGATCAGCCCGAGCGCGAGGGTGAACAAGAGGAACAGGAATGTCGTCGACCAGCGTTCGCGACGGCTCTCGCGCGTGAACCCCACCAGCCCCGACGCGGCAATGAGATAGACGAACAACACCCCGTAAACCTCGTAGGGAACCTTGGCCAGGCGCGAGATCTTCCGCGATTCGCCGAGATCGATGACGGAATTCATCGAGTCGATGTAGGACGACGAGAAATCCATCCCGCGAATCGTGGGCCAGGCCGCGACGGTCGCAACCCATAGTTCAGTCGTCATGCGGTCATTGCGCGCCATCAATGGCCGCGCTTCGGCATTGGGAAGCCGCGCAAGCTCCAGACGATTGTCCGTGTAGTCGACCAAGAGCCGGCTGATGCGCGATCGATGAGGCTCCTCCAACAGTTGCGTCCGCAGGTAGGCCGTGCCGATCGCATTCGCCTCCTCCAAAACCAGCGAGCGCCGCGTTTCGAAACGATCCACGGCCAGCGCGAACGTGAACCCGACCAGCAACGCGAGCAAGCCGACGACGGAGGACAGCATGAAACCTTCTTCGCCGTCCGACTTGGAACCATCGGATGCAACGCCTTGCTTCCAGCGCCGGCGGAGTGCGATGCCAACGACGCGCGACACCGACATCGCCGCGATGAGGCACGCCGCGATCAGCCACAACGGCGTGGCCTCGAGCCAGCCGCCGAATCCGGATACGTTCATCGCATCGCTTCGAATATCCCGTCGCCACATACTCTCAAGGCAAAGCGACCGGAACCTGCGTACTTCTACTGGCGGGAAATTGCAGAAACCACTGATTCGGGTGATATGCCCCGCTCGACATGATGCACCGGGACCGCCTAGTGGATTTACCGATGAGCAAGGCAACGCAATCCCGCAAGGCCGGTGCGGCCGCTCCGTTGGTCGAACAGATCAACAACGGTCGCTGGCTCGATCAGAAGGAAGCGAGTGCGCTGCTGGATGAGCTGTTTTTCCAGCGTGCAATTCACGCCTACATGTCGATGCTGCCGGTCCTCAACACCATCGGTATGCGCGACGGATCGGAAGCTGCCTTCGGCGGCGGATACAACATCCTGCCGATCTGGAAGGACAGGATGGACAGTCGCTGTTGGGTGCCGACGCCAAACGCCGACGTCATCTACTCGATGAGTTACCTGGACCTGAAACAGCATGGGCCGCTGGTCGTCGCCGCGCCGCCCAATATCATCGGCATGTTCACGGACTTCTTCCAGCGCACGTTGACCGACGTGGGCCTGATCGGTCCGGATCGCGCGAGAGGCGGGTTGTATCTGCTGCTGCCACCCGATTACGACGGCCCCGTGCCCCAGGGCTATTTCGCGTTCACGTCTTCGACCTACCAAGTGCTGTTGTTCTTCCGCACCATCATGTCGCCAGGCGCGAACGGCCCGGAAATGAAGCAAGCGGTCAAGACCGCGGAACAGACGCGCGTGTACCCGTTGTGGGAGACCGAGAAGACCGTCAAGCCGATGAAGTTCCCGAACGGCTCTGGCAAGAACGTCGACATGATGTATCCCGTCGACATGGCGTTCTGGACGAAGTTGAAGGCGTTCGTCGATTACGAGCCTGCATCCGCCATTCCGCCAGAGACCAGCGGCGTACTGGCATCGATCGGCATTCGAAAAGGTGCGCCATTCAAGCCTGACAAGACGCAGAAGGATTTGCTGCTGAAGGCAGTCCTGACTGCACCGCGGATGATCATGGCGATGCGGCAGCTGGGCCGACCCGACAAGCGCGAGCGGTACTACGAGGATCGCCAATATCAGAACACGTGGGCGTCAGGCACGTCGGAGTGGCTGCAGGAGGACTACCTCGACATCAACCAACGCGCCTGCTACTTCCAGATCGCGTTCTCGTCCGCCTCGGCGATGGTGATGCGCACGTTGGGCGCCGGTTCCAAGTATCCCTTCGCCACCCAGGACGCGAAGGGCGAGTTCCTCGACGGCGGCAACACCTATCGCCTGCACTTGCCGCCGAACCCGCCGGCCTCGCTGTTCTGGGCGGTCACCGCCTACAACATCACCGACGGGACCATGACCTCCGCTCCACAGTTGCTACCGTCGATCAACAGTCTCGACAAGTCGGTGTCCATCAACGACGACGGCTCAATCGACCTTTGGTTCGGACCGACGAAGCCTCGTGCCGCATCGGGCACCAATTGGATACAGACGGTGCCGGATCGCCATTTCCTCGCGGCGGTTCGGCTGTATGGCACCGGCGTCGAGTTCTTCGACCAGTCGTGGAAACCTGACGACTTGGTCAAGGAGAAGAAGTAGACGACCGCCGCGACCTCGAGGTGACCCCATGTCTGCCCCACAGAATGCATCGGCACTCACGCTGCCGGACGCTCTACAACGACAAGCACCTGTTCCATCCGAACGCACTGAATCATTATTCGCTCGGCACCAAGAACAAGAATCTGAAGCGCAACGCCGATGGATCGTTGACGTTGTACGTGGGCGGGGCATCGCCGGGCCAGGACGGGGATCCAACTGGCTGCCCGCTCCCCGAGGGACGTTCTCGCTTTACATTCGCGCGTACTGGGGATAAGAAGGCATCACCGGCGGATCCTGGAAGCCGCCGGCCGTCAAACGAGTTTGAGTTCCGGGCCAATGTCCGCTATCGGCCAGAAGCGGAACGCCCTCATGGCTTGCGCACCGGGTGACCACAGTGCGCACAACTGCGCAAAAAGGGAATGGCAAAACCAAACCCCCACTTGCCTACCCCAGCCCACGTGTTTTCCGCAACTGACGCAGTTTCGGAACGCCGATGCGTACCCGAGCAGTAGCCCGCCCATCACGACGAATATCCCGACATCCTTGCCAAGGATGAGAAGGGCAACGCCCGTTGCGGTCGCCACGATGCAGCCAATGCGAAGCGCGACAAACAATCGCCATGCGGCCTGTTTAATTGCATCAGCGTGGGTCACGAGGCTTGGCCCATCCGCTTTACTATCAGGTTGTTCGCGACACGCTTCAAAGTTGGTTCGCCATGTCCCGAAGCTGCTTGGCGCGAAGCGTTGCATGATCCGCCTCGCAAGACAGACCAAGAGCGGCCGTCGACGATCCGTCGGCGATGTCGAACACGGCGGCGCAATCCCGCTCTGAAACGTGAACCACGCTCGCTGCAGTCGGCGGGTTGCATGTGACTCGCTCCACCGGCATGCGTCATTGCGCGACCTTCTTCTTCAAACACGGTGCAAGGCGCATCGTGCCGTCCGCATCGACGAGCACGTCGCCGCTCTGGGTGCGGACGAGGGAGGTATCGGCGTCCACGCGCAGCAGGTCCCACGGCGCGCCGGGAAGTCCTCGCCAGGCGATCGCCTGCCAGCGTCCGTCGCTGCCGCGGCGCACGTCGAGCAGCGTGCCGTCGTTGAGTGTCATGTGCGCGATGCCGCCGGCAGCGACGATGCGATCACCGATGCGGCCGAGGCCCTGGATGTTGTCGTCGTAGATCGCCTGCTTGACGCCGTCGTCGCTAATGAAGAGGAGCTCGCCGCCCCATTCGCCACGGTCGCCGCCGACGAGCCAGCCGCCGTCGACGCGCAACGCGACCCGCGGCACTTCGGCGACATGTTCTTCGTTGCGCACCATGTTCTGCTCGGTCACGTGGATGACGCCGTCGACAGGCTCGGTGCCCTCCGCCGCGCCGTAACCCACGATAGTCGCGACGTACCCGAGTTTTTTCAGCGCGGCGTCGTCGCGCCCGCTGCGCAGCTTGTCGCGACGTCCCGGCTCGGCTACGCGCACATCCGAATCGCCGCATCGATCGTCGAAGCCGAGTGCGTCGTAGCCGCCCGCCCAACCGGTGTCGGAGTCCATCGGCGCGCCGGTGCGGATCGCGGCGATGGCGCGTTGCGCAAGCGCGCGGATGTCGGGATACCAGTGCGTCGCGGCGATGCGTTCGAGTGGCGGGATCGCCTGCGTCGCGCGCAGGCGGCCCAATGCATCGGCGGCCGCCCAGTTGAGTTTCACGTCGCGCGGATCATCGAGCAGGGGCACCAGCGCGTCGGCGCCCTGCGTGTAACCGATGCTGCCGATCGCGGTGGCCGCGAGCAGCCGGATTTCCGGATCGGCGTCGGCGAGCAGAGGCACGAGATCCGGCCCGACAGCGCGCGCGACCGCCCCGGCGCGTGCGATTTCCCGCAGCAGCCACTCCCGTTGATCGGGGTTGTCCCGCAGTCGCCTGGAGAAGATCTCACCGCTCGGCGCGCCGATCTCGACCAGCGCGAAATCGATGGCATCGGCGATTGCGGGGCGTTGCTCGCGCAATGCCACCAATTGCGGCGCCATCGCGTTCGCATGGCGCGCAAGGCCCGCCAGCACCTCGATCGCATCGGCCGCCAACACGTCGGAGGACGACGGGTCTTGTGCGATGACCACCAAGCCGGGCGCCGCGCCAGCCGCCGTTTCACCCATCTCGTCGACCAGCCCCACCAAGCGGTCGGCGTCGGCGTGATCGCAGCAACGAGCGTTGCGCGTCGCCTCCACGATGAAAGGGACGGCGCGTTCGCCGGCCCGTCCCACGCCAACCGCCGCCGAACCTCCGGAATGGGCATTCGACGCCATGTAGTAGCGCACGAGATGTCGCGCGGCTTCATCCGTGTGGATCGTGCCCAGTGCGATCGGCAGGTTGTACAGATTGCGATCCAGGCCTGCGACGAGTTGCGGCAGGAAGCGCGGGTCGACGGCAGGACCCTCGACGAGCCCCGTCGATGCGAGGTCGGCCATGCGCCGGTCGGGATCGGCCAGCAACGCCACCAGTCGCGCTTGCGCACCGTCGAACGTGAGTACGCGCGCGACCAGCACCTTGGCCGCGTCCCAGTGCTTCACCTCGCGCGGGTCTTTCGCAGCCACGAATGCGCGCATCTCCGTGACGCACGCCTCCAGGGAACCGCAAGTCGCCGGCTCAGGTGGCGAAGGCGGTTTCCATGCGAAGCCAGACGCGGCGAGGAACAGACATGCGAGCGCGAGCCAGAGTCGCAACGTGCGTGCGGATCGCGTCATCGGCATTCCCCCTGTCCCCCGGCGACTTTACCCCAAGCAGAAAGGGCGGCGTCGACAGATCGAATGTCCGCTTTGGCTCGTTAGGGGTCAGCTACTTGCCGGCAGGCTGTGGATCATCGGACGCATGGTCGGCGATGTAGAGCCAACGGCCATCGACTTTCCGCTGGACATCGGTATAACGGCCGACCATCACGGACTCGGCCTTGGAAGCCTTGTCGACGACGCTGATGGAAAAGGTGCCCCACGCCACGTGGACGTCGCCCATTTCTTCTCCGCCGATCGGCGTCAGTGTCGCGTCCTTGATCGTCATGGCGTTGAAGAACCCCGTGTACGCGTCGCGGATCGCGGCGCGCCCCTTGGCCATGCCCGCACCGGGAAGCCACAGCACCGCGTCTTCGGCATAGCAGGCCGCCACTGCGTCGGCGTCGCCGGCCTTGAATCCGGCCAGCCAGCAATCGCCGGCCGGCGCCGGCTCCGCGGCGAACGACACGCTCGTCGCCAGCGCCATGCCACACGCCAGCATCGCCGCGCCCAATCGGTTTCGTGCACGCATGAGCTTCTCCAGGTGGCGGCCGCCTCCGGCCCGTAATGGGCTGTACGTCCGGCGTTCGCGGGATCGGCCACGCCTTGATTCATGGCACCAGCGTGAGAACTGCAAGCAGGATGAGACCGAGGCACACTGCGATCGCGATCAGCGACCGAACCTTGGCGCCGGAGAACCCGAACGCGCAGAGGCACAGTGATGCAAGCAGAGAGAGCAGGCCCGCCAATAGCGCAACGTATGACGCAAGCTGGTGGGGTTCGATGACATCCCTCGGCGTGTCCGGCACGAAGTCGACAAGCAGGGAGAAAAACCCGTAAGAGCAAAGCGGCCATGCCAGGATGGCCAGCGCAAGAGCGATGTTCGAGGCGGTTGCCTGCTTCATGCGGCCGGACAAGCCATCCGCCTCAGGGTCGCGGCGCCGGTCTTGAATTCGACCGGCCCAAACTCCGACTCGGGTTCGGCGATGCCGGTCCAAACATCTTCGTCGTCGGCATTCCGCAGGATCACGCGGAGCGCGTATGGGCCATCGGCCATCCACAACACCAACGTGCCGTCCTCGAGCCGCTGCCAGGTTTGCCGAGGATCGGGCGTGTTCGCATCCAGCCGCGCCACGACGTGGACGCCCTTGGTGGCAGGAAACTCGGGATGCAATTCCGGCGTGAGGCGAACGCGCGTCGGTAGCGATGGATCCATGGTGAAGCCATGGTCCCCGGTCACGATGACGGGCAATCTTTCGGGAAACAGTTCCAACGCGTAGCAGCCGACGAGCTCGCGCTCGGTCGACGGGCCTGAAGCGCACGCGGGCCCCGTGAGTGCCAGCATCAATGCAAGGGCTCCGCGCATGCGCACCCTCAAGGCGCGATTCCGATCGGAACGACACCCCGCCGTGGCCCGCATCCCGACATCGCCGTGAACTTCATCCGTCGGCCCAAATCGAGCAACGCACGGTCGACATTGCGGTCTCGCGAGCTGCGTTGGATGCCGACGTCGATCGGGTTGCCTTGCTCGTCGATCGTGAAAATCAAGCGCGGTTCCCGCTCCAGTTGGGGAATCTTGCTTTCCTTGGTCTCGGGATCGATGCGCGGCTGGAATGCGCGGCCGACGGCGCTCTGCACGTAACCGAGCGGCGGCATCGACAGGATCCTGCCCACGTCCGCGCACTCCGGCAAGGCGCCCCGGGCGTCCGCTTCCGCGGCCGTGTTTGCGGGCACCGTGGATGCGGCGCTCGGCTTCGCTTCCTGCGATGCGTTGGCATCGACTGCGATGCCCACGCTCGCCGTCAGCAGTGCGACGCACCACGCAACTTTCGACAGGCGCTGGATCATTGGTCGCCTTCGCCGGCGATGGGCGCCTCGTCGAGGTTCGACACCATGTCCGCGATGGATCCATCGGGTGCCGGGATCACGAAGACTTGATAGCTGAACTGCCGGCCGTCACAGGCTTCGATCGTCCACTTCTCGGTCGAGTCTCCGTCGCCAGTCTCGAGGACACTCGTTCCCAGCAGCTTCTTGAAACGGCAGTCGTCATGCTGGCGGTTGTGCCAGCCCGCGACGTCGCGCGTGACGGCGGTCATCTGCGACTTCGGTACGTGCGTGTCGCGTTTCCTGCGCAGCGACGTTGGTCATGGCGGCGAGCAAGAGCAAGGTGATGATCGGACGCATGCGGTGATTCCGTTGGGTTGCGTGGAGATGGGATCAGTCGAACCGGGCGAGCGCGTGCGCGATCGCAGGCGCGGGCGCAGCGGCATGCAGGCCCCGCGCGTTCGGCAGGTCCGCCCACAACTGCGCCCAGGCCGGGTTGTTGCGCACGCCGATCATCATGTCGACGCGGGCGCGGCCGCCCAATTCGTGGTCGAACGTGAAGTAGAGACGATCGACGCAACGCGGCCCTTCCTGCGCGGCGCATGCGAATTCGAGGGACAACGCGTGGGCGTCGGCATCCCATGCGTAATGCTCGAGCTTTCCGGCCTGCTCGAAGTAACGCCGCAGGCCCGCCATATCGTTCATCGCGGTCGAAGGATCGTCCATGAAGGCATCGGCGCCAGTCGACGATGCCGCGGGACTGCCTGCGGCGCGCGCCACCGTCGCAACGGAATCGTGCGAAGCCGGCGTGCCGGAATGCGTCGTCAACGCATCGACCCGGGCCTGGTCGCGATCGGCGACCGCCGACAGCAACGCTGCGACGGTGGCAGTCGCCGTGTCGTACTCGACAGGCACGTTGGTCGATACACCGCCGCACGCGGCGGCGAGCCAGGCGCACGCCCCTGCGACGGCGAACGGACGGATACGATGGACCACGGGCGGCTCCCCTGCCCACATCGAACCACTTTAGTGGAATCGTGTGCGCCGATGTCGATTCCAGCCCCGCTCGTTCGTCGTCATGGTGAAAGCGCACAGCCCGCAACCGATCCTCACCAGGAGACTCCCGATGACCATCGTCATTACCGCCTTCGAACGCTCCCCCGACGGCGGCAAGGGACTGGCGCGCGACACACGCGTGCGCTGGGCGCTCGAGGAAGTCGGCCAGCCCTACGCGGTGCGCCTGGTGTCGTTCAAGGCGATGAAGGAACCCGCGCATCTGCGCCTGCATCCCTTCGGCAAGATTCCCACCTTCGAAGAAGGCGACCTCGCCCTGTTCGAATCCGGCGCGATCATCCTGCACCTCGCCCAGAACCACGCGGGACTGCTGCCGGACGCTGCCAACGCGCGCGCCCGGGCCATCACCTGGATGTTCGCCGCGCTCAACACCGTGGAGCCGCCGATCCTCGACCTGTCCATCGCCAAGTTCCAGGAAGGCGACAAGCCTTGGGCCAAGGAACGCATGCCCTTCGTCGCGGATCGCATCCGCAATGTGCTGGCCCAGCTTTCCGTCCGTCTCGGGGAGGCCGGGTGGCTCGACGGCGACTTCAGCGCGGGCGACCTGCTGATGGTGTCGGTGCTCCTCAGGGTGCGGCCTTCGGGGATCCTCGACGAGTTTGCGAACCTGGCCGCCTATGTCGCCCGTGGTGAAGCGCGTCCGGCGTACCAGCGCGCCTTCGCCGCGCAATTGGCGGTCAATGCGCCGCAGGCCCGTTGATTGCGCAGCGGTTAGGATGGGCCGATGCAGGAACTCGGCTCGCTCCTCTTCTGGCTCGACATCGCCGGTCTGTCGGTGTTCGCCGTTTCCGGCGTGCTCGTCGCGGTGCGCAAGCGCGTCGACTTCGTCGGCGCGTGTTTCTTCGCATTGGTGACGGCGGTCGGCGGCGGCACGCTGCGGGATCTGCTCATCGACGCGCCGGTGTTCTGGATGAACGATCCCTCGCCCGTCGTCCTCTGCGTCGTCATCGCGATCGCTGCGTGGCTCGTTCCGCTGCGCTGGTGGCCCGAGCGCGCGTTTGAGTGGCTCGATGCGGCCGGGCTCGCGGCTTATTCCGTGTACGGCGCGAGCAAGGCGTTGCAGTTCGGCGTCGCGCCGATATCGGCCGTGGCCGCAGGTGTGATCACCGCGTGCGTCGGCGGCGTTATCCGGGATGTCACGGTCGGCGTGCCGTCGATCCTCATGCGCCACGAGTTGTACGTCACCGCCGCGCTGGTGGCGGCGTTGGCGTTCGTCGGCATGGGATGGATCGGGATCGCCGCGCCGTGGCCCGCGGTCATGGGCGTGATTGCCGGCTTCGCCTTACGCGGCGCAGCGATTCGCTGGAAGCTGGCGTTGCCGCCGCATCGGGGCAACTGACGCATGCCGCTGCTGTTGCTCCTCCCCTTGGCGTTGCTCGTGCTGGTCGCGCTCTGGCTGGTGTTGTTGCCGATCTCGATCTGGGCGCGTTACACCTCGGGCCGCGCACGGCGTCGCGCCCAAGGTTGGGTCGTGCGCGGGAACGCGTGGTTGCTCGCGCTCTCGGTGCCCCTGTTCCTGCTGACCGCATGGGTCGCATCGCACTGGCTCCATGACGCGTTGCGCGACGGGTGCATCGGACTGTTGTTCGGCGTGCTCGTCGGCATCGCGAACGTGTGGCTGACGCGCTACGAGCGCGACGCGAAAGGCCTGATCTACACACCCAATCGCTGGATCGTGCTGGCGCTCACAACGCTGGTCGCGCTGCGCATCGCCGCGGGTTTCTGGATGGCTTGGCAACACGCCACGACGAACGGCGCGAATGCGGTCGTCCATTGGATCGAAGCCGGCGCGTGGACGGGCGTCGCCGGGGTGTTCCTGGGGTATGGGTTGGCGTTCACGTGGGGGTTGCGTGCGCGGTTGGCGCGCCCATGAGGGAGTAAGATCCGCGAGCGTCGGCGGTGGGGCGGCGTGTCCGCATTCCCTGTCCAACCCGCAGGAGGTCTCCCATGTTCACAAGGTTGGTGGTCCTGCTCGGCGCGTTGCTCGCCTTCGGAACTGCGACGGCGCAAACGACGTCGAAGCCCGCGTCGACGAAGGTCATGATCGTCGGCACCTTCCATCTGGATAATCCCGGGCGCGACGTCTTCAACGTGCAGGTCGACGACGTGCTGTCCAAGAAGCGCCAGGCGGAAATTGCGGAGGTCGCCAAATCGCTCGCGGCGTTCGAGCCGACCGCGGTCATGGTCGAATGGCCGGAGGCGCAGACGGACGAGCAATACGCGCGTTATCGGGAAGGCACGCTTCCGCCCTCCCGCAACGAGGTCGTGCAACTGGGCTTCCGGCTGGCGGCGCTGCGCAAGTTGGAACGCGTCCGCGGCATCGACGTCTCGGGCGAATTCCCGTTCGACGCGGTCAAGTCTTACGCGAGCAGCCACGACATGTCGCCGCGATTGGATGCGGCGCTGGCCGGCGCCGGAAAGGAAGTGCAAGAATTGAGCAAGCGCGTGCGCGAAGGCAGCATCGGATCGGTGCTGCGCTACATGAATACCCCGCCGCGTGCGCTCGAGAACCACGGGTTCTACATGGACATGCTGCGGTATGGCGAAGGCGAAACGCAGCCCGGCGCCCGTCTCGTCTCCGCGTGGTACGCCCGCAACCTGTCGATTTGCGCCCGATTGCTGCAGACCCTTCCCGAAGGGGGCCGCGCGGTGGTGTTCTTCGGCGAGGGGCACGCTTACTTGCTGCGTCAGTGCATCATCGAGGCGCCGGGTGTCGAATTGGTCGAGGCGAACGACTACTTGCCGAAGTAGCGCATCGAAGTCCTGCGAAACAAGAACACGACCAGGCCACCCGCAACGACGGATGGGGCGAATCCGATCAGGAAGTAGCCCCAGCCCGTGTTCCGCATGACTGCCGGAATCGCGTCGTAAGGAAGGAACCATGGCGGTAGCGAAGCCGCGAACGCGACAGCGAGGCTGCACATCACGCCGAGTCCGCGGATCCTGCAAACGATCCCCAGCGTGAGCACGGCGATCAACGACAGGGACGTTCCGGCGGGATAGAGCAGCACGTCTTCGCCGTGAGCGAACGCGACTCCCGGAACGAAAGCCAGGATCGACAGCGCGGTCATCGCCCGGAGGCGGGATACCGAACGAGTCACTCCGGGGATCTCCTCGCGGCAGGTTCGGGTCAACGCCCGACGTCGACGAAGTTATCACGCGGCCGCACATCCACCAGCAGTGCACGCGGGTCGATACCGACATACCCCGGCTCGTTGGGCACCGTGACGGTAATTGTCTGCGTTGCCTTGCTGATCCGATGCTTCTGCAGAGACATCGCCTTGCCCGGGATGACTTCGCCGTTCTCCTGCTTCCCTGCCTCGCCGGGGAATACGCCGATCTCGATCCACTCGTCGAGCGATCGATCGATTTCCTCTCCGGCGTCGTCGACCAGCAGCTTGCGCGCTCGCAGGTCGACGGTCACTTGCCATCCCTCCCCAACCTTCCTCGCCTTCGCTTGCGTGGCCGACAGCTCCCAATACGTGTTGGCGGCGAACAGGTCGTGCAGCAGCGGGCGATACTGCGCGGGCGTGACGGCTTCGAATTCGCGATACAGGTCGAGTGTCGTCGCCCGCGGCGTGTGGCCTGGCGGGTGCGAAGCGAGCAGCCGGCGCAGCGCGAGGTTCACGTTGTCACGGCCGATGTATTGACTGAGCGCGTAGATCGCCAGCGGCCCCTTGCGGTAGTTGAGGAACTGCTCGGTCGCGCGCAACAGCGGCGGTGATGCGCGCGAGCGCGGCACCTGGTACTCGCCGCGCATCATGTCGAGGTAGCCCTGCAACTGGTCCGGGCCCAAGGTGCTTTCCATGACCTGCGTGGCCGAGTACGTGGCCAGGCTTTCGACCAACAGGCCGGCCCCTTCCACCCGCGCCGGCGCGAGCTTCTGACCCCACCACTGGTGCGCGACTTCATGCGCGGTGACGGCGAACACCAGGTTCAGGCCATCGGGCTCGCCCGCGGGATTGAGCAGCGAGAAGCCGTCGCC
This sequence comes from Lysobacter dokdonensis DS-58, assembly GCF_000770795.1. Taxonomy (GTDB): domain Bacteria; phylum Pseudomonadota; class Gammaproteobacteria; order Xanthomonadales; family Xanthomonadaceae; genus Noviluteimonas; species Noviluteimonas dokdonensis. The sequence continues at coordinate 84,014 of NZ_JRKJ01000008.1, read as the reverse complement.
GTAGTCGACGAGGCCCGGTTCCGCGTGCGCACCGATATCGCGCGCCGCATTCTCGACAATGCGCATCGTGCGGTGCGGATACGGCCCGAACAGTTGCGTGTAACGCGCGAGCGATGCGCACGCGCTGCGCGCCATGTCGGCGACGATGCCAGTGTGCGTGGGGTGGTGCACGACTTCGACACCCACGCCGTTGCACCGCGTGCGATGCACTGCGTAGTCGCCCGAGAAGAACTGCACGTCCTCGCGTATCGGGGCGTTGCTGGCGTATTCGAAATAGCGGCGGCCGTTCTCGCGCCAACTGCGGCGCAATGCGCCGGGTGCGATCGCGGTCTGGCCGTCGTCGGTGCCGACGATCGCATCGAACTGGATACCCACGTCGCCGGGCGCTGCATTGCGCGGCCTCGTGTCTTCCAGCAGCGGGAACTTCGGACGGGCGGGCAGGCCTTGGGTCAGCCGGTCGCCCGGCTCCTGCAGTTCGCGGCGGGGCTGGTAACCGATGGTCGGCAGCAAGTTCGCGGTCTGGAGCCACGAACCGTTGGCGACGACGCTGTCGTCTGCGCCGCGATTGCCGAAACCCCGGGGTGCGAAACGCACGTCGTAGTGGAGCTGCATGGACGCGCCCGGTTGCAGCGGCGTGGCGAGCTTGTAGATCTGGTGCCCGAGCGCGGCGTCCTCCAGCACGCGGGTCGCCGGCCGGTCGAAGCGCAGCGTCCGCGTGTCGATTCCGTCGCCGGTCGCGGTGGCGACGTGCACGGTGTCGATCGCTTGCCGGGTTGCGTTGACCAAGCGATAGCTGCCGCGGAAGTCCGCGCCGTGCGTGCGCGGATAGAGCTCGACGCGCATGCGCGATGCCACAAGCGTCGGTTGCGGGACATCGGCGTAGCGCGCGTAGAGGCGCTCGTACGCCGCCTTGCTCGCCAGGCGGTCCTCCTGCGTGCTGTACGCGTTGAGCACGTTCGTGTTGTAGAAGATGTACGCGCCCAGGCCCACCGTGGCGATGCCAGCCAGAGCGGCGGCGCCCATCGTGGGGCGCGTCCACCGCGCGCGCGCCAACTGCAGTCGCGCACCGAGGTCCGACTCGCGGCCGCGCACCCACGCCAGCCGCGCAAGCACCGCGAGCAACAACGCCCACGCGATCCAGTACGCCTTGAACGCCAGCCACGGTTGCAGCGATGCACCGAAGCCGCGGATGTCGGAATAGGACCACTCCGGGCTCGCGCCGAACACCAGCAGCTTGTGTTCGATTCCCAGCAACGGCGCGAAAGCGATCAGCGCATACAGCGCCAGCGCCGCCAACGTGCCGAGGTGCTTCTGGTTCACCACCGTGTGCACCGTCAACGCCAGCAGCGCGAACAGCAGATAGTCGGTCAATTGCAGCCCGAACAGCACCTTGGCGTACAGGCCCATTTCGAAGTGCGCGTAGCCCAGCACGGCCTGCCCGATCACGCCGCACGTGGCGAGCACGAACATCCAGCCGATCAGCACCAGCGCGAGCGCCAGGAACTTGCCGACGAAGAACACCCAGTCCGGCACCGGCGCGGCGCCGCTGATTTCGCCCATGCGCGCGTCACGCTCGCCCCACACCAGTTCGCCGGCGTAGAAGATGATGAGCAACGGCACGATCATCCACACGCGGTTGCCGGGATTGGCGAGCGCGGCGGTCAGGTAGGTCAACACATGCTCGGTGCGCGGCAACAGGGGCACGCCGAGGTATTCCATGCGCGCGGGTACCGCGACGCAGACGAGAAACGCGACGAGGGCCAGCGGCGGAAAGACGGTCCATCCTGTCGCGAGCGTGCGCAGCGAGCGGCCGGTGACCGCGCGCAATTGGCGCAATTGCGTTGCCAGGCCGAAGCGACGGTCGGCGATCGGCGCCAGCCGCACCGCCACCGATGCAGCACTCACCTCGTCATGCATCTTGGCGCGCGCCTTCATGCGACGCACGCGGCGCTTGCCTTCCGCCGGATGCGCGAGGCGGAAGCGCGCGTACGTCCATGCGAGCACCGCGGCGCCGACAGCCAGCCACAGCAGGCGGTTGCCGACGAGGATAGGCTGCAGGCCGACGAGGCGCGTGTTCTTCTCCGTCGTCGTCCATGTGTCGTAAAGGTTGCCCACGATGGAAATCATGCCGACCGGGTCGAGCAAGCGCGCCAGGTCCTGCTCCCGCAGCGCGGTCATGACGAAGGCCGCCAGCCCCATCGATGCGAAGAACAACACCACGCTGCCGAAGTAGCCGAGGATCGCGCGGCGCCCCAATGCCGCGAACGCGAATTGCACCGCCGTGGCGATGAAGACGTTCGGAAGGATGATCGACACGTAGGCCAGCGCGAAGGCATCGGGCCGCCACGGGCCGACGATTTCCGGTTCGACGTCGGGCCAATGCATCCCGAGCAACATCCCGGCCGGCACCGCCAGCAGGATCATCGCGTTGAGCGCGTACGCGGCGAGGAAGCGGCCCGCGAGGTAATGGAACTTCGACACCGGCGCGGTGTAGCTGAGGGGATGCAGGCCCGATTCGATATCGCGCGAGGCGGCGTCACCGGCCACCGACGCGCCGACGAACAACCAGAACAGGCACGCCACCACGGTCGTGGAAGCAACGATCAACGGCGCGTTGATGAGCGTCCACCCGTTGCGCGCGTCATCGACGTAGTTGCCCTGGATGATGCTCCAGGCGATGAAGAACACAGCGACACAGTACAGCCACGTCGAAACGCGACGCGCCTGGTAGCCGAACTCGAACCGGAAGATCGTGCCGAGCGTCATGCGCCGACCGCCACCGGCTGCCGTGCACTGGCGCGGCGTTGGCCGATGTGTCCGGACATCGTGCTGAAGTACACGTAGGTGAGGTCGGGTTCGGTGGGTTCGAAACCGGCGCCGGGCGACGTTTCGTCGTAGACGTGCACGACGGTGCGCCCGCCCAGCAGCGTGGTCGAAATCACGCCGTGTTCGCGTTGCACCGCGGCGAGTTCGTCGCGGGCCACCACGCGCCGCCAGATGCGGCCGCGGATGCCTTCCACCGCACGCAAGGGCTCGGCTTCGAGCAGGATCTGTCCCCGGTTGATGATCGCCATCCGCGTGCACAACTCCGAGACGTCTTCCACGATGTGCGTGGAGAGGATGACGACGCTGGTTTCGCCGAGCTCGCTCAGCAGGTTGAGGAAACGTACGCGCTCGGCCGGATCGAGGCCTGCGGTGGGTTCATCGACGATCAGCAGTTTCGGATTGCCGAGCAGGGCGACGGCCACGCCGAAGCGTTGCTTCATGCCGCCGGAGTAGCCGCGCAATTTCTGATGGCGCACGTCCCAGAGGTTCACCTGGCGCAGCAGCGATTCGACCACATCGCGCCGCTCACCCGTGCCCGTGATGCCCTTCAGCACGGCGAAGTAATCGAGCAGCGACTGCGCGCTGGCATGCGGATACACGCCGAATTCCTGCGGGAGGTAACCCAGCGTCTTGCGCAGTTCTTCCTTGCGATGCAGCACGTCGAGCTCGCCGAGCATCGCGCTTCCGCTGTCGGCTTCCTGCAGGGTCGCCAGGATGCGCATCAACGTCGACTTGCCCGCGCCATTGGGCCCGAGCAAGCCGTACATGCCGACCGGGATCGTCAGACTGACCTTGTTCAACGCCTGCACGCCGTTGGGATAGGTCTTGCAGATGTCGCGGAGGGTCAGTTGCATGGCGTCTCGTTCAATGCGTGGTTTCGGCAAGCGTGCCGAAACGCAGTGACGCCAAGGTGGGGGGAATGTGTGGGGCGCGCGAAGTGACGAACGTCACCGTGACCATCATCGATGGTCGGTTTTTCCCTAACGCGCGGCAGATGACCGCTTTGCGGTCATCCGCACCATCGGGTGCTCACTTGTGGCGAGTCGGAATGACTTCCACGACACCGGCGCCGGCCTGGGCCGTGTCGCGCGATTGCAGGGTGAGGCGGCGGGCGATTTCGATGCCGACGGTCACCAGCGTGTACACGCCGGCGGCCAGGCCGAGGAACATCGCGAATTGCAGCGTCTGAGCGTCCATGGCGGGTCCCCTGTCTCCCTGTGCGAGGCGACAGGATCGCGCTCAGGCCGTCCGTGAAATTGAGAACAAAGTCACATTTTTGAAGACTGGCTAGGACTCGCTACGGGGAGTCACCTGGGCATCAGCGGGTGTGAAGATCCCCTGGCCGAAGGCGATCAGGTCCCCGTCGGGCACCTTCACGAGCAATTCCCGCTGCCCGTAGGGCTTGTCGGCGGGGCCATGGACGTCCTCCCTGGGGAGGGTGTCCAGCTTCGGCTTGAGCTCGGCGTACAGGCCGTCGACGTCGCGGACGTCGATGTAATAGCGGAAGCGCCGGTTCCCGGGGAGCAGCGGATTGCCCTCGCCCGCCTCGAGGATGCGGATGCCGCAGCCCTCGCGCTCGATGTAGGCGTAGCCGACCTGGCGATAGAGGACGTCGAAGCCGAGGATGTCGGCGAAGAAACGCGTCGTGGCCTCGACGTCGGCCACGTGCATGAACGGCGTGATCTGGAGGAAATTGGCCATGGCGCGAGTATGCGCCACGCAAAAAAGAAGGTCCGATCTCACGGACCTTTTTCAAGGGTCTGGAGGGGATCGGACCTTCCGCTCATCGAGTCACTCTTCGAGTTGCCGACCTCTTCGAACGGTGCGTTCCTGAGGTGGCAGGTTCTTGGAATGTCTCGACGGTTCGGAAGGTAGCGGATCGATCGTCAACGATTTGTCATGGCGGCGCTAAGACCACGGCCACCACCCGCGGCCGGTGAGTGCGTAACGATCCGCCGCACGCTCGAACCGATTGCGCACGCTCACCCCGCCGCACGCCAGGTACAGCGGCAGGAACAGCGGCCCGAGCGCCATGTACTGGAAAACATGCGCGCGTTCGTGGTCGGCGTAGGTGATCGACGGCTCGTGCGCGTGCCCCGCGCGATGCGCGTACGTCACGCATTCCGAATCGAGCGTATCCCCCGTGTGGAGGATGGTGTTCCCCAGCGTGATCGCTCCGCCCGGCCCCCACGGGAACCGGTGGAACACGACCGCGCATTCGCGCGGCCGCACATGCGCGTGCGCGCCGAACAGGATGCCGGCGAGACCCGCGGTCAACCCGATCAGCGTATTCGGCACGGTCCATGCCATGCCGAACAAGCGCGCGACCGCGAGCGGCAGCGCGCCCATCGCCTCAGCGCGCGGCCAGCCAGTCGTGGATGGTCTGCGGCACTTCCTTCTGCGCGCGGCCCGACACGTAGATGCCGATGTGGCCGCCCTTGAAGGAGAGCTCGGTGTAATCCTTCGTGCCGACCACGTCGCGCAGCGCGCGCGAGGCCGCCGGCGGCACCAGGTGATCCTGCTCGGCGAAGATGTTCAGCACCGGCATTTCGACCATGCCCAGGTGCACTTCGCGATCGCCGATGGTGATGCCACCGTTGATGAAGCCGTTGGCCTGGTAGAACTGCTTGACGAACTGGCGGAACGCCTCGCCCGCCTGGTCCGGCGAATCGAAGATCCACTTTTCCATGCGGAGGAAATCTTCGACGGCCTTCTTGTCGTCGAGGATGTCCACCAAACCGACGTACTTCTGCACGAACAAGCGCGCCGGCTTGAGCGTGAGGTAGCACCAGTTCATCAGGTCGGCCGGCACGTTGCCCAGCGTGTCGACGAACAGGTCGACGTCCATGCTGCGCGTCCAGCTCGAGAGCATGTTGTCGTCGGTGTGGAAATCCACCGGCGTGACCATGGTGATGAGGTTGCGGATCTTCCCGGGATGCAGCGACGAGTAGCACAGCGAGAACGCACCGCCCTGGCAGATGCCGAGCAGGTTGATCGCCTCCAGGCCGTGTTCGCGACGCAGGTAATCCACGGCGCCGCCGAGGAAGCGTTCGACGTAATCCTCGAGCGTCAGGAATCGGTCCGAACGATCCGGATAGCCCCAATCCATGATGTACACGTCTTCGCCGCGCGCGAGCAGGCCGCGCACGATGGAACGGTCGGATTGCAGGTCCACCATGTAAGGGCGATTCACCAGCGCATAGCTGATGAGCAGCGGGACCTTGGCGGTCGGCGCCTGCTCACCGCGATAGCGGTACAGCGTGACCTTGCCGTCGGACCACACGGCTTCCTTCGTCGTCGCGCCGTACTGCACGTCGTCGACTTCACGCAGGGTGTTCAATCCCGCGCCGAGTTTCTGCTGCACCTTGAACGCTTCGTCCGCGAGTGCTTCGGGGCTGATGTCCAGCGGACCCTGGTTGCCGAGAGCCATTAGCGCTTCCCCTTGTTCTTCGTCGTCGACTTCTTCGGCGCGGCCGGCTTCGACGGGCTGTTGTCGAGGATCTTGTCGCCCTGCACCTTCAGCGAGGGCTCGCCCGCACGGGCGGCGGCCTGCGGCTGCGGAGCCGGCTTCGCGGGCGTCTGCGCCAGCAACGCGTCGCGCAACTTGCGCACTTCGCGTTCGAGCTGCGCGATCTTCTTGTGCGCGGCGTCGACTTCGGTGCGCGTCGGCATGCCGAGCTGGCCGGTCTGGTTTTCCACTTCGCGCTGCACGCCACCACGCACGCGCATCTGCGCGTCGACGAGGCGGCCGTACACCTTGCGGAATTCATCCGACAGCGCGATCTCGGCGTAGGCCTCTTCGGCGGCGTCGATCCACAGGTCGAACAACGCGCGCGCGGACTTCAGCGGTTCGCCCTTGCGGCCGTTGAGTTTCTGTTCGAACACCTCGTAAGCGCGCTGGCCCGACTTGAGCATCAACGCGTTGTACGCGCTGTTTTCCTGCGCGAGGTCCATCTGCGCCTGCGCGAGCTTCTGCCAGCGTTCCTGGTGTTCGCGCGCGAAACCGAACGCGGGAACGCCGAGCCACGAGCCCGTTTCGCGACGCCATGCATCGAGGAACGGCGAGGCATCTTCGATCCACTGTTCGAGACCCTGCTGGCCCTGCCCGCGCATCGTGCGGAACAACTCGGGGAACGGGTTCTCGCCGACCGCGCCCAGCGCGGACTTCCACGCACTGGTGATATCGCGCGCCGAGGCATCGTGGCCCGCGAACTGCGCCGCCACCTGCTGCATCGCGCCGTACCAGCTGCGGGCCTGGCCATTGAAACGATCGACCGCGGCATTGACCTCCGAACGCTGCCCGTGAGCGAGCTGCGTCCACCAATCCACCGCGTCGTGCCAGGCCTTCATCGGGTCCGGCGTGGCGGGTTGGGCCGACGGCACGGCGCTGCGGAGCATGTCGCCCCATGCGCTCCAGTACTGTTGAGCCACTTTGTTGAAGTCCTGTCCTGCGTCCATTCCCGCCTCCAGCGTCATCAGGCGGGCATCCTATCGCCCGGAATGTTGCAGTGCCACATTTCCTCAGAACTTGGGGATCCGCATCGTCTTGCTGATCATCAGCGAACCCGACAGTGCGAACACCAGCACCAGCGGGTGCAGCTGCCACGGGCCGAGATGGAGCACCCCGAACCACAGATTGGTCCCGATGCGGTCCTGGACCGCGGCCACGGCCAGCAGGACGACGAGCAGCAGGCTGGTGGGGATCGGCGTGCCTTCGAAGAACTTCACCTTGTCGTCTTCACCGGACAGGGCCTCGGCGGTGACGTTGTAGCGCGCCAGGCGACTGACGCCGCAGCCCACGAAATACGAGAGCACCACCCAATCCCATCCGCCCTGCAGGCCACAGGCGTAGGCCAGCGCCGCCGGCGCGACGCCGAAGGAAATGACGTCGGCCAGTGAATCGAGCTCGCGGCCCAGCGTGGAGGCCGACTTGCGCCAACGCGCCACGCGCCCGTCGAGCGCATCGAAGATGAAGGCCAGCGGGATGAGGGCCATGCCCACCAGCAGGTCGCGCACGACGCCTTCCTGCAGGAAGCGCATGGCCGCGAAGATCGCGCCCGTGCCGCAGAACGCATTGGCCAGCGTGAACCAATCGGCCAGGTGGAAGTCGCGCAGCATCGAGAAATGGCGGGGTCGCTGCATCACGTGCTCTCCATTGCGAACGCGCAGGGTGCCAAAGGCGGTGTGAACGCCGCAACCTTCAGGGCCGCGGCGTGCCTGCCTGGACAGGTTCGGGCAGCGTGTCGCCCCGGCACAGCGCGGCGATGTCGAGCGGCAGCAACTGCACCGTCCGCGGGTCGCGCGCGATGCGGACCTGCATCTGCAGCAATCGGGCAGTGCGCATGTCGAACAACAACTCGTAGCCCGAGACCCAATACGTCGACGGGAGGGGACCATCGTCGAACGAGATGTTGACGTAGTACGGCAACCCCTCCATTTCCTCGTGGTACCACGAGCCCGCGACACGCACCTGGCTGATATCGCTGCTCCGCAGCAGCCCCGTCAGGCAGCTCGGCAACCGCACCTCGCGGTCGCGGATCCGCAGGACCACCGAGGCCACGTTCGGTGCGTCGTACGACGCGTCGCTCGCCTTGAACCCCACACGCAGCGAGGCCGGCCCGAATTCTTCGGGAAACCCGGTGAGCGCGCCATCGCGCTCGAGGCGAAACGGCGTGTCTTCATGCGCGAATGCGGGCATCGCGAGCAGCAACGTCGCGGCGAGCAACCAACGTCGGATCGAGAGCATCACGTCTACTCGCGCCGCCAATCGTCGCCGAACGCATCGCGCATGCGTTCGTACGCTTCGCGCTGGTCCTTCGAATGCGCCTTGGGTGCGAGGATTTCGAGTTCGACGATTTCGTCGCCCGGCGGTTGGCCCGGCAGACCGCGGCCGCGCAGGCGGAGCTTGCGGCCCGATTCGGAGTCCGCGGGGATTTTCAGTTCGACGGCGCCGCCCAGCGTCGGCACGCTCACCGTCGCGCCGAGCGCGGCTTCCCACGGCGCGAGCGGCAGCACGTGCAGGATGTTGCGGCCGTCGACTTCGAATTGCGGATGCGCGGCGTATTCGATTTCCAGGTACAGGTCGCCGCCGTTGTTGCCTTGCTTGCCCAGGCGGATCGATTGGCCGGGCTTGATGCCCTTGGGCACCTTGATGTCCAGCGTCTTGCCGTTGACGCCAATGCGCACGCTGCCGCCGCTGTACACCGACTCCAGCGGCACCGCGAGTTTCGCGCGCGTGTCGCGCGTCTGTTGGCGCGCGCCGTTGCCGCCGCCGTAGCCCGGGCCGCCGCCGCGCTGGCGGCCGAACAACGATTCGAAGAAATCGGAGAAGCCGCCACCCGCGCCACCGCCGGCGAAGATTTCGTCGAAGTCGAAGTCGCCCTGCCCGCCGTGGAATCCGCCGGGCGGCGGTTGCACGTCGTCGCCCGGACGATAGCCGCGCGTGCGCAACTGATCGTAAGCGGCGCGCTTCTGCGGATCGCGCAACGCCTCGTAGGCTTCGTTGACGGCCTTGAACTTGTCCTCGGCGCCCGCTTCCTTCGAGACATCGGGGTGGTACTTGCGCGCCAGTCGCCGGTAGGCGGTCTTGATCTCGGAGTCGCCCGCGCCGGGCTCGACGCCCAGGATCTGGTAGTAGTCCTTGAATTCCATGCGCAAAAGCCTACCGCAACGCCGTGGAGACCGGATCATCTACACTCGATGGCCTGCCCCCCACGCAAGGATTCCCCCATGTCCATCCAGCCCGGCGACCGCATCCCCGAAGTCGCCCTCAAGCGCATCAAGGACGGCGTCGAGACGGTCGATACGCGCACATTGTTCGACGGCAAGAAGGTCGTGCTGTTCGCGGTGCCCGGCGCCTTTACCCCGACCTGCTCGGAGCGCCACCTGCCGGGCTTCGTCGAGAAGTTCGAGGACTTCAAGGCGCGCGGCGTCGAAGTGCTCTGCATGTCGGTCAACGACCCGTTCGTCATGAAGGCCTGGGGCGATTCGCAGCACGTGCCGCAGGGCCTGGAAATGCTGGCCGACGGCAATGGCGACTTCACCCGCGCGCTCGGCCTGGAAATGGACGCGAGCGGTTACGGCATGGGCCTGCGTTCCAAACGCTTCGCGTTGTACGCCGAGGACGGCGTGGTCAAGCAGTTGCATGTCGAATCGCCGGGCGAGTTCCGCGTGTCGGCCGCCGACTACGTCCTAGAGCAACTGGGCTAACCGCCCGGTTCCATGACCCGGAACCCGATCGCCGCCCATGCGCCGGTTTCGGCCAGCGCAGTGAGCGTGTGCGCGCCGTGGGCGGCGAAGTCGAAAGCGAACGGCGCGGCGCCGCGGGTCTCGCCGACCATGCGGCCGTCAAGCAACCAGCGGATGCGCGCTTCACTGCCGAGCGCGCGCACCGAGAGTTTCAACGGTGCGGTGCTGTTGGACGGGCGCGCGAGGGTTGCGCGGTCGACGAGACCATCGATCCGCAAGGACTCGGTGGCGTCGCGGCTGTCGGGTTCGCAATCGGCGGCACGCGGCGGCAGCGTCGCCGCCGCGCGCGTTTCGTCGGACAGCCAGGGCGACGCGAGTGCGGGCCAGCGCGCGAGTTCGGTCGGCCGGCGGTCGTGCATCGACGTGCAATCGGCGGTGAGCCGTTGGCCCGTGCGTGCATCGATGTCGAATCGTTCGACACCCGCGTTCCACAATCGCGCATCGCGTTCGGCGAAGGTTGGCGGCACGTTGCCGTCGAGCGTCCACGCTTCGCGTTTCTTGCGGCACAACCCGGGCGCCGCGGGATCGGGCGGCAGGCCGAGCGGCCAGCACACTTCGATTTCCTCCACGCCTTGCGGCGGCGGGCGCGGCGCCGTGTCGGTCGCCGCGACCGGCAGGCTGTCGATGGTTTCGAACAACAACGGCAGCGCGGTCATCGCGCCGTATTGCCCGGGCATCGGCGTGCCGTCGGGCCGGCCGACCCACACCCCGACCGTGTAGCGCCGCGTACTGCCGAGCGCCCACGCGTCGCGATAGCCGTAACTCGTGCCCGTCTTCCATGCCACGCGCATGCGGGAGCGCGAATCGAATGTATCGGCCACGGTGCCCGGGCGCGGATGCGCTTCGAGAATCTCGCGAATGATCCATGCCGCGCCCGGCGACAACAGGCGGCGGTCGACATGCGGTGCATCCGGCCGATAACGCACGCGGCCGGCGATGCCGTCGCGATTCAATGCCGCATACGCACCGACGAGGTCTTCCAATCGCGCACCCGTGCCGCCGAGGATCATCGCCAGGTTCGGCGCCCCGCCCTCCGGCCATTTCAATGCGATGCCTGCGTTCTCGAGCCGCGCGGCGAATCGCGCAGGGCCGACGCGATCGAGCAGATCGACGGCGGGCACGTTCAACGACAGGCGCAACGCTTCCGACGCGGCCACTGGCCCGTTGAACGCCATGTCGAAGTTGCCGGGCCGATAGTCGCCGAACGACTGCGGCGCATCGATGAGCAGGCTTTCCGAATGGATCAGGCCGTCGTCGATGGCCAGGCCGTAGAGGAACGGTTTGAGCGTCGAGCCCGGCGAGCGCCAGGCTTTGACCATGTCGACGTGGCCCAACCGCTCGGGATCGCCGAATTCCACCGAGCCGACATAAGCGCGCGCTTCGAGCGTCGCATTGTCGACGACCAACAAAGCGGCCGATGTCCGCGGCGGCAAATCGGAGAAGTACGCAGCGACGCGCTCTTCCAGCATGCGTTGCAAATCGTTGTCGATGGTCGAACGGATCCGCGACGCGCCGGGCGCCGCATCGCGCAGACGTTGCGCGAGCAGTTGCGCGTGGCGCGGCGGTTCCAATGCACGCGCGACAACCGGTTCGATCTTCGCCTCGTGCACGTCGCCCGCCGGCCACAGGCCCTGCGTCGCCATGCGCGCGAGCACCTTGTCGCGTGCGACGCGTGCGCGCTCGGGCGCGCGATCCGGCCGCAACCGGCTCGGCGATTGCGGGAGCACGACAAGCAATGCGGCTTCCGCATGCGACAACCGCGCCGCCGGCTTGCCAAGGTACGCCCAACTGGCCGCTTCGACGCCTTCGATGGTGCCGCCGAAGGGCGCGCGATCCAGGTACAGCGCGAGGATCTCGCTCTTCGACAGATGCACTTCCAGTTGCAGCGCCCGCGCCATCTGCCGCGCCTTGTCGAACACGCTGCGCCGGCCGGGCTTCGGGGGATCGAGGATCCGCGCGACTTGCATGGTCAACGTCGAGCCGCCCGACACCACGCGCCCATGCCGCGCCCACTGCCCCGCCGCGCGCGCCATCGCGACGGGATTGATGCCCGGATGCGCGTAGAACCAGCGGTCCTCGTAGCCGATCAGCGCCTGCACGTACAACGGCGACACACGATCGATCGACGCCGGATACCGCCACACGCTGTCGCGGTCGGCGAAAGCGCGCAACGGCGTGCCGTCGCGCGCCAGGACGATCGCTCCCGCGCCGCGCCCATCGGGCAACGGCACGGGGAACGCGAGGTCCGCCAGCATGGCGAGGACGAGCAGCAGCTCCGCTGCCAACAGTCCCCGCCACCACCACCGCCTTCGACTGCGCACGGTCATTGCCCCGGTTGGGTCACCGTGATCGTCGCGGGCGTGCGCACGCCGGTGCCGCGCAACTCGGGCCGGTACATGTCCTCCGCTTGCGGCGGCGGCACCGCGTAGGTGCCCGGCGTTACGGCGCGCACGAGGTAGAACAGGCGTGCGGTGTCGTAACGATCGAGCTTGAGCGCGGCGGCATAGCGGTCGTCGCGGAACTCTTCGTGGCGCAGTTCGTTTGCGCGATCGCGGTTGGCGATCTCGATGCCGTCGATCACCACGCCCGCCCACTGCTTCGCATCGCCGAGGTTGAAGTTCTCGATTTCCAGGCCCGCGGGCAGCAGGTCGACGACGAGTGCATCGGGCATCGCCGTGGAGGCCTTCACCGTCAGTTGCACGATGAGGCTGTCGCCTTCGACCAGCTTGTCGCCGGCCCACGGCTTGCCGTCGGTGGTGTAGTACGTGCGCTGGATGTCGATGACCGACTTGTCCGGCGCAGGTGCCTCGCGCGGGATGCCGGCGACTTCCATGCTCACGTAGTACGGCGGTGGCGTGGTCGGCACGAAGCGCAGGTCGAGCGCCCCGTTGTCCACCAGGCGGCCCGTCATCGGCACGTCCGCGACATCGCTGCGGACGTTCGGACCGATCCATTGGCCCGCGACGACCTTGCCCTTGCCGCGCATCAACGCCTTGCCCATGCGCGCGATCGACACCTGTTCCTGCGTGCTGAGGTAGAACCAGCGTTCCTTGCGGCGGGCGTCGAGTTCGCGGCCGAGTGCGATCGAACGCGCGTCGTACTCAGGCTTCGCCAGCCCACGCTCATGAACGAGCGCGATCATCATCGCGTCGTCGCGGATGCGCGTGCCGTAGTCGCCGAGGTATTCCGGCCGATGCGAATCGTCGAACGCGAAGCCTTCGGCGATGGATTTCGCACCGCGGCGGCGGTCGCCCTGCAGCGACAGCGCGATGCCCAGGCGCACGAGCGGCAGGCCCGTTTCGGCCTTCGCGCGTTCGTCGTCGTACAGCGCGCGCAGCGTGCCGAGCGGCGCGCGGTTGACGCGGGCCAGCGCGTAGCCGGCGTGCGCGCGATACGCGAACATCAGATGCGGGCGATGGTCGTAGTTGTAGAACTGCGGACCACCGGACAGCAGGTCTTCGTTGAGCGCCTTCAGCGATTTCTGCAGCATCGCTTCGGGCACTGCGAAGCCGGCTTCGCGCGCATCGAGCATGAACTCGGTGATGTACGGCGTCAGCGAGGGATCGACGAAATCATCGCCCCACAACGAGAAGTGGCCCGACGCCAGTTGCATGCCCGCCAGGCGGGCGAGCGCACCGGCGATGCGGTCGCGGCGTTCGCGGTCGCCGAGCGGCGGAACACCGAGCAGTTTGGCCGTCGCATCGTCGAGCACCAACGTCGCGTAGCCCTTGCTCGTCGTCTGCTCGGCGCAGCCGTACGGGTACTTCAGAACGTCTTCCAGCGCCGCGGCGAACGGAATCGGCGGATACGCGCTGACCACGAGGCGGCCGCGTACCGAATCGGGCATCAGCCCCGAGAGGAGCGTCGGATCGAGCGCGATCGGGCCGTTGCCCTGCACCGTGACGCTGCGCGTCCGCATGACCTGCGGCCATGCCGCGCGCACCGGCAGGTCGTACTTGCGATCGACCTTGTGCCCGTTGCCATCGACGCGCACGCGCACCTGCGCGGTCGAGAAGCCTTCCTTCGCCTGCAGCGGGAAGGTGAGCGTCGTGCGTTCGTCCTTCGCCAGCTTGACCGTACGCGCGCCGTTGCCAATCGACAGCGGACCGATGCCATCGACCTGCACCTTGAACGCGCCCGGCTGGCCGCTGAAGTTCTGCACGTCGAGCGTGACGTTGCTCTTGTCGCCCGGCGCGAGGACGCGCGGCATGCTCGCTTCGGCCAGCACCGGCGCGCGCACGAGGGTTTCGTTCGCGCGGCTGCCGTACTTGCCACCGGACCAGACGAGCGCCGAGACGCGCAGCGTGCCGTTGAAGTCGGGCACGTCGAGCTTCACCCGCGCGATGCCCTTCGCATCGAGCTTCACCGGGCCGCTGAACAGGTCGACGGTCTGCACGCGCGAGGTGGGCCTGCGCGCTTGCGGCAGCGCGAGCGGCGGGGCCATGTCGCCGCCGAAGCGGATCTTCGCGGTCTGCCCGTCGAAGCTTTCGATCACGCGGCCGTACAGATCGTAGGCATCGACGCCGAGGCGGCGCTGCGCGAAGAAATGCTCGGCGGCGTTGGGCACCGGGAAGCGCGTGATGTTGAGGATGCCGACGTCGACGGCCGACACCGACACGAACGCGACCTGGCCCGCCAATTGCGGCGCGCTCACGACCACCGGCAGCTTCTGCTGCGGGCGCATCGCCTTCGGAACGGCCACGCCGACCGCGACGTTGCGGTCGCGGCGGTCCATCACGACATGCGCGATACCGACGGCGCGCGCCGGCGTCACCTTGCTGCGCGCACTGCCGCCGCGGAAGATCAGCGCGGTGACGTACACATCGTGGCGCTCGAACTCCCTGGTGACCGGGATTTCGAACGTGCTGCCCGCCTTCGCCGTGATGCCCTGGACGAAGAGCATCTTGTCGCTCTCCACCATCAGCAGGCCTTCGCCCTCGTGCGGCGGCGTCACGGTGACCTTCATCGTGTCGCCGGCGCGATAGTGCGTCTTGTCGAGCGCGAGCTTGACCTTGTCGGGGCGCGCGTCGAGGCCGCGGTTCTCGTCGTCCCAGCTCCAGCCGGCGGTGAACGGGTAACGCGTGGTGAGTTTGGTCGTCGGGTCGTAGACCTCGATGCGATAGTTGCCCCACTCCACCGGGAACGCGAGGCGGATGGCGGTCGTGCCGAGATCGACGGTGCGTGTTTCGATCGACGACCAGCGACTGCTGTAGTCGTAATCCCAACCGCCTTCGTCGCCCCACGCCCAGTGGTAGTCGCGCTTCTCGCGCATCAACGTGACGCGCGCGCCCTGCACCGCGCGCATGGCGCCGTCGGCGGAGAAGCGCGCGAGTTCGAACCCGGCGTTGGAATCCGATCCCGGGCCTTCCTTGTCGTCGAACAACGGGCGCACGCCCACCAGCGTTTCGGCCGGCCACACGACGCGCTTGATCGAACGATTGACGCTGCGCCCGCCGGTTTCGTACACGCTGCCGGTGACCACCGCGGCAATCGGCGAAACGGGCCTGGCCTCCTTCGGCAACGCGATGGGTTGCACGAGCGTGCCGTCGTCGCCGAATTCGGTATCGACGACGTCCTTGGCGTCCTTCGGCAGCGTGAGCGTCGGGTCGCCGAAGAACCAGCCTTTCAGCGATTCGATCGGATGTTGTTCGACGGCGACGGCGAGTTTCGCGGTGAAACGGTTGCCCGCCGCGGGCGCGCCGTACAGATACGCGCCGACCGCCTTCAATTGCAGCGGCTGGCCGGGCGAGAGGCGCGCGGGCGCGTCGAGGTCGAGCTTCATGCGCTCGGGCAGGAACTCCTCGATGCGCAGCGTCATACCCTGCACCGCGTCCTTGCTGGCCGGGTCGGTACGGAATTCCACTTTCCAGCGGCCGGTGGCGGCGTCGGCCGGAATGGCCTGCGCGTGGCGAACGTAGCCCTGCGTGTCGGGTTGCAGCGGGGTTTCGAGCAGCGCCTTGCCGTCGGGTTGCACGTAGCGCACGAAGATCGGCTGCAACGCCTTGCCCTTCGTGTCGATCGGTTGCCCATCCTGGTCGCGCAACAACGCGGAGATGCGCACCGTTTCGCCGGGGCGATACAGATCGCGGCCCGACCAGGCGAAGACGTCGAACCACGCCTGCTCGCGGCCGGCGACGGCGAACTCCGACAGATCGAGCGCCGGCTGGTTGAAGGGCAGCATCGACACATCGGTGCCGTGCGTGGCGATCAAGACGTGCGTCGCATCGAGCTTGTACGGCAGCAGCGCGTTGCCGTTGCGGTCGGTGCTGGCCTTGAGGATGGCCTCGCCCGCGGCGTTCAGCACTTTCAGTTCGACCGTCGGCTGCGCGGCACCCGATTGCAGCGAGGCGGCGTGCACGAACAGGCGATCCTTGTAGGCGCGCGTGTGCAGGCCGAGGTCGCTGACGGTGAAGAACGCGGTGTCGTACTGCTCGGTGAACTGTCCGGCGCGCTTCATCACCGCGAAGTACAGGCCGGGCTTCTGCAGCTCCGTGATGTCCTGCAGCGGCAGGTAGGTCAGCACGCGCTCGTTGGTGCGGCCACCCAGCGTGAAGCGGTTGACGTACACCGGTTCGGCCATCTTCGACAACGGCGTGCGGCTGCGCGAGACGCCACTGTCGTCGTCCCAGTTGTAGTCGCGTTCGAGATCCCAGGTGCCGCGGCGTCCGCCGCGCTGGAACTCGGCGAAGAAGCGCGGCAGTTCGCTGTCCTTGATGCGCAGGAATTCGACGTCGACTTCCGGCACGTTGATCGACACGACCGGCAAGCCGCGGCTTTCGCGCGCCGGCAGCACGCTGCCCTGCGAGGCGAAGCCAACCACCGGGTCGAGCGGGCCGGTGTGCACCGTGCGGCGGATGTCTTCCTTCAGCGTGCGGCCGTCGGCGGCGGTGAGTTTGGCTTCGACCGACACGATGTAATCGCGGCCGGCTTCGACGTGTGGGAATCGCAGGACGCGGCCTTCGTCGTCGCCCTTGTCGTCGAGCACCCAGCTGCCCTTGACCCGCGAGCCGTCCTTGTCCGTGACCGACAGCAGGTCGTCGAACTCCTGCGTGCCGACCAACGGCTTGCTGAATTCGAGCGCCAGCGCGAGCGTGTCGCCTTGCTGGTCGGGATACGCGGACACCAGGCCGAACCCGGCGACCTGCGCTTTCTTCGCGGCGATCTTCTCGCCGCTGACTTCCGGGAGTTCGCCTCCCGGCTGGGGTTTGCACCCTGCAGCGAAGCCCATTGCCAGGGCGGCGATGGCCACCCACCCGATTGCATTCCGAATCGCACCCCCGACTCCGTTCGGACGCGCCCAGCGTTGCATGATCGAACCCCTAAGTTGTGTTGTGACGGCAGGCCGCCGTCGTGCGATCGCCTTGAAGCATGCCCCGGATACGACAACGCCGCCCGGAGGCGGCGTCGTCGATGTGCGTTGCACGCACTCGGGCGATCACTCCGGAGAACGATCCTCGGCAGCGTCGGCGGACACCGCTTCGGACGCGTCGACCATCGCCGTTGCCGCGCCTTCAGCTTCCGACACAACCGTCTCGTCGTCCAGCGACGCGTCGACGCGTTCGACCGCCTGCAGCGTCTCGTCTTCGGCCAGGCGCATGAGCGTGACGCCCTGCGTGTTGCGGCCGACCTGCGAGATTTCCGCCGCGCGCGTGCGCACCAGCGTGCCGCCGTCGGAGATCAGCAACACCTCGTGGTGGTCGCTGAGCTGGATGGCGCCCACCAGCTTGCCGTTGCGCGCGGTGGTCTGGATGGCGATGACGCCCTGCGTGCCGCGGCCCTTGCGCGGGTAGTCCGCGACCGGGGTGCGCTTGCCGTAACCGCGTTCGCTGGCGGTGAGGATGTCGCCGTCGCCTTCGATCACGATCAGGCTCTGGACCTTGTCGCCCTCGGCCAGGCGCATGCCGCGAACGCCGGTGGCGGTGCGGCCCATGGCGCGGACTTCGTTTTCGGCGAAGCGCACGGCCTTGCCGTTGGACGCGAACAACATGATGTCGCTGTCGCCGCAGGTCAGCGCGACGCCGACCAGCGCGTCGCCGTCGTCCAGGTTGATGGCGATCTTGCCGCGCTGCAGGCGGAAGGCGAACTCGGTGAGCGCCGTCTTCTTGACCGTGCCGTCGCGGGTGGCGAACAGCACGTAGCGGTCGTCGCGGTACTCGCGCACCGGGAGGACGGCCTGCACCTGCTCGCCGGCTTCCAGCGGGATCCAGTTGATGATCGGACGGCCGCGGGCGTTGGGGCCGGCGTCGGGCAACTGGTGCACCGGCAGCCAGAACACGCGGCCGGCGCTGGTGAAGGTGAGCAGCGTGTCGTGCGTGTTGACCAGCCACAGGCGGTCGATGAAATCCTCGTCCTTCGCCATCGCCGCGTTGCGGCCGCGGCCGCCGCGGCGCTGCGCGCGGTACGCGCTGGCCGGCTGGCGCTTGGCGTAGCCCGAATGCGACAGCGTGACCACCACGTCTTCCGGCGCGATGAGGTCGAGGATGTCGAGGTCTTCCTCGCTGGCGCGGATTTCCGAACGACGCGCGTCGCCGAATTCTTCCTTCAGGTTGCGCAGCTCGGTGCGGATGACATCGAGCAGCACGTCCGGGTTTTCGAGGATGCGGATCAGGCCGGCGATGGTTTCCAGCAACTGCTTGTATTCGTCGGTGAGCTTTTCCTGCTCCAGGCCCGTGAGGCGGTGCAGGCGCATCTCGAGGATCTGCTGCGCCTGGACTTCGGTGAGCTGGTAGCCGGCTTCGGACAGGCCGACGCCCGCCGGCAGGTCATCCGGACGCGAGGCATCGGCGCCGGCGGCGGCCAGCAGCGAACCCACCAGGCCCGGGGGCCAGCGGCGGTCGAGCATGCGCTCGCGGGCTTCGTTCGGGTTGGCCGACGTCTTGATCAGCTCGATCATCTCGTCGATGTTGGCCAGTGCGACCGTCAAACCTTCCAGCACGTGGGCGCGCTGGCGGGCCTTGCGCAGTTCGAAGATGGTGCGGCGCGTGACGACTTCGCGGCGGTGGCGCACGAAGGCTTCCAGCATCTGCTTGAGGTTGAGCAGCTGCGGGCGGCCGTCGACCAGCGCGACCATGTTGATCGCGAACACCGATTCCATCTGTGTCTGCGCGTAGAGGTTGTTCAGCACGACCTCGGCCGACTCGCCGCGCTTGACCTCGATGTAGATGCGCATGCCGTCCTTGTCGGACTCGTCGCGCAGCTCGCTGATGCCTTCGAGCTTCTTTTCCTTCACCAGCTCGGCGATCTTCTCGATCAGCCGCGCCTTGTTGACCTGGTACGGGATCTCCGACACCGCGATGGCTTCGCGGCCGGTGTCTTCGTTGACTTCGATCTCGGCGCGGGCGCGCATGCGCACGCGGCCGCGGCCGGTGCGGTAGGCGAGCTGGATGCCGGCGGTGCCGTTGATGATGCCCGCGGTGGGGAAGTCGGGGCCCGGGATGTGCTGCATCAGGCCGTCGACGTCGAGCAGCGGATCGTCGATCAGCGCGATGGTGGCGTCGATGACTTCGTTGAGGTTGTGCGGCGGGATGTTCGTCGCCATGCCGACCGCGATGCCCGCCGAGCCGTTGACCAGCAGGTTCGGCACCCGCGTCGGCATGACGGTGGGTTCGAGTTCCTTCTCGTCGTAGTTGGGCTGGAAGTCGACGGTTTCCTTGTCGATGTCCGCCATCAGCTCATGCGCCAGGCGCGACATGCGCGCCTCGGTGTAACGCATGGCCGCCGGGGAGTCGCCGTCGATGGAGCCGAAGTTGCCCTGCCCGTCCACCAGCATGTAGCGCAGCGAGAAGGGCTGCGCCATGCGCACCAGCGTGTCGTAGACCGCGGTGTCGCCGTGCGGGTGGTACTTGCCGATGACGTCGCCGACGATGCGCGCCGACTTGTAATACGGCTTGTTGCTGTGGGCGCCGAGCTCGTTCATCGCGAACAGCACGCGGCGGTGCACCGGCTTGAGGCCGTCCCGGACGTCGGGGAGTGCGCGCCCCACGATCACGCTCATCGCGTAATCGAGGTAGCTGCGGCGCATCTCGTCTTCGAGGTTGACCGGGATGATTTCCTTGGCGAGTTCTGCCATTCGGTGGGCTTTTTCTAAGGAGTGCGCAAGGCGGGAATTCTAGCATGGACCCGGTCGCCAGTCGCTTTTCAAACGCCCGAAAAACAAAGAGTTATGAAGTCTCGCCCGGGTCCCGCCTGACGGAGAAGGCGCGACCTTCCTCGTGTGGATAGCGATCCCCGGCGACGTAGCCTTCGAGTAGCGAAACCAGCCCCCCTCGAATGAACAGGATGAACCCGACAGGCTCCGCGCCGGGGCTGTCGGCCACGACGTCGGATAACTCGAAATCCTGCGCTCCGGGGAGCGGTATGGCCCTGCTGTCCAGGTGGAAGTCGATATACACACCCACCGCATCGGGCGACCGCGTGACCGACGCGAGATGGCGCAGTTGCGCCCGCAACGCGATGAGCGTCGGGCTTTCGCCCTCCAGCAGCAGGTGCAGGGCATCACGCTCCACCTGCGGAAGATCAGTCAGCTGCACGCGTGGGATCCTCCTTCCTGATGAACGCGGTCCCGACCTTCGACGTCGATCCACGCGATGACACGCGCGGATTTCGCGAACGATTCCATCGCGACACCCCGTCACGCCGCGACGAATGCGGCCGACTGAAGGTCACGAACGCGGGGGAGAGGATCGAGCCGAAACGTCTCGAGCGCAGGACGACTCAGCCCCCGAAGGCGGCCCGCATCGCGGCTTCATCCGGGCGGCGGATCAGGCCCCGTTCCGTGACGATCGCATCGATCAGGTCGTGGGGCGTCACGTCGAAGACCGGGTTCCAGGCGTCGATGCCCTCGGCGACGGTGCGGCTGCCGCCGACGGCGTGCAGCTCGGCGGCGTCGCGCTCCTCGATCTCGATCAGATCGCCGCTGGCGGTGGCCATGTCGACGGTCGAGGACGGGGCGACCACCATGAATCCGACGCCGTGGTGGCGCGCGGCGATGGCGAGCTGGTAGGTGCCGATCTTGTTCGCGGTGTCGCCGTTGGCGCAGATGCGGTCGGCGCCGACGACCACCCACTGCACCTTGCCAGACTTAAGCAAATGCGAAGCAGCGGAGTCTGCGATCAGGGTGGCGTCGATGCCATCCTGCTGCAGTTCCCACACGGTCAGGCGCGCGCCCTGGAGCCACGGACGGGTTTCGCCCGCGAACACTTTGTCGATGCGGCCCTGCGCGACGCCGGCGCGGATCACGCCGAGCGCGGTGCCGAAGCCTGCGGTGGCGAGCGAACCGGTGTTGCAGTGGGTGAGGACGCCGCTGCCGGGTTCGATCAGCGATGCGCCCAGCGCGCCCATGCGGCGGTTGGCGGCGAGGTCTTCGGTGTCGATGGCCTGCGCTTCGCGTTCGAGCGCGCCGCGCCAGTCGTGGTCGGCACGGGCCAGGGCGGCGCGCATGCGTGCGAGCGCCCAGGCGAGGTTGACCGCGGTCGGGCGTGCGGCGTTGAGGCGTTGCAGGGCCGGTTCGAGTTTGGCGGCCGCGTCGCGCGCGTCGGTCGCATCGATCTCGCGTTCGGCGAGCACGACGCCCCAGGCCGCGGCGATGCCGATCGCCGGTGCGCCGCGGACCGCGAGCGCGTGGATGGCCGCGGCGACCTCGTCGCTGGTGCGGCACGTCATGTACTGCGTTTCGAACGGCAGCTTGCGCTGGTCGAGAAGATCGAGCGCCTCGCCGGTCCAGCGGATGGGGCGGATGCGGTCGTAGCGGGCGTAGTCGAAGTCGTCCATGGGGCGCAGTTTAGCGCGCCCCCTCTCCGCCTTCAGGGAATCGCAAGATGCTCCGCCGACAACGGCGTCGCCCCACGCGGTTTCGTTTCGATCACCGCATCCACCGGCAACGGCTTGGCCGCATCGTCGAGATGCGCATTCACCTGGTCCAGGGCCGCGTACACGTACGGCAGCAAAGGCACGTAGCGACTGCCGTAATCGGGCAGCGCGAGGAAGCCGTCGAAGTGCTGGGCGTTGCGGATCTGCCAGTAGCGCACGTCGCGTCCGGCGGCCTTCGCCATCGCGACGTACGGGGCGCTCGAGAACGCGGGCGGGATCAGCCCGTCGTCGAGACCATGCACCACGACAACCGGCAACCCCGCGCGCGGGGCGTTCGCGCGCAGCTGCGCGACACCCGCGCGCACGCGGTCGGCGTCGGCGCCCTGCCCGTCCCACAACGCGCGCAGGCATTGCAGGCCCGGTAGCGTGAAATCCGGTGCGGCGACCTTCGTGTCGACGATGTTCACACCCGCGCCCGGCGGAATGCCGCTGCCGTCGCTCCACCAGGCGGCGCGCTCGACGTCCGTCGCTGCGCGCGGAGTGAAGTCCGGATTCTGCGCGCCGAAACGAAAGCCGCACGGATGCGCGTTGAAACCGTAACGCCCGTACGCCGATGCATACGTCACGGCGACCGCGCGATAGAGATCGAAATCCACGGACAACGCCGCCGCGCGCATCGCGGCATCGGTCCAACCGCTCGCCTGCAATGTCGCGCGTGCGTCCTTGGGCGTGATGCCGAGCGAGGTGCAACGCAAGGTGCCGACGGCCTTGCCCGCGGCCGACAACGGCGATTGCGGCAGCGATTCCAAATCCAGCAACGCGCACGGCATCAACAGCGCCGCTTGCGTGGTGTAGTCGTACAACGCGCGACCACCGGCCGCGTCGATGCTCGGTTCGCCCGCGACCACGGCGTCGAGCCAATCACCGTCGAGTTCCGCCGCGCGCAACACCGCGCCGCCGCCGTTCGAAATGCCCACCGCGATGACGCGCGTGTTGTCGAAGCGGAAGGGCGCCTGGTCCGGGAAGGCTTGCGTCAGGGATTGCAGCGCGAACTCCGCCGCCTGCTTCACGTGGCGGCCCCAATCGGCTTCGGGATTGTCCTGCGAATGCGCGTGCTTCACCTCGACGCCATCGGCGCCGTGGTCGACGTAATCGGTGCCCGCGCCCTTGTCGGTGTACGCCACGGCGCAGCCTTTCGGCAGGCCCCATGCACCGGCGACCGCGATCGACCCGTAGATGCCGCGCGAACCCGACGACGCGGTGACGACCACGCAACGCTTGGTCGCATCGAATCCATCGGGCACTTGCACCAGCACGCGATGCGGCTGGTGCGCACCATCGATGCGCGCCTGTGCGCTGAACTCGCGCCCGGGCACCGCCTGCGTCGTGCCGTACAGGATGCCGTAGCCGCCGAGCGGCCCGAGATCGGCGATGCCGCGCCAGTTGTTCCACAGCGCGCGACGGCGACGTTCGGCGTCGGTGGGATGCGCGGGATCGGCGAACGCCGGCGCGGCCATCGCGCGCAATCCGTCGATCCCCAGGCCGGCGGTGAGCAGATCGTCGCTGCCGCGGTGTTCGGTGGTCTGCGTCGCGGTGAACATCGTCGTCGCCTCCGTCGCGCGCGGCGTGGATGCGCAACCCGCCAGCCCAGCCATCGCGACGCACAGCGCCGCGCCCCACTTCGCTCGTTCGCGCATGTTATCCATGCGGCCACCCTAGCAACCCGGCCGCCGCGCGGCATCGTACTTTCGTCCGAAGGCGTCCGCGCCACGGCCTGCTAGGCTGGCCGCAGCACGCTCCGAGCCCGACGCCATGACCCCACGTTGCATCCTGATCACCGGCGCCGGTAGTGGCATCGGCGCCGGCATCGCCTCCGAACTGGCGAACGCGGGCCACCATCTCGTGGTGACCGACGTCGCCCTGGCGCCCGCGCAGGCCGTCGTCGACGCCATCAAGGCTGGCGGCGGATCGGCCGAAGCGCTGGCCCTCGATGTCACGTCCGATGACAGCGTCGCCGCCGCGATGGCGCAAGTGTCGCGGCCGATCGACGTCCTGGTGAACAACGCCGGCCTGCAACACGTCGCGCCGCTGGAAGAGTTCCCAATCGCCAAATGGGATCTCCTCGTGCAGGTGATGCTCGTCGGTGTCGCGCGTTTGTCGCGTGCGGTGCTGCCCGGCATGCGCGAACGCGGCTTCGGCCGCATCGTGAACATCGGCTCGATCCACTCGCTCGTCGCCAGCCCGTACAAGAGCGCTTACGTCGCGGCCAAGCACGGGCTGGTCGGGTTCTCCAAGGTGATCGCGCTGGAAACGGCCGACACTGACATCACGATCAACACCATCTGCCCGACCTACGTGAAGACCCCACTGGTCGACAAGCAGATCGCCGACCAGGCGCGCACGCGGGGCATTCCCGAAGACGCCGTCGTGCGTGAGGTGATGCTCAAGCCGATGCCTAAGGGCGTGTTCATCGGCTTCGACGAACTGGCCGGCATCACCGCGTTCCTGATGGGCCCGCACGCGCGGAACATCACCGGGCACACAATCGAGGTGGACGGCGGCTGGACCGTGCAGTGACACTGGCCCGATGCCGTCCCTGCTGATCGCCGACGACCACCCGCTCTTCCGGGCCGCATTGCGCGGCGCGGCGAAGGACGCCGTGGCCGACCTCGACGTCCACGAAGCCGAAACGCTCGAAGGCGTCCTCGCGCGCCTGGATGCCGAACCGGGCATCGATCTCGTGCTGCTCGACCTCCACATGCCGGGCAACCATGGCCTCGCGGGATTGGCGGCGATCCGCGCGCAACACCCGGGTGTCGCCGTCGTCGTGGTGTCCGCGAACGATGACCCGCGCGTCATCCGCCGCGCACTCGACCACGGCGCCGCGGGTTACCTGCCGAAGAGCACCGGTCTGGACGACCTGCGCCACGCCATTCGCAGCGTGCTCGCCCTGGAGCAATGGTTGCCCGCGACATTGCGTGCCGCAGTGAATGGCGCGCCTTCGACGCCCGGTGATTCCGCGCTCGCTGCACGCCTGGCGAGCTTGTCGCCGCAGCAATTCCGCGTGCTGGCGCTGGTGGCGGAAGGATTGCTCAACAAACAGATCGCCGACCGCCTCGACATCCAGGAGCGCACGGTGAAGTCGCACCTGTCCGCGATCTTCGAACGCCTCGGCGTCCGCAATCGCACGCAGGCGAGCGTGATCCTGCGGGAACTGGAATTGAGCGATCCGTCGCGGCAGATGGAGTGACGGCTGGCCGTCGTCCTGCTACGTCACCGCTCGTGCAGCAAGCAAGCGATCCAGCACGCTTTTCAACGCCAACGGTTTCAACGGTTTCATCAACAACGGCAAGCCCGCTTCCTGCACGGCGGCACGCACGTCGGTGCCTGCGTCGGCGCTGAGGATCAGCGTCGGTCGCGCGCCATGGGCTTGCGACAACCGCGCATGCGCGCCGACGCCGGTGGCGCCGTCGTCGAGGTGGTAGTCGAACAACCACAGGTCCGCGGGCGATTCGGACAACGCCGCGTCGGCTGTGTTCGCGTCGCGGGCGTCGATCACGGAGCAGCCCATGCCTTCGAGCAATTGCCGCAAGGCGTTTCGGGCGAGGACTTCGTTGTCGAGGACGAGGACGCGGGTGCCGGCCAGGCCACTCTTCGCGGCGGCGTGTTGCGCGCGTGCGGGCGTGGCCACACGCGGGACCGTCACGGCGAACATCGTGCCGGTGCCGGGCGCGCTGCGTAGCGTGAGCGGCGCGTCGAGCAACTTCGCGATGCGGTCGGCGATCGCCAGGCCCAGGCCGAGCCCCTGCCCCGCGGCGTCGGCGCCGCGGCGGAATTCGTCGAAGATGTGCGACTGCGCTTCGCGCTCGATGCCCGGGCCGGTGTCGTGCACTTCGATGCGCAGCGCACCGCCCGTGCGGCGCACGCCGAGGACGATGCGACCACGGTCGGTGTAACGCACCGCGTTGGCGAGGAAGTTCTGCAGCACGCGGCGCAGCAACTGCGGGTCGCTGTGGACCCATGCGCAGGTCGCGAGCGCGTCGAATTGCAGGCCGCGTTCGGCCGCCAGCACGCGGAATTCGGAAGCGAGCGGTTCGAGCACGTCGGCGAGCGCAAATGCGCGCGGTTGCGGATCCAGGCCGCCTGCTTCCAGCCGCGACATGTCGAGCAGCGCGGTCAGCAGATCGGTCGTCGAATCCAGCGCGCCGCGGATCTGCTTCACGCTCTCCTTTCCGCCCGGGGGCACCTGCTGCGCAAGGGCATCGGTGAACAAGTGCGCGGCGTGCAACGGTTGCAACAAGTCATGGCCGATGGCGGCAAGGAAACGGCCCTTCGCGTCGTTCGCGCGCTCGGCCTCGTGGCGCGCGGATTCGAGCGCGGCGGTGCGTTCTTCCACGCGTTGCTCGAGCGTTTCGTTCGATTGCAGCAACGCCGCTTCGGTGCGGCGGAACGCGGTGACGTCGGTGAAGGTCGCGACGAACCCGCCGCCCGGCATCGGGTTGCCGCGGATCTCGACGATGCGGCCGTCGGGAAACTCGCGCTCGGTGAGGTGCGGCGTGCCCGCGCGCATGTGCGACAGTCGCCGTTGCAACGCGCGTTCGGCGTCGCCCGTCGGTGGCATCTGTTGCAGCGCGTAACGCGCGAGTTCGGCGATCGTCGTGCCGACGGTGAGCAACGATTCGGGGAAGCCGAACAACTCCGCGTACCGGCGATTCCAAGCGACCAGGCGCAGCTGCGCATCGACCACGCTGATGCCCTGGTCCATGTTCTCCAGCGAAGTCTCGAGCACGCGCTGGTTGAACCGCAGATCGCGCGAGGCCTCGCCGACGATGGCGGCCACCGTGTCCAGATGCCCTGCTTCGCGCCGCGCGGCATCGAGAAGTACTCGCGCGGAGGCCGAGCCCAGCACGGCCGCGAGTTCGCGTTCGACCTGCGCTTCGGTCTGCGCGGGCACGGCGCCGTCGGCCGGCGCTTCGCGCAGCATCGCTTCCACGCGATCCGGCGGCAGGAAGCGCAGGCCCGCGTCGCGCAGCGTGCGCGCATCGAGACCGCGCCGCGCGCGACGCGGCAGTTCGCGTTTCCACGCCAACGCCAGCACCGTGGCGACGGTTCCGACGAACAGACTCGCACCCACCGCGCGCCCGAGCCGGCTCCACCCCGTCAACCCGAACAAGCCGTTCGGCGACAACCACTCGATGCCGAACGGTCCGTCGATCAACCACGTCGGTGAAGTGCCATGCAGCGCATGGAACGTGGGGACCCATTGCACCCAGCACCACGTCGCGAACGCCGCCACGATGCCGACCACGACCGCGCGCGCCGGCGTCTGCGGCCGCCACACGGCGAATGCGAGCGCGGGCACCAACGTGCCGAGCGCCGAGAACGACACGGCGCCGACGTCCGCCAACGCCTCGCTCCCCGCGACGAGCCGGCTGTAGCCCCACGCCAGCAACATGATCGCGACGATGCCGAAGCGCCGTAGCGCGAGGACGTGTCCGCGCAAGTCGCCGCCATCGCCACGCGCCCACGCACCGCGCAACAGGCCCGGCGCGAACCAGTGGTTGCCGATCATCAGGCTCAAGGTGAGCGTGCTGACGACGACCATGCCCGTCGCTGCACTCAACCCGCCGAGGAATGCGAACAGCGCCAACCCCTCCTGCCCTTGCGACAGCGGCAACGCGAGCACGTACAGATCGGACGGCACGCTCGACCCCAGCAACGCCTCGCCCGCGCGCGCCAGCGGCAGCACCGGCAACGCGATCAGCACCAGGTACAAGGGGAATTGCCAGCGCGCGGTGCGCACGTCGCCTTGTTCGCGGCACTCGACGACCGCGATGTGGAACTGGTGCGGCAGGATGAACATCGCGAAAGCGCCCAGCAGCACCAGCGGCGCGAACCCGCCCGGCGACACCGGCGCCTGCACCGACGACGCAGGCATCTCGAAATCGAGCCCGAACCACACGAACGCACCCAGCGCAAGCATCGCCGCGAGTTTGAGCACCGATTCCAGCGCCATCGCGAGCACGAGTCCGCGATTGTGTTCTGCCGCGCTGACGCGCCGCGTGCCGAACAACATCGCGAACAAGGCCATCGCCAGCGCGACATACAGCGCGCTGTCCTGCCACGCCGCGCCCGTGGCGTCGCTGGCCGTGAGCATGCCGAAGCTCATGGCGATCGCCTTGAGCTGCAACGCGATGTACGGAATCAGGCCGAGCGCGGCGACCAGCGTGATGGTCGCGGCGAGCCACGCATCCTTGCCCAGGCGCGTGGCGATCAGGTCGGCGATGGACGTGGCGTTGGTTTCGCGCGCCAGCTTCACCAGCCGCACCATGAAACCGAACCCGACCAGGTACAGCACGATCGCGCCGAGGAAGGTGGGCGGCAACGGCCACCCGTTGCGCGCGGCCTGCGTCACCGTGCCGTAGAAGGTCCAAGAGGTGCAGTGCACGGCGAGCGAGAGCGCGTAGACGTGCCGCCAGCCCGAGGAAAACGCACGCGGGTGCCGCTCGCCGTACACCCCGGCGAAAAACAGCAGGCCCAGCCACGCCAGGCCCGCGAAAACCACGACACCGATGTTCAACATGGAATGCGCAACGTCATGCGCCTAGCGTATCCGCTCCTCCCCCCGCACAGCAGGGGGAGGTTGGGAGGGGTTCCCGCCTTAGAAGTTGTATTTCACCGTCAGGCTGTACTGGCGCGGGTTGCCGTAGAAGCCCGTGCGTACGCCCAGGGCCGGGATCACGTAACCCGTGGTCAGGAATTCCTTGTCCGTCAGGTTGGTGCCCTGCGCGATGACCGACCAGTGGTCGTCGATGGCCCACGTCACGCCCGCATTCACCAGGCCATAGCCGTCCTGCGTGATGGGGGTCGTGCGCACGTTGGTGACCGGGTCGCGGGTCACTTCGGTGGTCGCCGTGACTTCGGACTGGTAGGAGTACGTCAGGCGGGCCGAGAGCTCGCCCATGTCGCCCACCGGCGTGCGGTATTCGAGGTTCACCGCGCCGGAGAACTCGGGCGCGTTGGTGAACTCCTGCTGGTCGGCGATGTTGAAGCCCTTGTACAGGTACTCGTCGAACTGCGCGTCCAGCCACGCCAGGTTGCCCGACAGCGTGAAGTGCTCGTTCGCCAGCCACTGGTATTCGAGCTCCACGCCCTGCACGGTGCCCGCGCCGGCGTTGGTGAAGTCGCCGAAGAACGCGCGCGTGCCGTTGGGCAGCGTGTATTCGGTGAACACCGAGAGCTGCATGTCGTCGTACTTGTTGTAGAAGTACGCGGCGTTGAGGAACAGGGACTGATCGAGGAACCCCATCTTCGCGCCGATTTCGTACGAATCGACCTGCTCGTCTTCGAACGGCTCGGCCGAACGCGGCACCGCCGTGGCCTGCGCGCGGATGTTGTAACCGCCGGACTTGAAGCCGCGGCTGGCCAGCGCGTAGGCCATGATGTCGTCGGTGACCTGGTAGTCCAGCGAGATCTTCGGCGAGGTGTTCTTGAAGTTGATGGTGCGGTCGAAGCCCGCCGCGATCGGCGTGCCCAGACCCGCGCAGTTGGCGACGTTGGTGAAGGTGGAATCGCTGTAGCACTGGTTGGTGACCACCGCGTGCTTGTCTTCGTCGGTGTAGCGCACGCCGGCGTCGATCGAGAACTTCTCGGTGATGTCGAACGTCCAGTCGGCGTACACCGCGGTGCTCTGGGTGTAGACCGTGCCGTGCGTGTCGCCGAAGGACAGGTTGAAGAAGTTGTTGAGCACCTGGCCGCCGGCGTAGCCGTCGAACGAGTAGATGCCCATCACGCCATGCACGCGTCCGCCGGCGTCGTAGTTGACCTGCAGCTCGTGCGTGGTCTGCTGGTCGCTGTAGAAGGCCTTCACGTCGGCGGTCTTCGACTGCAGCGTGTCGAAGTCGATGTTGGTCTCGGTATCCGACTCGCGCTTGGCCCAGACGTACTTGAAGGTCCAGTCGTCGTTGAACTTGTAGTTCGCCGTCACCGACATGCCGAGCATGGTGGTGTCGTTGATGTTCGGCATGCCGTTGCGCACGTCGAAGCGGTTAGCCACCAGCGGCGCGTTCTCCGGCGCGTTCGGGTTCGGCGCGAAGATCGACGGCGCGAACGGGTTCGGCGCCAGCATCTGCGCGGCGCGCACGCCGGAGGTGTCGTCGACGTGGTCGACGTTGAATTGCAGGTCGAAGTCGTCCGTCACGAACGCGCCGACCGACAGGCGGAACGCGGTCACGTCCTTGTCGCTGACGTCATCGCCGGTGACGAGGTTTTCGCCGAAGCCGTTGCGATGCATGTCGGCCACCGCCACGCGGGCGCGCAGCGCGTCGTTGCCGCCGAGGCCGCCGCCGATGCCGGCCTTGAAGTCACGCTGGCCGTAGTTGCCGAGGGTCACCGAACCGAAGCCCTGCATGTCGGGCGTCAGCGGGCGGCTGACGTACTTGATCGCGCCGCCGATGGTGTTCTTGCCGTACAGCGTGCCCTGCGGGCCGCGCAGCACTTCGACGCGCTCGACGTCGAACACGTCGAGCAGGCCGCCCTGCGGACGCGCGATGTAGACATCGTCCATGTAGATGCCGACGCCCGGGTCCACGCCCCACAGCGGATCGGACTGGCCGACGCCGCGGATGTACGCGGTGATCGTGCTGGAGGAACCTCGCGCGGCATAGACGGTGAGGTTCGGCACCTGCGCGTCGAGGTCGCCGAGATCTTCGACCTGCAGCTTGTCGAGTGCGTCGGAGGTGAACGCGGTGACGGCCACCGGCACTTCCTGCAGCGTTTCCTCGCGCTTGCGCGCGGTGACGGTGACCGATTCGAGCGTGGTCGTCTTCTTCGCGGCGGTCTCCTGCTGCGTCGACGCCGCCGGCTGGGCGTCCTGCGCCCAGGCGATCGTCGGCAACATGGCGCAGGCGATGGCCAGGCTCAGTGTCTTGCGCTTCATGCGTTCCATTCCCCGATGCAGGCGCGGCGGACGGCCGCGGATCGAGGCCAAGGCTAGGACGCCGCCGAATCTTCCGGCATCGTACTTTCGGACAGTGGGCCCGCGGGGCGCGGTGCCGAACACTGCCGCCATCGTGGTCGCCCCTTGCGACCGGGGACGACGCATGGCTTTCCTGATCGTGCTGGCCGCACTGGTGTTCCTGATGGTGGTCGCCTACCGCGGCCACAGCGTCATCCTCTTCGCGCCCATCGCCGCGCTCGGCGCGGTGTTGCTGACCGATCCGTCGCTGGTCGCGCCGATGTTCACCGGCCTGTTCATGGACAAGATGGTCGGGTTCCTCAAGCTCTATTTCCCGGTGTTCCTGCTGGGGGCGGTGTTCGGGAAGCTGATCGAGTTGTCGGGGTTTTCGCGGGCCATCGTGAAGGCGGCGATCCGGGTGGTCGGGGCGAAGCGCGCGATCCTGTCGATCGTGTTGGTGTGCGCGTTGCTGACGTATGGCGGGGTCTCGTTGTTCGTCGTGGTGTTCGCGGTGTATCCGTTCGCGGCGGAGTTGTTCCGGCAGGCCGACATTCCCAAGCGCCTGATTCCCGGGACCATCGCGCTCGGGGCCTTCACCTTCACGATGGATGCGCTGCCGGGCACGCCGCAGATCCAGAACATCATCCCGTCGGCGTTCTTCGGCACGAACGGGTGGGCGGCGCCGTGGTTGGGGATGATCGGGGCGGTCGCGATCTTGCTGGCAGGCCTGGCGTATCTGGAATCGCGCCGGCGTGCGGCCGTGCGCAAGGGCGAAGGCTATGGCGATCCTGCGACGCTGGTGAACGAGCCGGCGTCGTTCGTCGGCGATCGGTTGGCGAATCCGTTGGTCGCGTTGTTCCCGCTGGTGTTGGTCGGCGTGGTGAACAAGCTGCTGACGAACGCGATTCCCGGTTGGTACGGGGTGGAGCATTCGTTCGTGCCCGGGGTGATCGGTTCGCCCGCGCCGGTGATCCAGGAGGTCTCGAAGGTCACGGCAATCTGGGCGGTCGAGGGGGCGCTGCTCGCGGGGATCGTCGCGGTGCTGGTGCTGGCTTGGAAGCCGGTGGTGGCGCGGTTCGCGGAAGGCACGAAGTCGGCCATCGGCGGGGCGTTGCTCGCCTCGATGAACACGGCGTCGGAGTACGGGTTCGGTGCGGTGATCGCCGCGTTGCCGGGGTTCCTGGTCGTCGCCGATGCGTTGCGCGCGATCCCGAATCCGTTGGTCAACGAGGCGGTGACGGTGACGGCGTTGGCCGGCATCACGGGGTCGGCATCGGGCGGGATGAGCATTGCGCTGGCTGCAATGGCGGAGACGTTCATCGCGAATGCGCAGGCGTCGGGGATTCCGATGGAGGTGTTGCACCGCGTGGCCGCGATGGCCTCCGGCGGCATGGACACCCTGCCCCACAACGGCGCGGTGATCACGTTGCTGGCCGTGACCGGGTTGACGCATCGGCAGGCATACAAGGACATCTTCGCGATCACGCTGATCAAGACGGCGGCGGTGTTCGTCGCGATCGGTGCGTTCTACGCGTTCGGGATCGTTTGACCTTCCTTGTGCTTCTCACGTCCTGAGACGGACCACGCCTACAACTCGCGGCGTCGCAAGGAGACGCCCGATGTCGGCACTGACGCTGTTCGAACACCCTGCCCCACCCGCCCCGCAGATGCGCGATGGCGGCCTGCTCGCCACCAAGCTCGCCGGCAAGCACGCCGCGCTGATCACGGGCCACTTCCTCATCCCCGGCCGCGAAGGCCGATACGCCGCACTGCCCGACACCCTTCCCGAAAAACTCGCCCACGCCCTGCGCGCCCGCGGCGTCACGCAGCTCTACGCCCACCAACGCGATGCCTGGGATGCCGCGCAACGCGGCGAACACCTCGTCGTCGCCACCCCGACCGCCTCCGGCAAATCCCTCTGCTACACCCTGCCCGTCGTCGCCGCCGCGATGACCAAGCAAGCCAAGGCGCTCTACCTCTTCCCGACCAAGGCCCTCGCGCAGGACCAGGTCGCCGAACTGATCGAACTCAACCGCGCCGGCGACCTCGGCCTGCGCACCGCCACGTTCGACGGCGACACCCCCGGCGACCAACGCCAGGCCATCCGCCTCAACGGCGACATCGTCGTCAGCAACCCCGACATGCTCCATCAGGGCATCCTGCCCCACCACACCAAGTGGGCGCAGTTCTTCGAAGGCCTGCAGTACGTCGTCATCGATGAAATCCACAGCTACCGCGGTGTGTTCGGCTCGCACCTGGCCAACGTGCTTCGTCGCCTGCGTCGCGTGTGCGCCTTCTACGGCGCCAACCCGCAATTCATCCTCTGCTCGGCGACCATCGGCAACCCGAAGGACCACGCCGAAACCCTGATCGAAAGCGACGTCACCGCGATCACCGACTCCGGCGCGCCGACCGGCGACAAACACGTGCTGCTCTGGAACCCGCCGGTCGTGAACCCCGACCTCGGCCTGCGCGCCTCCGCCCGCTCGCAGAGCAACAAGATCGCGCGCACCGCGATCCGCGCCGGGCTCAAGACGCTGGTGTTCGCGCAATCGCGCACGATGGTCGAGGTGCTGACGAAATACCTGAAGGACGTCTTCGACCACGACCCCCGCAAGCCCGCGCGCATCCGCGCGTATCGCGGCGGTTACCTGCCGACCGAGCGCAGAGAAGCCGAGAGAGCGATGCGCGAAGGGCGCATCGACGGCATCGTCTCCACGTCCGCGCTGGAGCTCGGCGTCGACATCGGCAGCCTGGATGTGGTGGTGCTCAACGGTTATCCGGGCTCCGTTGCGGCCACATGGCAACGCTTCGGCCGCGCGGGCCGCCGGCAGCAGGCGTCGGTGGGCGTGCTCGTCGCCAGTTCCGATCCGCTCGACCAATATGTCGTGCGCCACCCGGAATTCTTCTCCGCGTCCACGCCGGAACACGCGCGCATCGCACCCGACCAACCGGTGATCCTGCTCGACCATATCCGCTGCGCCGCGTTCGAACTCCCGTTCCTCGAAGGCGAGCGTTTTGGCCCCGTGGATCCGACCGTCTATCTCGAACTGCTCGCCCAGGATGGCGTGGTGCATGCCGAAGGCGGCCGCTGGGAATGGATCGCAGACAGTTATCCCGCCAACGCGGTGAGTCTGCGGTCGGTGGCCGATGGCAACTTCGTCGTCGTCGACCGCACCGACGGGCGCCAGGTGATCATCGCCGAGGTCGACTACTCCTCCGCGCCGCTGATGCTCTACGAAGGCGCGATCCACATGGTGCAGTCCACGCCCTACCAAGTGGAGCGCCTCGACTGGGAAGGCCGCAAGGCCTACGTCACGCGCACGCACGTCGACTACTACACCGACGCGATCGACTACACCAAGCTCAAGGTACTGGAGCGGTTCGATGGCTGCATCGCCGGCGCGGGCACGTGCCACCACGGCGAGGTGCACGTCGTCCGCCGCGTCGCTGGCTACAAGAAGATCCGCTACTACACGCACGAGAACATCGGTTACGGCCCGGTCACGTTGCCCGACCAGGAAATGCACACGAGTTCGCTGTGGTGGCAATTGCCGCAGGAGACGCTCGATGCGCGGTTCGCCTCGCGACAGGATGCGCTGGATGGCTTCCTCGGTGCGGCGTACGCGTTGCACGTCGTCGCCAAGGTGGCCGTGATGGCCGATGCGGCGGACCTGCAGAAGGCGGTCGGCAGCGGCGATGGCGCGTGGTTCGCCACCGCCGATGGCCGAGGACGCGGGCAGTTGCGCAGCACCGATGGCAGCGTGGGCGATCCGAACGTGCACGACCGCTTCGTGCCGACGGTCTATCTCTACGACAACTACCCCGGCGGCGTCGGGCAGAGCGAGCCGTTGTGGCGACGGCAGCATGAACTCGTGGTGCTCGCGCGCGAGTTGGTCGAGCGCTGCGATTGCAAGGCCGGGTGCCCTGCGTGCGTCGGGCCCGTGCTGGAGATGCAGGAAGACACCGTCGATTCGCCGCGGGCACTCGCGTTGCGCGTGCTCGGTGCGTTGGAGACGGCATGAGCCTGACGCTCGACAAACTCAAGGCACTCAAGCGCCAAGCCGGTGGCGATATCCCCGCAAGGGAACCGGCGCCACTCCCCGCTTCGACTCCCGCGCGGCCTGCGCAGGCGTCGATCGAACACCTCCGCCAGTTGCTCCGCATTCGCGCGCCCGCGCCGCCGATGGTGCGCGTGGATTCCGATCGCTCATTGCCCGGTGTCGAAATCGCGCCGGGCCTGCATCTGCGCGAAGCCATCGTCGCCGACGATGCGTTGCCCGAATCCTTCTGCGGCGCTTTCGACCGCAAGGACGCGCTCGATCCGTCGCGCATGCTCTTCTTCGATACGGAAACGACGGGCCTGGCCGGCGGCACCGGCACGCGCGCCTTCATGATCGGCGCGGCGGACTGGCACGGCGGTGCGTTGCGCATCCGCCAGCTCACGATGCGCACGATGGCCGCGGAGTCCGCGATGCTCGATGCGTTCCGCGAGTGGGTCGCGCCCGACACCGTGCTCGTCAGCTACAACGGCAAGTGCTACGACGCCCCACTGCTCGCCACGCGCTACCGACTCGCGCGGAAAACCAATCCCCTGTTCGGGTTGCAGCATGTGGATCTGTTGTACCCGACGCGCCGGCGCTACCGCGGCGTTTACGAGAACTGCCGCTTGGCCACCATCGAGCGCCAGGTGCTGCGCATCGTGCGGGAAGACGACCTGCCCGGTTCGGAAGCGCCGTCGGCGTGGTTGTCGTTCCTTCGCGGCGGGAGTGCGCAAAACCTGCGGCGCGTGCTCTCGCACAACCACCAGGACGTGGTGTCGCTGTCGCGATTGCTGCGGCACTTGAGCATCGCTGGCGCGCAAGGCTGAGGTCGCTTCCCCATTCACCGAAAATGGCGACCAACGGTCGTCCTGCACGCGAAGATCACGGCGTTGAACAGGCTGCGATCTTTCATCGCGGAGCAGGGGCAAGACCATGACACACGCTCACCCACGTGTGCGCCTTCGCGCGGCAGGCATCCTCCTGTCCGCATGCCTGGCGCCATCGGCGTTCGCCGCGTCCATCAGCGGCGCCATCTTCACCACCGACACCGACGGCAACGTCAACGTCAACCAGTACGAGAACAAGGCGGACGTCTACCTCAACGGTGGGCCGACCAATTCCAACTGCAACGCCGCCGCGATTCCCGATGACACCTACGTCTTCCAGGTCACCAACCCCTCCGGGAGCGTGGTGTTGAGCAGCGACACCATCGACCACCGCGAGTTCACCGTGGTCGGCGGCGTGGCGCAATTTGCTAACGACCATGCCATCGACACGGTGGACCCGCCCTGCTCGGGCGTCCGCGTGCAACTGGCGCCGTTCGACGACACGCCGAACAACGGCGGCGTGTACAAGGTGTGGATCACGCGCAAGTCGGATTACATCGCCAACGGCGGTTTCAAGAACAGCGACAGCAAGACCGACAACTTCCACGTCAAGCTGCCGTCCGAACAACCGCAGACGGCCGACATCAGCATCTACAAGTTCTACGACGCCAACGCCAACGGCGACTGGGACCCGGACGAGCAGCCGATCTTCGGTTGGCTGATGACGCTGGGCGACAGCAACGGCGGCAGCGGCGCGGGCCTGACGCAATCCCCCGACGGCATCGTGAGCTTCCTCGGGATGGATCCGACGCTGACGTACTCGGTGACCGAAGGCCTCGGTGGCGGCACGTGGCACCAGTCCGCGTCCATCGTCAACGGCACGCCGACGGGCACGCCGACCAACCCGGTCACGGGCCTGACGCTGACGGTCGGCGAGACGACGATCGTCGAGTTCGGCAACTACTGCGACTGCAAGAGCGGCGGCAAGCCGAAGTCGTGGTGGATCACCGCGTCCGGGCAGACGAAGGTCAACGACGGCGGCACGATGAACCCCGAGTTCAACGCGCTCAACCAGTTGAACCTGCGCTCTTCCAGCGGCAGCAACTGGAACCTGACCACCACGCTGGCGACGCCGACACAGGCGCAGAACTGGACGACGTTCGTCAATTGGGTCAACAACGCCAGCACCACGAACATGGCGTACGCATTGTCCCGCCAGGTGGCGATCCTGCGGCTCAACATCGACGCCGGCTACGTCACCAAGGAGAACTACTACAAGGCCGCGGGGCTCACGATCCAGGGATTGCTGGACGAAGCCAACCTCGCGCTCGGCGCCGACGGCAACACGCCGGTGGGCGATCCGAACCGCGCCGTGCAGGAGCAGCTGCTGGCGTGGATCACCGCGATC
Organism: Lysobacter dokdonensis DS-58; assembly: GCF_000770795.1. GTDB lineage: Bacteria > Pseudomonadota > Gammaproteobacteria > Xanthomonadales > Xanthomonadaceae > Noviluteimonas > Noviluteimonas dokdonensis. The sequence goes on along the minus strand of NZ_JRKJ01000008.1, from coordinate 46,898 downwards.
AACGGCGGCACGGTCCTGGTGATCAAGCCCAAGCCCTGCCCGTTCGTTTTCACACTGCCCACGCCTCCGACCTGAGGCGCGTCCCCCCGTCATCCCCGCTTTCGCGGGGATGACGTTATCGGGCATCCTGCGCGCACACAGGCAGGGGCCCTTCCATGACCCATCCGGACGCACGCGACGAGGCGACATCGCTGCCCCGCCACACCACCCCCACGTGGGAGGTCGAACTGCTGATCTCCGGCGTCGCCGTGTTCGCGATGCTGCAATTGCCCGAGCTGCTGGATCGCTACATCCTCGACTGGACGCCGCGCCTGGTCGACCGCTGGGCCAAGCTGCTCTTCGTCATCTACGTCTACGCCAAGAGCGCGGCGATCATCCTCGCCGTCACGTTCGTGATCCATCTGCTGCTGCGCGCGCGGTGGATCGCGCTGGTCGGCATGTTGTCGATCTATCCCAAGGGCGTGGATTGGGACCATTTCAAGCTCGGGCCCAACGCGCGCGAATTCGAAAGCAAACGCCTGGGCAAGATGGAGGATGCGATCGACCGCGCCGACAACCGCGCGACGATGGTCTTCGCGATGGGCGTGGTGCTCGCCTCCATCCTGTGCGTCGTGACGCTGGCCGCCGCGGTCGTGCTCGGCATCGCGTGGTTGCTCGAAGCGCGCTTCGGCGTGCGCGCCAATTCGCTGTGGCTGATGTGGACCATCGCCGTCGCGATGGTGCCCTACGGGCTGGCGATGGCCATCGATCGCCGCGCCGGTGCGCGCATGGCACCGGACGGCATCGGCACGCGCGTGTTGCGCGCGGTGCTGGGGTTCTATTCGAAGATCGGCGTGGGCATGGCGAACAACCCCGCGCTCGCGCTGTTGTCGAGTCATCGCGGGCGGCGGCGGACGATCGCGCTGATCGCGTCGATCTTCTTCATCGCGACCTTCGCCGCGTCGACGAGCTACTACGTGGCGCGCAACCCCGATGCGTACGGCAGCTACGACGCCTTCCCCGACGAAGACGAGCTTCCGTCGCGTTCGGTCGACCCCGCGCATTACGACGACCGCCGCGACCCGATCCGCAACGCCGCATCCCCGTTCATCCAGTCCGCGGTGATCATCGGACCGTACGTGCAATTGGTCGTGCCATGGGTGCCCGACCGCGACGGCCCAGCCCTCGACAAGCGCTGCGGCACCTTGCCCGCGGAGCGGCAACTGGCCTGCTACGCCGAACACGTGCGGCCGGTGACGCTCGACGGCAAGCCGATCGCACCGGTCTTCGACATCGGCGAGGACGCGCGGACCAACCGGCCCGCGCTGGTCGCGATGATCGACGTGCGCCGGCTCCCGCAAGGCCGCCATGTCCTCGGTGTCACGCTGCCGCAGCACGGCCCGAAGGACACCGCGCCCGACGCCGACTTCATTCCCTTCTGGCGGTGATCGAAGACGCGCCCCAGCGCAAGATCCTGCACGTCGACATGGACGCGTTCTATGCGTCCGTCGAGCAGCGCGACGATCCGGCGTTGCGCGGCCGTCCCGTCGTCGTCGCGTGGCGCGGTGCGCGCTCGGTGGTCTGCGCGGCCAGTTACGAAGCGCGCAAGTTCGGGGTGCGCTCGGCGATGCCGGCGATCCGCGCCGAACGCCTGTGCCCGCAGGCGGTGTTCGTGCCGCCGGATTTCGTGCGTTACAAGGCGGTGTCGAAGCATGTGCGCGAGATCTTCGGGCGGCATACCGACCTGATCGAACCGCTGTCGCTCGACGAGGCCTATCTCGACGTCACGCACACCTTCACCGGCCTGCCGAGCGCGACCGCGACCGCGCAGGCGATCCGCGAAGCGATCCGCGAAGAAACGCAACTCACCGCATCGGCGGGCGTTGCGCCGAACAAGTTCCTCGCGAAGATCGCCTCGGATTGGCGCAAGCCCGATGGCATCTTCGTCATCAGGCCCCACCAGGTCGAAGCATTCCTCGCGCCCTTGCCCGTCGGCCGCCTGCCCGGTGTCGGCAAGGTGATGGAAGCCAAGCTCGCCGAACTCGGCGTATCGACGGTGGCGGACCTGCGCACGCTCGGCGCCGCGAACCTCGAGCAGCGCTTCGGACGCTGGGGCCGGCGCCTGCACGAACTCTCGCTCGGCATCGACGACCATCCGGTGCAATCCGAACGGCCGACGATGCAGATCAGCGCCGAAGACACCTTCGAACGCGACCTGCGCCTGGCGGACATGGAAGACCACATCCGTCGCCTGGCGGAGAAAGCCTGGCGCGGCTGCGAGAAGGAACGCGCCGATCCGCACGGCCGCATCGCGCGCACGGTGGTGCTCAAGCTGAAGACCGACGACTTCCGCATCCTCACGCGCAGCCTGACGCCGCCCGAGCCGCCGTCTTCACTGGACGCGGTGGCCGACATCGCGTGTGCGCTGCGCGAACGCGTCGACCTGCCCTCGCGCACGCGCTACCGCCTCGTGGGCGTGGGCCTGTCGGGCTTCATCGACGCCGACCGACTGGCGACGCCGCAGAGCGACCTGTTCGGCTGACCCGCCCGTCACGGGTGCGGCCCACACAATCGCGGTCATCCCCCGATTCGTCCCCGCCGCGTGCCGTCCGTCACCGTCCTCACCCTCAATTGCCACATGGGCTTCGATCAGTTCGGGCGCCGCTTCGTGCTGCACGAGCTGCGCGACGCCGTGCGCGAGGTGGGCGCGGACGTCGTGTTCCTGCAGGAAGTCATGGGCGAGAACGAACTCCACAAGCGCAAGCACGCCAAGTGGCCCGACAAGCCCCAATACGAATTCCTCGCCGACTCGATCTGGTCGCACGCCGCCTACGGACGCAACGCCGCGTATCCGCACGGACACCATGGCAACGCGGTGTTGTCGAAGTACGTGATCCGGGCGCATCGCAACTGCGATATCTCCATCGCGGGCCATGAAGGCCGCGGCCTGTTGCACTGCCAGTTGCATGTCGACGACGGCGCGCATTCGTTGCACGCGATCTGCGTGCACCTGGGCCTGCACGAAGCGCATCGGCAGAAGCAACTGCGCCTGCTGTGCGAAGTGCTGCACGATGCGATCCCGCGCGACGCACCGCTGATCGTCGCCGGCGATTTCAACGACTGGCGCAGTCGGGGACATCCGGTGATGGACAGCTGCGGGCTGACCGAAGTGTTCCTGCAATCGCAGGGCAAACTCGCGAAGACCTTCCCGGCACGCTGGCCGTTGCTGCCGGTCGACCGCATCTACGTCCGCAATGCGCGCGCCACGCAGGCGCGCGTGATGACCGCCAAGCCGTGGTCGCACCTGTCCGACCATGTGCCGATGCTGGCGAAGGTGGCGTGGTGAGCATGGGCTGGCGTCGACCGCGGCCGCCGGGCCCGTGGCGCCCGGGCAATCGCGTGTCCTTGCTGGAGAACGGCGAGGAATTCTTCCCGCGCGCGTTCGCCGCGATCGCCGCCGCGCAGCGCGAAGTGATCATCGAAACCTTCATCCTCTTCGAGGACGCCGTCGGCCGCGATCTGCAACGCACCCTGATCCGGGCCGCGAACCGCGGCGTGCGCGTGGACCTCACCTACGATGGCTATGGGTCGCCGGCGTTCTCGCCGGAGTTCCTGTCGGAGCTGATCGCCGCCGGCGTGCGCGTGCACGCCTTCGATCCGCACCCGGGGTTGCTGGGCGTTCGCGTGAACGTGTTCCGCAGGTTGCACCGCAAGTTGCTGATCGTCGATGGCGAGCGCGCTTTCATCGGCGGGATCAATTACTCGATCGATCATCTCGTCGAGACGGACCCCACGCACAAGCAGGATTACGCGGTGGAGGTCGAAGGGCCGGTGGTCGCCGACATCCATTCGTTCGCGCGTTCGGCGCTCGGCGGGGACGGCACGGGCGAACGATGGACGCATCCGCCGGCCAGCGTGGAGCGCGCGCACGCCGGCGATGCGCAGGTGCTGTTCGAACTCCGCGACAACCGCCGCCGACGCACCTCGATCGAACGCGAGTACCGTCGCGCGATCCGCGAAGCGAAACACGAGATCACCATCGCCAACGCCTACTTCTTCCCGGGCTGGGGCTTCCTGCGCGAACTGCGTCGTGCTGCGCGTCGCGGCGTGAAGGTCACGCTGCTCGTTGCCGCGGAATCGGATTCGCCCATCGCGCATCCCGCCACGCGGACGTTGTATCGGCACCTGCTCCGCGCCCGCGTCGACATCGTCGAGTACTGCGAACGGCAGTTCCACGGGAAGGTCGCCGTGATCGATGGACGCTGGTCGACGATCGGGTCGAGCAACCTCGACCCGTTGAGCCTGGCGTTGAACCTCGAGGCGAACATCTTCGTGCGCGATGCGGGCTTCGCCTCGCAACTCACCGCGCGCCTCGCCGCGTTGCGCCAGCGGGAATGCCACGCGATCGACGTCGCGCAGCTGGGCGAGCGCACGTGGTGGTCCCGCATCACGCGGCCGCTGCTGTTCCATGTGCTGCGCCGCTTCCCGCGCTGGGCTGGCCTCCTGCCCGGGCATACGCCGCAACTGGTGCGCGTCACTGCACCGGCGGATGGCACGTGAAGCACCGCCGCCCGTGGGTCGCGCGGGCCAAGCGCGTGGCGTTCATCGCCTTCCTGTGCGGCGTGACGTGGCTGTTGTGGCGCGCGGCGCAGTCGATCGATTGGCGGGAAGTCGTCGCTACGCTGCGCAATCTCGAACCGCACACCCTCGCCATCGCGCTCGCGCTGACGGCCGCGAGCTTCCTGCTCTACACCGGCTACGACCTCGCCGCGCGGCGCTATGCCGGGCACGATGTGCCGACGTTGCGGGTGATGTGGATCTCCTTCATCGCCTACACCTTCGCGCTGAACATCGGCGCGGCGGTCGGCGGGGCCGGCTTCCGATTGCGGATGTACGCCCGCGAAGGCGTACCGCTGGGGCGCATCACGCGGGTGATCGGATTCTGCGTGGCGACCAACTGGATCGGCTATTTCCTGCTGGCGGGCGCGTTGTTCGCCAGCGGGGCGATCGTGCCGCCGCCCGACTTCCCGATCCACGTGTTCGGGCTGGGCTCCGGCGCCGGCATGCGCGTGCTGGGCGTGGTCCTGCTCGCGATCGCGGCCGCGTACCTGATCGCCTGCCACGTGACGCATGGCCGCGTCTTCCATGTGCGCGGACATCATTTCCGGTTTCCGTCGGTGCGCCTGGCGCTCCTGCAGCTCGCAATGGCGACGACCAACTGGACGTTGATGGGCCTGGTCGTCGCCTGCTTCCTCCCCCAGGTGGGGGATGCGACCGTCATCGCCGCGCTGCTGCTCGCGGCGGTGGCCAGCGCGATCGCGCACATCCCGGCAGGCATCGGCGTGGCGGAAGCCGTATTCATCGCCCTGCTCGGGCATCGCGTCCCCGCCCCGCAGCTGATTGGCGCACTGCTTGCATATCGCGCCTGTTATTACCTCGCGCCGCTGGCGGCGGCGACGCTCGCGTACGCGGCTCTCGAGTTCAGGCGGCGGCCGACCTCCACGCCTGCGTCCGTTGCGAAGCAGTAGGGTCTTCGCAAACGAAAGGGATCGCGCGACGCCGTCGTGACCATGGACATGCACGAACCAGAAGCCGAGCGACGCGCCGGCGAGGGCGACTGGCTTCGGCGTGTCCACGCGTTCGATTGGGCGTCCACGCCGCTGGGGCCGCTGACGAACTGGCCGCATGCGCTGCGCACCGCGTTGCAGTTGCACGAAACCGAGATCGACCACCTGCGCCGCCTGCAGAAACTCAGCACGCGCCTGGTGCGCGACGACGAGGACGAAGAACAATTGCTGCAGGATGTCGTGGCCGCGGCGGTCGCCGTCACGGGTGCGCAAAGCGGCGACCTGCGCATGGTGCGCGAGGATGGCGACCTCGACCTGATCGTCAGCCACGGGCTCGAACACAGCTTCGACGATTTCCAGCGCGTCGCCGAAGCGGGAGCGCTCGCCGAAGAATGCGCGCGCACCGCACGGCGCATGATGGTGGACGACGTCGCGCTGTCGCCCTACTTCGACCCCGACACGCGCGCGGCACTGGTGATGGGCGGCCTGCGCGCGATCCAGGCCGCGCCGCTGCTCGCACGCGATGGCCGCGTACTCGGCGTGTTGACGACGCACCATCCCGATGGCGTGCCGGGCGAACGCGACCTGTTGCTGCTCGACCTGCTCTCGCGCCAGGCGGCCGACTGGATCGAACGCGCGCACGCCGTCGACAAGCTCGAAGACAGCGAGCGCCGCCTGCACACGATCCTGCACCAGAGCGTCGCGGGCATCATGGTCGCCGACGCCGACGGACGCGTGATCTACGCCAATCGTTGCTGGTGCCGGATGCTCGGGTACCGCGAAGACGAGCTGCTGGGCAAACACCTCGCCGACATCACCGATCCCGAATCGCTCGAACGCTCGATGGACGCGCTGCGCCGTCTCGAAGGCGGCATGCCCAGCCTCACCGTCGAGAAGCGCTATCGCCGCAAGGACGGAGAGCCGTTGTGGGGTAGCGCGAGCGTCAGTGCGTTGCGCGGGCCCGATGGGCGTTACGAAGGCTTCGTCGCCGTCATCATCGACATCGGCGAACACAAGCGACTCGAACGGTCGCTGCGCGACCAGGCGGACCGGCTGGAACTCGCGCTCGCCACGGGTCGCCTCGGCACGTGGCACCTCGATCTGATCACGCTGGAAACGCAGGCGTCCGACCAGTGCAAGGCGAACTTCGGCGTGCAGCCGCACGAAACGCTGACGTTCCAGCGTGCGTTCGACGAACTCATCCACCCCGAGGACCGCGACGCCATGCGCCAGGCGCTGGCGGAGACTATCGCCGCGCACACCGACTACGACGCCGATTTCCGCGTGGTGTGGCCCGACGGCAGTGTGCATTGGATCGTGTCGCGCGGCCGCGCCGTCTACAACGCGGAGGGACGCGCGGTGGCGATGACGGGGGTGAACTTCGACGATTCCGAACGCCGTGGCGCGATGGAGCGCCTGCGCGAAAACGAAGCGCAATTGCGGCGAACGGTGGAGGACGCGCCGCTCGCGCTGTGCCTGCATGCCGACGACGGCGAGATCCTCAACCTCAGCCGCCACTGGACCGAACTCACCGGTTACACGAAGACCGATTCGGCCGTCCTGCAGGATTGGCTGCGGCGCGCCTACGGCATCCGCGAGGGCGAATTCCGCGACGCGATCGAGCGCATCTTCGGCAGCGACCACGCGATGGTGCAGACCGACATCGAGATCGTCACGCGCAACGGCCTGCCGCGCACGTGGAGCATGAATGCCTCGTCACCCGGGCGGCTGAAGGACGGCCGTCGATATGTCGTCGCAATGGCGCTGGACATCACCGAGCGCAAGCGCGCCGAAGCGTTGATGCGGCGGTCGGCGGCGCGCGCGGCGTTCCGCGTGTCGCTGAGCGATCTGTTGCGGCCACTGTCCGATCCGGTCGAAATCCAGTGCACCGCGGCCACCGCGCTCTGCGAGCATCTCGGTGCGGATCGAACGCTGTACGCCGAGATGTCGGAAGACGGGCACATCCTGCATGTCCACACCGATCATTGCCGCGAAGGCATGTCCTCGGTGAACGGAGAACACGAGCTCGCGACGTTCGGCGAGGAGATCGGCCAGCGATTGCGCGCCGGGCGTACGGTGGTGCTCGATGACGCGCATGCATCGAGCACGCTGGCGCAGGCGCAGCGCGATGCATACGAGCGCGTGCAGGTGCGCGCGCACGTCAGCGTCCCGCTGGTGAAGCACGGTCGTCTCTCCGCTCTACTCAGCGTGCAGCAGGCGACGCCGCGCCTGTGGGCCGGCGACGAGATCGCGTTGATCGAGGAAACCGCGGAGCGCACGTGGGCCGCGATCGCGCGTGCGCGCGCCGAGGCGGCGGTGCGCGAGAGCGAATCGCGCCTGGAGGCCGAACTCGCCGACGCCAAGCTGTTGCAGGAGATCAGCGCCGAGCTGGTGCACGAAGAAAGCGAGGACGCGCTGTACGACAACCTGGTGGCCGCGGCGATGGCGATCATGCGCTCGCAGTTCGCGGTACTGCAGCGGCTGCACCCGGAACGCGGCAACGGCGGGCAACTGGAGTTGCTGGCCTCGCGCGGGTTCACCCCGCAATCGGCGATCGAATGGACATGGATCGACGCAGGCCCGGCGTCGCAGAGTTGCAGCGCGCAGGCCATGCGCGCCGAGGGCCGGATGATCATCGAGAACATCGAACGGCACGACACGATGGCCGGCTCCGCCGACCAGGATCGCTACCGCCGCACCGGCATCGCCGCGGTGCAGAGCACGCCGTTGTTCGCACGCGACGGGCAGATCGTCGGCATGCTTTCCACGCACTGGACGCGCCCGCACATGCCGGCCGAACGCGACCTGCGCCTGCTCGACATCCTGGCGCGCCAGGCCGCCGACCTGATCGAGCGCCGGCAAGGCCTGGAAGACCTGCGCGCCGCCGACCGGCGCAAGGACGAATTCCTCGCCACGCTGGCGCACGAATTGCGCAACCCGCTCGCGCCGCTGCGCAACTGCCTGCACATCCTGCGCGCGACCGAAGGTGACGACGCGCAATTGCACAAGTTGCACGGGATGATGGAGCGGCAGGTGCAGCACATGATCCGCCTCGTCGACGACCTGATGGAGGTCTCGCGGATCACGCGCGGCGAAATCGAGCTGCGCAAGCAGCGCGTCACGATGCGCGACGTGCTGGAAGGCGCGATCGAAACCAGTCGGCCGCTGCTCGAACAGGCCAACCATCATTTCCATGTCGAGGCCGCGCCGGATGCGCTGGCGCTGGACGCCGACCCGATGCGCCTGGCGCAGGTGTTCACCAACCTGCTCAACAACGCGGCGAAGTACACGCCGCCCGGCGGGAACATCACGCTGCTCGCGCGACGCGACGGTGACGTCGCCGAAGTGCGCGTGCGCGATGACGGCATCGGCCTGGCGCCGGAGATGCTCACGCACGTCTTCGACATGTTCACGCAGAGCGAGCATGGGCGCGCGCATTCGCAGGGCGGGCTGGGGATCGGGTTGACGCTGGTCAAGAGCCTGGTCGAGCAACACGGCGGCACGGTGGAAGCGCGCAGCGCGGGGTTGGGGCAAGGCAGCGAGTTCGTCGTGCGCTTGCCGCTCGCGCCGGGCGCGTTGATCGAGGAGTCGGGCGAATGGCCCGTGGTGCGGCAGCGGCATGCGATGTCGATCGTGGTGGCCGACGACAATCACGAGAGCGCGGATTCGATGGCCTTGTTCCTGCAGATGCGCGGGCACGAGGTACGCACGGTGTACGACGGCCGCGCGGCGCTGGAGGCGATCGCCGAACGCCGGCCCGATGTCGTGCTGCTCGACCTCGGCATGCCGACGCTCGATGGATTCGAGACGTGCCAGCAGATCCGCGCGATGCCCGAAGGCGACAAGATCGCGGTGATGGCGACGACGGGCTGGGGATCGGATGCGGACCGGCAACGCTCGGCGGCGTGCGGGTTCGATGCGCACCTGGTCAAGCCGGTGGATCCGGGGTTGCTGCTGGCGCGGTTGGACGCGCTGCATTGAGGCAGAAAAAAAGCGGACCCGAAGGTCCGCTTTTTCGTATCGAACGATTGCGCGCGGCGATTACTCGGCCGTGACGCCCTCGCCTTCTTCGACGGCCTTCATCGACAGGCGGATGCGGCCCTGCTTGTCGACTTCGAGGACCTTGACCTTCACCACGTCGCCTTCCTTGAGCTTGTCGCTGACCTTCTCGACGCGCTCGTTGGAGATCTGCGAGACGTGCACGAGACCGTCCTTGCCCGGGAGGATCGTCACGAACGCACCGAAGTCCATCAGCTTGACGACCTTGCCTTCGTAGATGCGGCCCGGCTCGACGTCGCTGGTGATCTGCTCGATGCGCGCCTTGGCGGCCTGCGCCGCGGCGGCGTTGACCGACGCGATGACGATCGTGCCGTCGTCCTGGATGTCGATCTGCGTGCCGGTTTCCTTCGTGATCGCCTGGATCGTCGAACCGCCCTTGCCGATGACTTCGCGGATCTTGTCCGGATGGATCTTCATCGTGAGCAGACGCGGCGCGAACTCGGACAGCTCGCCGCGCGGCGTGGTGATCGCCTTGTTCATCTCGTCGAGGATGTGCAGGCGGCCGGCCTTCGCCTGCGCCAGCGCGACCTTCATGATTTCTTCGGTGATGCCCTGGATCTTGATGTCCATCTGCAGCGCCGACACGCCGTTGCGCGTACCGGCCACCTTGAAGTCCATGTCGCCGAGGTGGTCTTCGTCACCGAGGATGTCGGACAGGACGACGTACTGCTCGCCTTCCTTCACCAGGCCCATCGCGATGCCCGCGACCGGCGCCTTCACCGGCACGCCGGCGTCCATCAGCGCGAGCGACGAACCGCAGACCGAGGCCATCGACGAGGAGCCGTTGGATTCGGTGATTTCCGACACGATGCGGATGGTGTACGGGAATTCTTCCATCGTCGGCATCACGGCGAGCACGCCGCGCTTGGCGAGGCGGCCGTGGCCGATTTCGCGACGCTTCGGGCCCATCATGCGGCCGGCTTCACCGACGGAGTACGGCGGGAAGTTGTAGTGGAACAGGAAGTGTTCCTTGTACTCGCCGGCGACGGCGTCGATGATCTGGCCATCGCGCGCGGTGCCGAGCGTGGCCACCACGATCGCCTGCGTTTCGCCGCGGGTGAACAGCGACGAGCCGTGCGTGCGCGGCAGGATGCCGACCTGCGAGTTGATCGGGCGCACCGTGTCGAGCGCGCGGCCGTCGATGCGGACCTTCGTCGACAGCACCGAGTTGCGCATGGTGTTGTATTCGAGCTCGCCGAATTCCTTGCCGAAATCGGCCGGCAGCCAGCCTTCGGATTCCGCGCGGCCGGTCAGCGTCGACCAGGTGTCCTTCTTGATCGCGGAGATCGCGTCGCGGCGTTCGCCCTTGTTGCGGATCTGGTAGGCCTGCGAGAGCTGCGTGCCGCACGCTTCCTGGATCGCGGAGATCAGCGCGGCGTTCTTGGCCGGGGCCGACCACGTCGAGGGCTTGGTGCCCGCTTCGACGGTGAGCTCGTTGATCGCGTTGATGACCTTCTGCATTTCGCGATGGCCGAACATCACCGCACCGAGCATCACGTCTTCGGACAGTTCCTTCGCTTCGGACTCCACCATCAGCACGGCGTTGGACGTACCGGCGACGACGAGTTCGAGTTCCGAATCGACGAGCTCGCTGGTCGACGGGTTGAGGATGTACTGGCCGTTCTTGTAACCGACCTTGGCCGCGCCGATCGGACCCTGGAACGGCGTGCCGCCCAGCGACAGCGCAGCCGAGGCGCCGATGAGCGCCGGGATGTCACCGTCGACTTCCGGATTCAGCGACATCACGGTCGCGATGATCTGGACTTCGTTCTTGTATTCCTCGGGGAACAGCGGGCGGATCGGACGGTCGATGAGACGCGAGATCAGCGTTTCCTTTTCCGTCTGGCGGCCTTCGCGCTTGAAGAAGCCGCCGGGGATGCGGCCGCCTGCGTAGAACTTTTCCTGGTAGTCGACGGTGAGCGGGAAGAAATCCTGCCCCTCGCGCGCCGACTTGGCGGCGACGGCGGTGACCAGCAGTACGGTGCCATCGATCTTGACGACGACGGCGCCGGAGGCCTGGCGTGCGATCTCGCCGGTTTCGAGGGTGACCTCGTGCTTGCCGTACTGGAAGGTCTTGGTGATTTTCGCCACGGGTGTATTCCTGTGTGTTGCTTGCGGATGGACCTCGACCGACCCTTGTCGGCCGCGGCTGGCGCCATTGGCGGCGCCCAAAAACGAAACCGCGGCGCATCGCTGCGCCGCGGTCCGGGTGTCTCTTATCGGCGCAGGCCGAGCTTCTCGATCAGGCTCTTGTAGCGCTCGATGTCCTTGCGCTTGAGGTAGTCGAGGAGGCTGCGACGACGGTTGACCATCATCAGCAGGCCACGACGGCTGTGGTGGTCCTGCTTGTGCGTCTTGAAGTGACCCGTCAGCTGCTCGATGCGGGCCGTGAGCAGGGCGACCTGGACTTCCGGCGAACCGGTGTCGTTGTCGCCGCGCTTGTGTTCGGAAATGACTTTCGCGGAATCGATGGACATTGCGTGCTAACTCCTGGATGCGCGGCCTGCAGGAACGCCCGGAATGTCGCGACCGGTGCGCACCGCGTGCCCGCCTGTTGAGGGGACTGCGTGGATGTTGCGGTTGGAACGAAAAGCCGCGGGATTGTAAGCCGCGCAGGCCTTGCGGGACAAGGGTTTAGGCGGTGCGGCCTTGCGGTTGGCCGAGCGCGGCGGCCCAGGTGAAGAGGCGTTGCGGGCGCAGGCGGCCCTCACTGTCGACTTCGCCGAGCCCCAGCGCGCGGCCCGCTTCGTCGTACAGCGCGACCTCGCCGGCCGTCGAACCGGCGCCGGCAACGCTCTGCCCCTGCGCCAGCCGCTGGGCCTGCGCATGGCTCACGCGCAGCGCGGGCCATGCGGCCATGCCGGTTTCGATGGGCAGCAGGCAGGCGTCGAGCATGCGCTCGCCACGTTCGGCCAGTTCCTGCAGGGCTTCCAGCGTCCACATGCGCGGATCGCGGAACGGATCCACCCACAGCCGCCGCAGTTCCGCCACGTGGGCGCCGCAACCGAGCGCTTCGCCCAGGTCGCGCACGAGGCTGCGCACGTAGGTGCCCGAGCCGCATTCGACGTTCAGGCGCAGCAGCGGCTTGTCGCCGTGCAGGAGGTCGGCGGCGGAGATCAGGTCGAATGCGTGGACATCGACCGGCCGCGGCTCGACTTCGACGATCTCCCCGCGGCGCGCGCGCGCGTACAGCGGCTCGCCCCCGCGCTTGAGCGCCGAGTAGATCGGCGGGCGCTGCATCTGCGCGCCGGTGAGGGTGCGCAGGGCGGCATCGATGCGGCCGATGGTCAGGTGCGGCACCGGCCGTTCCAGCAAAGGCTGGCCTTCGGCGTCGTCGGTGTCGGTGGTGATGCCCAGGTGCGCGACCGTTTCGTACGCCTTGCGCGCCCCGAGCAGGCCGCCGGCGATCTTGGTGGCTTCACCGAAGCACACCGGCAGCAGGCCGGTGGCGAGTGGATCCAGGCTGCCGGTGTGACCGGCCTTGTCCGCGCGGAACAGGTGCCTGGCACGCTGCAGGGCCTGGTTGGAACTCAGGCCCCGCGGCTTGTCGAGCAAAAGGATTCCGTCGAGCTTGCGAAAGTTTCGCTTCGGCCCCTGCTGCTTCAAGCGGCTCAGGCCTCGTCGCCCGCGATGGGGTTGTCGCGCAGCAACTGGTCGATGCGCTCGCCCTTGTCGACCGAATCGTCGTAGTGGAAATGCAGTTCCGGCACGTGGCGCAGCTTCATCGCGCGCGCGAGCTGGAAGCGGATCTCCGGCGCGATCTCCTTCAGCGCCTTCACCGTTTCCCTGGCCTTCTCCGGCTGCAGGACGGTGACGAACACCTTGGCGTGCGCCATGTCGCGCGTGACTTCGACGTCGGAAACGCTGGTGGACCCCAGGCCATGCTCGCGCACGGCCATGTGGACCAGCGTGCCCAGCTCGCGGCGGAGCTGGGCGGCGACGCGGTCGGTGCGATGGAAGCTTTTCTGCGCCATTGCGATTCAACGCACGCCTTACAGCGTGCGCTGCACCTCGATGCGCTCGAAGCATTCGATCTGGTCGCCGGCCTTGACGTCGTTGTACGCCTTGACGCCGATGCCGCACTCCGTGCCGTTGCGCACTTCGTCGACGTTTTCCTTGAAGCGGCGCAGCGATTCCAGTTCGCCTTCGAAGACCACGGTGTTGTCGCGCAGCACGCGGATCGGCTTGGTGCGCTTGACCACGCCCTCGACGACCATGCAGCCGGCGACCGCGCCGAACTTCGAGCTGCGGAACACGTCGCGGACTTCCGCGATGCCGATGATCTCTTCGCGGATCTCCTTGCCGAGCACGCCCGAGGCGATCTGCTTCACCTGGTCGATGACGTCGTAGATGATCGAGAAGTAGCGCAGGTCGACGCCGTTGGATTCGATCACCTTGCGCGCCGAGGCATCGGCGCGGACGTTGAAGCCGATGACCGTCGCCTTCGACGTGGCCGCCAGCGTGGCGTCGGATTCGGTGATGCCGCCCACGCCGCCGCCGATCACGTTGATGCGGATCTGCGTGTTCGACAAACCGGTGAGCGCTTCGCGCAGGGCCTGCACCGAACCCTGCACGTCGGCCTTGACCAGCAGGTTGAGCGTCTGCTGCGCGGCGCCCTCGCCCATCTGCGCCATGATGTCTTCCATGCGGTTGCCCGCCTGGCTGACGAGGCGCGATTCGCGGCGCTTGGCGTCGCGCTGCTGCGCGACGTCCTTGGCGAGGCGTTCGTCTTCGACCACCGTGAAGTCGTCGCCGGCATCGGGCACGCCCGACAGGCCGAGCACCTGCACCGGGATGGACGGCGCCGCTTCCGGCACCTGCTTGCCCGTTTCGTCGAACAGCGCGCGCACGCGGCCGTACTGGATGCCGCACACCAGGTAGTCGCCCTTGCGCAGCGTGCCCTGCTGCACGAGCACCGTCGCGACCGGGCCACGGCCCTTGTCGAGCGAGGACTCGATGACGGTGCCGCTGGCGCGGCCTTCGTACACGGCCTTCAGTTCGAGCACTTCGGCCTGGAGCGAGATCGCGTCGAGCAGGTTGTCGACGCCCGCGCCGGTCTTGGCGGAGAGCTCGACCATCTGCGTGTCGCCACCGAACTCTTCGGCGACGATGCCCTGCGCGAGCAGGTCGTTCTTGATGCGCAGCGGATCGGCGCCCGGCTTGTCGATCTTGTTCACCGCGACGATCAGCGGGACGCTCGCCGCCTTGGCGTGCTGCACCGCTTCGATCGTCTGCGGCATGACGCCGTCGTCGGCCGCGACCACCAGCACCACGATGTCCGTGAGCTTGGCGCCGCGCGCGCGCATCTGCGTGAATGCTGCGTGGCCCGGGGTGTCGAGGAAGCTGATCGTGCCGCGGTCGGTTTCGACGTGGTACGCGCCGATGTGCTGCGTGATGCCACCGGCTTCGCCCGCGGCCACCTTGGTGCGGCGGATGTAGTCGAGCAGCGAGGTCTTGCCGTGGTCGACGTGGCCCATGATCGTGACGACCGGCGGGCGCGTCTGGCGTTCGCCCTGCTGGTCCTCGGTGTGCGCGAGCAGCACGTCTTCCACGTCGCCGGCATCGGCGTGCACGGCCCGGTGGCCGAGTTCCTCGGTGACGAGCACCGCGGTGTCGTGGTCGATCGTCTGCGTGATCGTGGCCATGACGCCCATCTTGAACAGCTGCTTCACCACCTCGCCGCCCTTGAGCGCGAGCTTCTGGGCCAGGTCGCCCACGGTGATGGCGTCGCCGATGGAGATCTCGCGCACGATCGGCGCGGTCGGACGGGTGAAGCCCGTGCCGGTGCGCGACTGGTCGAGCGAACGGCGCTGCTTCGGGCGGCCGCGCGAGGCACCGCGACGCGCACGTTCCTGCGCGCTCAGGTGCAGCTGGCCGGCGAAACGCGCGGCGTTGTCGTCGTCTTCGATCGACGTGACCATCGCGTGCGAACCGCGGTTCGGCGCAGCGCCCTTGCCCTTGTGGGCGTCGGACTTGGCGTCCACGCGCGGGGCGGCAGGCTTCGGGTGGCCATGGTGGCCGGCCTTCGGCTTGGCGGATTCCTCGGCGACGACGGCTTCCGCGGCGGCGGCCGCGGCTGCGGCGGCAGCCTGGCGTTCGCGCTCGGCGGCTTCCTCTTCCAGGCGGCGGCGCTCATCGAGCTCGGCCTTGCGCTTGGCGTCGGTTTCCGCGAGGCGCTGTTGCTCGCTCAGGTTGCGCTGGCGGGATTCCTCGAGCTTGCGCAGGATCTCCGCGCGCTCCGGATCAGCCTGCGCGATCGCGGCCTGCGCCGCGGGCGAGCTGTCCACCGCCGCGCCTTCGGGCGGCTTGGTGTACGTGCGCTTCTGACGGACCTCGACGGCCACGGTGCTCTTGGTGCGGCCGGAGGCGACCGTCACTTCCTGCACCTTGCGGCGGTTGAGCGTGATCTTCTTCGACGCCTCGCCTTCCTCGGCCGGGGCATCACCCTTGCCGTGCGTGCGCCGGAGGAAGCCGAGGAGCTTCATCTTCTCGGTGCTGGTCACGACCTGGTCCGGACCGCTGAAGCTCATGCCCGCCTCGGACAGTTGCTCCAGCAGTTTCTCGACCGGCGTGTTCACCAGTTCGGCCAGCTTGCGGATGGTGGTTTGCTGCGACATTCGGTGTCCGTTGGTGGCCCGGGGGATTGGGTGCCCCGGGCTGGAAAGGGGGCGATTCTAGCGCGTAGGCCCGCAAGGGCCCGGCGCCGTCATTCGAACCAGTGCTTGCGCGCTTCCATGATCAGGGCGGCGGCGCGCTCGGCGTCCATGTCCTCGATGTCGGTGATCTCGTCGACCGCCATGTCGGCCAGGTCGTCGCGCGTGCGGATGCCGCGCGAAGCGAGCACGTAGGCCGTGGCCTCGTCCATGCCCGCCAGCGAGAGCAGATCCTGCGCCGGCTGGTGTTCGTCGAGCTCTTCTTCGACCGCGAGTGCATCGTTGAGCAGCGCGTCGCGGGCACGGGCGCGGAGTTCCTCGACGATGTCCTCGTCGAAGCCTTCCACCGCCAGCAGCTCGCCGACCGGCACGTACGCGATTTCCTCGACCGTGGTGAAGCCTTCGGACACGAGGATGCCGGCGATTTCTTCGTCGACTTCCAGCTTGTCCATGAACAGCTGGCGCGCGTTGGCCTGCTCGGCTTCGCTCTTGGCCTGCACCTGGTCGGCCGTCATGACGTTGAGCTGCCAGCCCGTCAGGCGGCTGGCGAGGCGCACGTTCTGGCCGCCCTTGCCGATGGCCTGCGCGAGGCGGTCTTCGGCGACCGCGAGGTCCATCGAATGCTTTTCTTCATCGACGATGATCGACTGCACTTCGGCCGGCGCCATCGCGTTGATGACGAACTGCGCGCTGTTGTCGCTCCACAGGATGATGTCGACGCGCTCGCCGTTGAGCTCGTTGGACACGGCCTGCACGCGCGAACCGCGCATGCCGATGCACGCGCCGATCGGATCGGTGCGGTGGTCGTGCGCGAGCACGGCGATCTTGGCGCGGTCGCCCGGGTCGCGGGCGCAGGCCTTGATTTCGACGAGGCCCTGGCCGACTTCCGGCACTTCGAGCTTGAACAGCTCGATCATGAATTCCGGCGCGGCGCGGCTGATGAACAGCTGCGGGCCGCGCGGCTCGGTGCGCACGTCGTAGAGGTAGCCGCGCACGCGGTCGCCGGCGCGCAGCACGTCGCGCGGGATGCCCTTGTCCTTCGGGATGAAGGCTTCGGCATTGCCGCCGAGGTCGACGTAGATGTTGCCGCGCTCGGCGCGCTTGACGATGCCCGTGACGAGTTCGCCGACGCGATCCTTCCAAGCATCGACGACCTGCGCGCGCTCGGCTTCGCGGACGCGCTGCACGATCACCTGCTTGGCGGCCTGCGCGGCGATGCGGCCGAAATCCGGATTTTCGATCTGTTCTTCGATGTAGTCGCCCACTTCGGCGCCGTCGCTTTCGTCGACCGCGTCCATCAGGCGGATCTGGCGATCCGGGGATTCCATCACCACGTCGTCGGCCACCACTTCCCAGCGGCGGTAGGTTTCGTAGTTGCCGTCCTTCGGGTCGATCTGCACGCGCACGAGCACGTCCTGGTCGGGGTAGCGCTTCTTCGCGGCGGACGCGAGCGCAGCCTCGATGGCCTCGAAGATCACCGATTCCGGCACGCCCTTTTCGTTGGCGACGGCGTCGACGACAAGCAGGAGTTCTTTCGACATGGTGGTGTGTCTCTATGCGTCAAATGTTGAATGTGGGGTCGCGCGTGGCGCGGCTTACTTCTTTTTCGCGGGCTTCTTCGCCGGGCCCTTCCCGGGCGGCGGCTTCGGCGCCATGCCGAGCGCGACCCAATCGGGGACGAGCTTGGCCTTGTCGATGTTGTCGAACGCGACTTCGAACGGCTGGCCGTCGATGTCGAAGGTGATCGTGTCGCCCTGGATCTTGTCGATGCGGCCCTGCAGGCGACGGCGACCGTCCTGCGGGAGCTTCAGTCCGACCTTGGCCGACTGGCCGAGGAAGCGCTCGAAATGCGACGGCGCGAACAACGGGCGGTCCACGCCCGGCGACGACACTTCCAGCGTGTAGTTGCCGCTGATCGGGTCTTCGACGTCAAGCTGCGCGGAGACCTCGCGGCTCACCGCTTCGCAATCCTCGATCCCGACGTTGCGCTGCTCGGCTTCGGCCTGCGGCACATCGATGTACAGACGCAACACCGCACCGCCCGGCGAAGGCAGGTATTCCGCACCCAGCAGCTCCAGGCCCATCGACGTGACGGTCGGGGCGAGCAGCGCCGAGATTTCGTTCGCCTTGTCGGTCATAGGTGCGGCCATCCTTGCGGCAATGCAATCGCCTGTTCGGTCCGGCGGGAGCCGGAAAACAACAAGGGGCCCGTCGGGCCCCTTGTCAGCAGCGGGAACGGCGCATCGAGGATGCGGTTCCCGCCGGATGTCGGCGCTGCGCGCCCATCGCGATGCGAGGGTGCGGCCAGCGAGCCCGGCGGCCTCCCTGAAAGAAAAAAGGCTCCGAGGAGCCCTTGATCGCCAGCGGAGACGCTGGTGCGATGGGGACGGCCCATCGCTGTAACGCCGCACAGTGTAGGCCTGAACGCCGGGGGTGGCAAGCAAGCGCAAGCGGCCGCCGGCCAAGGGCGGGCGCGGCGGTTCAGCCCTGCGAACGGCTCAGAAGAAGGTGGATTCCACCGCGAGCACGGTCATGACCACCATGGCGAGCATCGCGATGGCCCACAGGGTGCCGGATGTCGCACTGCGGAAATCCGCCTCGCGTTCATCCTCCTGCTCGGCATGCAGCGAGCGCCACAACCCGCCGTGGCGATGGAGGATCACGTCCCGCCAGTTCGGGATCTCCTGCCTGCACGAGCCCAGCAATGCGTAACGGCCGGTAATGGCGCCGGCGGTCCAGGAGCGCGTCGCGGCATCCGCGAGCGGGCAATGCTGGAACGCCCACACCATGCCGTCGTGATCGGAGACGACGAACTCCGCCCAGGCCGGCGCATGGAAACCGAACGGACGCGCGCCGCCGAAGGCGTACGCGGGGATGGTGGATTCAGGAGGATCGATGCGCATGCCGCAGGTGTATCGGGTGCTGCGGGCAAAGGGCATCGTCCCGAAGGGCAGCGCGGTCCCCATGCGGACGATGGCACTCCCTCAGCGTTTCTTCGCCGCGGCCTTCTTCGTCGCTTTCCTTGCTTTGGCGGGTGTTTTTGCCGCGGGGCGCAGGTTGTATTCAGTGCGTTGTTCCATCACGCGCACGCGGCCGGGTGCGGCGTGCATGTCTCGTACGACCGGCGCATCAGGCGTGATGGGCTCGATGCGCATGCGGAAGCCGAGCGTGTCGAGTACGCGCACGAGTGTGTCGAATGCGGGGTTGCCGTCTTCGGCAAGCGCCTTGTACAGGCTGGCCCGCGTCAGGCCGGTGTTGTTGGCGACTTCGCTCATGCCGCGCGCGCGGGCGACTTCTCCGATGGCCTTGAGGAAGAGCGCGGTGCCGCCTTCTTCGTAACAGGCGGTGAGATAGCTGGCCATCATGCCGTCGCTGGCGAGATGGCGAACGACGTCGAAGGGCGTTGTTTGGAGCTTGAGGCTGTTGCTGGTCATTGGCATCCTCCCGATGCGTCAGTACGCGGCAGCGAGCACCTGCGCCCGCAGGATGTCGCGTGATTGCGATGATTTGTCTCCGCCGGAAAGCAGCAACACGACCGAGCTGCCGTCGCGCATGAAATACAGCCGATATCCGGCACCGTAATGAATGCGCGATTCCAGGACGCGACCACCCACGGATTTCCAATCGCCGAAATTGCCCTTCGCCATGTTGGACAACCGGGCGAAAACACGCGCTTGCGCATTGATGTCGCCCAGCGACGCAACCCACGAATCGAATTGCGCAGTGGTGCGGACTTCGTACATGCACTGTATCCCGTAGAAGACATCGCGTCAACTATCGGAGACACATGCTCCGGCGACGCGAAACGTGCACGCATGGTGGCGATCGCCTGAATTGCACACCGGGAACTGGTTCGGAAACCGCGCGCGCGATGCGTCTTGAGACCGCACAGCGATTTCTTCACGCCATGCTTTCCGCGCACGCGCTTGAATTCGCACATGGGCCGCATGGAACCCAAATACGCACACGCCGTCGAAACCGGCCGGCGCGCGGCGCGCGCCCTCCCCGACTACACGTGGCGCGATGCATGGCCGCTCATCGCCGAAGCGTGGATCCTCGACGAGAGCGAACCGCTGGCCGATTCGAAAACCGCGATCGGGAAAGGCTGGTGGGACGAACGCAGCCAGCGCGCATGCAAGCAGGCGCGCATGTTGCTGGACACCACGCGCGTCGGCTGAGTTCTGGTAAAAGTGCCCTGCCGGCATCGTGCCGGCAAGGGGAACCATGCCGAAGAACCGCACGCTCTCGATCGTGCTCGGAGTCGCGTTCGCGTGGTTGGTCGTCGCGACCATCGTCGCGTTGGAAGTCTGGCCGCGCTGGCCGGAGACGGGCGCCGGATGGATCGCACTCGTCCTGTTCGGTCCGCCGATCTACGTGCTTACCGAAATCGGTTCGGCATGGCTCTGGGCGAAAAGCGGCGTCGACGCGATTCCCGCGTACGCACGCATCGGCGTGGGCGTCGTGGTCGGCGGCGCGTATCTGGTGCTGTTGCTCGCGCTCCAGCACGCCATGGGCGCTTGATCGAACGGACGCCGAAACAAAAACGGCGACCCGTTTCCGGATCGCCGTCGTTGTTTGGTAGCGGGGGCAGGATTTGAACCTGCGACCTTCGGGTTATGAGCCCGACGAGCTGCCAGACTGCTCCACCCCGCAGCAGGCCGCGCATTATGGTGAAGCCGCGCGGGGAATGCAACCCGCGCATTGAAGACTTTCGTATCGGTTCAGCGGAACGCGGCCAAACACCAGGCCATCAAGGGGTTCCAGAAGATGCCGAGGACCAGCAGCAGCAACGCGTTGGCGCCGAATGCCACGCGCAGCGGGCGGTCGTCGCGTTCGCGCATGCCCTCGCCCACCGGCTGGTCGAAGTACATCACCTTGATCACGCGCAGGTAGTAGAACGCGCCGACCACGGCGAACACGATGCCGACGATCGCCAGCCACAACATGTCGCCCTGGAGCGCGGCGCGCAGCACGGCGAGCTTCGACCAGAAACCGAGGAACGGCGGCACGCCCGCAAGCGAAGCCATCACGCACAGCACAAGCCCGGCCATCCACGGGTTGCGCACGTTGAGCCCCTTGAAGTCGTCGATCTCGTCGGCTTCGAAGCCCTTGCGCGAGAGCACGACGATCGCACCGAACGCCGCCACCGACATCAGCGCATAGGTGATGGCGTAGAACATCGCGGAGGCGAAGCCCTGCGGCCCGCCGCCGGCGAGGCCGAGGAACAGGAACCCGACGTGCGAGATCGTGGAATACGCGAGCATGCGCTTGAGGTTGTTCTGCGCCAGCGCGATCAGGTTGCCCAGCACCAGCGATGCGACCGCCAGCCCGGCGATCAGCAAACGCCACTGCGTATCCAGCGGACCCGCGCCGAGCTCGAGCAGGCGATACGCCATGCCGAACGCGGCGATCTTCGGCGCAGAACCGATGAACAACGTGATCGGCGTCGGGGCGCCGTGATAGACGTCGGGCAACCACATGTGGAACGGGGCCGCGCCGAACTTGAAGGCGATGCCCGCGACGATGAACACCAGGCCCGTGAGCAACAAACCGGGCGATGCCGAGCCCATCGCGTCGCGGATGCCGACCAGGTCGAGCGTGCCGGTCGCGCCGTAGGTCAGCGACAGGCCGTAAAGCAACATGCCCGAGGCCAGCGAACCGAGGATGAAGTACTTCATCGCCGCTTCGGATGCGAGCGGGCTGTCGCGGTCGATCGCCACCAGCGCGTACTGGCACAGCGCGAGCATCTCGAGGCCGAGGTACACCATCACCAGGCTGCCCGCGGACACCATCAGCATCATGCCGGCCGTGGCGAACAACACGAGGATCGCCACCTCGCCTTTATAGAGCCCGCGCTCGCGCAGGAACGGCCAGATGTAGACCAGCGACAACGCCGACACGATGCAGGTGAAGAACTTCATGACGTCCGCCGCGATGTCGCGGATGAACATCCCGTTGAGGACCGTGCCCTGCCCGCCCGTGCCGAAGCCGATCATGCCGGCCACGACGGCCAGCACCAGGATGCTGAGCACGTGCGTGATCCAGCGGCGGCGGTCGTCGAGGAACAGGTCGAGCATCAGCAGCGCGAAGGCCGCGCCGACCAGCACAAGCTCGGGCAGCAGCGGCAGCAGTTCGGCGGCGGTGGGCATCGTCGGGTTCATGCAGTTTCTCGAATCAAAGCTTGCTGGCCGCGAGCTGGCTCGCGAGCTGTGCGATGGAGGGTTCCATGAGGTCGGTCAGCGGCTTCGGGTAGATGCCGAGCGCCAACACGCCGATGGCGAACACGCCCAGCACGATCCACTCGCGCATGTTGATGTCTTCCAGTTCGGCGACGTGCGCATTGGCGACCTCGCCGAAGATCACGCGCTTGACCAGCCACAGCGTGTACGCCGCGCCGACGATCAGCGTTGTCGCCGCGCCGAACGCGAGCAGCGGATGCTGCTGGAAGCTGGCGAGGATGACCATGAACTCGCCGATGAAGCCCGACGTGCCCGGCAGGCCGGAGTTGGCCATGGCGAACAAGACCATGAACATCGCGAACCACGGCATCGTGTTCGCCACGCCGCCGTAGTCGCGGATCATGCGGGTGTGCATGCGGTCGTAGAGCACGCCGACGCAGGAGAACATCGCACCGGAAATGAAGCCGTGCGAAATCATCTGCACCATGCCGCCCTGCAGGCCCAGGCGCGCGGCATCGACGTTGCCGGTGTCACGCACCAGCGAGAAGGCGATGAACGTGCCGAGCGTGACGAAGCCCATGTGCGAGATCGACGAATACGCGATCAGCTTCTTCATGTCGTCCTGCACCAGGGCGACCAGTCCGATGTAGATGATCGCGATCAGCGACAGCGTGATCACGACCCACGCGAACTCGTGGCCGGCGTCCGGCACGATCGGCAGCGAGAACCGCAGGAACCCGTATCCGCCGATCTTCAGCATGATCGCGGCCAGGATCACCGAGCCGCCGGTCGGCGCTTCGACGTGCGCGTCGGGCAACCACGTGTGCACCGGGAACATCGGCACCTTCACCGAAAACGCGGCCAGGAACGCGAAGAACAACCAGGTCTGTTCCTTCATGGTCAGCGGGAGCGCGGCCATGTCCGCGAGCTGCCAGCTGCCGCCCTTGAGGTACAGGTAGATGATGCCGACCAGCATGAACACCGACCCGAGGAAGGTGTACAGGAAGAACTTGATCGATGCGTACACGCGGCGCGGTCCGCCCCACACGCCGATGATGATGAACATCGGGATGAGCATCGCTTCGAAGAACACGTAGAACAGCATCGCGTCCAGCGCGCAGAACACGCCGATCATCAGGCCTTCGAGGATCAGGAACGCGGCGACGTACTGGTTGACGCGTTCGTCGATCGAGCCCCACGCGCCGATCAGCACCAGCACCGTCGTGAGCGTGGTCAGCCCGATCAGCGCGACCGAAATGCCGTCGGCGCCCAGCGCGTAACGGATGTCGTACGCCGGGATCCACGCATGCTGTTCGACGAACTGCATGTTCGCGTTGGCGATGTCGAACCCGCTGAACAACGGGATCGACAAGGCCAGGGTCACCAGCGCGGTGCCGAGCGCCAGCCAGCGCGCGGCTTGCGCGCGTTGCTGCCCGAGCATCAGCGCGAGCGCGCCGCCGAGGATCGGCAGCCAGATCAACAGACTCAGGAGGGGCGCGTTCGCCACGTCTTCGATTCCATGCAAAGGGGGGCTAAGGGGTTCAGACCCAGAGCTTGTGGATCACGGCCAGCAGCGCGATCAGACCGATGATCATCGCGAAGGCGTAGTGGTACAGGTAACCGGATTGGACCTGGCGGACGACGCCCGACACCAACCCGACCAGGCGGGCGCTGCCGTTCACCGCGACGCCGTCGATCAACCTGGAGTCGACCTCGCGCGAGGCCTGGCCGAGCGCGAGACCGCCGCCGGCGAAACCGTCGATCCACAGGTCGTCCATGAAGTACTTGCGCTCCAGCACGCGCACCGGCCAACGCAACGCATGCGCGATCTTGCCCGGCAGGTCGGGGCGGAACAGGTACAGGAACGTGGCGAGCAGGAAGCCACCGAGCGCCAGCCAGAACGCCGGCGCCATGAACCCGTGCAGCGCGAACTGCAGCGGCCCGTGCCAATGCTCGGCGGCGATCTTCGACAGCACGTCGTGTTCGGGCAGCACTTCGATGGCGCCGGTGAAGTACGGAGCGATCTTCTCGTGTCCCGACGAATTCGTGCCGAACAACATCGGACCCGCGGTGAAGTAACCGATGACGATCGACGGAATCGCCAGCAGGATCAGCGGCAGCGTCACGACCCAAGGCGACTCGTGCGGGGTGTGCGCATGGCCGTGGCCGTGGTCGTCGTGCCCGTGCGCGTCGGCGGGCTCGTCGTGCGAGTGCGAGATGGCTTCTTCGTGCTCGGTCGAATCCGCTTCCGGCGCGATGTAGTGGTCGGGCACCGGATCGTGGAAGCGCTCCCTGCCGTGGAAGGTCAGGTACAGCAGGCGGAAGCTGTAGAACGAGGTGACGAACGCGCCGAGCAGCACGGCCCAGTGCGCATACGTCGCCACCCAGTTGTGCGCTTCGTGCGCGTGCTCGGCCGCGGCCTCGATGATGGTGTCCTTCGAGAAGAAACCGCTGAAGAACGGCGTGCCCACCAGGGCGAGCGTGCCGATGACCATCGTCCAGTACGTGATGGGCATGTACTTCTTCAGGCCGCCCATGCGGCGCATGTCCTGCTCGTGGTGCATGCCGATGATCACCGAGCCGGCGCCGAGGAACAGCAGTGCCTTGAAGAATGCGTGCGTCATCAGGTGGTACACGCCGGCCGAATACGCCGACACGCCGAGCGCGACGGTCATGTAGCCCAGCTGCGAGAGCGTGGAATACGCCACGACGCGCTTGATGTCGTTCTGCACCATGCCGATCAGGCCGGTCCAGAACGCGGTGGTCGCGCCGATGAACAACACGAAGCTCAGCGCCGCCGGCGAGAGTTCGAACAGCGGCGACATGCGCGCCACCATGAAGATGCCCGCCGTCACCATGGTCGCGGCGTGGATCAGCGCGGAGATCGGCGTCGGGCCTTCCATCGAATCGGGCAGCCACACGTGCAGCGGCACCTGCGCCGACTTGCCCATCGCACCGATGAACAGGCAGATGCAGATGACGGTCGCGACCGACCATGCGTGGCCCGGGATGAACTCGAACACTTCCCCGCCGCCGATGGTCGAAGCGGCGTTGGCGAACACCGTTGCGTAGTCCAGCGTGCCGAACCAGAACAGCACGCCCGCGATGCCGAGAAGGAAGCCGAAGTCGCCCACGCGATTGACGAGGAACGCCTTGAGGTTGGCGAAGATCGCCGTCGGGCGCTTGAACCAGAACCCGATCAGCAGGTACGAGACCAGGCCCACCGCTTCCCAGCCGAAGAACAGCTGCAGGAAGTTGTTGCTCATCACCAGCATGAGCATCGAGAAGGTAAACAGCGAGATGTAGCTGAAGAACCGCTGGTAACCCGGGTCTTCCTCCATGTAGCCGATCGTGTACACGTGCACGAGCAGCGAGACGAAGGTGACCACGACCATCATCATCGCGGTGAGCTTGTCGACCATGAAGCCGACGTGCGCGTTGTAGCCGCCGATCTCGAACCACGTGTAGAGGTTCTGGTTGAACGGCGCCGCGCCCTGCGACACCAGTTGCCACAGCACGTACATCGACAGCGCGCAGCTGAGCGCGACGCCCGCGATGGTCACCGTGTGCGCGCCCGCGCGCCCGATGCGGCGGCCGAACAGGCCGGCGAGGATCGCGCCGATCAGCGGCGCGAGGACGATCGCGACGAGGATCGACTTCGAGAGGGTGAATTCAACGGCCGGCATCGGTCAGCCCTTCAAGGAGTCGATTTCGGCGACGTTGATCGTGCGCCGGTTGCGGAACAGCGTAACGAGGATGGCCAGGCCGATCGCGGCTTCGGCCGCGGCCACCGTCAGGATGAAGAACACGAACACCTGGCCGGACGCATCGCCCAGCTCGCGCGAGAACGCGACGAAGTTGATGTTGACCGCGAGCAGCATCAGCTCGATCGACATCAGCAGGACGATGACGTTCTTCCGGTTGAGGAAGATGCCCGCCACGCTGATGCAGAACAGCGCGGCGCCGAGGGCGAGGAAATGCCCGAGCGAAAGGATCATGGCGTGCCCTCCTCCTGCGTCGCGGCCGGCTTGGTCGCCTCCATGCGCACCATGCGCAGGCGGTCGGCGGACCGCACGCGCGCCTGCGCGGACGGGTCCTGGTGCTTGACGCCACCGCGGCGGCGCAACGTGAGCATGACCGCCGCCACGACGGCGATGGTCAGGATCACCGCGGCCACTTCGAACGGCAGCAGGAAGTCGGTGAACAGTGCTTGCGCCAGCCACGTGGTGTTGGGGATGTCGGCGGCGGCCGCGGCATCGGGTGCGAGCGGCGCCTGCACGAGCACCTTCACGCCGATCAGCATGCAGATCTCCACGAGCATGATGATCGCGACGATCAAGCCGATGGGCAGGTAGCGCACGAAGCCCTCGCGCAACGGCGCGACGTCGATGTCGAGCATCATCACGACGAACAGGAACAGCACCATCACCGCGCCGACGTAGACTAGGATCAGCACGATGCCGAGGAACTCGGCGCCGGCCAGCAGCCACGTGCAGGCGACGGAGAAGAAGGTGAGCACCAGCAACAGCGCGGCCTGCACCGGGTTTTTCACGCTGATCACGCCGACGGCGGCGGCGATGGCCATCGTGGCGAATGCGTAGAACGCGAGGGTCGGGAAATCCATGAGGGCCTCAGCGGTACGGTGCGTCGGCCGCGCGGCGCGCGGCGATCTCGGCTTCGAAACGGTCGCCGATGGCCAGCAACTGCGGCTTGGTCGCGATGTTCTGGCCGCGCTTGTCGAAGTGGTATTCGTGGATGTGCGTCTCGACGATCGAGTCCACCGGGCACGACTCTTCGCAGAAGCCGCAGAAGATGCACTTGAACAGGTCGATGTCGTAGCGCGTCGTGCGGCGCGTGCCGTCGGCGCGCTGTTCCGAATCGATGGTGATCGCCAGCGCCGGGCACACCGCTTCGCACAACTTGCAGGCGATGCAGCGTTCTTCGCCGTTGGCGTAGCGGCGCAGCGCGTGCAGGCCACGGAAACGCGGCGACTGCGGCAGTTTTTCCACCGGGTACATCACCGTGTACTTCGGACGGAACAGGTACTTGCCGGTGAGGAACAGGCCCTGGGCCAGTTCGATCAGCAGCAGGCTCTTGAAATAGGAAACGATGCGAGTCATGCCCTCACTGCCCCGGCGTGAACACGTTGAAGTACGCCATCAGCGCCGTGACGCAGATCCAGGCGATGGTGAGCGGAATGAAGACCTTCCAGCCCAGTCGCATGATCTGGTCGTAGCGGTAGCGCGGGAACGACGCACGGAACCAGATGAAGCAGCTCGCGAAGAAGACCACCTTCGGGAACAGCCACCACCAGCCGTCGACGGAGAGGAACGGAATGCCGAGCCCGTGGAACGGGCTGAGCCAGCCGCCCATGAAGAAGATCGCCGTCAGGAAGCTGACGAGGATCATGTTGGCGTATTCGGCCAGGAAGAACAGCGCGAACTGCGAACCGGAGTACTCGACCATGTGGCCGGCGACGATTTCCGACTCGCCTTCCACCACGTCGAACGGCGCGCGGTTGGTTTCCGCCACGCCCGAGACGAAATAGACCACGAACAGCGGCAGCAGCGGCCACATGAACCACTCGAACAGGCCCGCATCCCCGGCCTGCGCCATGACGATGTCCGTCAGGTTGAGGCTGCCGGCGGCGATCAGCACGCCGACGAGCGCGAAGCCCATCGCGATCTCGTAGGACACGACCTGCGCCGCGGCGCGCATGGCACCGAGGAAGGCGTACTTCGAGTTCGACGCCCAGCCCGCGAGGATGATGCCGTACACGCCGAGCGAGGTCATCGCGAGCAGGTACAGCAGGCCCGCGTTCGCATTCGACAACACCAGTTGCGCATCGAACGGCACCACCGCCCACGCGGCGAACGCCGGCACGAGCGCGATCAGGGGCGCAAGGCGGAACAGGAACGGCTGCGCCACGCTGGGCTGCACCACTTCCTTGAACAGCAGCTTGAACACGTCCGCGAAGGCCTGGAGGATGCCCTTGCCGATGTACATCGGCCCGTGGCGCACGTGCATCCAGCCGATCAGCTTGCGCTCCCACACCACGTAGAACGCGACGGCAAGGATCACCGGCACGGCGATCAGCAGGATCTTCAGCACGATCCAGAGCAGCAGGCCCAGCGGCCCGAAGGCCACGAGCCAATCGCGGAAGGCGTCGACGTACATCATGCGCGGGTGATCTCCACGGTGCCCGACAGCAGCGCGGCGGTCGCGCCATACCCCGATTCGACCCACGCGCAACCGCGCGCGACCTTGTCGCTGATCGCGACCGGCAGCGTCGCCGTGCCCGTGGCGTTCTTCACCTTCGCAACGCCGTCGGCATGCACGCCCGCCTCGCCCGCATCCGTCGGATGCAGCACGATGCGCGCGCCCAGCGTCAGCGGATGCGCCTGCAACGCGGCCGCGCGGCGCACGGTGGCGTCGATGCGGTAGATCGCCTGCGAAGCGACGATGGACAGGCCCGTGCCGTGCGTGGGTGCGTGCGCGGGCGCGGCGCCCTTCGCGACATCGACGTTGCGCAGCGACAAGCCCTTGCGCATGCCGGCGTAATCGGTGAAATCGAAACCGGCGAGGCCCAGGTCCGCACCGAGCGCACGCAGCACGCGCCAGCCGGCGCGCGCTTCGCCCGGCGACTTGCCGCCGGCGGTGGCGTGCTGGACGCGGCCGTCCAGGTTGGTCAGCGAGCCTTCGTTTTCCGGCAGTGCCGCGATCGGCAGGATCACGTCGGCCACCGCGCGCGTGGACTCACACGCGTACTGGCTGAAGGCGACGACCTGCGCGCCCGCGAGCGCCTTCATCGCAACGGACTGATCGGCGAAATCCAGGCCCGGCTCGATGCCGTAGATCACGTACGCGCTCAGCGATTGCGCGAACATCGCCTGCGTACCGCGCGAGGCCGGCAACACGCCGTGCTGCGAAAGGCCCAGCGCGTTCGCGCCCTGCGGGATGCGGCACAGCGTGGCGTTGTTGGCCGACGCGAAACCGCGCGCCGCCGCGCGGATGGCGCTGGCGTGTTCGGACAGCTCGGCGACGCCGCCGACGATCACGACGGCGCGCTGCGCGCCCGCGATGTCGACGCGGCCCAGCGCCGTGGCGAGTTCGGCCATCGGCACGACCGTCGACGACGCGGTATCGAACGCGACATCGAAATCCACCGGATTGACCATGTGCACGCGCGCGCCCTTGCGCTGCGCCTTGCGCACGCGCTGGTGCAGCAGCGGCACTTCGTGGCGCAGGTGCGAGCCCACGATCACGATGACGTCGGCGTTTTCGATGTCGGCCACCGGCATCGCGAATTGCTCGGCCACCGCGCCGTCGGACACGTCGCGCTGCGGCAGGCGATGGTCGAGGTTGCCGGTGCCCAGGCCTTCGGCGAAGCGGGCGAGCAAGGCGCCCTCCTCGTTCGTCGTCGAGGGATGCACGAGGATGCCGAGGCGGTCGCCCGTGTTGTCGCGCAGGATCTTCGCGGCCTTGGCCAGCGCTTCTTCCCAGCTGGTTTCGCGCCAGTCGTTGCCGTCCTTCACCATCGGCTTGACCGCGCGGTCGGCGGCGTACAGGCCCTGGTGCGCGTAACGGTCACGGTCCGACAGCCAGCATTCGTTGACCGCCTCGTTGTCGCGCGGCACCGAACGCAGCACTTCGCCGCGGCGGACGTGGTGGAACAGGTTGCTGCCGAGCGCATCGGAGAAGCCGAGCGATTCGCGCGCGACGAGTTCCCACGGACGCGCGCGGAAACGGAACACCTTGTTGGTCAGCGCGCCGACCGGGCAGACGTCGATGACGTTGCCGGACAGTTCGGTCGTCAGCGGCTTGCCGTCGTACGTGCCGATCTGCAGGTTCTCGCCGCGCATCATGCCGCCGAGCTCGTACGTGCCGGCGACTTCCGCGGTGAAGCGCACGCAGCGCGTGCACTGGATGCAGCGCGTCATGTCGCTGGCGACCAGCGGGCCGAAATCCTCGTCGGCGACCACGCGCTTGCGTTCGACGAAGCGCGAGACCGAGCGCCCGTAACCGAGCGAGAGATCCTGCAATTCGCACTCGCCGCCCTGGTCGCAGATTGGGCAATCGAGCGGATGGTTGATGAGCAGGAATTCCATCACGTTGCGCTGCGACTTCAACGCCTTGTCGCTGCGCGTGACGACCTTCATTCCGTCCATCACCGGCGTGGCACACGCAGGCGCCGGCTTCGGCATCTTCTCGACTTCGACCAGGCACATGCGGCAGTTGGCCGCGATGCTGAGCTTGTCGTGGTAGCAGAAACGCGGAATGGGAATGCCGGCCTTGTCGGCGGCGGCGATGATCATCGAGCCCTTGGGCGCGGTCATCGCCACGCCGTCGATTTCGATCGACACGTGGCCTTCCGGCACGACGGGCTTGGTGACGTCGGTTTCGACGGCGCTCATGCTGCGACACCCTGCTTTGCGACCACCGTACCGGCGCGCTGGTCATCGAGCAGGAAGCGCCCGTTGACGATCGCGTATTCGAATTCGTCCCAGAAGTGATGCAGGAAACCCTGCACCGGCCACGCGGCGGCTTCGCCGAACGCGCAGATGGTGTGGCCTTCGATCTGGCCGGCGGCGGCGCGCAGCATCGACAGATCGTCGAGCGTCGCCTTGCCGTCCACGATGCGCGTGAGCATGCGGTACATCCAGCCGGTGCCTTCGCGGCACGGCGTGCACTGGCCGCAGCTTTCCTTGAAGTAGAAGCGCGCGATGCGCTGGCACGCGCGCACCATGCAGGTGGTCTCGTCCATGACGATGACCGCGCCCGACCCCAGGCCCGAACCGGCCTTCTGGATCGAGTCGTAGTCCATCGTGCAGGCCATCATCGTGTCGGCCGGCAGGACCTTCATCGACGAACCGCCGGGGATCACCGCCTTCAGCTTGTGGCCGTTGCGGATGCCGCCGGCCATTTGCAGGAGGTCGGAGAACGGCGTGCCCAACCGGATTTCGTAGTTGCCCGGCTTCGCGACGTGGCCCGACACCGAAAACACCTTCGGCCCGCCGTTGTTGGGCTTGCCGAGGTTGAGGAACCACTCCGCGCCGTTGCGGATGATCGCCGGCACCGAGGCGTAGGTTTCGGTGTTGTTGATCGTCGTCGGCTTGCCGTACAGGCCGAAGTTGGCCGGGAACGGCGGCTTGTAGCGCGGCTGGCCCTTCTTGCCTTCCAGCGATTCCATCAGCGCGGTTTCTTCGCCGCAGATGTACGCGCCGGCGCCGAGCACGTTGTACAGATCGATGTCGATGCCGGTGCCGAGGAGGTTCTTGCCCAGCCAGCCGTTGGCATAGGCCTCGCGCGTGGCTTCTTCCAGGTGTTCGAACGGCTCGTGGTGGAACTCACCGCGCAGGTAGTTGTACGCGGCCGGCGAACCGGTCGCGTAGCACGCGATCGCCATGCCCTCGATCACCGCATGCGGGTTGTAGCGCAGGATGTCGCGGTCCTTCGCCGTGCCCGGTTCGGATTCGTCCGAGTTGCACAGGATGTACTTGATGCCCGGGCCCTTCGGCATGAAGGACCACTTCAGGCCGGTCGGGAAGCCTGCGCCGCCGCGGCCGCGCAGGCCGGAGGCCTTGACCATTTCGATCACCGCCGCCGGCTCGATCTTCTCTTCGAGGATCTTGCGCAGCGCGGCGTAACCGCCGGTCTTCAGGTAGTTCTCGTACGACCACGGCTTGTCGAAGTGCAGCGTCGTGTAGACGACGTTGTGCTCCTGCGGCGCGGGGCCGACGGGACCGGTGGGATCGCTGTAGTGGCTGTGCCCTGCCATGCGTTACTCCAGGCCGTCCAGGAGCTCGTCGACTTTCTGCGTCGTGAGCTTCTCGTGGTAGTGGCCGTTGATCACCATCATCGGCGCGCCGCAGCATGCGGCCAGGCATTCTTCTTCGCGCTTGAGGAACACGCGGCCGTCGCTCGTGCTTTCCCCGAGCTTGCAACCGAGTTTCTTCTCCGCATGCGCGACGAGGTCTTCGGCGCCGTTGAGCCAGCAGCTGATGTTGGTGCAGAAGGCGACGTTGTTACGGCCGACCTGTTCGGTCTCGAACATCGAGTAGAACGTGGCGACTTCGTACGCCCACACCGGCGGGATCGACAGGTACTTCGCCACCGCGGCGATGAGCTCGTCGGTGAGGAAGCCGCCGTTCTGTTCCTGCGCGGCGAACAGCCCCTGCAGCACGGCCGACCGCTTGCGGTCCGCCGGGAACTTGGTCAGCCAGTGGTCGATGTGCGCACGCGTGGCGTCCGACAGCACTTGCTGCGGGTCGACATTGCGCGCGTTCTCGAAGTTGCCGGTCGCTCTCATCGGTTCTGCCTTGCTGGAACTTGTATGGCCGATCGCGACGCGATCAGCGGTCGATCTCGCCGAACACCACGTCGTACGTGCCGATCATCGCGACCACGTCGGCCAGCATGTGGCCACGGACGACCGCGTCCATCGACGAGAGGTGCGCAAACCCCGGCGCGCGCAACTTGCAGCGGAACGGCTTGTTGGCGCCGTCGCTGACCAGGTACACGCCGAACTCGCCCTTCGGTGCCTCCACCGCGGCGTACGTTTCCCCGGCGGGGACGCAGTAGCCTTCGGTGAACAGCTTGAAGTGGTGGATCAGGGCTTCCATGTCGTCCTTCATCTCCTCGCGGGAGGGAGGCGCGACCTTGTAGTTATCGAGCATCACCGGGCCGGGGTTGGCCTTCAGCCACTGCACGCACTGCGCGACGATGCGGATCGATTCGCGCATTTCGGCCACGCGCACCAGGTAACGGTCGTAGCAGTCGCCGTTGGTGCCGAGCGGAATGTCGAAGTCGACTTCGGCGTACTTCGCGTAGGGCTGCTTCTTGCGCAGGTCCCACGCCAGGCCCGAACCGCGGACCATCGGCCCGCTCATGCCCCACGCGAGCGCGTCTTCCGGCGAGACCACGCCGATGCCGACGGTGCGCTGCTTCCAGATGCGGTTTTCGGTGAGCAGCGTCTCGTACTCGTCGACGCGCTTCGGGAAATCCTTCGCGAACTGCTCGAGGTAATCGAGCATCGAGCCTTCGCGCCACTCGTTGAAGCGCTTGAGCTTCTGCCCCTTGCGCCACGGCGATTCGCGGTACTTCGGCATGTGGTCCGGCAGGTCGCGGTACACGCCGCCCGGGCGGTAGTACGTGGCGTGCATCCGCGCGCCCGACACCGCCTCGTAGACGTCCATCAGCTCTTCGCGTTCGCGGAAGGCGTAGAGGAACACCGCCATCGCACCGAGGTCGAGCGCATTGGAACCGACCCACATCAGGTGGTTCAGGATGCGCGTGATCTCGTCGAACATCGTCCGGATCCACTGCGCGCGTTCCGGTGCCTCGATGCCGAGCAGGGTCTCGATGGCGCGCACGTAGGCGTGCTCGTTGCACATCATCGAGACATAGTCCAGGCGATCCATGTAGCCGATCGACTGGTTGAAGGGCTTGGATTCGACCAGCTTCTCGGTGCCGCGATGCAGCAGGCCGATGTGCGGATCGGCGCGCTGCACGATTTCGCCGTCCATCTCGAGGATCAGGCGCAACACGCCGTGCGCGGCCGGATGCTGCGGGCCGAAGTTGAGCGTGTAGTTGCGGATCTCGGCGTTGTTCAGGCCCGAGGTGTTGGCGGTTTGCAATTGGGCGCTCACTTGCGCGCTTCCTTTTCTTCGCCGGCGGCCGTCGAATAACGCGCGTCGTCGCGGATCACGCGCGGCACGCCGACGCGCGGCTCCACGGACGTGACCGGTTCGTACACCACGCGCTGGCGCTCGTTGTCGTAGCGGACTTCGACGTTGCCGATCAGCGGGAAATCCTTGCGGAACGGATGGCCGACGAAACCATAGTCGGTGAGGATGCGGCGCAGGTCCGGATGGCCCTCGAACAGGATGCCGTACATGTCGAAGGCTTCGCGCTCGAACCAGTTCACGCCAGGCCACAGGTCGACGACCGACGGAATCACCGGCAGCGTGTCGTCCGCGCAGAACGCGCGCACGCGGATGCGCTGGTTGTGCTGCATCGACAGCAGGTGCGCGACGACGGCGAAACGGCGATCGGGCGCGGGTTCTTCCTGCAGGCCGCTGGGAAGCTCGCCCCACTTGAAGCGCCCCGGGCCGCGGCCTTCGACGCCGCGGCTGAAGCCTTCGGACGAGACGTCGGTGGTGTCCCACTCGTCGTTGCCGTAGCCCAGGTAATCGACGCCGGAAACGTCCATGCACAGTTCGAAGCCGAAGGTGTCGCGCAAGTCTTCGCACGCCAGGTGCCACATTGCCGGCGGCACTTCGAGCGTGATTTCGTTGCGCGGCTGCGCGATGGCGACGGCCGAGCCTTCGAAACGCGCGTCGCCGAAGTGCGCGCGCAGGCGCTCGATGAACGCGGCGCTCATGCGTTGACGCCCTGCGTGCCGTCGGTGGCCTTGCGCGTGAACGGCGAGGACTCGTTGCGACGGATCTTCTTCTGCAATTGCAGGATGCCGTAGACGAGCGCTTCGGCCGTCGGCGGGCAGCCCGGCACGTAGATGTCGACGGGCACGATGCGATCGCAACCGCGCACGACCGCGTACGAATAGTGGTAGTAGCCGCCGCCGTTGGCGCAGCTGCCCATCGAGATGACCCACTTGGGCTCGGGCATCTGGTCGTAGACCTTGCGCAGCGCCGGGGCCATCTTGTTGACCAGCGTGCCCGCGACGATCATCACGTCGGACTGGCGCGGCGAGGGACGGAACACGACGCCGTAGCGGTCGAGGTCCAGGCGCGCGGCGCCGGCATGCATCATCTCGACCGCGCAGCACGCCAGGCCGAAGGTCATCGGCCACATCGAGCCGGTGCGCGCCCAATTCCACAGCGCGTCGAAGCTCGTGGTGACGAAGCCCTGCTCCAGCAACGGGTTTTCGCCTTCCGGCCGCAGGATGTCGCCGACGCGATCTTCCGGCAGCGGGTTATGCATCAAACCCGAAACAGTCTGGATCACTCCCATTCCAGTGCACCCTTCTTCCAGACGTAGACGAAACCGATCACCAGCAGCGCGAGGAACACGCCCATTTCCACCAGGCCGAACACACCGAGCTCGCGGAACACGAGGGCCCAGGGAAAGACGAACGCGATTTCCAGGTCGAAGACGATGAACAGGATCGCGATGAGGTAATAGCGCACGTCGAACTGCATGCGCGCGTCCTCGAATGCGTTGAAGCCGCATTCGTAGGGCGAGAGTTTTTCGGAGCTCGGGCGCTTCGGACCGAGCACGTTGCCCACGATGATCAGGGCGACGCCGATGCCGAGGGCGACGATCAGGAACAGCAGGGTCGGCAGATATTCAGCCAGCACGCTCGGACCTCTTGATTCGCTCGTGCGCAGGGGGCGATCACGAGCCGGCTATTGTAGCTGGCGGTGTGCGAAGACAACCACCCTTCACGTACTAATGGGTACAAAAAAACCCGCCGAAGCGGGTTTTCTTGTTTGGTGCCCAAGGGGGGACTCGAACCCCCACGACCGAAGCCGCTACCACCTCAAGGTAGTGCGTCTACCAATTCCGCCACCTGGGCAATCAGGTCCCGCATCGCGCATCGCGCGCTGCGGAGTTCGACATTGTATGTCGGTTTGATTCTTCTGCGAAGCGTTACTTCGGCGCGACGGTGGTCGCCGGCGCCGGTGCGGCCGGGACCGCGTTGTTGGCGGCGGGCGCCACCGGAACCGCAGTGTTGGCCGGCTGCTGCGCGGGCGCAGCGGCCGGGGCCGTCGGCACGTCGCTCACCAGGCCAAGGTCCGCCGCCGCTGCCTTCTGCTGCGCTTCGGCCGGCGCCTTCGACGCATGCGTGAAGTGCCAGCCCATGAACAGGGCGATCAGGAAGAAGGTGATCGCGAGCCACTTGGTGCTCTTGGACAGGAAGTTGCCCGCGCCGCGCGCACCGAACACGGTGGCCGACGCGCCCGCGCCGAAACCGGAGCCGGCCTGCGCACCCGCGCCGCGCTGCATCAGGATCAACACGATCATCGCGACCGCGAGGAGCACGTACAGCACGTTGAGGAGGGTCATCAACATCGGGGGAACTCTGCCTTATGCGTCAGGC
The DNA here is from genome assembly GCF_000770795.1 of Lysobacter dokdonensis DS-58. Classification (GTDB taxonomy): domain Bacteria; phylum Pseudomonadota; class Gammaproteobacteria; order Xanthomonadales; family Xanthomonadaceae; genus Noviluteimonas; species Noviluteimonas dokdonensis. The sequence goes on along the minus strand of NZ_JRKJ01000008.1, from coordinate 10,399 downwards.
CGCCGCGTCTGCGATGGCCAGGAAATCCCGGGCGACGAGGGAAGCGCCGCCCACCAGTCCGCCATCGACGTCGGGCTGCGAGAACAGCGCCTTCGCATTGTCGGGCTTCACGCTGCCGCCGTAGAGGATGGGCAGCGAGCCGGCAATGTTAGCAGAGCGCGAAGCGACCTCGCCACGAATGAAGGCGTGGACCGCCTGCGCCTGCTCCGGGGTGGCCGTGCGGCCGGTGCCGATGGCCCAGACCGGTTCGTAGGCGATGACCGCCCCGTCCAGGGCCTCGGGGCCCCCGAGGGCGAAGATCGGCTCCAGTTGCTCCTCGATGCGCCATTCGGTCTGGCCCGCCTCCCGCTCGCGGAGGGATTCGCCCACACAGAGGATCGGGATGAGGCCCGCCCGCTTGGCCGCGAAGAACTTCTGCGCGACCAGCTCGCTGGACTCGCCGTGGTACTGGCGGCGCTCGGAATGGCCGACCAGGCCGTACCTGGCGCCGACGTCGAGCAGCATCGCGGCCGAGACCTCGCCGGTGTAGGCGCCCTTCTCGTTGACGCTGACGTCCTGCGCACCGAAGGACACGCCGCGCTCGGCGAAGTGTTCGACCAGCTCGCCCAGGTACGGCAGCGGCGGGAGCACGACCCGCTCGACGCCCGCCACCGGCGCGACCTTCGCGATCTCCTCGACCAGCGCGCACGCGAAGGCGCGATCGCCATGCAGTTTCCAGTTGCCCGCCACGATCTTGCGACGCATGTGCATCTTCCCGAACCTCGAAGCGCGGCAGTCTAGCGCAGCGGCCCGCCCGCTATGATCGGCGCATGCCGATGCTTCGCCCGCCCGCGCGCCCCGCCCTGCCCGTCCTGCCCTATCGCAAGCCCACGCCGGGCCGCGATTTCTGGGTATTCGACGATGTCCTGCCCGACCCCGACGCCGTGCGCGCGCGCACGCTCGCGCGCACCGATTGGATCGAAGGTTTCCCGCACAAACCCGAATCCTGGCCGGGCATGCGCGTGATGCCGGGGTTGCTGCCCGATGAGCTGGCCATCGTCGAGGCGCTGGTGCGCAAAGCGACGGGCGTGGAAAAACTCTGGGTCGAATCCGCGCCCGACGGTGCGCATCTCAACCACAACTGCATCCAGGTGGTCGGCGCGGACGAGTGCGACGCGCGGCCGCACACCGATTCGCGCGCGCTGTGCCGTTTCGCCGCAGTCCTTTATCTCAACCCTGGCGTGCCCGCCGGTTTCGGCACCACCTTCTTCCGCCAGCGCCTGCCCGGCGGACAGCGCGGCGGCAACATCGTGATGCCGCCGCACCAGACACTGGTGCAGGCATTGGGGACGCGGTTCGTGCCGCCCGATTCGTTCGTCGAAGACGTCAGCGTCGATCACAAGTTCAATCGTTTGCTGCTGTACCGCGCGAACCTGCTGCACAGCGCCACCGCTTACCATGGCCGCGAACTGGCGGACAAACGCATGGCCGCGGTGTTTTTCTGGATGGCAAAGGCATGACGGACGCGATCAAGTACGAGGCGGTCATCGACCTCGCTGCGCGCAACAACTCGCACACGCTGCTGCACGAACTGGCCGTCGCCGACGGGCGCGCGCATCTGTCGGTCCTCGAAGTCGGCTGCTCGTCGGGGTACCTGGGCGCCTCGCTCGTCGCGCGCGGGCATCGCGTCACCGGCGTCGAACCGGATCCGGCGTCCGCGCAGGCCGCCGCGCGCGTGCTGAGCGAAGTCTGGAACGGCGGCCTCGACGATTACCTCGCCGCGCATCCCGAAGCGCGCTTCGACGTGCTGATCTTCGGCGACGTCCTCGAACACATGGTCGACCCCGCCGATGCGCTGCGCAACGCATTGCGGCACTTGCGCGAAGGCGGCAGCGTGGCGATCAGCCTGCCGAACATCGCGCACGGCAGCGTGCGCGCGATGCTGCTGCAGGGGCGCTGGGACTACGCGCAGCGCGGCATCATGGACCACACGCATCTGCGATTTTTCACGCGCGGCACGATCGCGCAACTGCTCGCGGACTGCGGACTGCGCCTGGAGCGTTTGTACGAAGTGGTCGTGGAGGTGCCCGAGGTGGACGCCGATTACGCGATGGGCTTGTCGCGCGAGCTGGTCACCGCCGTCGAACTGCTCGATGACGATGATTCGCGGCACGCGTTCCAGTACGTATTGCGGGCGACGCCGTCGACGCAATCGGCCGATGCGTTGGTGAGCGCGAACCGCGCGATCCCCGCCGAGCGCCCGGAAGCGTTGAAGCGCATCCCGGGCGCGGGGTCGTTCAAGCAGCGGATGCAGGTGAAGCTGTTCCGCGCGTTGCTGAAGTCGATCAGCAAGCGCCGCTGGCGCGGCGTTACTTGAGCTTGATCTCGCGCAGGCGCTCTTCGAGATACCCCTGCGCCGTGATTGCTTCCGGATAACGCGACGGGTTTTCGTCTGTCACGCACGAGTCCAGGACGTCGATGAGGAAATCCGGGTTCGGGTGCAGGAAGAAGGGCGTCGAGTAACGCGGCTGGCGCGCGAGTTCGCCCGGCGGGTTCACCACGCGGTGCGTGGTGGACGGATACACGTGGTTGGTCAGGCGCTGCAGCATGTCGCCGATGTTGACGACGATGGTGTCGGCGTCGGAGGTGAACGGCACCCACTCGCCCGTGCGCGATTTCACTTCCAGGCCCGCGGCGCTCGCGCCGACCAGCAGCGTGATCAGGTTGATGTCTTCATGCGCGCCTGCGCGCACGTTCGGGATGTCGGGCGTGGTGATCGGCGGGTAGTGGATCGGCCGCAGGATCGAGTTGCCGTAGTTCGTCTTGTCGACGAAGTAATTCTCCGGCAGGCCGATGTGCAGCGCGAGCGCCGACAACACCTGCGCGCCGAGCGTGTCGAGCGACTGGTACAGCCCGTAGCCCACTTCGCGGAACTCCGGGATTTCGTCCGGCCACAGGTTGGCCTGCATGACGTCGGCGCAATGATGGTCGCGCGGGATCTCGCGGCCGATGTGCCAGAACTCCTTCAGGTCGTGGTACTGCGCGCCCTTTGCGGTTTCCACGCCGAAGGGCGTGTAGCCGCGCGCACCGCCGCCGCCGGCGACGTGGTATTTGCGCTTGGTCTCGTCGGACTGCGCGAAGAAGCGCTGGAACACGTCGTATGCGCGGTCGATCTGGTCCTGCGGGATGCCATGGTTGCGGATGCCGGCGAAGCCCCACTCGCGATAGGCGCTGCCGAGTTCGGCGACGAACGCGTCGCGGTCCTCGGGGCTGGTCGGATGGGTGAAGCGCGCGATGTCGAGCGTGGGAATGCGGGTCTGGGCGTTCATTTCGATGGGCAATGGTTACTGCGCGGCCGCGCGCACGGCGTCGGCCAGTTTGTCGAGGGTGTTGCGCACGAGCGTATCGTCGTCGGCTTCGACCGTGACGCGCACGACCGGTTCCGTGCCCGACGGGCGCAGGAACGCGCGGCCGCGGCCGGCGACGGCCTGTTGCGCATCGGCCAAGGCGGCCTGCACGGACGCCTGCTCGACAGGCTTGGCGCCCGGTGCGAGCTGCACGTTGATCGTCTTCTGCGGCACCTTGCGCATGCCGGCGAGCGCGTCGCGCAGGCTGAGGCCGCGACGGCGCAGCACTTCGAGCACCTGCAGCGCGCTCACGATGCCGTCGCCGGTGCTCGCCCGATCCAGGCACAGCAGATGGCCCGACGCTTCGCCGCCCAGCACGCCCTCGTGTTCGACGAGCATCTGGTGCACGTAGCGGTCGCCGACCTTGGCGCGCATGAAGGCGATGCCGCGGTCGGCCAGCGCCTTCTCCAGGCCGAAGTTGGTCATGAGCGTGCCGACCATCGGGCCGCGCAGGCGGCCGCTGTCCTGCCAGTCGGTGGCGAGGACGTAGAGCAGATCGTCGCCGTCGCAGATCGTGCCGTCGTCGGCGACGAACAGCACGCGGTCGCCGTCCCCGTCGAAGGCGATGCCGATGTCGGCCTTGGTGGCGCGCACGTGCGCGACCAGCGTTTCGGGATGCGTCGAACCGACGCCGTCGTTGATGTTCAGGCCGTTCGGATCGACGCCGATGGCATCCACGCGCGCGCCGAGTTCGCGCAGCACGAGCGGTGCGATCTGGTACGTCGCGCCGTTCGCGCAATCCATCGCGATGCGCACGCCCGTGAGGTCGAAGCCCTTGGGCACGGAGTTCTTGCACGCCTCGACGTAACGCTCGACCGCGCCGCGCGTGCGCAGCGCCTTGCCCAGGCGCTCGGATTGCACGGTGGTGAACGGGGCTTCGAGCGCGGCTTCGATGGCGAGTTCCGTCGCATCGTCGAGCTTTTCGCCTTCGGCCGAGAAGAACTTGATGCCATTGTCGTGGTGCGGGTTGTGCGAGGCCGAAATCACGATGCCGCCGTCGGCGCGCAGCGAGCGCGTCAGGTGCGCGACGGCCGGCGTGGGCATCGGGCCCATCAGCTGCACGTCGACCCCCGCGGCGACCAGCCCGGCTTCCAGCGCGGCCTCGAACATGTAGTTCGAGATGCGCGTGTCCTTGCCGATGATGACCACCGGCTTGCGCCATTCGCGGTGCGAATCGCGCTGCGCCTGCAACAGCGCATGGCCGTAGGCGTTGCCGAGGCGAAGCACGAAGTCCGCGGAGATCGCACCCTCGCCCACGCGGCCGCGGATGCCGTCGGTGCCGAAATACTTGCGGCTCAAGCGATCGTCTCCGGATCGTTGGCCGGCTCGGGCTGGCGCAGCATCATCGCGGTGAGGTGCGCGATGCGGTCGCGCATTTCGCGGCGGTCGCAGATCTGGTCGATCGCACCGTGGTCGAGCAGGAATTCCGAACGCTGGAAGCCCTCCGGCAGTTTTTCGCGCACGGTCTGCTCGATCACGCGCGGGCCGGCGAAGCCGATCAGCGCGCCGGGCTCGGCGATGTTGATGTCGCCCAGCATCGCGAAGGAGGCCGACACGCCGCCCGTGGTGGGATGCGTCAGCACCGAGATGTACGGCAGGCCGGCCTCGCGCATGCGCGCGAGCGCGGCCGAGGTCTTGGCCATCTGCATCAGCGAGAACAGGCTTTCCTGCATGCGCGCGCCGCCGCTGGCGGAGAAGCAGACGAACGGCGCGCGCAACGCGAGTGCGCGCTCGGCGCCGCGCGTGAATCGTTCACCGACCACCGAACCCATCGAGCCGCCCATGTAGGCGAAGTCGAAGGACGCGGCGACCAGGTCGCGGCCCTTGAGCTTGCCTTCCATCGCCACGAGCGCGTCGCGCTCGCCGGTGGATTTCTGCGCGGCCTTGATGCGGTCGGAGTATTTCTTCTGGTCCTTGAACTTCAGCACGTCGGTCGGGCCGAGGTCGGCCGCGATCTCGATCATCGGCGTGCCGGGATCGAACAGGGACTTCAGGCGCGCGCGTGCGCGGATCGCCATGTGATGGCTGCACTTCGGGCAGACCTCGAGGTTTTCCTCGAGCTCCGGGCGGTACAGCACCGAGCCGCACTTGTCGCATTTTTCCCACAGGCCATCCGGCACGCTGCGCTTGGTGCCGCCTTCGGTGCGGATGCCCGCGGGCATCAATTTCTTCAGCCAGGACACGTAACGGTCTTCCGGTCAGGGGTGGTCGGGGTGCGCGGGAGTCTAGCGCAGCGCCCCGCGAGGGCGGTGCGAGGGGCTATGCGGCCCGCGCGCCGGAGGCGGCGTCGAGCGCGGCGCGCAAGGGCGCGAGGAAACGCGCGGCTTCGGCCACCGGATCGTCGGCGGCCGCGAGCGCGGCAACGAGCGCGCTGCCCACCACCACGCCGTCGGCGTGTTCGGCCATCGCGGAGGCGGACGCCGCGTCCTTGATGCCGAAACCGGCGAGCACGGGCACGCTGGCCTGCGCGCGCAGCGCATGCAGGCGTTCGGACGCGGCGCCGGCGTCGAGCCGGTCCGCGCCGGTCACGCCGGCGAAGCTCACGAAATAGAGGTAACCCTGAGCGTCGCCGCACAGGCGGCGCAGGCGCGCTTCCGGTGTCGTCGGCGAGGCCAGGAGGATCAGCGCGAGGCCGTGCGAGTCGAGCGCAGCGCGCAGATCGTCGGCTTCCTCGGGCGGGAGGTCGACGAGCAACACGCCGTCGACGCCCGCCTCGGCCGCATCGCGCGCGAAGCGTTCGACGCCGCGGATCTCGACGGGATTGAGGTATCCCATCAGGACCACGGGCGTCGTCGCGTCTTTCGTGCGGAAGGTGCGCACCGTGTCGAGTACGTACGACAGCCCGGCGCCGCGTGACAACGCGCGTTCCGAGCTGCGCTGGATCACGGGGCCGTCCGCCATCGGGTCGGAGAACGGCACACCGAGTTCGAGCACGTCGGCGCCCGCCGCGACGAGCGCATGCAGCACCGGCGCCGTTGCGTCGAGCGCGGGATCGCCCGCGGTGACGAAGGGCACCAGCGCCTTGCGCCCGCGCGCGCGCAGGGCGTCGAACGTGGCCGACAGCCGGCTCACGCGCCGGTGTTTTCCTGCGCGGCGCGCGCGGCGGCCTGGCGGTCGATTTCCGCCTGCAGCTCGGACTCGCCGACGTTGACGCCGCGCTCGTGGCCCAGGCCGTCCAGGTGCTCATTGAGCATCGTGCGGTATAGCTTGGTCATGTAGTTGAGGAAGTCCTGGCGTTCGGCGGCCACGTTGGCGCCGGCGGCGGACATGAAGGTGTGCACGTTGAAGCGCGCGGCGGCGTACAGCGAGGCCATCGAGATGCGCTTGAGGCCGTGTTCCTTCGAATGCTTGTTGGTCAGTTCGAGATACTCGTTGACCACCGCGAAGAACTTGGGGTCGAGCTCGTTCTGCTGCTGCGCGGCCTGCTGGCCCTGGGTGTCGTCGGTCATGGTGCTACTCCTGGCAAGGTTCAGAAAGAAAGTCCGTCGCGCGCGGCGATGGTGTGCACGTCCTTGTCGCCGCGGCCGGACAGGTTGCACAGCACGAGGGCATCGCGTGGCATGTCCCGCGCGAGCTTCAGGGCTTGCGCGACGGCGTGGCTGGATTCGAGCGCGGCGAGGATGCCCTCGGTGCGCGCGAGCTGGTGGAAGGCGGCGAGCGCTTCGTCGTCGGTGACGCCAACGTAATCGGCGCGGCCGGTGTCCTTCAAGAATGCGTGTTCCGGGCCGACGCCCGGATAGTCGAGGCCCGCGGACACCGAATGCGTCTCGACGATCTGGCCGTCGTCGTCGCACAACACGTAGGTGCGGTTGCCGTGCAGCACGCCGGGGCGACCGGCGGCGAGCGACGCGGCGTGACGGCCCGTCGCGATGCCCTCGCCCGCCGCTTCGGCGCCGACGATGCGCACGCCGCGGTCGTTGAGGAAGGCGTGGAAGATGCCGATCGCGTTGCTGCCGCCGCCGACGCACGCGGTGACGACATCCGGCAGGCGGCCGTAGTCGGCGAGCATCTGCGCACGCGCTTCGCGGCCGACGACTGCGTTGAAGTCGCGGACCATGCGCGGATACGGGTCGGGGCCCGCGACGGTGCCGATGATGTAGAAGGTGTCGGCGACATTCGTCACCCAGTCGCGCATCGCTTCGTTGAGCGCGTCCTTGAGCGTCTGCGAACCGCTGGTCACCGGCACGACCGTCGCGCCGAGCAGGCGCATGCGATAGACGTTGATCTTCTGGCGCTCGATGTCGGTCGCGCCCATGTACACGACGCATTCCAGCCCGAGGCGCGCGGCCACGGTGGCCGAAGCGACGCCGTGCTGCCCCGCGCCGGTCTCGGCGATGATCCGCGGCTTGCCCATGCGGCGCGCGAGCAGCGCCTGGCCGATGGTGTTGTTGATCTTGTGCGCGCCGGTGTGGTTCAGGTCTTCGCGCTTGAGCAGGATGCGTGCGCCGCCGTTCTCGCGCGACAGGCGCGTGGCTTCGTAGATCGGGCTCGGGCGGCCGACGTAATGCTTGAGGTCGTGTTCGAACTCGGCGATGAACGCGGGGTCCACGCGCGCCGCGTCGTACGCCGCGGCCAGCTCGTCCAGCGGACCGATCAGCGTTTCGGCCACGAACCGCCCGCCGAAGCGGCCGAAATGGCCGGTCGGGTCGGGGGTGTTGCTGAAATCGATCAGCTCGGAGCCGCGGGCGGTGGGCTCAGTCTGGGTGGCAGTCGGCACGACGGACTTCTTCGACGAAACGGCGCATCTTATCGCCGTCCTTGATCCCGGGGGCGCTTTCGATCCCGGAAGCCACGTCCACACCCCACGGAAGGGTGGAAATCACGGCGTCGAACACATTATCGGGCCGCAGGCCGCCGGCCAGGACGAAGGGCTTGCCCAGCCCCGTGGGAATGGTGGACCAGTCGAAGACCTCCCCGGTGCCGCCCTGCTGGCCCTCGGCGTGGCCATCGAACAGGAAAGCCGAAGCCGCCGGGTACTTCATCAGCAGCTGGATCGCGTGCTGGGCGCGCTGGGCCGGGTCGAGGCCGCGCATCGGGATGCCCTTGATGTAGGGCACGCCGAAGCTCTTGCAGAAGACGTCGTCCTCGCTGCCGTGGAACTGCAGCAGGCTCGGGCGAACCTGCTTGAGCACCGCGCGCACCTCATCGGCCGGGTTGTCCTTGAACAGCGCGACGGCGTCGACCAGCGGCTCCATCGCATTGCGCATGGCGCGGGCTTCCTCGGGCTGCAGGCGGCGCGGGCTGCCTTCGGCGAACACGAAGCCGACGGCGTCGACGCCGAGCTCGCTGGCCAGACGCACGTCGCCGGCGCGGGTCATGCCGCAGAACTTGATACGCGTGCGGAACAGCGTCTTGCTCAAGCGGTCACCTCGTCGGGCAGGCCGAACAGGCCGGGATACAGCGGGCCGAGAAAGCTCAGGCCCGTTGGGGGTGCGGTCGGCCCGGCGAGGGTTCGGTCGCGGCCGGCCAGCAATTCGGCGATCCAGGCCGGGGGGCGTTCGCCACGGCCGACCAGGACCAGGGACCCGACGATATTGCGAACCATGTGATGCAGGAATGCATTCGCCCTCACATCCATCCAGACCTCATCACCGTCGCGCCGGAAGGCGATGCTCTGCAGGTCGCGGCGCGCGTGCGGCGCCTGGCAATGCACGGTGCGGAAAGCGTTGAAGTCGTGTTCGCCGACCAGCGCCTGCGCGGCGATGTTCATGGCGTCGACATCCAGCGGGATGCGCTCCCAGGTCACGTAACGACGCGCCAGCGCGGGGCGCACGGCACGGTTGAGGATGCGATAGCGATAGCGTCGCGCGATGGCGGAAAAACGCGCGTGGAAATCGTCGGCGACCGGCACGCACCAGCGGATGCTGATGCTCGGCGGCAGGCGCGAGGTGGTGCCGAGCACCCAGCCGCGCACGTCGCGCTGCACGTCGGTATCGAAATGCACGACGTTGCACACGCCATGCACGCCGGCGTCGGTGCGGCCCGCGCATACGGTGTCGACCTGCGTGGCCGCGACGAACGACAGCGCCGTTTCCAGCGCCTGCTGCACGGTTTCGTCGCCCGGCTCGCCCGGTTTGCTGAGGCGTTGCCAGCCGAGGAAATCGCCGCCGTCGTATTCGACGCCGAGCGCGTAGCGCGCCATCAGGCGCGCATCACAGCTCGCGCAACATGCGTGCCGCCGTGTCGCGCGCGGCCGGATCGCGACCGTCGAGCACTTCGCGCAGGATCACGCGCGCCGCGTCGTCGTCGCCCATGTCGAGATAGGCGCGCGCAAGTTCCAGTTGCTGCATCGCGGTCTGCGGTTCGGCGACGGCGGTGTTATCGCCGGTCGCACCACCGTGCCACGTGGGCGCCGCGCCGAGGGTCGCGGGCGCGGCCGTCCAGTGCGGCGTTTCCTTCGCACGCGGAGGGGCTGCTGCGAAGGCCGGCGCCTGTTCCGGCGTGGCCGGCGCCGGTGCTGCGCGTTCGCGCGGCGCGACGTCTTCGGCGGTCGGGATGCCCGCGGCGAGCGCTTCGGTGTCGTATGCGCGGCGCGCCGGTTGTTCGACGCGCGTGGCGCGACGGCGCGTGAACAGCCACGCGAGCACGCCAAGCATCAGCAACCCTGCCCCGCCCCACAGCCATGCGGGCGTGCCGGTCTGTTGCGCCGGTTGCTGCTGCGCCGTGGTCGCGGTCGTCGCCTTCGCGGCGGCGTCGTTCGACTGCGCCAGGCGTTGTTCGGCGGCCGCGAGCTTGCTGTCCTTCATCGCGATCAGCGCGGCCTGGTCCTTCTGCAGTTTCTCCAGTTCCGCGACGCGGGACTGCAGTTCCTGCACTTCGGCATCGCGCGCGGCGAGGTCTTCCTTCGCCTGGTTCAATTCCTGCTGTCGCAGCATGTCGCCCTCGCCTCCGGCGCTGGCGCCGGATCGTGATCCTGGTGTCTTGGCGCCGGCCTGCACGGGCGGCACGATTTCGAGGCGTGCGCCGGCCGTGCGCGCGTTCGCGTTGTTGGCACTCGCACTCGCGGCCTTCGC
>NZ_JRKJ01000007.1 GCF_000770795.1 Lysobacter dokdonensis DS-58 | reverse complement strand
CGGCGGCTGGTCCGTCGGCGGGACCGGCGGCATGGGCGGCGTCGGCGGCGTCACCGGAGAAGGAGGTGTCGGAGGCATCGGCGGCATCGGCTGCGTCTGCGGGTCCGTCGGCGTGGGCGCGGTCGTGGTTTGCGCGAACGCCGGCACGGCCGCGAGCGCGGCGAGCAGGCCGATCGATAACGTCGTCTTGCGGGTCATTTGCATGGGCACTCCCTGCGGGGACGAGGGGACCGTAGGAGCGACGGGATCAAACGCCCGTCAATTCACGCGACCGCCGGTCGCGGCCGTTCAGTTACGCGCCATCGCGAAGACCGTGATCTCTTCCCGGTCGTGGTAGAGCTGCTTGGCGCGCACGCGCATCGGCCGTTGGCTCTGCTGTTCGAACAACGCCAGGCATTCGCGCGTCTCGTCCCAGCGCTTCTTCATCGGCAGCTTGAGGTTGAACACCGCGTGCTTGCACCAGCCTTCGCGGAACCACTGCGCCATGCGCGCGGCGACGCGCTTGGGCGACTCGACCATGTCGCACACCATCCAGTCGAGCGGCCGGGGCGGTTGCCACTGGAACCCGTCGGCGCGCAGATGTTCGACCAGGCCCGTGTCGAGCACGTGTTGCCGGATCGGCCCGTTGTCGATCGCGGTGACGCGCACGCCGTGGCGCGTCAGCACCCACGTCCAGCCGCCCGGCGCCGCGCCGAGATCCGCGGCGCGCATGCCCGATTGCAGCCAGCGTGCGCGCTCGTCGGGTTCGAGCAGGACGAGGAAGGCCTCGTCGAGCTTCAATGCCGAACGCGACGGCGCATCCGGCGGCGTGCGCAGGCGCGGGATGCCCGACGGCCACGGCGATGCATCGCGCGGATGGCCGACCGCGAGCAGCGCGTGATCGCCGGTCAGGAAGCACACATGCAGGCGCGGCAACTTGTCGTCGGCCTGTGGCGTCAACAATCCCGCCTTGCGCAACGCAGGACGCAAGGCATTGCCGAAGCTGCGCGCCAGGCCCGCGAGCGGCCGCGCTTCATCGGAATCGGGGTGTTCGACGATCAGATCGCCGAATGCCGCGCGTTCGAACAACGCCGCCAGGATCGGCGTGATGCGGTCCTTCGCCTCGAGATCGCGCAGGTCGGCGAGCAAGCGTAGTTTCTGCCGGGCGAAGATCAGCTCGCGCAGCGGCAACTGTTGCGCGAGCGCGTGGCCCTGCGTGCTGAAGAACTGCACGAATCCGGTGTTGCGTTCCGCGCGCGCCCAGCCCGCGTCGCCGGCGTGCGCCGCGCGCTCGCCGAGTTCGGCCGCGAGCTCGGGCTCGAACCCGGGGCGGCAGTAGCACAGCAATCCGTTGGTGCGTTCGGCTTCCACGCTCAGTAGAACGCGCCGCCGGTTTCGCCGTAGCGGCGCAGCACGTCGCAGGCGGCGTCGCGATGCAAGTCGCGCGTGACGGCGATGCCGCGGCGTTCGAGTTCGCCGATCCAGTCGTTCGGCAACGGGCCTTCGTCGAATTCGGTCAGGCGCATCACGTCTTCGGAGCGGGCGCCGATCAGCAAAGCATCGATGCCCGCCCAGAACGTCGCGCCGTAGCATTGGCAGCACGGTTGCGCGGAGGTGGCGAGCACCATCGGGCCGGCGCCTTCGCCCGGCGCGGATTCGTTGAGGCGCATGCGTTGCAGACGCTGCTGCGCGAGCATGTACGCCATCATTTCCGCGTGCGCGACCGAGCACGAATGCGGCACGACGCGATTGACGCCGACGGCGATGACGCGGTCGTCGGGCCCGAACACGGCCGCGCCGAACGGCCCGCCCGTCTGCGCATCGATGTTGCGCGCGGACAGGTCGATGGCCAGCGCGACCTTGTCGGCGTCGCTGGCGTACGTGCGCGAGGTGTCGACCGCCTCGTGCACCCAGGCCGGCAGCGTGAGGTGAAGTTGGGCGTAGAGCATCAGCGCACCGAGGAGGCCGGCGCGGGATCGATCACCGGATCCACCGCCTCGCGCCTGGCGAGGCAGGCGTTGCGCGCGCATCGGCATTCGGCCTCGATGCACTGCGGCTTCGCGTTGCAATCGGCATCGACCTGGCAGCTGTTGTCGTAACGCTGCGGCTGGTTCGGGCCGCCGGTGCGGCGGATCGACACCGGGTGTTGCGTCGTCGACGCCGTCACCGGCGCCTGCGACTGATCCTGCGACGCCGGCGCGGCGCAGGCCGCGAGCGCCAGACACGCAACGACCGCCATCATCCGCAGGAGGTTCATGCCTTCCCCGTCCATGTATCGCGCAGCGTCACGCTGCGGTTGAAGACCGGCGCGTCGCTGCGATGGTCGCGGCGATCGGCCACGAAATACCCGATGCGTTCGAACTGATAACTCTGCTCCGGCGTCGCCAGCGCGGCGGCCGGTTCGACGTACGCACGCACGACGGTGCGCGATTCGGGATTCAGGTGATCGCGATAGGTCTTGCCGTCGGTGTCGTCGTCGGGATCGGGGACGTTGAACAGGCGGTCGTACAAACGTACTTCGGCGGGCACCGCGTGTTTTGCGCTGACCCAATGGATCGTGCCTTTCACCTTGCGGTCGGCGCCGGCCATGCCGGGGCGCGATTCCGGATCGAGCCAACCGCGCAGCTCGACGACCTCGCCATCGGCGTCCTTGATCACTTCATCCACGCGCGCGATGCCGGCGCCGCGCAAGCGGATCTCGCCGCCGGGCACCAGGCGCTTCCAGCCCTTCGGCGGGACCTCGGCGAAGTCGTCGCGTTCGATCCACAGCTCGCGCGAGAACGGGATCTCGCGTTCGCCCTGCGATTCGTCCTTGGGATGGTTCGCGAAGCGCAACGTTTCTTCGTGGCCCTCGGGCAGGTTGCCCAGCACGAACTTCAGCGGCGCGAGCACCGCCATGCGGCGCTGCGCGTGCGCGTCGAGGTCTTCGCGCAGCGTGTTCTCCAGCACGGAGAAGTCGATCAGCGAGTTCTGCTTCGACAGGCCCAGGCGCGAGACGAACAACTTCAGCGCCGAGGGCGTGTAACCGCGGCGGCGGATGCCCTGCAGGCTCGGCATGCGCGGGTCGTCCCAGCTGTCGACGAGGCCGTCCTGCACGAGCGCCATGAGCTTGCGCTTGCTCATGACGGTGTAGTTGATGTTCAGGCGCGAGAATTCGATCTGGCGCGGCTTGCTCGCTTCGAACGGCAAGCCCTTGCCCGTCAGCGGCGCGACGAGTTCCGGATGGCGCGCGAGGTCCACCTTGTCCACGCACCAGTCGTAGAGCGGGCGGTGGTCTTCGAATTCCAGCGTGCACAGCGAATGCGTGATGCCTTCGACCGCGTCGCTCAGCGAGTGCGCATAGTCGTACATCGGGTAGATCGGCCAATCGTTGCCGGTCTGGTGGTGTTCGGCGTGCTTGATGCGGTACAGCGCGGGGTCGCGCAGGTTGATGTTGCCCGACGCCATGTCGATCTTCGCGCGCAGCGTGCGCGTGCCGTCGGGGAACTCGCCGGCGCGCATGCGGCGGAAGAGGTCGAGGTTTTCATCGACGCCCCGGTCGCGGAAGGGCGAGTTGCGGCCCGGCTCGGTGAGGTTGCCGCGGTATTCGCGCACCTGTTCGGCCGTGAGGTCGCAGACGAATGCGTCGCCCTGCCGGATCAGCTTTTCGGCGGACAGGTACAGCACTTCGAAATAATCGGAGGCGTGGCGCAGGTCGTGCCAGTCGAAGCCGAGCCACCGCACGTCGTCCTTGATGGCCTCGACGTACACCGGGTCTTCCTTCACGGGGTTGGTGTCGTCCAGGCGCAGGTTGCACCAGCCGCCGAATTCGGCCGCGATGCCGAAATCGGTCCAGATGGCGCGGGCGTGGCCGATGTGCAGGAATCCGTTCGGCTCCGGCGGGAAGCGGGTCTTGATGGCCGCATGGCGGCCACTGGCGAGGTCCTCGCGGACGATCTGCCGGATGAAATCGGTGGGGCGCGGGGTCTCGGCGGCTTCGGCGGCCGTGGGGGCGGGGGCGGTCGACACGTTGGGTTCTGGGGTCCGGGCCCGACGGGCGGGCGTACTGTGACGGGCTGCGAGTTTAGCCGACGGCCTGTCTGCGCATCGGTTTACGTTGGATGGCATGAAAGTTGCGACACAGTTCTCGAACCGGGAGTGACCCCGTATGCGGGTTGTCTACGAAGCGGAGCATGTCATCGACGCCCACCTGGTGCGCCATGCACTGGAGGCGGCGGGGTTGCCTGCGTTCGTTCGCGGCGAGGCGTTGCTCGGCGGCCTCGGGGAACTGGGGATCTTCGGACTGGTGCAGGTCTGCGTGCCGGAGGCCGCCTGGCCCGAGGCGCGCGCGGTCGTCGAGGGCCTCGCCCTGTCGGCCGACCCGGATGCGGCGCCGGAGGCGCCACCCTTGCCCACCTCGGGATTGCTCGCCTGAACGCCCGGCCGGCCATCGGGGGGAGGTCGGCAGGGGCATCCGCCTTCGGGCCGGCGCGCGCCGCCCTGTTGTGCGCCGGCGCATGGGTGCTGGCGTGGTGCTGCGTGACCTTCGCCAACGACGCCGGCGCCGTCGCGCATCGGCCGTCGGCGCCGCGCGTCGCGGAAGGCAACTTGGTCCACGTGCCGCCCTCGGCGACGCCGGTCCGGATTCCCCTGCACCTGGCGCGTGACAACGCCGAGATCGACCGGTTGTGGGTGCAGCGCGTCATGGTCGACGAGGTGTGGCTCGAACACGGGACGTGGCGCTCGCCGAAACAATCGTTCTTCCGGCCCGAGGAAGACATCCCGTCCTTCCCCACCGGCTTCGCGTTCGAGCTGCCGCGAGGCGTGGAAGACGTCGACCTGATGATTTCGACGCAGGCGCCCGTGAACGTGCGCCCCACGTCGCAGACCGCCTCGGGCGTGGCCGAATTGCAGCAGCGCGGCGGCGCGCTCGCTGGCGCCAACTACGCGAGCCTCGCGGTGCTCGCGTTCATGGCGCTGTCGTTGTTCGCCGCGGTGCGCGACCGCATCTACCTTGCGTTGCTGGCGTTGTCGGCGAGTGCGTTCGCGTGGTTCGTCGCCTCCAACGGGCATCTGTACGGATGGACCGGCGTGCGGTGGTTCGCGCTGTGGGGTGCGCAGGGCGTGTGGGCGCTGCAACTGCTGCATTGCGCGGCGGCGACGTGGCTCGCGCAGCGGTACGCGGAACTCGAACTCGCATCGCCCAGGCTCGATCGCGTCGGCAATGTCCTGCGCTACGTGGCGCTCGGGCTGGCCGCGATCGCGCTGCTGCGCCTGGATGCGCTGGCGTGGCCGATGGCGTGGGGCGCGGCATTGGTCGGCGGTGCGACGTTGGTGTTCACCATCGCCACCGCCATCGTGGCCGTGCGCAACCGGGTCTGGAACAGTTTGTCGGTGCTGACCGTGGTGCTGCTCGTCGCCGGCGCGTTCGCGTTGCGCGCGTTCGCGCCGTTCGGCATCCACGGCTTCTGGGTGCGCTACGGACCGCAGCTCGCGCTGACGATCTGCGTATTGCTCGTCGCGGTCGGCATGATCGGCCGCATCGCGCATGTGCGCGACGAGCGCGACCGCGAACGCCTCGCGCGTGGCGACAGCGAGCGCCGCCTCGAACGCGAAGCGGCGCGCGTCGAACTCGTGCAGCAACTCCAGCGCCGCTTGCGCGAACTGCCTGCCGGTGACCTGGAATGGGCCGCCTTCCGCAGCGTGTTCGAACGCCTGCTGCCCTTGCTGCGGCTGGAATCGGCGGCGCTGGTCGCATACGGCTTCCACGGCTTCGATCTGCTGCTGGCCGAACCGATCTCGAGCAAGCCGCACTACACCGACCTGCTCGCCGCGCGCATGGGCATGATGAAAGGCCTGGCGCGCACGCAGGCGCCGGTGCAGTTGCAACTGGGCAACGGCGAGTCGGTGCACCTCCTGCATGGCGTGGTGCCGCTGCCGATCCGCGCCCCGGCATGGGGCGTCCTGCTCCTGCAGCGCAGCGATGGGTCGAGCTTCACCGACGAAGAACTCGCGCTCGCCAGCGACTTCGGGCGCCTGGCGGTGCAGCACGCGGACGAGGCGGCGGCGGCGCTGAGCCTGCGCCGCTCGGCGGAACTCGATGCGCTGACCGGCACGTTCAACCGGCGCACGATCGACCTGTGGCTCTCGCGCTGTTTTTCCGACGCGCATCGCGAGGAGCAATTGCTGTCGGTGCTGTTCGTCGACATCGACCACTTCAAGTCGATCAACGACACGCACGGCCATGCGGCGGGCGATGCGGTGTTGCGGCAGGTCTCCGAAGTGTTGCGGAAGGAATTGCAGCCGACCGACCTGCTGGGCCGCTACGGCGGCGAGGAGTTCGTCATCGTGCTGCCGGGCCGCAACGGCGACGATGCGCGCCAGCTCGGCGAACGGATCCGCTCGGCGATCGAACTGGTGCGCCTGGACTACGAAGGCAAGCCGATCCGCATCACGGTGAGCGTGGGCGTGGCCACGCGCCTGCCGCGCGAAAGCGAACCGGCCGCCGCCGTCGCGCGCGCCGACCAGGCGTTGTATGCCGCCAAGCGTGGCGGACGGAACCGGGTGAACGTGGCGCCGGCGGTGTTCTCCTAGCTAGGATGGGCGTCTGTCCGCGTTCGGCCCCCCTTCGATGCTTACCCTCGTCATCGGCAACAAGAACTACTCCTCCTGGTCCCTGCGTCCCTTCCTCGTGCTGCGCACCTTCGGCGTGGCGTTCGATGAAGTGCGCATCCTGCTCGACACGCCGCACTTCCAGCAGGACGTGGGCAAGTGGGCGCCGAACCTGCGCGTGCCCGCATTGCACGACGACGGCCTGGTGATCTGGGACTCGCTCGCGATCTGCGAATACGCCAACGAGCAGTACCTCGATGGGCGCGGCTGGCCGGCGGAGACGGCGGCCCGCGCGCAGGCGCGTTCGGCCGCCGCGGAGATGCATTCGGGCTTCACGGCGCTGCGCAAGCAATGCCCGATGAACATGCGCCGCACGCCCGACAACTATCGGCCGGATGCGGAAGCGCAGCGCGACATCGACCGCATCCAGGCGATCTGGCGCGAACTGAAGCAAACACACGGGCAGGGCGGTGACTTCCTGTGCGGCGCGTTCTCGATCGTCGATGCGATGTACGCGCCGGTGGTCTCGCGCTTCCTGTCGTACGGCGTGGAAATGGACGACACCGCACGTGCGTTCGCCGATGCCATCCAGTCGCTGCCGGCGTGGCAGGAGTGGCGCGACGCCGGGTTCGCCGAAATCGAATATCTCCCCGACACCGAAAAGTTCCGCGCATGAGCAGCGCCGCCGCGCGCGGCCCGCTGGCAACGATGCTGCTCGGCGCAGTGCTGATCAGCACCTCGGCGGTATTCGTGCGGTGGGTCGACATGGGGCCGACGGCGTCTGCCTTCTGGCGCATGGCGCTGGCAGCAGGAATGTTGTTGCCGGTACTCGCGGTCGCCATCCGGCGCGGCGTGTCCACGTTCACGCCCACGCCGCGCGTGCTCGGCCTGGTCGCCATCGCCGCGGTGTTCTTCGCGCTCGATCTGTGGATGTGGCACCGGAGCATCCTGTTCGTCGGCGTGGGCATGGCGACGCTGCTGGGGAACTTCCAGGTGTTCGTGCTCGCCGGGTACGGTGCGCTGTTGCTCGGCGAACATGGGGGTTGGCGGCTGTGGGCCGGCTTGTCGCTCGCGGTCGCGGGCCTGGCGCTGATGCTCGTGCCGGGGTGGTCGCATTTCGACGCCCGCTTCCATGTCGGCGTGTGGTTCGGCCTCGGCACCGCCGCGGCTTACGCCGGCTTCCTGATCGCGTTCCGAAAGGCGCAGGGCACGCGCGAAGGCGCGTCGAACGAATCGCTGTTGTGGTGGATGTGCGTGTTCACCGCCGTGTTGCTGCTGCCGATGGCGCTTGCCGGCGGCGAAGCATTGCCGCCGAAAAGCCACGCGGACTGGGGGTCTCTGCTCGCCTATGCGCTCATCGCGCAGGTGTGCGGGTGGCTCGTGATCGGCAAGGCGATGCCGAAGTTGACCGCCGGCGTGCTGGGCCTGTGCCTGTTGCTGCAACCGCTGATGGCGTATGTCTGGGATGCGCTGCTGTTCGGCACGCGGCTCGATGCGCTGGGCATGATCGGGCTTGCGCTTTCGCTTGCGGGCATCTTCCTGGGATTGACGCGCGGTGCGGGCAACCGCGCCGCCGACGCGTGACTCACTCGCGCGAAATCGAACACACGTAGACGACTTCGCAGGCGCCGCTGCCGCTGTCCTCGCGCGTGAGCGAGCTGCGCCAGCGCCAGCCATCGGGGGCGTCGGCTTCGACCAGCCAGCCGTCGATGCGCACGTTGTCGCCGGCGCGCACCTGCGCGAGCGCACGCGCCGCGTTGCCGTCGGCGGGAATCATGTGCATGTTCGCGCTGGAGCGGACGATCTCGCGCACGGGAATCGGCGGGTCGCCGCGCCAACGATAGTGGTACCAGCGGTTCGACTGATCGATCGACAGGTGGTCGAGCACCGCGTCGTCGCGCATGCGGCCCCAGCCGAGCGCGAGATCGGTGGGAGAGAGATCGGATTCGCGGCCGAGTGCGTAGTCCTCGCGCGACAGCACGCGCGCATCGACGCTGAACCCCGCGAGCGGCCGCAGGCGTGCCGGTTGCAGGGGGATGGCGCCGAACCCGTCGGGCACCGGGCTTTGCAACGGTGCTTCCCCCGCGATGACGCGCGGCGGCGGCGGGCACGACACCGTCGCACCGGCGACGGCAGCCGGCGCATCGGGCGTGCGATGCCACCACCAGAAGGCGATGGCGGCGATGACCACGAGGACCGGCCCACTTGCGGAGGCTCATGCGCGTTTGCCTTTCGCCTCCGGGCGTTTGGCGGGCGGCGGGGGAGCGAGCTCGGACGTCGGCGTGAACAGTTCCGGCGGCAGCGTGCAGAAGACTTGCGCAAGGCGTTCGAGGAACGCGCCCATCGCCGAACTCTTGCGCCACACCATCGCGATCCTGCGGCTCGGGTTCGTGTCGCGGAACGGAATCAGGTGGATGTCCATCGACCGTGCGACCGGCGGCTTCACCGCGAGCGTGGGCAACAAGGTCACGCCGACATTCGCGGCGACCATCTGGCGCAGCGTTTCCAGGCTCGTCGCCTGGAAATCGCGCATCTCGCCGGCCCCCGCGAGCTGGCACACGTCCAATGCCTGGTCGCGCAGGCAATGACCGTCTTCGAGCAGGAGCAGGCGTTCGTCGGCCAGGTCGGCCAGCGCCAGTTGCTTGCGCTTCGCGAGGTGGTGGGTTTCCGGCACCGCGAGCAGGAAGGGTTCCTCGAACAGGAATTGCACGTGCAGTTGATCGTCGTGCACCGGCAGCGCGAGCAGGCCCGCGTCGAGTTTGCCTTCGCGCAGGCGCGAGAGGATCACGTCGCTCTTTTCCTCCACGAGCAGTAGTTCGAGCTTCGGGAACTGCGCGCGGATGCGCGGCACGACATGCGGCAACAAGTAAGGCCCCAGCGTCGGGAACAAGCCGAGGCGCACGGTCCCCGCTTCGGGGTCGCGGCTGCGGCGCGCGGCTTCGCGCATCTGTTCGACTTCCGCGACGATGCGGCGCGCGCGGTCGGCGATGTCGCGGCCGGCGGGCGTGAGCATCACCTTGCGCGGGGCGCGTTCGACCAGCGCCACGCCGAGTTCTTCCTCCAGCTTGCGGATCTGCGTCGACAACGTCGGCTGGCTGACGAAGCTGGCCTCGGCCGCGCGGCCGAAGTGCTTGTGGTCGGCGAGAGCCACCAGGTAGCGCAGATCGCGGAGGTTCATGACCGATAGCCTATACCTATCGTCTGCATCGTAACAATCGACTTGCCGTATCGGGCGACGAACGGCAAACTGCCTGTTCTTCGCCGGGGGTCCGCACCCGGCGACCCCAATCTCCCCTCTTTCCCCTGTGCACTTTAGGAGCACTCCCGCATGTTGACCGTCGGCGACAAGTTCCCCCAGTTCAACCTCAAGGCCACCGTCTCGAACGACCTGAACAACGCGTTCGTGGACATCGACAACAACACGTACAAGGGCAAGTGGCTGGTCGTGTTCTTCTACCCGAAGGACTTCACCTTCGTGTGCCCGACGGAAATCACCGGTTTCGCCAAGCTCGACCAGGCCTTCAAGGACCGTGACGCGCAGCTGCTGACCGGGTCGACCGACAGCGAGTTCGTGCACCACGCCTGGCGCACGCACCACAAGGACCTCAACAGCCTGCCCTTCCCGATGCTGGCCGACATCAAGCGCGAGCTGACCTCGGCGCTGGGCATCCTGGGTTCCGACGGCGTTGCGCAGCGCGCGACGTTCATCGTCGACCCGAACGGCGAGATCCAGTTCGTCTACGTGACCGCCGGTTCCGTCGGCCGCAACCCGGAAGAAGTGCTGCGCGTGCTCGACGCGCTGCAGACCGACGAGCTGTGCCCGTGCAACTGGAAGCAGGGCGACGACACCCTCAAGGTCGCCTGATCCGCGCGTGATGTAAGACCGCCTCCCCCTCGAAGCGGGACCCACCGTGGCCGGGCGACCCCCGGCCACGGTTTTATCCGGAGCACTGAAAAATGAATTTGCAGGAATTGCGCAACACGCTTCCCGACTACGCGAAGGATCTCAAGCTCAACCTCGACTCGGTGCTGAGCGAAACCGGCGCCGCGGGCCTCGACGCCAAGCGCATCCGCGTCATCGCGCTGGCCTGCGCGATCGCCGCGCGCCACCGCCCGCTCGTGTCGGCCATCGAAGCCTTCGCCGCCGAACAGCTCTCGCCGGAAGAATTGAACGGTGCCCGCGCCGCGGCCGCGATCATGGCGATGAACAACATCTATTACCGCGCCACGCACCTGATCCACAACGACGAGTACGGCACGATGCGCGCCGGCCTGCGCATGAACGTCATGGCCAGCCCGGGCGTCGACAAGATGACCTTCGAACTCGCCTCGCTCGCGGTGTCGGCCATCAACGGCTGCGGCGCCTGCCTGGATTCGCACGAACGCACGCTGCGCATGCACGATATCAGCGCGCAGGGCGTGCAAAGCGCGCTGAAGATCGCGGCGGTGCTGCACGCGGTGGCGGTCACGTTGGAACAAAGCGCGGATTGATCCAATCATGGTCGGAGCTTTCGGCGGAAACCGGTGAAAGCTCTCCGACGTTAAGCGCGTCATTCCTCCGCTCATGGGTCGAACGGATTTGTAACGTCCGTTGGCCGCCGCAATCGCGGCCAAACACAGACCGGAGAGACCCATGACACGCACGATGCTGCGCGACGCCATTTGTCGCGCCCTATTCGCGGGCGCGACATTCGCCGTCGTCCTGCCGCTCCACGCGCAGGACGCCCCTGCTGCCGCAGACGCCGAAGGCACCCCCGCGCCCGCCACCCTCCAGACCGTCACCGTCACCGGTTCGCGCATCGCGCGTGCGGTGGACGTGGAAACCGTCCAGCCCGTCCAGGTCATCTCGCGCGTCGAGATGCAGCGCATGGGCCTGCAGTCCGTCGCCGACATCCTGCAGTCGTCGACCGCCATCGGTTCGCCCGCCATCAGTCGTGCCGACGCGCTGTCGAGCGGCGAGAACGTCGGCGGGTCCTACATTTCGATGCGCGACCTCGGCCCGCAGCGCACGCTGATCCTGCTCGACGGCCAGCGCCTCGGCACCACGACGAGCGGCTACTCCGACGTTTCGCAGATCCCGACCGCCGTCGTCGAACGCATCGAGATCCTGAAGGACGGCGCCTCGTCGATCTACGGCTCCGACGCGATCGCCGGCGTCGTCAACATCATCACGCGTCGCCGGTTCGACGGTGGCGAAGCCAATGTCTACCTCGGCGAATACGACGTGGGCGACGGGCGCAAGCAGTCCTACGACGCAACCTTCGGGTTGACCAACGACCGTGGCTGGATCACCGCGGGCGTCGCGCACGCGGTGGAAGACCCGGTGTGGGCGAAGGACCGCGCGTTCACCGCCGACGGCACCAACAGCGCCGTCTCCGAGAAGGGCGTGCTGCGCATTGGCCGCACCAATCCGTCGACGTGGCTGACGTATGCCAGCGGCGACCCGCGCGACCTGGCGAGCTACCGTCCGTACACCTCCGCCGACTATGCCGAGCCCAACGCGCAGATGTCGTTGATGACGGGCATGGAACGCACCTCGGTGTTCGCCAACGCGGGCGTCGACCTCAACGAACACCTCACCCTCGTCGTCGATGCGCTCTACAACCACCGCGACACGATGCAGCAGATCGCCGGTTATCCGTGGCAATCCTCCGGCAGCAACCTGTTGTCGGGCCAGAGCTGGTTCAACCCGACCGGCAACGACGTGCATTACTTCCGCCGCACGTGGGAAGTGCCGCGCGTGACCGACAGCAAGGCCACCACGCAGCGTTACGGCGTCAAGCTCGAAGGCCGCTTCGACGCGGGTGGCATGCCGTGGACGTACGACACCGGCTTCTTCCAGAACACCTTCCGCACCGTGAAGGACAGTACCGGCAACCTCCTGATTCCCGCCGTGCAGCGCGCGACGGGCGCCTCGTGGTTCAACCCGGCGACCAATCGCGTGGAATGCGGCACCGCGGCTGCGCCGATCATGTACGGCGCGAACTACGGCGCCGGCCAGTGCATCCCGTGGAATCCGCTCGCGCCGTACGGCAGCGGCGTGGTGGGTTCGCTCGCCGATCCGGCGCTGCAGTCCTACCTGATGCCCATCGGCCACGACGTCGGCGAAACGGAAACGACCTCGCTGTTCGCCAACGTCGCCGGCGTCCTCGCGGAACTGCCCGCAGGCGACCTCGGTCTGGCCGTCGGTTACGAACACCGCCGCGAACGCGGCAACTTCTCGCCCGACGCGCTGCGCCAGACCGGTCTGTCGACCAACCTCGGCTCGGGCAACAGCGGTGGCGCGTACCACCTCGACGAGCTCTACGCCGAAGCGAACATCCCGCTGCTCGCCGACAAGCCCTACGCGCAGGTCCTCGCGGTCAACCTGTCGTCGCGCTATTCGAACTACAGCTCGTTCGGCGCGACCACCAACAGCAAGGTTGGCATGGAATGGAAGCCGATCGCCGACCTGATGGTGCGCGGTACCTGGGGCGAAGGCTTCCGCGCGCCGACGATCAACGACCTGTACGGGCCGCAGAACCAGAGCTTCGTCTTCTATACCGACCCATGCGATTCGCGGTACGGAGCGGCGCGCGGCACGCCGGCGTGCGACGCCGCGGTGCCGCCGGGTTACCAGCAGATCGCGCAGGGCGGCATTCCAGCCGCCGGTCCGAACTCGCAGTCGAACATGCCTTTCCTGTCGGGCTCCAATCCGGATCTGCAGCCGGAAGAGTCGGAAACGGCGACCATCGGGTTCGTGTACAGCCCGAGCGAAGTCGAGGGTCTCAACGTCAGCCTGGATTGGTGGCGGGTGAGCATCGACAACGCGATCGTGGCCGACAGCGCGACTGCGATCCTCAACGATTGCTACGTCCGCAACGTGTCGAGCAGCTGCGCGCGCTTCACCCGCGATGCGGTGACGGGCGAAGTCACAAGCCTGAGCTACGCGGTCGACAACATCGCGGCATTCGAAACCGCGGGCTACGACTTCGGCGTTCGGTACCGCTTCCCGGAGCAGTCGTGGGGCGTGGTGGGCCTCGCGTGGGACACGACCTACGTGGACTACTACCAGGCCAAGGTCAGCAGCGATGCGCAGGTGGCCACGCAGTACACCGGGTGGGCAGGCAACTTCCGCGTGCGCTCGAACCTCAACACCGACTGGTCGTTGGGCAACCACGGCGTGCGCTGGGGCCTGCGCTACTACTCGGCGTTGTACGAAGACTGCACGTCCAACGGGTGCAGCGATCCCGACTTCGCCGCGCCGTACACCAACGGCAAGGTCGTCGGCCGCAATCGCGTGGGTTCCAACACGTTCAACGACATGCAGTACCGCTGGTCGACGCCGTGGGAGTCCACCGTGTCGGTCGGTGCCAACAACGTCTTCGACAAGGTCGGCCCCACGATGTACAGCCAGCCCAACAGCAGCTTCAACTACTACGGCGGCTTCGACATCGGGCGCTTCCTGTACCTGCAGTACCAGCAGAAGTTCTGATCCCCATGGCGTGAACGCATCCCCGGCCCTCTCCCGTTCATGCGGGGGAGGGCAGGGCGCGCGGTGACGTGAGTCGCGGTCTCTAGGACTTTCGTCATGGGTTCTTCCGGCACGGCCGACGTACTCTCGGCGGATTCGTCCCTGGAGTTCCCCTGCATGACCATGCTTCGCCGCAGTCTCCTCGCCACCGCGCTGGTCGCCTCGCTCGGCCTCGCGCATGCCGCCGACAACACCGACGTCCCGAAGGGCCCCCTGCCGCGCACCGTGGTGCCGTCGCTGGTGTCGCTGGAACTCAAGCTCGATCCGAAGCAGGCCCACTTCACCGGCACCACGCGCATCGAAGCGCAGGTGTCCGAGGCGACCGATTCGTTCTGGATGCACGGCCGCGACCTCAAGATCTCGAAGGCAGAAGCGATCGTCGGCAAGAAGCGCATCGCGCTGACCGCGACCCCCGCCGATGTCTCCGGCGTGCTGAAGGTCCAGGCCGCCAGCAAGATTCCCGCCGGCAAGGTGGTGATCGAAATCGCGTACGAAGCCCCGTTCGGCGAACTGCAGGGCGCGTACCGCGTCAAGCCGGACGGCAACGATTACGTCGTGACGCAGATGGAACCGATCGGCGCGCGCAACACGTTCCCGTCGTTCGACGAGCCCGCGTTCAAGCAGCCCTGGGACATCACGCTGATCGTTCCGGAGAACGACGTCGCGGTGGCCAACAGCGCCGAAGCGAAAACCGAAACGCTGCCGGGCGGCTGGAAGAAGGTCACCTTCAACCGCACCGAAGCGTTGCCGAGTTACCTCATCGCATTCGCCGTCGGCCCCTGGGATGTGCCGGCCGGCCCGGACATCGGCCCGAACGGCACGCGCACCACGCCGATCAAGCTGCGCGGCGTCGCGGCCAAGGGGCAGGGCGGCCGCATGCAGTACTCGCTGGCCAACACCCCGCCGATCGTCAAGGCGCTCGAGGATTACTTCGGCACGCCGTATCCGTTCGACAAGCTCGACAACGTCGCCGCCCCCGACTTCTGGGCCGGTGCGATGGAGAACGCGGGCCTGATCGTCTATCGCGACAGCCTGATGTTCCCCGACGAGAAGTCCTCGGTGGCGCAGCGCCAGTCGTTCTGGGGCGTCAGCGCGCACGAACTCGCGCACCAGTGGTTCGGCGACCTGGTCACGATGCGTTGGTGGGACGACCTGTGGCTCAACGAAGCCTTCGCCACGTGGATGGGCAACAAGATCCACGGCCAGTTGCGCCCCGAAGCCCACACCGACCGCGGCCTGCTCGAAGGCGCCATCGGTGCGATGGGCGCCGACAGCCTTTCCAGCACGCGTCGCGTGCATGAGCCGATCAACGACTTCACGCAGATCCAGTCGGCGTTCGACGGCATCACCTACCAGAAGGGCGGCGCGGTGCTCGGCATGTTCGAGCGCTACATCGGCGAGGACCAGTTCCGCACCGGCATCCGCAACTATCTGCACGACCACGCGCGCGGCAACGCGACGAGCGCCGACCTGATCGCCTCGGTGGCGAAGCAGAGCGACGATCCGGCGGCGGTGGACGCGGCGTTCAAGAGCTTCATCGACCAGCCGGGCGTCCCGTTCGTCACCGTCGCGGTCGAGTGCGGTGCCGGCAAGCCCGCGCTCGTCGTGACGCAGAAGCGTTATCTCCCGCTCGGCTCGTCGGCCAATGCGAACATCACGTGGGGCATCCCGCTCAGCGTGCGCTATGCGGACAACGGCACGATCCGCGAACAGAAGGGCATCGTCACGGGCCAGTCCGCGCGCGTCGAACTCACGCAGGCCACGTCGTGCCCGCAGTGGGTGATGCCGAACGCGCACGGCGCCGGTTACTACCGTTTCGCGCTGGAGCCGAAGTTCCAGAAGGCGTTGTCGGATTCCTTCGCCAAGCTCGACGAACGCGAACAGCGCGTTTACGCCGATTCGATCACCGCCGCCTACGGCGCGGGCCACATCGGTCCGAAGGAGCTGCTGGCCGCGCTGCCGCAGTTCACGACCGCGCAGGTGCGCCAGACGGTGACCGCCGGCATGAGCGCCATCGGCTGGATGGACGAGCAGCTGCTGACCTCCGATGCCGAGCGCACCGCGTTCCGCGCGAAGGCCGCCGACATCTATCGCCCGCGCCTCAACGCGCTGGGCCTGATGCCGAAGGACGGCGAGTCCGACGACGACCGCCTGTTGCGCGCCTCGCTGGTGAACTGGTTCGCGCTGACGGCGAAGGACCCGCAGGTCCGCGCCGAAATGGGCAAGCAGGGCCGCGCGGTGCTGGGCCTGGGCGGCGACGGCCAGTTGCACGCCGACGCGGTGCCGAAGGACCTGCGCGCCGTCGCGCTCGACGTCGCGGTGCAGGAGGGCGGCAGCGAAGCGTTCGACGCGGCCGAGAAGCACTTCCGCGCGAGCCAGGACCCGACGATCCGTTCGCAGATGCTCTCCGCGATGGGCTCGACGGAAGACGCCAAGCTCACCGAACGTGCGCGGGCTCTCGTCTTCGAAAAGGGCCTGCTGCGTCGGAACGAGATCTTCCCGATCGTCGGCGGCCAGACCGACAGCGAGAAGACCCGTCCGGCGCTGCGCCAGTGGGTCGATGCGCACTTCAGCGAGCTCGAGGCGCGCCTGGCGCCGGCGGGCGCGGCACTGGTCGGCCTGTATTCGGCCGGCATGTGCAGCGAGGCCGAGGCGGCGGATGTCGAATCGCGTTTCGCCGACCGCATGAAGTCGATCGAAGGTGGCCCGCTGGAGCTCAAGCAGACCGCCGAAGCGATCCGCCTGTGCTCGGCGCAGAAGACCGCGCGCAAGGGCATGCCGCTGGCCTTCGTGGCACCGAAGAAGAAGTAAGACCGGCACGTCGCGGCCCGGGGCGCATCGCAGTACGATGCGCCCCATGGCCGATCCTTCCCCCGTTCGCGTCGACGCCTTGCTTGCGCAGGCGCGCACGAAAGTCGACCACGCCGACGCCGAATGGCTCCTCGCCTTCGTGCTCGGCAAGTCGCGCAGTTGGTTGTACGCGCGTGGCGACGACGAAGTCGCCGCCGACAACGCGCAACGATACGAAGCCTTGCTCGCGCGGCGCATCGCCGGCGAACCGCTCGCCTACCTCACCGGCCGCAAGGGTTTCTGGCGTTTCGAACTCCAGGTCACGCCCGACACGCTCGTTCCGCGCCCGGAAACCGAACTCCTCGTCGAACTCGCGCTCGCGCACCTCTCGCGCGACGAGACGATCCGCGTCGCCGATCTCGGCACGGGCAGCGGGGCGATCGCGCTGGCCATCGCCTATGAACGCCCCCGCGCGGAGGTCGTCGCCGTCGACGACAGCGCCGCCGCACTCGAGGTCGCGCAGGCGAATGCGCGCGCGCTGCGCCTGACCAACGTCGAATTCCGCAACGGCCACTGGTGCGAACCGCTGGGTGAGGCGCTGTACGACACCATCGCGAGCAATCCGCCTTACATCGCGCTCGGCGACCTGCACCTGGAGGCGTTGCGCTACGAACCGGCGTCCGCGTTGTCGTCGGGCTCCGACGGGCTCGATGCGATCCGCGAAATCGTGCGCACTGCGCCCACGCATCTCAAGCCCGGCGGTGCGTTGCTCATCGAGCATGGCCGCGACCAGGGCGCGGCCGTGCGCGCGTTGTTTGCCGACGCGGGCTTCATCGACATCGACACGGGCGTCGACATGGAACGCCGCGAACGCGTGACCTCCGGCGTCAAGCCGGGCGGACCGTCGCTGGGATAGACTTTCCGTCCCACGTCGCGGCTCGGAGGCCGACCATGTTGCGCGAGCTCTATCCCGACCTCCAGCCCTTCGACACCGGCACGCTCAAGCTCGACGCGCGCCACACCATGTATTACGAACAGTGCGGCAATCCCGACGGCAAGCCCGTCGTGATCCTGCACGGCGGCCCGGGCGGCGGCGTCAGCGACCGCATGCGCCGCTTCCACGATCCGGCCAAGTACCGCATCGTGTTGTTCGACCAGCGCGGCAGCGGGCGTTCGACGCCGCACGCGGACCTTGTCGACAACACCACGTGGCACCTGGTCGCAGACATCGAAACGCTGCGCGGCAAGCTCGGCATCGCGCGCTGGCAGGTCTTCGGCGGTTCGTGGGGCTCGACGCTCGCGCTCGCGTATGCGCAGAAGCACCCGGAGCGCGTGACCGAACTCGTGCTGCGCGGCATCTTCATGCTGCGGCGCTGGGAGCTGGAGTGGTTCTACCAGGAAGGCGCTTCGCGCTTGTTCCCCGACGTGTGGGAGCACTACCTCGCGCCGATTCCGCCGGTCGAACGCCACGACATGATGAGCGCCTACCATCGCCGCCTCACGAGCGAGGATCCGGAAACGCGCATCGCCGCCGCGCGCGCATGGAGCGTGTGGGAAGGCGCGACGAGCTTCCTGCGCACGGACCCGGATTTCATCAGCGGGCATGACGAAGCGGAGTTCGCGCTCGCCTTTGCGCGCATCGAGAACCACTACTTCGTCAACGGCGGCTTCTTCGAAGTCGAGGATCAGTTGCTGCGCGATGCGCACCGCATCGCGTCGATCCCGGGTGTCATCGTGCACGGCCGGTACGACGTGGTCTGCCCGATCGCGAATGCGTGGGAGCTCAAGCGTGCGTGGCCGGGGTCGGAGCTGGTGATCACGCCGACGTCGGGGCACTCGGCGTTCGAACCGGAAAACATGGACGCGCTGGTGCGCGCGACGGACAAGTTCGCCGGCTAACGCAACGAGCCGTCGGGGTTGCGTTCCAGCATCCACAGCCCGGCCCACAGCTTCAGATCGAGCTCGTACCCTTCGGCCTGCTTGCGCATCAACCACGCCGCCGCCTGCGCGCGCTGCACCGCGTGCACGGTGATGTCTTCTCCGTCGACGCCGCCGCCTGCACCCGTACGCACCAGCCCCTCCGCGCGCACGAACGCGATGCGCTCGTTGCTCATGCCCGCCGACGTGGGGCCGACCAGCAGCACTTCGACATGCGCAGGCCGCCAACCGGTTTCTTCCTCCAGTTCGCGCGTCGCCGCCGCTTCGAGCGTGTCGTTGTCGGACTGATCGCCGACCAGGCCTGCGGGCATCTCGATCGTCTTCGACCCGAGCGGCACGCGGTATTGCTCGACGAAGAGCACCTCGTCGTCCGGCGTGGCCGCGACGATGATCACCGCCATGCCCTTGCCGTGCGTGCGCTCGCACGATTCCCAATGCCCGCGCTTCACCAGCCGCAGCCATTGGCCTTCGAACAGGAGCGTCTTGTCGTCGTCGGATGCGGGGCGGTCCATGCCCCCGATCCTAGCCCGCGACAGTGACGGCCGTCTGCACGCCGGAGGCCTGTTGCAAGCGACGGCGCGTGAGCGGGCCGAAGCGGAGCGCATCGCACAGGCCCACCAGCGCAGCGCCGTCGGCCTGGCCGCGATGGAATGCGTCGTGCGACAGCGGTGCATCGAGCGCGATGGTCGTCAGGCGACGCCACAACAACGCCTGTTCCTTGTGCGCCTTCAGTTTCGCCGCGACCTGCGCCGCGCCGCGAATGCGCAGGAACGTCACTTCGTCCACGCGTGCGAGCAACGTATCGAGGTCGCCGAAATGCGCGAGCAGGATCGCCGCGGTCTTCGGCCCCACGCCCGGTACGCCGGGAATGTTGTCCACCGCGTCGCCGGTCAACGCCAGGTAGTCCGCGATCTGGTGCGCTTCGACGCCGTGGCGATCCTTGACCCCCGCCATCGTCCAGCGCTGGTTGCGTGCGTAGTCCCATTGCTCGTCCATGCCGGTGAGCAACTGCGAGAGATCCTTGTCGGCGGAGACGATCACGCCGCGATGGCCGTGCGCGCGCGCGGCATGCAACGCGCTGCCGATCAGGTCGTCGGCCTCGTAATCCGCGTGCGCGAGCACGGCCAGGCCCAGCGCCACGCACAAGGCCTTGCAATGCACGAACTGGCGGCGCAATTCCTCCGGCGCCGATTCGCGGTTCGCCTTGTAGGCCGGGTACAGCGCGTTGCGGAAACAGGAATCGAGCGCTTCGTCGAACGCGACGACGATGTGGCGCGGCCGCTCGCGTTCCAGCAGCTCCAACAGGAAGCGCGCGAAACCGTGGACGGCGTTGGTCGGCCAGCCTTCGTGGTCGTGGAATTCATTCGGCATCGAATGCCACGCACGGAACACGTACATGCTCGCGTCGACGAGGTAGAGCGGGGCTGACGGTGGCTGCGTGGCGGCCGGTGCGTTCATGCGGGGCTCCAGTCGGTGAGCAGCGATTGCGGGTCGGGGCGGTCGCGTTCGGGCGCTTCGAGTTTCGGCGTGCCGATGTGGAGGAAGCCCGAGATGCGTTCGTCTTCCGCCAGGCCCAGCACGCCGGCGATTTCCGGATCGTACGCCGGCCAGCCCGTCAGCCACTGCGCGCCGAAGCCGCAGGCCTGCGCGGCCTGCAACAGCGCGAAGCACACGCAGGCCGCGGTGCTGAAGCGCTCGGATTCGGGAATCTTTTCGTCGAATCCTTGTTTGGCGACCACCACAAGCACCAGCGGCGCATGCGCGAACCGGTTGCGGTCCTTTTCGATCGCGCCGTCGCCGGCCTGCGGGTCGCGAACCCGCGTGCGCGCGACCAGGCGCTCGCCGAGCGCGTGGCGGGCCTGCCCGGCGATGCGGATGAACCGGAAGGGCACGCGCTTGCCGTGGTCGGGCACCCGGACCGCGGCCGCGAGGATGCGCGCCAGGGTGGCCGGATCGGGCCCGGGTTCGCCCAATTGCTTGGCCGGCACCGACCGCCGCGCGTTCAGGAAATGCAGTTCGTCGGACGAATCGGGGTCAACTGGGGACATGGGTCACAGAACCGGAATTTCGAAGATGAGTTGACACAACGCGACACTATGCTGCCCCTCAGTGTCGCATTTGGTCACTTGGTGACGCGACACAAACCGGGGAGCGCGTGGACATGTCGGGACAGGCAATGGATCTGGGCACCAGGGAACGGGCCAACCCGACGGGCGTCCTCGAAGAGATGAAGCGCCTGGCCGTCGAGCAGCTGGGCGGCGTGCCCAGCGCATTGTACGCGCCGGTGGCCGAGGCCCTCGACGATGCCGCGCGCCGCGCCGGGCTGATTCAGATTCGCCGCGGCGACCACATCGCACTGCTCAACCTGCGCCAGCGCAACGCCGGTTACGTCATGCGCTATCGGCAGTTGATCGCGCAGGGCTTCGAGGATTTCCGCGCGCTGCCCAACCGCTCGCGCAACGGGCAACCGCTCGGCCTGGTCGAAGACCGCCACCTCGGTTTCCATTACGCGGGACAGAAGCTCGCCGAATCCATCGGCCAGCGCTACGTGCGGCAGCTGGAGATGCTCGACCAGCGCCTGGAAACGCTGGCGAGGGACCTGGGCGCGAACTCCTCCTCCAACCCGATCGGCGCCACGCGCCTGGCCGGTGCGTTCCTCGCGACCTTCCACGACGCCGACCTGCCGGAAACGCTGCGCCCGTTGCTGTTTCGCCAGTACGAACACGAGCTCTCCCGCGTGCTGGGCGATCTCTACGGCCGCATCAACACGTTGCTCGCAGCCGCCGGTTACGGCCTGAGCCAGACCGCATCGCCTGCCGCGCAAGCCGCCGATGGCGCCACGGTGGCCCCGGCCGCCGCGCATGCCCGTCCTGAATCCCCCGATGTCGACGCGATGGAACGCTTCGGAGAACTGCGCGCCATGTTGCATGCCTGGAGAGATGGGTCGTCCGAGTCCGCCCCCGCGGGCGCCGCTGCCACAGGGGGTCCGCGCCGCGAATTGCGCTCGGCCGAAGTGATCAGCGTGACCTCGCTGCTGCAGCGCGATGGCATCGAGCCGTACGCACGCGCGCTCGCAGGCGCCGGTTCGCTCGCCGATGCGATCCGCAACCAGCTCAGCGAAGGCGCGCGGCGGCTGGGCCTCGACCCGGACCAGACCCGCATTGGCGCGCACGAGAACGACGCGATCGACCTGGTCGGCCTGTTGTTCGAATCGCTCTTCCAGACCCACGCGATGCTCGACCGCGCGCGCCGCGTGTACGCGCGCCTGGTGTTGCCGTACGTGAAGGTCGCCCTCAGCGACGACGGCCTGTTCCTGCGCCGCGACCACCCCGCGCGCCGCCTGTTCGACACGATCACCGAGGCCTGCGAAGGCAACGACGGCGCCACGCCGCAGGACCGCGAGCTGCTCGAACGCGCGGCCGGCATCGCGCAGCGCATCGTCGCCGACTACAACGAAGATATCGAGATCTTCGCGCTCGCCAGCGCGGAACTCGAAGCGCTGCTCGACCAGCAGCGCAAGCGCGTGGACCTGCTTGAAAAGCGCGCCGCCGAAGCCGTGCACGGCAAGGAGCGCCTGCTGCAGGCGCGCCTGCAGGCGGGCGCCGCGCTCAACCAGCGCCTGCGCACGCCGCTGACCGAAGCGGTCGCCGAATTCCTCGTCGAACACTGGCAGCACCACCTGTTGCAGACGCTGCTGCGCGAAGGCCGCGAGTCGCCGAAACACGCCGACGTCCTCGCGCTCGCCGATGCGCTCATCGTCGTCGACACTCTCGCGGCGCAGGCGCGCGGCGGCGTGGTCGCCGATCGCCTGATCGCACTGCAGCCGGCCATCGTCGAATGCCTCGTGGCCTGCGGCCATGATGAGCACGGTGCGAACGACTGGCTCGCCGGCGTCGTACGCGCGCTCGCGCAACCCGACCTTCCTCGCATGGTGCGCAACCTGCCGCCGCCGGTCGTCGCGGACGACGATTCGGAGCAGGGCGCGTTGCGCGTGGTCGGCGGCCATGCCGGCCTCGACTTCGATCCGGACGTCGCGCAGCGCATGCGACTGCTCGCCCCGGGCGAGTGGCTGCGCCTGCTCGACCAGCAGGGCGAACACGTCGCGGCCAAGGTCGCGTGGACCAGCCCGCTCAGCGGTCGCTTCCTGCTCGTGAACCGCCGCGGCGCACGCGTGCTCGTCGCTTCGGCCGAACAACTCGCCGCGCTGGTGGCCGAAGGGCGCCTGGTCGCGGGCACCGAGCAGGCGCCGTTCGACGAAGCCATGCGCCAGATGCGCGCGCGCCTGAACCGGGCCGTCGGGCAGAACTGATCCCGCGCAAGGCCGTTGCGTCGCGCTAGGATGCGTCGAACGCACCCGACAGGCGAGGCGGATCGAATGGCGGTCGAAGTGGGAGTCGCGCGGGAAACCGCACCCGGCGAACGGCGCGTCGCGCTGACGCCCGAAACCTGCAGGAAGTTGGCCAAAGCCGGCGCCTCCGTGCGCATCGAGCGTGGCGCAGGCGCATCCGCCGGCTTCACAGATGCCGATTACACGGACGCGGGCGCGCAAGTCGTCGATGACGGCCACCTCGCGCTCGGCGACGCGGATGTCGTGCTTTGCGTCCAAGCGCCCGACGCGGTGCGCCTGTCGCAACTGAAGGAAGGCGCGGTCCTCGTCGGCTTGTTGCAACCGCAGGCCGATGCCTCGCGCGCCGAAGCGATGCAGGCGCGCAAACTCCTGGCCTTCCCGCTCGAACGATTGCCGCGCACCACGCGCGCGCAAGCGATGGACGTGCTGAGTTCGCAGGCCGGCATGGCCGGCTACAAGGCGGTGCTCATCGCCGCGCAGCTCGCGCCGCGTTTCTTCCCGATGCTGACGACCGCCGCGGGCACCATCCGGCCTTCGCGCGTGTTGATCGTCGGCGCGGGCGTCGCGGGCCTGCAGGCCGTCGCGACGGCCAAGCGCCTCGGTGCGCAGGTCGAAGGGTTCGACGTGCGTCCCGAGACGCGCGAACAGATCGAATCGCTCGGCGGCAAGTTCCTCGACCTCGGCGTGAGCGCGACTGGCGAGGGCGGTTACGCACGCCAGCTCACCGATGAAGAACGCGCCGAACAACAACGGCGCCTGGGCGAACACCTGAAGAATGTCGACGTCGTCGTGTGCACGGCCGCGGTGCCTGGCCGCCCCGCCCCGAAGATCGTCACCGCATCGATGGTCGCCGGCATGCGCCCCGGCAGCGTGATCGTCGACCTCGCCGCGGAAACCGGCGGCAACTGCGAACGCACGCAACCGGGCGAGACGATCGAATCGAACGGCGTCGTCGTCGCGGGCCCGCTGAACCTCGCGAGCATGGGCGCATTGCACGCGAGCGAGATGTACGCACGCAACGTCTACAACTTCGTGGCGTTGTTGTTGAAGGACGGCGCGCTCGCCTTCGACTGGGACGACGAGTTGCTTGCGAAGACGGTGTGGCCGGAGCGCTAGCCCGCGCTCAATCCTTCGGCGGATGCTGCTCCAGCCACGCCTTGCGTTGTTCCGGTGTCATCGCGCGCCACTTTTCCTTCAACTCGCGGCGTTGGTCCGGCGGCATCGAGCGCATGCGTTCGAAGAGGTCGCGGGCCTGGTCGCGTTGTTCCGGCGAGAGGTGGTCCCAGCGGCGCATGCCTTTGTGTGCGGCTTCGCGTTGCGCGGGCGTCATCGTCGTCCAACGGCGCGCGTGGTCGAGCATGCGGCGGCGCTGGCCTTCGTCGGCATCGTTCCAGCGGTCGCGGATCGGTGCGATCAGCACGTCGCGCTCGGCGGGCGTGAGTTGTTCCCACTTCGGCGGCGGCGGGCCCACGGGCGCGGGGTGTTGCTGCGCGAATACAGGCAGCGCGAGCAACGCGAGCGTCAGGGCGAGCCAGGCAGGGCGGCGGTTCATCGGGTTACTCCATGGCCATCAGGGCGGCGTCGTCGGACGCCAGCCATACGTAGAGATCGGGGTTTTCTTCGAGCGTCGAGGCGATGACCGTTTCGTCGGCGTTCGCGCTCGCATTCGTCGCGGCCGGTTGCACCACCGCGACCGTCGGCGCCGACGTCGTCGGCGGCAGCGAATTCAATTGCACGCCGATCGCCAGCGCACCCACCGCCGCCGCGGCCGCGAGCGGGAACGCCAGGCGCCACCTGGAAGCCGGCGCTTGCGCGCCTTCGCCCCGCAGTGCCACGCGACGGCGTTGCTGCAATTGCGCGCGCACGCGCGGAGAGAGTTGGTCGAGCGCGTCGGCGTGCAGGGCACGGATCGCCTCGTCGGACTTGTGTTCGCCGATGCTCATGCGAATTCCTCCAGTTGCGCCTGCAAGGCTTCGCGGGCGCGGAACAGATGCGTTTTCACCGACCCTTCGCTGCATCCCATCACGCGCGCGGTGGTCGCCACGTCGAGTTCTTCGATCACGCGCAGCGTGAAGGCTTCGCGTTGCCGCGCGGGCAAGCCGCGGACCGCCAGGGCGATGCGCGAATACGCTTCGCGGTTGTCGTGCTTGCGCGACGGGTCGGATTCCGGGTCGTGCGTCGGCACCAGCTCGCTCCAGTCGATGGGATCTTCGGCGTTGGCCGATTGCGGCCGCAGCCATTTCAATCGGAAGGTGTTGCGGCGCTGCGCATCGACGATGCGGCTGCGCAACACGCTCCAGAACAGGGGCGTCCATTCCTCCGGCGGCTTGTCCGCGTAACCCAGCATGCGGAGCATCGCGTCCTGCACGACGTCGAGGGCGTCGTCGCGATGGCGCAGGCCCATTTCCGCGAAACGGAAGGCGCGCGCCGAAATGCCGTCGAGGAACGCCTCGAGCGTGCGCGGCGCCTGCGCGGCGCGCTCGGGGGCGTCCACGGCCGCGAAGGCGGTCATCGGATCGTCTGCGTCATCGGTCACCCGGAGGAACATACCAATAGGCCGGTCAGGGTCGCCTGAGCGGGAACGCGGCCGGGCTCCGGTCGTTGACCGGCATTGCCGAGGGTTCACCTGTCGTTATGATGGCCCGACACGACGACGGGGGCAGGGCATGGCGGCGGACGGGTTCGTGGTGCTGTACATCTTCATGCTGGCCGCCATCGCGGGCCACGTGATCATTTCCCGGGTCCCGGTGATCCTGCATACGCCGCTGATGTCGGGCTCCAACTTCATCCACGGCATCGTGCTCATCGGTGCGATGGTGGTCCTCGGCCACGCGGACACGACGCTGGAGAAGGCCATCGGTTTCCTCGCGGTGTTGCTGGGCGCGGGGAACGCGGCCGGTGGCTACGTGGTCACCGAGCGCATGCTGGACATGTTCAAGGCCAGCAAGAAGCCGGAGCCCAAGCCGTGATGGCGTCCTGGCAGGGGCTGCTCGCCGCCACGAGCTATCTCGTCGCCGCCACGTTGTTCCTCCTCGGACTGCAACGCATGGCCTCGCCGGTGACCGCGCGCAGCGGCATCCAGTGGGCGGGCGTGGGCATGGTGATCGCGACCGTGGCGACGTTCCTGTTGCCCGGCCTGCACAACATGGCGCTGATCGTCGTCGCGCTCGTGCTCGGCACCGTCGGTGCGTGGGTGTGGGGCAAACGCGTGGCGATCACCGACATGCCGCAGATGGTCGCGTTGTTCAACGGCATGGGCGGCGGGTCGGCCGCGGCGATCGGTTTCGTGGAACTCTCGCGCGGCAACGATGGGAGCCTGACCTATCCGCACGTCGTCCTCGCCGTCGTGGGTTCGCTGATCGGTGCGGTTTCGCTGACGGGTTCGATCATCGCGTGGGCGAAGCTCGACGGGCGCATGGACAAGCGGTACACGTTCCCGGGGCAGCAAGCGTTCAACGCGCTCGTCTTCATCGCCGCCGTCGTGCTTGGCGCGGTCGTGGTGTGGGGACGCATGGAGTGGGGGTTCGAAGGGTTCCAGCTCGTCGGCCTGGCGCTCCTGGCATTCTTCGCGTGCGCACTCCTCGTCGGCGTGCTGATGACGCTCCCCATCGGCGGCGCGGACATGCCCGTCGTCATTTCGCTCTACAACGCATTCACCGGCCTGGCCGTGGCGTTCGAGGGCTACGTGCTCGGCAACCAGGCCCTGATCATCGCCGGCACGATGGTCGGCGCGGCCGGCATGCTGCTTACGCGCCTGATGGCGAAGGCGATGAACCGCAAGATCACCAACGTGCTGTTCTCGAACTTCGGCGGCGGCGGTGCGCAGGCGCAGGAAATCTCCGGCGCGCAGAAGCCGATCGAAGCGGCCGACGTCGCCGCGATGATGGCCTACGCCGAGCGCGTGGTGATCGTCCCCGGCTACGGCATGGCGGTGGCGCAGGCGCAGCACAAGATCTGGGAACTCACGCAGCGCCTCATCGCGCGCGGCGTGAAGGTGAAGTTCGCGATCCATCCCGTCGCCGGCCGCATGCCCGGCCACATGAACGTGCTGCTCGCCGAAGCCGGCGTGCCGTACGACCTCATCGCCGACATGGACGACATCAATCCGGAATTCCCGAACACCGACGTCTCGCTGGTGATCGGCGCAAACGACGTCGTCAACCCCGTCGCGAAGACCGACCCGGCCTCGCCGATCTACGGCATGCCGATCCTCGACGTGAACAACTCGAAGCAGACCATCGTCATCAAGCGCGGCAAGGGCACGGGCTTCGCCGGCATCGAGAACGCGCTCTTCTACGCCGACAACACGCGAATGCTCTACGGCGACGGCGCGGAAATGGCGAGTGCGCTGGTCAGCGAGCTCAAGGCGCTCGACGGCGGCGGTCACTGATCCCGTAGCGCACCGCGTGCGATGAACGCGCACGCGATGCCGATGATCGCGTGCACCATGACGCTCGCGATCATCCACGCCGGCCGCACCGGCGCGGGCCCCGCGGCCGACAACGGCACGACGACGAAATTCATCGCCGCGTACAGGACCAGCCCGTACGCCGCGCCCCAACGCCAGGGGAACCGAATGAGCGTCGGTAAACGCGAGGCGGCCAGCGCATAGGCGAGCACCATGCACGCGGCGATGAAGTAGTGCGCGATCACGCCGATCGTCGCGGTGCGCACGCCGCCGTCGAAGCTCGCATCGCCGTACAGCCCGGCGGCGATCGACTGGAAGATGCGCACGGGCGCCACCTTCGCTGCGACCGCCCACCACGCGCAGGCGAAAACGAGATCGAATGTTCCCACCGCCAGCGCGCCGAGCGCGACGCGGGGCAGGCGGAAACGCGGCGGGGCGGATCGCGAAGCGGCGTGCGCGGTGTTCATTGCGTGCAGATCGTCCCGGTGATTTGCGTGGTGACCACAGGGCCCGTCGTGCCGAACACGAAGAGGTTGCCGGTGGCGTTTTCGTAACGGCCCGTGCCAGACACCACTTCGTGGTGCGCGAGCACCTGGCCTTTGCCGGTGAGGCCGGCTTCGACCATCGTCAGCGTGCCGTCGCGCAACTCGTAGCGGAAACTGCCCGCGTAGGGCGACCATTCGGGCGAACCCGATGCGGGCGTGCCGCCGCTGTTGGCGCGGAAATGGGTGGTGCCGCGGAACCCGTGGTTGCCGTCGACTTCGCCGAGGAAACAGGACGGTTCACCGGCATCGCATCCGGTGGTCACGCGGATCTCGGTCATGTCGGCGTGGATGTCCTTGCATTTGTCGTTGCCCGCGAGGGCCGCAGGTGCGAGGGCGAGCGTGCACAGCGCCATCGCCAAGCGGGTTGCATGCGTCATGGCTGTTCTCCGAATCCGGCGAACGGCTCGCCGGGTGGACGCATGCTTGGTGTCGATGGTCTGCTGCGCGAGCACCGCCTGCACGGTACGCGGGGGAACCAATCAGCGCGCTTGCGAGCGGGCGATGGCGGCGCATCCGATGCCGATGCCGGCATACGAGACGAGGCAGGCGAGCGTCCACGACACCGGCGCGTGTCCGTTGCCGACGCTCGCCGCGGAGACATACGGCACGAGCACTTCGAACAACAGCCCATACATCGCGATGCCGTACACCGTGCCCGCGAACCATGCGCGCGCATGCAATCGCGGCCAGCGCGCGGCGATGCGCATGTAGCCGGCGACCATCGCCGCCACCGTCGCGCAATAGAGCAACGCGCCCGCGATCGCCGCATCGAGCCCGCCGGCATGCGCCGCCTGCGAGCCGACGACCCACGACGCGATGCCTTGGCCGATCCGCACCGGCGCGACGCCCGAATGCAGGAACCAGTACACCGACACGAACCCCAGGTCGGCGAGTGCGAGCGCGCTGCCGCCGAGGGCGACGACCGCCCAGGCCGGCCACGCGCGCGGGGTCGGGGCGAGGGTCGGGGAGGGGGACCAAGCGGGGCGAACGTGCATGGCGGGCCTCGGGCAGGCAGGATTGGCCTCATCACACGCCCGTGGATTGGCACTGGCAAGGGCCAATCGACCGGCCCGGAATGGGGCCATTCCCCTGGAGACCGGCCATGCACCTGCAACTCGACGGACGCGGACCCCTGCATGCGCAGCTCACCCGCGCCCTGAAGACGGCGCTCGCCGGCGGCCGGCTCGGGCAGGGCAGCCGCTTGCCGCCGACGCGAGCGCTGGCGCGCGACCTCGGCCTGTCGCGCAACACCGTGCTGACTGCCTACGAGCAACTGCGTGCCGAAGGCTTCATGGCGGCGCGCGTGGGGTCCGGGAGTTTCGTCGCCGCGCCCCTGATGGCCGAAGCGGCCAACGATGCGCCTGCGACCATCGCGCCACCGCAGACCGCGTATGCGCGTCGCGCACGCAACGCCGACATCCGCCGCCTGCTGCGCAACAAGCCGCGCGCATCGGTGCGTTACTCGTTCCAGTACGGCCTGCCGCTGATCAACCCCGCGCTCACCACCGCGTGGGCACGCGAACTCGCGCACGCCGCGGCGTACACCGCGCCCGACTATCCCGATCCGCAAGGCGTGCCCGCGTTGCGCGAAGCGATCTGCGATTACCTGGCGCGCCGCCGCGGCGTGCAGGCCGTGCCCGAAGACGTCCTCGTCGTCGGCGGGACGCAACAAGCCGTGTCGCTGGCCGCACGCGTGTTGCTCGACGCCGGCGACATGGCGGTGGTCGAAGAACCGCAGTACTTCGCGCTGCGCAAGGTGTTGCAGATCCACGGCGCGCGCTTGCATGGCGCGGATGTCGACGGCGATGGAATGCGGCCGGATCGCCTGCCGGTCGATGCACCGCGATTGATCTGCGTCACGCCGTCGCATCAATTCCCCGGCGGCTCGGTGTTGTCGCTCGCGCGACGCCTCGAGCTGTTGCAGTACGCGCGCATGCAGGATTGCTGGATCCTCGAGGACGACTACGACGGCGAATTCCGCTACGACACGCAACCGCTCGCGGCGCTGCGTTCGCTGGATCGCGACGGGCGCGTGTTGTACGTCGGCACGTTCTCGAAGACGTTGTTTCCGTCGCTGCGGCTGGGCTACGTCGTGATGCCGCCGGCCTTGCGCGACGACCTCGTCACCGCGAAGTGGGCGCAGGATTTCGGCAGCTCGGCGATCGAGCAGGCGGCGCTGGCGCGGTTCATGGCGGGCGGCGGATTCGAACGCCACCTGCGGCGTAGTTCACGCACGTTGCTGGAACGGCGCACGGCGTTGCTCGACGGGTTGCGCGCGGTCGGAAAAGGACGCCTGGAGATCAACGACTCGCACGCCGGGATGCACCTGGTCGTGTGGCTGAAGGACCAGCCCGACGCGGCGCTCGATGCGATCCTCGCGCACGGCGAATCGATCGGCCTTGGGCTGTACACGATCCGCCCGCACTACCTGCGCCGCCCGCAGCGCGCGGGGTTGCTGATGGGATTCTGCGGCCTGTCGCCGGCCCAGATCCGCGAGGCGATGCCGTTGTTCGAACAGGTGCTCGACCGCGCGTACGCGTGAGCGCCTCAGCGCGAGGCGAAGGCCGCGACGACCAGACCGGCGCCGATCCACGCCCAGTCGGCCGGCGAGTTCGCCAGGGTCGTGAGCGTCCATGCGAGCGAGGGCCCGAGCTTGCCCATCGTGTCCGCGAAGCCGAGCCCGAGCATTCCCGACAGATGCGCCGACACGATGCCCCATTGGGCGAGCGCAACCGCGAGGATCGTGGCACCGACCCCGATCGCCATCCGCGCCAGTCCGCGCGGCGCGCGGGCCAGGCGCAGAAGGAAGGCTGCATCGAGCGCGGCGACGACCGCCATCCACCCGCATTGCGACGCGGTCACCATCGACACGGCGACCCACGCCGCCGCCACGCCGCCGCTGCCCACCAGGGCCAGCGCGGCCCCGAACCAGCGTGAATGTGCGATCCCCTGCGTCGACATCGGGCTCCCCTGCGTGATCGCACAGCATACCGGGGCCCGAACGCCTAGAATGCACGGCCTTGCGGCGCACGCCGCACGCCCCCACGTTCCCGGCATGTATTCCCGCAGCAGCGAACCCGTGCGCTTCGAGCGCGATTGCGACGTCGTCCTCGTCCCGCAGGGCGAGCAGGTCACGCTGCCCGCGGGCAGCATCGGCTACATCACGCAGGCGCTCGGCGGCAGCTACACGGTGTTCGTCGAAGGCAACCTGTTCCGCGTCGCGGGCAAGGATGCCGACGCCATCGGCAAGGAACCGCCCGAGCCGCTCGAGCTGTCGGCGGGCGCCACCGACGAGGACGTCGAGAAGCTGGTGTGGAAGCAATTGCGCACGTGCTTCGACCCGGAGATCCCGATCAACGTCGTCGACCTGGGGCTGGTGTACGAAGCGACGGTCCGCGCGCGCGAGGACGGCCTGCGCGATGTCGAGATCAAGATGACGCTGACCGCGCCGGCCTGTGGCATGGGCGACATCCTCGTGGATGACGTGCGCAGCAAGCTGGAGATGATCCCCACGGTGCACGAAGCCGATGTCGAACTGGTGTTCGACCCGCCGTGGAACCGCACGATGATGTCGGAAGCCGCGCGGCTCGAAACCGGGATGCTTTAAGTCGCTTCGAACTTGTTCGCGGCGACGTTCTTGCGCACCTTGTGGATGTCCCACACGCGTCCGTTCATCGCGATGTAGACGCCCGGCGGCAGGCATTGCACCGCACCCACCGCGGTGCCGACGTTGAACTCCGCATCCGACCCGCGGAAACGCGCGGGGCTCAACGCGCCCGTCAGCACGATCGTGC
Organism: Lysobacter dokdonensis DS-58; assembly: GCF_000770795.1. Classification (GTDB taxonomy): domain Bacteria; phylum Pseudomonadota; class Gammaproteobacteria; order Xanthomonadales; family Xanthomonadaceae; genus Noviluteimonas; species Noviluteimonas dokdonensis. The sequence continues at coordinate 81,598 of NZ_JRKJ01000007.1, read as the reverse complement.
GGTCCGTCAGCGATTCCAGCACCTGCGCCGTCTCGACCATCGTGTCGGTGCCGTGGGTGACCAGCACGTGCTTGGCCGGCTGCGCGGCGATCGTCGCGCGGATCAGCTCGCGATCCTCGGCCGTGATGTGCAGCGAATCCTTGCGGATGATCGGGATCACGGTGAACTGGAACGCGACGCCGAGCTCACGCAGGATGCCGCCGATCTGCGGTTCCCCGATCTGGTAATCCGACTTGTCGTCGAAGTAGATCTTGTCGATCGTGCCGCCGGTGGTGACGATGCAGAGCTGGTCCATGGGCGGCGATTATAGGAGCTAGCGGCGGCCGCCGAAGCGCGCCTGCAGCCCCGGCAGCGTGGCGCCGACGAAGACGACCAGCGCCAGTGCGATCTCGATCAACGCCAGCTGGCGTTGCTCGGCATGCGACCAGGCCACCATCACGCCGTGCGAGAACCACCCCAGCGCGCACAGGCCCGCCCAGAACGCGGGCTTCTGCCGGCCCGTCCAGTTGAACGCGGCCAGCAGCAACGGGATGCCGGCGAACCACGCCACCGTCGGCCAGCCCTCGTGCAGGTACCAGAACACGAACAACGCCACGAGCCCGAACAGCCCCGCGAGCAACACGCGCGTCGCGATGCTCATGCCAACCTCGCGGCGAGTTCTGCAACGCGACGCCCGAGCGCGCGCGCAAGTTGCGCTTCCTCGTCCGACGGGCGCGGATCGTCCTGCATGCCCGAGACGTGGCTCGCACCGTAGGGCGTGCCGCCGGTGCGCGTGGAATTCAGGCCGGCCTCGGTGTAGGGCAACCCGGTGATCACGCAACCGTGGTGGAGCAAGGGCAGCATCATCGAGAGCAACGTGGCTTCCTGTCCGCCATGCATGGTGGCGGTCGAGGTGAACACCGCCGCAGGCTTTCCGACCAACGTGCCGCTGGCCCATTCGGCACCCAGGCCATCGATGAAATGCTTCAACGGCGCGGCCATGATGCCGAACCGCGTCGGGCTGCCGAGCAGCAGGCCGGCGCATTCGGAAAGGTCCCTGCGGTCGACGTAGGGCGCGCCGTCGTCGGGTACCGGGGGCGCGGCGACTTCGGTCACCGGCGCCACGGGCGGCACGCATCGCAGGCGCGCGGACATGCCGCCGACTTCCTCGATCCCGCGCGCGACCTGCCGCGCAAGGCGCGCAACCGAGCCGCCGCGGCTGTAATAGAGCACGAGTACTTCGGGCATCGATGCCACCTCCGATGCGCAGGATAGCCGAGCGGTGGGGTAGGCTTTCGCCGATGGAGCCCCTGGACACCCTCTATCGCTGGACGGGATACCTGCGCGATCGCCATCGCCTGGGGACCTTCTTCCGCTTCCTGTGGCAGCGGTTCATGGGCGACAACCTGTTCCAGGCCGCCGGCGCGCTGTCGTACACGACGGTGTTCGCGCTGGTGCCGTTGTTCGTCGTCGGCTTCGGCGTGTTGTCCGCCTTCCCCGTGTTCGACCTCTGGCGCGACCGCCTGGTCGATTACATCTTCTCGAACTTCGTCCCGAGCTCGGCGCGCGCGGTGGAAGCCTACCTGCGCCAGTTCTCCGCGAACGCGGGGCAACTCACCGCAGCGGGCATCGTCGCGCTGGTGGTGTCGTTGCTGATCACGTTGAACAGCGTCGAGGTGACGTTCAACCGCATCTGGCGCGTGCCCACCGCGCGGCCGAAGTTCGCTCGGTTCCTGGTGTACTGGACGGTGTTCACGCTCGGTGCGCTGGTGGCGGCGACGAGCCTGGCGTTGTCGTCGCGCTTCTTCGCGATGGCGTTGTTCGAAACCGACGCCGGCCGCTTCCTCGAGCAAGCGCTCGTGCGCGCGACGCCCTTCGTCATCGAGCTGGTCGCCTTCGCCACCGTGTTCAAGGTGGTCCCGCACCGCACGGTGTTGTGGCGGCATGCCTTCGCCGGCGCGTTCCTGGCGGCGTTGCTGTTCGAAGGCGTGAAGTTGTGGCTCGGCGTGTTCATCGGCAACTTCGCCAGCTACGGCAAGGTGTACGGCACGCTCGCGTTCCTGCCGATCTTCCTGGTGTGGATCTACCTGGGATGGACGTCGATCCTGCTCGGCGCGTCGTTCGCCGCGTCGATGTCCTCGTTCCGCTATCAACCGGTGTCGCTGCGCCTGCCGCTCGGCTACGAGATGTACGGGCTGTTGCGCATGCTCGGCCGCTTCCACGTCGCGCGCGCGCACGGCAAGGGCCTGCACAGCCAGGAGATCCAGACGCTGGAGCCAGTGCTGACCGATTCGATGATCCAGGAAATGCTCGGCCAGCTGTGCCAGATCGGCTTGCTCAGCCGCGCGGAAAGCGGCGAGTGGTTGCTCGCGCGCGACCTGGACGACATCACGCTGTCCGAACTGTACGAAGCCTGCCAGTTGCGCGTTCCGGTAGCGGAGGCGCACGTGCCGATGCGAGACGATCCGCTCGGCCAGTGCGCGTACCATACGCTCGACGAGCTGCGGCTCCCGCTGCGCGATTTGCTGAAGAAGAAGGTGTCTTCGATCTATGAGTCCCTCGAATAAGCTGGCGTTGCTCGCGTTGGTCGCGCTGCTGTCCGCATGCAAGCAACCCGCCGCACCCGCACCCGCGAACGACACCATGGCGCCCGCGGCTGCAGCCACGTCCACCATCGCGCCCGCGCCTTCGACTGCGGCCGAACCTGCCTCCGCGCAAGTGAAGACGACGAAGGACTTCCCGACGCTGGTGATCCCCACCGTCGACGGCAAGCGATTCGACCTGGCATCGCATCGCGGCAAGTGGGTGGTCGTGAATTTCTGGGCCACCTGGTGTGGCCCGTGCCTGAAGGAAATGCCGGCGCTCTCCGCACTCGACACGATGCGCGAGCACATCGATGTCGTCGGCCTGGCCTACGAAGACACCACGCCGCAGGAGATGCAGGCGTTCCTGAAAAAGCACCCGGTGTCGTATCCGATCGCGATGGTCGACGTGTACGACCCGCCGAAGGACTTCGAAACGCCGGCCGGCCTGCCGATGACGTATCTCATCGGGCCCGACGGCAAAGTGGCCAAGCGCTTCGTCGGCCCGGTGGAACCGCACGACATCGAAGCAGCGGTCGCCGCCGCCGGCGGCCCGAAGCCGGAAGGCGCGTGAGATGACCGCCGCGCGTTTCTTCGTCGAAGGGCGCGTGCAGGGCGTGTTCTTCCGCGCGTCGGCGCGGCAGCAGGCACAATCGTTGGGTGTGCGCGGATACGCGCGCAACCTGCATGACGGGCGCGTCGAAGTGCTCGCCGTCGGCGATGTGCAGGCTGTCGAACGGCTCGAAGAATGGTTGAAGCACGGCCCGGCGCATGCGCGCGTGGATCGGCTCGAACGCATCGCCGCCGACGAGGGCGAAGCCGGGCCCGAGTTCGAAACGGCCTGAGGTTCAGGCGTCGAACGATTTGATCGGCGCCACGACGGTGAAGCGTTCCTTCTTCGGCTTGCCCGACAGCGCATCGAGCGTCAAACCCGCCTCGGGCACGCGCGTGTCGGGCAGGCGATCGAGCAGGTCCCGGATCAGCGTGAGGCGCCCGCGGCGCTGGTCGTTGAAGTCGACGAGCGTCCACGGCGCGTGGCCGGTGTGCGTCGCGCGCAACATGTCCTCGCGCGCCTTCGTGTACTGGTCGTAGCGCTTGCGCGCTTCCAGGTCGATGGGCGAGAGCTTCCAGCGCTTGAGCGGGTCGGCGCAGCGTTCGGTGAAGCGTTCTTCCTGCCGCGCCTGGTCGCACGCGAGCCAGTACTTGAATAGCAGGATGCCGTCGTCGACGAGCAGCTTCTCGAACGCGGGCGCCTGTTCGAGGAACGCATTCACCTGCGCGGGCTTGGCGAAGCCCATGACGCGCTCGACGCCTGCGCGGTTGTACCAGCTGCGGTCGAACAGGACGATCTCGCCCGCGCTGGGCAGGTGCGGCACGTAGCGTTGGAAATACCACGCCCCCTGTTCGCTTTCGCTCGGCTTGCCCAGTGCGACGACACGGCACTGGCGCGGGTTCATGTGCTCGCGGATGGTGTCGATCGCGCCGCCCTTGCCGGCGGTGTCGCGGCCTTCGAACAGCACGACGATGCGCTGTCCCGTGTCGCGCGCCCAGCGCGCCATCGCGACCAGTTCGAGCTGCATCGGCTCGAGGGCGGCCTTGTAGTCTTTCTTCTTGATCTCTTTCATTTCGCGGCCTTGCGGCGGCGCGGCGCCGGCTGATCGGCGAGGCCGCGCGCGATCTCGAGCAGCGCGCCCTGTTGTCGCGTGGTCATCGCGCGATAGGCGTTCAGCAGATCGTGTTCGCCCTGCGTGCGCGCCGGGTCCAGCGTGCTCGCCAATTCGGCGAGCAATGCACCGGCCGGCACGCCGAGCGTGCGCGCGAGCGCATCGAGTTGTTCCTTGCCCGGCAGCTTCTCGCCGCGCATCCACGCCGACACCGTGTCGACGCCCGCGCGCGGGATCGCGGTGGCGATTTCGGTCGCGCTCATCCCGCGCGCCCTGGCGAGCAAACGCAACGTCGTGGCGAGCGGCATGAGGTTCACTCCTTGAGGCGTGGACGCAAGGTGGCGAGGTTGCATGGCCGCGTGCGCGCATCGAGTTGCGCGCGCAGGATCTTGTCCCACGCCGTGCGGCAGGCGGAAGTCGAGCCCGGCAGCGCGAAGAGGAACGTGCCGTTGGCCATGCCGGCGAACGCGCGTGATTGCAGCGAGGACGTGCCGATCTCTTCGATGCTCACCGCGCGGAACATTTCGCCGAAGCCGGGCATCTGCTTGTCGAGCAACGGGAGCAGGGCCTCGGGCGTGGAATCGCGGCCGGTGAAACCGGTGCCGCCGGTGACGAGGATGCCGTCGATGGTGTCGTCGGCGATCCATTGCGAAACGACCGCACGCAGCTTGTAACGATCATCCGGCAGCAACGCGCGATCCACGCATCGATGGCCGGCCTGCGTCAGCGCTTCGACGAGATAGTCGCCCGACGTATCGTTCTCCTGCGTGCGCGAGTCGGAGACCGTCAGCACGCACAGGGCGAGGGAAACGAAGTCGGCGGCGGGCTTCATACGTTCACGCTATACCACTGGGTGTCGTCTTCATGCCAGCCGGCGGCGCGATAGAGCGCGCGGGCGGGGGCGTTGTCGCGGGTGGTTTCGAGCATCAGGCCCGCAGCGCCCTGTTCGCGTGCGAAATCGGCGGCGCCGTCCAGCAGTGCCTTCGCGACGCCATGCCGCCGCGCGCCTTCGGCGACGAACAGATCATTGAGCAACCACGTCCGCGCGGTGCGCACCGACGAAAAGATCGGATAGAGCTGCGTGAAGCCGACGATGTCGCCATCGCGCTGCGCCACCAGCACGACGGACTCGCCGTTGTCCATGCGCTCGCGCAGGAACGCGCGCGCACGCGGCACATCGCCCGGCTGCGAATAGAACCGGCGATAGGCGTCGAACAACGGCGCGACGGCATCGAGATCGTCGGGCGTCGCGCGGCGGAGCAGGGTGTCGGTCATCAGCTGTTCTCCGTGAGGCGCGCGAGTTCGTCGGCCTGGTGTTCGCGTTGCAGGCGTTCCACCAGTGCGTCGAGGTTGCCTTCGAGCACGTGCGGGAGATCGTAGAGCGTCAAGCCTTCCACGCGATGGTCGGTGATGCGGCCCTGCGGGAAGTTGTACGTGCGGATGCGCTGGCTGCGGTCGCCGCTGCCGACCTGCAGCTTGCGGTCCTGCGCCTGCGCGGCCTCGCGGCGTGCGATGTCGGCTTCCACCAGCATCGCCTTGAGGCGCTTCATCGCCTTGTCGCGGTTGGCGTGTTGCGAGCGCTCGGTCTGCGATTCCACGACGATGCCGCTCGGCACGTGCGTGATGCGGATCGCCGATTCGGTCTTGTTGACGTGCTGCCCGCCGGCGCCGGAGGAACGGAACGTATCGACCCGCAGGTCGGCCGGATTCACTTCGATCGGAACGCCCGGCGCTTCTTCCGCGATGATCGCCACCGTCGCCGCGCTCGTGTGGATGCGCCCCTGCGATTCTGTTTCGGGGACGCGCTGCACGCGGTGCGTGCCGGATTCGAACTTGAGTTTCGAATAGGCACCGCGCCCTTCGACGCGTGCGACGATTTCGCGGAAGCCGCCGTGTTCGCCGGGATTGGCCGATTCCACTTCGACGCGCCACCCCTGGCGTTCGGCGAAGCGCGCGTACATGCGATACAGGTCGCCGGCGAAGATGGCCGCTTCGTCGCCGCCCGTGCCGGCGCGCACTTCGAGGTAGAGGTTGCCTTCGTCGCGCGCGTCCTTCGGGACGAGTTGCGCGAGCAGTTCGCCTTCGAGCTGTTGCAGGCGCTGCGTGGACGATGCGATCTCCTCGTCGGCCAGTTCGCGCATTTCGGGGTCGTCGCGCATCGCCTGCGCATTGGACAGGTCGCGCCGCGCCTGCGATTCCGCCGCCAGCGCGGTGGCGACCGGCTCCAGTTGCGAGAACTCGCGCGACAGATCGCGGAAGCGATCGGCGTCGGAGATCGTGCCGGGATCGGCCAGGAGACGTTCGACTTCCTCGCGTCGCTCGATCAACGCTTCGAGCTTGCGGCGGAGGCTCGGGATCATGCGTCGGGGTCGCCGCCCTCGACGGTGTCTTCGCCTGCTTGCGCGGGTGGGAACAGCTTGTCGGCGGCGCGTGCGAGTTCGGCATCGCCCGTCAGCGCGGCTTCGCGCAAGGCGGCGGTCGGTGCGTGCAGCAGGCGATTGACGAGCGTGTGTGCGAGCAGGTCGAGCACTTCGTGCGGGTCCTTGCCCGCGGCCAGTTGCGCGCGCGCCTTGTCGAGGGCGTCGAGGCGTGACCGCTCGCCATGCGCGCGCAGGCGCTTGAGCGGCGCGTGGCGCGTGCTGGCCTGCAAGGCTTCGACGTAGCGCGCGGTCTGGAGGTCGACGATGGCTTCGGCTTCGCGCGCGGCTTCGCGGCGGCTGCGGCGGTTGTCTTCGATGGACCGTTCGAGATCGTCGACCGTGTAGAGGAAGACGTCGTCGAGCGTGGCGACGGTGGGGTCGATGTCGCGCGGCACCGCGAGGTCGAGCAGCAACATGGGGCGATGCCGGCGCTGCGACAGCGCATGGGCGACCTGCGCGCGCGAGACGATGGGGTCGCGGCTGGCGGTCGCGGACAGCACGATGTCGGCCTCGGCCAGGTGCTTGTCGATTTCGCTCAGCGGCAGCGCGACGCCGCCGTGGCGCGTGGCGAGTTCCTGCGCGTGCGCCAGCGTGCGGTTGGCGACGAGCAGGCGCTTGGCCCTGCCTTCGACGAGGTGCCGCGCGGCCAGCTCGATCGTCTCACCCGCACCGATCAGCAGCACGGTGGAATCCGACAGGCGCGCGAAGGATTCCTGTGCCAGCCGCACGGCCGCCGACGCGACGGACACCGGGTTGGCGCCGATGCGGGTATCCGTGCGCGCGCGCTTGGCGGTGGTGAAGGCGTGCTGGAACAGCCGGTCCAGGTGCGAGCCCATCGTGCCCGCGGTGCGCGCGTTCGCCCAGGCTTCCTTCACCTGGCCGAGGATCTGCGGTTCGCCCAGCACCAGCGAGTCGAGGCCGGTGGCGACGCGGAACAGGTGGCGAACTGCGTCCGCGTCCTGGTGTCTATAGAGGTAGGCGTGCAGGTCGCCGGCATCGGGATGCGCCGCGAGCCAGTCGGCAAGCGCGTCGCCCTGGTCGTCGGCCAGCGCGTACAACTCGGTGCGGTTGCACGTGGAAAGCAGCGCGACCTCGCGCACTGCCGGAAGCGCGCGCAGCGCCGCCAGGGCGCGCGGCATCGCATCGCTCCCGAACGCGACGCGTTCGCGCAATCCGACCGGTGCGGTCTGGTGGTTGATGCCGAGGACAATCAAGCTCATGGAAAGCGTGGGCTCATGAGGTCGTTCGGTCGCGTGCGCTAAGCTCCCGATGGCCGCACATTCTACCGGCGGCGCGCCCTCGCGACGCCCCCCGTCCCCGGAACACGCCATGCCGCAGCTCCGCCCGTCGTTCACCTTCCCGCTGTTGCTGGCCGTGGCGCTGGCCGGTTGCACCGCCGCGGGGCCGCGCGAGACGCCGGCGGCGCAGACCCGGGTGGACGCCGTTCGATCGCCGATCGAAGGAACGATGGCCGGCGAGTTCGCCCTGCAGGCCGGGCAGTTGGACCAGGCGGCGCGCTGGTACCTCGACGCGGCCAAGGCCACGGACGACCCGGGCCTGGCCGAGCGCGCCACCCGCATCGCGCTGCTGGCCAACAACGACAAGCAGGCGGCCGAGGGGCTGGCGCTGTGGAAACAGCGCGCGCCGGGGTCGCTGGCGGCCCACGCGGCCGAAGCCACGCTTGCACTTCGTCGCAACGACGTGCGCCTGGCCAAGCAGGAGTTGCGCCTGCTGCTCACCGACAAGGGCGACATCGGCTGGCGCCATGCGCTGGCCGCGCTCGGCGCCGGCGGCCGGGACCCGAAGCTCTCGGGCAAGTTGCTCGGGGAGTTCGTCGACGAGCAGGCGATCCCGAACAAGTTGCAGGCCTGGCTCGCCTTCGGCGGCCTGGCGATGCGGCTGGAACAACCGGCGCTCGCCGAACGCATCATCGACAGGATCGTGCAGCAGTTCCCCAACGAACCGCGCGTCGCGCTGTTGCGCGCCAGCCAGTTGCGCGAAGCGGGCAAGACCGCCGAGGCGCGGCAGGTGCTCGGCGGCATCGCGCAGACGGCCTACGCCGACGAAGAAATGCGCATGTCGATCGCGGCCGAATATGACGCGATGGGCGATTCGGCGCAGGCCGCCGACGTGCTCGCGAAGGGCCCGCAGGACGATCGCAGCTACGGCTTGCGCGCGGCGCTGCTCTCGCGCGCCGACGACGACGCCGCGCTCGGAAAGCTCTACGACGAGCTGAAGAAGGAATCGGCCAAGCCCGATCCAGACCGTCGTTTGCTGCTTGGCCAGGTCGCGGAAATGCTGGAACGATTCCCCGAAGCGCTGGAGTGGTATCGCAGCGTGCCCGGCGGCGAGGCGCGCTGGACCGCACGCCTGCGCGAGGCGAACGTGCTGCACGAATTGAAGCGGGCGCCCGAGGCCTACACGGCGCTGCGCGGCCTGCAGTCGGATGCGACGGTGGACGAGGGCACGCGCCGCGACGCATACCTGCTCGAGGCGGAACTGCGCGGCAAGGACAACCAGCTTGTCGAGGAACTCGACGTGTTCGCGCGCGGGCTGGCTGCGTATCCCGACGATCCGGTGATCCTCTATTCGCGTGCGCTGACGTGGGAGCGCCGCGACGACATCCCGCGCGCGGAAGCCGATTTCCGCAGGATCCTCGTCGCCGAACCGGACAACGTCACCGCGCTCAACGCACTCGGCTACACGCTGGCCGACCGCACCAACCGGTTCGCCGAAGCCCTGGAGCTGATCGACCGCGCGCGCGCCGCCGAACCCGACAGCGCCGCGATCATCGACAGCTACGGCTGGGTGCTCTATCGCCTCGGCCGCAAGGAGGAAGCGCTGGTCGAATTGCGCCGCGCGTTCTCGATGCAGAAGGATCCGGAGATCGCCTCGCACCTGGCCGAAGTGCTGTGGATGCTGGGGCAGAAGGACGAGGCGCGGCGTTACTTCGACGAGGCGAAGAAGCTCGATCCGGAGAATCGTTCGCTCAAGCGCGCGCTGGAGACGACGGGGGCATGAGCATGCGGGCGATGTGTGTCGCGATGATCGCCATCGCGTTGTCGGCGTGCGCGTCGACGCGTTCCAACGTGCCGGCGATGGCGACGGTCGAACAACCGCAGGCGTACCAGTCCACGCGCGAAGCGCAACTGGCGACGCTGCGCGAATGGTCGATGTCGGGCCGCATCGCGGTGTCGAACGGGAAGGACGGCGGCAGTGGACGCATCGAATGGATCCAGAACGATCCGCTCTTCGAAGTCGTGATGTCGGCGCCGGTGACACGCCAGAGTTGGCGCCTGCTGAGCGACGGACGCGAGGTGGTGGTCGAGGGATTGGAGGGCGGACGACGCACCGGAAGCGATGCGCGCGCGATGCTCCTGGAAGCTACGCGCTGGGATATCCCGGTGGAGGCCTTGGCCGGCTGGGTGCGCGGCATTCCCGGCGCGGGTGCGGAGGTGCGATTTGGCGTCGACGGCCGTCTGGCCGGGCTGACCCAGGATGGCTGGACCGTGTCGTACACCGATTGGGCCCCGAGCCCGTCCGATGCGACGCTCGCGATGCCGGCCCGGCTTGAAGCCACCAAGGGCGAGGCCCGCGTGCGCCTGGCCATCGACGAATGGCATTTCGGCCCCCGCCCGTGACCTGGTCCGAATGGCCGGCCCCGGCCAAGCTCAACCTGTTCCTGCAGATCACCGGCCGTCGGCCCGACGGTTACCACACGCTGCAGACGGTGTTCCGTCTCCTCGACTGGGGAGACACGGTGCGGCTGCGCGTCCGCGAGGACGGCGGGATTTACCGCGTGGGAGGGTCCGCGCCGGGTGTCGCGGAAGCAGACGACCTGATGGTGCGCGCGGCTAAACTCCTTCAGCGCGAAGCGAACGTCAGGCTTGGAGCGGACATCTCCGTCGAAAAGCGCATTCCGGCCGGCGGCGGTTTCGGCGGCGGATCCTCCGATGCGGCGACGGTGCTCGTGGCGCTCGACCGGATGTGGGACACGAATCTGGGCATCGACCGCCTCGCAGCCCTGGGCCTGACGCTCGGGGCCGACGTCCCGGTTTTCGTCCGCGGCGACAATGCGTGGGCCGAAGGCGTGGGCGAAATCCTCACGCCGATCGACCTCCCGCCGGCCTGGTACGTCCTCGCCGACCCCGGCGTGCAGGTGCCCACCGCCGCTTTGTTCCAAACCCCTGAATTGACGCGCGATTCACCGCCCGCGACAATGCGCGACTTCGTTTCGGAAGCGGTGCTCGACAATGCGTTCGAGCCGGTGTTGCGCCGCCGCGAGCGGGCCGTCGAGGCTACGTTCGCAGCGCTCGCGCAGGTCGGCACGCCACGGTTGACGGGCACGGGCAGCGGTTGTTTCGTCGAATTCGCCACGCGCGACCTCGCCGAAGCGGCACTCGCCCGCGTGCATCGGGATGTGCCGTCGTTGCGGGCCTGGCTGGCCGCAGGGGCGCACGCGTCCCCGCTGCGCGGCGCGCTCGTTCGAATTTGAAGGGGCGTCGCCAAGTGGCCTAAGGCACCGGGTTTTGATCCCGGCATCCGCAGGTTCGAATCCTGCCGCCCCTGCCATCTCGGCCAATTCCGGTCGGCGTGGCAAGCAGTCCCACCCGCAACGGTCAGAGCGCAGCGGAGCCCACATGCAAGACGATCGCAATCTGCTGGTCTTTTCCGGCAACGCCAACCGCCCGCTCGCCGACGCGGTGTGCAAGGAGCTCGGCGTGCGCATGGGCAAGGCGCTCGTCAGCAAGTTCTCCGACGGCGAAGTGCAGGTGGAGATCGAGGAGAACGTGCGGCGGCAGGAGGCGTTCGTCATCCAGCCGACGTCCGCGCCGAGTGCGGAAAACCTCGTGGAATTGCTGGTGCTGATCGACGCTCTCAAGCGCGCATCGGTCTCCAGCGTCACCGCGGTGGTGCCGTACTTCGGTTATGCGCGGCAGGATCGCCGTCCGCGTTCGGCGCGCGTGCCGATCACGGCCAAGGTGGCCGCGAAGATGTTCGGTGCGGTGGGGGCCGATCGCGTGTTGACGGTCGACCTGCACGCCGACCAGATCCAGGGCTTCTTCGATCTGCCGGTGGACAACGTGTATGCCTCGCCGCTGCTGCTCGCCGACATCTGGCGCGCGCACGGCACGGACAACCTGATCGTGGTGTCGCCCGACGTCGGCGGCGTGGTGCGTGCGCGAGCGATCGCCAAGCGCCTCGACGACGCCGACCTCGCCATCATCGACAAGCGCCGTCCGCGCGCCAACGTGGCCACGGTGATGAACATCATCGGCGACGTGAACGGCAAGACGTGCGTGCTGGTCGACGACATCGTGGACACCGCGGGCACCTTGTGCGCGGCGGCCGCGGCGCTGAAAGCGCAGGGCGCGACCAAGGTGGTCGCGTACTGCACGCACCCCGTGCTGTCGGGTGCGGCGATCGACAACCTGAACAAATCGCAGCTCGACGAGCTGGTGGTGACCGACACCATCCCGCTCAGCGAACCTGCAAAGGCCTGCGGCCGCATCCGCCAGCTCAGCGTCGCCGAGCTGCTCGCGGAAACCATCCGCCGCATCGCCTTCGGCGAATCCGTCAGTTCGCTTTACGTGGACTGACATCCTTGCTCCACCTGGTCGCGGGTGGGGCTTCATCGCAACACAGTGAGTGAAACATCATGGCTATCGAACACAAGATCACGGCCACTGGCCGCAAGGACGAAGGCAAGGGTGCGAGCCGCCGCCTGCGTCGCGCGGCGCAGATCCCGGCCATCGTCTACGGCGGCACCGCCGCTCCGCAGAGCATCCAGCTCGAACACGAGAAGACCTGGCTCGCCAGCCAGAACGAGTGGTTCTACTCGTCGATCCTGACGCTCGAACTCGACGGCAAGGCCCAGAAGGTCCTGCTGCGCGACATGCAGCGCCATCCGTACAAGCAGATCATCATGCATCTCGACTTCCAGCGCGTCGACGAGAACCAGGCGATCCGCGTGCAGGTGCCGCTGCACTTCCTCAACGAAGACAAGTCGCCGGCCGGCAAGTCGGCCGAAGTGGTCGTCACGCACGAGCTCAACGAAGTCGAAGTGAGCTGCTTGCCGAAGGACCTGCCGGAGTTCATCGAGATCGACCTGTCGGCCCTCGCGGTCGGCGACATCGTCCACCTCTCCGACCTCAAGCTGCCGAAGGGCGTCGAGATCCCCGAGCTGAAGCTCGGCAAGGAACACGACGTGGCGATCGTCATCGCCAAGCACGGCAAGGAAGAAGTCGAAGAGCCGACCGAAGCGCCGGTCGCGGCCGAAGTGCCGGCGGCAAAGGTCACGAAGAAGGACGAAGAGAAGAAGTAAGTCTTGTCAGGCTTGCGTCTCATCGTGGGGCTGGGCAATCCCGGCCCCGAGCACACCCGGACCCGGCACAACGCCGGGTTCTGGTTTGTGGACGCGCTCGCCGAGCGTTTGGGCGTGCGCTTCGGCGTGGAGTCCAAGCTCTTCGGCGAAACCGCGAAGGTCGACATCGGCGGGCGCCAGGTGTGGCTGCTCAAGCCGTCGACCTACATGAATCTCAGCGGCAAGTCGGTCACGGCGGCCTTGCGCTACTGGAAGATCGAGCCGGAAGAGGCGCTGCTGGCGCACGACGAACTCGATCTTGCCCCCGGCATCGCGCGCCTGAAGTTCGATGGCGGCCATGGCGGGCAGAACGGCCTGCGCGACACCATGAAACTGCTGGGCCACGGCAAGTTCCATCGCCTGCGCATCGGCATCGGCCATCCCGGCCACAAGGACAAGGTCACCCCGTGGGTGCTGGGCAAGCCCGGCCGCGACGACGAAGCCGCGATATTGCGCGCCATCGAAGACGCGACCGACGTGCTGCCGCTCGCCGTCGCGGGGGACATCAACGAGGCCACCAAGCGCCTCAATACCGCAAAGGCGTAAGTATTCGATGGGCATCAAATGCGGCATCGTCGGCCTGCCGAACGTCGGCAAGTCGACCCTGTTCAACGCGCTGACCAAGGCGGGCATCGCCGCGGCCAACTTCCCCTTCTGCACGATCGAGCCGAACGTCGGCGTCGTACCCGTGCCCGATCCGCGCCTGACCGCGCTGTCGGACATCGTCAAGCCGCAGAAGGTGATCCCGACCGCCGTCGAGTTCGTCGACATCGCGGGCCTGGTGGCCGGCGCGGCCAGCGGCGAAGGCCTGGGCAACAAGTTCCTCGCGCACATCCGCGAGGTCGATGCGATCACGCACGTGGTGCGCTGCTTCGAGCACGGGGACATCGTCCACGTGACCGGCAAGGTCGACCCGATCTCCGACATCGAGACCATCGATACGGAACTGGCGCTGGCGGACCTGGATTCGGTCGAGAAGGCCCTCAACCGCGCCGAACGCTCGGCCAAGACCGGCGACAAGGACGCCAAGGCGCGCGCCGAGGTGCTCGGGCGTGTGCGCACGGGCCTGGATTCGGGCAAGCCGGCGCGCGCGCTGGGCCTGTCGGAGGAGGACAAGGCGCAGGTCCGCGACCTGTTCCTGCTGACGCTCAAGCCCGTGATGTACGTGGCCAACGTCCTGGAAGACGGGTTCGAGAACAACCCGCACCTGGAGGCCGTCCGCGCCCGCGCGGTGGGCGAGGGGGCCGAAGTGGTGCCGGTTTCGGCCGCCATCGAGGAAGAGCTGAGCCAGCTCGACGACGCCGACCGCGACACCTTCCTGCACGACCTGGGCCTGGACGAGCCGGGCCTGAACCGCGTGATCCGGGCGGCCTACAAGCTCCTGGGCCTGCAGACCTACTTCACGGCGGGCGTGAAGGAAGTCCGCGCGTGGACCGTTCGCGCCGGTTCGACCGCCCCGCAAGCGGCCGCGGTGATCCACACGGACTTCGAAAAGGGCTTCATTCGCGCCGAAACCATCGCCTACGACGACTACATCAAGTACCGGGGCGAGTCGGGCGCCCGCGACGCCGGCCGCTTGCGCCTGGAAGGCAAGGAGTACCGGGTCCAGGAAGGCGACGTGCTGCACTTCCGCTTCAACGTCTGACCGATTTGCCCGGATCGTTCAGATGACGTCGACGAAGCGTTGACTTCGTCCCGCGCTCACGCCAGAATTTCGGGCTCTTTTGGAGGGATACCCAAGCGGCCAACGGGGGCAGACTGTAAATCTGCTGGCTTACGCCTTCGGTGGTTCGAATCCACCTCCCTCCACCAGATCGTGAAAACCAGCGGCCTTACCAGCCGATGGCGCAAGACCCAAGCGAGTTTCCGGCGCGGGAGTAGTTCAACGGTAGAACCTCAGCCTTCCAAGCTGATGGTGCGGGTTCGATTCCCGTCTCCCGCTCCATTGAACGCCGCGACGAAACGCTTGCTGCAAGACACGCTCACGTAGCTCAGTCGGTAGAGCACCTCCTTGGTAAGGAGGAGGTCGCTGGTTCGATTCCAGTCGTGAGCACCACATCGCAACACCGTTCCACCCGCCACACCGTCGTCCACCACCGTATCCACGAGATAAAGCCATGGCCAAGGGTAAGTTCGAGCGCACCAAGCCCCACGTGAACGTGGGCACGATCGGTCACGTCGACCACGGCAAGACGACGCTGACGGCGGCGCTGACGAAGGTGGGCGCGGAACGTTTCGGCGGCGAGTTCAAGGCGTACGACGCCATCGACGCGGCGCCGGAAGAGAAGGCGCGCGGCATCACGATCTCGACGGCGCACGTGGAATACGAATCGGCCAAGCGCCACTACGCGCACGTCGACTGCCCGGGCCACGCGGACTACGTCAAGAACATGATCACGGGTGCGGCGCAGATGGATGGCGCGATCCTGGTGTGCTCGGCGGCCGACGGCCCGATGCCGCAGACGCGCGAGCACATCCTGCTGTCGCGCCAGGTCGGCGTGCCGTACATCGTGGTGTTCCTCAACAAGGCCGACATGGTCGACGACGCCGAGCTGCTCGAGCTGGTCGAGATGGAAGTGCGCGAGCTGCTGACCAAGTACGACTTCCCGGGCGACGACACCCCGATCATCAAGGGTTCGGCGCGCCTGGCGCTGGAAGGCGACCAGTCGGAAATCGGCGTGCCGTCGATCCTGGCGCTGGTGGATGCGCTGGACTCGTTCATCCCGGAGCCGGAGCGCGCGATCGACAAGCCGTTCCTGATGCCGGTGGAAGACGTGTTCTCGATCTCGGGCCGCGGCACGGTGGTCACGGGCCGCATCGAGCGCGGCATCATCAAGGTCGGTGACGAAATCGAAATCGTGGGCATCCGCCCGACGCAGAAGACGACGGTCACGGGCGTGGAAATGTTCCGCAAGCTGCTCGACCAGGGCCAGGCGGGCGACAACGCCGGCCTGCTGCTGCGCGGCACCAAGCGTGACGACGTCGAGCGCGGCCAGGTGCTGGCCAAGCCGGGTTCGATCACGCCGCACACGACGTTCGAAGCCGAGGTGTACGTGCTGTCGAAGGACGAAGGCGGCCGCCACACGCCGTTCTTCAAGGGCTACCGCCCGCAGTTCTACTTCCGCACGACCGACATCACGGGTGCCGTGACCCTGCCGGAAGGCGTGGAAATGGTCATGCCGGGCGACAACATCAAGATGGTGGTCGAGCTGATCAACCCCGTCGCGATGGACGAAGGCCTGCGCTTCGCGATCCGCGAAGGCGGCCGTACGGTCGGCGCCGGCGTGGTGGCGAAGATCGTCAAGTAATCACCGAAGGGCAGGCGCGGGGAACACCGCGCCGCCCGGAGGGTCGGAAGACGGCGTGGCGGCGCGAGCCGCCGTTGCCATTTTTCGGAATCGTGTTTCAACACATGTACGCCAGTAGCTCAATTGGCAGAGCAGCGGTCTCCAAAACCGCAGGTTGGGGGTTCGAGTCCCTCCTGGCGTGCCACTTCAGGCGCATCGCATCACGCGTCGGCGAGAACGGATGAACAGCAAGGTCGAACAACCGAAGGCCGCCTCGACGGGCGACGTCGTCAAGATCGCACTGGCCGTGTTGCTGGTGGCGGCGGGCGTGTTCGCCTTCTACTGGTGGCCGGATGCGCAATGGCGCTGGCTCGCCGTGGTCGGCGGCCTGGTCGCCGGTTTCGCGGTGTTCATGACCTCGGGCAAGGGCGCGCAGACGCGCGAGTTCTTTACCGAGTCGCGCTTCGAGCTGCGCAAGGTCGTGTGGCCGACGCGCCAGGAAGCCGGCCGCGCGACGGTGATGATCGTCATCGCCGTCACCGTGATCAGCCTGATCCTCGCGTTGTTCGACTGGATCATCCAGTCGGGCGTCAAAGCCCTGCTCGGTAGCTGATTCAGAGGATCTGATGGAAGAGAACGTCGACAAGCGCTGGTACGTGGTCCATGCCTACTCGGGCTTCGAGAAGTCGGTGGCGCAGGCGCTGCGCGACCGCATCGTGCGCACCGGCATGCAGGACCGCTTCGGCGACGTTCTGGTTCCGACCGAAGAAGTCGTGGAAATGCGCTCCGGCCAGAAGCGCCGTTCCGAGCGCAAGTTCTTCCCGGGCTACGTGCTCGTGCAGATCGCCACGCACGACGAAGGCGGCATTCCGCGCATGGACAGCGAAAGCTGGCACCTGGTGAAGGAAACGCCGAAGGTGATGGGTTTCATCGGCGGCACCGCCGACCGCCCGCTGCCGATCCGCGACGAGGAAGCGGCGATGATCCTCGACCGCGTGCAGGAAGGCGTCGAGAAGCCGAAGCCGAAGGTGTTGTTCGAAGCGGGCGAGATGGTGCGCGTCACCGACGGCCCCTTCAACGACTTCAACGGCGTCGTGGAAGAAGTCAATTACGAGAAGAGCCGCCTGCGCGTCGCAGTGCTGATCTTCGGCCGTTCCACTCCGGTGGAACTGGAATTCGGCCAGGTCGAGAAGGCCTGACGAAAGCAGGCCCGGGAAATTCGACGGAGCGAGTGGTTCGCTTCGTCATGTAACGCGAGGAGCCGATAAGGCGCCAGCACTCGCAGGAGCAAAGCAATGGCAAAGAAAGTCGTCGGTTACATCAAGCTGCAGGTCAAGGCCGGCCAGGCCAACCCGTCGCCGCCCGTGGGCCCCGCCCTCGGCCAGCGCGGCCTGAACATCATGGAATTCTGCAAGGCGTTCAATGCCGCCACGCAGAAGCTCGAGCCGGGCCTGCCGATTCCGGTGGTCATCACCGCGTACTCGGACCGCACCTTCACCTTCATCACGAAGACGCCGCCGGCGTCGATCCTGCTGAAGAAGGCCGCGGGCATCCAGTCCGGTTCGAAGCGCCCGAACACCGAAAAGGTGGGCAAGGTCACGCGCAAGCAGGTCGAGGAAATCGCGAAGGCGAAGGAACCCGACCTGACGGCTGCCGACCTGGAAGCCGCGGTGCGCACGATTGCGGGCTCCGCCCGTTCCATGGGTCTGGTGGTGGAGGGTTAAGTCATGGCGATGACCAAGCGACAGAAAGCAATCAAGAATGCGGTCGAGCCGGGCAAGGCCTACGCGATCGACGAAGCCCTGAAGATCCTCCAGTCCGGCACGAAGGCGAAGTTCGTCGAAGCGATCGACGTCGCCGTGCGCCTGGGCGTGGACGCGAAGAAGTCCGACCAGCAGGTGCGCGGTTCCACCGTGCTGCCGGCCGGTACCGGCAAGTCGGTGCGCGTGGCGGTGTTCGCCCCGGCCGGCGCCAAGGCCGATGAAGCCCGCGCCGCTGGCGCCGAGGCCGTCGGCATGGACGACCTCGCCGAAGCGATGCAGAACGGCGACCTGAACTACGACGTCGTCATCGCGACGCCGGATGCGATGCGAGTGGTCGGCAAGCTCGGCCAGGTGCTCGGTCCGCGCGGCCTGATGCCGAACCCGAAGGTCGGCACCGTTTCGCCGAACCCGGCCGAAGCCGTGCGCAATGCGAAGGCGGGCCAGGTGCGTTACCGCACCGACAAGGCCGGCATCATCCACTGCACGATCGGCAAGGCCAGCTTCGAAGCCGAAGCGCTGAAGGGCAACCTCACCGCGCTGCTGCTCGACCTGATCAAGGCCAAGCCGTCGACGGCCAAGGGCCAGTACCTGCAGAAGATCTCGCTCAGCTCGACGATGGGCCCGGGCGTGATCGTCGACCAGTCGACGCTGACGCTGAAGTAATTCGATTCGAGCGCATCCGTCGCGAGGCGGATGCGTGCAACAAGTTTTGAGGGCATCGCGCCGCAAGGCGCGACGCCGTCAAAGACCGCAGGTGCGGTCCGCGCGATGCGAAGACGGGCAGGAAGCTCGGTACGGCATGGAGTCGTCTTCGTGGCAGGCGGGAACGCGTAATCCATTCGCTCGAATGGGCCTGCGTAGATGGTGCCGCCCCCTCTGGAAGTTTTCTGGAAGGGCCACCACCGGGATGCACGCGCATCCCCGGCGCCAATGGAAGGCGTCGCTCGAGGACCGCAAACGGCAGGAGCCGGGCGCGGAGTTCAATTGGAGGAGTGTCAATGGCTCTCAATCTGTCCCAGAAGCAGGAAGTTGTCGCCGAGCTGGCAGACGTGGCCTCGAAGGCTCACTCCCTGGTCGCAGCCGAATACGCAGGCATCACCGTCAGTCAGATGACGGCGATGCGCAAGAAGGCCCGCGAAACCGGCGTGTACTTGAAAGTCGTCAAGAACACGCTCGCGTCGCGCGCCGTCGTCGGCACCGAGTTCGAGGTCGTCAAGGACGCCCTGACCGGTCCGCTGCTGTATGCGTTCTCGACGGAGGAACCCGGCGCTGCCGGTCGCCTCATCAAGGAGTTCGCCAAGGGGAACGACAAGCTGAAGGCTCGCGTCGTGTCGGTGGAAGGCAAGTTGCTTCCGGCCGCGCACGTCGAGGTCCTGGCTTCGCTGCCGACCCGTGAGCAGGCGCTTGCCATGCTCGCCCGCGTGCTCGCCGAGCCCGCTGCGATGTTCGCCCGCGCCGTCAAGGCCGTGGCCGACAAGCAGGGTGGCGGCGAAGCGTCCGCGGAAGCCCCGGCTGCCGAAACTGCCTGATTTCCGAATCAACCATTCAAATATCCAGAGGTAATCACCATGTCCCTTTCCAACGAGCAGATCGTTGACGCCATCGCCGCCAAGTCGCTGATGGAAGTGATGGAGCTGGTCAAGGCCATCGAAGAGAAGTTCGGCGTTTCCGCCGCCGCCCCGGTCATGGCCGCTGCCGGCCCGGCCGCCGCTGCCGCCCCGGTCGAAGAGCAGACCGAATTCACCGTCGTCCTGAAGGCCGCCGGCGAGAAGAAGGTCGAAGTCATCAAGGCCGTCCGCGCCATCACCGGCCTGGGCCTGAAGGAAGCGAAGGACCTCGTCGAAGGCGCCCCGCAGACCGTCAAGGAAGCGGTGTCGAAGGACGAGTCCGAGAAGTTCAAGAAGGAACTCGAGGCCGCTGGCGCGTCCGTCGAAGTCAAGTAATCGCAATTGCGTCGCCGGTGACATTGGCGACCACCCAAGGCTGGGGACGAAAGTCCCCGGCCTTTGGCCGTTCCAAAGGCAACACCAATTCACCGAGTTGACAGTTGGAAGTAGCGGGAGAAGGCGTGCTGGTGCCGGCAATACCAGCGACTCCCAACTGGCAATTTGACGTTCCCCCCGGCCCGCCACGCGCGGCCGACATCAGAGGCGAGTAGCCACATGACTGCGTCCACCCAATATTCGTTCACCGAGAAGAAGCGCATCCGCAAGGACTTCGGCAAGCGCCGTTCGATCCTCGAGGTGCCGTTCCTCCTGGCGATCCAGGTCGATTCCTACCGCGAGTTCCTGCAGGAACACGCCGAAATGAACGCGCGCGGCGACAAGGGCCTGCATGCCGCCCTGAAGTCCGTGTTCCCGATTTCCTCCTACAGCGGCAACGCCGCGCTCGAATACGTCGGCTACCGCCTCGGCGACCCGGCGTTCGACGAGCGCGAATGCCGCAACCGCGGCCTGTCGTACGGCGCGCCGCTACGCGTCACCGTGCGCCTGGTGATCTACGACCGCGAGTCGTCGACCAAGGCCATCAAGTACGTGAAGGAGCAGGAGGTCTACATGGGCGAGATCCCGCTCATGACCGAAAACGGCACCTTCATCGTCAACGGCACCGAGCGCGTCATCGTCTCGCAGCTGCACCGTTCGCCGGGCGTGTTCTTCGACCACGACCGCGGCAAGACGCACAGCTCGGGCAAGCTGCTGTACTCCGCGCGCATCATTCCTTACCGCGGTTCGTGGCTCGACTTCGAGTTCGATCCCAAGGACGCGCTGTTCACCCGCATCGACCGCCGCCGCAAGCTGCCGGTCTCCGTGCTGCTGCGCGCGCTCGGCTACAACAACGAAGAAATGCTCCGCGCGTTCTTCGACATCAACACCTTCCACATCGAACCCGAAGGCGTGCAGCTGGAGCTCGTCGCCGAGCGCCTGCGCGGCGAAACGCTGGAGTTCGACCTGGCCGACGGCGATCGCGTGATCGTCGAAGCCGGCAAGCGCATCACCGCGCGCCACGTCAAGCAGCTCGAGCAGTCGGGCATCGCCGCGCTGGCCGTGCCGGACGCCTACCTCGTCGGCAACATCCTCGCGCACGACGTCGTCGACGCGAAGACGGGCGAGCTGCTCGCCTCGGCCAACGACGAGATCAACGAAGACCACCTGGCGAAGTTCCGCAAGTCGGGCATCGATTCGGTCGGCACGATCTGGGTCAACGACCTCGACCGCGGCCCGTACCTGTCGAACACCCTGCGCATCGACGGCACCAAGACCAAGCTCGAAGCGCTGGTCGAGATCTACCGCATGATGCGTCCGGGCGAACCGCCGACCAAGGACGCCGCCGAGAACCTGTTCCACAACCTGTTCTTCACCTTCGAGCGTTACGACGTCTCGGGCGTGGGCCGCATGAAGTTCAACCGTCGCATCGGCCGCAAGGACGTGCTCGGTCCGTCGGTGCTGTACGACCGCAAGTACTTCGGCGACTACAAGAACGGCAAGGATGAAGAAGCGCAGCGCCTCGTCGCCGCGCAGGGCGATACGTCCGACATCCTCGACGTCATCCGCGTGCTGACGGAAATCCGCAACGGCCGTGGCGTGGTGGACGACATCGACCACCTGGGCAACCGTCGCGTGCGTTCGGTCGGCGAAATGGCCGAGAACGTGTTCCGCGTGGGCCTGGTGCGCGTCGAGCGCGCCGTCAAGGAACGCCTGTCGATGGCCGAGTCCGAAGGCCTGACGCCGCAGGAACTGATCAACGCCAAGCCGGTGGCCGCCGCGATCAAGGAATTCTTCGGTTCCTCGCAGCTCTCGCAGTTCATGGACCAGAACAACCCGCTGTCGGAAGTGACGCACAAGCGTCGCGTCTCGGCGCTGGGTCCGGGCGGCCTGACGCGCGAACGCGCGGGCTTCGAAGTGCGCGACGTGCATCCGACGCACTACGGCCGCGTGTGCACCATCGAAACCCCTGAAGGCCCGAACATCGGCCTGATCAACTCGCTCGCCGTGTTCGCGCGCACCAACCGTTACGGCTTCCTCGAGACGCCGTACCGCAAGGTCGTCGACGGCAAGGTCACCGACGACGTCGAATACCTGTCGGCGATCGAAGAGAACGAGTACGTGATCGCGCAGGCCAACGCGCCGCAGGACGACAAGGGCACGATCACCGCCCAGTTCGTCGCCTGCCGTTACCAGGGCGAGTCGCTGCTCAAGCCGCCGAGCGAGATCCACTTCATGGACGTCTCGCCGATGCAGACCGTGTCGGTCGCGGCCGCGCTCGTGCCGTTCCTCGAGCACGACGACGCCAACCGCGCGCTGATGGGCGCGAACATGCAGCGCCAGGCCGTGCCGACGCTGAAGTCGCAGAAGCCGCTCGTCGGCACCGGCATCGAGCGTGCGGTTGCGCGCGACTCGGGCGTGACGGTGAACGCGCGCCGCGGTGGCGTGATCGTGCAGATCGACGCCGGCCGCATCGTGGTGAAGATCAACGAGAAGGAAATCGTCGGCGAAACCGATGCCGGCGTCGATATCTACACGCTGATCAAGTACACGCGTTCCAACCAGAACACCTGCATCAACCAGACCCCGCTCGTGAACGTGGGCGACCGCGTCGAACGCGGCGACGTGCTGGCCGACGGTCCCTCGACCGACATCGGCGAGCTCGCGCTCGGCCAGAACATGCTGGTCGCGTTCATGCCGTGGAACGGCTACAACTTCGAAGACTCCATCCTGCTCTCCGAGCGCGTGGTGGAAGAGGATCGCTACACGACGATCCACATCGAAGAGCTGACCTGCGTCGCGCGCGACACCAAGCTCGGTCCGGAGGAAATCTCCGCCGACATCCCGAATGTTTCGGAACAGGCGCTCAACCGCCTCGACGAATCGGGCGTGGTGTACATCGGCGCCGAAGTCCGCGCCGGCGACATCATGGTCGGCAAGGTCACGCCGAAGGGCGAATCGCAACTGACGCCGGAAGAGAAGCTCCTCCGCGCGATCTTCGGCGAGAAGGCCTCGGACGTGAAGGACAGCTCGCTCCGCGTTCCGCCGGGCATGGACGGCACCGTCATCGACGTGCAGGTCTTCACCCGCGACGGCATCGAGAAGGACAAGCGCGCGCGCCAGATCGAGGAATCGGAAATCCGTCGCGTCAAGAAGGACTTCGACGACCAGTTCCGCATCCTCGAAGGTGCGATCTACGCGCGCCTGCGTTCGCAGCTCGAAGGCAAGGTCGCCAACGGCGGTCCGAACCTCAAGAAGGGCGACGCGATCACCAGCGAATACCTCGACAGCCTGAAGAAGGCCGAGTGGTTCCAGCTGCGCATGAAGGACGACGACGCCAACGACGCCATCGAACGCGCCTCGAAGCAGATCGACGCGCACGAGAAGGAATTCGAGCGCCGCTTCGCCGACAAGCGCGGCAAGATCACGCAGGGTGACGACCTCGCCCCGGGCGTGCTCAAGATGGTGAAGGTGTTCCTCGCGGTGAAGCGCCGCATCCAGCCGGGCGACAAGATGGCCGGCCGCCACGGCAACAAGGGTGTCGTGTCGACGATCGTGCCGGTCGAGGACATGCCGTACATGGCCGACGGTTCGTCCGTCGACATCGTGCTCAACCCGCTGGGCGTGCCGAGCCGTATGAACATCGGCCAGATCCTCGAGACGCACCTGGGCTGGGCCGCGAAGGGCCTGGGCCAGAAGATCGACCGCATGCTCAAGGCGCAGACCGCGCTGGCCGACCTGCGGACGTTCCTCGACCAGATCTACAACCACGACGACGCGATGGCCGGCAAGCGCGTTGACCTGGCGCAGTTCACCGACGAGGAACTGCTGCGCCTGGCCAAGAACCTGGTCGACGGCGTGCCGATGGCCACCCCCGTGTTCGACGGCGCAGCCGAGACCGAGATCAAGCGCATGCTCGAACTCGCCGAACTGCCGCTCAGCGGACAGACCGTGCTGCACGACGGTCGCACGGGCGAGGCGTTCGAACGCCCGGTCACCGTGGGTTACATGCACATGCTGAAGCTCAACCACCTGGTCGACGACAAGATGCACGCGCGTTCGACCGGTCCGTACTCGCTCGTCACCCAGCAGCCGCTGGGCGGCAAGGCGCAGTTCGGCGGCCAGCGCTTCGGCGAAATGGAAGTCTGGGCGCTGGAAGCCTACGGCGCGGCCTACACCCTGCAGGAAATGCTGACGGTGAAGTCCGACGACGTGCAGGGCCGCAACCAGATGTACAAGAACATCGTCGACGGCGAACACGAGATGGTCGCGGGCATGCCGGAGTCCTTCAACGTGTTGGTGAAGGAAATCCGTTCGCTCGCGATCAACATGGAACTCGAAGAGCACCGTTAAGCCGCCGCCGACTCAGGAGACACCCATGAAAGACTTGCTCAATCTGTTCAACCAGCAGCGGCCGACCCTCGACTTCGACGCGATCAAGATCGCGCTGGCGTCGCCGGACCTCATCCGCTCGTGGTCCTACGGCGAAGTGAAGAAGCCGGAGACCATCAACTACCGTACGTTCAAGCCCGAACGCGACGGCCTGTTCTGCGCCGCGATCTTCGGTCCGATCAAGGACTACGAGTGCCTGTGCGGCAAGTACAAGCGCATGAAGCACCGCGGCGTGGTCTGCGAGAAGTGCGGCACGGAAGTGACGCTGGCCAAGGTGCGCCGCGAGCGCATGGGCCACATCGACCTCGCATCGCCCGTCGCGCACATCTGGTTCCTCAAGTCGCTGCCCTCGCGCATCGGCCTGATGCTCGACATGACGCTGCGCGACATCGAACGCATCCTGTACTTCGAAGCCTACGTCGTGACCGAGCCGGGCCTGACCCCGCTCGAGCGCGGCAACCTGCTGACCGAAGAACAGTTCATGCAGGCGCGCCAGGAACACGGCGACGATTTCGACGCCGCGATGGGCGCCGAGGCCGTGTACGAGCTGCTGCGCACGATCGACCTGCAGTCGGAAATGCTCCGCCTGAAGGAAGAGATCGCCGCGACCAACTCCGAGACCAAGCTCAAGCGCCTCACCAAGCGCATCAAGCTGATCGAGGCGTTCCTCGACTCCGGCAACCGGCCGGAGTGGATGGTCATGACCGTGCTGCCGGTGCTGCCGCCGGACCTGCGTCCGCTGGTGCCGCTGGACGGCGGCCGCTTCGCGACGTCGGACCTCAACGATCTGTACCGCCGCGTCATCAACCGCAACAACCGCCTCAAGCGCCTGCTCGAACTCAATGCGCCCGACATCATCGTGCGCAACGAAAAGCGCATGCTGCAGGAGTCCGTTGACGCCCTGATGGACAACGGCCGCCGCGGCCGCGCCATCACCGGCACCAACAAGCGCCCGCTCAAGTCGCTCGCCGACATGATCAAGGGCAAGCAGGGCCGCTTCCGCCAGAACCTGCTCGGCAAGCGCGTCGACTACTCGGGCCGTTCGGTCATCGTGGTCGGCCCGACGCTGCGCCTGCACGAGTGCGGCCTGCCGAAGAAGATGGCGCTCGAACTGTTCAAGCCCTTCATCTTCGCCAAGCTGCAGCGCCGTGGCCTGGCCACGACGATCAAGGCCGCCAAGAAGCTCGTCGAGCGCGAAGAAGCGGAAGTCTGGGACATCCTCGAGGAAGTGATCCGCGAGCATCCGGTGCTGCTCAACCGCGCACCGACGCTGCACCGCCTCGGCATCCAGGCGTTCGAACCGGTGTTGATCGAAGGCAAGGCCATCCAGCTGCATCCGCTGGTCTGCACCGCGTTCAACGCGGACTTCGACGGCGACCAGATGGCCGTGCACGTCCCGCTGTCGCTCGAAGCGCAGCTGGAAGCGCGCGCGCTCATGATGGCGTCGAACAACATCCTGTCGCCCGCCAACGGCGAGCCGATCATCGTGCCGTCGCAGGACGTCGTGCTCGGCCTGTACTACATGTCCCGCGCCCTCGAGAACAAGAAGGGCGAGGGCATGGCGTTCGCGAACGTCGCCGAGGTCAAGCGTGCGTACGACAACCGCGTCGTCGAGCTGCACGCCAAGGTCAAGGTGCGCATCACGCAGACGGTGATCGCCGAAGACGGCACGCGTTCGCGCCAGACCTCGATCGTCGACACCACCGTCGGCCGTTCGCTCCTGCAGGAAATCCTGCCGGACGGCCTGCCGTACGCGCTGGCCAACGTCGAGCTGACCAAGAAGGCCATCTCGCGCCTGATCAACTCGTGCTACCGCATGCTCGGCCTGAAGGACACGGTCGTGTTCGCCGACAAGCTGATGTACACCGGCTTCGCGTACGCCACGCGCGCCGGCGTCTCGATCGGCATCGACGACATGATCATCCCGACCGAGAAGAAGGGCATCCTCGACGAAGCCGAGACCGAAGTGCTGGAAATCCAGCAGCAGTACCAGTCGGGCCTGGTCACCTCGGGCGAGCGCTACAACAAGGTCGTCGACATCTGGTCGCGCACCAACGAACGCGTCGCCAAGGCGATGATGGACGCGATCGGCACCGACTCGGTGGTCAACGCCAAGGGCGAGACCGTCCCGCAGAAGTCGATGAACTCGATCTACATCATGGCCGACTCGGGTGCGCGTGGTTCGCAGGCCCAGATCCGCCAGCTCGCCGGCATGCGCGGCCTGATGGCCAAGCCGGACGGCTCGATCATCGAAACGCCGATCACGGCGAACTTCCGCGAAGGCCTGAACGTCCTCCAGTACTTCATCTCGACCCACGGCGCCCGTAAGGGCCTCGCGGATACGGCGCTGAAGACGGCGAACTCCGGTTACCTGACGCGTCGACTCGTCGACGTCGCACAGGACGTGGTCATCACCGAAACCGATTGCGGCACCTACGACGGCCTCACCATGACGCCGATCGTCGAAGGCGGCGACGTCGTCGAACCGCTGCGCGACCGCGTGCTGGGCCGCATCGTGGCGGAAGACGTGTTCCTGCCGGGCAACGACGAAGATCCGTTCGTCACCCGCAACACGCTGCTCGACGAAGCGTGGGTGCAGAGCATCGAAGACGCCGGCGTGCAGGCCATCAAGGTCCGCTCGACGATCACGTGCACCAGCGCGTTCGGCGTGTGCTCGCACTGCTACGGTCGCGACCTCGGCCGCGGCCACCTGGTCAACCACGGCGAAGCGGTCGGCGTCGTCGCCGCGCAGTCGATCGGCGAGCCGGGCACGCAGCTGACCATGCGTACGTTCCACATCGGTGGTGCGGCATCGCGTGCGGCGGCGATCGACAACGTGACCGTCAAGACGACGGGTACGGTGAAGTTCAACAACCTCAAGCACGTCGACCACGCCTCGGGCCACCTGGTCGCGGTGTCGCGTTCGGGCGAACTGTCCGTGCTCGACGGCCACGGCCGCGAGCGCGAGCGTTACAAGCTGCCCTACGGTGCGACGATCCAGGTCAAGGACGGCGCGTCGGTCAAGGCCGGCCAGACCGTCGCGAACTGGGATCCGCATAACCACCCGATCGTGTCGGAAGTGGCGGGCCAGATGCGCTTCATCGACTTCATCGACGGCGTCACCGTCATCGAGAAGACCGACGAACTCACGGGCCTGGCTTCGCGCGAAATCACCGATCCGAAGCGTCGCGGCACGCAGGGCAAGGACCTCCGCCCGATCGTGCGCATCGTCGACAAGAACGGCAAGGACCTCACCATCCCGGGCACCGATCTGCCGGCGCAGTACCTGCTGCCGCCGCGCTCGATCGTGAACCTGCAGGATGGCGCGCCGGTCGGCGTGGGCGACGTGGTCGCCAAGATCCCGCAGGAAGCGTCGAAGACCCGCGACATCACCGGTGGTCTGCCGCGCGTGGCGGACCTGTTCGAAGCGCGCAAGCCGAAGGACCCGGCGATCCTCGCCGAAGTCTCGGGCATCGTCAGCTTCGGCAAGGACACCAAGGGCAAGCAGCGCCTGATCATCAAGCAGGCCGACGGCAGCGAGCACGAAGAGCTGATCCCGAAGTACCGCCAGATCATCGTGTTCGAAGGCGAACACGTGGAGAAGGGCGAGACGGTCGTGGACGGCGAACCGAGCCCGCAGGACATCCTGCGCCTGCTCGGCGTGGAGCCGCTGGCGGTCTACCTGACGAAGGAAATCCAGGACGTCTATCGCCTCCAGGGCGTGAAGATCAACGACAAGCACATCGAGGTGATCGTTCGCCAGATGCTGCGCAAGGTCGAAGTGCTGGATGCGGGCGACACCAAGTTCCTGCACGGTGAACAGGTCGAGCGTCAGCGCATGGTCGAGGCGAATGCCGCGGCCACGGCGAAGAACGAGATCCCGGCGAAGTACGACCCGGTGCTGCTCGGCATCACCAAGGCCTCGCTGGCCACCGAGTCCTTCATCTCCGCGGCCTCCTTCCAGGAGACCACCCGCGTGCTGACCGAGGCGGCCGTTCGCGGCACGCGCGACAGCCTGCGCGGCCTGAAGGAAAACGTGATCGTCGGTCGCCTCATCCCGGCGGGCACGGGCCTGGCCTACCACACCGCACGCCGCCGCAACGCCTCGGGCCTCACCGAGTCGGAGCTGGAAGCGCTGTCGGGCACCATGGTCGAGCAGGCCCCGGCCCCGGCCGTGGAAGCGGCGCAGACCGAAGCCGGCGAGGAGTCCAGCGCCAGCTAAGCCACTGCCAGCGACGGCCTGAAGGCCGTCCCAGACCACGAAATGAGGCGCAGGGAGCGCCTCGTCTTCGGCCCAGGACGGGCGGGAACATCGAAGGGCGGGCGGCCCCGGAGCGGGTCGCCCTTCACCTCCGCAAAGTCGCTCGCGTTGACGGTTTTCGTCGGCGCGGGCTATACTTTTCCGTCTATGCAGGCCCCACGTGGCCTGCATCGTTATTCACGCAGGACCTCGGTCCCAAAAAAGAGCCCCGAAATGGCAACGATCAACCAGCTGGTGCGTAAGGCGCGCAGCCCGGAAACCTACAAGAGCACTTCGCCCGCTTTGGCGAATTGCCCGCAGCGCCGCGGCGTCTGCACCCGCGTCTACACGACCACCCCGAAGAAGCCGAACTCGGCGCTTCGCAAGGTCGCCAAGGTGCGCCTCACCAACGGCTACGAGGTCATCTCGTACATCGGCGGCGAAGGCCACAACCTGCAGGAACACTCGGTCGTGCTGATCCGCGGCGGCCGCGTCAAGGACCTGCCGGGCGTGCGCTACCACACCGTGCGTGGCTCGCTCGACGCCGCCGGCGTCGCCAAGCGTCGCCAGGGTCGTTCCAAGTACGGCGCCAAGCGCCCGAAGTCCTGATCTAGGGGTCATCGAACATGTCGCGTAAAGGTTCCACTCCGCAGCGCACCGTCCTTGCCGATCCGAAACACGGCAGCGAGACGATCGCGCGTTTCATCAACATGGTCATGCAGAGCGGCAAGAAGTCCGTCGCCGAGAAGATCGTGTACGGCGCCATGGACGTCATCGGCGAAAAGAACGCCAATGCGCTCGAGCTCGTCGAAAAGGCCCTCGGCAACGTTTCGCCGTCGGTCGAAGTGAAGTCGCGCCGCGTCGGCGGCGCCACGTATCAGGTGCCGGTCGAAGTGCGCTCGTCGCGTCGCATGGCGCTCGCGATGCGCTGGCTGATCGAGTCGGCGCGCAAGCGCGGCGAGAACAGCATGCCGCGCAAGCTCGCCGGCGAACTGCTGGACGCCTCGGAAAACCGTGGCGGCGCCATCAAGAAGCGCGAAGAAACGCACCGCATGGCGGACGCGAACAAGGCGTTCGCGCACTACCGCTGGTAAGACACGCGGGCCCCTAAGCCGGGCCCGTTCGCGGCCGGCAATGCCGCCGCACTCGCCCGAGCCGCCGAAAGGCGGCTTCGGCCTTCCGGACATTCCGTCCGACACGAACAACGAGAGACAGCCGTGGCTCGCACCACTCCCATCGAGCGTTACCGCAACTTCGGCATCATGGCCCACATCGATGCCGGCAAGACCACGACGACCGAACGCATCCTGTTCTACACCGGCGTCAACCACAAGATCGGCGAAGTGCACGAAGGTGCCGCGACGATGGACTGGATGGAGCAGGAGCAGGAGCGCGGCATCACCATCACGTCGGCGGCGACGACCGCGTTCTGGAAGGGCATGGACATGTCCCTCCCGGAATACCGCTTCAACATCATCGACACCCCCGGGCACGTCGACTTCACGATCGAAGTCGAGCGTTCGCTGCGCGTGCTCGACGGCGCCGTGTTCGTGCTGTGCGCGGTCGGCGGCGTGCAGCCGCAGTCGGAAACCGTGTGGCGCCAGGCCAACAAGTACAACGTGCCGCGCCTTGCGTTCGTCAACAAGATGGACCGCACCGGTGCCAACTTCGGCAAGGTCGTCGAGCAGCTGAAGTCGCGCCTGGGTGCCTATCCGGTGCCGCTGCAGGTGCCGATCGGCGCCGAGGAAGGCTTCGAGGGCGTCGTCGACCTCCTCAAGATGAAGGCCATCGTGTGGGACATGGAGTCCAAGGGCACCAAGTTCGAATACGCCGAGATTCCGGCCAACCTCGCCGATGAGTGCGCGACCGCGCGCTCGTTCATGGTCGAGGCTGCCGCCGAGGCGTCCGAAGAACTGATGGACAAGTACCTCAACGGCGAAGACCTGAGCGAAGAAGAGATCATCGCGGGCATTCGCGAGCGCACGCTCAAGTGCGAGATCATTCCCGCGCTGTGCGGCACGGCGTTCAAGAACAAGGGCGTGCAGGCGATGCTCGACGCGGTCATCCGCTTCCTGCCGTCGCCGTCCGATCGCCCGCCGGTCGCCGGCATCGACGAGAACGACAAGGAAGACAGCCGCAAGGCGCTGGATACCGAGCCGTTCTCCGCGCTCGCCTTCAAGATCATGACGGACCCGTTCGTGGGTTCGCTGACGTTCTTCCGCGTCTACTCGGGCACGCTCAACTCCGGCGACCAGGTCTACAACCCGGTCAAGTCGAAGAAGGAACGCGTGGGCCGCATCCTGCAGATGCACGCCAACAACCGCGACGAGATCAAGGAAGTGCGCGCGGGCGACATCGCCGCGGCGGTCGGCCTGAAGGACGTGACCACCGGCGACACGCTGTGCGCGCAGGACAAGGTCATCACGCTGGAACGCATGATCTTCCCGGAGCCCGTCATCTCGATGGCGGTCGAACCGAAGACCAAGTCCGACCAGGAAAAGATGGGCCTCGCGCTGGGTCGCCTCGCGCAGGAAGACCCGTCGTTCCGCGTGCGCACCGACGAAGAATCCGGCCAGACGATCATCTCGGGCATGGGCGAGCTCCACCTGGAAATCCTGGTGGACCGCATGAAGCGCGAGTTCAACGTCGAAGCCAACGTCGGCAAGCCGCAGGTCGCCTACCGCGAAACCATCCGCAAGGCGGTCAAGTCGGAAGGCAAGTTCGTGCGCCAGTCGGGCGGCAAGGGCCAGTTCGGCCACGTGTGGCTCGAGATCTCGCCGAACGAGCAGGGCAAGGGCTACGAGTTCGAAAACGCGATCGTCGGCGGCGTGATTCCGAAGGAATACATCCCGGCGGTCGACAAGGGCATCCAGGAAGCGGTCGCGAACGGCATCATGGCCGGCTTCCCGATCGTCGACGTCAAGGTGCGCCTGGTCGACGGCTCGTACCATGAAGTCGACTCGTCCGAAATGGCGTTCAAGATCGCCGGTTCGATGGGCTTCAAGGAAGGCTTCCACAAGGCCTCGCCTGCACTGCTCGAGCCGATGATGAAGGTCGAGATCGTCACCCCCGAGGATTACCTCGGCGACGTGATGGGCGACGTCAGCCGTCGCCGCGGCATCCTGCAGGGCCAGGACGACAGCCCGTCGGGCAAGATCATCAACGCGATGATCCCGCTGGGCGAAATGTTCGGCTACGCGACGACGCTGCGCTCGATGTCGCAGGGCCGCGCGACCTTCACGATGGAATTCGATCACTACGCGGAAGCGCCGGCGAACATCGCCGAGGCCGTGATCAAGAAGTCCTGACCGTCAAACAACACAACCAAATCATTTTCTGAGGTAAGCAATCATGGCCAAGGGTAAGTTCGAGCGCACCAAGCCCCACGTGAACGTGGGCACGATCGGTCACGTCGACCACGGCAAGACGACGCTGACGGCGGCGCTGACGAAGGTGGGCGCGGAACGTTTCGGCGGCGAGTTCAAGGCGTACGACGCCATCGACGCGGCGCCGGAAGAGAAGGCGCGCGGCATCACGATCTCGACGGCGCACGTGGAATACGAATCGGCCAAGCGCCACTACGCGCACGTCGACTGCCCGGGCCACGCGGACTACGTCAAGAACATGATCACGGGTGCGGCGCAGATGGATGGCGCGATCCTGGTGTGCTCGGCGGCCGACGGCCCGATGCCGCAGACGCGCGAGCACATCCTGCTGTCGCGCCAGGTCGGCGTGCCGTACATCGTGGTGTTCCTCAACAAGGCCGACATGGTCGACGACGCCGAGCTGCTCGAGCTGGTCGAGATGGAAGTGCGCGAGCTGCTGACCAAGTACGACTTCCCGGGCGACGACACCCCGATCATCAAGGGTTCGGCGCGCCTGGCGCTGGAAGGCGACCAGTCGGAAATCGGCGTGCCGTCGATCCTGGCGCTGGTGGATGCGCTGGACTCGTTCATCCCGGAGCCGGAGCGCGCGATCGACAAGCCGTTCCTGATGCCGGTGGAAGACGTGTTCTCGATCTCGGGCCGCGGCACGGTGGTCACGGGCCGCATCGAGCGCGGCATCATCAAGGTCGGTGACGAAATCGAAATCGTGGGCATCCGCCCGACGCAGAAGACGACGGTCACGGGCGTGGAAATGTTCCGCAAGCTGCTCGACCAGGGCCAGGCGGGCGACAACGCCGGCCTGCTGCTGCGCGGCACCAAGCGTGACGACGTCGAGCGCGGCCAGGTGCTGGCCAAGCCGGGTTCGATCACGCCGCACACGACGTTCGAAGCCGAGGTGTACGTGCTGTCGAAGGACGAAGGCGGCCGCCACACGCCGTTCTTCAAGGGCTACCGCCCGCAGTTCTACTTCCGCACGACCGACATCACGGGTGCCGTGACCCTGCCGGAAGGCGTGGAAATGGTCATGCCGGGCGACAACATCAAGATGGTGGTCGAGCTGATCAACCCCGTCGCGATGGACGAAGGCCTGCGCTTCGCGATCCGCGAAGGCGGCCGTACGGTCGGCGCCGGCGTGGTGGCGAAGATCGTCAAGTAAGAAACTCAGGGAATTTCCGGGGGAATGGCTTGCCATTCCCCCCGGGAACCCCCTAGAATGCAAGACCCTCGCGGCCTCCTTCATCGGATGGCCCAGGGACCAGCGAAATGAGGGGCAGGATGCACCTCGTTTTCGCCAGACAGGGATATGTCGCGCGGCTGCGCTCCGTCCGTTCCGAAGCTCTTCGGGACATTGATGACGGGGCAGTTTGCGCGTTCACGATTCCGTCTGGGCGGACCGGGAAACCGGCCCGCCCTTGATTTTGGGGAATGGATTCCGCGACACGCTCCACCGCTCCAAGAACCCCGGGGCCGGCACACCCAGAGGCCGACCCTCCGCTCTTTCCAGAGGAACACCCGTCATGGCGGACCAGAAGATCCGGATTCGGCTGAAGGCATTCGATCATCGCCTGATCGATCGCTCGGCCAGCGAGATCGTCGAGACGGCCAAGCGGACCGGCGCGCAAGTGCGCGGCCCGATCCCGCTGCCGACCAAGCTCGAGCGCTACACCATTCTCACGTCGCCGCACGCCGACAAGGACGCGCGCGACCAGTACGAAACCCGCACGCACAAGCGCGTGCTCGACATCGTCGACCCGAACGACAAGACCGTGGACGCGCTGATGAAGCTCGAGCTCGCGGCTGGCGTCGACGTGCAAATCAAGCTGACCTGAGGCCCGCCACCATGACCGCGAAGAAATATTCGTTGGGCATCGTCGGCCGCAAGGCCGGCATGAGCCGCGTGTTCACCGAAGACGGCAAGTCCATCCCGGTGACCCTGATCGAAGCCACCCCGAACCGCATCACCCAGGTCAAGACGGTCGAGACCGACGGCTACAGCGCCGTGCAGGTCACCGTCGGCGTCAAGCGCGCCGCCCTGGTGAACAAGCCGGAAGCCGGCCACCTCGCGAAGGCGAAGGTGGAAGCGGGCCGCGGCCTGTGGGAACTGCGCGTGGCCGACGACAAGATCACCGACTTCCAGGTGGGCGGCGAGATTCGCGCCGACATCTTCGAAGTGGGCCAGGTCGTCGACGTCCAGGGCATCACCAAGGGCAAGGGCTTCCAGGGCACGATCAAGCGCTGGAACTTCACCATGGGCGACGCGACGCACGGTAACTCGCTGTCGCATCGTTCGCCGGGTTCGATCGGCCAGCGCCAGACGCCGGGCCGCGTGTTCCCGGGCAAGAAGATGTCGGGCCACATGGGTGCCGAAACCCAGACGACGCAGAACCTCAAGGTGGTCAAGGTCGACGCCGAGCGCGGCCTGATCGCCGTGCGCGGTGCCGTTCCGGGCGCGCCGGGTGGCGACGTGATCGTGCGTCCGACGAGCAAGGGAGTCTGACGATGGAACTGTCCATCAATAACAGCAAGAGCACGCTGTCCGTTTCGGACGCGGTGTTCGGCCGCGAGTTCTCCGAAGACCTCGTGCACCAGGTCGTCGTCGCCTACCGCAACGCGGGTCGCGCCGGCACCAAGGCGCAGAAGACGCGTTCGGAAGTCAACGGCACCACGAAGAAGTCGAAGAAGCAGAAGGGCGGCGGTGCGCGTCATGGCGCGCTGACGGCTCCGATCTTCGTCGGCGGCGGCGTGACGTTCGCGGCCAAGCCGCGCAGCTTCGCGCAGAAGGTCAACCGCAAGATGTACCGCGCGGCGATCTCCGCGATCCTGTCGGAGCTCAATCGCCAGGGCCGCATCACGGTCGTCGAGTCGTTCGACATCGACGGTCCGAAGACCAAGGGCCTGATCGCGAAGCTGAAGGACCTCTCGGTCGGTCGGCGTCCGCTGATCGTGACCGAAGACGCTTCGGAGTCGCTGTACCTGTCCGCGCGCAACCTGCCGTACGTCGAAGTGCGCGATGTGCAGGGCCTCGACCCGGTCGCCCTCGTCGGCGCCGATTCGGTCGTGGTCACGGCCGACGCGGTCAAGAAGATCGAGGAGTGGCTGGCATGAGCGCGAACGTTTACGAAGTAATCCGTGCGCCGCGCGTGTCCGAAAAGACCGCGCGCCTGCAGGAAGTGTCGAATCAGTACGTCTTTGAAATCGCGAAGACCGCCACCAAGGCCGACGTCAAGGCCGCGGTGGAGCAGATCTTCGACGTCAAGGTCGAAGCGGTGAACGTGGTGAACGTGAAGGGCAAGAACAAGTCCTTCAAGTTCCGCCAGGGGAAGCGCGGCGACTGGCGCAAGGCGTACGTCAAGCTGGCCGAAGGCCAGTCGATCGACGTGATGATGGCCAAGGCCTGAGGACAGACCCATGGCATTGATGACTTTCAAGCCCACCTCGCCCGGTCGCCGTTCGGCGGTCCGTGTCGTGACGCCGGACCTGCACAAGGGTGCGCCGTTCGCCGCGCTGGTCGAGAAGAAGGCAAAGACCGGCGGCCGTAACCACCACGGCCGTATCACCACCCGCCACATCGGCGGTGGCCACAAGCAGAACTACCGCATCATCGACTTCAAGCGCGACAAGGAAGGCATTCCGGCGCGCGTGGAGCGGATCGAATACGATCCCAACCGCACCGCGCACATCGCGCTGCTGTGCTACGTCGATGGCGAGCGTCGCTACATCATCGCCCCCAAGGGCCTGAAGAGCGGCGACCAGGTGATCGCTGGCCGCGACGCGCCGATCAAGGTCGGCAACACGCTGCCCCTGCGCAACATCCCCGTCGGCTCCACGGTGCATTGCATCGAGATGAAGCCCGGCAAGGGTGCGCAGCTCGCCCGCGCCGCCGGCGCCGGCGTGCAGCTGATCGCCCGCGAATCCGGTTACGCCACGCTGCGCCTTCGCTCCGGCGAAATGCGCCGCGTGCCGGCCGAGTGCCGCGCGACCGTCGGTGAAGTCGGCAACGTCGAGCACAACCTCGAGAAGCTGGGCAAGGCCGGTGCGAAGCGTTGGCGCGGCATCAAGCCGACCGTCCGCGGCGCCGCCATGAACCCGGTCGACCACCCGCACGGTGGTGGCGAGGCGAAGGCTGGCCAGGGCAACCCGCATCCGGTCACCCCGTGGGGTGTCCCGACCAAGGGTTACAAGACGCGCAAGAACAAGCGCACCACGCAATTCATCGTGCGCGATCGCAGGGGTTAATCGGCCATGGCACGTTCACTGAAGAAGGGTCCGTTCGTCGACCACCACCTGATGAAGAAGGTGGAGACCGCGGGCAACAACAAGAAGCCGATCAAGACCTGGTCGCGTCGTTCGATGGTCATGCCGGAAATGGTCGGCTTCACCATCGCCGTGCACAACGGCAAGAACCACATCCCGGTCCTGGTCAACGAAAACATGGTTGGCCACAAGCTTGGCGAATTCGCACTGACCCGGACGTTCAAGGGTCATGGCGGCGACAAGAAGAGCGGGAAGTAAGGAGATGACCATGGAAGCGAAAGCCATCCTGCGCTCTGCGCGCATCTCCGCCCAGAAGGCCCGCCTGGTCGCCGACCAGGTGCGCGGTCTCTCGGCCGAACGCGCCGTCAACCTCTTGAAGTTCTCCGACAAGAAGGCCGCCGCCATGATCCGCAAGGTCGTGGAATCGGCGATCGCCAACGCGGAGAACAACCAGGGCGCCGACGTCGACGACCTGCGCGTCAAGACCATCATGGTTGACGAAGGTCCCACGCTGAAGCGCTTCATGGCGCGTGCGAAGGGCCGCGGCACCCGGATCCTCAAGCGCACCAGCCACATCACCGTGGTTGTCGGTGCCGGCAAGTAAGGCGGAGATAAGACGATGGGTCATAAAGTTCATCCGACCGGTATCCGCCTGGGCATCGCCAAGGACTGGAACTCCAAGTGGTACGCCGGCAAGAAGCATTACGCCGACTACCTGATCGCCGACCTCAAGGTCCGCGACATGCTGCGCAAGAAGCTCGCGCAGGCCGGTATTTCGAAAATCCTGATCGAGCGTCCGGCGCAGAACGCGCGCGTGACGATCCACACCGCCCGCCCGGGCGTGGTGATCGGCAAGCGTGGCGAGGACATCGAGAAGCTGCGTAAGGAAGTCAGCGATCTGATGGGCGTTCCGGCGCACATCAACGTCACCGAAGTCCGCAAGCCGGAACTCGATGCGCAGCTGGTCGCCGAATCGATCGCGCAGCAGCTCGAGCGCCGCATCATGTTCCGCCGCGCGATGAAGCGTGCGGTCGGCAATGCGATGCGCCTCGGCGCCCTGGGCATCAAGGTCAATGTCGCCGGTCGCCTCAACGGCGCCGAAATCGCGCGTTCGGAGTGGTACCGCGAAGGTCGCGTGCCGCTTCACACGCTGCGCGCCGACATCGACTACGGCTTCGCCGAAGCGAAGACGACCTACGGGATCATCGGCATCAAGGTGTGGGTCTACAAGGGTGAAGTGTTCGACTTCAGCCAGGTCGGCCAGGAAAAGCAGGACGACACGCCGCGCGCCGAGCGTGGTGAACGCGGCGATCGCGCCGATCGTCCGCGTGGTCCGCGCCGTGAGCGCGAGGCGAGGGATTAATCATGTTGCAACCCAAGCGAACCAAATATCGCAAGATGCACAAGGGCCGTAACGACGGCCTGAGCTGGAGCGGCAATGCCGTCTCGTTCGGCGAGTACGGCCTGAAGTCGACGGCTTTCGGCCAGCTCACCGCGCGCCAGATCGAAGCGGCCCGCCGCTCGATCAGCCGCTACGTGAAGCGCGGCGGCAAGATGTGGATCCGTGTGTACCCCGACAAGCCGATCACCAAGAAGCCCATCGAAGTTCGAATGGGTTCCGGTAAGGGCAACGTCGAATACTGGGTCGCGCAGATCCAGCCGGGCCGCATGATCTATGAAATCGAAGGCGTCACCGAGGAAGTCGCACGCGAGGCGTTCCGCCTGGCCGCGGCCAAGCTGTCGGTGACCACCACTTTCGTTACCCGGACGGTGCGCTGATGGAACTCAAGGACCTGCGTCAGAAGAACGCCGCGGAACTGAAGGCCCATCTCGTGGACCTGCAGAAGGAGCAATTCGCGCTCCGCATGCAGAAAGCCACGGGCCAGCTGCCCCCGGCCAAGACCCATGAAGCCCGCCGTGTTCGCCGCGAAATCGCGCGCGTGAACATGTTGCTCGGCGACGTGGCCAAGAAGTAAGGGACTCGACGATGAACGAGAACACCAAGAAGCTGCACACGGTCGAAGGCCGCGTCGTCAGCAACAAGATGGACAAGACCATCACCGTGCTCGTCGAGCGCCAGGTCAAGCACGCGCTGTACGGTAAGTACATCCGCCGCTCGACCAAGCTGCACGCGCATGACGCCGACAACGCCTGCAAGGAAGGCGATTTCGTGCGCATCGCCGAATGCGCGCCGATGTCGAAGACCAAGAACTGGCGCGTCGTCGAAATCTTGACGCGCGCGGCCGAGTAAGGAAGGAGAGACAGCCATGATCCAGATGCAGAGCTATCTCGACGCCGCCGACAACTCGGGCGCGAAGGAACTGATGTGCATCAAGGTGCTTGGAGGTTCCAAGCGTCGTTATGCCCACATCGGCGACATCATCAAGGTGACCGTCAAGGACGCGATCCCGCGCGGCAAGGTCAAGAAGGGCGACGTCTACGACGCCGTCGTGGTCCGTACCCGCAAGGGTGTGCGCCGCGCCGACGGTTCGCTGATCCGCTTCGACGGCAACGCCGCGGTGTTGCTCAACAACAAGCATGAGCCGATCGGCACGCGCATCTTCGGGCCCGTGACCCGCGAGCTGCGTTCCGAGAAGTTCATGAAGATCGTCTCGCTCGCGCCTGAAGTGCTCTGAGCAGGGGAAGCATATGAACCGTATCCGCAAGGGCGACCAGGTGGTCGTCATCTCCGGCAAGGACAAGGGCAAGCGCGGCGACGTCGTGCGCGTGGCCGGCGACAAGGTCGTCGTGTCCAACATCAACGTCGTCAAGCGCCACACCAAGCCGAACCCGCAGGCCGGCCAGGCCGGCGGCGTGATCGAGCGCGAAGCGCCGATCCATATTTCGAACGTCATGCTGTTCAACCCTGCCACCGGCAAGGGCGAGCGCATCGGCTTCAAGGTCCTGGAGGATGGACGCAAACTGCGTGTGTTCCGCTCCAGTGGTGAATCGATCGACGGCTGATAGGCCGTCCGAGGAAATGTCATGACCCGGCTTGAAAAGATTTACAAGGAAGACGTGGTGCCGAAGCTGATGAAGCAGTTCGGCTACACCAATCCGATGGAAGTGCCGAAGCTCGTCAAGATCACGCTCAACATGGGCGTGGGCGAAGCGGCGGCGAACAAGAAGATCCTCGAGAACGCGGTGGCCGACATGGCCAAGATCTCCGGCCAGAAGCCGTTGGTCACCAAGTCGCGCATCTCGGTGGCTTCGTTCAAGATTCGCGACGGCTGGCCGATCGGCTGCAAGGTCACCTTGCGCCGCGCCCGCATGTTCGAGTTCCTGGATCGCCTGATCAACATCTCGTTGCCGCGCGTCCGCGACTTCCGCGGTGTGTCGGCGCGTTCGTTCGACGGCCGTGGCAACTACAACATGGGCGTCAAGGAACAGATCATCTTCCCGGAGATCGATTTCGACCAGGTCGACGCCATGCGCGGCATGGACATCGCGATCACCACCTCGGCGAAGACCGATGCGGAGGCCAAGGCCCTGCTCGAAGCCTTCCGCTTCCCGTTCCGCAACTAAGGGCACGACACCATGGCCAAGACCTCGATGGTCAACCGCGAAGTCAAGCGCGCCAAGCTGGCGAAGCAGCATGGTGCCAAGCGTGAGGCGCTGAAGAAGATCATCTCCAGCACCACCGCTTCGTACGAAGAAAAGATGGAAGCCGTGGTCAAGCTGCAGAAGCTGCCGCGCGATTCCTCGGAAAGCCGCCAGCGCACGCGTTGCGCGATCACCGGCCGTCCGCGTGGCGTCTACCAGAAGTTCGGCCTCGCGCGGAACATGCTGCGCAAGGCCACGATGAACGGCGACGTCCCGGGTCTCCGCAAGGCGTCCTGGTAACAAAGTTCCAACAGAAGTATTCGCATTCCGCGGATATCGGTGCACTCAAAGGTAATTCTCAATGAGCATGACTGATCCCATCGCCGACATGCTGATCCGCATCAAGAATGCGGCCGCCGTCGGCAAGCCGGCTGTTTCCATGCCGTCGTCCAACATCAAGGTCGCGATCGCGAAGGTCCTCGAGGAAGAGGGCTACATCGCGTCGTCGCGCGTGACCAAGGACGGCGTCAAGTCGGTGCTCGAAATCGCGCTGAAGTACTACGAAGGCAAGCCCGTCATCGAGCGCCTCCAGCGCGTTTCGAAGTCCAGCCTCCGCCAGTACCGTGGCAAGGATGCGCTGCCCAAGGTCCTCGGTGGCCTCGGCGTCGCGATCATCTCCACCTCGAAGGGCATCATGACGGACTCGCAGGCGCGCCAGCAGGGCGTCGGCGGCGAAGTCCTGTGCATCGTGGCCTAAGGGAGTAACGACTATGTCGCGCGTCGCCAAGCAACCGATCGCCCTGGCCAAGGGCATCGAAATGAACATCCAGGCCGAGAACGTGACCGTCAAGGGCCCGAAGGGCACCCTGTCGATCGCCAAGCCGGCCGGCGTCGAAGTCAAGGTCGAAGACGGCAATGCGCTGCTCTCGGCCAACGACCCGTCGCTCGTCCCGATGGCCGGTACGCTCCGCGCCATCCTCGCCAACATGGTCAAGGGCGTCTCCGACGGCTTCGAGCGCAAGCTCGAGCTGGTGGGCGTCGGCTACCGTGCCGCCATGCAGGGCAAGGACCTGAACCTCTCGCTGGGTTTCTCGCACCCCGTGCTGTTCAAGGCCCCTGAAGGGATCACCATCACCACGCCGACGCAGACGGAGATCCTCGTCTCCGGCGCCGACAAGCAGCGCGTCGGCGAAGTGGCGGCGAAGATCCGCGGTTTCCGTCCGCCGGAACCGTACAAGGGCAAGGGCGTGAAGTACGCCGGCGAGAACATCATCCGCAAGGAAGCCAAGAAGGCCTAAGCGGCTTTCAGCTTTCGGAGACATACGCATGAACAAGAAACCCGCCCGCCTGCGCCGCGCCAAGTCGACGCGCGCGCACATCCGCGAACTCGGCGTGCCGCGCCTGTCGGTGCTGCGCACCGGCCAGCACCTGTACGCCCAGGTTTTCAGCGCCGACGGATCCAAGGTCCTGGCTTCGGCCTCGACCGTGCAGTCGGACATCAAGGAAGGCCTGAAGAACGGCAAGAACGCCGATGCCGCCGCCAAGGTCGGCAAGGTCATCGCCGAAAAGGCGAAGGCTGCCGGCGTCGAGAAGGTCGCGTTCGACCGCTCGGGCTACCGCTACCACGGCCGCATCAAGGCGCTCGCCGATGCAGCCCGCGAAGGCGGCTTGCAGTTCTAAGAACTTTTCAACCGTCGATACGGTCGGTATCGGACGCAGTCGGGAGTTCTCCCGGCTGCGGTGCACCCGCGACATACCAACAACTCCAAGCGGCACGAGCCGTAATCCCTTAACCAACGAGACAAGACAATGGCAGAACAACGTGAATCGCGGGGCCGCGATCGCAATCGCGACCGCGAAGAAGTCGATGACGGCATGATCGAGAAGCTGATCGCGGTCAACCGCGTCAGCAAGACGGTCAAGGGTGGTCGCCAGTTCACCTTCACCGCACTGACGGTGGTGGGCGACGGCAACGGCAAGGTCGGTTTCGGTTACGGCAAGGCGCGCGAAGTGCCGGTCGCGATCCAGAAGTCGATGGAATACGCGCGCAAGAGCTTCATCAACGTGGACCTCAACAACGGCACGTTGTGGCACGCCGTCAAGTCGGGCCACGGCGCCGCGCGCGTCTTCATGCAGCCTGCTTCGGAAGGTACCGGCGTGATCGCCGGCGGTGCGATGCGCGCCGTGCTCGAAGCGGTCGGCGTCAAGAACGTGCTGGCCAAGGCCGTCGGTTCGCGCAACCCGATCAACCTCGTGCGCGCCACGCTGCGCGGCCTGGGCGAAACGCATTCGCCGACCAAGATCGCAGCCAAGCGCGGCAAGAAGGTGGAGGACCTGCACCATGGCTAAGTCGCCCGCCAACACCGGCGGCACCGTCAAGGTGCGCCTCGTCAAGGGCCTTCGCGGCACGCAGGCGCGTCATCGCCTGTCGGTGCGCGCCCTCGGCCTCAACAAGCTCAACGATGTGCGCGAGCTGAAGGACAGCCCGCAGGTGCGTGGCCTGATCACGCAGCTGCACTACCTCGTTCGCGTGGAGGACTGATCTCATGCGTATGAATACCCTCAAGCCCGCCGACGGCGCCCGCAAGGACCGCGTCCGCGTCGGTCGCGGCATCGGTTCGGGCCTCGGCAAGACCGCTGGCCGCGGCCACAAGGGCTCGTTCGCCCGTAGCGGCAAGGGCAAGATCAAGGCCGGCTTCGAAGGCGGCCAGATGCCCATGCAGCGTCGCCTGCCGAAGATCGGTTTCCGCTCGCAGATCGCGAAGGAATCGGTCGAAGTGCTGCTG
Organism: Lysobacter dokdonensis DS-58; assembly: GCF_000770795.1. Taxonomy (GTDB): domain Bacteria; phylum Pseudomonadota; class Gammaproteobacteria; order Xanthomonadales; family Xanthomonadaceae; genus Noviluteimonas; species Noviluteimonas dokdonensis. The sequence goes on along the minus strand of NZ_JRKJ01000007.1, from coordinate 38,956 downwards.
TACCAGCTGGACAAGCTGGACGCCGGCACGATCGACATCGCCGCGCTGCGCGCCGCCAAGCTCATTCCGCAGGCCGCCCGCAAGGTGAAGGTCGTGAAGAAGGGCGAAGTGACGAAGAAGTTCGTGCTGCAGGGCCTGACGGCCACGGCGGGCGCGAAGGCCGCGATCGAAGCGGCCGGCGGCCAGGTCGGGGAGTAAGCGACGCATGGCGCGAGGCCAAGCTGCGAATCTCGGTGGTGGGCTCGGTAAATTCACCGAGCTCCGCCAGCGCCTGTTGTTCGTGCTCGGCGCGTTGATCGTCTATCGCATCGGTTGCTACATCCCGGTGCCGGGCGTCAACCCGCAGGCGATGATCCAGCTCATGGAGTCGCAGAAGGGCACCATCGTGGACATGTTCAACATGTTCTCGGGCGGTGCGCTCCAGCACTTCAGCCTGTTCGCGTTGAACGTCGTGCCGTACATCTCGGCGTCGATCGTCGTCCAGCTGATGACGCAGATCCTCCCCAGCTGGAAGGCGATGTCGAAGGAAGGCGAGTCCGGTCGCCGCAAGATCACGCAGTACTCGCGCCTGGGCGCGGTGTTCCTCGCGATCGTGCAGGCCGGCTCCATCGCCTTCGCGCTGCAGCACCAGGTATCGGCCACCGGCATGCCGGTCGTCTACAACCCGGGTCCGGGGTTCGTGCTGACCGCCATCGTGTCGCTGACGGCAGGCACCATGTTCCTGATGTGGCTCGGCGAGCAGGTGACCGAGCGCGGCATCGGCAACGGCGTGTCGCTGATCATCTTCGCCGGCATCGTCTCCGGCCTGCCGGGCGCGGTGCTCACCACGTTCGAACAGGCGCGCAACGGCGACATCACCGCGTTGCAGGTGCTCGCCATCGCGATCATCGTGCTGGCCTTCACGTTCCTCGTCGTGTTCGTCGAGCGCGGGCAGCGCCGGGTCACGGTCAATTACGCGCGCCGTCAGGGTGGCGGTCGCAACGCGTACATGAACCAGACCTCGTTCCTGCCGCTGAAGCTCAACATGTCGGGCGTGATCCCGCCGATCTTCGCCTCGAGCCTGATCATGTTCCCGGCCACGGCCTCCACCTGGTTCGGCCAGGCGGGGCAGGCCACCTGGCTCCAGCGCGCGGCACAGTCGCTGGCCCCGGGCGAGCCGCTGCACATGATCCTGTTCGCCGCGCTGATCATCGGCTTCGCGTTCTTCTACACGGCGCTGGTCTTCAACTCGCAGGAAACGGCCGACAACCTCAAGAAGTCGGGCGCGCTGATCCCGGGCATCCGTCCCGGCAAGGCCACCGCGGACTACATCGACGGCGTGCTGACCCGCCTGACGGGCGCCGGCGCGATGTACCTGGTGCTGGTGTGCTTGCTTCCGGAAGTGATGCGCACGAAAATCGGCGCCTCGTTCTACTTCGGCGGCACCTCGCTGCTGATCGTCGTGGTGGTGGTGATGGACTTCATGGCGCAGATCCAGGCGCATCTGACGTCCCACCAGTACGAAAGCCTGCTGAAGAAGGCGAACCTCAAGGGTTCGCGCGGCCTGACCGGCCGTTGATCCAAACACCGCGGAGCCGGCTTGGCCGGTTCCGCACCCGGTCCCGGGTTTCGCCCGGGCCGTCAAGGGCGACTCGCGCGGCGGTCTCGTGCGCGGGTGGGTCCGGACCAGACCGCGCGCCGGAGTAGCGCGCGGGGCAGGGCACGGCGGGGTTCGCCGCTGTGTCCCGGCAGTCCGGATTCCGTCGCCGGAGCATGGGCACACTCCCCATGCCGGGTTCAGGGCCTTCGGGTCCGGGACTTCCAAGAACCACGAGACCACGCTAAACTTTCATGTTCCCTTCGCCGGGTCGAACACATCCGGCCGCCATCAAGTTTGGAGATCGCGTCATGGCGCGTATTGCGGGCGTCAACCTGCCTGCCCAGAAGCATGTCTGGGTCGGGCTGCAAAGCATCTACGGCATCGGCCGTACCCGTTCGAAGAAGGTCTGCACCGCTGCGGGCGTTGCTTCGAACACGAAGATCCGCGACCTGTCCGAACCGGAAGTCGAGCGCCTGCGCTCGGAAGTCGGCAAGTACGTGGTCGAAGGCGACCTGCGTCGTGAAGTCGGCATGGCCATCAAGCGTCTGATGGACCTGGCCTGCTATCGCGGCCTGCGTCACCGCCGTGGTCTCCCGCTGCGTGGCCAGCGCACCCGGACCAATGCACGCACCCGCAAGGGTCCGCGCAAGGCCATCAAGAAGTAAGGAACCCACACCATGGCCAAGCCGGCAGCTGCCGCAAAAACGAAGAAGAAGATCAAGCGCGTCGTCACCGACGGCGTCGCCCACGTCCACGCTTCGTTCAACAACACCATCGTCACGATCACCGACCGCCAGGGCAACGCGCTGTCGTGGGCGACTTCGGGCGGCGCGGGTTTCCGCGGCTCGCGCAAGTCCACCCCGTTCGCCGCCCAGGTCGCCGCCGAAAAGGCCGGCCGTGCTGCGCTCGACTACGGCGTCAAGTCGCTGGAAGTCCGCATCAAGGGCCCGGGTCCGGGTCGTGAAAGCGCCGTGCGTTCGTTGAACAACGTCGGCTACAAGATCACCAACATCATCGACGTGACGCCCATCCCGCACAACGGATGCCGTCCGCCGAAGAAGCGCCGCGTCTGAGGAGCTGAAGAACCATGGCTCGTTATATTGGTCCCACCTGTAAGCTCGCCCGTCGCGAAGGCGCCGACCTCGGCCTGAAGTCGCCGGCACGCGCGCTCGATTCCAAGTGCAAGCTGGAGCAGAAGCCCGGCCAGCACGGCGCCACCGCCCGCAAGGGCAAGCTGTCCGACTATGCGACCCAGCTGCGTGAAAAGCAGAAGGTCAAGCGCATCTACGGCCTGCTCGAGCGTCAATTCCGCAACTACTACAAGAAGGCGTCCACCAAGAAGGGCAACACGGGTGAAAACCTGCTGCAGCTCCTCGAGACGCGCCTGGACAACGTCGTCTACCGCATGGGCTTCGCCGTCACCCGCCCGGCCGCGCGCCAGCTGGTGTCGCACCGCGGCGTCACGGTCAACGGCAAGCCGGTGAACCTGCCGTCGTACGCCGTCAAGGCTGGCGACGCGATCGCGCTCTCCGAGCGCGCGCAGAAGCAGCTCCGCGTGCAGGAATCGGTCACCGTCGCGCAGCAGATGGATCTGTCGCCGGCGTGGGTCGAAGTCGACGCGAAGAAGTTCGCCGGCGTGTTCAAGGCCGTGCCGGACCGTGCGGAACTGCCGGCCGACATCAACGAAGCGCTGATCGTCGAGTTGTATTCGAAGTAACGGTTCGCGAGACATCAGGCATGCGGCCAGACGTGGCCGCGTGCCGCCCTATTGGAGACGTTACAACATGACGGTTACCGCAAACCAAGTCTTGCGCCCCCGCGGTCCGCAGATCGAGCGGATCGCCGAAAACCGCGCCAAGGTCGTGATCGAACCGCTGGAACGCGGCTACGGCCACACGCTCGGCAACGCGCTGCGTCGCGTGCTGCTCTCCTCGATCCCCGGCTTCGCCATCACGGAAGTCGAGATCGACGGCGTGCTGCACGAGTACACCACGGTCGAAGGCCTGCAGGAAGACGTGCTCGAGGTGCTGTTGAACCTCAAGGACGTCGCGATCCGCATGCACACCGGCGATTCGGCCACGCTCAACCTTGCCAAGCAGGGTCCGGGCGTCGTCACCGCCGGCGATATCCGCACGGACCACAACGTCGAGATCCTCAATCCGGCGCACGTCGTCGCGCACCTCACGAAGGACACGGCGCTCAACATGCGCCTGAAGATCGAGCGTGGTTTCGGCTACCAGCCGGCCGCCGCGCGTCGTCGTCCGGATGAAGAGACCCGCGCGATCGGCCGCCTGATGCTGGATGCGTCGTTCTCGCCGGTCCGCCGCGTCGCCTACGCGGTGGAAGCCGCGCGCGTCGAACAGCGCACCGACCTGGACAAGCTGGTCCTGGACATCGAAACCAACGGCACGATCGACGCCGAGGAAGCCGTGCGCACCGCCGCCGACATCCTCAGCGACCAGCTGTCGGTGTTCGGCGATTTCACCCACCGCGACCGCGGTGCGGCGAAGCCGCAGGCGAGCGGCGTGGATCCGGTGCTCCTGCGCCCGATCGACGACCTCGAGCTGACGGTGCGTTCGGCCAACTGCCTCAAGGCCGAGAGCATCTACTACATCGGCGACCTGATCCAGAAGACGGAAGTCGAGCTGCTCAAGACCCCGAACCTCGGCAAGAAGTCGCTCACCGAGATCAAGGAAGTCCTCGCGCAGCGTGGCCTGTCGCTCGGCATGAAGCTCGAGAACTGGCCGCCGGCGGGCATCGCCTCGCACGGCATGATGGGCTAAGCAATATCGGTGCCTGCGCGGTTCGCCGCGCAGGCACTCGTTGCAAGGCAAGCAACACAACCGACGCGGCCCGAGCCGCGCGGACGCCGCCCACGGAGGGTCGGCCAGGGCCAACGCAGTCCAAGTTCCAACGCCAGGATGGCGACAGCGAAATCCAACGACACAAGATTCCAAAGGAAACCAACCCATGCGCCACAAGAAAGCCGGACGCAAGTTCAGCCGCACCAGCGCCCATCGCGATGCGATGTTCAGCAACATGGCGGCCTCGCTGTTCAAGCACGAATTGATCCGCACCACGCTCCCGAAGGCGAAAGAACTTCGCCGCGTCGCGGAACCGCTCATCACGCTGTCGAAGGTCGACGGCGTCGCCAATCGCCGCCTTGCGTTCGCGCGCCTGCGCGACAAGGAAGCGGTGGGCAACCTCTTCACCATCCTCGGCCCGCGCTACGCGGCCCGTCCGGGCGGCTACCTGCGCATCCTCAAGTGCGGCTTCCGCGCCGGCGACAACGCGCCGATGGCGTACGTCGAACTGGTCGATCGCCCCGAGGCGGCCACCGAGTAATCGGTTCGCCCGAAGCACTCCGAGAATCCCCGGCCTCGCGCCGGGGTTTCTTTTTTGCGCGCCGGCGACGCGCGCCACTTCCCATCCGTCGCAAGCTCAGCCACGCTTGGCGGATGAACGATGCCGCCGCCGCTTCCGCCTTCCGCCTCCGCTTCCTGATCGGGTTCGTCGCATGCGCGGCGCTGATCGGGTTCGCGCTGTTTTCGCAAAGCCACTGGCACCTCAACCCGTGCCCGCTCTGTATCTTCCAACGGATCGCCTTCGCGGTGCTCGGGCTCGCATTCCTCGTCGGCGGCTTGATCGCGCCGCGCGGCGCGACGGGCCGTCGCATCCTGGGCGTCATCGCGCTGATCCCCGCGCTGGCCGGCATCGGCATCGCAGGCCGCCACGTGTGGCTGACGCACCTCCCGCCGGACCAGGTGCCCTCCTGCGGCCCGCCGCTGGATTTCATGATGGAAGCCAGTCCGCTGGCCGACGTCGTGCGCCAGGTGCTCACCGGCTCGGGCGAATGCGCGAAGGTCGACTGGCACTTCCTTGGCCTGTCGATGCCGGCGTGGGCGTTGTCGTGGTTCATCGTGCTCACGATCCTGATCGCGATGAGCGCGTTCCGCCGCCGCTGAATGGTGCAGATTGCCGGTTGCGGGCACTCCGCCGCCGGCCCATGATGCGACGACGCACTGCAACATTCCGGCGTCTTCCCATGGCAAATCCCGACCGCACCCTGCATCCCGTGAACCTCCCCGCCGACTGGGCGCCCGACACCTGGCGCACGCATCCGGCCACGCAGATGCCCGTGTATCCCGACGCGGCCGCGTTGCAGGAAGCGCTGCGCGAACTGCGCGCGCTGCCGCCGCTGGTCACCTCGTGGGAAATCATCGCGCTCAAGCAGCACCTGGCTGAAGCGCAGGAAGGCAAGCGCTTCCTCCTGCAGGGCGGCGACTGCGCGGAGAGCTTCGCCGAATGCAGCTCCGACGTGATTTCCAACCGTCTCAAGGTGCTGCTGCAGATGAGCCTCGTGCTCGTCCACGGACTGCGCCTGCCGGTGGTGCGCGTCGGCCGCTTCGCGGGCCAGTACGCAAAGCCGCGCTCGACCGACGATGAAACCCGCAACGGCGTGACACTGCCGAGCTACCGCGGCGACATCGTCAACGCGCCGGGCTTCACCGCCGAAGAGCGCACGCCCGACCCGCGCCGCATGATCAAGGCGCACGCGCGTTCGGCGATGACGATGAATTTCGTGCGCGCGCTGATCGATGGCGGCTTCGCCGACCTCCACCATCCCGAATACTGGGACCTGCGCTGGGTCGGCCACTCGCCGCTCGCCGACGAATACCACCGCATGGTCGCCAGCATCGGCGATGCCGTGCGTTTCATGGAAACGCTGTCCGGTTCTCAGGTGCACAACCTCAATCGCGTCGACTTCTACACCGCGCACGAAGCCCTGCTGCTGCCGTACGAGGAAGCGCAGACGCGCCAGGTGCCGCGCCAGTGGGGCTGGTTCAACCTCAGCACGCATTTCCCGTGGATCGGCATGCGGACGGCCGCGCTGGACGGCGCACACGTCGAATACTTCCGCGGCATCCGCAACCCGGTCGCGGTCAAGATCGGTCCGAGCACGACGCCCGATGCGCTGATGAAGCTCATCGACGTGCTCAACCCGGAAGACGAGCCCGGCCGCCTCACGCTCGTGCACCGCATGGGCGCCACGCAGATCGGCAGCAAGCTGCCCGCGCTGCTCGACGTCGTGCGCCGCGAAGGCCGCCGCGTGCTGTGGGTATGCGACCCGATGCACGGCAACACCGAAAGCACGGCGAACGGTTACAAGACGCGCCGCTTCGGCAACATCCGCAACGAGCTCGAGCAGGCGTACGAATTGCACGCCGTCGCCGGCACGCGCCTGGGCGGCGTGCATCTCGAACTCACGGGCGAGGACGTCACCGAATGTCTGGGCGGCGCACGCGAACTGACGGAGAACGATCTCGCGCGTGCGTATCGTTCGACGGTCGACCCGCGCCTGAACTACGAACAGGCGCTGGAAACCGCGATGCTGATCGTGCGCAAGCAGGCGCAGTTGATGCAGCCGGTGCAGGCGTGAGGCCTTTCGTCATGCCCGCGAAGGCGGGCATCCAGGCCGCCGTTGCGTCCTGTGTCTTCTTCGCAGCCAACGCCTTCGCCGCCAACCCGACGATCGAAACGCAAAGCAGCGGCGTCACCGTGCGCCTGCGCGGCATCTCCGCCATTGATGAAAACACCGCATGGGCGAGCGGCCGCGAAGGCACCGTGCTGCGCACGCTCGACGGCGGCCAGACCTGGGTCAACGTGTCGGTTCCCGACGCGAAGGCGCTCGACTTCCGCGACGTCGAAGGCTTCGATGCGAGCACCGCGGTCGTGCTGAGCATCGGCCCCGGCGAACAATCGCGCGTATATCGCACGCAGGACGGCGGCAGGTCGTGGACGCTCGCGCTGAAGAACGATGACGAGCGCGCGTTCTTCGATTGCATGGTGTTCAAGGGGAATACGGGTTGGATGCTGGGTGATCCGGTCGACGGGCGTTACCAGATCCGCGAGACGCAGGATGGTGGCCGCACCTGGACGCTTTGGAAGAACGGCCCCGAAGCGATGAAAGACGAAGCGGCATTCGCCGCAAGCGGAACCTGCATCGCGCACACGGCCAGCGGACAGTTGGTCGCGGTGGGTGGCGGCGCCGCCGCACGCGTCCACCATTTCATGTACGGCGAGATCTGGTCGGCGGATGAAACGCGGATGCAGCATCGCATTCCCGCCGCCGGCATTTTTTCGATCGCCACCATCGGCGACGACGCGCTCCTGGTCGGTGGCGATTTCGAGAACGAAACGCAGGGCAGTGCGGCGTGGATGTGGTTCGGTCGGAAGCAGACGTCGATGGACCCGCTTCCGCCGCCGCGCGGTTATCGCTCGGGCGCCGCGTGCTTCTCCAAATCGCTTTGCATCGCCGTCGGCCCAACCGGCGTCGATGCGCTCGATTCTCCCGCCGAGGGGACGCCCACGTGGCGCCCCTTGTCCGATGTCGGCTACGACGCCATCGACCGCGCCGGCATGACCGCGTGGGCGAGCGGCGACAAGGGCCGCATCGCGAAGATCACTTTCGCGTCGAAGGCGCCGCAGGCGGCGGCAGCGCCGACGTCGACGCGGTAGCCGGCTCGGCCGACGTCCACACCGGCATCGTGCTGGCCGTCGGCGACGGCAGCGCCGTCTTGCCGAGCCTCACCGTCGGCGCGAACGTCGGCGCACGCCGCAACTTGCTGCGCTGCTCGTACGCGTAACCGACCGACAACAACTTCGCTTCGCTCCACGCCGGACCGACGAACACCACGCCGATCGGCAAGCCGTGGCTTTCGCCCATCGGCACGGTGAGACTGGGATAACCGGCGACCGCGGCCGCGCCGTAACCGGCGCCGACGAAATGATCGCCGAGTACCAGGTCGGTCGGCCACGCGGGCGACATGGCCGGCGCGATCAGCACGTCGACGTTGGCGGCCTGCATCGCCGCATCGATGCCTTCGGGACCGGCGAGGCGGCGCGCCTTCGCCTTCGCTTCGAGATACGCAGGATCGCCGAGCGGCCCCTTCGCATTCGCCTTCTCGAAGATCTCCTGACCGAAGTAGGGCATCTCCTTGTCGGCGTTCTGGCTGTTGAACACCATCAATTGCGAGAGCGTCTTCGGGCCGGCGTCGTGCTTTTGCAGGTAGTTCTCCACGCCCGCCTTGAATTCGAACAGGAGCACTTCGAATTCCGCTTCGTCCCACTTGCCGCGCGTCGGGATGTCCGCATCGACGACGGTGGCGCCCGCCGACTTCAGCGTTGCGACCACGCGTTCCATCGCCGCGTCGACATCCGGATGCCAGCCCATGTCCTTGCGCAGGATTCCGATGCGCAGGCCTTGCAGCGCGTTCGCGTCGAGGCGCTTTTCGTAATCGAACACCGCCTTGCCGACGCTGTTGCCCGTCGCCGCGTCGCCATCGTCGCGCCCGACCATCGCCGACAACATCGCAGCCGCGTCGCTCACCGTGCGCGTCATCGGGCCGGCGGTGTCCTGCGTGGCGGAGATCGGGATGATGCCGTCGCGGCTCACCAGGCCGACGGTCGGCTTCAATCCGACCAGGCCCGCGACCGACGCCGGGCAGATGATGCTGCCGTCGGTTTCCGTGCCGACGCCGACGACCGCGAGATTCGCCGCGATCGCTGTCCCCGTGCCGGAGCTCGAGCCGCACGGATTGCGATCGAGCGCATACGGGTTCTTCGTTTGCCCGCCGCGGCCGCTCCAGCCGGAGGTCGATCGCGTCGAACGGAAGTTCGCCCATTCGCTGAGGTTGGTCTTGCCGAGGATGACCGCACCGGCCGCGCGCAGGCGTTGCACGAGGAACGCATCGCGCGCGGGCTTGTTGTTCGCCAGTGCGAGCGAGCCGCCGGAGTTTACCATCGGCACCGCGTCGATGTTGTCCTTCAACAACACGGGAATGCCGTGCATCGGACCGCGCAACGTGCCGGCCTTGCGTTCGGCGTCGAGCGCGTCGGCTTCCGCAAGCGCCTTCGGATTGAGTTCGATCACTGCGTTGAGCGTCGGACCCGCCTTGTCGATCGCCGCAATGCGGTCGAGGTAGGCCTGCGTGAGTGCGTGGCTGGTCAGACCGCCCCCGGCCATGCGTTGCTGCAGGCCCGCGATGTCGGCCTCGTCGTAGGCGAAGGCTGGAACCTCCGATGCGGACGGCGCACCGGGCTTCGCAGGCGCGGGCGCCGTCTTCGGTGCGGCCGCATCCCGTGGCTGGCAGCCCGTGGCCGCGAGGAGGGCGAGGGCGAGCAAGGCAAGGCGCATGGCAAGGTCCCCTGGGCGGCGGCGTGCCGCGAAGGCGGAGCATCGCGCGGCGGCCGTGCGGCCGCAACTCATGGGGCGGCAGTGGACGCGCTTACTTCCGGCGCTTCAACAAGTCGCGCGCCAGCACCCAGACGACCAGCACGTTGATCGCCAGCACCGCGACCGACACCCAGCCGGGATGGCGGATCAATGCGTAGATGTCGAACGGGAGATAGATCGCCGCGGCCAGGCAGCCGAGCAGCGAGGCCCATGCCTTGTCGCGCCACAGGCCCCACGCTTCGATGAGGTGCAACACCGCGTACACGGCCACCGCGGCCGCGGCGAGATGCACGGAGTCGGGGTTGATCGCGTTGGCGAGCCATGCCATCGCGCCGTGGTCGGGTTCGAGCTGGAAGCGCGCGATCAGCTCATGCACCCAGCGCTTGAGGGGAATCGGGCCGATCAGTTCCAGCCCGCTCGCGGCGGAAAGCGCGAGCAACCCCTTGATGCCTTCGATGATCGCGATCGCCCGCAGGCCCGGATGGGCCCGCGGGTCGTGCACGTAGTCGTTCGTCGTCGAGCGCTTCGCGTCCACGCGTTGCGCCGGATCGGACATCACGCAGCGCGCGAGGCGCGCTTGCGATCGGTCTCGCTGCGGAACTTCTTGCGCAGGCGGATCGCCTTCGGCGTGATCTCGACGAGTTCGTCGTCGTCGATGAACTCCAGCGCCTGCTCCAGCGAGAACTTGATCGCCGGGATCAGCCCTTCGTCGTCGTCCTTGCCCGACGCGCGGAAGTTGGTGAGCTGCTTGCCGCGCAGCGCGTTGACCGTGAGGTCGTTGTCCTTCGAATGGATGCCGACGATCTGGCCTTCGTAGATCTCCTCGCCCGGCTCGATGAACAAGCGGCCGCGTTCCTGCATCGCCATCTGCGCGTAGGCAGGCGACGGGCCGGTGCCGTTGGAAATCAGCACGCCGTTCTGGCGCTGGCCGATCTGGCCTTCCGCCTTCGGGCCGTAATGGTCGAAGACGTGGAAGAGCATGCCGGTGCCGGCGGTGAGCGTGCGGAACTCGGTCTGGAAACCGATCAGCCCGCGCGCGGGGATGAGGTAGTCCAGGCGCACGCGGCCCTTGCCGTCGGGTTCCATGTTCTGCAGCAGCGCCTTTCGCTCGCCGAGGCGACCCATCACGCCGCCCTGGAATTGCTCTTCCATGTCGACGACGAGGGCTTCGAACGGCTCGGATACCACGCCGTCGATTTCCTTGATGATCACTTCCGGACGCGACACCGCGAGCTCGTAGCCTTCGCGGCGCATGTTCTCGATCAGGATCGACAGGTGCAGTTCGCCGCGGCCGCTGACCTTGAACTTGTCGGCGTCGCCCGTGTCCTCGACCTTCAGCGCGACGTTGTGCTGCGTTTCGCGCGTGAGGCGATCGCGCAGCTGGCGCGAGGTGAGGAACTTGCCGCCGCTGCGGTCCTTGACGCCCGCGAACGGCGAGTCGTTGACCTGGAAGGTCATCGAGATCGTCGGTTCGTCGACGGTGAGCACCGGGAGTTGTTCGACGGCGGTCGGATCGCACAGCGTGTCCGAAATGCCCAGGTTCTCGATGCCGGAGAACGCAATGATGTCGCCGGCCTGCGCTTCGCCGACTTCCACGCGCTCCAGGCCCATGAAGCCGAGCACCTGCACGACCTTGCCGTTGCGCGTCTTGCCTTCGCGGTCGATGACCGTGACCTGCTGGTTGGTCTTGACCTTGCCGCGCTGGATGCGGCCGACGCCGATGATGCCGACGTAGCTGTTGTAGTCCAGCGAGGTCACGCGCATCTGGAACGGACCTTCCGGGTCGACCGGCGGGGCGGGCACGTGCTCGCAGATCGCTTCGAACAGCGGCGTCATGTCGCCGTCGCGCACGCTTTCGTCCATGCCGGCGTAGCCCTGCAGGCCCGAGGCGTAGACGGTGGTGAAGTCGAGCTGGTCGTCGGTCGCACCGAGGCGGTCGAACAGGTCGAAGGTCTGGTCGAGCACCCAGCTGGCGCGCGCGCCGGGGCGGTCGACCTTGTTGACGACGACGATCGGCTTGAAGCCCATCGCGAACGCCTTCTGCGTCACGAAGCGCGTCTGCGGCATCGGGCCGTCCATCGCGTCGACGAGGATAAGCACGGAGTCGACCATCGACAGCACGCGTTCCACTTCGCCGCCGAAGTCGGCGTGCCCGGGGGTGTCGACGATGTTGATGCGCCAGACTTCGTTGGTCTTCGGATTCGTCCAGCGGATCGCGGTGTTCTTCGAGAGGATCGTGATGCCACGTTCCTTTTCGAGATCGTTGCTGTCCATGACGCGGTCCGGGACCACGGCGCGCTCGTTGAGGGTGCCGGACTGCTTGAGCAGCTGGTCGACGAGGGTGGTCTTGCCATGGTCGACGTGGGCGACGATGGCGATGTTGCGGAGGCGTTCGACGGAAGCGGACATGATGAATGCGCGCCGGTGAGGGCGCTGGGGCTGCTTGAGAGAGCCGGCGAGTATACCTGTCGGCGGGCCCCGAACACTGACTGGAGTATCCTCGTCGGCTTTCCCGCAGGAGCCCCCGAATGTCCCTGGTCGCCGTTTTCGATACCTCCCGTGGCCCGATCCGCGTCGCGCTGGCCCCCGACAAGGCCCCGCTGACCGTCGCGAACTTCGTGAACCTCGCCAAGCGGGGCTTTTACGACGGGCTGAGCTTCCACCGCGTCATCGCCGATTTCATGGTCCAGGGCGGCTGCCCCGAGGGCTCCGGCCGTGGCGGCCCGGGCTACCGCTTCGAGGACGAGACCAGCAATGGCCTGCGCCACGACCGCGGCGTGCTGTCGATGGCCAATGCCGGCCCGAACACCAACGGCAGCCAGTTCTTCATCACCCACGTGCCGACCCCGTGGCTGGACGGCAAGCACACCGTGTTCGGCAAGGTCACCGAGGGGCTGGACGTCGTCGACGCCGTGAAGCAGGGCGACACGATCAACAGCATCCGCATCGAAGGCGATGCCGACGCCGTGCTGGCCGCCAAGGCCGACCGCGTGGCCGAGTGGAACAAGATCCTCGCCGCGTAACTAGCGTTCCAGGCGAAGCGTGTCGAGCATCCTCGACACCTTCGCCGAATCGCGCGGGAAGTAGTACTCGCGCGGGGCGATGAAGATCGCCAGCGCCAGGCCCTTGTCGTGTTCGAACATCGCGACGAGGCCCTGGTACTGCAGGCCCTCGCCGGTCTGCAAGTCGAGGTCGAAGCGCAGGCCGCTGTGCGTCCCGAAGCTCGCCGGCCGCAGGTTCGACGGCGACACGCCGATGAATCCCGCACTGAGCAGGCCGTCGGAGACCAGGTCGCGCAGTTCGTCCTCGCGCATGCCCTTGTGGTAGTAGGGCGCATCCGGGCGGCGCTTGCTCTCGCGCTGGCCGAGGAAGATGTAGTCGCCTTCCTTCACCGTGTGGACCAGGTAGAGCATGTTCAGCAGCTCGCCGTCGATGGTCCACAGCTGCGAGCGGTTGCTCGTCGCACGCGTCCATTCCATCTCGCTGGTCAACACGAGCTTGCCCGAGCGCACTTCGCCGACCGGCACCAGCCGGCTCGTGCCGCTCGACGCGCATGCGCCGAGCAGCAGCGCGACCGCGCACGCCACGATCGCGTTCCGGACCACGGCCATCCTTTGCATCAGTGCGTGCCTCCGAGTTTGTCGAGCGCGCGTTGCACGAAGGCGCGGTCGTCGGCCTTCGGTGCGTTCTGCAGGTAGGTTTGCAGCGCGCTGCGTGCGTCGTCGTTCCGGCCTTGCTGCGCGAGGGCGTAACCGTGTTCGCGCCACGCAGCGGCGGGCGTGCCGGGCAGGGTGACGGCGCGCGCGTAGAGCTCCGCGGCCTTCGCGTCATCCTGCTTGTTGTCGCGGCGCCGGTAGGACTCGCCGAGGTAGAAGGTCAGCATGCCCTTGTCTTCCTGCGGCGCGTCGTCCAGCAATTCCTGGATCACCAATTGCGAGCTCGCATAGCGGCGCTGCGCGAGTTCGCCGACCAGCCAGTTCTCGAGGAACGGGCGCGTGGCTTCGCGGTATTGCGCCTTGTTGCGCGTGGACGGCGGATTCGGCACCGCTGCCGCCGCGGCGCGCACGTCGGACAAGCGTTCTTCGGTGGCCGGGTGGGTGGCGAACACCGTGCTGCGGCTGATGTACTTCAGCGTGTTCTCTTCGCGCAGCATGCGGCCCCAGACATCGGCGCCCGCGCGCGGGTCCCAGCCCTGGGCGACGACGGCCTCGAACCCGAGCTTGTCGGCCTCGCGTTCCATGTCGCGGCTGAACTTGAAGATCGTCGCGTAGATGCCGAGCGAGCCGAAATACGCGGTGTTCGGGAAGCCCGCGCCATAGGCGAGCATCTGGAACGCGCCGAGGAACGCGCTGGTGTCCTTCATGCGCCGCCATTGGCGCAGCGTGTGCTGCGCGCGGAAGTGGCCCGCTTCATGGCCGAGCACGAAAGCGAGCTCGGCCTCGTCGCGCATGCGCAGCAACGCGCCGGTCCAGACGATCATCGTGCCGTTGGGGGCCATGCTCGCGTTGAACGCGGGCACGTTCATGATGTAGACGCGCAGGTCCTTGCAGTAGCCGGCCGACGCGCGGCACGCGACGTCCTTGACGTACGCGTTGAGCGCCGGGTCGCGCACGCGCATCGGGGAACGCGCGAGTTCTTCCTCCGACTTCTCCATCGCGTACCACAGCTCGTCTTCGTCGGTGCCCGCGACTGGGCGCGAACCCGGTTCCGGCGTGCGCATCGGTTGTTGCGTGGCGCATCCGACGAGCAGCGCGAGCAGGGCGCCCGCGATCGCGTGCTTCGCTTGCCCGACCGTCATTTCCGGATGCCCTTCAGCAGGTCGCCCGCGGTTTCCGATGCGCCGGCTTCGTCGCGCAGATCGCCGGTCTGGTCGAGCAACAGGTTGTGCCAGACGACCTGGCCGGTGCGCAGGTCGACCAGCGAGGCCAGGCCGATCTGCTGCCCGCCGCCGATGTCGCCGCCCAGGAGCAGGAAGCCGATCACGCGCATCGCCGCCCGCCCGCCGCTGGTGTAGCTGTCGCGCACGTAGGTGAACAACGCGTAGTCCGCGCCGGTCGCCTCGCGCAGGTCGGACACGCCCGGCCCGAGGGTCCAGTCGAACTTGTCGTGTTTGTTGCGCAGCGTGCCGGGGCGCCCGTAATTCAGGATGCTCATCGACACGGCCTGGTTCAGCAGGTAGATCTGGCGCAGGCGGTTTTCCGGGCCCGCGTCCTTCGGCAGGTAGTAGTCGGGCCGCAGGGTGAAGCCGACGGCCTCCAGGCGCTGGCGTGCGGCGTCGGGAAAGTTCTTGCGGGCGGCTTCCGTCCACGCCTTGCGCGGTTCGGCCATGCCGCCGGCGCCCACGGCGTACAGCTCGATGTCCGGTTCCACCAGGACCACGGTCGTGCCCGACATGACCACCGGTTTGCCCTTCTCGTCCTCGACCTGCCGCACCTGCGTCGACATGCAGCCGGGCAGGGCCGCAAGGATCAGGAGGATCAGGAGGAAAACAGCCGGGAACCGGCGCACCACGCGCCCCGGCACTGCGGTCGACAACGTCCCCTGTGCTAGCATTTCGGGCTTCCTTCCGGCTGTTCCCGCAGCCGATACGTAGACCAGTCCCCAGTTCGTTCCGACGAGGTTCTCGCGATGCCTTTGCTCGCCCGGCGCGTTGGTCGCGCCAAGCCTAGCGCAATCATGGTGGTGGCCGAAAAGGCCAAGCGTTTGAAGTCCGAAGGCCGCGACATCATCAGCTTTTCCATCGGTGTACCGAATTTCCTCCCGGGCGATCACGTCTATGCCGCCGCTCGTGAAGCGTTGGCGAAGGACAGCGGGCAGTACGGCAGCAACCGCGGCAGCGATGCGTTGCTGGACGCGTTCCTCGCTCACATCGCGCAGATCGGGCTGAACGGATACGAACGCGCGAACATCGCCACCGGCATCGGCGCCAAGCACGTGATCTTCAACCTCGCCGAAGCCCTGCTCGACGAAGGCGACACCATCTGCTTCGCGACCCCGTACTGGACCAGCTACTTCGACATCGCGGAAATCGTGAACGCGAAGATCGACCTGCTTCCGTGCCCGCCGTCGCAGGACTACAAGATGACGCCGGCGCAGCTCGACGCGGCGCTGGCGAAGAAGCCGAAGGTCTTCCTCTTCAACAACCCGTCCAACCCGACGGGCATGGTGTATTCGAAGGACGAGATCGCGGCGCTGGCCGACGTCGTCGCCAAGTACCCGGACACCTGGGTGATCACCGACGACATCTACAACCGCATGGTGTTCGACGGCCTCGGGTACCACAACTTCGTGCACGCGCGACCCGAGTTGCGCGACCGCGTGATCTTCATCGACTCGCTCTCCAAGACCTACGGCATGCCCGGTTGGCGCGTCGGCTTCATGGCCGGCCCCGAGAGCGTGGCCAAGGCCGTCGCGACGATGAACTCCAACCACATCACCAACATCCCGGAAGTCGTCACCGCCGCGGCCATCGCCGCGCTGACCGGCCCGCAGGACGTGCCGACGCAGAAGAACGCCGAGTTCTCCGCCAAGCGCGACCAGGTGCTGGCGATGCTCGCGGAGATCCCCGGCATCGTGTGCCCGCGTCCGCAAGGCGCGTTCTACGTCTTCCCGGACGTCAGCTGCGCGTTCGGCAAGACGCATGGCCCGACGGGCCTGAAGATCGGCAACGACGTCGATTTGTGCAACGCGCTGTTGGAAGCCAAGGGCGTGGCCTGCGTGCCGGGTTCGGCGTTCGGCGAGCCGCGCGCGCTGCGCATCAGCTACACGTGCCCCACGCCGCAACTCGCGCCGGGGCTCGCACGCTTCAAGCAGTTCTTCGACGAACTGCAGTAACGCCCAATCAATAGTCCCCACGATTTCCGGAGCCACCGCACCATGAAGACCCCCGTCCGTGTTGCCGTCACCGGCGCTGCCGGCCAGATCGGCTACGCCCTGCTGTTCCGCATCGCCTCCGGCGAAATGCTCGGGAAGGACCAGCCGGTCATCCTGCAGATGCTGGAACTGCCGCTCGAAAAAGCGCAGGCCGCGCTCAAGGGCGTGATGATGGAACTCGAGGATTGCGCGTTCCCGCTGCTGGCCGGCATGGTCGGCACGGACGATGCGCGCGTCGCGTTCAAGGACGCGGACATCGCGTTGCTCGTCGGCGCGCGTCCGCGCGGCCCGGGCATGGAGCGCAAGGACCTGCTGCTCGAGAACGCGAAGATCTTCACCGAACAAGGCAAGGCGCTGAACGATGTCGCCTCGCGCAACGTCAAGGTGCTCGTGGTCGGCAACCCGGCCAATACCAACGCCTACATCGCGATGAAGTCGGCGCCGAGCCTCCCGGCGAAGAACTTCACCGCCATGCTGCGCCTGGACCACAACCGCGCGCTGTCGCAGCTCGCGGCCAAGGCCGGCGTGCAGGTCGCCGACATCGACAAGCTGATCGTGTGGGGCAACCACTCGCCGACGATGTATCCGGACTACCGTTTCGCCACGGCTGGCGGCGCGTCGCTGAAGGACAAGATCAACGACGCCGACTGGAACGCCAACGACTTCATCCCGAAGGTGGGCAAGCGCGGCGCGGCGATCATCGAAGCGCGCGGCCTGTCCTCCGCCGCGTCGGCCGCCAACGCCGCGATCGACCACGTCCGCGACTGGGTCCTCGGCAGCAACGGCAAGTGGGTGACGATGGGCGTGCCGTCCGACGGCACCTACGGGATTCCGGAAGGCGTGATCTACGGCGTGCCCGTGACCACGCAGAACGGCGAGTACACGCGCATCACCGACCTGGCCATCGACGACTTCAGCCGCGAGCGCATGGACAAGACGCTCGCCGAGCTCGAGGAAGAACGCGCCGGCGTGGCGCACCTGCTCTGATTCGTAACATCGAGGCGACCGCAAGGTCGCCTCGTCGATTGTGGGATGCATGACATGACGCAAGCTTCTGCCGGCACGCGCTTCCGCGATGCCGTCCGCGACGAAAGCCCGCTGCAGGTGATGGGCGCCATCACCGCGTACGCCGGCCTGATGGCCAAGCGCACGGGTTACAAGGCGCTGTATCTCTCCGGCGGCGGCGTGGCCGCCAATTCGCTCGGTGTGCCGGACCTCGGCATCAGCACGATGGAAGACGTGCTCGTCGATGCGCGCCGCATCGTCGATGCCACGCAACTGCCCCTGCTCGTCGACATCGACACCGGCTGGGGCGGCGCGTTCAACATCGCGCGCACCATTCGGTCCTTCATCAACGTCGGCGTTGCGGCCGTGCACATGGAAGACCAGGTCGGCCAGAAGCGGTGCGGCCATCGCCCCGGCAAGGAAGTCGTCACGAAGGACGAAATGGTCGATCGCATCAAGGCCGCGGTGGACGCGCGCACGGACGGGACGTTCGTGATCATGGCGCGCACCGATGCAGCGGCGGTCGAAGGCGTGGAGTCGGCGATCGACCGCGCCTGCGCCTACGTCGAAGCCGGCGCGGACATGATCTTCCCCGAAGCGATGAACACGCTCGAGGACTACAAGCGCTTCAAGGCCGCGGTGAAGGTGCCGATCCTGGCCAACCTCACCGAGTTCGGCTCGACGCCGTTCTTCACCACGGACGAGCTGCGCGGCGCCAACGTCGACATCGCGCTGTACTGCTGCGGCGCGTATCGCGCGATGAACAAGGCCGCGCTCAACTTCTACGAAACCGTGCGCCGCGAAGGCACGCAGAAGAACATCGTCGACACGCTGCAGACGCGCGCTGCGTTGTACGACTTCCTCGGCTACCACGCGTACGAAGACAAGCTCGACGCGTTGTTCTCCTCGAAGAAGTGATGAACGACGCCGCGCCGCGCACGGGCTTCGACTGGGATCGCGTCACCGCGCTCTCGGCGCTGGTCGTGAGCTTCGTGGCGGTCGGCGTCGCCGCATACACCGCGCAACTCCAGCGCCAGCAGGTGCGCGCGCAGGTCTGGCCCCGCGCGCAGTTCTACAACGCGGGCGCACTCGGCGAGTTCCACCTCGCCAACAAGGGCATGGGACCGCTGATCGTGCGCAGCGCGCGCGTGACGCTCGACGGCAAGCCGCTGAAGGACTGGGGCCAGTTGGCCAGCGCCCTGGGCCTGCCTCCCGAAAAGATGGGCTACAGCTCGCTCAACGGCGCGGTGCTCGCGTCCGGTGAGGACATGACCTACCTGCAGCCGGGCGCGAAGGAGCAGTTCACCGCCATCCGCAACGTGGCCGGGGAACGCTGGAACGCCACCATCTGCTATTGCTCGGCGCTCGACGAATGCTGGACCACGCAATCCCATCCGCGGGGCACCGAGGACGTCACCCGTCCAATCGATGCCTGCCCCCGGTTCGACCCGGCGCTCGAGTTCGAGAACTGATTCGCGCGCAACACACGCATACAACGACGCAAACGAAGGAAACGCCATGAGCGAACAAGTGCTCCCCAAGGCCAAGAAGTCCGTCGCGCTGAGCGGCACCGCAGCGGGCAACACCGCGCTGTGCACCGTCGGCCGCAGCGGCAACGACCTGCACTACCGCGGGTACGACATCAAGGATCTCGCCACGAAGTCCACCTTCGAGGAAGTCGCGCACCTGCTGGTGCACGGCGCGCTGCCGACGACCTCGCAGCTCAAGGCCTACAAGACCAAGCTCTCGCGCCTGCGCGGCCTGCCGGCCATCGTGCAGGAAGCGCTTGAACTCGTCCCCGCCAACGCGCACCCGATGGACGTCATGCGCACGGGCTGCTCGGTGCTCGGCACGGTACTGCCGGAACGCGAAGGCCATCCGGCGTCGGAAGCGCGCGACATCGCCGACAAGCTGATCGCGTCGTTCGGTTCGATGCTGCTGTACTGGTGGCACTTCACGCGCAACGGCCGCCGCATCGACGTGGAGACCGACGACGACAGCGTCGCCGCGCACTTCCTGCACCTGCTGCACGGTGAGCCGCCGTCGAAGCTGCACGCCGATGCGCTCGACAAGTCGCTGATCCTGTATGCCGAGCACGAGTTCAACGCCTCGACGTTCACCGCGCGCGTGATCGCGGGCACCGGCTCGGACATGTTTTCCTGCATCACCGGCGCCATCGGCGCGCTGCGCGGTCCGAAGCACGGCGGCGCGAACGAAGTGGCGATGGACATCATCTCGCGCTACACCAGCGCCGATGAAGCGGAAGCCGACATCCGCGCGCGCGTGGAGCGCAAGGAAATCGTCATCGGCTTCGGCCATCCGGTCTACACCGTCGGCGACCCGCGCAATCCGATCATCAAGGAGCTCTCGCGCAAGCTGTGCGCGGATGGCGGCAACCAGGTGCTGTTCGACGTCAGCGAGCGCATCGAAACGCTCATGTGGGACATGAAGAAGATGTTCCCGAACCTCGACTGGTTCAGCGCCTCGGCCTACCACATGATGGGAATCCCGACGCCGATGTTCACGCCGCTGTTCGTCATCGCCCGCACGACGGGTTGGAGCGCGCACGTGATCGAACAACGCGAAGACGGCAAGATCATTCGCCCCAGCGCGAACTACATCGGTCCCGACGATCGCGACTACGTCGCCATCGACAAGCGCTGAAAACGAAAAGGCCGCGCACTGCGCGGCCTTTTTCGTTACGAGAGCCCTTGTGTCTGCAAGGCGCGTTTGACCCCCGGATCGTTCCGCATCCGGTCATGGAACGCATGCAGGTTGTCGAGGCCCGACAGGTCGACGTTCATCGCCTTCGCCCAGCGCACGACGACGAACAGATACGGGTCGACGATCGACCGCTCGCCGGCCACCCAATCCTGGCCCGCGAGCTGCGCATCGATGCGCTCGTACAACGGGCGCAAGGTCTTGCGCGCCTGGTCCTGTGCCTTTTCGATCAGCTTCGGATCTTCGAGGTACTCCGCGCCGCCGAAGAATGCCTTGAAGGGCGGATGCACGTCGGCGTTGACCATCGACAGCCACTGGTTCACCAGCGCGCGCGACCGGGGCGAACCATCGCCGCCCAACTTCGCTTCCGGGAACGAGTCGGCGAGGTAGTTGAGGATCGCGACGTTCTGCAGCAGCACCGTGCCGTCGTCGAGTTTCAACGCGGGTACGGCGCCGGCGGGGTTGATCGCGAGGTATTCGGGTTGCCTGCGCTCCTCGCGCGTCACCAATTGCGCCTCGAACGGCTGGCCGATCCATTCCAGCGCGATGTGGTCCGACAGCGCGCACGTCCCGGGCGTGTAATAGAGCTTCATCGCATCACCCGTTGCGCGGCTTGAGCGTCTGCACGCGATAGAAGGTGTGGTCGCCGATCTTCGCCACCTGGTAGGCGTTGCGCCACGAGGGGCTTGCGATCGCATGCGCGGCGAAGTGGCTCGCGCCCGGCACGATTTCCTTGCGTTGGCCCATCGGCAGCGCCCAGTTGCGTTGCGATTCCAGCGCGACGCTCACCGCGTTCGACCACGCCTCGCCACCGCGCAGGCGCGTGTTGGCGGGCACGATGGTCGGCGCGAACTGTTTTTTCGCGGTGACCACCGAACACAGGTTGTCGCCCCACAGGCCGCTGTCGCGGCGGCGCAGTGCAACTTCGGCGACGGCTTGTTGCCCGCGCGCGGATTGATCGCGCGCTTCGAGATACACGGTGGTGCTCAGGCAGAGCGAATCTGCGGCCGGCTGCGGCAATACCTGCGACAGCCAGAGGATCCAGGCCAGCTTCATTGCGTCGGACTCCTTGCTCCGTTGCGACGCCGATCCGGAGGGACCTGGCGCCATGGCGTACTGGGGAGGGCGGCGGCTCTAACGGCTGCCTTTGCCCGAACGCGGCCTTTGCATTGCAGGCCGCGTGGGTGCCCCGCATCGAGCGGCGGGGCGTGAAAGTGTGCGCACGTTAACGATCGTGATCGGAACGAAATGTGAATACGGGCGCTTCAGAGCGTCACGATGGGCTTGAATCCACCCCAGAACATGCGCTTGGCGTCGAACGGCAGGTTCTTCGGGTCCGCCATCTCGGCCAGGCGCGGATCCTTCATCACCAGTTTGTTGATGCGGCTGCGCTGCGCCTTCGACTCGTAAATGATCCAGGAGAACACGACGAGTTCGCCGGCCTTGCGTTTCACCGCCTGCGGGAAGCTCGTGAGCTTGCCCGGCTGCACGTCGTCCTCGACCGTTTCCATGTATTCGAGCGCGCCGTGCTCCTTCCAGATCTTGCCCGCCTTGCGGGCCATCTTGCGGTAGGCGGCGAGGTTGGCTTGTGGAACGGCCAGGACGTAACCATCGACATACATGGGCGGCACTCCGCGGCGTGGGAGCCGCCGAGCGTACGCCGCAGTGCGTTAAAGCTTCGCTGCGAGCGCGGTGCCCTGCGCGATGGCGCGCTTGGCGTCGAGTTCCGCGGCGACATCGGCGCCGCCGATGACGTGGACGTCGCGGCCATTCGCGGAGAGCGCATCGAACAACGTGCGTCGGGGTTCCTGTCCCGCGCAAACCACCACGTGGTCGACGGGCAGCGCGCGTTCCTCGCCATCGATGCGGATGCGCAGGCCCGCATCGTCGACGCCGAGATACTCGACGCCCCCGAGCATGTGCACGCCCTTCGCCTTCAATGCGGCGCGGTGGATCCAGCCCGTCGTCTTCGCAAGGCGTGCGCCGGGGCGGCCCGCCGTGCGTTGCAGCAGCCACACTTCGCGCGCGGCCGGTTCCGGATGGGCTTTCGCGAGGCCGCCGCGTGTTTCGAATGTCGAATCGACCCCCCATTCGCGCATCCAGCGGTGCGGGTCGAGCGAAGGCGAGGGCCCCGCGTGCACGAGGAATTCCGCGACGTCGAACCCGATGCCGCCCGCGCCGATGACCGCCACGCGTGGGCCGCAAGTGACGCGTCCTTCGATCACGTCCGCATAGCCGACGACCTTCGCGTGATCCGCACCGGGAAACGACACCGCGCGTGGCGTCACGCCCGTCGCGACGACGACCGCATCGTGATCCTGCAATGCCGCCGCATCGACATGCGTGCGCAGATGCAGCGTGACGCCGGTCTCTTCGATCCGATGCCGGAAGTAGCGCAGCGTCTCGTCGAATTCTTCCTTGCCGGGAATTCGCCGCGCGAGGTTGAACTGTCCGCCGATGGCGTCGTTCGCATCGAACAATTCGACGCGATGCCCGCGCGCGGCCGCTTCGGTCGCGCACGCCAGGCCCGCGGGGCCGGCGCCGACGACGGCGATGCGGCGTGGCGTCGCCGTGCGCGTCGCGACCATCTCGGTTTCGGCGCACGCACGCGGATTGACCAGGCAACTCGCGCGCTTGTTCTCGAACACGTGGTCCAGGCACGCCTGGTTGCACGCGATGCAGGTGTTGATCGCATGCGCGCGGCCGGCGCGCGCCTTGTTCGGCCATTGCGGGTCGGCGAGCAGCGGGCGCGCCATCGACACCATGTCGGCGCTACCGGTCGCGAGCACCGCTTCGGCGACGTCGGGCATGTTGATGCGATTGGTGGCGATCAACGGCAGGCGCACGTGCGGACGCAGCTTTGCGGTGACGCCGGCGAAGGCGGCACGCGGCACGGACGTTGCGATGGTGGGAATGCGTGCTTCGTGCCAGCCGATGCCGGTGTTGATGAGCGTCGCGCCGGCGGCTTCGATCGCCTGCGCCTGCTGCACGATGTCCTGCCAATCGCCGCCGCCGTCGACGAGGTCGAGCATCGACAGGCGATAGACGATGATGAAATCCGGGCCGCACGCTTCGCGCACGCGGCGCACGATTTCGACTGCGAAGCGCATGCGTTGCGCGGTGTCTCCGCCCCAACCGTCGGTGCGCTTGTTGGTGCGCGCGACGGTGAACTGGTTGATGAGATAGCCTTCCGAACCCATCACTTCCACGCCGTCGTAACCGGCCTCGCGTGCGAACACCGCCGCGCGCGCATACGCGGCGATTTGCCGTTCGACCCCGCGCGCCGACAACGCGCGCGGCGTGAACGGGTTGATCGGCGCCTTCAATTTCGACGGCGCGACCGACAGCGGGTGATAGGCATAACGTCCCGCGTGCAGCAGTTGCAGGCAGATGTGCGCACCGTGCGCGTGCACGGCCTGCGTCACCTCGCGATGTGGGCGCACTTCGTGCCGCCACGACAACTTGCCTGCGAAGGGCTTGAGCCAACCCACGAGGTTCGGCGCGAATCCGCCGGTGACGATCAGGCCCGCGCCGCCGGCCGCGCGTTCGGCGAAGTAGGCCGCCAGCTTCGGGAAATCGCGCGCACGGTCTTCGAGGCCGGTGTGCATCGATCCCATCAGGATTCGGTTGCGCAGCGTCGCGAACCCGAGATCGAGCGGGCGGAACAGGTGCGGGTAGGGCATTGCGCATACGCCGGCGTACGGGATGGCGCACCATGCCCGCATTCACGGCGCGGCTCAAGTCATCCGAAGGCGAAGGCGTCCAGGGCCAGCGTCCCGAGTTCGTGCGACTGGTGCAGGTGGCGCATCGCCGGCGCGTCGCCCGCGGCGCCGAGCGCGACGAACAACGGCATGAGGTGTTCGACGGTCGGGTGTGCGCGCTTGGCGTGCGGTGCGCGCGATTGCCAGTCGGCGAGGGCATCGATGTCGTTGGCCTGCAGGCGCTCGCGCATCCAGTCGGCGAATTCCGATGCCCACGGGGCAAGCGGCGCCTCCGGGTTGCGCCAGTCCAGGTCGCCGAGGTTGTGCACGAAGCCGCCCGAACCGATCACGAGGACGCCGTCGTTCCGCAACGACGACAACGCCCGGCCCAGCGCGACATGCGCCCGCGCATCGCCGCGCGGATCCACCGACACCGGAACCACCGGGATGTCGGCATTCGGATACATGCGTAGCAAGGGCACCCACACGCCGTGGTCGAGGCCATGGTCGGCCGCGATGCGGACGGGAATGCCGGCGGTGTCGATCGACTTCGCGATCTCGTGCGCGAGCGCGGGCAGGCCGGGGGCGGGGTACTGCAATTCGTAAAGCGCCGGCGGGAAGCCGCCGAAGTCGTGGATCGTGCGCGGCAGGGCCGCCGCGCCGACGTGCGTGGGTGCCGCGGAGAAATGCGCGGAGGCCACGACGATCGCGCGGGGCGTCGGCAGGTGCGCGGCGAGCCCGTCGAGGAAGCGGCCGGCGGCCGAGTCCTGTCGGGCGAGCATCGGCGAGCCATGCGAAAGGAACAGGGTGGGGAAGGTGTCCATGCCCCGGAAGATGCGCGCGCAACCGGGCCGTACCAAGCCGGGCAGGTGCAGCGGTGCGTTGCATGTGTGCAACGTCGGCCGATGGTCGGGCCGTGAAAGGGGTCTCTCTCTGGCAAAATGCGCGGCTTCCCTCCGCCGACCGAATACGCATGAGCCACTTCGACGTCCGTTCCGCCGTCCGCCCGAATCCCGACCAGCCGATGGTCGACATCGCCGACTACGTCGTCGACTACAAGGTCGACTCGCAGGAGGCGTACGACACCGCGCGCTACATGCTGCTCGATTCGCTGGCCTGCGCGATGCTGGCGATGAAGTTCGAGGGCTGCGTGAAGCACCTCGGGCCGATCGTGCCGGGTGCGACGCTCCCGGGCGGCGCCGTGGTGCCGGGCACCGGCTTCGAGCTTGATCCGGTCCAGGCCGCCTTCAACATCGGCACGCTCGTGCGCTGGCTGGACTTCAACGACACCTGGCTGGCCGCCGAATGGGGCCATCCGTCGGACAACCTCGGCGCGATCCTCGCGGTGGCCGACTGGCTGAACCGCAAGGCCCTGCGCGACGACTCGGGCAAGACGATCACCGTGCGCGACGTGCTCGGCTGGGCGATCAAGGCCCATGAGATCCAGGGTGTCTACGCACTCCAGAACTCGTTCAACCGCGTCGGCCTGGACCACGTGATCCTGGTGCGCCTGGCCTCGACCGCCGTGTCCACGGCGATGCTCGGCGGCACGAAGGACGAAATCATCACGGCCGTGTCGCACTCGTGGATCGACAACGGCGTGCTGCGTACCTACCGCCACGCGCCCAACACCGGCCCGCGCAAGAGCTGGGCCGCCGGGGATGCCTGCCGCCGCGCCGTCACGCACGCGCTGAACGCCGTGGAGAAGAAGGTCGTCGGCTATCCGAGCGCCCTGAGCGCGAAGACCTGGGGCTTCTACGACGTCGCCTTCAAGGGCAACGAATTCAAGTTCGAGCGCCCCTTCGGCAGCTACGTGATGGAAAACGTGCTGTTCAAGATCTCCTTCCCGGCCGAATTCCACGCCCAGACGGCGGTGGAATGCGCCATGCAGCTGCACCCGCAGGTGAAGGCGCGCATCGCCGAAATCGATCGCATCGAGATCGAGACGCAGGAAGCCGGCGTGCGCATCATCGACAAGACCGGCCCGCTGGCGAACTACGCCGACCGCGACCACTGCCTCCAGTACATGGTGGCCGTCCCGCTGATCTTCGGCCGCCTGACCGCCGACGACTACAACGACGACGTCGCCGCCGACCCGCGCATCGACGCGCTGCGCGCCAAGATGGTCGTTAAGGAGAACCCGCAGTTCACCAAGGACTACTTCGACGCGGCCAAGCGCTACATCGGCAACTCGGTGCAGGTGTTCTTCACGGATGGCACGAGCACGGAGAAGGTGTCGATCGATTTCCCCATCGGACACCGGAAGCGTCGCGCCGAAGGCATCCCCGTGTTGATGGCAAAGTTCCAGGCCGCGATCCGCGCCCACCTCCCCGCGGCCTCGGCCGACCGCCTGATGGCCCTGGCGGGCAAGCCGGCGGAGCTCGAGGCGATGTCCATTTCGGACTTCATGAACCTTTACCGGGTGTAAGATCGCCCCCACGATTCGAGGGTTGGCACCCTCCAACTGTTATGCTAGCGTTAACAGGGCCTTCACCGGGTCCGAATTAGGTTGGCCTGGATGCCGTGCGGATCGCGGCCGTCAGAAATTGAAAAAGCGTTGGTTTCTTTACCCTGATCAAGGAGCTGAACATGAACAAGAAACTCCTCTGCGCCGCGCTGCTTTGTGGCCTGGGCGTCGCGCAGGCGGCCGCCGCGCAGACCTTCGACGACCGTTGGTACGTCGCGGGTTCCACCGGCGTGAACTTCCAGGACACGGACCGTGACACCGAAGACTCCATCTTCGGCACCCTCGGTTTCGGCAAGTTCCTCAACCCGAATTGGTCGGTCGACTTCGA
The DNA here is from genome assembly GCF_000770795.1 of Lysobacter dokdonensis DS-58. Classification (GTDB taxonomy): domain Bacteria; phylum Pseudomonadota; class Gammaproteobacteria; order Xanthomonadales; family Xanthomonadaceae; genus Noviluteimonas; species Noviluteimonas dokdonensis. Next base: position 12,046 of record NZ_JRKJ01000007.1, on the reverse strand, counting down.
ACTGAACTACCAGAACCCGGACAAGCAGTCGAATCCGAACCTCTGGTGGAGCCAGTACGGCGCTTCGGCCGATGCCCGTTACCACTTCCGCACCGTCGACTCCAAGTGGTGGCCGTACATCCGTATGGGCCTCGGCTGGCAGCGTCATGAAGAAGAGTTCATCCGCGACCCCGCGTTCGGCACCCCGGACGGCGGTTTCCCGGCTGAGCATTCGGACAACAACGCCGCGCTGAACCTCGGCGCCGGCCTGCAGTTCGACTTCGGCCGCGTCGACCTCCGCACGGAACTCGGTACGCGCGTCGACTTCGACGACGTCCAGGCCCGTCCGGCGCAGCAGCAGGAAGACTACTTCACCGACATCCTCGCCTCGGTCGGCCTGACCGTGGCCCTCGGTCCGGAACCGGCAGCCCCCGTTGCCCCGGCCCCGGCGGCTCCGTCGTGCGCCGATGCGGACGATGACGGCGACGGCGTGAACAACTGCGACGACAAGTGCCCCGGTTCGCAGGCTGGCCAGACCATCGGTCCGGACGGCTGCCCGGTGCCGGTCACGATCGACCTGAAGGGCGTCAACTTCGACTTCGACAAGTCGACGCTGCGTCCGGATGCGGTCGCGATCCTCGGCGAAGCCGTCGAAATCCTGAAGCGCTATCCGGAGCTGAAGGTTGAAGTCGCCGGCCACACCGACTCGGTCGGTACCGACGCCTACAACCAGTCGCTGTCGGAGCGTCGCGCCAAGGCGGTGTACGACTACCTGACCAGCAACGGCGTCGATGCGTCGCGCCTGATCGGTCCGAACGGTTACGGCGAGAGCCGCCCGATCGCGCCGAACACGAACGACGATGGTTCGGACAATCCGGAAGGCCGTGCGCGCAACCGCCGCACCGAGCTGAACGTCCAGAACTAAGTTTCGACGTTCCACGCGTTACGAGAAGCCCGGCGAAAGCCGGGCTTCTTTTTTGGGCCCGGAACATTTCCGCAACGTTTTTCCTACGGCGATCACACGCGATGTGGCGTGATCCCATTGTTCGATCCGGGGGCGGTGCCTACACTCCGGTGGACTTCGGGAGAATGGCCATGCGACACGCACTCATTGCACTCGGACTGTTGGCGATGGCGGGCATGGCCCACGCGCAGACGCCCGCCAATTGCAGCCTGGCCACCGCGCCGCGCGCGCTGCCCATCCAGCCCACCGTGTTGCCGGCGCTCTCGCCCGAGCTCACCGTCCCCAGCCACCAGCTCGGCGCGCCCACCGGCGTGCTCGCGCAGGCGTACGACGAATCGCAGACGCTCGACAACGTCCTGTTCCGGCTGAAGCTCGAAGGCTGCCGCAGCATCGCCAACGCCGCGCCCGCCGCGTCGCCGGCCAACGGCGTCATCGATCCGTCGACCTACAAGCCGCAGACCCAGTTCGACAACACGCCGTGGCGGTTCGACATGAACCAGAACGGCAAGCGCATGACGGCCGAAGAGTTCGACCAGTGGATGAAGGCACGCGGAGTCCGCGTCGCGAAGGGCGGCGCACCTGCCGCCGCGCCTGCGCCGGCATCGTCGACTGCCGCGCCCGCCCCCGTGACGACCACGCCGGCCCCGGCGCCCGAAGGCACGCCGCCCGGCACGCAGGCGCCGCCTGCGACGCCCGCCAAGCCCTGACGCCGCTGGCCCACCCCGCGACACCCCGGCACGGCCTCGCACGCGCGCTTTCCAAGCGCGGCGTGTGTTCGCGCACGCAGGCGGCGCAGTGGATTCGCGACGGACGCGTCAGCGTCGACGGCCGCATCGTGCGGGATCCCGAATTCCCCACCATCGCCGGCCGCCACCGCATCGCGGTGGACGGGCGTTCGATCGATGCAGCCCCCGAGCGTCGCGTCATCGTGCTCAACAAGCCGCGCGGCCTGTTGACCACCGCGAGCGACGAGAAAGGCCGCGACACCGTCTATCGATGTTTCGATGGTGCGGGCCTGCCATGGCTTGCGCCCGTCGGGCGCCTGGACAAGGCGAGCGAAGGCCTGTTGTTGTTCACCAACGATCCCGCGTGGGCTGCGCGCATCACCGATCCGGCGACCGGGCCGGACAAGCGGTATCACGTGCAGATCGATGCGGTACCGGACGATGCGTTGATCGCCGCGCTCAACGCGGGCATCGAGCACGAAGGCGAAATGCTGCGTGCGAAATCGGCCGCGCTGCTGCGCAGCGGCGAGCGCACCGCGTGGCTCGACATCGTGCTGGATGAGGGAAAGAACCGGCAGATCCGCCGGATGCTCGCGGCGCAGCACATCGATGTGCTGCGCCTGGTGCGCGTCGCGATCGGCGCGATCGCGCTGGGGGACCTGGGCAAAGGCGCCTGGCGCGAACTGCGCGCCGACGAAATCGCCGCGCTCAGCCCTTGATCACGCCGAGTTCCTTCCCGATGCGCACGAACGCATCGATCGCGCGATCCAGGTGTTCGCGCGTGTGCGCCGCACTGATCTGCGTGCGGATGCGCGCCTTGCCCTGCGGCACGACGGGATAGAAGAACCCGATGGCGTAGATGCCTTCCTCGAGCAAGCGCTGCGCGAACTTCTGCGCGAGCGGGGCGTCGTACAACATCACCGGGCTGATCGGATGCACGCCGGGGCGGATGTCGAAACCCGCTTCGACCATGCGCTCGCGGAAGTACTGCGTGTTCGCGGCCAACGTTTCGCGCAAATCGCCGGCCGACGAGAGCATCTCGAATGCCTTGATTCCCGCGGCCACCACGTGCGGCGGCAGCGAGTTCGAGAACAGATACGGGCGCGAACGCTGGCGCAGCAATTCGATGACTTCGCGCTTCGCCGTGGTGAACCCGCCGAGCGCGCCGCCCATCGCCTTGCCGAGCGTTCCGGTGAAGATGTCGATCCTGTCCATCACGCCCTTGACCTCCGCCGAGCCGCGGCCCGTCTTGCCGAGGAAACCGGTCGCGTGGCATTCGTCGATATGCACCAGCGCGCCGTACTTTTCCGCGAGCGCGGTGATCTCATCGAGCGGCGCGATGAAGCCGTCCATCGAGAACACGCCGTCGGAGGTGATCATGATCGTGCGCGCGCCGTCGGCCTTCGCCTGCTGGAGCTGCTTTTCCAGGTCGGCCATGTCGCAGTTGGCGTAGCGGTAACGCTTGGCCTTGCACAGGCGCACGCCGTCGATGATCGACGCGTGGTTGAGCGCATCGGAAATGATCGCGTCGTTTTCGTCCAGCAGCGGTTCGAACAAGCCGCCATTGGCGTCGAAGCACGCGGCGTAGAGGATCGTGTCCTGCGTGCCGAAGAAATCGGCGATCGTCTTTTCGAGCTGCTTGTGCAGGTCCTGCGTGCCGCAGATGAAGCGCACCGACGCCATGCCGAATCCGTGCGTGTCGAGCGCGTCCTTCGCCGCCGCGATCACGTCGGGATGGTCGGCGAGCCCGAGGTAATTGTTGGCGCAGAAGTTCAGCACCGTGCGCCCGTCGGCCAGCGTGATCTCCGCCGACTGCGGGCTGGTGATGATGCGCTCGGACTTGAACAGGCCGGCGTCGCGGATTTCGTCGAGGGTGTCGCTGTAGCGCGACGTGAGGCTGGTGTCGTTCATCGCATCAGTTCCACGACAGCACGACCTTGCCGGCCTTGCCCGATTCCATCAGTTCGAAGCCTTCCTGGAACGAGTCGATCGGCAACTGGTGCGTGAGCACCTTGCCGAGCGGGAAGCCGCCGAGCACGAGCTGCGTCATCTTGTACCAGGTCTCGTACATGCGACGGCCGTAGATGCCGTGCAGGGTGAGGCCCTTGAAGATGATCTTGTCCCAGTCGGCGCCGGCGCCCTTGGGCATGATGCCGAGCATCGCGATCTTGCCGCCGTTGTACATGCAATCGAGCATGTCGTTGAACGCGCGCGGGTTGCCGCTCATTTCCAGGCCCACGTCGAAGCCCTCCATGTGCAGGTCCTTCATCACGTCCTTGAGCGAGGTGTTCGACACGTTGACCACGCGGGTGGCGCCCATGTCGGCGGCGAGCTTCAGGCGATAGTCGTTGACGTCGGTGACCACCACGTTGCGCGCGCCGATGTGCTTGCAGATGCCCGCGGCGATGATGCCGATCGGGCCCGCGCCGGTGATCAGCACGTCCTCGCCGACGACGTCGAATTCCAGCGCGCAATGCGCGGCGTTGCCGTAGGGATCGAAGAACGCGGCGAGCTCGCTCGGGATCTGGTCGGGGATCGGCCACAGGTTGCTGGCGGGCATCACGATGAATTCGGCGAACGCGCCATCGCGGTTGACGCCGATGCCCACGGTGTTGGGGCACAGGTGCTGCTTGCCCGCGCGGCAGTTGCGGCAATGGCCGCACACGATGTGGCCTTCGGCCGACACGCGCTGGCCGACCTTGTAACCCGTGACGCCCGGGCCGAGGTCCACGACGCGGCCGACGAACTCGTGGCCGATGACCAGGCCCGGCTTGATCGTGCGCTGGCTCCACTCGTCCCACAGGTAGATGTGCAGGTCGGTGCCGCAGATCGCCGTCTTCTCCAGGCGGATCAGCACCTCGTTCGGACCCGGGGTCGGCACCGGCACCTGTTCCATCCAGATCCCCTTGCCTGCCTCGCGCTTCACCAGCGCCTTCATCATCGTCATGTCGAGCCCGGAACCGTACGGAAGAAGGCGGGAATTATAGGCCGCCGGGCGGCCGCTTATACTCGCGGGCCGTTCACCCCAACCAGGATCGCCACGCCGATGCGTCGTCGCTTGCTCGCACCCTTGCTGCTCTGCGCAGCCACCGCCCAGGCCGACGAAGGCATGTGGATGCCCTCGCAATTGCCGGACATCGCCGCGCAGCTGAAGGCCGCCGGCTACAAGGGCGACCCCGCGGAACTGGCCGACCTCACCCGCGCACCGATGAACGCGGTGGTGAAGGTGGGCGGCGCGACCGGCGCGTTCGTCTCGCAGGACGGCCTGGTGCTGACCAACCACCACGTCGCATTCGGCGTCATCCAGTACAACTCCAAACCCGAGCGCGACCTCATCCACGACGGCTTCGTCGCCAAGGACCGCGCGAGCGAACTCCCGGCCAATCCCGACTTCCGCGTGCTGGTGACCACCGGCTTCGACCGCATCACCGACCGCATCCTCGCGCAGGCCCGCGGCAAGCAGGGCCGTGCGTATTACGACGCCGTCGATGCCGCCACCAAGGCCGCCGTCGCCGATTGCGAACGCGAAGCAGGCTTCCGCTGCAGCGTCGCCAACATGGATTACGGCAGCGACTTCTACCTCATCAAGCAGCTCGAACTGCGCGACATCCGCCTGGTGTTCGCGCCGCCGGAAGCCATCGGCAACTACGGCGACGAAATCGACAACTTCATGTGGCCGCGCCATTCCGGCGACTTCACGCTGTTGCGCGCCTACGTCGGCAAGGACGGCAAGCCCGCCGACTACGCCGCCGACAACGTGCCGTACACGCCGCCGGCACACTTGCAGGTGTCCACGCGCAACGTGCAGCAGGGCGACTTCGCGATGCTCGCCGGCTACCCGGGCACGACGTATCGCCACCGGATGGCGTCGGAGTTCAAGAACCAGATCGAATGGCAGCTGCCTTCGCGCGTGGCGCTGTTCGACGGGCTGATCGACACGATCGACGCGGCCGCCAAGGGCGACAAGAACGCGCAGGTCGCGTACGCCTCGCAGCAGCAGTCGATGAAGAACAACCTCAAGCGCGCGCAGGGCGAACTCGACGGCCTGCGCCGCAGCGATGCCGTGCGCATCCGCAACACCGAGGAAACCGCGCTGCTCGCCTGGCTCGGCAAGCAATCCGACGCCGCCGCCACGCGCAAGGACATCGACGCCGCACAGGCACTGCTGGCCGGTGCGATGGCCACGCGCGAACGCGACCAGCTCGTGTCCTCGATCCGCGGCTCGACGCAACTGCTGCGCGCCGCGCTCACCGTGCAACGCCGCGCGGTCGAACGCGCCAAGCCAGATGCCGAACGCGAATCCGGTTACCAGGAACGCGACGAAGCGCTGATCGCCGGTTCGTTCAAGCAAGTGCAGCGCCGCTACGACGCGAAGGTCGAAAAGGCGATCCTCGCGCACCTGCTTGCGCAATATCGCGCGCTGCCGGCTGCGCAGCACCTGCCCGAACTCGACCAGGTGTTCGGCACGACCGACGCCGATGCGAAGGGCAAGCTCGACGCGCTCTACGCGAACACCAAGCTCGGCGACGAAACCGTCCGCCTCGCCACGCTGCAGGACGCGAACATCGCAGCCAACACCGACGCGATGCTCGTCGCCGCGAAGACGCTGCTCCCCGCGTACATGCGCCTGGAAGAAGAGAGCAAGCAGCGCGAAGGCGAATTGCTGCGCCTGCGTCCGTCGTACATGCGTGCGCTGAACGCCTACAGCAAGTCGCAGGGCCGCGCGGTGTATCCGGATGCGAACTCCACGCTGCGCGTGAGCTACGGCAAGATCACGCCGATGTCGCCGCGAGACGGCATCGACTATCGCCCGCTCACGACCGTGCAGGGCATCGTCGAAAAGCACACGGGCGAGAAGCCCTTCGATGCACCGAAGGCGTTGCTCGATGCGATCGCCAAGGGCGATTTCGGCACCACCGCCGACCCCGTGCTGAAGACGCAGACGGTCGACCTGATGACCAACCTGGATACCACGGGCGGCAATTCCGGCTCTCCGGTGCTGGACGCGGACGGCAAGCTCATCGGCCTGAACTTCGACAGCAATTGGGAAGCGGTGAGCGCGAGCTGGTACTACGATCCGCGCTACAAGCGCGCGATCCACGTGGACATGCGTTATCTGCGCTGGTTGCTCGCCAAGGTCTATCCCGCACCGGGCTTGTTGCAGGAAATGCACCTGCCGGCGGAGTAAGCGATCCGGGAGGTTTCGACATTTCGCGAGCACGGCGCGCCATCGCGCGTCGGTCTCGACGAAGATTCGCGCCGGGAATCGGTGTTGGGCCGCTAGACCTTCGCGGACGCGCGGTCGCTTACTGGCTCCAGTCCTCATTGGCCTGGAGTCGCGATGTCCGACAAGCGCTACACCATCTCGTTGCGGACCACCCATCCCACGAAATCGGCGAAGTGGATGGAGGAAGCGATCGGGCAGGTCGCCAGGCGTTCGCGCAGCGTCGGCGAAATCCGGATCGCGCCTGGTGGTCGGGCGCTCGACGTCAATCGGGAATCCTGCTGCGACTTCAACGTGCTCCCCGTGCAGCGTGGGGCGTTCACCTTCGGGGTCGCGAGCGCGGCGGTCATGTTGTCGCACCACGAGCGCGCCTTCGCCCGGATTCGCGAGGAGGGCGGCGTCGCCGAGCTCTTCGTGCGCGTCTTCATCGACGACGCCTCGAACACGGCATTCGCGCTCGAGCCGGCGTTGATGTCCCGGCTCGTGACCCTGGGGTTGCGCTTGTCCCTGGACGTCTCCCTCGAGGAACGTCAGTGATGCATCCGTGCACGGACCGAATCGCCCGCCTCGAACGCAGCTACATCATCAGCTTCTGCGCGTTCGAGCTGCGGACCTGCACGTCGACGCGTTCATCGACGAGCGCAGGCCCACGGCGTTCGAGATCGGACCGATGGTGCTGACGGCGCTCGGCGCAGCGGCATTGCGGGTGTCGGTGGAAATCCACCCGGACTAGGCGGCCGTGGCGTCGGGCAACGTGTAGTCGAATGTATAGAAGTGCTGCCCGTCGACGATGTCGATCGCCATGCGGCCGCTCAGCCCCACCAATCCATCCGTTCCGGAATCGGGCACGACCCCAAGGTCCAGCGACGGCGCACCGCGGTCCATCACGCCCAGGTGCCGGAAGAAGAACGTGCCGCTGCGACCTTCGAGCGTCGCGGCCACGCGTTCGATCGCGACGTAACACCCCGAGCCCGGCGTCGCGGTCATCGCCGCCATCATGTGCACGACGCTCGTCGCTTCCAGCGGGCCGTCGAACGTCTTGTCGAACCGGAAATGCCCGGCCTCCACGCCGCCGCCCATGTCGAGGGCCGGCTCCATGCTGCGCTTGACCTCGAACGTGCCTTTGACCTGCGTCATCGGGGGTTGCTCCGTGGAGGGAAACGCATGGTAGGCTGCGGGCGTCGCGGATTCCCATGCCAGCCGGCCCCGTTTCTCGACATGTGGTGGTGGTACCGATTCACCCGCGCCCGTGGCCTTCCGCCATTCCGCGCACGTTTCCGCCGGCTCGCAAGGCTGTCCGCGCTCCCTTCCCTGACGGAGCGTGCGAATGAAAGTGCTGGCCTGCGATGGCATCCATGAAGACGGATTGGCGCTGTTCCGGCTCGCCGGCTGGGACGTGGCGGTCGCCGACCCCATCAAGAATCCCGACGATCTCGCCGCGGCACTGGCCGACGTCGATGCTTTGCTCGTCCGTTCCGCGACCCCGGTGCCCGCCGCCGCGCTCGAACATGCGCGCCGCCTGCGCGTGATCGGTCGCGCGGGCGCGGGCGTCGACACCATCGACGTCGAAGCGGCCACCGCCAAGGGCATCGCGGTGATGAACGCCCCCGACGGCAACACCCTCGCCGCCGCCGAACACGCGCTGTCGCTGTTGTTCGCCCTCGCACGCCACATTCCGCGCGCCGACGCCGGCATGAAGGCGGGCCAATGGCCGAAGGCGGGCCTCACCGGTTTCGAACTCGAAGGCAAGAAGCTCGGCGTCATCGGCCTGGGTCGCATCGGCGGCACCGTCGCGCGCAAGGCACAGGGCATCGGCATGGAAGTCGCGGCCTACGACCCGTTCCTGCCCGCGTCCGCGGCGGGGAAGGGCAGCGTGCCGTTGAAGTCGCTCGACGACCTGCTCGCGTGGGCCGACATCGTGACGCTGCATATCCCGCGCACGAAGGAAACCACGCACCTGTTGTCCGAAGCGCGCCTGCGCGCGATGAAACCCGGCGCGTACCTCATCAATGCCGCGCGTGGTGGATTGGTCGACGAGGTCGCGTTGCTGCGCTTGCTCGACGAAGGCCACCTCGCCGGCGCCGCGCTCGACACGTTCGCGACCGAGCCGCTTCCCAGCGATTCGCCGCTGCGCCCGCATCCCAAGCTCATCCTCACGCCGCACCTGGGCGCGTCGACGAGCGAAGCCCAACAAGCCGTCAGCACGATCCTCGCGCGCCAGGTCATCGACTTCGTCGCCACCGGCGCCGTCGCCGGCTGCGTCAACCTGCCGCCGCTCACCGCGGAAGCCGCGCGCGAAGTCGGGCCGTGGATGCCCTTGATGTCGTCGCTCGGCCGGCTCGCCGCGCGTCTGGTGCGCGCGCCGACCAAACTCACCGTCACCTACGCCGGCCGCACCGACGCGCTCGACACGCGCCCGCTCACGCGCCTGCTCGTCGCCGCATTGCTCGGGCAGCATTCCGGTCGCGTCACGCCCGTGAACGCATTGCAGGAAGCGCACGCGCGCGGCCTGGTCGTCGCCGAAACCATCGGCGGCGATGGCGACGGGTTCGATCGTTTGCTCCGCATCCGCGTCGAAGGCGCCGATCGCGTGCGCGAGATCGAAGCGACGTTGCATCGCGGCCCGCGCGTCGTGCGCATGGACGGTGTCGAAATCGAATTCGATCCGCAAGCGCACGTGCTGCTGCTGCGCAACGAGGATCGCCCCGGCATGATCGGCATCGTCGGTTCGCAACTGGGTTCGGCGGGCATCAACATCGTGAACTTCGCGCTCGGCGCGGCCGGCGACGGGCAGGCGCGCGCCGCCATCACCGTCGACCAACCGCTCGACGACGCGCAACTGTCCACCCTGCGCGCCACGCCCGGCGTGCTGTCGCTGCAACAGGTCTGACGCCATGAAAATCCTGCTCGCCCGCCATGGCGAAACCGCATGGAATGCCGAAGGCCGTTACCAGGGCCAGGAAGACATTCCCTTGTCCGGCGTCGGTGAAGCGCAAGCGCGCTCGCTCGGCGACCGCCTGCGCCACGTGCACATCGACCGCGCCGTCGCATCGCCGCTGAAGCGCGCGCTGCGCACGGCCGAACTCGCGCTGGGCGAAGATCGCCTCGCGAAGCTCACCACCGACGCCGGCCTGATGGAAATCGCGCACGGCACGTGGGAAGGCCTGCTCGCGGCGGAAATCCGCGAACGCGATCCGGACCGCCTGCACGCGTGGCGGCATGCACCGCACGAAGTGCTGATGCCCGAAGGCGAATCGCTGCAACACGTCATCGACCGCGCATGGCCCGCGCTGCAACGCGCCACCGAAGGCCTGGGCAAGGACGAAACGCTGCTGGTCGTCGCGCACGACGCGGTGAACCGCGTGTTGCTGTGCAAGGTGATGGGCCTGCCGCTCTCGCGCCTGTGGACGTTCCGCCAGGCGCCGACCACGCTGAACCTGCTCGAAGGCGACGACGTCGAAACCCTCGACGTCGTGCGCATGAACGACGCCACGCACCACACCGCGTTGTTCGGCGAAGCCGTGCATCGGGCGTTGTGATGTCCGCGAATCGCAACCTCGAAGACTGGCTGGCGTACATCGAACGCCAGCACCCGAAATCGATCGACCTCGGCCTGGACCGCGTGCGCGCCGTCGCCGAGCGTATGTCGCTGGGCGCGCCGGCCGAACGCACGGTTGTCGTCGGCGGCACGAATGGCAAAGGCTCGACGGTCGCGTTCATCGAAGCGATCGCGCGCGCCTCGGGGTTGCGCGTCGGCGCCTACACCTCGCCGCATCTGCTGCGTTACAACGAACGCGTGCGCGTCGATGGCGTGCAGGCGGGCGACACGCAACTGATCGAGGCGTTCGACGCCGTCGAGGCCGCGCGCGGCGAGACGCCGCTGACGTATTTCGAGTACGGCACGCTCGCTGCCTTGTGGATCTTCGAACGCGAGCGACTGGACCTGGCAATTCTCGAAGTCGGCCTGGGCGGCCGCCTCGACGCGGTCAACATCGTCGATGCGGATGTCGCGGTGATCACGACGGTCGACCTCGACCACCAGGACTGGCTCGGCGATGACCGCGAAGTCATCGGCCGGGAGAAGGCCGGCATCGCGCGCGGTTGGAAGCCGCTGGTGCTGGGCGAAGACGATCCGCCGTCGAGCGTGCTCGGGCATGCGTACCGCATCGGCGCATCCGCCATCCGCGCGAACTGCGACTTCTTCTTCGAACCCGGCGACGACGGCACGTGGCGCTGGCGCGAGGTGAACTTCGCGCTCGAGCTGCCGATGCCTGCGCTCGCCGCGCCCGTGCAGATGCGCAACGCGGCGACCGCCATCGCGGCGTTGCGTGCACTCGACATCCCGATGACGCGCGAGGCGATCGCCGAAGGCGTGGCGCACGCGCACCTCGCGGGGCGGCTGCAACGGATCGGGAAAGGCGGAATCGACATCGTCCTCGACGTCGGCCACAACCCGCAGGCGGCGCGCGCGCTGGCGCAGTGGCTCACCGCCACGCCGGCCGACGGCCGCACGCTGGCGGTCTACGCGGCGCTGGCGGACAAGGATGTCGCGGGTGTCGTCGAAGCGCTGGCCCCGAACGTCGATGGCTGGTGGCTCGCCGGCATCGGTGACGCCGGCCCGCGCGGCACCGATGTCGATGCCTTCGCCGCACGCCTGGCGGGCACCGTGGCCGCCGAAGGGACGCGGCACGCCAACGTGCCGCAGGCATTGAAGGCGGCGCTTGCGAGCGCGAACCCCGGCGATCGGGTCCTCGTCTTCGGCTCGTTCCACACCGTGGCCGATGCAATGCGTGCTTTGGGTTCAGAAGGCGGCGAGGGGCGAAGGCTATAATCGTCGCCGGCAACATCGCCCGGTCGCAGTGGTCCAAGCCCCTTCGATGGAACCCGCACTGAAACAGCGCCTCGTCGGCGCCGCCGTCCTCGTCGCGCTGGCCGTGATCTTCCTTCCCATGCTGATCCAGGGCCCGGCGCCCGAGAGCGGCGTGGCCAACGTGCCGCTGGACGCCCCCGCCGCGCCGCAGGGCGCGTTCGAAACCCGCGATCTCCCGCTCGTGGCGCCCGAAGGCGCACCGGCGGACGGCGCGCTGGGGATGGAAAGCACGCAGCCGCAGCCCGCGATCGCACCGGCGGCCACCGCGCCGGCACCCGCCGCGG
>NZ_JRKJ01000006.1 GCF_000770795.1 Lysobacter dokdonensis DS-58 | reverse complement strand
GCATGGCCATCGGCGCCAGGCCGCGTTCGGCGGCGACGGCGGCCATCGGCGTGCCGGCCTTGAGCTTGGCGACCATCGCATCGGCGGCGGCTTGCGCGGCCTTCTGCGTGCGTTCGACGCGGATCGCCGCGACGACCTGGTCGCGCACCTGCGCGGCCGGCAATTCGCGCGCCGGCATGTGCTGCGTGACGCGCAGCATGACGACGTGGTCGGGGGCGATTTCGATCGTGTCGCTCACCAGCCCGTCCTGCGTGGCCGAGTCGGCGAACGCCGCGCGCTGCACCGCGCGATTCCCCGCGATGCCGGCGCCGCCGCCGCGCGGGAACGGCCCGAGCGTCTGCACGGGCAGGCCTACGGCCTTCGCCGCCGGTTCCAGCGCAGTGGGATTCTTGTTGACGATGTCGACAAGCTTGGTGCTGATGTCGTTGAACGCGCGTTCGCGATCGGCTTCGGCCTGTTCGGTCACCAGGCGCTCGCGCACCTGGTCGAAGTTCGCTTCCGTCGCGCCCTTCACTTCGCGCACCTGCACCACGTGCCAGCCGAACTGCGTGCGCACCGGGCCGGCGACCTGGCCGCCCTGCATCGCGAACACCGCATCTTCGAACGGCTTTTCCATCACGCCTTTGGCGACCCAGCCCAGATCGCCGCCCTGCGTCTTCGACATCGGATCGTCGGAGTTGGCGGTGGCGAGCTTGGCGAAATCGGCGCCCGGCGCCTTCGCTTGGGCGGCGAGCTTGTTCGCCTTCGCTTCGGCAGCCTGTTGCTGCGCGGGCGTCGCATCGGCGGCCACGGCGACGAGGATGTGCGAGACGAGGCGTTCGCCGCCGCCGCCGAGGCTACCCTTTTCCTTTTCGAAACGTTCGCGCAGCGCGGCTTCGCTGGCCGGCGGCACGGTGAGCGTCTTCGCGTCGATGTCGACGTATTCCACCGTCACCTGTTCCGGCGCGCGGTACTGGTTGCGGTGCGCGGCCCAGTACGCGTCGATTTCCTTGCCCGACACGGGGCCTGCGTCCGGCGCGGGCGCGGGCAACTGCACGAACGCCACGCTGCGCTCTTCGGAGAGCAGCTTGAGCAGGCGATCCATTTCCGAGTTGGTGACGAACGCCGAGTCGTTGAGCGCGCGCGGCAGCGTTTCGAGTTCCAGCCCGCTGCGCACTTCGTTCTCGAAGCCCTTCGCGCTCAGGCCTTGCGAGGCGAGCGCGATCTGGTAACGCTCCTTGCTGAACTTGCCGTCGACCTGGAAGGCCGGCAACTCGAGGATCGCCTTGCGGATCTGTCCGTCGCTGACCGACACGCCGGCGCGGCCGGCGGCCATCTTCATGACGCGCTGGTCGATCAGTTGTTCGAGGATCGCGCGCTTGTTCTCGACCGAGTCGAACGCGAGCGGATCGTAGTTCTCGCCCTGTTCCTGGCGCTGCTGCGCGCGGGCGTTCTCGAGTTGCAGGCGCCAGTCGCGCGAGGTGACTTCCTCGCTCGTCCACAGATAGGAGGCCGGCCAGAATTTCGGCGCGCCTTCCCACCACGTCGGCGGTGCTTCGACCTTCGCGACCCAATCGGGGTTCTGCTGCTGCATGTACGACTCCACGCCGAAGAAGGCGAAGGGAATCGTGAGCAGGCCGAGGATGACCGAAGCGATCCAGCCGGAGGTTTTCTCGCGGAGTTTCTGCAGCATTGGGCGGGTCGTGAGGATGCGTGAGCCGCGCAGTTTAGCCGCTTCGGGCGATTGCCGCAGAAAAACGAAAGCGCCCACTGGGGGCGCTTTCGATTCGAACAAATGGCGGAGTGGACGGGACTCGAACCCGCGACCTCCGGCGTGACAGGCCAGCATTCTAACCGACTGAACTACCACTCCGCGCTGAGCCCGAAATGATACATGGGCGATGTTCGCGCATGCAACACTTCGGCCGAACTTGTTTGCGAACTACATCATCGAGCGGCATCGGGTGGTGGGTGCTGAGGGGATCGAACCCCCGACCCTCTCCGTGTAAAGGAGACGCTCTACCGCTGAGCTAAGCACCCAATCCGACGATTCGAATCAGTTGACCGCGTCCTTCAGCGCCTTGCCGGCCTTGAACGCGGGGTTCATCGACGCGGCGACCTTGATCGTTTCGCCCGTACGCGGGTTGCGGCCTTCGCGCGCGGCGCGCTTGCGCACGGCGAACGTGCCGAAGCCCACGACGGTGACGGTGTCGCCCTTCTTCAGGGCCTTGGTGATCGCAGCGATGACGGCATCGACCGCGCGGCCGGCATCGGCCTTCGTCAGTTCGGAGCCTTCGGCGACGGCATCGATCAATTCGGCTTTATTCATTTGACTGGAACTCCCGGATGGAAACCGCGGATAGGGACCGGGGCAGGCCGATGCGCGCGCGGGTTGCGCGGGCGCATCCTGGCTGGCGTTCCCCGGTCGACGAGCCGCAATGCGTTCACGCATGGCGGCGGACGGCGTCGTTATACCAGTGGGGTATGCGGGGGGCAACCTGAAAACCGCGCAACTGCGCGGTTTCCGGGATGCGGCGATTGTCAATGGGCCCCGCGGGTCAGGTTGTACGGGGCCGTCCGTTCAGTGTGTGACGTCGTGCTGCTGCGCCGGCGGCGTCGCCGGCGGCACCACTTCGCCCTCGCCCGCCACGGGCGTGCCGGCCGCCTGCGGCGCCAGCGGGCGCTCCAGGGCGAGGTCGAGCACCTCGTCGATCCAGCGCACGGGCACGATCTTCATCCCGGTGGTCACCGCCTTGGGGATGTCCGCGAGATCCTTCCGGTTTTCTTCCGGAATGATCACGGTGCGGATGCCGCCACGCATCGCCGCCAGCAGCTTTTCCTTCAGGCCGCCGATGCCGAGCACCTTGCCGCGCAACGTGATTTCGCCGGTCATCGCGACATCGTGCTTGACCGGCACCTTCGTCAGCGTCGACACCAGCGCCGTCGCCATCGCGATGCCCGCGCTCGGGCCGTCCTTCGGCGTCGCGCCTTCGGGTACGTGCAGGTGGACGTCGTAGCGCGTCAGGAAGTCCAGGTCGATGCCGAAACGTTCGGTGCGCGCGCGCACGACCGACAACGCCGCGGCGGCCGATTCCTTCATGACGTCACCGAGCTGGCCGGTGAGGATCAATTGCCCCTTGCCCGGGACGAGCGTGGATTCGATCTGCAGCAGATCGCCGCCGACCTCGGTCCACGCCAGGCCCGTGACCAGGCCGATCTCGTTTTCCGCTTCCGCGCGGCCGTAGTCGAAGCGGCGCACGCCGAGATACTTGTCGAGGTTCTTGCCGGTGACGTTGACCGTGCTGGTCTTCTTCTTGGGGCCTGCGAGCGCGAGTTCCTTGACGACCTTGCGCGAGATCTTCGCGATTTCGCGTTCGAGGTTGCGCACGCCCGATTCGCGCGTGTAGTAGCGCACGATGTCGCGGATCGCGTTCTCGGAAATCTTCAGCTCCTCGCCCTTCAGGCCATTGGCCTTCAGTTGCTTGGGCACCAGGTAGCGCAGCGCGATGTTGAGTTTTTCTTCCTCGGTGTAGCCCGGGATGCGGATCACTTCCATGCGATCGAGCAACGGGCCCGGGATGTTGAGCGAGTTCGACGTCGCGACGAACATCACTTCCGACAGGTCGAGGTCGACTTCGAGGTAGTGGTCGTTGAACGCGTTGTTCTGCTCGGGATCGAGCACTTCGAGCAGCGCCGAGGACGGATCGCCGCGGAAGTCCATCGACATCTTGTCGATCTCGTCGAGGACGAACAGCGGGTTCTTGCTGCCGACCTTGTTGAGGTTCTGCACGATGCGGCCCGGCATCGAGCCGACATACGTGCGGCGATGCCCGCGGATTTCCGCTTCATCGCGCACCCCGCCGAGCGACATGCGCACGAACTTGCGGTTGGTCGCCTTCGCGATCGACTGGCCCAGCGAGGTCTTGCCGACGCCCGGCGGGCCGACGAGGCACAGGATCGGGCCGCGCAGCTTCTGCACGCGCGCCTGCACCGCGAGGTATTCCAGGATGCGTTCCTTGACGCGCTCCAGGCCGTAGTGGTCCTGGTCGAGCACGTCCTGGGCGACCTTGAGGTCCTTGCGCACCTTGGTCTTCTTCTTCCACGGCACGCCGAGCAGCCAATCGAGGTAGTTGCGCACGACGGCCGCTTCGGCCGACATCGGCGACATCTGCTTGAGCTTGCCCAGCTCGGCGCGCGCCTTGGCTTCCACGGCCTTCGGCATGCCCGCTTCGGCGACCTTGCGCGCGAGTTCGTCCAGGTCGTTGGGCTGGTCGTCGATCTCGCCCAGCTCCTTCTGGATCGCCTTCATCTGTTCGTTGAGGTAGTACTCGCGCTGGCTCTTCTCCATCTGCGACTTCACGCGGCCGCGGATGCGCTTTTCCAGCTGCTGCACGTCGATCTCGCCTTCGACCAGGCCGACCAGGAGTTCCAGGCGGCCGCCGATGTCCAGCGACTCCAGCAACTTCTGCTTGTCGGACATGCGCACGCCCAGGTGCGCGGAGATGGTGTCCGCAAGGCGGCTCGGATCGTCGATGCCGCTCAGCGTCTGCAGCAGTTCCGGCGGCAACTTGCGGTTGGTCTTGACGTACTGCTCGAACAGCGACATCAGCGAGCGCGCGATCGCTTCGACTTCGCGCGTTTCGCGTGCGGATTCGGATTCGACGACGGCGCCGGCGCCCTTCAGCGCGCCGTCGCGCTCCTCGACATCGGTGACACGCGCACGCGACAGGCCTTCGACCAGCACCTTGATCGTGCCGTCGGGCAACTTCAGCAACTGCAGCACCTGCGCGAGCGTGCCGATTTCGTGGAGGTCCTTCGCACCGGGCGCATCGGTGTCGGCGGACTTCTGCGCGACGAGGAGGATGCGCTTGTCGGTTTCCATCGCCTGGTCGAGGGCGCGGATGGATTTGTCGCGCCCGACGAACAAGGGGATGACCATGTGCGGAAACACCACGACATCGCGCAGCGGCAGCACCGGCAGGTCGAAGGTTTCGGCGGTCTGGGTCATGGGATCTCCGGCTGTGGAAACGCAAGGGATGGGATGGCGCGCGACCGTCCCCGGACGTTACCGGGGGGCGAGTCAACGCGGCGCGCAGTGCGCGTCATGGTTTCGGTTATGGGGCGCGGGGGACGGGGATGCAAGCGTCCGCTGGCGCATCCGTGACCACGTCCGAACGACTTCAGGGATGTCAACGGACGAACGGCGGCCGCACCCGTCCGATGGACGGGCGAGCTCATGCGTGGGTGGGAGGGACCGGCGGGTTCCACGCCGGTCCGGGGACTCATTCGGCGCCTGCGGCCTTGGGCGTGGCGGGCGGCGTCTGGTAGATCAGGTACGGTTCGGACTTGTGCTCGATGACCGACTCGTCGACCACGACCTTGCTGACGTTCTCCAGCGAGGGGAGCTCGTACATCGTGTCCAGTAGCACCGATTCGACGATGGTGCGCAAACCGCGCGCGCCGGTCTTGCGCTTGAGCGCCTTCCGGGCGATGGCAGTGAGCGCGTCGGGGCGGATTTCGAGTTCCACGCCTTCCATTTCGAACAGCTTGCGGAACTGCTTGCTGATCGCATTCTTCGGCTCGGTGAGGATCTTCACCAGCGCCGGCTCGTCGAGCTCCTCGAGCGTGGCGACCACCGGCAGGCGGCCGACGAACTCGGGGATCAGGCCGAACTTGATCAGGTCTTCGGGTTCCACTTCCGACAGGATCTTGCCGACGTCCTGCTTGCGCTCGGCGCTCTTGACCTTCGCGCCGAAGCCGATGCCGCCGGCTTCCGTCGAACGCTGCTGGATGATCTTGTCCAGGCCGGCGAACGCACCACCCACGATGAAGAGGATGTTGCGCGTGTCGACCTGCAGGAATTCCTGCTGCGGATGCTTGCGGCCGCCCTGGGGCGGCACGCTGGCCACCGTGCCTTCGATGAGCTTCAGCAGCGCCTGCTGCACGCCCTCGCCCGACACGTCGCGCGTGATCGACGGGTTTTCGCTCTTGCGCGAGATCTTGTCGATCTCGTCGATGTAGACGATGCCCTGCTGCGCCTTCTCGACGTCGTAGTCGCACTTCTGCAGGAGCTTCTGGATGATGTTCTCGACGTCCTCGCCGACGTAGCCGGCTTCGGTGAGCGTCGTGGCATCGGCGATGGTGAACGGCACGTTGAGCAGGCGCGCCAGCGTTTCGGCCAGCAGCGTCTTGCCCGAGCCCGTCGGACCGACCAGCAGGATGTTGGACTTCGCCAGTTCGACGTCGTCGTTCTTCTGCCGGCTCTCGATGCGCTTGTAGTGGTTGTACACGGCCACGGCGAGCGTCTTCTTCGCGCGCGACTGGCCGATGACGTACTGGTCCAGCACGTCCAGGATCTCGCGGGGCTTGGGCAGGTGGCTGCGGGCCGACTGCGCCTTCTCCTCGAGCTCCTCGCGGATGATGTCGTTGCAGAGCTCGACGCATTCATCGCAGATGAACACGCTCGGGCCCGCGATCAGCTTGCGGACCTCATGCTGGCTTTTCCCGCAGAACGAGCAATACAGGATCTTGTTGCTGTCGCCGGATCGGCCTTGACGGTCTTCGCTCATTCCCCACACCTGCTTAGGCCACACGGTAGCGGCCCGAGAATAGCATCCGGGGCCCGGTTGTCCACCGAGCCGCGGAGGCAGTTGATTGGTTCCACGATCAGGACGCTGACGCGGTTCACGCCGCCTGGATCGAATCGTCCGGCCGGCGTTCCAGCACCTGGTCCACCAGGCCGTATTCACGCGCGGCTTCGGCGCTCTTGAAGTTGTCGCGCTCGGTGTCCCGGGCGATGGTCTCGAGGGCCTGGCCCGTATGGCGGGAGAGGATCTCGTTCAGGCGCTGGCGCAGGGTCAGGATTTCGCGGGCATGGATGTCGATGTCCGTGGCCTGGCCCTGGAAGCCGCCGAGCGGCTGGTGGATCATCACGCGGGAGTTCGGCAACGCGTAACGCTTGCCCTTGGCGCCCGAGGCCAGCAGCAGCGCGCCCATCGAGGCGGCCTGGCCCACGCAGATGGTGCTCACGTCCGGCTTGATGTACTGCATGGTGTCGTAGATCGCCATGCCCGCCGTGACGATGCCGCCCGGCGAGTTGATGTACAGGCTGATGTCCTTCTCGGGGTTTTCGGCCTCGAGGAAGAGCATCTGCGCGACGATCACGTTGGCCACGTGGTCGTCGATGCCGCCCACGAGGAAGATCACCCGCTCCTTGAGCAAGCGCGAATAGATGTCGTACGCGCGCTCGCCGCGGCTGGTCTGTTCGACCACCATCGGCACGAGGTTCAGGGCTTTCGTTTCGAGGCTCATGGGGTTCCGGTTCTCGTTGTCGGGCGCCGCCCGCCTTACTGGCGGATGGCGTCCTGGAAGGATAGCGCCTGCTCCGTGTGCTTCGCGCGCTCGGCGATCCAATCGATCACCTGCTCTTCCATCACGCGGCTCTGCAGACCAGCCATGAGCTGGGGATCGTTGCGATACAACTCAATGACCTGCTCGGGCTCTTCGTAGGTGGATGCGATCAGGCGCATCGTCTCGTTCAGACGGCGCTGGTCGAGGCGAAGTTCATTGCGGCGGGCGATCTCGCCCACCAGCAGCGCGACCAGCACGCGCTTGCGCGCCGGTTCCATGAACTGCGACTGGTCCACGGCGACCTGCTGGCCCTGGCGGCGGGCCTGCTCGGCCATGCCGTTGGCCAGCGCGCGGGCTTCGTTTTCGACCAGGCGCGGCGGCATTTCGACGTGTTCGAACTTGGCGACGAGCTGCTCACCCACTTCCTTGCGCAGGCGCTGCATCAGCGCGCCCTTGAGCTCGCGCGCCAGGTTGCTGCGGATCTCGGCGCGGAACTGGTCCATTTCGCCCGACTTCACGCCGAAGCTGCGGATGAAACCGGCGTCGACTTCCGGCAGTTGCGGCTCGGAGACTTCCAGCGCCTTGACGGTGATGGAGACGGTCTTGCCGGCGAATTCGGCGATGCGCCATTCGGCCGGGAAGTCGACCTGCACGGTCTTCGTCTCACCGGGGGCCATGCCGATCACGGCGTCTTCGATTTCCTTGAGCATCGCGCCGGAACCGACGACGGTGCTGCCCTTCTCGGCGCCTTCCGGCGGACGGCGCACGCCGTCGACTTCGGAGAAGTTCTCCATCGTCACCAGGTCGTGTTCCTTCGCGGCGCGCTCGACCTTGTTCCAGCCCTGGCGCTGCATGCGCAGGTTGTCGATCATGCGGTCGATGTCGGCGTCTTCGACTTCCGCGGTGTGGCGGACGACTTCCAGCCCTTCGACATCGACGTCGCCGAAGTCCGGCACGATCTCGAACGTGGCGACGAACGCCAGTTCACCCTCGCCGGCGGCATCGCTGCTCGGCTCGATGCGCGGGTTGCCGGCCAGGCGGAGTTCGTTCTCGCGGATGGCGCCGTCGAAGCTTTCGCGCAGCATGCCGTCGAGGATTTCCTGCCGGACCTGGTCGCCGTAGCGCTGCTCGATGACCTTGGTCGGCACTTTGCCCGGGCGGAAGCCCTTGATGCGCGCGGTCCGCGCGATTTCCTTCAGGCGGCCACCGACCTGGGTGTCCACGCGCTCCGCCGGCAGGCGGAAGGTCAGGCGGCGTTCGAGGTTGCCGAGGGTTTCGACCGAGACTTGCATTGCTGGGAGCTCTTCTGATGGGTGGCAGGCCGGCCGCGGAGCGCGGCGGGCGGAACGGGGTAGTTTGGCCGAAAGCGGTCCGCGCCGCCACTCGGCGGCGTCCGGGGAATGCGAAAGGCGGGACTCGAACCCGCACGCCTTGCGGCGCTGGAACCTAAATCCAGTGCGTCTACCAATTCCGCCACTCTCGCGCCGGCGCATTGTGCCCGGCCGCGGCGGGGATGCGCCACGGCGGGCGCGGCTACTCGCGATGGACCTTGGCGCGGTAGGCGATGCCGTCGCGGAAATCGACCTGCAGGACCACCGGGGCGCCGGTGTCCTTGTCCAGGGCGACGTTCCAGGTGGAGGCCTCCTGCCCCAACGTCCGCCCGGGGCCCAGCATCTGGTTCACCTCGTGCCACTTCTTCCCGATCAGCAGCCGGCGGCCGATGAGGTCGGCGGTGAATGCGTTGCGCTCGAACTGGTCCACCTGCCGCCAGGCTTCCGGGGTGAACCGGCGCCCGTCGGACATGCAGGCGGCAAGCAGGAACATCAGGGGCAGGACGAGCAGGAAGCACCGGCGCATCGGGGGATCTCCGGAACGGCGCGCAATGCGCACATCCAATAGCCACGCAACCTACCGTTCCGGGCGGCCCTGTCCGTGTCGCGTGTCTCGGTGAGTGATGGTCACCGGTGACCTCCGGCACAGTTTCCGGACGAGATCGCCCGCCTACGCTCGGCACGTCCAACCGGAGGTTCGTGCATGTCGCGCAGTCGCTTGGCCGCCACGCTGGCGGTGGTGTTGTTCACGATGGCGTTTTTCGCCCACGCCCAAAGCCCGTCGGGCAGCATCAGCGGGAACGCGACGACCGGCGATGTCGTCGACATCAAGGGCGCCGACACCGGGTTCCACCGCGAATTGAAAATCGAGAAAGACGGCAAGTACTCGGTGCGGCAGGTGCCCGCCGGCAGCTACATCGTCACCGTCACGCGTCCGGATGGATCGCAGGTCGAATCGGTGATCGAAGTGCGCGTGGGATCGGCCGCACGCGTCAAATAGCGGGGCATCCGCGATTCAACCGCGCCACCAGGCCGCGGTTGGCTTCGCGCAACGCCAGTGCGAGCGCACCGGCCGATTCGGCGTCGGTGCCCCACCACGTCATGCTCGCGGGCTGGCCCCGGATGACGACGGGCTCCGCATTCCCGATCTTCGCCTCGTACACCGCGACCGGCACGTTCGTGACGCGGTTGGTGGCGATATACAGCTGCATCAGACGGATCGACACGTCGGGGCCTTCGCCGGCCTCCGACAAACCGATGGTGCGCAACTGATCGCGCACCATCCGCGCGGGATCTTCGATGACGAATGCGGTCCTGCCCATCGTCCCGAACCCGCTGTTCGCGGGGCGCGCGTCCACGACGTCCTTCAGCCGATACGGGCACTGCACCGCCATTTGCGCATCGAGGTTCAGCCGCGCCGGATCGACGGTCACCTTGCGCATCGGCATCGAGCCGCAGCCGGCGAAGGACAGCGCGACCACGAACGCGGCTGGAACCGCGCGCATTACTGGCTGCCACCTGCGGCGGCGGGCGACGCTGCGGGCGCTTCGACCGGCTGCGCATCGTTCGCGGCGGGCGCAGCGGGCACGGCGACGACCGCGGGTGCATCGGCTGCGGGCGCATCGACCGAGATCGGACCGGTGACGATCTGATACCCCTGGATCGTTTGCGCGAGCTTCTTGCCGGTGCGCGCCCAGACGAAATCGGGCTCGGACTTCAGCGTCATGCCGTGATAACGGCGGCCCTTGAGCGTGGTCTCCATGCCGCGGTTGGGCTGCTCCCACTGCGCGCGGCCCGCATCGGAGAAGTCGAACACGAGCATGTCGATCGACTGCGCGATGCCCTGGTCGAGCAACGCGGTGAGTGTCGGCTTGCCGAGATCGACCCACTGCTTCGCATTGGTCTCCGACGCCGCGTCGAGCGGCATGTTGAACTTGTACACGCGCGTGAACCGCACGAAGTCGCGGAACTTGCCGCGCGGCGAGACATCGCGCTCGATCACCTGCGCGGTGATGCTCACCGACAGCGTCGCCAGCGTGTTGTCCATCGCGTAACGCGGCGTCAGCACGAGCGCCTTCGCCGCGCGCGGCGCATTTTTCTCGGCGCGCTCGGCCAATGCGGCGGGCGACAGGAACAGGAACTGCGGCGCGTTCGACAAGCCCTCGGACGGCAGCTTCGCGCGCAGTTGCGCTTCCAGGCGCGCGTTGAAGTCGTAACCGATGAGCACGTCGCGGATGGGCGCGACCGTCGATTCAGCCTTCTTCGCCGCGGAATTCTCGATGGCCGACTCGACGACCGAACCGACCAGCGCACCGAGCAAACCGAACTGCATGCCCGCCGCGCCGGCATTGCTCTCGGGAACGTCGACCGCGATTTCCTGCTGCGGCTGCGACACCTCGACCACGAGATCGGGCGCGACCGGCTTGGTGATGAACGGAATGCCGCCGGCGAAAACGGCGAACGAAGACACGGCCAGGCCGAAGGCCAGGCAGACGCGAGCGAGCATCGATTTCCCCTGTGCGTGATTCGAGATTCGCGGACATCGCCGCGCGGGCTCCCCAGCCCGGCGGCGATCTTACGGCGTGAAGCGGGAAAGAAAAAAGGCAGCCACCGATAGTCACCGCCGCGCGGCTGCGAATCGGGATCGCGGGCAATAAAAAAGGCACCTGGGAAACCAGGTGCCTTCGTTATTGGTGGGCCGTCAAGGATTCGAACCTTGGACCTATTGATTAAGAGTCAACTGCTCTACCAACTGAGCTAACGGCCCGTGCGGCGCGCATTGTAAACGAAGCGAGTCGCGAAACGGAATGGGGTGGCTGAGGGGACTCGAACCCCCGACATCTGGAATCACAATCCAGTACTCTAACCAACTGAGCTACAGCCACCACAACGCACGCGATCCACTGCGAGCGGCCGGCTATTCTTCAGGATGCGGCGCAGGGTTGCAAGCCGCACGGACACTCCCAGTCATCTCCCCCGGCAAATCGCAGCGCGCCCGAGGCGCTGCGCGCTTTGGCGCGCCCGGCAGGAATCGAACCTGCAACCGCCGGCTTAGAAGGCCGGTGCTCTATCCGATTGAGCTACGGGCGCTTCGAAAGTGGTCGGGGTAGAGGGATTCGAACCCCCGACATCCTGCTCCCAAAGCAGGCGCGCTACCAGACTGCGCTATACCCCGGTGGTTCCGCCCCGGAAGGCCGGGGACGCGGGATTCTGGGAACGGCCGGCCCCGCCTGTCAACGCAAGCGTGTCGCGGTATGCTCGGCCTTCGTTCACACACGGGGAGAGATGCATGCTTCGCACGGGTAATCCGGCGCTCAAGGAATCCACGTTCCTCGACATCGGCAGCGGCACGGTCGTCACGCGCGACGGCCAGGCCATGACGCTCAACGGCACGGTCCACAAGACGGGCCTGCTCCTCCTGCTCGCCGTCCTGACCGGCGCCTTCGCCTGGAACAGCGCCGCGCCCACCGCGGAAGGCGTCTCGCCCAGCGCGCTCATCTTCCTGATCGGCGGCCTCGTGGGCGGCCTGGTGTTCTCGCTCGCGACCATCTTCAAGAACAACTGGGCGCCCGTCACCGCGCCGCTGTATGCGTTGTTCGAAGGCCTGTTCCTCGGCGCGATCTCCGCGTTCATGGAATTCCAGTATCCGGGCATCGTGCTGCAGGCGGTGATGCTGACGATGGGCACGCTGTTCGCGCTGCTCATGGCGTATCGCTCGGGCCTGATCCGCGCGACGGAGAACTTCAAGCTCGGCGTGGTCGCGGCCACCGGCGGCATCGCGCTGATCTACCTGGCGACGATCGTGCTGCGCCTGTTCGGCACCGACATCCCGTACATCCATGAGTCGGGCGTGATCGGCATCGGCTTCAGCCTGTTCGTCGTTGTCGTCGCCGCGCTGAACCTGGTGCTGGATTTCGACTTCATCGAGAAGGGCGTCGACGCCAGTGCGCCGAAGTACATGGAGTGGTACGCCGCGTTCGGCCTGATGCTCACGCTGGTGTGGCTGTACATCGAGTTCCTGCGCTTGCTCGCCAAATTGCGCGACTGAACGCACCTGCGCTCCAAACAAGAACGGCGCCTCGAAGGCGCCGTTCTTGTTTCATCCCGCAAAAGACGATTACGCAGCGGCGCGCTTTGCGATCGCCTTGGCGAACGACATCGTGTTGCCCTCGCCGCCCAGGTCCGGCGTCAGCGAATCCTTCGCTTCCAGCGTGGCGATGATCGCCTCGCGCAGCTTGGTCGCCTTGTCCGTCATGCCCAGGTGGTCG
Source organism: Lysobacter dokdonensis DS-58 (assembly GCF_000770795.1). Taxonomy (GTDB): domain Bacteria; phylum Pseudomonadota; class Gammaproteobacteria; order Xanthomonadales; family Xanthomonadaceae; genus Noviluteimonas; species Noviluteimonas dokdonensis. Next base: position 183,606 of record NZ_JRKJ01000006.1, on the reverse strand, counting down.
AGCATCTGCCCGGCCGCCAGCAGCAGCGCGCACGGATTGGCCACGCCCTTGCCCGCGATGTCAGGCGCCGAGCCGTGGACCGCTTCGAAGATGGCCGCATCGGTGCCGATGTTGGCGCCCGGCGCGAGGCCCAGGCCGCCGACGAGGCCGGCGCACAGGTCGGAAATGATGTCGCCGAACAAGTTGGTGGTCACGATGATGTCGAACTGCTCGGGCTTCATCACCAACTGCATGCAGCAGTTGTCGACGATCATCTCGTTGCACTGGATGTCGGGATATTCGGCGGCCACGGTGCGCGCGGTGCGCAGGAACAGGCCCGACGTCGACTTCAGGATGTTGGCCTTGTGCACCACGGTGACCTTCTTGCGTCCGGTGCGGCGCGCCAGCTCGAAGGCGTAGCGCACGATGCGCTCGGAACCGCGGCGCGTCACCTTCTGCGTCAGCACGGCGGTCTCGCCGTCTTCCGACAGCGCCTGGCCTTCGCCGATGTACGCGCCTTCGGTGTTCTCGCGCACGGTGACCAGGTCCACGCCCGTCGGGAAGCGCGACTTGGTGTTGGGGAAGCTCTTGGCCGGGCGCACGTTGGCGTAGAGGTCGAAGCGCTTGCGCAGCTCGACGTTGATCGAGCTGAAGCCCTCGCCGACCGGCGTGGTCAGCGGGCTCTTCAGCGCGATGCGGTTCTTGCGGATCGAGTCCATCGTCGCCGCCGGCAGCAGCTCGCCGACCTTCTCCAGCGCCGTCATGCCCGCGTCGGCGTACTCGTACTGCAGGCCGAGGTTCATCGCATCCAGGACGTGCAATGCCGCGTCCATGATTTCGGGGCCGATGCCGTCGCCCTTGAGGACGGTGATCGTGTGCTGCGCGGGGGTCTGCGTCATTGAGGCGTCCGGACGTGCGGACGGCACGCGGGCGCGTGCCGTCGGGTTTTGGGAGCCCGCAATTATGCCAGAGGCCGCCGGCGTTCCGTCCGGCCCCGTAGGGTCAGGCGTGGTCGTGGGCTGACGCGCCCGCCGCTTCCCCGGATTCGAGCTTGTCGAGGAAATCCACCGCGCGGCGCATGTGCGGGATCACGATGGAGCCGCCGACCACCAGCCCGACCGAGAAGGCCTCGAACATCTCGTCGCGGTTGACCCCCGCTTCGCGGCATTGCGCCACGTGGTAGCTGATGCAGTCGTCGCAGCGCAGGACCATCGAGGCCACCAGGCCCAGCAGCTCCTTGGTCTTCACGTCGAGCGCGCCAGCCTGGTAGGTCTGCGTGTCGAGCGCGAAGAACCGGCGGACGACCTGGTTGGGTTCGGCCAGGATCCGCTCGTTCATGCGCTTGCGGAACTCGGTGAATTCGCGGACGCGGTCCGCTTCGTCGCCGCCGCTCATGCGCCGGCCACCATCGGTTCGAACTTGCCCGCGCGGTGCAGCGCCATCATGTCGTCGTAGCCGCCGACGTGCGTCTCGCCAACGAAGATCTGCGGCACGGAGGTGCGGCGCGTGCGTTCGACCATCTTTTCGCGCTCGCCGGGCGCGGTGTCGATGCGCACTTCGGTCCACGCCAGGCCCTTGCTCTTCAGGAAATTCTTGGCCGCGACGCAGTACGGGCAGATCGCCGTGCTGTAGATGGTGATGATGGGATTGGTCATGAGGGGCTCCGGAACCTTGTGCGCCCCGGAAGGGTCGGAACGCGATGGTCGGAAATATGGGACGCGCCGGCCGGCATTTCCACCCCTTCGGGGGAACGCCGGTGCAACACTGCGTGCGCGTCCACGGTTCGAAGCGTGCTGAAATGAGTTAACCGGTGGTTCACCGGTCCCGTGCGAGGAAGCCTGCGTGAACTCCATTTTCCGATCCGCCCCGCGCATGGCCACCCTCGGCCTCGCCGCGTTGGCCACCCTCGCCCTCGCCGCGCCCCTGATGGCGCAGAACAAGTCGCGCCTGCCCGACATCGGTTCGTCCGCCGGCCAGGTGCTGGGCCCGGCGCAACAGGCCGAATACGGCGCGATGACGCTCAGCCAGCTGCGCCATTACGGCTACGTGCTGGACGATCCGTTGGTCGAAGAATGGCTGCAATCGGTCGGCCACCGCCTCGCCGCCAACAGCGACAAGCCGCGCCAATCCTTCACCTTCTTCATGTTGAAGGACCGGCAGATCAATGCGTTCGCCACGCTTGGCGGCTACGTCGGCACCAATGCCGGCCTGGTGCTTGCCGCCACGCGCGAAGACCAGGTCGCCAGCGTGCTGGGCCATGAAATCGCGCACGTCACGCAGGACCACGTGCTGCGCGGCGTGGAGCGCGCGCAGCGCGACAGCGTGCCGATCCTGCTCGCGATGCTCGGCGCGATCCTCGTGGCGCAGCAGGCGGGCGGCAATTCCAGCGACGACGCCTCGATGGCCGCGCTCTCGGCCGGCCAGGCGCTGATGTACCAGCGCCAGATCGACTACACGCGCGACAACGAAGCCGAGGCCGATCGTGTCGGCATGCAGACGCTCTCGCGCAGCGGCTACGACCCCAAGGCGATGGCCGAATTCTTCACCACGCTGCAAGGCTGGGTGCGCGCCAACCAGGGCGGCTCGCGCGAACGCACGCCCGATTACCTGCAGACGCACCCGATCACCGTCACGCGCATCAGCGAGGCGAAGGAGCGCGCGGCGACGATGAAGTCCTCCAGCAGTTTCGTCGCGCCCAGCGCCAGCAACCCGATGCTGCCGGGCAACCTCAAGCTGCCGCAGAACTCGCTCGGCGCCGCCGGCACCGGCCAGTTCGGCTGGGCGAAGGAACGCGTGCGCGTGCTCAGCGCCAACACGCCGGCCGAAGCCATCCGCGAATACGAGCAGATGCGCAACAAGGCCCCGCTCGACGACGCGCAGCAATATGGCCTCGCCCTCGCCCGCCTGCAGGCCGGCCAGCCCTCGGGCGCGATCACCGAACTCGCACCGCTGCTCGAAAAACGCCCCGGCGATACCTGGCTGCAACTGGCGATGGGCGAAGCCGAAGCGCGCGCGGGCAAGAAGGCGGAAGCCGACGCGCGTTTCCAGAAGCTCGTCGACCGGATGCCGCGCAACCGCCCGGTGGTGCTGACCTATGCGCAGATGCTGGGCGAACGCGGTGACGCGGCGTCGGGCAAGAAAGCGCAGGGAATCCTGCGCAACCTCGCCTCGATGGCCGGCGACGACCCGGTCTACCAGGAGACCTTCGCCCGCGCGAGCGACCTGGCCGGCGATCCCATCCGCGCCGGCGAAGCCCACGCCGAGGCCGAATACCTGAACGGCCGCCCGGAACGCGCGCTCATCCAGCTCGAAAACCTCAAGAAGCGCAGCGACCTGGACTATTACGCGCGCGCCCGCATCGACGCCCGCATCGCGCAGATCACCCCGACGGTGCTCGAACTGCACCGCCAGGGCGTCAAGGACGAGACGCTCAATCGGAACTAGGCAGGCGACACGGATGTGACGGTGTCACCCGACGGTCACAAAACCGTCGTCCAATGGCACCATGGCCCGCAGACGCGGGCGCCAAGGGGCGATCCCCCGCTCGCCAACCCCATGCTCAAGCGCATCCTCATCGTCGACGACGAACCGGCCATCCGCGACATGGTGGCCTTCGCCCTGCGCAAGGCCGAGTTCGACCCGGTGCACGCGGGCGATGCCCGCGAGGCGCAATCGGCCATCGCCGACAAGGTCCCCGACCTGATCCTGCTCGACTGGATGCTGCCCGGCACCAGCGGGCTCGAGCTCGCCCGTCGCTGGCGCAAGGAACTCCTGACCCGCGAAGTGCCGATCATCATGCTGACCGCGCGCGGCGAAGAGAACGACCGTGTCGGCGGCCTGGAAGCCGGCGTCGACGATTACGTCGTCAAACCTTTCTCCGCCCGCGAGCTGCTCGCGCGCATCCGCGCCGTCATGCGCCGCTCGCGCGAAGACGACGAAGACGGCAGCGTCAAAGTCGGCGGCCTGCGCATCGACGGCGCCGCGCATCGCGTGTTCGCCGACGACGCGCCCGTGCAGATCGGCCCCACCGAATACCGCCTTCTGCACTTCTTCATGACGCACCCCGAGCGCGTTTACACCCGATCGCAATTGCTCGACCACGTGTGGGGCGGCAGCGTGTACGTCGAGGAACGCACCGTCGACGTCCACATCCGGCGCCTGCGCAAGACGCTGGAACCGCACCAGCTCGACCCGATGGTGCAGACCGTCCGCGGCGCGGGCTACCGATTCTCCGCCGCGGTCTAGACTGGCGGCATGCCACCGCGCGCACGACAGACCTGGATCCGCACGCTCGGCCAGCTCGCCGCCGTCCTCGGCGGCGCAGTGGTCGTCGGCGTGCTCGTCGGCCACCCGTGGCCCGTCGTGACTTCTGCCGCGCTGGGCATCGTCGCGTGGCACTACACGCGATTGCACGGTGTCCTCTCGCGTCTGTCGAAAGGCAATCGCGTGCCGCCGCCCGACGGCGATGGCGTGTGGAACGAACTCGACCGCCTGCTGCATCGCAGCCAATCCGACGTGCGCGCGCGCAAGCGCCGCCTGGTCGCGATGCTGCGCGCGTATCGCGCCGCGGCGATGGCGCTGCCCGACGCGGTCGTCGTGATCGAACGCAACAGCCAGCGCGTGCAATGGTTCAATCCGGCGGCGACCACGTTGCTCGGCCTGCAGTACCCGCGCGATGCGGGCGCGCCACTCGGCGAGCGGTTGCACACGATGTCGCTTTCGCGCTGGCTCGCCGCCGGGCGCCATGCCGAACCGTTGTCCGACACCGCCTCGCCCGTCGATGCCACCACGCGCCTGAGCCTGCGCCTGATCCCGTATTCGGAAGAGTTGTGGCTGCTCGTCGCGCGCGACGTCACCAAGCTCATGCGCCTGGAACACATGCGCCGCGACTTCGTGGCCAATGTCTCCCACGAATTGCGCACGCCGCTGACCGTCGTGCACGGGTATCTCGATCTGCTCGATCCGGCCGACCAGCCCGAATGGGCGCCGATGCTCGCCGAAATGCAGCGCCAGTCGCAGCGCATGACGCAGCTCGTCGAAGACCTGCTCACGCTGTCGCGGCTCGAGGCGCAGGACGGCGTGGTCGATGATCCGGTGTCGATGGCCTCGATGCTCGCAACGCTCCGCCGCGAAGCCGAAGCGCTCAGCCAGGGCCGCCATCGCATCGTCATCGACGATCAGACGCTCGCGTCCAACACGCCCCTCGACCTGCGCGGTTCGACGAAGGAACTGCACAGCGCCTTCTCCAACCTCGTCAGCAACGCGGTGCGCTACACGCCCGCCGGGGGCACGATCACCGTGCGCTTCGCCCCCGACGGCGATGGCGCGGTGCTCGCGGTCAACGATACCGGCTACGGCATCCCCGCCGCGCACCTGCCCCGCATCACCGAACGCTTCTATCGCGTGTCCACGAGCCGCTCGCGCGAGAGCGGCGGTACGGGCCTGGGCCTGGCCATCGTGAAGCACGTGCTGAACCTGCACGGCGCGCGCCTGTCGATCGACAGCGAAGTCGGGCAAGGCAGCACGTTCGCGGGCCACTTCCCCGCCGATCGCGTGCTCCCGCGAGACGCCCACGACGGATTCGACGCCCCGGCTGAGGCAGAATCCATGGACGCCCCGTTGCAGAAGCCATGAACGCCGCCCTCGACACGCCGCAGGACCTCGACCCGCTCCGCGACCCCGCGATGTACTTCAATCGCGAGCTCTCGCAGCTCGACTTCAACTTCCGCGTGCTCGCGCAGGCGCGCGACCCGAGCGTGCCGCTGCTCGAACGCCTGCGTTACCTGTGCATCTCCTGCACCAACCTCGACGAGTTCTTCGAGATCCGCGCGGCCACCGTTCGACACGCGCAGGACTTCGGCGTGCCGCCCGGCCCGGACGGCATGGCGCCCGCGACGGTGCTGAAGGAAATCCACGCGCGCGCGCAGGACCTGGTCGACGCGCAATACCGCTGCTGGAACGAAGAACTGCGCCCGCAACTCAACGATGCCGGCGTCCGCATCGCGCCGCGCGATGCGTGGAGCGCCAAGCAGACGCGCTGGCTGCGCGACTACTTCCGCGACGAAATCCTGCCCGTGCTCTCGCCGCTGGGCCTCGACCCCGCGCATCCGTTCCCGAAGATCCTCAACAAGTCGCTGAACATCGTCGTCGTGCTCAAGGGCAAGGACGCGTTCGGCCGCGCCGGGCACCTGGCCATCGTGCGCGCGCCGCGTTCACTGCCGCGCATCATCCAGATCCCGCCGGAAGTCTCGGGCGGTCCGACGGACTTCGTGTTCCTCTCCGCGGTGCTCTCGGCGTTCGTCGACGAGTTGTTCCCCGGCATGGAAGTCAAGGGCGCGTACCAGTTCCGCGTCACGCGCAATTCCGAACTGATCGTCGACGAAGAGGAAGTCGAGAATCTGGCGCTGGCGTTGCGCGACGAACTCGTCGGCCGCGGCTACCTGCGCGCGATGCGCCTGGAGATCGCCGAACAGTGCCCGACCGAAATCGTGCGCTCGCTGTTGGTGAACTTCGACCTGCCCGAAAACGCGGTGTATCGCATCAACGGGCCGGTGAACCTCAACCGCGTGATCCAGGTGTACGACCTGGTGCAGCGCCCGGACCTGAAATACACGCCGTTCCAGCCGCGCAACCTGCGCGACATGGACGGGATGTTCGAGCGCGTCGCCGAGAGCGACGTGCTGCTGCACCATCCGTTCGATTCCTTCGCGCCCGTGCTGGAGCTGATCAAGCAGGCGGCCGAAGACCCCAACGTGCTCGCGATCAAGCAAACGCTGTATCGCGCGGGCAAGGATTCGCCGATCGTCGACCAGCTGGTGCAGGCCGCGCGCAACGGCAAGGACGTCACGGTCGTCGTCGAGCTGCGTGCACGCTTCGATGAAGAGGCCAACCTCGGTCTGGCCGATCGGTTGCAGGACGCGGGTGTGCAGGTCGTCTACGGCGTCGTCGGTTACAAGACGCACGCCAAGATGCTGCTCATCGTGCGTCGCGAAGGCCGCAAGCTGCGCCGTTATTCGCACCTCGGCACCGGCAACTACCACTCCGGCACCGCGCGCGCGTACACCGACTTCGGATTGATCACGGCCGACCCGGACATCGGCAACGACGTCGACCTGATCTTCCGCCAGCTCTCGGGCCTGGCGCCGGCGATCAAGCTCAAGCGCCTGCTGCAATCGCCCTTCACGCTGCACGCGGGCGTGCTGGCGCGCATCGATCGCGAAACGCGCCACGCGAAGGCCGGCAAGCCGGCACGCATCGTCGCCAAGATGAACGCGTTGAACGAGCCGCAGGTGATCCGCGCGCTCTACACCGCGTCGCAGGCGGGCGTGGAGATCGACCTGATCGTGCGCGGCGCCTGCGCGCTGCGCCCCGGCGTGCCGAGCGTGTCGGAGAACATCCGCGTGCGCTCGATCGTCGGCCGCTTCCTCGAACATCACCGCGTGTACTGGTTCGGCAACGACGGCGATCCGGAGTTGTTCTGCTCCAGCGCGGACTGGCTGGAACGCAACCTGCTGCGCCGCATCGAAACCGGCTTCCCGCTGCTCGACCCCGAACTCGCCGAGCGCGTACGCGAAGAAGCGCTGGTGAACTACCTGGCCGACAATTGGAACGCATGGTCGCTGGATGCCGACGGCCGCTACGAGCGCGTGCGTCCGGTCGGTGACGACATGCCGCATTCCGCGCAATCGTGGTTGCTGGCGAAACTCTGCTCGTGAACGAAGTCCTCGCCCGCCCCCGCGCCACCGCGTTGCCGTTGCGGGACGGCGACCTGCTCGCCGCCGTCGACCTGGGGTCCAACAGCTTCCACATGGTGGTCGCGCGTTACGTGCTCGGCCAGCTGCGCGTCGTCGACCGCATCCGCGACATGGTGCGGCTCGCCGAAGGTCTCGACGGCAAGGGGGGCCTCGACCCTGCCGTGATGCGCCGCGCGTTGGTGAGCCTGGAGAAGTTCGGACAGCGCCTGCGCGACATCCCGCCGCAGCGCGTGCGCGTGATCGCGACCAACACCGTGCGCCAACTCGCGATGCCGCAGGTGTTCCTGCTGCCGGCGGAAACGGCGCTGGGCCATGCGATCGAAGTGGTCTCGGGCCGCGAAGAAGCGCGCCTGGTGTACCTCGGCGTCGCGAACGCACAGCCGCCAAATCCGGGCGAGCTCCGCCTGGTCATCGACATCGGCGGCGGGTCCACCGAATGCATCATCGGCAGCGGGCTGGAGGCGATCGAACGCGAAAGCCTGCAGGCCGGTTGCGTCGCGAGTACGCGCCGCTTCTTCCCCGACGGCAAGTTGTCGCGCAAGCGCTGGAACAAGGCGCTGACGGAAGTCTCGGCGGAGTTCCAGCAATTCGCCACGACGTATCGTGCGTTGGGCTGGCAGGAAGCGCTCGGTTCGTCGGGCACCAACAAGGCCATCGGCGATATCTGCGCCGCGATGAAACTGACGAAGGGCGCCGTCACCTCGGCCGCGCTGCCGCAGGTACGCGATCGCCTGCTGCAGGCGCAGACGATCGACCAGATCGATCTGCCGGGATTGTCGAACGAACGAAAGCCGATCATCGCGGGCGGGCTGCTGGTGCTCGAAGCGGCGTTCGACGTGTTGGGCCTGGAGCGCATGGCGGTGAGCAAGGCCGCGCTGCGCGAAGGCGTGCTGTACGACATGCTTGGCCGCGGTGGTGCGGACGATCCGCGCGATGCGTCCGTCGCGGCGCTGATGCAGCGCTACGGCATCGACGTGGCGCAGGCGCACCGCGTGCAATCCACGGCGCTGCACCTGTTCGACCAGGTGGCCGGTGAATGGAACCTGCCGCCGGAAGCGCGCGCGATGCTCTCGCGCGCGGCCCTGTTGCACGAACTCGGCCTGGCCATCGCGCACAGCCAGTACCACGTGCATGGCGCCTACGTGCTCGAACACTCCGACATCGCGGGCTTCTCGCAACAGGAACAACGCGTGCTCGCCTCGCTGGTGCGCACGCATCGGCGCGGCATCCCGAAGTCGGCGTTCGACCAGATCCCCGACCGCCTGCTCGCGCGCACCAAGCGCAACGCCGCGCTCCTCCGCCTCGCCGTGCTGCTGCACCGCTCGCATGAAGCCGATGCGATTCCCCGCGCCGAGGCCGTCGCCAACGGCGACAACCTCCTGCTCACCCTCGACAAGCGCTGGCTGGACCAGCGTCCGCTCGCGCGCGAGGACATCGGCGGCGAACCGAAGGACGCCGCCGACCTGGGCGTGAACCTGAAGATCGGCGCGGACTAGTCGGCGAAGTTGCTTCCGCGCAGCCGCAGATCCTTCGCCAACGTCGCGCGCAACCCCGCATCCGGCGCCGCCGGCGCACCGCCGCCCAGGCGGCGATGCAGCATCCGTTCGATGAGATACAGATACGCCTCGCGCGTGCGTGGGTCGCTTACCGAATGGCGCGCGGCCTGATCGACCAGCAAGGTCACGTCCTTCCCGTGCGACTGCAACGCCGCGGCGTAATGCAGCACGCTGCGGATCGGCACGCGTTCGTCGTCGCCGCCTGCCAGCAGCAACACCGGCCGCGTGAGTCGCGACGCATGCAGGATCGGCGATTGCGCGCGCAACCGCGCGGAGACCTTCGGATCCGCGGGATCGAGGTCGAGCAAGCGCATGCTGGTCGACATCGGGATGCCGGGCGCCATCTGGTCGACCGTGCGCGAATACCAGCGCAGCACCCAGCCCAGGTCGGCGGGCGGCACCGCGGCCACGCCGACGCGGAACAACTCGGGCTGGAACGTCACGCCCAACAACGCCGAATATCCGCCGAACGACGCGCCGACGATCCCGGCGCGATTCGCATCGCCGATGCCTTGCGCAGCGAGGAAACGCACGCCTTCGACGATGTCCTGCTGCACGCGCCCATTGCCGAAGTCGCCCTTGCCCGCCCGCATGTAGCTGCGGCCGAAGCCGGTCGAACCGCGGAAGTTCGGCTCGTACACGACGTAGCCGCGGTTGGCGAGCATCTGCGACACGCTCGAGAACTCCGGGCCGAAGTGCGCGAACGGACCGCCATGCACGTGCGCGACGATGGGCGCGCGCGTCGGGTCGACGCCATGCGGCACCAGCACGTAGCCGTGGATCGGCATGCCGTCCGATGCGCGATACGTGAACGGGATCTTGCGCGCCATGGTCGACTCGGCGATGGCGGGCGCGGGCTTGTCGCGCCAGAACGTGCCGGGGTCGCCGAGCAGATCGCGGAACGCGCCGGTCGCCGGATCGTAGGCGTGCAGGCGCTCGCCCTTCATCGTCGCCGCGCGCTCGTGCACCAGCCAATGCGTGGCGCCGACATCGATGCGCACGTTGCGCTGCGGCCAGCGCGCTTCGATGCGCGCGACGTGGCGTTGCGCATCCGGCGTGAGGCCGTAGTTCGCGCCGACCATCGTGCGGTAACCCGCGATCACCGGCTGCTGCGTGCGCACATCGAGTGCGACGTCCTGCAAGTCGTCGCTGCCGCGCGGGTCGACGTGCACGGTCGTCAGTGTGTCGTCCGCTTCCAGGCGCGCGAGGCGGCGGAGGTCGGAGCCCACATCGGTCAACAGCGTCGCCGTGCGGCCGTCGGCCGACGCCGCGAGCAATGCGCAGCGTTGCAGATCGACGCAACGCAGCGCCGGCGTCGCCTTCCCGCCCTGCATGCGATAGACGGTGTACCGCGTCTCCTCGACCCGCGTGAAGAATGCCAGGCGGCCGCGCGCATCGAAGGCGACATCGACGATCTGCTTGCCCTCTTCGCGGATCAATGTTTCCTTGCCGTTCGTGTCGATGCGGAACACGCGCCAGCGTTTCGCCAGGCGCGAGACGACCGGCGGGCTTTCGAGCACGAGGATCGCCGCGGGCGTCACGGGATCGGCGCCGAGCGACGTGCGCGCCCAGCGTCCGCCGAGTTTCGCGATCGCGCGTGAGCCGCCCTGCCCGTCCACTGCCATCGCGAACACTTGTCGCGGCGATTCGAGGAACAACCAGCGGCCATCGCGCGACCACGCCAACGCTTCGGCATCAGTGTTCGGCAACATCCGCCGCGGCGCACCGCCCGCCATCGGCGCCACCCACAACGTGCGGTTGCGGCCTTCATCGCGCAGCCATGCCACGCGGCCGCCATCGGGCGAGAGCCACGCGCCCCGCAGGCTCGACGAGGCGAGGAACGCGACACGCGGCACCTGCGGTGCGCGCGGCTGCGCGCTTTCCGATGCGACGGCCGCACGCAACGCGCGCACGTCGCCCATGTCCTGCGCGTTCGCCGGTCCGCACATCGCCATCGCGAAGGCGAGCACCACCAGCCCGAACCGCGTCGGGGGCTTGATCATCGTCATGTCTGCGGCCTCAGGCGATGGCGGGCTGTGCGACGAATTCAGTCTCGTCGACGGTCTCGCGCTTCGGATACAGCAGCCACAGCGCCATCAGCGCCGGCAGGCTGATCAATCCGCACGCGACGATCCACGCGATCCGCGCAGGCGGCGACAACGCCGTCTGCCGCGTGCGCCACACCGCGCCGAGCAGCGAGAACAGCATCAGCACGCCGGCCACCACCTGGATCGCGAGCGGCACCGGCGGCGCGCGCTTCTCCAACGGCGCCATGCCGTCGGCGAACGCCGTCTTCGCGGCCTTCTGCACGGTGTAGACGACCGGCGACGGGAACCAGTTCTGGTAACGCCACGCGTCCACGTAGTCGGGCGTGATGTCGCGTCGCGCGACCGGATGCACGCCGCCCGATTCATCGACGCGCAGGACCACCTGGAACGGCAGCGCCCCTTCGGCGTTGTACGACGAGCGCACGAATGCGAACGACAGCAGCCAACCGTCGAGCAGCTCCATCGCGTCGATGCGTTGCAGATCGCCGGCGGCGGCCGGCAACGGCACGCGCTGGCGCGGGACGAGGACGCCGTCGTCGTTTTCGAGCTCACGCGCGTCGTAGAAATACAGCGCGCGATCGCTGAGCAGCGCGACATCGTCGCCCGCCTCCCCGAAACCCGCGAGGCGCTCGCCCTGCGGCAACCGCGCACGGGGCAAGACCAATCGCGCATCGGCGTCGTACTGGTAAACGGTGGAGCGGTCGAACAACACGTTCTTCGGCCCCGGCAACACCGGCGCGGGGAACGGCGCATCACCCGCGACGCCGAGCGCACCCGCCGGCCGGCGATCGACCAGGCTGTAGCCTTCGAAGCGCATCGTGTCGTGGCTGAAGACCCAGCGCACGCGGCGCTCTTCGTCGTCGAATTCCATCGGCGCCAGGTTCATCAGCTGCCCGCGCGCGGGCACGGTGCGCCAGTTCGGCCCGACCGAGAAGATCTCGGAGATCTTCGCCTGCTCGCGCCACAGCGCCGCTTCCGGATCGGTGCTGCCCGCCAGGCCCAGGCGGAAGACGTCCTTGCCTTCGGCGTTCTCGAGTTCCTTCTCGCCACCGGCCTGCGGCACTTCGAGGTTGTTCGGATGCGAACCCTGCGCAATCCACACGAACTCCACGCCGAACCCGACGAGCACCAGCGCGATCCACATCGCGATGTTGAGCGGCGCGCCGATGATGGCGATGCGCGCGAATCCGCGCGGCGCCGCGCTCAGGTCTGGCTTGAACGCGACCAGCACCATCGCGGCGAGCCATGCGAGCGCAAGCCCTTGCAACAACAACGCCCCAAGGCCCGTCGCTTCGGAGGCCGCGAACAGGCACAGGAACACGCCCGCGCAGAAACCGATGCGGCGATCGGCGAGCATCACGAAGCACCCCGCGAGATACCCGCACGTCGCGACCATCCACGCCGACACGATCAGCAGCACGTGGCGCGTGTCGACGACGCGCGGCGTCATCCATTCCTGCCAACCGGCGACCACGAGCGCGGGCAACAGGATGCCGATCGCGAGCAACACCGCACCCGCGCCGGTCAGCGCGACGGCGATCTTCCAGGGTGCGAGCGGACGATGCAGCAGGTTGAGCCACGTGTTCGGGCGTCGATACCCGCCCATCTGGTACAGGCCCAGCAACAGGCCCAATGCGCCGTAGGTGCACGCGAACACCTGGTAGACCATCTCCGGTTGCTGCGCAAGGTCCACCACGCGCGTGAGGAATCCGAGCACCACCAGTTGCACGGCCACGCATCCGGCGGCCCACCAGCGGAAGCGGAGCAATTCGGCTTTGAGCAGATCGATCATGAGTGCGTACCCGGTCATGCGTGCTGCGCCTGTGCGGGCGCGGCGTGGTTCTTGGCGAGGAAGCCGTTGACGGCGCGGTCGAGGCTCACCGGCATGCTCTGCACCGAGCGTGCACCGCTGGCCCGCAGGAACTCGGCGAAGTCGTCGTCCTGGTCGAGCACCAGGTAGTGGTGCAGGCCGTCGAGGCGTTGCAATTGCAGCAGGCCGGGGACCGTCTGCGGATCCGGGCCCTTGAACGGGATGTCCGCCACCCAGTGCGTCACGCGCGCGCAGAAATCGTCGGGCGCGGACATGTGCATCAAGCGACCGCGTTCGAGGATGATCAGGTTGTCGGCAACGCGCTCGATCTCCTCCATCTGGTGCGAGCAATAGATCACCGTGCAATCGTCGGTGGCGTTGCTGTACATCAGCGACTCGAGGAACGCGCGCTTGGCGACGACGTCCAGGCCGAGGGTGGGTTCGTCGAGCACCAGCAGTTCGGGCCCCTGCGCGAGTGCGAGCGCCAGGTTGAAACCGGCGCGTTCGCCGCGCGAGAGCTGCGCGACTTTCTGTTCGGGCAGCACGTGGTAGTGCCCGAGCACGCTCTGGAATGCCTGCTCGTTCCAGCGCTTGTACTGGCGGCGGTGCATGTCGATCACCGCGCTGATGCGCATCCAGCCCGGCAAGGTGTGTTCTTCGTTGACGAAGCCGATGCGGCCGCGGTCGTCGGGTGTCAGGCGCTGCGAATCGCGCCCGAGGATCTGCGCGCTGCCCGCCGTCGGCGGCAGGAAGCCGAGCAGGATGCGGAAGAGCGTGGACTTGCCGGCGCCGTTCGCGCCGACCACCGCGTGGATGCGGCCGCGCGGCACGCGCAGGTCGAGGTGGTCCAGTGCGAGCTTGCGCCCGTAGCGCTTGCTCAGCGCCTGCGTCTGGATGACGTAATCGTTCGAAGTCATGTCTTAGGTCCGGTCAGGCGGACTTGCGGGGCGCAAGCGCGAGAAATTCGTGGTGGAGGCGCGCCTGCACCTCGTCAGGCGCGAAGTCGAGCGCGATGACGTCGTGCAGGAAACGCTGGATCGCCTCGTCGAGCCGGCGGCTGCGCTCGGCATCGCTCAATCGCTGGCGCGGGGGCGCCACGTAAAGGCCGAGCCCCTGGCGCGACTCGACCCACCCTTCCGCGGTGAGCTCGGCATAGGCCTTGGCGACGGTGTTCGGGTTCACCGTCAGCTGCTGCGCCAGGCCGCGCACGCTCGGCAGCTGGTCGCCCGGCTCGAGTTCGGCCGTGGCGATCTTCATGCGCACGGCGTCGACGATCTGCTTGCTGATCGGCCGGGGGTCGCCGGTGGCGATCTGCAGCATCAGGGCCTGGGTGCGGGGCATCGAGGTGTCCTATCTGTACTGTGGCCACTAGTACAGTAGGAACAGTGGCGGGTGTCAAGCACTCCCCCGCCGAACGGCAGCGACGTCATCCCCGCGACGAGATGTCACCCGCCCGCAACCGCCGCGTCATGTCCGAAACACACCCTGCGCCCCATGCGCTACGCCATCGTCACCGAAACGTATCCGCCGGAAATCAACGGCGTCGCGCTGACCGTCGAAGGGTTGGCGCAGGGGCTGCGCGCACGCGGCCATTCGATCGATCTCGTACGTCCACGCCAATCCGGCGACGGGGACGCGCACCAGGACGCCCTCCTCGTCCACGGCTTCCCGCTCCCGCGTTACCCCGGCCTGCGTTTCGGCGCACCCGCACTCCGCACGCTTGCACGGCATTGGAACGCATGGCGGCCGGACGCCGTCTACATCGCCACGGAAGGTCCGCTGGGGTGGGCGGCGCGCAGGGTCGCGCGCCGCCTGCGCGTGCCGGTCGCCACTGGATTCCACACGCGCTTCGACCATTACATGCGCGATTACGGATTCGGCGTCCTCGAACCCATCGCGTTGCGCTGGATGCGCCGCTTCCACAACGCCGGCGATGCGACCCTCGTCGCCACGCGGCAGTTGCAGGACGAACTCGCACAACATCGCTTCGCCAATCCGATGCGCCTGGCGCGCGCGGTCGATGGCGCGCAATTCCATCCCGCCAAACGCGACGCCCGCTTGCGCGAATCGTGGGGCGCGGGCGACGGCACGCTCGTCGCGCTCCACGTCGGCCGCATCGCCGCGGAAAAGAACCTCGGGCTTGCGATCGCCGCCTTCCGCGCAATGCAGCGCGTGCGGTCTGGATCGAAGATGGTATTCGTCGGCGACGGCCCGTTGCGCGCATCGCTCGCGCAAGCCAACCCCGACATCGTGTTCGCCGGTTTGCGCCGTGGCGAAGACCTCGCGCGGCACTTCGCGAGCGGCGATGTGTTCCTGTTCCCGAGCCGCAGCGAAACCTTCGGCAACGTCACGCTCGAAGCGATGGCCAGCGGCGTGGCGACCATCGCCTTCGACTACGGCGCCGCGCGCGAACACCTGCGCCACGGTCAGAGCGGCCTGCGCGTGCCCGACGGCGATGCCGCCGCGTTCATCACCAGTGCAACGCAGCTCTCGGTAGACGACGTCGGGTTGCGCCGCATGCGCGTCGCCGCGCGCGCCGGCATCGAACACCTGCACCCCGACCAGGTCGCCGCGCAGTTCGACGCCCTGCTCCAGATGCTCGCCAACCGCAGGAGGATCGCCGATGCCCAGCTTGCCCCGGATTGATTCGGCCTGGTGCCTCAAGGCCAACCACTGGTGCGAACGTCGTGCCACGCGCGCGCTGTTCGCGACGATCAGCCGCCTCGGAGACGGCATCGCCTGGTACGCGCTGATGGCGGCGATGGTGATCGCCGATGGCTTCGATGGCCTCTTCGCCGCGGCGCATCTCGCGGTGACCGGCGCGATCGCGCTCGGCTTGTATGCGCTGCTTAAGCGCTGGACGAAACGCCCGCGCCCCTTCGCCTCAGATGCCCGCATCCATGCGTGGATCGCACCGCTCGACGAGTTCAGCTTCCCGTCGGGCCATACGTTGCACGCGGTGGCCTTCACCCTCGTCGCGCTGGCGCACTACCCGGTGCTCGCGTGGCTCCTCGTGCCGTTCGCATCGAGCATCGCCGTCTCGCGTGTCGTCCTCGGGTTGCATTACCCCAGCGACGTCCTGGCAGCGACGGCGATCGGCAGTGCGATCGCCTCGCTGTCCTTGTGGATCGTGCCGGGTGCAACGCTGTTCTAGCGTTGCAACGCGTACCAATCGACCTTGCGCGTCACCACCATGATCGTCGCGAGCACGACGAACAACAGCCCGGCGCCGAGCACGAGCGCGTTGTCCTCCGACACCAGCACGCCGTACAACGCGGCGTACAGCGTCGCGAGCATCACCGAGAACCCGAGTCCGCGCACGAGGCTGTGCAACACCGCGCTCAGGTAGAACCCGAGCAGCCCGATGCACGCGGCGGCCGAGGCGAGGTAGGCGGTACCGAACGGGACGTGTTCGCTCAGGCTCACCAGCAGCAGGAAGAAGATCGCCAGCGCCAGGCCGACGAGGCCGTACTGGATCGGGTGGATCGGCAGGCGCTTGATCAGCTCGAACATGAAGAAGCCGACGAACGTCAGCAGCACGAACAGGATCCCGTACTTCGTGGCGCGGTCGGCCAGCGTGTAGCTGTCCACCGCGTCGAACAAGGTCACGCCGACCGCGTCGATGCCTGCGGTGGACGTGTCCGCGCCGCGCATCGAGGCCAGTTGCAGCAGCTTCGCGGCGTCGTCGGTTTCCAGGAACGTCGTCTGCGCGCTGGTCGCCAGGGAGGAGATCTCCCAGTTCGCGCGGAAGCCCTTGTCGCTCACCGTGCGCGCGCGTGGCAGGAAGCTGCCGCCGAAGATCGGATCGGGCCAGGTCGACTTCAGCGAGAACCGGTTGTCGCGCGCGATCGGCACCAGCGCGAGCGCTTCGGTGCCACCGATCACCGCGTCGAACGTCAGATCCATCGCCAGCGCCTGCCCCGCGACGGGCGCATCCAACCGCGCGTGCACCCCGCCGATCGGCTCGCTTCCGAATCCTGCCTTCAGCGGCAACGCACGGCCCCCGAGCTTCAACGTCGGAGTGCCGACGAATCCGCGCACATCCGAGGCGCCGACACTCAGGAACGGCCGCCCGATGCGACGCGGACGCGCGCCATCGGCCGGGATCTGCGCGCGGATCGCCGCGATGGCATGCACGTCGAGCTCGTACACCGGCACGCGATACAGGCCGCGCTTGCGCGTGTCGGGTTTCATCGTGCCGTCCATCGAGAGCGTTTCGGGGAAGAATGTCCACGCCCCCGCGCGTTCCTTCAGCACCTTCCGCGTTCCTTGCGGTGTCACCTCGTCTTCTTCGACGAGCTCGGTGTACGGCACCACCAGCACCGGCCCGAGCAAGGCCTGCTTGCCCGCGCTGGTGGCGGCGACGTTCGCCACCGCCTGCGCGCGATAAGCCTCGCGCTCGCTGATCGTGCCGCGAATCAGCATCAAGGGAATCAACAGCAACAACATCAGGAAAAACACGACGACGGATTTGAAGGCGAGGCGCATGGCGGGTCCTTTCCGGCCAGGAAGACAGGCGCAGCCTCGCCCCGGCGCGTGCGGCGCCGATGGCGGATGTGTGTGGCGACGGTGAAGTCAGGCTTCGGGGAGTTCGAGCGTGGCGATGGCGCCGCCGTTCCGGAAGTTCTCGAGGGTCGCCCGCCCGCCGTGCAGCTTGGCGACTTCGGCGACGAAGCACAGGCCCAGGCCGCTGCTGCGGCTGCCGCCTTCCGGCCGCGGGAGCGAATAGAAGCGTTCGAACACGCGTGGCAAGGCGTAGTCGGGAACGCCGGGGCCGGCGTCGATGACGCGGACGTGGCACAGACCGTCTCCTCCGGAGACATCGACATTGACGATGCGCCCCTTCGGCGAAAACGACACGGCGTTGTCGAGCATGTTGACGATGGCCTGCCGCAACAGGAATGGATCGCCTTCCACGTAGCACAGGCCGCCGTGGTGCTGGATCTCCACGTCGCCTTTCGCGCAATGCGCGATCGCATCCTCGGCGACCGCGTTCAACTCCATGCGCTCGCGCACTTCCAGCTGCTGTTTGTGCTCGACCGCCGCCAACGCGAGCAACTTGTCGATCATCTGCGCGAGCCGCTCGCTCTGCGCGCGGATGGCCGCCGCGAAACGCTGCCGGTCGGCCTCCGCCATCGGCCCTTCCAGCAACTCCGCGCTGCCGCGGATCGCGGCCAGCGGGCTCTTCATCTCGTGCGTCAGCGTGTGGACGTATTGCTCGACGTATTGCTTGCCTTCCAGCCGCGTGCGCATCGTTTCGAGCGCCTGCCCCAGGTCGCCGAACTCGCCGGCGGCCTTCGGCGGGCTCGCGCGTTCGCCCGCCGTCACGGCGTGCGCGTAACGCTGCAACGCACCGAGCTGGCGCGCGAACCACCACGCCGTCGTCAGGCCGATCAGCAAGGCCACGCCCATCAGCAGCCAGCCCCACTTCATCACCTTGGCCTGGCTGCGCGCGATGAACGGTGCGAGCGTCTGGTTCGGCTTGGCGACTGTAAGCACGCCGACGATGCGCCCGTTCGCATCGCGCAAGGGCGCGGCGACGTGCATCACGGTGGAATTCGGATCGTCCGGATCGCTGCGCGTCGAACGCGCGCCGTACTTCCCGCGCAGCGTGAGATAGACGTCGTTCCAGCGCGAATAGTTCTTCCCGACATCGCGCCCCGCACTGTCGAACACCACGACGCCGCGCGCATCGGTGACGTAGATGCGCGTGGTCGCCGCACGCTTCGAAAAGCCCCAGATATCCGCGCCGAGATCACGCGCGCTCACCGCTTCCACGCGTTGCGCGAAGCGCCCATCGGCGATGTGCCCGGCGAGGAAATCGTCCGTGGCGATTTCCGCGAGCATGTTGGCCGTCTCGTTGAGCGTGTCCTCCATGGCCTGCCGCACGCCGGGCTTCACTTCGGCAACGAATACCCGCGCGAGCAGCAACGCCGCCAGCGCGACGATGGCGAAGTAACCGAGGAAGACGCGCAGTCCGATGCGCATGCCGGCCTCAGTGGTCGATCGAGTACCCGAGCCCGCGATGCGTGCGGATCGGGTCGACGGCGGGGTCGAACGCGTGCAGCTTGGCGCGCAGCGTCTTGACGTGCGTGTCCACCGTGCGGTCGCCGCTTTCCAGCGCATCGCCCCACACGCGATCCATCAATTGCCTGCGCGTGAGCACGGCGCCCGGGCGTTGCAACAGGGCCGCGAGCAGCCCGTATTCGTAGCGCGTCAGGTCGAGCCAGCGGCCGCGCCAGCTGATGCGGTGGCCTTGCGCATCGTGTGCGAACCCGTGGCCCGGTGCCGGTTCCGGATTCGTCGCCACGCGCCGCAGCACCGCGCGCACGCGCGCGACCAGCTCGCGCGGCGAGAAGGGCTTGGTGACGTAATCGTCGGCGCCGAGTTCGAAGCCGAGCACCCGTTCGGCCTCCGCCGCGTGCGCGGTGAGGAAGATCACGGGCAGGTCGCCGCTACGGCGCAGTTCGCGGCAGAGCGCAAAACCGCCGAGGTCCGGCAGGCCGACATCGAGGATGGCCAGCTCGAAGCGTCCGTCCTTCGACGCACGCAGCGCATCGCCCGCGGTCAGGCAATGGTGGACCTCGAACCCGTCCTCGCGCAGGGCGTAGGCGACGGTGTCGGCGATGGCGGCTTCGTCTTCGACCAGGAGCAGGGGCATGCGCGGAGCATAGCTGGCGGCCGTCATGGTGCGCACCCGTCATACTGCCCGCCATGAACTACCGCCACGCCTTCCACGCCGGCAACCATGCCGACGTGCTCAAGCACGTCGCCCTGCTCGCCCTGTGCGAGTCGCTGCGCGCCAAGCCCGCCGCGTGCTTCGCGCTCGACACGCACGCCGGGCGCGGGTTGTACAGCCTCGACGCGGCGGCCGCCCAGAAGACCGGCGAAGCCGAAGGCGGCGTCGCGAAGCTCAAACGCACGGGCGATGCCAACATCGCGCGCTACCTGTCGGCCATCGAGGCCTGCCGCGCCGCGCACGGCGCGCGGTCCTATCCCGGTTCCCCCTGGCTGCTCACGCACGCGCTGCGCGAACAGGACCGCATCGCCTGCTGCGAGCTGCAGCCCGACGAAGCGGCGATCCTCAACCACAACTTCCGCGACGACCCGCGCGTGATCGTGCATGCGCGCGACGGCTACGCGGCGATGAAGGCGTTGCTGCCCCCGCGGTCGGGCGAAACGCGGTTCGCGCGCGGGCTGGTGTTGATCGATCCGCCCTACGAGGCGCAGCTGGAGGAATTCGACCTGGCGATCGCCGCGCTGCGCGACGGCCTGCAACGCTGGCCGCAAGGGATGTTCGCGCTGTGGTATCCGATCAAGCTGCGGCGGTCGTTGCCGCCGTTCTACCGGCGCGCGGCGGCGATCGAAGCCAAATCGGCGCTGGTGATCGAGTTGCTGGTGCGGCCCGACGACTCGCCGCTGCGCATGAACGGCAGCGGGCTGCTGATCCTCAATGCGCCGTGGAAGTTCGACGTGCTGTTCAAGCCGACGCTCAACGCATTGCGCAACGCGATGCAGGAAAGCGGCGGCGGGAACGCGCACATGGAGTGGTTGCGCGCACCCGCCTGACGGCGCTTACGTCGTCGCGGGGCCGTAATCCTGATCGCCCGCCACCGCGCCCGACATCTCGGGTTCGAAGAAACTCCAGCGCACCTGCGGGAATTGCGCCTTCAGCGCCTTCTCGCAGGCGTTGATCGCGTCGACCAACTGGCGGGACGTCGGCTGCTCATGCATCTCCGCATGCACCGACACCATCATCTCGTTGCCCAGTTGCAGGGTGATCAGGCTGATCACGCGCGCGATTTCCGGGCGCCCTTCCAGCAACTTGCGGATGTCGGCCTGCACGTTGAGGTCCACGCTCTGCCCGATCAGCAGCGCCTTGACCTCCACCGCGACGAACACCGCCACGACGATCAGCAACGCGCCGATGGCGATCGTGCCGTAGGCATCCCACGTCGGGTCGCCGGTGATCACGGCCAGCATGACCGCGATGAGCGCGAACACCAGGCCGAACAACGCCGCGAGGTCTTCGCCGAAGATCACCACCAGTTCGGCCTGGCGGCTCTCGCGGAACCAGCGCCACAGCGAACGATCCCCGCGCGCCTTGTTGACTTCCTGCATGCACGCGCGCATCGACACGCCCTCGGCGATGATGCCGAACACCAGCACGCCGGCGGCCCATCCCCAGTTCGACAATTTGCCGGGGTTGTGCAGTTTGTGCACGCCTTCGTAGAGGCTGAACATGCCGCCCACCGAGAACAGCATCAGCGCGACCAGGAACGACCAGAAGTAGATCGCCTTGCCGTATCCGAGGGGGTAATCCTTGTTCGGCGGGCGCTTGGCCTGCTTCAGGCCCAGCAACAGCAGCAACTGGTTGCCGCAGTCGGCCAGCGAGTGGACGGTCTCGGCGATCATGGCGCTGGAGTTCGTCATGTACGCCGCGAAGCCCTTGGCGCAGGCGATGGCGAAATTGGCCCCGAGGGCGAAGAGGATCGCGCGGTTGGAGTCGCCGCTGCCGGCCATGGCGTTCCGTTACATGAATGGGAGAGCGCGCAAGGATAGCAATTGCGCGCGTGAGGCCCGGTGTTCGGCCCCCGTCTAGAGCTGGGCTTCACTTCGCCTCTGGCATAAGAGCTGAATGGCGGCCCGTAACCGACTTCCCCCGTGGCACGAGCAGATCCGGCTCAGCAATGGCCGAGAGGTGCTCATCCGTCCCATCCGGCCGGCCGATGCCGACCCGCTGCGGCAGGGCTTCGCCTTGCTCGAGCCCGACGAAATCCGCCAGCGCTTCCTGCACGCGGTGCGCGAGCTCACGCCGGAGATGGCCGACAAGCTCTCGCGCCCCGATGCCAAGCGCGAGTTCGCACTGGTGGCCGCAGAGCCCTTGCCGCCGGGTGAAGCGCTCGTCGGCGCGGTTGCGCGCGCATCGATCAACGACAACGGCCGCGAGGCTGAATTCGCGATCCTCGTGAGCCACTACATCGCCGGCATGGGCCTGGGCCGGCATCTGATGCGCCGTCTCGTGCGCTGGGCGAAAGGCCGTCGCCTCGAAAAATTGTGGGGCGACGTGCTGGAACACAACCAGCCGATGCTCGCGCTCGCACAGTCGCTCGGCTTCCGTCGCGAAGCCTCGCCGCATCCCGGCCTGGTGCGCATGGTGCTCGATCTGCAGCCCACGCGCGGCACGCACGTGCACGACGAACCGCAAGCGGCCTAGGCCGCAAAATCCGAATCATTGCGTTGATTGTCGTCGGGGAGCCGGCGACGGGCCGCTGTCGCATGTCTCCCACGGATGGGAACGATCGGATTCATTTCATGCCCATCGACGAACAACGACTCAACACGTTTCTCGGCAAGGCGGTCGGCGATCTCGGCGCCGCCATCTCTTCCACGCTCATGCTGGTCGGCGACCAACTGGGCTTCTACAAGGCGCTCGCGAAAGAAGCGCTGACACCGGCCGAACTCGCCAAACGCACCAACACGCACGAACGCTACGTGCGCGAATGGCTCGGCAACCAGGCCGCCGGCGGTTACGTCGACTACGACGCAGGCAGCGGCCGCTATCGCCTCAACGACGAACAGGCGCTGTGCCTGGCCGATCCGAACGGACCGGTCGATCTTCCCGGTGCGTACGGCCTCGTCGAAGACGCCTTCCACATGCTCGACCGCACCATGGACAACTTCCGCACCGGCAAGGGCCTGGAATGGGGCGAGCACCACAAGTGTCTGTTCACCGGCGTCGAGCGTTTCTTCCGCGCCGGCTACCACGCGCACCTATTGACCGAATGGATCCCGGCGATGGAAGGCGTGAAGGAGAAACTCGAACGCGGCGCACGCGTGGCGGATGTGGGCTGCGGCCATGGTGCGAGCACAACGCTGATGGCGAAGGCGTTCCCCAACTCGCAGTTCGTCGGCATCGACTATCACGCACCGTCCATCGACGTCGCACGGCAGCGCGCGAAGGAAATGGGCGTGGGCAACGCGAGCTTCGAAGCGGCGGACGCCACCGGTTATCGCGACGCGGGGTTCGACCTCGTCTGTTTCTTCGACTGCCTGCACGACATGGGCGACCCCGTGGGCGCGGCGAAACACGCGCACGATGCGCTCAAGCCCGACGGCCACGTGCTGCTGGTCGAACCGTGGGCGACCGACACCGTCGAGGGCAACCTCAACCCCGTCGGCCGCGTGTACTACGGCGCGTCCTCGCAGATCTGCGTGCCGGTGTCGCTGGCGCGCAACGGCCCGGCGCTCGGGGCGCAGGCCGGCGAATCTCGCCTGCGCGAGGTGATGAACGACGGCGGCTTCACGCGCTTCCGCCGCGCCACCGAAACGCCCTTCAACCTGGTCCTGGAAGCGCGGCCCTAACGCCCGGGTCCGCTAAACTTGCGCTCCCTCCGCTGGGCGCGAAACGCGCCCGGCGGTGCCAGCTATTTGCGAGCGCATGAACAAAGACGCCAGCGGCACCCACGACACCCTCCCCCTTCCCCGCGCGGGCCAGTCCCGCGCGTGGTGGCGCGCGTCCGCGTCGGCCTCGGCGCTGGCCTTCCACATCGCGCGCGCCGCGCGCGTGCACGACGGTCCCGTACTCGCCATCGCCAAGGACAACCACGGCGCGCACCAGCTGGAATCCGACCTGCGCACGCTGCTCGGCGATGACGCCTCCATCCCCGTGCTGCCCTTCCCCGATTGGGAAACGCTGCCGTACGACCAATTCAGCCCGCACGCCGACATCGTGTCGCAGCGCCTTGCTGCATTGCTGCGTTTGCCGACGCTCAAGCGTGGCATCGTCGTCGTGCCCGTGCAGACGCTGCTGCAGCGCGTGGCGCCGGTGCGCTACGTCATCGGCAATACCTTCGACGTGCGCGTGGGCCAGGTGCTCGACCTCGATGCGGAAAAGCGCCGTCTCGAAAGCGCTGGCTACCGCAACGTGCCGCAGGTCTTCGATCCGGGCGATTTCGCCGTGCGCGGCGGCTTGCTCGATGTCTACCCGATGGGCGCGCACGAGCCGTATCGCGTGGAGTTGTTCGACGAGCAGATCGATTCGATCCGCGCGTTCGATCCAGAATCGCAGCGCTCGCTCGACAAGGTCGATGCCGTGCAGCTTCTGCCCGGCCGCGAAGTGCCGCTCGACGACGAGTCGCGCAAGCGCGCGCTCGATGCCTTGCGCGATCGCTTCGACATCGACACGCGGCGCAGCGCGTTGTTCCAGGATCTGAAGGTCGGCCTGACGCCCGCCGGCATCGAGTACTACCTGCCGCTGTTCTTCGAGCCTTCGCGCAATGAAGGCGCGACGGCGACGCTGTTCGATTATCTCGGCGATCGCATGTTGCCCGTCGTCGGCGATGGTTCGATGGCGTGCGCCGATGCCTTCTGGACGCAGACCGCGGAGCGTTACGAACAACGCCGGCACGACATCGAACGCCCGCTGCTCCCGCCGAACGAGCTGTACCTCACGCCCGACCAATTGCGCGAAGCGCTCAACGCGCGGCCGCGCATCGATGTCGTCGGCGGCGCCGATGCCAAGGCCGAGAAGGCGCACGCCCTCGGCGACCAACCAGCTCCTGACGTCCCCGTCGCCGCACGCGAAGCCGGCGCCGGTGCGCTGCAATCGTTCCTCTCCACCTATCCGGGCCGCGTGCTGATCGCCGCCGATTCCGCCGGCCGCCGCGAAGCCCTGCTCGACGTGTTGCACGCCGCAGGCCTGAAGCCGGAGACAGTCTCCGACTGGCACGCGTTCCTGAAAAGCGACGTGCGCTTCGCCATCGCGGTCGCGCCACTGGAAGATGGCTTCGCGTTGGATGGCGATGTCATCGGCGGCACGCCGATCGCGCTGCTCACCGAACGCCAGCTCTTCCCCGAACGCGCCTCGCAACCGCGCCGCCGCAAGCGCGCAGGCCGCGAACCCGAACAGATCATCCGCGACCTCGGCGAACTCACCGAAGGCGCGCCGATCGTCCATGAAGACCACGGCGTCGGCCGCTATCGCGGGCTGATCACGCTGGAAGCCGGCGGCACGCCCGGCGAATACCTCGAAATCGAATACGCCAAGGGCGACCGCCTGTACGTGCCGGTCGCGCAACTCGACCGCATTTCGCGTTACTCCGGCGCCTCGCCGGAAACCGCGCCGCTGCACAACCTCGGCGGCGAGCAATGGACCAAGGCCAAGCGCAAGGCCGCGGAGAAGGTGCGCGACGTCGCCGCCGAACTGCTCGAAATCCAGGCCAAGCGCCAAGCGCGCGCGGGCATCGCGCTGGACCTGGATCGCGCGATGTACGAACCGTTCGCCGCGACCTTCCCGTTCGAAGAAACCCCCGACCAGCACGCCGCCATCGAAGCGGTGATCCGCGACCTCGCCTCGTCGCAACCGATGGATCGCGTGGTGTGCGGCGACGTGGGCTTCGGCAAGACCGAAGTCGCGGTGCGCGCGGCGTTCGTCGCCGCCGCCGCGGGCAAGCAGGTCGCGGTGTTGGTGCCGACGACGTTGCTCGCCGAACAGCACTACCGCAACTTCCGCGATCGCTTCGCCGATTGGCCACTGAAGGTGGAAGTGCTCTCGCGCTTCAAGAGTACGAAGGAGATCAAGGCCGAACTGGTGAAGCTGGCCGAAGGCAAGATCGACGTCATCGTCGGCACGCATCGCCTGTTGCAGAGCGACGTGCGGTTCAAGGACCTGGGCCTGGTCATCGTCGATGAAGAGCAGCGCTTCGGCGTGCGCCAGAAGGAAGCGCTGAAGGCGCTGCGCGCGAACGTCCACTTGCTCACGCTCACCGCCACACCAATCCCGCGCACGCTGAACATGGCGATGGCGGGCCTGCGCGATCTGTCGATCATCGCCACGCCGCCGGCGCATCGCCTCGCGGTGCAGACCTTCGTCACGCCGTGGGACCCGGCGTTGCTGCGCGAAGCGCACCAGCGCGAACTCGCGCGCGGCGGCCAGGTGTATTTCCTGCACAACGACGTGGAAACCATCGGCCGCATGCAGCGCGACCTGCAGGAACTGGTGCCCGAAGCGCGCATCGGCATCGCGCACGGCCAGATGCCGGAGCGCGAACTGGAACGCGTGATGTTCGATTTCCACAAGCAGCGCTTCAACGTGTTGTTGTGCACGACCATCGTCGAGTCGGGCATCGACATCCCGAACGCCAACACCATCATCATGAACCGCGCCGACAAGCTGGGCCTGGCGCAGATGCACCAGCTGCGCGGCCGCGTGGGCCGTTCGCACCATCGCGCGTATGCGTATCTGGTGGCGCCCGACAACCGCAGCATCACCGCCGATGCGCGCAAGCGCCTGGAAGCCATCGCGTCGATGGACGAGCTGGGCGCGGGCTTCACGCTCGCCACGCACGATCTCGAAATCCGCGGCGCCGGCGAGCTGCTTGGCGAAGACCAGAGCGGCCAGATGGCCGAAGTCGGTTTCAGCCTGTATACGGAACTGCTGGAGCGCGCGGTGCGCTCGATCAAGCAGGGCAAGCTGCCCGACGAAGACCCGAACTTCGAACATCGCGGCGCCGAAGTGGTGCTCAACGTGCCTGCGCTGATCCCCGACGATTACCTGCCCGACGTGCACGCGCGCCTGACGCTCTACAAACGCATCAGCAGCGCGCGCAACGCGGACGAGTTGCGCGATCTTCAAGTCGAGATGATCGACCGTTTCGGATTGCTTCCCGATGCCGCGAAGCACCTGTTCGCAATCGCCGAGATGAAATTGCAGGCCACGCGCATCGGCATCCGCAAGATCGACCTCGGGCCGGCGGGCGGGCGTCTGCAGTTCGAAGCCAAGCCCGACGTGGATCCGATGACCGTGATCCAGATGATCCAGAAGCAACCGCAGCATTACGCGATGGACGGGCCCGACAAGCTCCGCCTCAAGCTGGACTTGCCCGACGCCGCCGCCCGGGTGCAGGCTGCGCGGGGGTTGCTGACCGCGTTGCAGCGGGCGGCGTGAGCGAAGGGGATCAGGGGAGTGGAGTCTGTGAATGTCTGGATGCCGCTCATCATCCTGGGGCTGCTCGCGCTCGCCGCGCGCGAGGTGTGGCACCTTCGGCTCGGCTTCGCGTCGCTGCACTGGATGCATACGACCGGCACGTTGCAGCACATCTGGCAGGAGAGCGACATCGGCCCGGCGGACAGCGACGGCCGGCATTCGGTGTACGCGCACTACACCTACAGCGTGGATGGCCGCGCCTACGAGGGGCGGCGCCTGAGTTATCGGCCCATGGCGTTGGTGCCTTTCGCCGAGGCCATGGATCTGCTGTACGGGCTGCGCAAAGGGAGCGAGATCGACGTGTATTACGACCCGGCGCGGCCCGAGCGGGCCGTCATGATCCCGGGCACGGGGACCGGCAACATCGTGGGCCTGGCCACCCTCCTCGTGCTGGCCGTGCTGTGCGCCTGGGCCTGGGTGGCCCGGTTCTGACGGCCGCTTGGCCGGCGTCTTCGCACGCGGCCGGTATGCTCTGACCTCATGGCCCATTCCGACCCCAATCCGAACCCCCTCGACCCCTGGGACGGCAGCGTCGCGCACGCGCGCGCCATGCAGGACCTGATGGCCAAGCGCGTGCTGGCGCGCGACGGGTTCCGGTCCCCGCTCCGCGCAGTGGCCGGGTTCTCGACCGCGATGGAAGACGACGGCACGCGCACGCGCGCGGTGGCGGTGCTGGTCGATGCGGTGACGCTGGACCTGATCGACGCGCAAGTGGCGCATGTGTCGGCGTCGACGAAGTACGTGCCGGGGTTCCTCTCCTTCCAGGTGATGCCCGCGCTGCTGCGCGTGCTCGACATGCTTCCGCAGGCCCCGGACCTGGTGTTGTTCGACGGCGACGGCATCGCGAACCCGCAACGCTTCGGCATCGCCTCGCACTTCGGCGTGGTCACCGGGCTGCCGACGATCGGCATCGGCAACAAGCTCCTGCTCGGCACCGCGGCGGACCTGCAACAAGTGCGCGGCGCGTATACACCGCTGCGCGATTACGGCGAACAGATCGGCTGGGTGTTGCGCAGCCAGAAGGACGTGGCGCCGATCATCGTTTCGCCGGGGCATCGCGTCGCGATGGCATCGGCGGCGGATCTGGTGATGCGGTTCACCGCGGAGGAGCGCATGCCGGAGCCGGTGCAGATGGCGCAGCATCTTGGGGCGAGAGGCGTACGCGTCTGAGGCGTCCCCTTCGGAACGAAGGCTCGCCACGTGAGGCGGTGTGGTTCTGGTAGCGCACTCGGCGGCTGGCCGAGGTCCGCTATCGCGCAGGCACGCGCGATGTCCTCACTACCTGTCGCCGGGGATGCAGATCGGTTGCTGGTCGCGCACCGGCGTGCCGATGGATTGCGACGACGAAGCGGCGCAGCCCGACCTCGATGCGTGCGCGGCGGATCTCGCGCGCACGCATTCGGCGTTCCTCGCCGAGCATATCTGGCGGGAGCTAGGGACCTGCATGTCGGAGAAGGGGTGGCGTGTGGGAGACGGCGGGCAGCTCTTCATGTAGCGCGCGCCTCAATCTCAAAACTCCCAATGCCCGATGTACCTGGCGTGCAAAGTGCTTGCGCCGGGGCATGTCTTCATCACGACGACGCCGGGCGGGATCGGCTGCGCTGCCTCGAATGTGCCGATGGCAAGGACGTACTTGCCCATCAGCGCGCGTAGCTTCGGCGCTTCGGGCGTCAGCGCGTCCGGCAGTTCGATGTCGACCAGCGCGCAGGTGGAGTGATCCTGGTCGTCGCGCGTGGCGTAGAGCGCCCATCGGTTCTCGTTGCCGAAGGCCAGTTCGAAATATCCCAGGCCGATGACCGAAATCGTCTTGCCGTCATAGCGTTCGGGCGTCGCGATCAATTGGTACATCGTGACGTCGAGAACGTCCTCTCCCTGCGAAACGCCGCCCCCTCCCACCGCAGGCAAAGGTGTGTCGGCCGGCGTGGAAGCGCATGCGGCGAGCACGAATGCGCAAGCCATTGCCAGGCATGCCATCGAGATCCGAACCCCTGCCATCGCCTACGACTTCCGCATGAACGCGAACAACGCCACCAGCCCGGCGATCAACGCGACCGCCGCGCCGATGCCCAGCGTCCGCTTCCAATCGAAGTGCAGCGTCGATGCCGTCGGCACTGGCCCGGGGTTGGCGGCGACCACCGCTTGCACCCACGCGTGCAATGCGTCGCGCGACCACTGCAGGTCGTTTTCGTCGCCGTAGGCGTAGAGGAACAGCACCTTGCCGTGAACGTGGACCAGCGCCATCGAAGCGTTGACGGTGAAGCGGTCGGCGTGGCCGCCCACTTGCCGTGCATAGACCGAGCGCATCGAGAGTTCGAAGGCGCGCTCCGAGCTCGCATGCACGGGCATCGGCGTCATGCTTTCCATGGTGATGGCAGTCTGTGCGTCATTGATTTCCGACGCGACCCCATCGACGCGATGCATCTGCGCATTGACCTGCGATTGGATGGTGGCGGCTTGTTCCACCATCTGCTTCTCGACCATCGGGCGCAGCGTGGCGAAGTCGTCGCCCGAGACCGTCGCGCTTTCGATGGCGCGCATGATCTGCGCGTCGAAGTGCCGCGGCATTTCGTGGATGTCGCCGCGTTCGGCATCGGCCAGGTCTCCGTCGGAGAGCCAGGCGGCGATGAGGCGGTTGGTCGGCGTCACGGAGGCGTCGAGCAAACGATTCAGCGCGTCGTCGCGTGCCGGGACGGCGGTGTAGCCCGCCTGTGGTGCGGGCAACTCGATCGTCTTGCCGCCGACGGTGGCCTGCACTTGCGCAAAGGCGGGCGTGGCCGCCATCGCGAACAGGACGATGGCGATGCCGAGGCTTCGCTTGCCGTATTGCATCTGTTTGTCCCCTAGAAGTCCCGCCGTCGATTCTGGGGTACGGCTGGGGCTTCTCCAAGTCCAGGAGAGAGTGCGCGCCTGGATCCCCGCGTTCGCGGGGATGACGCGTCAGGTCAGCGCTCGGGCAGCGGGATGAACTCGGTTTCGCCTTCGATCTTGCCGAACTTGTCGTCCAGCCAATCCTGCTTGGCCTGGTCGATGCGCTCCTGCGACGAGGACACGAAGTTCCACCACATGTGGCGGGGGGCGTCGAGCGGTTCGCCGCCGAGCAGCATCGCCTTGACGTACCCCAGCGCGCGCACGCGGTGCTTCACGCCGCGGTCGAGGACAACGAGGTGTTGCTCGGGGATGTCGGCGCCGTCGAGTTGCAGTTTGCCTTCCAGCACGTACAACGCGCGTTCCACCGCGCGTGCGTCGACTTCGAATTCGGCGTCGGGCGCCATGTCGATGGCGACGTTGAACGTGTCGGTGAACACCGCCACCGGGGACTCTTCGCCGAACGCGCGGCCGGCGATCACGCGCAGCGTGACGCCGGGGCGCGTGATCAGCGGCAAGGCATCGGCGCCGTGGTGGTAGAACGCCGGGTCGGTTTCTTCGTGCGACTTCGGCAGCGCGATCCACGTTTGCATGCCGTGCACCGGGTGCGGCGCTTCGCGCGTGCCGGCGGGCGTGCGTTCGGAATGCGCGATGCCGCGGCCGGCGGTCATCCAGTTGACGTCGCCGGGGCGGATGTCCTGCACGTAGCCGAGCGTGTCGCGATGCGTGATCGTGCCGGCCCACAGGAACGTCACCGTCGCCAGCCCGATGTGCGGGTGCGGGCGCACGTCGATGCCGCGGCCGGGCTCGAAGATCGCCGGGCCCATGTGGTCGACGAACACGAACGGCCCCACGCTCCGCGCCTGGATGGACGGAACGGCGCGGCGGACCTGGAATCCGCCGAGGTCGTGGACGCGGGGGGGGACGATCGTGGTCATCTTTTCACCTTACTGCGCCTTGTCGACGCGAACGGTTACAACCGGGTTTTCGTTGAATTCCAGCGCTTCGACGGTGAGCCGCCACGCGCCCATGTTCTTCGACGGGGCTTCGGGCAGGTTCGCCTTCACCGTCGCCTGCGGACCACCGCCGGTGGCGAAGACGAACTCGATGTCGGCATCGCCGGCGCGGATGCAGCGTGCGTTCGGCGGGCAGCGCGAATCCTGCGTCACCGCGACGTATTGCAGCGTTGCGCCGTCGGGCAGCTTCACCGTTTCCTTCGGCGACAACGTTTCCGAACTGCCGGCGGTGATCGAACGCATCGTGCTCTCCTGCGAAGTCGTCGTGCCGCCGCCTGCGTTGGTGTTGCTGGCGCAGGCGGTGAAAGCGCAGGCCGCGACCAATGCGGCGAGGGTGGTGCGAATCATGGGCAAGCTCCCTTTGCGGATGGTGGCGCCGAGTTTTGGGGGCGAATCCTGAATGGCGGCGTCACGTAGCGCTCTAGAACTTGCCGCTCTGGAAGTCGACGAAGGCCTGCATGATTTCTTCCTTGGTGTTCATCACGAACGGGCCGTAACGCGCCACCGGTTCGCGCAGCGGGCGGCCCGCCACGAGGATGAAGCGCGCGCCCTGCCCGCCCGCGGTCGCGACCAGCGTTTCACCGCCGCCGAGCACCGCGAGTTCCTGCGAGGCCAGCTCGCGTGCGTCGTCGCCTTCGCCCACCGACGCGCCGCCTTCGAACACGTACGCGAACGCGTTGTGCCCTTCCGGCAGGACGTACGTCCACGCGGTATTCGGGGCGAGCGTGATGTCGAGGTACACCGGCGACGTGGCCGGCTGTTCGATCGGCCCGCGCACGTCGCCCACACTGCCGGCGATCACCTTCACCGACACGCCCGGCGCAGGCGTCGCCACCGGGATGCGATCCGGCGCGAACTCCTGGTACTGCGGCGCGTCCATCTTGTTGGCCTTCGGCAGGTTCACCCACAACTGGAACCCGCGCATGCGGCCTTCCTGCTGTTCGGGCATCTCGCTGTGCACGAGCCCGCGGCCCGCGGTCATCCACTGCACGCTGCCGGGCACCAGCAGACCCTCGTTGCCGTGGTTGTCGCGATGGCGCATGCGGCCGTCGAGCATGTAGGTCACTGTCTCGAAGCCGCGATGCGGGTGGTCGGGGAAACCGGCGAGGTAATCCTCCGGCTTGTCGGTGCCGAACTCGTCGAGCATCAGGAACGGGTCGAGCATGTCGAGCTGCGGCGTGCCGATGACGCGCGTGAGCTTCACGCCAGCGCCGTCGGACGCCGGCTGGCCGCGCAGCTTGCGGGCGACGCGGGCGTGGGACTGGGTAGCGGTGGTGGACATGGGCAGCTCCTGGTTGCGAAGCCGAAACGATGGCGCCGGAGCGCTCGCGAAGCCAGTGCCGTTCGTGGAACGCAGGGTTTGGCACGCCACCTGCTTCCGGCGGCGGCCCGTTTGCGCTGCTGCTTGCGTTTGCCTTCTTCATGTTGACCATCCGCCAGCTACGCAAGCGCAAGGTCGCGCAATGGGTGCTCGGGTACACGGCGGTCGCGTGGGCCTTGTTGCAGGGCGTCGGGCTGTTGTCGGACACCTATGGCTGGTCGGCGATCCCGATGCGCGTGGGCGTGGCGCTCGCGGTACTCGGGTTCTTCCTGACACTGGTCATCGCGTGGTTCCAGGGCGAGCGCGGGCAACAGCGGGTCACGCGGCTGGAGGTCGTGTTGATCGCGCTCGTCGTGATCGTCGGCGGCGCATGGTTGTGGCAGACGGTGCGCTCGACGGCGGATACGTCCGCGACGATGGCGAACACCGGCATCCCGACCATCGAGAACGATCCTTCGATCGCCGTGCTTCCCCTGGCCAACATGAGCGCCGACAAGGAGCAGCAATATTTCTCCGACGGCGTATCCGAGGAACTGCTCAACGTGTTGAACAAGGTGCCGGAGTTGCGCGTGATTGCGCGCACCTCGAGCTTCGCGTTCAAGGGCCAGGACCTGCCCATCCCGGAGATCGCGCGCCGCCTCAACGTGGCTTCGATCCTGCAGGGCAGCGTGCGCAAGGCGGGCGAACGCGTGCGCATCTCGGTGCAATTGGTGCGCGCCACCGACGGCGCGCAGCTGTGGACGGAAACCTACGACCGCAAGCTCGACGATATCTTCCAGGTGCAGGACGAGATCGCCGCGTCGGTCGTGGAGGAATTGAAGCTCAAGCTGCTGAAGGCGCCCACCGTCACGCCCGTGGATCCGCGCGTCTATGCGCTGGTCCTCCAGGCGCAGGCCCTGCTCGACCAGCAGAGCAAGGAAGGGCGCGCGCAGGCGCTGGTCGTCTTCAAGCAGGCGCTGTCGATCGCGCCGAACGAAGCGCGCGCATGGGCGGGCCTGGGGCGCGTGTACATCAACCAGTCCATCTACAGCGAGATGCCGCCGGCGGAAGCGGCGAAGCTCGCACGCGAAGCGCTGGACAAGGCGCTGCGCATCGACCCGCGCAACGTCATCGCAATCACCGGGCTGGCGCGCCTGGCCGCGGACTTCGACTTCAACGCGCAGGCCGCCGCCGACTACAACCGACGCGCGTTGCAGATCGAACCGAACAACCTCGTCGCCATCAACACGCTCGGCATCCTGCTCAGCAACGTGGGACGGTTCGACGAAGCGCTGCCGCTGTACGACTACCGCGTCGCGCACGATCCGGCGAACCCCACTGCCTACAACAACCGCGGCATCACCCGTTACTACGCGCGCCAGTGGGATTCAGCGATCGACGACTTCCGCACGGCCTTGCGGCTGAGTCCGGCGTTCGTCGGCGCACGCAACGGCATCGCGGTGTCGCTGCTGGTCGGGAAAGGCGACGCGGCCGGCGCGCTGCGCGAGATCGCGGGCGAACCGGACGAGGCGTCGCGGCTGCAGGTGCGCGCGCTGGCGCTCCATGCGCTCGGCCGCACGCGCGAGTCCAATGCGGCGCTGCAAGCGCTCATCAAGACGTACGGCGAACAACAGCCCACGCTGATCGCGCTGGCGTACAGCTATCGCGTCGATCGCGACGAAGCCTTCCGCTGGCTCGACGAAGCCGCGCGCATGCGCGACCCCGCCGCCACGTCGGTGGCGTTCGACGTGTTGAGCGACTCGCTGCGCGACGATCCGCGGTGGCTGCCGTTCCTGCGCAAGATCGGTTACGCGCCCGAACAACTCGCGGCCATCCGCATCGACGTGCCGAAGCCGGGAACATGACGCGCAAGGGTTAGCCTCCCCCGCCCGGAGGAGCCGGTGCGCGCGATTTCCACGTTCTCTCTAATTTGGAGGCCACTTCGGCCGGAGAACGAAATGCAGCACAAACATGCGCTCTGCCTGCTCGGCCTGACGGTGGTCGCGACAACGGCCATCGCCTTGGGTCGTCCCCAATTCCTCCGCGCGCCCAGCGCATCGCTCGGTTCGCCCAAAGTCATCGTGAAGTGGACGGAAGTCGGCCTGGGCAGCGTCGATACCGTGAGCTACGTGGCGAACGCAACGGCAGCCGCGCGTTACCAGTGCGTCAACCGCGGCAACAACTGCCCGGCTGCTTCGAACAAGCAGGACGTGCTGGCGAACGTTTCGGTGGGCGGCACCTTCTCCGTCGACAAGAACGGGCGGATTTCCGAATCGCTGATCATCCCGGCGCCGCCCGGCAGTTTGGTCTGTCCGGGCAACCAGGTCGTCGGCGTGGAATCGGTCGTCTTCACCGACATCCGTCTGACGGACGTGACCAATGGCGTGTCGTCGCCGACCAATCCTTCGTCGCTGAGCTACAACGCGCGCGTTTGCCCTTGAGTCGTGCGACGCGCCCGGCCGGGGCGGGTTAACCCCACCCGGTTGGGGGAGTCGCGCCGCGCGATTCCGTCGTTCTCCTTTGAAACGGAGGACGCCATGCAGACCCGATACAAGCTGTGCCTGCTCGCCCTGGTCGTCGTCGTGACGGCAGCGCCGGGCGGCCGCCCGCATTTCCTGCGCGCGCCCAGCGCGTCGCTCGGCTCGCCCAAGGTCATCGTCGATTGGACGGAAGTCGGCTTGGGCAACACCCAGAACGGCATCACGTACGTGGCGAGCGCCAAAGCGGGCGCCCATTTCCAGTGCGTCAAGCGCGGGCATGTGTGCCCGAAGCCCGGCGCCAAGGAAGAAGTGCTCAAGAACGTCTACGTCAGCGGCACGTTCACCATCGACAAGAACGGGCGGATCAGCAACACGCTCACCATCCCCGCGCCCGAAAGCTCGCTGGTGTGTCCGTATGGTCAGTCCGTGACGCTGGTATCCGTCGTGTTCACCAACATCACGCTGAAGGACACCACCAATGGCCTGACGGCTCCGGCCAATCCGTCGTCGCTGTCGTACAGCACGACCGGGTGTCCCGACTACTGACGCTCGTAGACGTACACCGTCGCTGGCGGCACGTTGCGCAGCACGAAGCCGTCGCGGCGCACCTTCAAGCGTAGCGCCTTCTGGACGGCATCGCTCACCGGCGCCTGCGCGCCGTAGGTGAACTGGATGAAGCGGCCGCCGCGGCGCAGGCACGCGAACGACGCCTCCAGGATGCGGCGCTGCAAGTCCTCGGGCATGTTGAGCAGGCCGAGGCTGGAGACGATCGCGTCGGCGCAGCCGCCGGACAGGAACCCGCAATGCGCGGCGATCCGTTGCAGGTCGGCCGCGTCGCCCTGCGCGACGTGCGCGCCGGGAAAACGCTTGCGCAAGTGGGCGGCGAGCGACTCGTTGAGTTCGAGGATCAGCAAGGCGTGGCGTTGGATGCCGTGCGCGATCAGCGCGCGCGTCATCGAACCCGTGCCGCCGCCCAGTTCGATCACGCGGTGCGCATCGTGCGGGAGTTCGTCGACCATCGCCTGCGCAAGGTCGCGGCCCGACGGCGCGACCGCGGCGGTCTGCAGCGGATTGCGCAACCACTGCCCGATGAACGCGAACCAGTCCGCGCGCGCGCTCATGCCGATCTCAACGTGCGTCCACGCCCAGGCGGCGCAAGCGCCAGCAGCGGTGGATGCGGGCGTCGCGTGCGAAGTCCGGCGGAATCGTCTCGCTGGTGATGTCTTCGATGGACGCGAACTCGGACAGCGCCTCTTCGTCCAGCTTGAAGCGGCGGTAGTTGTTCGAGAAGTAGAGCGAGCCGCCCGGCGCCAGGCGCATCAACGCGGCGCGCAGCATGCGGACGTGTTCGCGCTGCACGTCGAAGTCGGCGGCGCGCGCGGAGTTCGAAAAGGTCGGCGGGTCGCAGAAGATCAAATCGTAGTCGCCGCGGTCGGACAGCAACCATTGCATCGCGTCGGCCTGTACGAGGCGGTGACGGCCGCCGCCGATGCCGTTCTCCTGCAGGTTGTCCGACAACCATTGGAGGTAAGTGCCGCTGAGGTCGACGCTGGTGGTGCTCGATGCCCCACCCTGCGCGGCCTGCACCGTCGCCGCGCCCGTGTAGCAGAACAGGTTGAGGAAGCGCTTGTTGCGTGCCTCATGGGCGATGCGCAGCCGCAACGGGCGATGGTCGAGGAAGACGCCGGTGTCGAGGTAGTCGAACAGGTTCACGCGCAGGCGCGCATCGCCTTCCTTCACGACGAGGTATTCACCCCGGCGGTCGAAGCGACCGTACTTGCTGCCGCCCTTGCCGATACTGCGCGTCTTGAGCGCGATGCGTTCCTTCGGCAAACCGAAGACCTCGCGCGCGGCGGCGAGCAATTCGTTGAGGCGCTTGCGCGTGGTGGCTTCGGGAATCTCCGCTGGCGCGGCGTATTCCTGCACGTGCAGCCAGTGCTCGCGCGAATCGGCGGTCGTGTAGACATCGATGGCGGCGGCGTATTCCGGCAGGTCCGCGTCGTAGGCGCGGTAGTTGTCGATGCCGTCCTTCTCGCGCCAGGACTTGAGCTTCTTGAGGTTCTTGCGCAGGCGGTTGGCGACCATCTGCGCGCCTTCGCTCAACACCGGCGGCGGCGCGTCGACGTGCCGCTGCGGCGGTGCGATGGGGTCGCACACGATCAGCGTGCATTCGATCGCACCGTTGAAGAGCTGATAGCGCTTGTTCGCGCGCAGGCCGGTGGCGCGGGCGAGTTCGTCGTCGCCGCACAGCAGGCTTGCGCGCCATTCGGGCGTATTGCGGCGCAATGCATCGCCGAGTGCGCGATAGAGCGCGGGGTCGGCGGCCAGGCGTGCGTCGTACGGCGGATTGCACACGACGAGGCCGCGTGGCCCGAAGTCGGTCGCGCGCGTCAGTGTTTCGACCGGCGTCGGACGCAGGTCGAGCCCGTGCGTCACGCCGGCGGCCTGCGCGTTGCCGCGCGCGGCTTCGAGGATGCGTCCATCGGCATCGCTGCCGAAGAACGCGGGACGCAGTGCGAGCAAGCCGGCATCGCGGCGTTGCCGTGCATCGTCGACCAGCGATTGCCATGCGGCCTTGTCGAAGCCGTACCAGCGCGTCGGCGTCTGGGCGCCGTGGCGTTGCAGGCCCGGCGCCACGTCGGCCGCCATCAATGCGCCTTCGATCAGCAACGTGCCGCTGCCGCACATCGGATCGAGCAGCGCCGCGCCATCGCGATACAACGTCGGCCACTGCCCGCGCAGCAACACCGCCGCCGCGAGGTTTTCCTTCAACGGCGCTTCGCCCTGCGCGCGGCGCCAGCCGCGGCGATGCAACGGGCCCCCGCCGAGGTCGATCGACAAGGTCGCCTTGTTCTTGCGCACGACGAGGTTCAATCGGACGTCGGGGGATTCGATGTCGACATCCGGGCGCGCGCCGGTGCGCTGGCGCAGCACGTCGACCACCGCGTCCTTCACGCGTTGCGCGGCATAGCGCGCATGCGTGAGCGCTTCGCCGGACACGTGCGCATCCACCGCAAGCGTGTGGCCCGGGCCCAGGTGTTGTTCCCAATCGACGGCGGCGACACCGGCGTAGAGCGCGTGTTCGTCGGGACAATCAAATTCGGCGATCGGCCACAACACGCGGCTGGCCAGGCGCGACCACAGCACTGCGCGCTGCGCGTCGATCAGTTCACCTTCGACATTGGTGCCGGCCATCGTCGCGGTCGCGCGCGTGCATCCGAGCGCCAGCATTTCGTCGGCCAGCAGGTATTCCAGGCCCTTGCCGCAGCTTGCGAAGAACTTCATTTCAGAGTTTGCCCAGCAGTGCCGCGAAGGCGTCGGCACTGGCTTGTACGTGCGCGGAGAGGCGATGGGTGTCGTCGACCATCAGCAGGTTCGCGCGGCGCCCTTGCGCCCAGGCGATGACGTCGCGCGCGGGAATGAGTTCGTCGTCCCATCCGTGGATGATCGACGTAGGGATGCCGGCGGCGTCGAAGGGATGCGCGGCGTTCAAGGCGATCGGCGGCGCCATCAGGAACAGTCCGGCGACCGGCACCTGCAACGAAACGTGCCCCGAAATCCACGCGCCAAGACTGGAACCGGCGAGCACGAGCGGGCCGTTGGCCGCCGCGTCCTTCGCCAACCCCATCAGGCGCTGCACGCGTGCGGCGACATCGCCGAGGTCGCTGATGTCGCGCTTGGCGTCGAGGTCGGTGAAGTCCGGGCGTTCGTGCGTCCAGCCGAAGCGCTCGGCCACGTCGGCGAGCGCCGTGACTTTGGTGGCGTCGGGTCCGCTTTCGAACCCGTGCGACAAGATGCAATGACCGCGCATGACCGTCCTTAGTCTTCGATGGCCGATACGGCATCGCCGATGCGGAACATCCCGCCTTCGACGATGCGCGCGCACAAGCCGCCCATGTTGCGCATCGCATTGAAGCCGCCGGGGCCGAGCGCTTCTTCCATGCGCGAGCACGGGTCGCAGCTGTCGGTGCCTTCGAGGATCACATCGCCGATGCGGAAGCGCCGCCCCTTCAACGCGATCAGCGGGATGCCCGAGACAACGACGTTGCGACGGAGCAACACCGGCGAGACCGAATCATGGCCCGACAACGCCGCGATGGCCGGCAGGTGCTCGGCCTGGATCAGCGTGACGCCGCGCTTGCCGCTGCCGCCGGTGTAGCGGTCGCCGACCAGGCCCTTGCCGGTTTTCGCTTCCGCGGCATCGGCGGGGGCCATGGGGACGTCGCGCTTCGGGCGCAGGCCGATCCATTCCACGCGGCCGGCGCGCGGCAATGTC
This sequence comes from Lysobacter dokdonensis DS-58, assembly GCF_000770795.1. Classification (GTDB taxonomy): domain Bacteria; phylum Pseudomonadota; class Gammaproteobacteria; order Xanthomonadales; family Xanthomonadaceae; genus Noviluteimonas; species Noviluteimonas dokdonensis. The sequence continues at coordinate 144,535 of NZ_JRKJ01000006.1, read as the reverse complement.
GCCATGAGGCGGCCGAGGGCGGATCCGGGCGGGGGAATGGCGGGCATGCGGCACGTGCGGGGGAGGCAACACGGCGATGCTAGCATCGCGGCCATGGTGCCCATGCCGCCGCCGGAGCTTCCGGTCGAATCCACGCCCCTGCCCTACGAAGCCCGTCTCGACGCGCGCCCGCGCGCGCAGATCGACCTCGTGGTCATCCATTGCACCGAACTGCCGGACCTGGCCACCGCGCGCGAGTACGGCGAGCGCGTGCTCTATGCCGACTCGGGCCAGGGCAACAGCGGGCACTTCTACATCGACCGCGACGGCGCCGTTCACATGTGGGTTGCGCCCGAACGCGTGGCGAACCACACGCGCGGCTACAACCCGCGGTCGATCGGCATCGAGCTGGTGAACACCGGGCGCTATCCGCGCTGGCTCGACGCGAACCACCAGGCGATGGACGAGCCGTATACGGAAGCGCAGATCGTCGCGCTCATCGCGTTGCTGAAGGTGTTGTCCGACGACTATCCGGCGCTGCAGTTCATCGCCGGGCATGAAGACCTCGACACGACGACGGTCGCGGCCGAAGACGACCCGGCGCAGACCGTGCGCCGCAAGCGCGATCCCGGGCCGTTGTTCCCGTGGGACCGCGTGCTGCGGCAGGTGCGATTGAAACGACTGGAGCCGTGATTCCAGCGGGCCGCCCCTATACTGCGGCCATGACCGCGCCCGTTTCCGAACTGATCGAACTGCTGTCCCTCGAACGCCTCGAGGACAACCTGTTCCGCGGCCAGAGCCGCGACATCGGCACCAAGTACGTCTTCGGCGGACAGGTGCTCGGGCAGGCGCTGTCCGCGGCGCAGGCCACGATGGATGCGGTGAAGGAGCCGCGCAGCGCGCATTCGCTGCATGCCTATTTCCTGCGCGCGGGCGACATCGAAGCGCCGATCGTGTACCTGGTCGACCGCACGCGCGATGGCGGCAGTTTTTCCGTGCGCCGCGTGACGGCGGTGCAGCACGGACAGCCGATCTTTTTCCTCGCCGCATCGTTCCAGCGCGAGGAAGGCGGCCAGGGCCAGCATCAACTCTCGATGCCCGAAGTGCCGATGCCCGAAGACATCGCCGCCACGACGGACCTGGCGCCCGAGCAACTCCAGAAGCTGCCGTCGAAAGTGCAGCGGTGGCTTTCGCGCCAGGGGCCGTTCGAATTCCGCCACGTGTATCCGCGCGACGAGTTGAATCCGCCCAAGCGCCCGCCGTTCCAGCACGTGTGGTTCCGATTGAGCGAACGCGTCGGCGATGCGCCGGAACTGCACCGTGCGTTGCTCGCGTACGCGTCGGATTTCCACCTGCTCGGCACGGCGACGTTCCCGCACGGCATCAGCTATTACCAGCCGAACGTGTTGATGGCCTCGCTCGATCACGCGCTGTGGTTCCATCGCCCGTTCCGCGCGGACGAATGGTTGCTGTATTCCATCGACAGCCCGAGCGCGCAGGACGGCCGCGGCCTGGCGCGCGGGCAGATCTACGACCGCCACGGCAAGCTCGTGGCGAGCACCGCGCAGGAAGGCCTGATCCGCGTGGCCAACGAGACGAAGGACTGACATGCGGCAGGTGTTCTCCAGTCCCCGCATCGCCAACGTCGAGGGCATCGCGAAGATGCTCGAGGCCGACGGCATCGAGGTGCGTATCACGCACGGGCGTTCGTACAAGAGCGGCTGGAGCGGTCGGCGCACGTACAAGGATTCCGAAACCGGAGGCCCGTTGCCTGCTGTGTGGGTGGTGCGGTCCGAAGACCAGCCGCGCGCGCGGCAGATCCTGCGCGAGGCCGGCTTGCTCGATTCCACGCGCGGCGGCAGCGACAGCTTCCTGCCCGACGCGGTCCTGCATGTCAGCGAACGCACCACGGCCACGCCGACCAAGCGTGCGTTCCGCTACAAGATCGGGTTGCTGATCGCGATCGTGCTGGCGGTGGCGCTGGCGTGGATCGCGGCGCATCGGGCAGGCAAGGCGCCGACGGCGGCCGCGCCGACGGCGAAGCCCGCTGCGACCGCGCCGGTCGCCGTGCAGACGGCGCCTGTCGATCCGGTGCCCGGCGCCTATCCGGTGGAAACACCACCCGCGCTCGCGACGATGCTCGCGGGCGTGGAGCTCGCGGCGGACGCACCGAAAATCGCGTGCCTGCAGATCGACGGGGCGGCCGCTTCGAAGGACGTCACCGCGGCCCTGCCCGCTTCGACCCAGCTCGATTGCACGGACACCACCGGCACGAAGTCGCTGGTGATCGACGTCCGGGGCTATCGCACGGATGGCTCGGGCACGGGTACGGTCGAGCTGGCGGTGACAAGCGCGGGGGCGCAGGCCACGCAGGTCCGCACGCTGCTGGTCCGCCGCACCGAGAACGAGTGGCGCGTGTTGCGCGTCCTCTCGGTCCGTTGAGTCACATCCGGCGCGCGGCGACGTCCTGATCGGCATGGACACGACAATCGACCAGCTGATCCGCCTGAACCTCCCCGCCGCCCGCGACGGGGACCGCGACGCCTACGGGCGCATCGTCGCCGCCTGCCAGAACACGATCACCGCGATCGCACTGGCGATCACGCGCGACGTGCCGAGCAGCGAGGACATCGCGCAGGACGCCTTCCTCAGCGCGTGGCAACACCTGCGCCGCCTGCACAACGCCGACAGTTTCCTGCCGTGGCTGCGGCAGATCACGCGCAACCTGGCGCGCGACCACCTGCGCGCGAAGGTGCGCGGGCCGTTCCAGGGCGACGACGTGGAAGCCGCGATCGCCGCGGCGGCGGATCCCGCGCCTTCGCCGATGCACGCGCTGATCGATGAAGAACAACATCGCGCCGCCGCCGACGTGATTTCCGCGTTGCCCGAGGACAGCCGCGAAACCTTGTTGCTGTTCTATCGCGAAGGCCAGAGTTCGAAACAGGTCGCGGCCTTGCTCGGGTTGTCGGACGCGGCGGTGCGCAAGCGCCTGTCGCGTGCGCGGCAACAGGTACGCGACGATCTGCTCGCACGCTTCGCCGAATTCGCGCAGGGCTCCGCACCTGCGGCGGCGTTCGCGACCATCGTGACGAGTGCACTCGTGGTCGCCAGCCCGCCCGCCGCGGCGGCGACGCTGATCGGCGGTGCGGGCCTCGGCGCCAAGACCCTGGGCCAGGTGCTGCTCGGCGCCGCGACCGGCATGGGCATCGGCCTGGCGGCGGCGAGCGCCAGCATCTTCTGGGGCTGGCGCAAGCAGATGCGCGAAGCGATGGATGCGCAAGAACGGCGCGAACTCACCCGTTCGGCCATCGTGAACGTCTTCGCGATCTTCGGTTACCTGGTCGCCATGTTGCTGACCACGACGTGGACGCGCGGTTGGGTCGTGGCGAGCGTGGCGACGTGCGTGTTCATGGGCATGGTGTTCTGGCAGACCGGCGTGGTGCAGCCGCGGGCGAAGGCGCGCCGGTTCGCGCAGGAAGCGCGCGTGGACCCGGAGGGCGCGGCCAAGCGCCGCCGCCGCGAGCGCATCCAGTGCCGCATCGGGCTGGTGGTCGGGTCCATCGGCGGGTTCGGCGGGCTGATCGCCGGGCTGGTGGCCTCCGGCCGCATTGCGTTCTGACGCGAGCCCCGGCACTTCGTCCGGCGAGGACGCGACGGCGCCTTCGCATTCGATGGGTTTATGCTCGGGCCATGGGCGCCAACAACACCCCGGACCAGGACGAGCTGCGCGTCTTCCACACCGGCGACCACGCGTGCGGCTACTGGCCCACGCGCATCGCGCGCGACCTCGTCCTCGACCCCCGCGACCCGCGCATGCCCAACCTGTATCCGTTGGCGCTGGGCTGGGGCTTCCGCCGTTCCGGCGACATCGTGTATCGCCCGCATTGCCAGGGGTGCCGCGCGTGCGTGGCGGTCCGCATTCCCGTGTCGCAGTTCGTGCCCAACCGCAGCCAGCGGCGGTGCCTGGCGCGCAACGCGAGCGTCGAGGCGCGCATCGTGCCGGCCGAACGCACCGAAGAACAATTGGCGTTGTACCAACGCTACCTGCGCGCGCGCCATCGCGGCGGCGGCATGGACGAACACGGCGGCATCGAGTTCGACCAGTTCCTGATCGGCAGTTGGTCGCACGGACGCTTCATGGAGTTGCGCGAGCGCACCGAAGGCAAGGGACCGGGGCGGTTGTTGTCGGTGGCGATCACCGATGTCGTCGAGAACGCACTGTCGGCGGTGTACACGTTCTTCGATCCGGATCTCGCTGATCGCGGGCTTGGCACGTTGTCGCTATTGCGGCAGATCCAGTGGGCGCAACGCGACAACCGCGCGCACCTGTACCTCGGCTACTGGATCGAGTCGCACGACAAGATGGATTACAAGCGCCGGTTCCGTCCGCTCGAAGCGTTCGACGGGCGGGCGTGGCACCCGATGGATTAGCCTTCGGGCGGCAGGTTCGAGGATTCGGCTTTCGTCGTGACCGCGGGCGCGTCACCCGATTGCGGGACGGCTTGCGTCGGTGCACTCGGTGCAGGCGCCTGTTCGGACACCGGCGGCAGCGAGGCCATCAATGCCGGCGCCACGCGCGGCGAGAAACCGAAGCCGGCTTCGCTGCGCGCGGAGACGACCATCTTCACCATCGAGCCCGGCACCATGAGTTCCAGCGCGACCGAACGGCCGTCGTTGGTCTGCGCCATGATCGTCATCTCGATCAGGCCGCCGCCGGTGTCGATCTCATGGCAGAGCACGTGTTCGCCGCCCGGGCCTTCGCGCAGGTACGGCTTGATCGCCTCCCCCAGCGCTTCGAGCGCCTGCGGGAAGAAGTAGACGACGTAGCCTTCGGATTCGTTCATCGCGTCATTGTTCCAGACGAATGGTGATGGCCGCGGCGGCGTCGCGCGCAAGGGCGCGGGCCTGATCGATATCACTGCCGCGCGCGAGCGTCACGCCAACGCGGCGGTGCCCTTCCACGCGCGGCTTGCCGAACAGGCGCAGCGCGGTATCGGGTTGCTGCAACGCGCCTTCGACGTTGTCGAACACGGGGATGCCGTGCCCCGTGGCGAGCATCGCGCAGGAGGCCGTCGGGCCGAGTTGGCGAATGACGGGAATCGGCAGGCCGAGGATCGCACGCGCATGCAGCGCGAATTCGCTCAGGTCCTGCGAGGCCAGCGTCACCAGGCCGGTGTCGTGCGGTCGCGGCGAGACTTCCGAGAACCACACCTGATCGCCCTTGATGAAGAGCTCGACGCCGAACACGCCCCAACCGCCGAGGTTGTCCGTCACCGCCTGCGCGACCTCCTGCGAACGACGCAGCGCCTGCGCCGACATCGCCTGCGGCTGCCAGCTTTCGCGATAGTCGCCGTCGCGCTGCAGGTGACCGATGGGATCGCAGAAACTCGTGCCGCCGGCATGGCGCACGGTGAGCAGCGTGATTTCGTATTCGAAGTCGATGAAGCCTTCGACGATGACCCGCCCTGCGCCGGCGCGCCCGCCGGTTTGCGCATACTCCCACGCCGCGTCGATGTCGGCGTCGGTGCGCACGAGGCTCTGCCCCTTGCCCGACGAGGACATCACCGGTTTGACGACACATGGCAACCCGACGGCGCGTACGGCGTCGCGATAATCGTCGAGCGTGTCGACGAAGCGATACGGCGACGTCGGCAGGCCGAGCGTTTCGGCGGCGAGGCGGCGGATGCCTTCGCGGTCCATCGTCAAGCGCGCGGCGCGCGCGGTGGGGATGATGCGCGGGCCGTTGCCTTCGGCTTCGATGTCGACCAGCGTCTGCGTGCTGATCGCTTCGATCTCGGGCACGACGATGTCCGGGCGTTCGCGCTCGATCAGCGCGCGCACCGCGGCGCCGTCGAGCATGTCGAGCACGTGGCGGCGATGCGCGACCTGCATCGCCGGTGCATTCGGATAGCGATCCGCGGCGATGACTTCCACGCCGAAGCGTTGCAGTTCGAGGGCGACTTCCTTGCCCAATTCGCCCGAGCCGAGCAGGAGCACGCGCGTGGCGTGCGGCGATGACGGTGTGCCGATGGTGGGCATCGTTCAGGGCCTGGTGGCGAAGGCGCGTAGTGTACCCGCGCCGGCCATGCCATCCTGCGCGCCTCATGCGCCCGATCCCTGCCCTCGCCGCCCTGGCCTGTTGCGCGCTGCTCGCCGCGTGCGAAGGCAGCAAGGTCCCGCAACCGAGGCTCACGGGCGTGATCCTCGATGGCGCGATCGACGAGACGAGCGGCCTTGCGTCCTCCACGCACCATGGCGATACGTTGTGGTTGTTGCAGGATGGCGGCAACGGGGCGTTCCTCCACGCGATCTCGCGACGCGGCTCGCGGATCGCCACCGTGCGCATCGCCGGTGCGCGCAACACCGATTGGGAAGACCTCGATTCGTTCGAATACCTGGACCGGCATTGGTTGTTGATCGCCGATACCGGCGACAACGGCGGCCTGCGCCGCACCGCGCAATTGCACGTGGTGGCCGAACCCGATCCGATCCGCGACGGCGCGACGTTGCGGCCGTCGTGGTCCATCGCCTTCCGCTGGCCCGACGGCCCGCGCGATTGCGAGGCCGTCGCGGTCGATGCGCGCGCTGGCGAAGTGCTGCTGATTTCGAAGAAGCGCAAACCCGCGCAGTTGTTTTCCGTGCCACTGCGGCCTGCGCGCGGGGTGGTCGTCGCGCGCCGCATCGGCACGCTGGCCGAAGCGCCTGCGCCGACGACGGGCGACGCGCGGCGCGATGCACTCGGCCGGCAGATCACCGGCGCCGATCTCTCGCCCGACGGCCGCACCCTCGCGGTCCTCACCTACGACCGGCTGCTGCTCTACACGCGCAGCCCCGGCGAACCGTGGGCGCGCGCCGTCGCGCGCATGCCCGCCGCGCAACCGCTGCCGTGGCTGCACCAGGCGGAGGCCATCGCCTGGGCACCCGACGGCAAGGGCCTGATCGCGACCGGCGAGTTCAGCCCGGCGCCCCTGGTCTGGTTGCCGGCGAGCCGCTGACCGCGCCATTCGTCGCCCGACCATTGCGGGTCTGATATCAAAGTGATATCAAATGAGCGCGCCCCAATCCCGGGGCTTGCGAGGCCTTCGATGAAAGAGAACCCCATCCGTTCCGCCGCGGGCATCCCCATGCTGCTCTTGCTGCTGGCGGTGCTGCTGGTCGGCGGTTTCCTGATGTTCAACGGCGTCCGCACGGCCGCCCCCGCCTGGATCATCGCGGGCATCCTCATCAACCTGCTCGCCTTCTTCTGCCTGTTCGGCCTGTACATGGTCGAGCCCAACCAGGCCGCGGTGCTGAGCCTGTTCGGCAAGTACGTGGGCACGGTCAAGGAGAACGGCCTGCGCTGGAACAACCCCTTCTTCGGCAAGAAGAAGGTCAGCCAGCGCGTCCGCAACTTCGAGAGCGGCAAGCTCAAGGTCAACGAGCTGGATGGCAGCCCGATCGAGATCGCCGCGGTGATCGTGTGGCAGGTCGTGGATTCGGCCGAAGCCGTCTACAACGTCGACGACTACGAAAGCTTCGTGCACATCCAGTCCGAGTCCGCGCTGCGTGCGATGGCCACCAGCTATCCCTACGACCAGCACGAGGAAGGCCAGTTCGCACTGCGCAGCCATGCCGCCGAGATCTCGCAGCACCTGGAGAAGGAGCTGTCCGAACGCCTCGCCGACGCCGGCGTGCAGGTGCTCAACGCGCGCATCAGCCACCTGGCCTACGCGCCGGAAATCGCGCAGGCGATGCTCCAGCGCCAGCAGGCCAACGCGATCATCGCCGCGCGCACGCGCATCGTCGCCGGCGCCGTGGGCATGGTCGAAATGGCGTTGGCCGAACTGCAGAAGAACGGCGTCGTGCACCTGGATGAAGAACGCAAGGCGCAGATGGTCAGCAACCTGCTGGTCGTGCTGTGCGGCGAACGCGCCACGCAGCCCATCGTCAACGCGGGCACGCTGTACTGATGGCTGAAAAGAAGGCCTATCCGCTGCGCATCAACGCGGACGTGCTGAACGCCGCGCAGCGGTGGGCCGACGACGAATTGCGCTCGCTCAACGCGCAGATCGAATACGTGCTGCGCGAAGCGCTGCGCAAGGCGGGGCGCCTCCCGGCGCCGCCGCCGACGGACGAAGAGGAACGCAACGATGGCCGGTGATCGCTGGAACTACCAGGTCGTGGAAGTGAAGCCCGGCTTCATGGGCCTCTCCCGCGAAGTTGTGCAGGAAAAGCTCGTGCAACTCGGCCTGCAGGGCTGGGAACTGGTGAGCGTGGTGCAGTCGCACCCGTTCAAGCCCGTGCAGATGTACCTCAAGAAACCCATGTGAGGAGGCGCGCCATGGCGACGTCGCATCGAGGGTATGTCACCGCTTCGGCGGTCGTGTTCACCGTGGTCGCGTTGGCGCAGGCCTGGCGCGCAGCGGTCGGTGCGCCGGTGGAGATCGGCGGACAGGCGATTCCGGTCGCGTTTTCTTGGATCGCCGCGGTGTTCGCCGGGGGCCTGGCGGCATGGGGCTGGCGCACCCGTTGACGGTGTCGGGTAACCTTGGCGGATGCGAGGCATCGCCCGAGTGTTGCTCAATACGCCGGACATCGAACTGTGGCCCGGCGGCCTGCTGCGCGCGCGCAGCAACCACGATGCGCGCCTCCTGGCGCGCGCCACGCGCGTGTTGCGACGCAAGCGCGACGGCCGCTATCTCGCGGCGGAACTGCCCGAAGGCCTGATGCCGCTGGTGCCTTCGCTCCATCGCGAGGCAGGCATCGAAACGGCGCTGGATCTGCTCGAAGCCTTCTCGCCGCACACGCGATGGGGCATCGAACGTGTTTATGAACTGCCCCTCGCTCGCCTGCACGAACGCCTCGACCAGCTCGGCATCGAGGAAGGCGACTATGCCGGCCGCACGGGGTTGGAGTTGGTCGCCGAACCCGACCGCCTCGACTTCGCCGGCTTCGACATGTTCCGCCGTCCGCTGTGGCTGCTGCCCGGCGCTGCGCGCGCGTGGCTGCACATGCAGGGCGACGCCTTGCGCGCGGGCGTCGTACTGGATTCGATCAGCGGCTATCGCTCGCACGATTACCAACTCGGCATCTTCGAGCGGAAACTCGCGCGCGGGCAGTCCGTCGACGAGATCCTCAACGTCAATGCCGCGCCCGGTTTCAGCGAACACCACGGCGGGCGCGCGCTCGACATCGGCACGACGGACGAGCCGCCGGCGGAAGAATCGTTCGAGAAGACGCGCGCATTCGAATGGCTGCAGGCGAACGCCGAAGGCCACGGTTTCGCGTTGAGCTATCCGCGCGACAACCCGCACGGCATCGTCTACGAGCCGTGGCACTGGTGCTGGCGTGGGGTTTGATCCGCGGCGCGCGCCGACGGTCGGCGCGGCCTGGGACGCGGGGCGCAATCATTTCAACCTGATCCGCCTCGTCGCCGCATGGATGGTGATCTACGGCCACGCATGGGCGATCACCGGCGCGCCAGGCGGCGACGTGCTGGCGCACCTGACGGGGTTCAAGTTCGCCGGCGGCATCGCGGTGGATATGTTCTTCGTGATCAGCGGGTTCCTGATCGCGGCGAGTTTGTCGCGAAACACGGTCCGCGGTTATCTCACGTCGCGCGCCTTGCGCTTGTTGCCGGGATTGGCGGTGTGCGTGGGGCTGACGACGTTCGTGATGGGCGGCTTGCTCACGACGGCGCCCGATTTCTGGACGACGGGCTGGGCGTATCAGTACGCGCTGTCCAACGCCACGCTGTGGCAGGCGCTGTACGACTTGCCGGGCGTGTTCAAGGACCTGCCGCGCACTGCGGTCAACGGCTCGCTGTGGACGCTGCCCATCGAAGGGCGGTTGTATCTCGCGTTGCTCGTGCTGGGCGTCGTCGGGTTGTTGCAGGCGCGACGCTACGTGTTCGTGTGGGCCGCGCTGATGAGCGGCGTGTGCGGCGCGTTGCTCGCGGGCGTCGTATTTCCAGAGCATCGCGTGAACCTGATCTGGTGCGCGTTGTTCTTCGCGACGGGCACGCTGTGCTGGGTGTATCGCGAACGCGTGCGGCTGACATGGGTGGTCGTCGTCGCCCTGCTCGTGTGCGCGGCCGCGCTGCGCGGGACGCAATGGTTCGCCGTGCCCTACTTCGCCCTTGTCGTGTACGGCACGTTGTGGCTCGCCTTCCTGCCGCACGCGCCGCGGCTGGCGCACCATGATTTCTCGTACGGCTTGTATCTCTACGGCTGGCCGGCGGCGCAACTCGTGCAGACGTATTCACCCGGCGCGCCGATGCACAACGTGCTGTGGGCGAGCGTGCTGGCGTTCGCGTGCGCGGTGGCGAGCTGGTTCCTCGTCGAGCGTCCCGCGCTGCGGTTGAAGCGGCGCTTCGGCACGCGCTCGCCGATCGAATCCCCGGCTCGCGCGACGAACGCCTGATCGGGCAGCGCGGCTCAGCCCTGCGAGCGCTTCACCGGTTTGGCGTCCTTCGCCTTCGGCGCATTGGCCATGTCGGCGATGCGCCACAGGTACAAGCTCGCGTAGGTGCGGTACGGGCCCCACTTTTCGCCGCGCGCCATGAGCACTTTCGGCGCCGGCATTTCTTCCAGCTTGTCGATCGCCTGCGCGCCCTTGCGGATGCCGAGGTCGTCGACGGGCAGCACGTCGGGGCGGCCGAGGCGGAACATCAGCATCATCTCCACCGTCCAGCGCCCGATGCCACGGACCGGCACGAGCGCGGCGATGATCGCGTCCTCGTCCATCGTCGCCATCTGCCTGAGCGTGGGGATTTCGCCGCGTTCCTCGCGCAGCGCGAGGTCGCGCAGCGCGAGCGATTTGTTGCCCGACACGCCGCACGCGCGCAACGCGGCATCGTCGATGCGCGCGAGCGTGTCGCAGTGGAAGCGGTCGCTGGCGATTGCGGTTTCGACGCGGCCGACGATCGTCGCCGCGGCCTTGCCGCTCAACTGTTGGTAGAGGATCGCGCGCGCCAGTGCGTCGACGGGGTCGAAGGGCTTGCGCCAGCGCGGATCGGCTTCGATCGGGCCGATCTTCTCCATCCATTTCCCGAGCTTGCGGTCGCGCTTGGTCAGGTGCGTCCAGGCCGCGTCGGTGTCGAATCCCCTCGTGCGTCGCGCCATCGTGTCTCCTTCAGCGTCGCAGGCAATGCAGGGCGAACAGGATCCACCCCGCGATCGCGATCATGCCGCCGAGCGGCGCGAATGTCGTGGGCCATCCGGCCACCGCGGCGCCGACGAGGCTGCCGGCGAAGAGCACCACCGATGCGAGCAACGCGAGCAATGCGGTGGCGCCGACCCAATGCGCGCCGTGGCGCGCGAGCGCGGCCAGCGCGACGCCGTGACCGAAGGCGAAGCACGTGGCGATGATCAATTGCTCGCGTGCATGCGGTTGCAGCGTGGCGTGCATCGCGTAGGCGGAGAGCGCGACGGCGCAGGCGGCGAAGAGCGCGCCGGAGAAACCGGTGAGGCGGATCAACAACGTGCGGTCGCCGGTGCGCATGCAGCTCCTCCAAAAGACGAACGCCGCACGGGGCGGCGTTCGTCGTGGTTCCGGACCCCCGCCTTCGCGGGGATGGCGGCTGAAATTACTTCAGCTGCCAGTAAAGCTGGTAGTGGCCTTCGTCGGTGAAGCCCTGGTCCACGCCATTGGTCCACGCTTCGAACGGGCGACCCGTCGTTTCGTAACCGTGCGTCATCGTCCAGGCGCGCAGCGAGTCGCGGACCTTGGCGAGGTTGATCATGTGGCCGGTGAAGCCGGCGGTGGCGTAGCGCGCGGGCGTGGTGCGCACGAACTGCACCTGCTGCTCCAGCTTCGGCGCCGGGATTTCCGTGGCCGGGCCGGTCTCGCCCTTCTTGCGCACCGGCATGGCGGTGTCGAAGGAATAGGCGTCGGCGGCGAACTCGGTGGTGATCACGCGCAGCGGGCCGGCGGCTTCGAGACCGTTGGCGTCCATGACCTTGCGGATCCACTGGACGTTGGCGTTGATCGCCAGCTGGATCTTGTCGGGGTCGCGTTCGACGGTAGCCGGGGCGAAGAGCAGGTTCTCCGCCGGGACGTCGACGACCTTCGGCAGGTCCGCCTGGTCCTTGCGGCCGAAGTCGGCGTTGTAGTCGTAGTTGGGAACGCTGGCGAGCGTGTTGGTCAGCTTGCCCAGGCCCAGCTTGATGTCGTCGCCGACCGAACGGATGTACAGGCCCGAGTAACGGCCCATCAGGTCGAAGCCGTAGTCGACGTCGTAGGTCTGCGTGATTTCGACGTTGCGGTTGTTGCGGCCCGTCGGCTTCAGCGTGAACTTGGTCTTCTTGTCGGTGCCGCGCGAGCTGTCGACGATGTCGTATTCGATCAGGCTGGGCTCGCTCTTGGTGAGCGTCCACTTGCCCGTGCCGACCTGCTTGTTGTTGGAGGTGTATTCGAAGCCGGCGCCGACGCCCGAATCCGGACCGAAGAACTTCCAGTCCATGCGGGGGTCGCGCAGCGCGAGGGTGTTCCATTCCTTGAAGCGGCGCGGGCTCGTGAGCGTGTCGCGCACGATCACCATCTTGCGATTCGTCTCGATGCTTTCGGACACGTGGCGCGAAGACGGCAACGCGATGCCGACGACGACGAACAGCACGGCGACGATCGCCAGGGAAATCAGGATCTCGATCAAACGGGTCATTCGGAAGGTCTCCAGACCGGGCCGCCGCCGGGCGGCCCGCACAGACCGGCGATCCTAGCAGGAGAGCGGGTGTACCTGCGAGCCACCGGCGCGCACGACCGGCGCGCCGCGCCGGGCCGTGCCATCCATCACACCAATTGCAGTTCGAACGCCTTCAGCACCGCACGGGTGCGGTCGCGCACGCCGAGCTTGGACAGGATGTTGGACACGTGGTTCTTGATCGTGCCCTCGGCCACGCCCAGCGAATTGGCGATCTCCTTGTTGGAAAAGCCGCTGGCCATCAGGCGCAGGATCTCGGTCTCGCGGTCCGTGAGGGGGTCCGGCCGGTCGAGGCTGACGAAGTCGTTGCGCATGTGCTCCAGGCCCGACAAAAGCCGCTGTGTCACGGCCGGTTGCACGAGCGAGCCGCCTTCGGAGACGGTCTTGATTGCGCCGACGAGCTGCTCCAGCGTCACGTCCTTCAGCAGGTAGCCCTTGGCGCCGGCCTTCAGCCCTGCCAGGACCAGCTGGTCGTCATCGAAAGTCGTGAGGATGATGGTCGGCGGAAGGGCATTGGCGCGGCCCAGCGCCTGCAGGGCTTCCAGGCCCGACATCACGGGCATGCGCATGTCCATGAGGACCACGTCGGGCTGGACCTGCGGGATGAGTTCGACGGCCTGGCGCCCGTCCCCGGCCTCGGCGACGACTTCCATCCCCGGGGCGAGGGCCAGCAACGAACGGATGCCCTGCCGCACGAGGGTCTGGTCGTCGACCAGGCAGATGCGGATGGTGGCGGTGTTCATGACGCGGTGGCTCCTTCGGGGGTGGTCTCGCCCGGCGCGGGCGGGGTTTGCGTGGGATTGGACACTTCGGCGGGCGCGATGTTGCCCAGCGGCGCGCCCAGCGTGGTCACCGGCAGGGCCAGCCGCAGCCGGAACCCGGAACCGTTGCCCGAGTCGACCTGCAACTCGCCGCCGTGCTGCGCCAGGCGCTCGCGCATGCCGCGCAGGCCGTTGCCGGGCACGAGCGATTCGGCGCCCGTGCCATCGTCGCGCGCATCGATGAGGATGCCGCCGTCGATCCGGCGCGCATCGATCCACAGATTGCGCGCGCCGGCGTGGCGCACGGCGTTGGTGATGATTTCCTGCGTGCAGCGCAGCAGCACGTGCGCGCGCTCGGGATCGTCGAGCGTGAGCGGCTCCTCGATGTCCATGTGGATCGCGAGCGAAGGCACGTTTTCCGCCAGTGGCCGCAGCGCGGCGCCCAGGTCGATCGCCCCGCCCTCGCGCAGCTGGCTCACCGCTTCGCGCACGTCGGTCAGCAACAGGCGCGCGAGCGTGTGCGCCTGCTGCACGTGTTCCTTCACCCGTCCGTCGGACAGATGGCCCGCGACTTCGAGGTTCAGGCTCAGCGCGGTGAGGTGGTGCCCGAGCAGGTCGTGCAGCTCGCGCGAGATGCGCGTGCGCTCGTTGACGCGCGCGCTTTCGGCGAGCAATGCGCGTGTCGCGCGCAATTCGGAATTCAGCCGTCGTTGCTCTTCGCGCGCCTGCGCCTGTTGCCGCGCGACCAGGCTGGTGACGAACACGAATCCGGAGAAGCCGGCGTACAACACCGACTGCATCAGCGCTTCGAGCAGCGGGAAGTTCAGGCCGTGCACGAACACCGGCACCACCGCGAGCTGGCTCAGGACCAGCCACGCCACGCCCAGCGGCAAGGGCAACAGCCACGGCAGCACGCACGCGGCCACCATCAACAGCACGCTGCCCAGGCCGCTCTCGTTCCAGTAGCTCACGCCCACCGCGGCCAGGGTGAGGACGAGCAGCAGCGCGAAGTCGCCCACGGTGCGCCGCCGCACGCCCAGGCCGCGCGTCAGCCACGCATAGCTGACGCCGAAGGCGAAGTACGACACCCAGCCCTGCCACGGCATCGGGCGCAGCGCGAGTTGTTCCTCCGCGCCCTCGCCGATGAGCGGCACGAGCCAGGAATAGACGAGGGGCAGGCTGACGACGGCCCAGGTGAACAGGCCGGCGTAGCGCAGGAGGCGGTCATGGCCGAATCGGGCGAACATGCCCAATCCTAGCCCTCCGGGGCAATCGGTGCGGGAGGCCAGAAGTCATGCCCCCGCCGCCGGATCGCGTGCGATAATCCGCGCCAGCGCCGGGGACAGCGCGTCCCTCCCGCCGTACGACCCAGGAAGACCGGAGCCGCCGATGTCGATTGTTGTCCGCGACGTGCGAGAGCACGAGCTGGATTCCGTCCTTGCCCTCAACAACGCCGCCGGCCCCGCCATCCTGCCGCTCGACGCGGCAACGCTCCGCAGCTCCTTCGATTCCGCCGAATACTTCCGCGTCGCCGAGCGCGACGGGACGATCGCCGGCTTCCTCGTCGGGTTCGGTTCGGACAGCGGTCACGTGGGCGACAACTTCGCGTGGTTCCGCGCACGCACGCCGGCGTTCTTCTACATCGACCGCATCGTCGTGGCCTCGCGCCGCCGCGGCGGCGGCGTGGGCCGCGCGCTGTACGCCGACGTGCAGAGCTATGCCGAACTCCGCCATCCGCACCTGTGCTGCGAAGTGCTGCTGGAACCGGGCACCGACCACGCCCTGCTCTTCCACGGCAGCTTCGGCTTCCGCGAAGTCGGCCAGAACGTCATGCACAACGGCCACCGCGCCGCGATGCTCATGAAGGAGCTGTGCAGCTACGCGTGGGTGCGCGAAACCTACGGCGACGCCCTGCCCGACGCGCCCTGGATGCCGATGCCGCGCGCGCAGTCGCGCATGCTCGCGCACCGCCCCACCGGGACGTGCGCGTGAGCACGGCCATCGATTACGAACAGGCAGGCGAACTCAAGATCGGCCAGGTCGGCATCGCCAACCTGCGCGTGCGCACGCTCGACGTCGCGCAACTCGCGGCTGAAATGCGCGATCGCGTGCAGCGCGCGCCCAAGCTGTTCGCGCGCGCCGCGGTGATCCTGGATTTCGGCGGCCTGTCGAAGACCCCCGACGTGGACACGGCGCGCAAGCTCGTCGCCGGCCTGCGCGAGGCCGGCGTGCTGCCGGTGGCGCTGGCCTACGGCACGCGCGAGATCGAAGAACTCGCCGCCGCGCTCGAACTCCCGCTGCTCGCCAAGTTCCGCGCGCAATACGAGCGCACCGGCGATGCACCGGCCGAACCCGCCGCGCCCGCGCCGCGCGCGTCGTCGAAGACGGCGCCCGAACCGCCGCCCGCGCCCGCCGTGTCGCAACAAGGCGCCGCACCGGGCATGATGCAAGCCGCGCCCGTGCGCAGCGGCCAGCAGGTGTACGCGGAGAACAGCGACCTCACCGTGCTCGCCACAGTCGGCGCAGGCGCGGAAGTGATCGCGGACGGCTCCATCCACATCTACGGTGCATTGCGCGGTCGCGCGCTCGCCGGCGCGCAGGGCAACGAGAAGGCGCGGATCTTCTGCCGCGAGTTCCACGCCGAGCTCGTCGCCGTGGCCGGCCACTACAAGGTGCTGGAAGACATTCCGAAGGACCTGCGCGGCAAGGCGGTGCAGGTGTGGCTCGAGCAGGGGCAGCTCCGCATCGCGGCGCTGGACTGAAACCTTAGAACAACAACAATAAATTTCAGAGGGAGGACATCACTTGGCCGAAATCATCGTAGTCACCTCCGGCAAGGGCGGCGTGGGCAAGACCACGACCAGCGCGAGCCTGGCGTGCGGTCTGGCGAGGCAAGGCAAGAAAGTCGCCGTCATCGACTTCGACGTCGGCCTGCGCAACCTCGACCTGATCATGGGTTGCGAGCGCCGCGTGGTGTACGACTTCGTCAACGTGATCCACGGCGAGGCCTCGCTCAAGCAGGCGCTGATCAAGGACAAGCGGTTCGACACCCTCTTCGTGCTGGCCGCGTCCCAGACGCGCGACAAGGATGCGCTGGCGAAGGAAGGCGTCGAAAAGGTTCTCAACGACCTCGCCGAAGACGGTTTCGATTACATCGTTTGCGACTCGCCGGCCGGCATCGAGAAGGGCGCGTTCCTCGCGATGTACTTCGCCGACCAGGCCATCGTCGTGGTCAATCCGGAAGTCTCCTCGGTGCGCGACTCCGACCGCATCCTCGGCCTGCTGGCGTCCAAGACGCGCAGGGCGGAGAACGGCGAGCGCGTGAAGGAATTCCTGCTGCTCACCCGTTACAGCCCTTCGCGCGTGGAAACCGGCGAGATGTTGTCGATCACCGACGTCGAGGAAGTCCTCGGCCTCAAGACGATCGGCGTCATCCCGGAATCGGGCGACGTGCTCAATGCATCGAACAAGGGCGAGCCGGTCATCCTCGACCTCGAATCCAACGCGGGCCAGGCCTACGACGATGCCGTCGCGCGCCTGATGGGCCAGGAGCGGCCCATGCGTTTCACCACCGCCGAGAAGAAGGGATTCTTCAGCAAGCTGTTCGGGGGCTGACGCATGTCGATCTTCGATTTCCTGAAGCCCAAGAAGAACACCGCCGCCGTCGCGAAGGACCGCCTGCGCATCATCATCGCGCAGGAACGCAGCGCCTCCGGCGGCCCCGATTACTTGCCCCTCCTGCGTCGCGAGTTGCTCGAGGTGATCCGCAAGTACGTCAACGTCGACGCGGATGCAGTGAAGGTCGACGTGGTCAAGGACGGCGAGCACGACGTGCTGGACATCTCGGTCGCGTTGCCGGAGGAGCGCGCGGCGGTGGGCTGACGCGATGTCGGTGCTGACGCTGGCCGACATCGACCACGGGCACGTCGCCGCCCTGCTCGGCGCGTACGGGTTGCAACTCGTGCACGTCGACGATGGCGAACCGATTCCCGGCAGTTACTGGGGCGAGCCCGAAGCCGGGCTCGTCGGCGCGACCGTGTTCGCACGCGCCGACACGCCGGTGCATTCATTGCTGCACGAAGCCGCGCATCTGATCGTGTTGCCGCCCGAGAAGCGGGCGTTGGTGCATACCGACGCCACCGATTCGATCGCCGAAGAGGACGCCGTCTGCGTCCTGCAATCGCTGCTCGGCGATGCGATCCCCGGCGTCGGCGCCGCCCGCGTGTTCGCCGACATGGACGCGTGGGGCTACACGTTCCGCCTGGGCTCGGCCCGCGCGTACGTCGAACAGGACGCGACCGAAGCCTGGGACTGGCTCGCCCGCCGCGGGTTGGTCGACGCCGAATCGAAATCCCTCGTCGACCCGGCGATTTAACCCTTCGCCGACGGCGACGCGTTCCACCCGCAGGTCTTGCCTTCGTTCTGCTTCTTCAGCCAATCCTGCAACGGCGCGAAGTATTCGAGCACGGGGGCGGCGTCCATCTTGTCGCTGCCGGTCATTTCCTTGAGCGTGGCCTGCCACGGCTGGCTCGCGCCGCGCGCGAGCATCGCCTGGAATTTCTGCCCGGCGGCCTTGTTGCCGTAGAAGCTGCACCCGTGCAGCGGACCCTTGTAGCCGGCGGTGTCGCACAGCGCCTTGTAGAACTGGAACTGCAGGATCTTCGACAGGAAGTAGCGCGTGTACGGCGTGTTGGCCGGCACGTGGTACTTCGCGCCCGCGTCGAAGAACTCCTCGCCGCGCGGCGCGGCGGGCGCGACGCCCTGGTACTTCGCCTTCAGGTCCCACCACGTCTTGTTGTACTGGTCGGGCTTGATCGAACCATCGAACACGCCCCAGCGCCAACGGTCGATCATCAACCCGAACGGCAGGAACGACACGTTCGCCAACGCCATGCGCATCTGCGCGTTGATCAACGCCTGGTCGCTCTGCTGCTGCTCGTCGACCAGCCCGATCGAATGCAGGTACTGGGGCGTCATCGCCAGCACGATCGTGTCGCCGATCGCTTCATGGAACCCATCGTGCGCGCCGCTCTGGAACAACGGCGGCAGGTTCTTGTACGCGGTGTAGTAATAGACGTGCCCGAGCTCGTGGTAGATCGTCGTGAAATCTTCTTCGTTCGGCTTGATGCACATCTTCGTGCGCACATCGTCGGCCATGTCCATCGGCCACGCACTCGCATGGCACACGACATCGCGATCGCGCGGCTTGATGAACTGCGAGCGCTCCCAGTACGTCGCCGGCAACTTCGGCATGCCGAGCGAGTCGTAGAAATCCTCCGCGCGCTCGGTCATGTGCTTGGCCGTGGCGAGCTGCCCGGTGTAGCGCATGTCGGCGAGCTGCTCGGCGGTCGGGGAACCGTTGTGCTGCGCGAGCGCGAGGTTGTAATCCTGCGTCGCCATTTCCTGCAGGTTCGCCGTGACGTTGAGGTCGCCGCCGTCGGGATACGGCTGCAGGATGTCCCACAGGTTGCTCCAATCCTGCTGCCACATGTTGCCCATCAGGTGCGCGGGCAGCATGCCGCCGGCGACTTCGCCGCGCTCGCCGTACTTCGCGTCGAGCTGCGTGCGCGCGTAGCAATGCAACTGGTCGTACAACGGCTTGACCTGGCCCCAAAGGCGATCGGTGTCGGCCGCGAATTGCGCGGGCGTCATGTCGTAACCCGAACGCCACAGCTCGCCGGTGTCGGCGTACCCCATGTCGCGCGCGCCGATGTTCGACAGCTCGACGAACTTGACGTAGTCGGCCTTGATCGGCTGCGCGACGGTGTGCCAGCCCTGCCATGCGTCGAGTTGTTCGTCGTAATCGCGGCTGCTGCGCAGCACGTCCTCCAGCTCGCCCAGGTTGCGGCACGACTTCGACGTTCCGGTGGTCTTGCAGTACGTGCCCTTGCCGTACATGCCTTCCATCTTCGTCGCGACTTTCGTCAGCGCTTCGAGTTGCGCCGGATCCTTCGGCGGGGGCAGGTCGGCCTGCAGCTTCAGCAACTGGATCGCGCGCGCGGTCTGCGGCGAGAGTTGCTGGCCTTCGTACTTGCGCGATTGTTCGATCCAGCCCAACAGGCGCGTGAGGTTGCGCTCCTCGGCCTTGGATGCCACCAGCTCGCTGTCGACGGTGATGTCGGTCTGCGACAGCCACTGCGCGGCCGACAGCTCCGCGTAGTTCTTTTTCATCTCCGCGTTGACGCGCGCGACGAACTGGTCGGCGGTCTCCCCTTCCGGCGCCGGGCTCACCACGCCGGTATGGGTCGGTGCGGGCTCGGCGGGCTTCTTGCAGCCGGCGAGCGCGAGCACGCCGGCGGACACGGCGACGGCGAGCAGGAGGTGGCGTGGCTTCACGGGGCGGTCCTGGGTCGGGCGCCGGGCGGGCGCGAGGAACGGCAGGCTAGCAAAGCGGCCGTCGTCCCGTCATGCGCGCGCTACAGGCCGAAGGGGTATGTCTCCGGCACGGCGTCCGTCGCATGCCGGTCGGCGCCCAATGGGCGCACAGCGCGCGTTTCGTCGAACCACACCCAGGCGTCGAACTGTGCCGGCAACACCGCCTGCGCGTAGTGGCTGAAACGCTCGGTCTCGGGCCGGTAAACCACGCCGATGAAACGCTCCAGCCGCGGCTTGTCGAGTGCCTCGCGCAGCGGGCCATGCACGCCCTCGCGCAAGTCGAGGAGGAAACGCAGCACACGCGCGCCCTCGCGCACCGAGTCGTGGCACTGTGCCTCATAGCTGTCGGCGAGCGACGGGCGCACGCTCATGACCTGCATGGGCGCGTCCCAATCCGAAGCGGCCGCCACGGTGCCGGTATGCGTGCCGAACCCGATCGTCGACGCCGCGCTGCCCCAGCGCTTCTTGCACAACTGCCCGAGGTTGAACTCGCCCCGCATGCCCATTTCGGTGAACCGCGCATCGCCGATGTGCGAGTTGTGCGCCCACACCACCGCGCGCGATTGCGGCCCGCCCGCATCGAGCAATTGCTGCAGCGTGTCGAACATGTGCTGGTCGCGCTGGTTCCAGGATTGCGCGGCGCCTTCGTACATCGTGCGGTAGTACTTCTCCGCGTTGCGCACCAGGCGCGCGTTCTGCGTGGCGTCGAACCATTCGGTCGCCTCGCCCGGCCCGTCGTCGGCGATGTACTCCCGGTGCTTGTCGAGCAGCGCCATCAGCGTCTTCATCACCGCCGGCTCGCACAGCGCGTGCCCCGCGCGCACGGACATGCGCCCGTATTCGGCTGGGTCGCGGGTCCACGGCGTGAGGCAGGCGTAGCGCTCGCGGGCCGCGTGCGCGGCGTCGGGGTCGACGTCGTCGAGGTAATCGATCACCGCGCGCATGGAGGCGCCCATGCTGTACAGGTCCAGGCCGAACAACCCCGCGCGGTCGCCCATCGCACGATCGGCGTTGAAGCGATGCAACCATTGCACCACGGATTCGAATTCGCGATTGCGCCACATCCACGTCGGGAAGCGCTGGAACGGCTTCTCCGCGTTCTCGCGCGGCGGGCGATGCCGCACGTAACGGTCCAGCGTAGCCATGTCGGGCCAATCGGCTTCGGCCGCGACGATGCGGAACCCGTGATGCTCGACCAGCCGCCGCGTGATCGCCGCACGCGCGCGGTAGAACTCCGACGTGCCATGACTCGCTTCGCCGAGCAGCACGACCCGCGCATCCGCGAAGCGGTCGAACAGCGCGCCGAACGCAGGATCGTCGAGGTTCGGCAACGGCTCGGCGGCCTTCGCGATCTTTTTCGGCAAGGTCGTCACGGGCGCGTCGTCGCGGTCGCGCGGCGTCGGCATCGGCCGCGATCCATCCTCGGCCCATCCGTAGGTGCCGATCAGCGGCACGAACGCGACATCGTCGAAGTCCTGCTGCTCGAAGCGGAACTCGCCCGTCCGGATCACGCGCACCAACCGCTGGTGATGCAACGTGCGTCCCACGGGCATCACCAGGCGCCCGCCGATCGCAAGTTGCTGCTTCAGCACTTCGGGGACGTCGGGGCCGCCGGCCGCGGCGAGGATCGCGTCGAACGGCGCCACTTCCGGCCATCCGCGCGTGCCATCGCCGGTGCGCACTTCGATGTTGCCGTAGTGCAGTGAGTCGAACCGGCCGCGCGCCAGGGCGGTCAATTGCGCGTGGCGCTCGATCGTGTAGACGCGCGCCGCGATCTGCGCCATCACCGCCGCCGCATAACCGGATCCCGCGCCGATTTCCAAAACGCGATCCCCGGGAGCGACACGCGCGATCTCGATCATCCGCGCGACGATGTAGGGCTGCGAAATCGTCTGCCCCGCCGCGATGGGCAACGGGCCGTCTTCGTAGGCGTAATCGCGCATCGAATCGTCGACGAACCGCTCGCGCGGAACCGTGCGCATCGCGTCGAGCAGGCCGGCGTCGTCGATGCCGCGCGCAGCGATCTGGTGGCGCACCATGGAGTCGCGTTGGAAGCCGAAATCGGGCATGCGCTCACACGCAGTTCGCAGTCCACGACAACCTAACGAACGCAGGGTCGAAGCGGCGTGACCCGCCCCATCCGCCGGCGTATCCTCGCTGGATGGACAAGACCACGCTCCAGGCCCCGCCCCCGCCGGCCGATCTCGCCCCGCAGCCGCTCGACCACGCCACCGCCCTGCCCGCGCGCTTCTATGCCGATCCGGCGTATGTCGCCGTCGACCGCGCATTGATCTTCGACCGCGGCTGGCAGCTGATCGCGCACGTGTGTCAGTTGCGCAACACCGGCGATCACGCGATCGGCAACTTCGCCGGTTTGCCGGTCGTCGCCGTGCGCGGCGCCGACGGCGTGATCCGCGTATTCCACAACGTGTGCCGGCATCGCGCGGGTCCGCTCGCGCAATGCGACGGCCTGGGTGCGAAGGCATTGCGCTGCCGCTACCACGGCTGGACGTACACGCTCGACGGCACGTTGCGTTCGGCGCCGGAAATGGGCGATGCGCCGGACTTCAACGTCTCCGACATCAAGTTGCCGCAACTTGCGGTGCGCGTGTGGCAGGGGCTGGTGTTCGCGTGCGTGGATGCGGCGCGCGCGCCGGACTTCGATGCGTTCGTCGACGGCATCGATGCGCGCATCGGCGACGATCGCGGGCTCGAACACTACGGCCACCATCATCGCGTGGCGTACGACGTCGGGTGCAACTGGAAGGTCTACATCGACAATTACCTGGAGGGCTACCACGTCCCCCACGTGCACCCCGGCCTCAACAAGTTGCTCGACTACCGCAGCTACGTCACGCAGACCGCGCGCTGGTATTCGTTCCAGTGGAGTCCGCTGGAAAGCGGCGACGAGCTCTACGGCAACGGCGATGCGCTGTATTACTGGATGTGGCCCAACACGATGCTCAACATCGTGCCCGGCCGCCTGCAGACCAATCGCGTGATCCCGCTGGGCGTGGACAAGTGTCGCGTCGAATTCGATTTCTACTACGCGATGGACGACAGCGCGCAGGGCATCGCGCGCCGCGCGGCGGACCTGAGCTTCAGCGACGAAGTCCAGGTCGAAGACCTGACCATCTGCGAGGACGTCCAGCGCGGGTTGTCGTCGGGCTCCTACGTCGCCGGCCGCCTGAATCCGTTGCGCGAGAACGCCGTGCACCATTTCCACGAACTGCTGCGCGCCACGTACCGCGACGGGAAATGAGCGTTCCGCGTCCGTCACGGCCGTGACGGACGTTCATGTCGCGGCAGACGGGTCGTTCGTAGAATGCGCGGCGTGTTCCACAAGGGGTGTCCTCCATGCGCCTGACCGTCCTCGCCACCGCCGTTTCCGCCGTCCTGCTGCTCGCCCCCGCGGTGCACGCACAGGACGCCCGCAAATCTTTCACGGCCCAGGGCCCCAGCGAGAAGGCCGCGTGCGACGCCGCCAACAAGCAGGCGCGCGACTGGACCAGGCAGGGCAAGTCGCAGGGCCGCTCGCGCGAACTGCTGGATGACGGCAAGTGCACCTGCGCTGCCGCGGGCGATGCGCAGTCGTGCACGCTGGACGTCGCCGTTCGCGACGAGCAGCACGAGGAAGAAGAGGAACGCTGATCGTGGATGCAGCGCCAGGGAAGGCGATCTCGACGCGGCGCCTGGCGCTCCTGCTGGGCGGGCTGGCCATGTTCGGCCCGTTCTCGATCGACACGATCTTCCCCGCGTTCCCGCAGATGGGCGCGCAGCTGGCGGCCGACAAGCTCGCGATGCAGCAAACCATCGCGGTCTACCTCATCGCCTATGCGCTCATGAGCCTGGTGCATGGGCCGTTGTCCGATGCGATCGGGCGGCGGCGCGTCATCCTCGTCGGGCTGGTCGTTTTCGCCGGCGCGTCGGCGGGCTGCGCGTTGTCGATGGATCTGACCACGCTGCTGTGGTTCCGCGCGTTGCAGGGCCTGAGCGCGGGCGTCGGGCTGATCGTCGGCCGCGCGGTGATCCGCGATGTGCTGCACGGCAACGACGCGCAGCGTCTGATGAGCCAGGTCTCGATGATCTTCGGCATCGCGCCGGCGATCGCACCCGTGATCGGCGGCTGGATCCTCGGCTGGTCGGCGTGGCCGGTGATCTTCTGGTTCCTCGTCGCGTTCTCGGTGGTGCTGTGGTTCGCCACCCTCGTGTTCCTGCCGGAAACGCATCCGAAGCCCGCGCGATTGCCGTTGCGCGGTTCTTCGCTGTTGCGCGATTACGTCGCGATCTTCCTCAACCCGCGCTTCCAGCGCCTTGCGGCGGCGGGCACGTTCAACTTCGGCGCGCTGTTCCTGTACATCGCCTCGGCGCCGGCGTTCGTGCTGGACTTGCTGCACCTCGACGAGCGCAGCTTCGCGTGGTTCTTCGTCCCGATGATCGGCGGCATGATGCTCGGCGCGTTCACCTCCGGTCGCATCGCGGGCAAGGTCGACGGCGCGACGCAGGTGCGCATCGGCTTCGCCTGCTGCGGCCTGGCGGCCGCGCTCAACATCGCCTACAACCTCATCGTCGCCGCGCCCACGGTGCCGTGGGCCGTCTTGCCGATGATGCTCAACTCCTTCGGCATCGCGCTGGTGTTCCCGATCCTCACGCTCGCCATCCTCGACATGTATCCGCGCCAGCGCGGTAGCGCATCGTCGCTGCAGGCGTTCACCGGCCTGGTGTCGAACGCGGTGATCGCCGGCGTGCTCTCGCCGCTCCTGAGCCACCACGCCTTGCACCTGGCGCTCGGCGCGGCCGCGTTCTCGTTGCTTGGCTGGGCCATCTGGCGATGGGAGCGCAGCGTCAATGCGCGGATGCCGGACTGCGCGCCGAACCAGGTCGGTGAGCTGGAGCCGACGGAGCGGTTGTAGGCCGCACCTTGTAAGCCCACGCGTACAACGTCGGCAGCACGATCAGCGTCAGCAGCGTGGCCACCGACAACCCGCCCATGATCGCCCACGCCATCGGTCCCCAGAACGTCGAGCGCGTCAGCGGGATCATCGCCAGCACCGCGGCCAGTGCGGTCAGCACGATCGGGCGGAAGCGGCGCAAGGTCGAACCGACCACGGCATCCCACGGTGCGATGCCCTGCGCGAGGTCCTGGTCGATCTGGTCGATCAGGATCACCGAGTTGCGCATGATCATGCCCGCCAGCGCGATGGTGCCGAGCAACGCCACGAATCCGAACGGAACGCGGAAGATCGCCAGGATCAACGCCACGCCGATCATCCCGAGCGGCGCGGTCGCCACCACGAGCGCGGTCTTCTTCATGTCCTGCAACTGCATCATCAGCAACACGAGGATGAGCGCGATCGCCAGCGGCACCACGGCGGCGATCGATTTCTCGCTGTCCTCGCTGGATTCGGCCGCGCCGCCCACTTCGATGCGATAGCCAAGCGGCAACGCATCGGCGATGGCCTTCACCGCCGGCCACGTGCGCTTGGAAACGTCGGGCGCTTCGGCGCCGGCGACGTCCGCGCGCACCGTGACGGTCGGAATGCGGTTGCGGCGCCACAGGATGCTGGTTTCGCTGCCCAGTTCGATGCGCGCCACTTGCGAGAGCGCCACGTACTTTCCGTCGCGGGTGTAGAGCTTCGCATCCTTGATGTTGTCCAGGTCCGTGCGCTCGGCGCCCTCCAGGCGCGTGACGACGTCGATCAGGCGGTCACCCTCGCGATACTGCGTCGTGGCGTGGCCCGACAGGGAGTTCTGCGTCGTGTCGGCGATCTGCTTGGACGACACGCCGAGCGCGCGCGCCTTGTCCTGGTCGACCACCAGCCGCACCGTCTGCAGGCGCTCGCCCATGTCGGAGTTGACGTCGCGGATCGCCGGATCCCTGCGCAGCGCGGCCTGCACCTGCGCGACCACCGCGGTGAGCTTCTCCGGATCCGGGCCCGATACGCGCAGCTTGATCGGATAACCGACCGGCGGGCCGTTCTCCAGGCGCGACACACGGCCGCGCACGTTGGAGAAGCCCGCCTTGAACAAGCCTTCGATGCGCGCGTAGACACGCTCGCGCGCCTCCTCGCCCTTGGTCATCACCATGACCTGGCCGAAGTTGGTGTTCGGCAACTGCACGTCGAGCGGCAGGTAGAAGCGCGGGCTGCCCATGCCGATGTAACCGGTGACGGCTTCGACGTCGGGGTCGTTGCGCAATTCCTTTTCGAGACGCGAGACGGCTTCGTTGGTCGCCTCGATGCTCGCCGCTTCCGGCAACCACAGGTCGACCATCAATTCGGGGCGGCTGGAGGCGGGGAAGAACTGCTGCGGCACCGTCTGGAACAAGGCCATCGCGCCGATGAACATCGCCACCGTCCACCCGAGCACGAGGCCGCGGCGGCGCAGGCAGGCTTCGAGCACCCGACGGAACACGCCGTAGAAGCCGCGCGTGGTGTCGATGTCGTGCGCATGCGCATGCGCTCCGTCGACCTTGCGCTCGGGCAACAACTTGTACCCGAGCCACGGCGTGAACAGCACCGCCACGAGCCACGACAGGATCAGCGCAATGCCCACGACCTGGAAGATCGAGATCGTGTACTCGCCCGCGCTCGACTTCGCCATGCCGACCGGCAGGAAGCCCGCGGCGGTGATCAGCGTGCCGGTGAGCATCGGGAACGCGGTGGCGGTGTAGGCGAAGCTCGCCGCACGCACGCGGTCCCAGCCCTGCTCCAGTTTCAACGCCATCATTTCCACCGCGATGATCGCATCGTCGACGAGCAGTCCGAGCGCGATGATCAGCGCGCCGAGCGAAATGCGCTGCAGGTCGATGCCGAGGAAGTACATCGCCAGGAACGTCATCGCCAGCACGAGCGGGATCGACAGCGCCACCACGATGCCGGTGCGCCAGCCCAGCGACAGGAAGCTCACCGCGAGCACGATGAGGATCGCCTCGGCCAGGCTCTTGGTGAACTCGTGCACCGACTCGTGCACGACCTTCGGCTGGTTGGACACGGCGTGGATTTCCACGCCGACCGGCAGGGCCGCCTGCACGCGCGCGACCGCGGCGTCGAGGTCGCGGCCCATGCGGATCACGTCGCCGCCTTCGCGCATCGCGATGGCCAGGCCGATGGCGTCCTTGCCGTCGAAATGCATCTTCGTTTCGACCGGGTCGGTGTAGCCGCGATACACGCGCGCGATGTCGCCCAGGCGCACGGTGCGGCCGTTGGCGTCGAGGCCGATGTCCTCGATCGCTTCGACCGAATCGAACTCGCCGGTGATCTTCAGCGCCACGCGCTGGCGGCCGGCCTGCACCACGCCGGCCGGCACCATTGCATTGGTCGCGCGCAGAGTGTCTTCCACGATCTGCGGATTCAGCCCGATCGACGCGAGCTTCGCCGAGGAGGTCTCGACGAAGATCTTCTCGTCCTGCACACCGATGTATTGCACCTTGCTGACGTCGGGCACGCGCAGGAACTCGTCGCGCGCCTGGTCGACGAAGCGGCGCAGCTCCGCGTACGAGAAGCCGTCGCTGGTGAAGGCATACAGGTTCCCGAACGTATCGCCGAATTCGTCGTTGAACATCGGCCCTTGCACGCCTTCGGGGAACTCATGCTCGATGTCCGCGAGTTTCTTGCGCACCTGGTACCAGACATCCGGGACCTTCGATGCGGGCAGTTCGTCTCGCAGCGCGACGGTGATCTGGGTAAAGCCGGGCTTGGAGAAGCTGGAGAGATAGTCGACTTCGGCCACTTCCTGCAGCTTGCGCTCGATGCGGTCGGTGACCTGCTGGGCCATCGCATCGGCGCCCGCGCCCGGCCACTTCGCCTGCACGACCATCGCCTTGACGGTGAAGTTCGGGTCTTCCATCTGCCCGAGGTGGCGCCACGCGAAGATGCCGCCGGCGCCGAACAACAACATCAGGAACAACACGAATTGCGGATGCGCGAGCGCCCAGCGCGACAGATTGAAATCTTTCACGAAGCGACATCCGTGCGGACCTTCTGTCCGGCGTGCAGCAGGTTGACGCCCGCGGTGACGACGATCTCGCCGTCGCGCAGGCCGTGGCTGACGAGGACGCCGTCGTCCTGCGTGTGCGAGAGCGTCACGGCGCGCAACGCGACGCACCCGGTCTTCGGGTCGACGATCCACACATGCGGCTTGCCGCTGGCGTCGTAGAGCGCGGTGAGCGGGAGGCGGCGCAGCGTGCCGGTGGTCGGCAGCGCCACGTGCAGTTTCGCGGTCATGCCCAGGCGGATGGCCTTGTCCGCGCCGACGACGGTGATCTTCGCGCTGTAGGTGCGCGTGACCGCGTCGGCGTCGGGTGCGAGCTCGCGCAGCTTGCCTGCGTAGCGATGGCCGGGATCGGCCCACAGTTCGACGGAGAGCGCGCGAGCGGTGCGCAGTTCGTCGATGCGCGATTCGGGAATGCTGACGATCAGTTCGCGTTCGCCGTCTTCGGCCACGCGCGCGACCACCTGGCCGGCGGAAACGACCTGCCCGGATTCGGCTTCGATGCTCGTGACCACGCCGCCGACGGTCGAGCGCAACGTCGTGTAGCTGGCCTGGTTCGCGACGACGCCGTTGTTGGCTTCGGCGGCGCGCAGGGCTTCCTGCGCGGTCTGCAGGTTCATGCGCGCCTTGTCGAGTTCCGAGCGCGACACGTATTGCATCGAGGAGAGCTGCGAGAAGCGCGCGTAATCGTTCTTCGCTTGTTCGTACTGGCTGCGCGCGGACGCAACCTGGCTGCGCGAGGCGTTGGCGTTGAGCGCGGCGTCCGTGGGATCGAGGCGGAACAGCACCGCACCCTTCGCGACCGTGTCGCCGACTTCGATCGCCCGCGACTGGATGCGCCCGCCGACCATGAAGCCGAGCGCCGCTTCCCGGCGTGCGCGGATCTCACCGGAGTACATCGCGTCGGAGGCGTCGTCGGAGGCGCCCACGCGCAGCGTGCGCACGGGGCGCGGATCTTCGGCCGCGGGCACTTCGGCATGCGAGCAGGCAGCGAGCATCACGACGGCCAATGCAGCCGGCAGCAAACGAACGACGGGCGAACGGGCGAAACGGCGCATGGCGGGATCCGTGGGGGATTCAATCGGCGGGAGGAAGAGATGGCGCGTCCTTGCGCCCAAGGGAGCGTCGGGCCCCGCGCAATGCGTCCCACAGCTCGGCGATGGAGTGGAACGGCCGGGAACGGCCGGTCTTCACGTCCTCGACGACGCCGTCGATCCCCGCGCGCCCATGGCGGCGGTAGATGCGGACGACGAACGAGCGGATGGGAGCGGTCAAAGCGGGACTCCGTGGAGAACACGGACAGGGTCCCGCGGCGGCGCTGATTTATTGCCTACGGATCGCGGATCCGGGAATCGGCAACGACTAACGCATCAGTTGCTGGTACAGGCGCTCACTGCTCTGCGAGGGCTGGAGGCCCAGCGTGATGGACAGAATCTGGCGCAATCGCTGGTAGGCGGCGATGGCTTCGCTGCGGCGGCCGCTGCGGTCGTAGCAGCGCATGAGGCCCTGGTAGAACGATTCGATGGCGGGGTCGGCGTCGATGCCGCGCATGTACAGGGCGATGGCGGCCGTGTCGTCGCCGGCCGTTTCGAGGCGCTCGGCCTGGCGCGCAAGGGCATGGATGAAGCGGCCGCGCAGGCGTTCGCGCGTGGCGACGGGCCACGCCTCACCCTCGTCTTCGAGGAGGAACGCGCCACCGTAGAGTTCGAGCGCACGGTTCAGCGGCAGCGCCTCGGCGACGCCGTCGTGCCGGTGTGCCGCTTCATCCGCGGCCGCGAGCGACCGGTCGAAGGCGAACACGTCCACCCACATGCGTTGCGGATCGAGCGAAACGCGCCCGCCCTTCTGCACGATCGCCGCAGGATCGCCGAGCAACGCGCGCAGGCGCAGGACAGTGGCATCGAGCGCGCGTGCGCCGGCGTCACCTTCCTCGTCGGGCCACAGCGCATCGAGCAGCCGTTGCTCCGACACGCTGCGCCCGCCCAACGCGATGATGGCCTTCAGCAACGCGAGCGTCTTCTTCGGGATCTTGCGGGAGAACGCGAGCGGCTGGCCTTCGCGCAACACTTCGAAGCGGCCGAGCGTGCGTACTTCGAATTGCCACGGCCAGCGCGGCGGGTCGGCGTCGGGGGCGCGCAACACGTACTCGCGGATCGCGCGGCGCGCGTCGCCTTCCGCGATGCCCAACTGCAACGCCGCGCCGTAGACCTCCGACAACAACGTCGGATGCATGCGCAGCATGAACTGGCCGTGGTGCGCATTGAGGCCGGAAACGCTGCGTTCGATCAACGGGCGCGCGGCGGCAAGGCCATGGCGACGCAGCGCGACCCACGCTTCGACCGCCTCGATGCCATGGACGTGGTGCTGCAGGCACGTCCCTTCGAGCAGGGCGCGCGATTCATCGAGGATCGGCGCCAGATCGACGTCGGGATCGGCCTCGAACTCCGCGATCGCCAGCAGCAACCGTCCGCCGAAACGCAGCCACACCGGGCCGTAGGCATCCATTCCCGCAACCATCTCGCGCGCGATGGTCACCGCGGTCGCGTGCTCGCCGCGCAACACCGCGACCCAGGTGCGGATCGCGCCGTCCAGCGCACGATCGAGCTTGCGCGAGTAATTCCAGTACGCCGCGCCCTTCACGCGCTCGGCCTCGGCGGTATCGGCATCGCCCGCGCACAACGCGACGATCGCGCGGCCCAGGTGGATGAAGATGCGCAGGGGCGGCAGCATCAGTGCGTTTTCGTTCGCAATCGCCTGCGCTTCGTCGTACAGCTTCAGGGCTTCGACATCGTCGCCCTGCTTGTCGCGGAAGTGCGCCAGTTGCAGCAGCCACAACGCGCGGTAGCTCGGCGTCAGTGTCGGGTCGGCGACCCACGGCGCGGCCATCGCGGCGATGCGCTCGGTTTCGTCGAACTCGCCGTTGATCTGATGGTGGGCGAGCATCAGCGTCGCGGCATCCACGCGCGGGTTCACGGGAATGTCGTCGCGTTGCAGCAAGGCGCGCAGGCGCGCGACGACCGCTTCGGTGAGGTCCGCGCGCGGGCGCTGGAAACTCAACGCGAACAACAACGCGGCGTTGACCCGCAGTTCCGCGGCCGCGGCGGGGTACGGCGGCGGGTTCTCCAGGCGCGGCAGCAATTCGTCGATCCACTGGTCGACCTGCCCATGATCGAACTCCAGGTAATGCGTGGCGAGGATCGCGCCGATCGACAGGATGCGGCCCATCGGCTCTTCGTCGCCGAAGCGCGCGAACGCCGCTTCGAACCGTGCGCGCGCCTGCAACGCGGCGAACGGCGACATCGCCACGCCATGCCACAACGCCATCCAGGGCGAAGCGTCCTGCGCCTGCGGTGGCAACACGTCGAACCAGGCCTTCAACGTCGCGACGCGCCCTTGCTCCAGCAACATCGGCGCGAACCGCAGCGTCAGTTGCGCCGCCGTCGCCCAATCCTGCGCGGCGGCGGCGATGTCGAAGGCGGCCTCGACCTGCTCGGCCTGCGACAACAGCACGATGGCCGCGCGGCGCACTTCGGCCAACGCCTCGGGCGGCATCGCGTGCTGCAGGCGCTCGAGAAGGAACGCGCGGAACAGATCGTGGAACTGATACGCCTCGCCGCGGCGCTCGACGAACAGGCGCCGCCGATACAGCGAATCGAGCAAGTGCCCTGCCCCGGGGTCGCCCGCGATCATCGCCGCCTGCGCGGCGGTGGCCCGCGGCAGGAGTGCGATGCGCATCAGCTGCACCTGCACCGCCGGCGACAGTGCATCGAGGATCTGGCCGGCGAAATAGCCGAACAACACTTCGCGGCCCTGCGATTGCGCGGCGCTCGCATCGACGTGTCCGCGCTTGACCTGTTCGAGGGTCAGCACGAGGCCGACCGGCCAGCCATCCGACTGGGCGTGCACCGCGCGCAGGGTCGTGTCGTCGAGGTGCTGGCGCAGCGCGGCGATGCCGCAGGTTTCGTCGAACGTCAGGCGCAACTCGTCCCAGTCGAGCAGCGCGACGCGGTCCATCGCGCGCAGCGCCGCGCATTCCGGCGGTGGTTCGCCGCGACTGGTGGCGACGATGACGACACGCTCGGGGATCTCCCGCGCGATCGCATCGAGCAACGCATGCAATGGCGCGCCCGCGGGGAGCTCGTGGTAGTTGTCGAACACCAGCGCAGCCGGCGGCTTGAACCGCTCGAACAGCGCGCGGAAATACAGCCGCGCGAACGCCGCCGGATCGGCGCCATGCTCGGGCGTGAAGGTGGGCAACGGTGCATCGCGCTTGCGCGCGGGCGGCGCGGCGCGACCGAGGTAGTGGAAGAACGTGGACAGGTCGCGGTCGCCCGCGTCCACCTGGTACCAGACGCCGCCGACCTTGTGCTGCTGCAACCAACTGGCGACCAGCGCCGTCTTGCCCGCACCGGGCGGGCCGACGACCCAGACGATGGGCCGCGCGGCGTCATCCAGGCGCGCGAACAGGCGCTCGCGCGGCAACACCTGGTGCAACTTCGGGCGCGTGAGCTTGGCGAGCGGCACCGGCGCAGCCTCCTTCCAAACGCGGATCGATTGTACGCCTCTAACGCACGATGGGCGGCGGCGGTGCCATCTTGATGCCGGCGTCCTCGAACGCGCCGAGGATCATCATGCGCAGGTCGCTCGACACGCGCCGCCGGTCCATGCCAGGCACCAACTCGATCCAGTAATGCAGCACGAAGCGCAGCCCGTTGTCGGCGAAGTCTTCCAGCAGCACCGTCGGCTCGGGATCGTCGACGAGTTGGCCATGGCGCTGCGCCGCGGTGCGCATCGCCTCGATGACGGCGCGCGGTTCGGAATCGCCATCCACCACGACGGGCAGCGTCTGGCGCTGCATGCGGGTGCGGTAGGTGACGTTCTTGACGTTCTCCTCCATCAGCACGGAATTGGGGATCAGCGTGTCCGCGCCATCGGCGTCGCGCACGACCGACGTGCGCAGGTCGATGTCGACGACCATCCCGCGCATCGTGCCGACTTCGATCACATCGCCCAGGCGGAAGGGGCGCTCGATCAGCACGAGCACGCCGCTGATGAGGTTCTTGAACAAGGCCTGCATCCCGAAGCCGATGCCGATGGCCACGGCGCCGCCGATGAACGCGAACGCGGCGAGCGGGATGCCCGCGATTGCGAGGCTTGCAAGCACGCAGGCCGCGACGAGCAACGCCAGCGCCCAGCGCCGCAACAATCGCGCGCGGCCTTCGTCCATGCCACGGCGGCGATGCAGCCAGCGCTCCCACCACGACGTGAGCTTGGCCGCGAGGAACAGGCTCAACACCAGCAGCAGGGGCGCCTTCACGATCTTGCCGACCGTCACGCCGCGCGGCACCTGCGTCTTTCGGCCGTCGACCTCGACGGTCTGGTTCACGGTGAAGACCTCGAAGTTCCACGCGCGCAACACCGCATCGCGGACGAAGGCCCACGCGAGATTGACGCGCTCGCGGAATCCGTATGCGCTGGCGCGCGCGTCGAAGTCCTCGCGCATGCGCGCGATCAGATCGATCAGGCGGGATTCGTCGAAGCGCGCCCGCTGCACCATCTGCAGGCGCTGGTCGAAGACGTCGCGCAGGGCGCGCTTGTCGGCGGCGTCCGAAGCGCCCGGGTTCTGCGCAAGCTCGGTCGAGAGCATCCCGCTGCGCATCAGGATCTGGTCGGACATCGAGGCGAGGAAATCGCGACGGCGTTCCAGGCGTTCGACCAGCATCGGCCCATGTCGCCGCGCTTCGACGATCGCGCTTTCGTCGCGATCGCGGTAGATGCGGACCGCCGTCTGCCAGGCGAGTTGTTCGGTCGCGAGGTTCGTGCGCGCTTCGCGCGTGAGCTCCATGTCGATGTCGGCGTTGGCGACGCGCTCCTTCATCGCTTCCAGTTGCAACGGCGTCGCCGTCGCGCCGTTGCGCGCGAGTTCGGCACGCGCGCGTGCGCGCTGCGTCGTCGCGGCCGCCATCTGGCGCGCCAGGGCTTCGCCGCGGGCGCGCAGTCGGGCGTTGACGTCGGCCGCATCGCGGTCGGTCACCGTGACGTCGCGGGTACTCGATGCCGCCAAGGCCGTCGCAATGGCATCGCGCTGCGCCTGCGCGAACGTCTGCTGCACGCGCAGCAGGCGCAGCATCATGTCGGTCTCGGCGGTGACCGATTCGGTGAGTGCGGTTTCGAGCTTTGCCATCGCGATGGCGTCGGGTTCGGCGCGTGCGTCCAGCAACGTGCGTTCGGCCGCCACTTTCTCCGTGAGTTGCGTGGCCATCACGGTGCGTTCCTGCTCGAGCAGCGACATGCGGCGCCGGCCGCTGTCGAGGTCCGCATCGAGGCGCTGGATCTCGCGACGGAGGTCGTCGAGCGCGAGCAGGCTCCGGGGCGCGGCCACGCGCGCGGGTTGGCCCGAGAGGCGCTCGACATCGTGGATGGCGCGCACCATGTCCTGGCGACGATCGAGCGAGGCGAGCAACTGGCGCCGCAGGAAATCGGCGCGGTCCTCGGTGATCGACTCCGTGGCCGTGCCCAGTTGCGCGCGGATGGCGTCGGCCTGCGCGGCGAGCGCGCGCGTCGAATTGGGCGCCTGCGCGAGCGATACGCACGCGCACAGCGACAACACGCCGGCGGCGAGCAAGCGCAGCGCCGACGCGCGCCCGGTCATGGCGGTGCGCCGTCGCGGACGAGGTGGAGGATCGGATACGGTTGGCCCTGGCCGTCGAGCGGTGAACGCGACGACAAGCGGAAACCGAGGCGGCGATAGAAGCCGACGCCCTGTACGTTCTGCTCGTTCACGTCGACCCGGTCGGCCGACAACGCGTCCAGGGCGTGTTCGACCAAGCGCCGCCCCGCGCCGCATCCGCGATGATCGGCATGCACGAAGAGCATTTCGATGCTGCCTTCCGCCACGCCGAGGAACGCGAATACCTGCCCGCGCGCATCGCGCAGGACATGCAGTGGTTCGAAGGCGCCCAGCGCATCGCGCACCAGGGGACGCAAGCGGTCGATCTCGCCCGCGGGCAGGAAGTCGTGGGTGGCCCGCACGGCGGTCTCCCAGACCTCCAGCAAACGCGGGAGGTCGGCGGGCGTGGCGCGGGTGATGGCAGTGGTGCTGGCGGTGGCGACGGCGTTCATGACAGGAGCGTGGACCTGCCCAGGAACGGATGGACTATTTATTCCCTAACGCAGGGCCAGCGCAGCCCCGGCCGGAAGGAGGGCGCGCCGTCCGGCGCACCCTCCGGTCTTGCATCAACCGCCGTTCTTCGCCAGCCATGCATCGATCTGCGCCAGGCGGTCCTTGCGGATCTTCAGGCGGTACTCGATGTTGGCGATGGCCGTGTCGGTCGGGCGGCGCGAGCTGGCGGCGATGTGCTTGTCGGCGTACGAACGCAACTTGCCGACCATCGCCGGGTCCAGCGAGGAACTCGCCAGACTCGGGTAATAACGGCTCTGCGACGTGGTGTCGACGCGCTTGCCGACCTGCGCCTGGTGCGCCAGCGCGAAGTCGAACGCCTTGTCCGGGTGTTGCTGCGCGACGTACGAGATCATGCTCGCGCTGTTGGTCTCGCCCGGTTCGTCGGTGAGCGCCAGGTCCAGCGCACGCTGCGCGACGTCCGGATCCTGCGCGATCGAGAGCATCGTGTAGAGCTGGTCGCGCACGAGCGGCGTCTTTTCGTTCTTCGCCATCGTGTGCAGCTTCTCCCACGTTTCGGCATCCGCGTGCGCGGCGACCACGCCGAGGATCGTGCGGCGCAGCGGCGCGGGCATCGCATTGGCATCGGTTTCCGACGCGGCGAAGCGACGGCGCGCTTCGGCGATCACCTGTTCGTCGCCGAGCTGCGAGAGCGTGCCGATCAGCGTCGTGCGCTGGATCGCGACCGGGTCGGCCTCGCCCGGCTTCGCTTCCCAGCCCACGCGTGCCATCACCGGCTGCAAGGTCTTCACCGCGAACTTGCGGAAACGCGCCTGGCGCTGCGCATCGCCGCGGTAGTAGTTGTCGAGCGAGGCGAAGCTGTCGGCGATGTCGCCCCAGATCTGCGGGTCGGCATCGGCCGGCACGCGCATCGCGAGGTCGAGGTAATCGGACGACGACTGCAGGCCGGCCATGCCGAGCGCCCACACGTCGTTCATCACGCCGAGCTGGTCGATCGGCGCGACCTTCGCGAAGCCGTCGCGCAGCGTCGCGAACTGCTGCGGCGTATACAGCGTGCGGTAGTAACCGCTCTGGCCCGCGTTGACGACCACCGGCCCGCACCCCGGCACTTCGAGCGAACCCGCGCCGCCCTGCACCAGCGTGCGCGCCGGCTGTCCGCCGACGCTCTGCGCGATGACCGGCACGCGCCAGGTCAGCGGCTGCTTGTCGGCGCGGTCGCGCGTGAATTCGCCCTGCTTGAACTGCAGCGTGGTCTTGCCCGCGCTGCACGTCGCCGATTCCACGCGGATCAGCGGGATGCCCGGCTGCAGCGTGAAGTCGTGCGCGATGTCGAGGATCGGCACACCCGAGGCGTCCTGCACTGCGCGCCACAGGTCGTCGGACTTCGTGTTGCCGTACGCGTGCGTCTTCATGTATGCGCGCACGCCGTCGCGCCACTTGTCGCCGCCGACGTAGCCTTCCAGCATGCCGATGACGGCGCTGCCCTTCTGGTAGGTGATCGAGTCGAACGCCTGCGCGGCCTGTTCGACGGTCTCGACCTTCTGCACCACCGGGTGCGTGGTGGCCACCGCGTCCAGGCCCATCGCCGCTTCGCGCTGACCGACCTTGCCCAGCACCGTGTTCCATTCCGGATGCAGCTTCTGCGTGGTGCGCGCGGCCATCCACGTGGCGAAGCCTTCGTTGAGCCACAGGTCGTCCCACCAGCTCATCGTCACCAGGTCGCCGAACCATTGGTGCGCGATTTCATGCGCGGCGATGGAGAACACGCCCTGCTTGTCGGATTGCGTGGAGATCGACGGATCGAGCAGCAGCGCGTATTCGAAGGTGTAGATCGCGCCCCAGTTCTCCATCGCGCCGAAGAATTGGCTGCGGCCGGGGGAGGCGACGTTGTCGAGCTTCGGCAGCGGATACGGCGTCGCGAAGTAGTCGTTGTATTCCTTCAGCACGTCGGCCGAGGAATCCAGCGCAAACTTCGCCTGGTCCGTCACGCCGCGCTGCGTGACCACGCCGACTTCGGTCGGGCCCTGCATCTTCGTCGCGCGCTCGAAATCACCCACGCCGAAGAACAACAGATAGGTCGACATCTTCGGAGACGTCTGGAACTTCACGCGCTTCAGGCCATTGCCGAGATCCTTCGAGTCGGCGACCGGCATGTTGCTGACGGCCATCTGGTCGGACGGCACGTCGGCGCTGAGGTCGAACACCGCCTTGTGGTTCGGCTCGTCGAACGACGGGATGAACTTGCGGGCATCGGACGCCTCGAACTGCGTGTAAAGCGCTCGCTGCTTGCCGGCCTTGTTTTCGTAGTCGATCGCGAACAGGCCGTTGGCCTGCGTGCCGATCTTGCCGGTGTAATCGGTCGACAGCAGGTACTGGCCAGCGGGCAGCGGCGCGTCGAAGGTGAACGTCACGGTCTGCGAAGCGGCGTCGATGGCGACCTTCGGCTTCTGCACCTTGCCGTTGCGCGGGTTGAGCACCGTGTTCGCGAACGTCATGTCGACCGCGTTCAACACGATCTTGTCGGTCGGTTCCAGCACGTCGACCGCGATGGCGATCTTGCCATCGAAGGTCATCTTGTCGGCGTGCGGCACCACCGCGATGGTGTAGTTGGTGGGGCGCACGTTGCGCGGCAATTGCGTCGTCGCATCGGTGACGGGCGGCGCGACGTGGGGCGTGGCCGATTGCGCGGCGACGTCGAGGGTGGCGCCGGCGAGCGCGAGCGCAATGGCGGAAACGAGGAGACGACGCATGCGTGGATCCCTGATGAGTGCCGCCCCCTGCGGGCGGATTCGCCGATGGTGCAGGCGCAGGCGACCGCGCCCCACCGCCGGAAGTCATGATTCACGTCGCCGTCATGCGTAAGTGCTTGTTCGGTTTGGCGCCGACCGACAGCACGGCGCGCAGGTACGCGGCAGTACGGCTGTCTTTCGCCTTGGCGACGGCCTCGGGCGTGCCTTCGGCGACGATGCGCCCGCCTGCCTCGCCCGCCCCGGGCCCGACATCGACGACCCAATCGGCGTCGGCGACGACGCGCATTTCGTGTTCGACGACGACGACCGTGTTGCCCGCATCGACGAGCCCGTGCAGTTGGCGCATCAGCCGATCGACGTCGGCAGGATGCAGGCCGGTCGTCGGTTCATCGAGCACGTACAACGTATCGCCGCGCTGGCTGCGTTGCAGTTCGGTGGCGAGCTTGATGCGCTGCGCTTCGCCGCCGGAGAGTTCGGTCGCGGGTTGCCCGAGGCGCAGGTAGCCCAGTCCGATATCGTGCAGCAAAGCGAGCGGGCGATGCAGGGCCGCTTCGTTTTCGAAGAACGACAGCGCTTCATCGACCGTCATCCCGAGGATCTGCGCGATGTTCTTCCCGTTGAATTCGATCTCGAGCGTCTTCGCGTCGTAGCGCGCGCCGTGGCACGTCGGGCACGGCGCGAACACGCTCGGCATGAAGAGCAGCTCGACGCTCACGAAGCCCTCGCCTTCGCACGTCGGGCAGCGGCCCTTCGCGACGTTGAAGGAAAACTGGCCGGCGTCGTACTTGCGCGCCTTCGCGGCTTTCGTCGCGGCGAAGAGCTTGCGCACGTGGTCGAACAGGCCGGTGTACGTCGCCAGGTTCGAACGCGGCGTGCGGCCGATGGGCTTCTGGTCGACATTGACCAGGCGACGAATGGCCTCGGCGCCCGAGGCGATGCGGCCCGTCGTCAGTTGCACGACCGTGGGAACTTCGCTCTCCTCTTCCTCGGCTTCGGGCGCGGTGCCGAGATGCGCGCAGATCAGGTCGACCAACGCCTGGCTCACGAGGCTCGACTTCCCCGAACCGGAGATGCCGGTGACCGCGGTGAATACGCCGAGCGGGAAGCGTGCGTCCAGCGCATGCAGGTTGTTGCGCGAGACGTGCGCGAGTGCGAGCCATCCCGCGGGCGCACGGCGGTCGCGATGCACGGGCGCGGCTTCGCCGAACAGATAACGGCGCGTGCGCGATTCGTCGATCTTCGACAGCCCGTCGGGCGGACCGCTGTAGAGGATCGTGCCGCCATGCTGGCCCGCTTCGGGCCCGACGTCGATGAGCCAGTCGGCGCGCCGCATCATCTCCAGATCATGTTCGACGACGAAGATCGTGTTGCCCGCTGCGCGCAGTTGATCCAGCGCGGTGTGCAACGCCTCGCTGTCCGCGGGATGCAATCCGGCGGAGGGTTCGTCCAGGACGTACACGACACCGAACAGGTGCGAGCGGATCTGCGTGGCCAGGCGCAGGCGTTGCAGTTCGCCGGGGGACAGCGTCGGCGTCGTGCGATCCATCGCGAGGTATCCGAGGCCGAGCGCCTGCAACGTGGCGATGCGGTCCACGAGGTCTTCGCTGAGGCGTTGCGCGGCGATGCGCTTTTCCTCCGAGAGATTGGGCGTGCGCCGGACGTCCGAAGAGCCGGTGTGTGCCGAACCGCCGGCGGCGACGCGGCGTGCGGTGTCGCGCTTGGCGCTCGCGCGATCGAGCGTCTTGCTCGACACTGCTTCGTTGAAACGTCCTTCCGCCGCAGGCCGCAGGACATCGGCCATGCGATCGAGCGACAGGGCGGTGAGTTCGGCGATGTCGAGCCCGGCGAACGTCACCGACAGCGCCTCGCGCTTCAACCGCTTTCCGTCGCACACCGGACAGACACTGCCGACCATGAAACGCGCCACGCGCTTTTTCATCGTCGCGCTCTGCGTGGTCGCGAACGTGTGCCGCACATACTTGCGCGCACCCATGAACGTGCCCATGTACGCGGGCTCTTCCTTGCGACGCACCGCCGCACGCGTTTCCTTCGGCGTGAAGCCGGGATACACCGGCACCGTCGGCTGCTCTTCGGTGAAGAGGATCCAGTCGCGGTCCTTCTTCGGCAGGTCGCGCCACGGCGTGTCGACGTCGTACCCGAGCGTCACCAGGATGTCGCGCAGGTTCTGCCCATGCCATGCGGGCGGCCATGCGGCGATGGCCTTCTCGCGGATCGTCAGCGACGGATCGGGCACCATCGACCGCTCTGTCACCGCATACACGTTGCCGAGGCCGTGGCACTCGGGGCACGCACCGTTGGCCGTATTGGGCGAGAAGTCCTCGGCGTAGAGCATCGGCTGCTTCGGCGGATATTCGCCTGCGCGCGAATACAGCATGCGCACGAGGCTCGAGAGCGTCGTGACGCTGCCCACCGACGACCGCACGCTCGGCGTGCCCCGCTGCTGCTGCAATGCCACCGCGGGCGGCAAGCCTTCGATACTGTCGACATCGGGGATGCCGACCTGGTCGATCAACCGCCGCGCATACGGATTGACCGATTCGAAATACCGCCGCTGCGCCTCCGCGTACAACGTGCCGAACGCGAGCGACGACTTCCCCGACCCCGACACCCCCGAGAACACGACGAGCGCGTCGCGCGGAATGTCGACGTCGACGTCCTTGAGATTGTGTTCCCGCGCCCCGCGGACGCGGACGAAGTCGTCGGGGGTGCGTTTGCGTTGGGCCATTGGCCAATGCAAACAGCCGGGGGTGGGAGTTGGGGTGAAGAGACTTAGCTCAGCCGCCCAAACCCGAACAATCGCTTCAACGGATGCGCACGCCGCTCCACGTGCGCGCGCAGCAACCCCGCGCCGATCATCGAATACGTGATGCCGTTGCCGCCGTAGGCCATCGCGAATTGCACGCGCGGGCCGTGTTGTGCGTGCGGGCCGAAGAACGGGAGGCCGTCTTCGGTTTCGGCGAAGGTGCCGGCCCAGGAGAACGCCGGGCGCGGGTCGAGGTGCGGGAGGAGTTCGCGGGTGCGTTCGACGAGCTTGCGGGCCTTCTTGTCGACGCGCTTGTCGCGCCGCGACGGCACATCGCACGCATCGTCTTCGCCGCCGACGAGCAGGCGGCCGTCCTCGGTGTTGCGCAGATAAAGATATGGCCGCGCGGTCTCCCATGCGATGGTGTCGTCGAACGCGCCCAGCATGCCCGCATCGAAGGGGTCGGTGATGTACGCATAGCTGCTGCGGTTCTTCGCCACGCGTTTGTCGAGCCAGTGTTGCGAGGCATAACCGGCGGCGATGACGACGTGCTTGGCGTCGATGCGTGCGCCGCAGTCGCAGTCGAGCACCACGCGGCGCGACGTCGGGTGCATCGCCGTCACCACGGTGCGGTCGTGGATGCGCACGCCGCGTTTTTCTAGGCGCTTGAACAGGCGGCTCGCGAGCCGATACGGATCCACACGGCCTGCCTGCCTGCTGAGGATCGCCGCGGGCGAGTCGAATCCGTAGCGTTCGCGGATCGCGCCGGCGTCGAGCCATTGCACGTCCAGGCCGATGTGTGCGCGCGCCGCATGTTCGTCGCGCATCGCGGGCACGTCGCGCTTCCGGCTCGCGTAGTAGAGGCTCGCGACGCGGGCGAAGCCGACGTCACGCACTTCGTGCGCAAGGTCCGTCAATTGTTCGACGGCGGTGTTGCATGCGCCGTAGGCGAGGATCGCCGCGTCCGCGCCGTAACGTTCGGCGAGATCCACCAGGTGCGTGTCGATCTCGTACTGCAACAGCGCGGTGCTCGCCGCCGTGCTGCCCCACGCGATGTCGCGTTGTTCGAGGACGAGCGTGTCGTAACCGTGCGCCGCGAATTCGCGCGCGATCAGTGCGCCGGTGATGCCGCCGCCGATGATGGCGACGTCGCACGACGCGTCGTCGCGCAGCCGCGGGAACGTCGCCATCAGGCCGTTTTTCACGGCCCAGTAGGGATATCCGGATTTCA
This sequence comes from Lysobacter dokdonensis DS-58, assembly GCF_000770795.1. Taxonomy (GTDB): domain Bacteria; phylum Pseudomonadota; class Gammaproteobacteria; order Xanthomonadales; family Xanthomonadaceae; genus Noviluteimonas; species Noviluteimonas dokdonensis. The sequence continues at coordinate 102,863 of NZ_JRKJ01000006.1, read as the reverse complement.
GGTCCATCGGCAGAGCCTGCTGGCCCTGCCGTGAGGACGATGCTTACGCGAAGGGATCGCGCAGGATCATGGTGTGGTCGCGGTCCGGGCCGGTCGAGACGATCGCGAGCGGGCAGCCGGCGAGCTCTTCCAGTGCGCGCAGGTAGGCGCGCGCGGCGGCGGGCAGCTTGTCCCATTCGGTGACGCCGTGCGTGTTCTCTTCCCAGCCGGGGAATTCGAGGTACACGGGCGTGCATTCTTCCCAACCGCCGGCGTCGAGCGGTGCGTACTCGGTGCGCTTGCCGCGGTATTCGTAGGCGATGCAGATCTTCAGCGTCTTCATCCCGTCGAGGACGTCGAGCTTGGTGATGCACAGGCCCGTGATGCCGTTGATGGCGACCGCGCGCTTGAGCGCGACGATGTCCATCCAGCCGCAGCGGCGCGGGCGGCCGGTGGTGGCGCCGTATTCCTGGCCGCGGTCGCGGATGCCCTGCCCGACTTCGTCGTTGAGTTCGGTCGGGAACGGGCCGCCGCCGACGCGCGTGGCGTACGCCTTCGCGATGCCGAGCACGTAGTCGATCGCATCGGCGCCCACGCCGGTACCGGCGAGCGCGCCGCCGACCGTGGTGTTCGACGAGGTGACGTACGGATAGGTGCCGTGGTCGATGTCGAGCAGCGACCCCTGCGCGCCTTCGAACAGCACGCGCTTGCCCTGCTTGCGCAGCTCGTGGAGGATGCCGGCGACGTCGGACTTCATCGGTTCGACGTATTCGCCGAACGCGAGCGCTTCGTCGAGCGTCTTCTGGAAGTCGACCGCTTCGACCTTCAGGTAATTGGTCAGCACGAAGTTGTGGTAGTCGAGCGTTTCGCGCAGCTTCTCCGCGAGTTCCTTCGGATAGCTGAGGTCGGCCACGCGGATGCCGCGGCGCGCGACCTTGTCTTCGTACGCCGGACCGATGCCGCGGCCGGTGGTGCCGATGGCCTTGCCGCCGGCGGCCTTTTCGCGGGCCTGATCCAGCGCGATGTGGTACGGCATGATCACCGGCGTGGCCGGGCTGATCTTCAGGCGCGAACGCACGTCGACGCCGGTGGCTTCGAGCTCGTCGATCTCCTTGCGCAGCGCGCCCGGATGCAGCACGACGCCATTGCCGATCAGGCACAGCGCGTCGGCGCGCAGGATACCCGAGGGGATCAGGTGCAGGACGGTCTTCTTGCCGTTGATGACGAGGGTATGGCCGGCGTTGTGCCCGCCCTGGAAGCGCACGACGGCGCCGATTTCCTCGGTGAGCAGATCGACGATCTTGCCCTTGCCTTCATCGCCCCATTGGGCCCCGAGAACGACGACTGACTGGCCCACGGTTTCGCTCCTGTCCATTGACGGAAAAAGCCGGAGGGCTGGGGGCCCGTCCGGCTTTTGTGGATTATCCGGGATTCGGCGGCTCGCCGGAACCCCGGAAGATGTGAAGGCGACTCAGCGGTCGTCCCGCATGTACTGCAGGAAGGGGTCGTCCTTGTCGAGCGCGATCACCGTCGAGCCATCGCGGAAGGCCGCGCGGTAGGCCTCGAGGCTGCGCTGGAAGGCGTAGAACCCCGGATCGCGGTTGGCGGCCCCGGCGTAGATGCGGGCGGCTTCGGCATCGCCTTCGCCGCGCAGCTTCTGCGCGTCGCGCTCGGCGTCGGCCACCAGGACCACCTGGTCGCGGTCGGCGTTCGCCTTGATCTGGCGCGCCTGCTCCTCGCCCTCGGCGCGCAGGCGGCTGGCGACCTGCTGCCGTTGGGCCCGCATGCGGCTGTAGACGTTGGTGATGACGTCGCTGTCGGTGGGCAGGTCGATCTTCTTGATGCGCAGGTCGACGATGCGCACGCCCAGCGCGGCGGCGCCGCGGTTGATCGCCACGAGCTGCTTGCCGACGATCTGCGTGCGGTCGCCCGATACCACCTGCGAGAGCGTGCGCGCGTTGATCTCGTTGCGCAGCGAGTCGCGGATGATCGGCGCAAGGCGCAGGACCGCGGTCTGCTCGTCGCCGTTGGTCGCGCGATAGAACGTGCGCAGGTCCTCGATGCGCCCGATCGCGAAGAAGTCGACGCTGATGTCCTTCTTCTCGGCGGTGAGGTAACGCTCCGGCTCGGAGTCGAGCACGGTCAGGCGGCGGTCGAAGATCAGCTTGGACTCGACCAGCGGCCACTTGAAGTGCAGGCCGGGGCCGATGTCGGCGCGCGCGACGCGGCCGAGGTTGAGCACCAGCGCAGCCTCGCCTTCGCGAACGGTGTAGACCGAACCGAGCAGCGCGAGCACCGCGACGACGGCCACCGGGATCCAGATGGGGTACCTCATCGCGATTCCTCCTCGCGGCCGCGCGGATTCCGCGTCGGGCGGCCCTCGGGGCCGAGCGTTTCGACGGTGGGCGCCACCGATTCCATCGGCACGATGGCCGGCGCGGCCGTGCTGGCCGGTGCGTTCGGCGCACCCAGCGGCACGTACATCAGCTGGCGGCCGTCGCCGACGATCTTGCGGTTCTTCGCGAAGACCTCCTGCAACGTCTCCAGCCACAGGCGCTTGCGCGTGACGTCCGGCGCGCCCTTGTATTGCTCGACGAGCAGCGAGAAGCGCTCGGCGTCGCCCGTGGCGCGCGCGATGATCGCGGTGCGGTAACCCTGCGCGCTGGTGCGGATCTGCGCCGCCTGGCCGCGCGCTTCGGGCACGACCTTCGCAGCGTAGGCCTGCGCTTCGCTCGTCGTGCGGTCCTTGTCCTGCTGCGCGCTGTTGACGTCGTCGAAGGCGGGCTTCACTTCATCCGGCGGACGCGCGTTGGGCAGGTTGAGTTCGGAGACGAACAAGCCGGTCTTGTAGGCGTCGAGCGAGGCCTGCAGGCGCTGCTTGGCCGCGACCGACAACGCGCTGCGCGCACCGAGCACGGTGTCGAGCGTGGAGCGGCCGACCTGTTCGCGCACGGTGCTCAGCGCGGCCTGTTCCAGCACCTGGGCGGCGTCGCGCGTGCTGAACAGGTACAGGCGCGCGTCGGCGACGGTGTACTGCACGTTGATTTCCACGCGGACGATGTTCTCGTCGCGGGTGAGCACCGGCACGGTCTGCGTGAAGGTGCGGACCTGCGTGGCCTCGACCTTGCTGACGCGCTCGATCGGCCAGGGCCACTTGAAGTGCGGGCCCGGCTGCAGCACGCGGGCGAACTGGCCGAAACGCAGCACGACGCCGCGCTGTTGTTCGGTCACCAGCACGAATGTGTTGAACGCGAGCCACAGGACGAGCAGCACGGCGATCCAGCGGCCGATACCGCCGCCGTTGCCCCCGAAGAGGCCGCGCAGCGGTTCGAGGAAGCGGTCGATCCCGCCGCCGCCGCCGCGTTTTTGCCAGGGGTTGCGGCCGTCCTTGTTCGACGAACCGCCGGGGGTATTCCAGGCCATGCACGCTCCTGTGGGGCCGCGGGGAGACTCCCCCGCAAGAGGCCGGCGCGAATTGCGCGCACGAACCGGTCGATTCTAGGTGGGGGCCGACGCCCCCTCAAGCAAGAGCGGCCGTAGCGGTTCGCCGTAGGCGTGGGCCACGATGCGCGCGGCATCGGCCTCCGCGAGGTCCAGGCTCAGGGTCCAGCCGTGTTCGTCGTGGTGTTCGGCGAGCACCGCGCCCAGTTCGTGGAGGCGCGCGCGCAGGCGGCCCGCCCCCGGCGGAAGCTGCACTTCGCCCGAGACGCGCCGCAGGCCCAGGCGCGCGCCGAGGGCGTCGCGCAGCAGGCCCAGGCCGTCGCGATCGCGCGCGGAGAGCCAGACGCGTTCACGCGCGGCTTTCGGATGCGCGTGGTCGTGGCCGTCGGTCGGCAGGTCGTGGCGCGCTTGGGCGCCTTCGATCCGATCGATCTTGTTGTACACGAGCAATTGCGGGATCTCGCCTGCACCGATTTCCTCGAGCACGGCGTCGACCTGCGCGATGCGCTCGTCGCGCAGCGGGTCGGCGGCGTCGATGACGTGCAGGAGGAGATCGGCCTCTCGCGCTTCGGCGAGGGTGGATCGGAATGCGGCGACCAGCTCATGCGGCAGGTCGCGCACGAAGCCGACGGTGTCGGCGAGCACGACCGATCCGCCGGGCAACGCGATGCGGCGCACCGTGGGATCGAGCGTGGCGAACAGCAGGTCCGCGGCGTATGCATCGGCGCCGGTGAGTGCGTTGAACAACGTCGATTTGCCGGCGTTGGTGTAGCCGACCAGCGCGACGCGCGGCAGCTCGCTGCGCACGCGCGCACGGCGCATCTGCGTGCGCTGCACTTCGACTTTTTCCAGGCGCCGCTGCAATTGCTCGACGCGCTTCTGCAGCAAGCGCCGGTCGGTTTCCAGCTGCGTTTCGCCGGGGCCGCGCAGGCCGATGGAACCGCCGCGCTGGCGCTCCAGGTGGGTCCACCCGCGCACGAGGCGCGTGGCCATGTGGCGCAACTGCGCAAGCTCCACCTGCAACTTGCCTTCGTGGCTGCGCGCGCGCTGCGCGAAGATGTCGAGGATCAGGCCCGTGCGGTCGACCACGCGCCGTTCCAGCGCCTTTTCCAGGTTGCGTTCCTGGCCGGGGCTGAGCGGATGGTTGACGAGGATGAGATCCGCGCCCGTCGCATCGGCCGCGGCCTTCACTTCCTCGAGCTTGCCGCTGCCGATGAGCGTCGCCGGGTTGGGCCGGTCCACGCGCGCGGTGAGCATGTGCGCGACCGTGGCGCCGGCCGAGCGCGCGAGGTCCGCGAACTCTTCCACGGCGCCATCGTCCGGCGGGCCGCCCGCATGGGGTTGGATCAGCAGGGCGGTCTCGCCCTTCTTGCTACGTTCGAACATGCCCGCCTTTTACACCACGCCGCGCGAAATGCGCGGATGGGTTCATTGTTCCTCGTCGGAACCGGCGCCTTCGCTGCCATCGGCGGCCTGCACGTAGCCGCCGCCCGGGCCCACGCGCACGTTGCGCGCCGGCACGACGGTGGAGATCGCGTGCTTGTAGACCATCTGGCTGACGGTGTTGCGCAGCAGGACGACGAATTGGTCGAACGACTCGATCGTGCCCTGGAGCTTGATGCCGTTGACGAGATAGATGGAGACCGGGACGCGCTCGCGGCGCAGCGCGTTCAGGAAAGGATCTTGCAAGGACTGGCCCTTCGACATGGGTGTTTCCCCAATTGTTGTTGTGGTGTGCCCAACGCGGCGGACCGCGCATCGCCCGACCCGCACTCCCCGCGGCGGCGACAGGCCGAATCGTACACGGCCCGTGGGCCGGGGCGCGCATGACGGAGGTCCCGGTTCGGGGGCGGCGGCGTCATCCCCGCGAATGCGGGGATCCAGGCAAGCGCGTCAGCCCAGGAAATGTTCGGTGAGGGCGCGCAGGTCGCGCTGGTCGCTCATCGGATCGCGCCAGACGGCGTCGAGTTCGCCGCGCAGCCAGGTCCATTGGCGTTTGGCGAGTTGGCGGGTGGCGGCGATGGCGCGTTCGCGGAAGTCGGCGGCATCGCCCTGCCCGTCGAGGAATTCCCATGCCTGGCGGTAGCCGACGGCGCGGATGGCAGGGAGGTCGAGGGGCGCGGGGTGGCACCGGAGTTCGGGCAGCGCGCGCAGGGACCGCACTTCGTCGAGGAAGCCGGCCTCGAGCATCACATCGAACCGACGCGCGATGCGTTCGTGCAGCACCGCGCGATCGCGTGGGGCGAGCGCGAGCTTCAGCACGCGCACGGGCGCGCGGTCGCGCACGTGCAGGCGTTGCCATTCGGAAATCGTGCGGCCGCTGGCGCGATGGACCTCGAGCGCGCGCTGGATGCGCTGCGGATCGGTCGCATGGATGCGGCGCGCGGCGTCGGGGTCGATGCGCGCCAGTTGCGCGTGCATCGCGGGCCAGCCAACGCGCGCGGCTTCCTCGGCGATCTGCGCGCGCAAGACCGGATCGGCCTCCGGCATCGGCGCGAGGCCATGCAGCAGCGCATGGAAATACAGGCCCGTGCCGCCGGCGAGGATCGGCGTCTTGCCGCGCGCGATGATGTCGTCGATGGCGGCGCGGGCATCGCGCGCGAAATCGGCGGCCGAATACGTCTGCCACGGATCGCGCACGTCGATGAGGTGATGCACGACCTGCGCGCGTTCGTCCGGCGTCGGTTTCGCGGCGCCGATGTCGAGGCCGCGATAAACGAGCGCCGAATCCACGCTGACGATCTCGCCGTTCCACCGCGTCGCGCATTCCAGCGCGAACGCGGTCTTTCCCGACGCCGTCGGCCCCGCGATGGCGAGCGCGCGCGGGCGCCGGTCTTCCATCGGTCAGTAGCCGTTCTCGCCGAGTGCGGCGTGGACCTGCGCGTGCGTGGCGCGCACCGAGTCGACGGGCAAGCGATCCAGCAGGCTGGCGGCGACGATGGCCACGCACGCCGCGGCGAATCCCGGCACCATTTCGTACAGCTTGCTGCCGTAGACGTCGACGGCGAACTGCTTCCACAGCATCACCGTGACCGCGCCGACCACCATGCCCGCGAGCGCGCCGTTGCGCGTCATGCGCGACCAGAACAACGAGAACAGCACGACCGGCCCGAACGCGGCGCCGAAACCTGCCCACGCATAGCTCACCAAGCCCAGCACGCGCGATTCGGGATCGCGTGCGATCCAGATCGCGAGCAACGAGACCGCGAGCACCATCGCGCGGCCGAACCACACCAGTTCGCGCTGCGAGGCCTTCGGCCGCAGGAAGCCCTTGTAGAAGTCTTCCGTCAGCGCGCTCGAGCACACGAGCAACTGGCACGACAGCGTGCTCATGATCGCCGCGAGGATCGCCGACAGCAGCACGCCCGCGACCCACGGATTGAAGAGCAGGTTCGACAGCACGATGAACACGCGCTCGGGGTTCGCCGTCACCGGTTCGACGCCCGGGTGGTGCGCGAAGTACGCGATGCCGAAGAAGCCCACCGCCATCGCGCCGAACAGGCACAGGATCATCCACGTCATGCCGATGCGGCGCGCCTTGGGGATCGACCGCAGGTCGTCGGCGGCCATGAAGCGCGCCAGGATGTGCGGCTGCCCGAAATACCCCAGGCCCCATGCGAGCAGGGAGATGATGCCGACGAAGCCGAGCGTGCCGCCCTTGAACGGATCCAGGCGCGCCGGATCGATGGCGCGGATGGCGGCGATCGATTCGTCGAAGCCGCCGGTGCTCATGATCACGACGACCGGCGTCAGCACGAGCGCGAATATCATCAGCGAGGCCTGTACCGTGTCGGTCCAGCTCACCGCGAGGAAGCCGCCGATCAGCGTATAGAGGATGGTCGCCGCCGCGCCCCACCACAGGGCTTGCGCATACGGCACGCCGAAGACGCTTTCGAACAGGCGCGCGCCGGCAACGATGCCGCTCGCGCAATACACCGCGAAGAACACGAGGATCACCAGCGCCGAGAGCACGCGCAGGATGCGCGAGCGGTCGTCGAAGCGATGCGTGAAGTAATCGGGCAGCGTGAGCGCGTTCTTCGTGCGCTCGGTGTACACGCGCAGCGGGCCCGCGACGAATTTCCAGTTGGCCCACGCGCCGAGGATCAGCCCGACCGCGATCCAGCCTTCCGACAGCCCGCCGAGGTACAGCGCGCCCGGTAACCCGAGCAGCAACCACCCGCTCATGTCGGAGGCGCCGGCGGACAACGCGGTGACGTAACTGCCCAGCGAACGCCCGCCGAGGATGTAGTCGTCGAAACTCTTGGTCGAACGCCACGCGACGAAGCCGATGACGACCATCGCGAGCAGGTAGATGGCGAAAGTGACGACGAGCGGTGTGCTGGCGGTCATGCGTGGCTCCCCTGTGATTGGGGGAGTGTAGCCGGGGGAACCCCGCCGGCAACGCCGGCGGGGCCCGATCCTGACATCAGAAGTCGCGGGACCAGCGCACGCCGAACGTCCGCGGCGGCGTGCTTACCGTGTACGGCTGGCCGCCGCAGGTGCCGATGTTGCACTCGGCGAAGTGGGTCAGGTCGCCCAATTCGTTCGTCGCGTTCCGGACGAAGAAATCGAGTTTCCACGACCCGCGTTGCCAGCCCATCGACACGTCGAGCGTCGTGTAGGCGTCGAGGTGCTGGTACGGCGTGTAGTTGATGCTCGGGTCTCCGAGGATGCCGCGCTCGAGGTCGCGCAGGTCGACCGTGCGATCGCCCACGTGGAAGACCGCGCCCTGCACGTACGCTTCGTACTGGCCGACATCCCACGTGTAACGGCCCGTGAGGTTGCCCTTGAAGCGCGGCGTGATCGGCAACCGGTCGCCCTCGACCGCCTGCGGGCCGACGGTGTTGATGTCGCCCGTCGTCGGAATGACCGAGCCCGCCGGACACACCGTGATCGGATTGCCCGCGAGATCGCCGTAGCCGCAATAGTCTTCGGTCAGCTTCGCGTCGTACCAGGCGACGCCACCGGTGAGCCGGAAGTTGTAGGTCACGGCCCACTGCAGTTCCATTTCCACGCCATCGATGCGCGCGGCGCCCGCGTTGCGGATTTCGGTCAGGCCGTTCGCGCCGAGATAGGAGAACTGGAAGTCGTCCCAATCCTGGCGGAACACCGCGCCGTTCCACGCCAGGCGGTTGTCGAGCCACATCGTCTTCCACCCGAACTCGTAATTCTTCAGGTAGTCCGACACGTACGGCGGCACCGTGCCGCGGCGATTGATGCCGCCCGGGCGATAGCCTTCCGAATACGTCGCGTACAACAACTTGGTGTCGCTGAGGTCCCACGTGACGTTGAAGCGGCCGAGCGAACCGGACTCGCGCACCTGGCGATCATTGACCAGGCACGGTGCGCCTTCGTACGGGATCCAGTTGGCCTTGTCGGCGCCGTATTGGGCGACGCACGCGCCTTCGCCGTACGGCGGATCGCCACCGTCGGAATAGCCGTAGCCGAACCCGTAGTAGCCCTTCAGGCTGTTGTTCGCGCGGAACCAGCGCCCGCCCGCGGTGACATGCCAGGCATCGGTGATGTCGAAGGTGAGTTCACCGAAGACCGCCTCGTCCTTGTCCTGCCGGTCCTGCTCGGTCAGCCAGATCGTGTCCGGCCATCCCGTGTTTTCCAGGTCGGCCGCGAGGCCATCGATGCGGTAACGCTGTTCGATGTCGTGCTTGTTCTGCTGCCAGAACAAACCGCCGACGAACCGCAGCCGCGCATCGCCGGGCGAGGCCACGCGCAGCTCGTGGCTGGTCATGCGATAGGCATCCTTCGCCTGGATGTATTGCGAGGGATTGACGAAGTTGCCGTTGTCGTCGACGAAAGTGTACCCGGCCAGCGTGTCGTACCAATACCCGTAATCGCTGTAGTCGGCTTCCGACTCGACGTTGCGGTTGAGGTGGCCGAAGGCGTAGGTGATGTCGAAGTTGCCGATCTTGCCCTGCACCGTCAGCGCGGCCTGGTTCCAGGTGTCGCGCGAGGATTCGGGATACGCGTGGTTGACCTGCAGCTCGCCCACGCTCGGGTCCCAGCCGGTGCTGCCGCGCGCCGTCTGGCGCTGTCCCATGATGCTCGGCGTGATCGACCACTCGTCGGTGATGTCCCACTTCAACGCAGCGCGCGCGCCGGTGGCGTTGGCGGTGTTGTAGTTGTCGTCGGCGAGGATGTCGTTGTTCTGCGTGATGCCCGAGTTCGGGAAGAAGCGCGTGCCCGGCCGGTTGTCGACATAGCCCGCGTCGTGGCGGTTCCAGCCCACCACGCGCACGGCGGCGTTGCTGGCGAGCGGGATGTTGACCATGCCTTCTAGCACGTGGCCGATGCCGCCGTCCTCGATCGCGCTGACCTCGGCCGCGGCGCTGGCGGCGAAGGCCGACGCATCCGGCTTGTTGGTGATGATGCGCAGCGTGCCCGACTGCGAGCTCGCGCCGTACAGCGTGCCCTGCGGGCCGGCCAGCGCCTCGACGCGGGCGATGTCGTACATGTGCACGTCGAGCGCGCCGGTGATCGTGGTGATCGGTTGCTCGTCGAGGTACACGCCGACGCTGGGCTGCGGACCGGAATGGTTGCCGTCGCCGCCGCTGGCCACGCCGCGCATGTACACCTGCAGGAAGCCCGGGCCGGAGAAGACGCCGCCGCCCGCGGTGCCGAAGGCGACGCTCGGCAACAGCTTCACGTAATCCTGGAAGTTCGAGACCTGGTGTTGTTCCAGCGTCTCGGCGCTGACCGCCTGGATGCTGATCGGCACCTTCTGCAGGTCTTCCGTGCGCTTCTGCGCGGTGACGGTGACCGTCTCCAGCGTCGCGGTGCGCGGCTTGGCTTGCGCGGGCTGCGTCTGTTGCGCCGCCTGGTCGGCCTGCGCCTGCGCCGCTTGCGCGGCTTCAGCCGGATCCTGCGCGAGTGCGATGCCCGACTGGCACCCGATGATCACCGCCATTGCGAGCGCGTGCCTGGCCAGCGGACGGCGCGTGTTCGCGCGCCGGGTCTTCGAAATTCCCATTTCCCCTTCCCTCCCTTGGTGTGGAATGCAAACTTCTGTTCGAACTCAGTCCAGCAGGCGCGGCGGGACGGACGGATACGCCGCCAGCACCGGGCCCAACGCAGCCTCCAGCGGCCCCAACCACGGCGCGTAATGGCGCCATTGGTCGAGGCCCTCGCGATAAATCGGTTGGCGCACCTGTTCCGAGCTCGCCGTCCGGACCGGGCGGTCGTTCTCGAAGAAGCGCAGGCACGCGGGATCGAAGGACAGCCCGCAGTAATCGAGCAGGCGACGCACTTCCTGCTCGGTGTCCTCGACCATCGTTTCGTAATGCACGCGATGCACCCGGCCGGGCAGCACGGCGTCGAAATGGGCCATCAGCGCAACGTAGTCGCGGTAGTACGCGCCGATGTCCTCCAGCCGGAAGCTGAAGTCCTGACCGCGCGCGAACTGTTGCTTGAACAACGAGAATCCGCAGGCCAGCGGATGACGGCGCGCGTCGATGATCTTCGCGTTGGGCAACGCGAGGTGGATCAGGCCGACGTGCTGGAAGTTGTTCGGCATCTTGTCGATGAACAACGGCGCGCCGCCCTTGCGATGGATCCGCGTGCGCTCCAGGTAGTCCTCGCCGATGGCGCGCAGTTCATCGAGATCCAGCGACGGCACCACGTCGTGGTAGTGCCGCGCGCCCGAGGCTTCGCCGCGGCGGCGCAGGTCGCGCGTCAACGACAGCAAGTCCGGCAACTCCATCGTCCCTTCGACTTCGGGATGACTGGAGAGGATCTGCTCGACGAGCGTGGATCCGGCGCGCGGCATGCCCACGATGAAGATCGGGTCGCGCGCATCGGCGCCGCTGCCTGCCCGTTGCGCGAAGAAGTCCGGCGTGTAGGTCGCGATGGCCTTGCGCACGCGCGCGGTGTTGTCCACGGCGAAATACGGCACCTGTGCGACGCGCTGCGCGTTGCCGCGCCGGTAATGCTCGAACGACGCAGCGTACTCGCCCGCGTCTTCCAGCGCCTTGCCGAGCGCGAAGTCCAGGTGCAGGCGGTCTTCCGGCGCGACATCGGCGCGCGCGAGCTGCGTGCGGATGGTGGCGATGTCGTCGGCCGTGAAACGGAACGTCTTGAGGTTCGCCAGGCTCCACCATGCATCGCCGAAGCGCGGTTCGATGCGCGCCGCTTCGCGGTAAGCGGCGATGGCGCGCGCGGTGTGGCCTGCGGTTTTCAGCGCGTGGCCGAAGCTGAGCCACAGGCGGGGCTGGTGCGGGTATTCGCGGACGAGCGCGTCGTAGACGGGGATTGCGGCGTCGTAATCGCCGACGCGGCACAGCACCACTGCGCGCAGGTTGCGAAAGCCGGCGTTGGCCGGATCTTTCGCGAGCAGCGCATCGACTTCGGCAAGCGCTTCGACGGGTTTGTTGGCGCGATGCAGGACCATCGCGTAGTGATGGCGTGCGGCGTCGAAGCCGGGCACGAGCTCGACGCACCGCGCGAGGAGCGACTCGGCTTCTTCGATGCGGCCCATGCGCGCCTGCGATTCGGCGAGCATGCGCAGTGCCGCGGCATCGGTGGGCGATGTGCGCAGATGGTCGCGCAACAGCGATTCGGCTTCCGGCAGGCGGTTGGCCTGCAACGCGTTTGCGGCGCGCAGCAGCCGCGGGTCGCGCACCGAATGCACCAGGTGCGTGGCGTAGGCGGCTTCGGCGGCGGCGCGGTCGCCGACCGCGGACAAATGGTCGCCGAGCGCCAGCCATGCGCGCGGCAGTTCGGGCTTCAATGCGACCGCGCGGCGCAGGGCCGCCACCGCATCGTCGCCGCGGCCGCTGCGGCCCAGCGCGATCCCGAGTTCGAGTTGCACCGCCGGCGCGTTGGGTTGCTCGCGCGCGAGGGGTTCGAGGATTTGCGCCGCGCCTTCGGCATCGCCGCACGCGCTGCGCGAGGCGCCGAGCAGCAGGCGGGCCACGGGGTGGTCGCCGATGACACGCAGGACTTCCGCGGCCTGCAGTCCCGCCATGGCCGGATCCGACGCCAGCAGCTTCGACGCGTGCGCCAGCGCGGCTTCGACGGAAGCCGTGGGCTCTTGCGCGTGCGTCATGCGTCGACCGTGGCCATGCGACCCCCCAACCGGGTGAAGCCTGAGACTAGGCTGCGTACGGCGGCGCACGCAAGGGTCGGAAGCGGTTACAGGCCGCTTTTGTCGCGCGATTGCCGGGAAGTGCTCATTCGTCGTCGGGCCAGCGGATCGCGGGCCCGGCCTCGCGCGCCCGCACCGCCGGTTGTGCAGCCACCGCAGCCCAGACCTTCAGCGCATCGACGGTTGGCGCGACATCGTGCACGCGCACCAGCTTCGCGCCGCGCTGGGCGGCGACCAGGTGCGCAGCCACGGAACCGGCGACGCGTTCGTGCGGGTCGTCGCGCCCGGTCAGATCGCCGATGGTGCGCTTGCGCGACAGCCCCGCGAGCACGGGCACGCCGAGTTCGGCGATGGCCTCCAGGCGTGCGAGCAACGCGATGTTGTGCTCCCGATTCTTGCCGAACCCGAATCCGGGATCGACGACGATCCGCGACTTCACGATGCCCGCCATTTCCGCCGCGAAGATCCGCTCGGCGAGGAAGCGATGCACGTCCGACACGACATCGTCGTACTGCGGCGACTCCTGCATCGAGCGCGGTTCACCGAGCATGTGCATCAACACGACGGGGACGCCGAGCGACGCGGCCGCATCGAGCGCGCCTTCGCGACGCAACGCGTACACGTCGTTGATCATGCCCGCCCCCGCGGCGACGGCGGCACGCATGACTTCGGGCTTGGAGGTATCGACGCTGATCGGAACCGACGTCGCGGCCACGAGGCCTTCGATCACCGGGATGACGCGATGCAGTTCTTCTTCGACGGACACTTCATCGGCGCCGGGCCGCGTGGACTCACCGCCGACATCGAGCACATCCGCGCCCTCCTCCGCCAAGCGCACGCCGTGCGCGATGGCGGCTGCGGTGGTCGCATGCTCGCCGCCGTCGGAGAACGAGTCCGGCGTGACGTTGACGATACCCATGACGCGCGTGCGGTCGAGGCGCAGCACGCGGCCGTTGCAGTCGAGCTGGGGGGTGGTGTCGAACATGCGCGGAAGCGTACCCCACTCCGGCCCTACTTCTGCAATCGCGCCACGATCGCCTGGAACCGCGGATTGCCGCGCAGCACCCACAGGTCCGAATCATGTTCGATCCACTCCAGCGAGCCTTCACCGTGTTGCACGGCGCGCTCCAGCAGGTCGATCGCCTTTTCTCCGTCGCCGTCGAGTGCATGGAAGCACGCGCCGTTGTAGAGCACGTCGAAATCGTTCGGGCGGATGCGCAGCGCGTATTCCATTTCCGAGTGGCCGTGGTCGCCGACGCGCAGGTGCTGCATCAGGCCGGCGGTCATGTAGTGCGCGCGCGCGTTCTCGGGATCGATCTGCGCCTGGTGGCTCGCGCAGGCCAGGCCTTCGATGGCGAGCTTCTTCTTGCGATCGTCGTCGCCGGCGGCGTCGGCGGCGTTGACCGCGAGCGCAAGCGCCTGGAATTCGTCGGGTTGCACGCGATGCGCGGCGACGAACAGATCCACCGCGCGTGGATAGTTGCCCTGCGTGAAGCAGTGTCGCCCGTAGAAGTAGTACGCGACGTACAGTTCCGGGTCGAGCGTGATCGCGTGTTCGAACGCTTCGGTCGCGCCGTCGTGGTCGCCGGCGATCATCAGCGAATGGCCCTTCGCGACGTGCGCCTCGGCCAGGTCCGGGTCGAGTTCGAGCGCTTTGTGCGCGGCGTCGCGCGCTTCTACCAGCGCACCGCCCTTCGGGTCGGCCATGCGCCAGAGCATCAGTTCGCACAGCGAATCCGACAGCCCCGCGTACGCCTGGCCGTATTCGGGATCGAGCTCGATCGCGCGGCGGAACATCGTGGGCGCCTGCTTCATCGTGATTTCGGTCATGCGCGCGCTCGCCTGCCGCCCCCGCAGGTAGAACTCGTATGCGCGCATGTCGCGCGGTGCGCGCTTCTGCAGGTCGAAGGCGACGGGCGCCTGCAGCGCGGGCCGCACCGCGTTGACGACGTTGCGCGCGATCTCTTCCTGGATCTCGAAGATGTCTTCCAGGTTGCGGTCGAAATTCTCCGACCACAGGTGATAACCGTTCGACGCGTTCACCAATTGCGCAGTGACGCGCACGCGGTCGCCGGACTTGCGCACGCTGCCTTCCATGATCGCGGCGACGTGCAGCTCGCGGCCGATGTCGGACGGCGTGGCGGTGCCGTCGCGGAAGCGGAACGACGCCGTGCGCGAGGCCACGTGCAGGCCGCGCACTTTCGCCAGGGCGTTGAGGATCTCTTCGGCCAGGCCGTCGCAGAAATAATCCTGGTCGCCGGCTTCGCTCATGTCGGAGAACGGCAGGATCGCGACCGACGCATCCGGCGGCGGCAACGCGACCGGTTGCGGCGCGAGGTCGCTGGCGCGGCGCGACGGGGTGTCGCCATCGCGCGCGTCGGGCAACGCGGGCGTGCGTTCGATCCCGTGCGGCTGGATGTCGTAGATCCACGCCAACGCCATCGCGAGCACGAAGCCCAGGAGCAGCAACACGATCAGCAGGCGCGGCGCCCATTGCGGCAGGCCCAGCGGTTCGAACGTCGCGTCCGCGACCTGCACGAGCAACCAGCCCACGACCGCGTACACCACCGCCACGCGGAACACGCGCCGACGACGGAATTCGGAGAACGTAGTGCGCAGGCGGGCGGCGATGTCGGGCATCGAACCTCCGAAACGACAAGGGCCCCCGAAGGAGCCCTGTCTTGGTTGCAACGCATTTCCCGCAGGTTTGCGGCCTAGGTCTGCGCCGCCGGACCGCCGATCGGCGGCAGCGGACGCGCCTCGCCCTTGCTGTTGCGGGTCCAGCCCTGCGGCGGCGGCGGCTCGCGGCCTTCCATGATCGCGTCGATCTGCGGCACGTCGATGGTTTCGTACTCGAGCAGCGTCTTGGCCATCACGTGCAGCTTGTCGAGGTTCTCGGTCAGGATCTGCTTGGTGCGGTTGTAGGCCTTGTCGAGGATGCCGTGCACGACTTCGTCGATCTTGCGCGCGGTGTCGTCGGAGACGTTCTTGTGTTGCGTGACCGAGCGGCCCAGGAACACTTCGTCTTCTTCCTCGCCGTACGCGATCGGGCCGAGCTCATCGGACAGGCCCCACTTCGTCGCCATGTTGCGCGCCATCTTGGTCGCGCGTTCGATGTCGTTCGACGCCCCCGTGGTGACCTTGTCGTTGCCGAAGATCAGCTCCTCGGCGACGCGCCCGCCGTACAGCGAGCACAGCATCGATTCGATGGCAGTGCGGTTGTACGAATACTTGTCGCCTTCGGGCAGGTACATCGTCACGCCCAGCGCGCGGCCGCGCGGAATGATCGTGACCTTGTAGACCGGGTCGTGCTCGGGCACGAGGCGGCCGACGATGGCGTGGCCGGCTTCGTGGTAGGCGGTGAGCGTCTTTTCCTGCTCGCTCATCGCCATCGAACGGCGCTCGGTGCCCATCAGGATCTTGTCGCGCGCGCGGTCAAAGTGGTCCATGCGGACGTCCTTGCCGTTCTCGCGCGCGGCGAACAGCGCCGCTTCGTTCACGAGGTTGGCGAGGTCCGCGCCGCTGAAGCCCGGCGTGCCGCGCGCGATGGTCATCGCGTCGACGTCGTCGGCGAGCGGCACGCGGCGCATGTGCACGCGCAGGATCTGTTCGCGGCCCTTGACGTCCGGCAGGCCGACGGTGACCTGGCGGTCGAAGCGGCCCGGGCGCAGCAGCGCCGGATCGAGCACGTCGGGGCGGTTGGTCGCGGCGATCACGATGACGCCTTCGCCGCCCTCGAACCCGTCCATCTCGACGAGCAACTGGTTGAGCGTCTGCTCGCGCTCATCGTGCCCACCGCCGAGGCCCGCGCCGCGATGGCGGCCGACCGCGTCGATTTCGTCGATGAAGATGATGCACGGCGCGTGCTTCTTGGCCTGCTCGAACATGTCGCGCACGCGGCTGGCGCCGACGCCGACGAACATCTCGACGAAGTCCGAGCCGGAAATGGAGAAGAACGGCACCTTGGCTTCGCCGGCGATCGCCTTGGCGAGCAACGTCTTGCCGGTGCCGGGCGGGCCGACCATCAGCACGCCGCGCGGAATCTTGCCGCCGAGCTTCTGGAACTTGCCCGGGTCGCGCAGGAATTCGACGAGCTCGGCGACTTCTTCCTTCGCCTCGTCGCAACCGGCGACGTCCGCGAAGGTGGCCTTCGTCTGGTCTTCGTTGAGCAGCTTGGCGCGCGAACGGCCGAAGGACATCGCGCCCTTGCCGCCACCTTGCTGCATCTGCCGCATGAAATAGATCCAGATGCCGATGAACAGCAGCAACGGACCCACGTTGAGCAGGATGCTGAGGAGCGAGAAGCCGCTGGACGGCGGCGCCTGCTTGATCTCGACCTTGTGGTTGATCAGGTCGTCCATCAGGCGGCTGTCGCGGCGCGGGGCGACGGTCTTGCCTTCGGTGTTGTCCTTGCGCTGGAACTCGATCGTCGTCTCGTCGTTGCCGATCGCGACGGACTTGACCTTGTCGTCGACCACTTCCTGCTGGAACTGGGAATAGACGACTTCCTTGCCGCCCGTGGACGGCTTGAAGCTCTGGAACACCACCATCAGCACGACGGCGACGACCACCCACAACATCAGATTCTTGGCCAAGTCGTTCATCCTGTACTCCACCCGGGAGTCGTCTCTCTCTTTATCCGTCGGTGACCGGCCTTCCGGCCAGCTTGCCCTGCGCCAGGGCGTAAACCTCCGGCGACCGCTTGCGCGATGCCGCCGGCTTGCGGATCACCACCTTGGCATAACGCCGCCGCAGCTGCCGCACGTATTCGTCGAAGCCCACGCCCTGGAACAGCTTGATCAGGAACGTACCGCCGGGCTTCAGGTGGCCGTCGGCGAAGTCCATCGCCAGTTCGGCCAGGTGCATGGCCCGCGGCTGATCCACCGCGTCCACGCCACTCTTGTTGGGGGCCATGTCGCTCAACACAAGGTCGACGGGCTTGCCCCCGAGGGAGTCTTCCAGTGCCGATAACACGGCATCCTCCCTGAAATCGCCATGAAGGAACTCCACCCCGGCGAGCGTCGGCATCTCCAGGATGTCCAGCGCGATCACGCGGCCGGGGTCCTGGGCGCCGCCGTGCGACAGCCGGTCGAGCTCCGCGCGGACCCACTGCGACCACCCGCCGGGCGCCGCGCCGAGGTCCACCACCACCATCCCCGGCTTCAGCAGCCGGTCGCGTTCCACCAGCTCTTCGAGCTTGTAGGCCGCGCGCGACCGCAAGCCTTCGGCCTGGGCCTTCTTCACGAAGGGGTCGGAAAAATGTTCCTTCAACCAGCGCTGGCTGGACTTGCTGCGGGTCGCCATGCGTGGAAGGTCCTCTCGGGCGGCCATGATACCCTGCCCCTCCCCCGTTCATCCCCGCCACTTCCCCAATGCCGTCCGCAGTTCAGTTGACCAGCGCGCAAGTCCGTTTCCTCCGCGGCCAGGCGCACGACCTCCACGCGATGCTGCAGGTCGGGGGCAAGGGCATCACGCAGTCCCTCGTGGCGGAAGTCGCCAACGCCCTGGAGCAGCACGAGCTGATCAAGGTGAAGGTGGCGGCCGAGGATCGCGAGGCGCGCGACGCGATGATCGGCGAGCTCGCCGCCCAGGCCGGCGCCGCGCTCGTGCAGCGCATCGGCCATGTCGCCGTGCTGTACCGCCCCAGCAAGGACAAGCGGCAGATCGTGCTGCCCCGCGCCTGATCGACGCGCTGCATGCA
Source organism: Lysobacter dokdonensis DS-58 (assembly GCF_000770795.1). Lineage (GTDB taxonomy): Bacteria > Pseudomonadota > Gammaproteobacteria > Xanthomonadales > Xanthomonadaceae > Noviluteimonas > Noviluteimonas dokdonensis. The sequence goes on along the minus strand of NZ_JRKJ01000006.1, from coordinate 84,645 downwards.
GCTGAACCTCGAACGCCCGGACTACACCTGGTACCTGCGCGGCGCCGACGGGACGCATGCCCTCGTCAATGAACGCCAGATCAGCAGCAGCTTCGCGATCGCGCCGGAAGCCTTGATCGAAGACTGGCCCGTGACCGACGCCAAGGCGATGACGCCCGGCGACCTCGCTCCGCTGATCGCATTGCAACCCGAATTGATCGTCCTCGGCACGGGCGCGCGTCAAACCTTTCCCGCGCCCGCCGTCCTGCATGCCTGCCTGTCGCAGGGCATCGGCATCGAAGTGATGGACAACGCCGCAGCCGCGCGCACGTACAGCGTGCTGGCCGGCGAAGGGCGGAAGGTCGTCGCCGGATTCCTCTTCCCGCTCTAGCGCTTCGGCAGATAGAACTGCGGGTCGACGGGCTTGCCGTTGTAGCGGATCTCGAAGTGCACCATCTCGCGTGCGGCGCCGGTGCGGCCGAGTTCTGCGATCTGCTGGCCGGCTTTCACGATCTGGCCTTCGTTGACCAGGCGCTTGCGGTTGTGGCCGTACGCGGACAGCCACGCGTCGTTGTGCTTGATGATGATCAGCTCGCCGTAGCCGACGAGGCCCGCACCGGAATACACGACGACGCCATCGCCGGCCGCGCGCACGGGGTCACCGCTGCCGCCGCCGATGTCGATGCCCTGCTTGGTGGGTTCACCGGCGACGTAACCGTTGAGGATCGGGCCGTTGGCGGGCCACGTCCATGCGATGGGGCTCGCAGCGGGCGGTGGCGGCACGGGACGCGGTGCGGGCGTGACGGGTCTCGGCGTCGTCGGCTTCGGCGTGGTCGGCTTCGCAGGCGTGGTCGTCGCGACCGTCGAAGACCCACCCTTCGAGTACAGCTTCAAATGCTGCCCCGGGTAGATCGTGTACGGCGGGCCGATGCCGTTCCACGACGCGAGGTCGCGCACGTCGATGCCATTGCGGAACGCGATGCCGTACAGCGTGTCGCCCCGGTTCACGACGACGGTTTGCCCCGGCTTCGGCACCGACACACGCGGCGGCGCCGCCGATGGCGCGTTGCTCCGGTACACGGTGCTGCTGCCGCACGCGGCGAGCGCGAACGCGCAGGCCGCTGTCATCGCGACTCGAATCGTCGAATGCATCATCCGCCGCGCGCCTTCCACACGAGGAATCCGACCAAAGCGGCGAGCAACACCAGTGCGAACCAACCGATGGGCTCGATGTATTTGTGCAGCATGCGCTCGGCGCGCTCGCCGCCGAGGCGGATGATCAGCGCGAGCAGGAACACGCGCTTGCCGCGCCCGACGAACATGCTGGCCAGGTAAGGCAGCATCGGCACGCCGACGACGCCCGACGACCAGGTGAACACCTTCATCGGGATCGGCGAGAACCCGGCGAGCACCAGCATCCAGAACACCGCCCACGGCGACTCGAGCATCTTCGCCTGCACCAGCGCGATGCCCGATTCGATGCCGTGCAACATGCCGAGCGAGGCGAACATCGGCTTCAACGCCTCGAACGCGTAATGGCCGAGGTAGTAGCCGACCACCGCGCCAACCATCGAACCGGCCAGGCTCAACGTCGCGAACCAGAACCCGCGCCGCGGCGCCGCCACGCACATCGGCAGCAGCATCACTTCCGGCATGACCGGGAAGATGATGGCTTCGAAGAACGACAGCACCACCAGCCACGCCTGTGCGTGCTTGTGGCGCGCGAGCGCGATCGTGCGTTCGTAGAGCGGCCCGAACAACTTCATGCGTTCAATCCACCATCCCTGGCAACAGCGGTACGAATACCACGGGCGCGAGTTGCGCCTCGTCGACGGTGCCCGCTTCGTCCTTGCGCAGCCGGATCAGCGTCTGCCCGCCGCTGCCACCGACCGGGCACACCAGCGTGCCGTTGGGCGCGAGCTGCGCGGTGAGCGCATCGACCAGCGCGGGCGCCGCCGCGGTGACGATGATCGCGTCGAAGGGCCCGAGTTCCGGCCAGCCGATGCGGCCGTCGTCGTGCTTGCTGCGGATGTTGAAACCGAGCGAGCGGAAGCGCTTGCGCGCGGTGCGCAGCAATTCGCCGATGCGCTCGACGGTGAAGACTTCCAGCCCCAGGGCGGCGAGGATCGCAGCCTGGTACCCCGAGCCGGTGCCGATTTCCAGCACGCGCATCGGCGGCGCGCCGGCGGGGCGCGGCGTCTCGAGCAATGTTTCGGTCATCTTGGCGACGACCCACGGTTGCGAAATCGTCTGCCCGTGGCCGATGGGCAATGCGGTGTCTTCGTACGCGCGCGTGGCGAGCGCTTCGTCGACGAACAGATGGCGCGGCACGGCGCGGATGGCGTTGAGCACGCGGTCGTCGGAAATGCCGGTCGATTGCAGGCGTTCGATCAAGCGGTCGCGCACGCGCTGCGACGTCATGCCCATGCCGATGGCCTCGGGCTGCAAACGGATGCGCGCGGTCACTTGCGATCCTCCTGCAACGCATGCGCCAAACCGCCGACCCAACTGGCGACCTGGTCGAGCGCCTGGTAGCGCGTGAGGTCGACGTGGATCGGCGTGATCGAAATGTGGCCGGTGCGCACCGAATGGAAATCCGTGCCGGGGCCGGCGTCCTGTTCCGGGCCGGCCGCGCCGATCCACCACCACGTGCGGCCGCGCGGATCCTTCTGCGGCACGCACGGTTCGGCGCGATGGCGGTTGCCCAGGCGCGTGACTTCGAAGCCGCGCACGGCATCCCATGCCAGGTCGGGCACGTTGACGTTGAGGATCGTATCGGCCGGGAGCGGATCGACCGCCAGGCGCGCGATGATTTCCACCGCGGCGCGCGCGGCGGTTTCGTAATGCTTGCCGTCATGGTCGGCGGCCGCGAGCGACATCGCGACCGCGGGCAGGCCGAGGAAGCGGCCTTCCATCGCGGCGGCCACGGTGCCCGAATAGATGACGTCGTCGCCCATGTTCGCCGTCGTGTTGATGCCCGAGACGACGATGTCGGGCTCTTCTTCGAGCATCCCGGTGATGGCGACATGCACGCAGTCGGTCGGCGTGCCGTACACGCGCCAACGCTGGATGGCACCGGGGCCGTCCTCCATCTTCAGCACGCGCACCGGCCCGTCGAGCGTGAGCGAATTGCTGGCGCCGCTGCGGTCGCGGTCGGGCGCGACCACCGTGACGGTGTGCCCCGCGTCGCGCAGCCCCTGTGCGAGGATCCGGATGCCGGGGGCGTCGACACCGTCGTCGTTGCTGACCAGTACGCGCAATGCAGTTGTCCTTCCGGCGACGTGAGCATCATAGCCGATGACTCGCGCTAGGCTTGGCACGCATGGCACGAAAGCCGCCCGACCCGCCGCCAGCCGAGGATCCCGACGACGCCGCGTTGTTCCGCGACGCGATCGGCCCCGTGCGCGAACTGCCCGCGCCCCCGTTGCCGCCGTCGAAACCGCGCCCCCGCCCCACCCCGCGCATGGCCGCGCGCGACGAGGCCGAGGCGGTGAGCGAGTTCCGCCGCGCGATGACGGCCGACGCGCTGGAAGCCGGCGATGCGTTGTCCTATCGCCGGGATACGGTCGCGCCGCGCACCCTGCAGCGCTTGCGTCGCGGTGAATTCGCCGCGCAGGAAGAACTCGACCTGCATTGGGCAGACGCGAAGACCGCCGAGGCGATGCTGCGCGAGTTCCTCGTGCACGCGCGGCAGCATGGCCTGGGCTGCGTGCGGATCATCCACGGCAAGGGGCTGAACAGCGACAGCAAGACGCCGATGCTCAAGAACCTGGTGGACCGGATGCTGCGGCATCGGTCGGAGGTGGTGGCCTTCGCGAGTGCGCCGGCGAACCAGGGCGGCACGGGCGCGGTGTTGGTGTTGTTGGCGCAGAAGCGCTAACCCGCGTCCCCGAGCTGCTCGACGACGGTCGTCGCGTAACTCCCCGGCGGGAGTTCGAATGCGAGGCGCAACACATCGTCCGCCACCCATTCCCACTGCATTTCCTTCGGCAACAACCGCAACCCGCGGCGTTCCTGTTTGAGCCGCGCCGCTTCGAGTCCCGCGCGCAACGCGCGCGACTCCGCGTCATCCAACACCGCCGATTCCAGCGCGCGCGCCTCGCCCGTCGTGCGCAGCTCGCCTTCGCCCCACAGCGGCCCGGTCGGATGGATATCGAACGCCGCAAGCCTGGCCGCGAGCGCATCGTCGAACGGTTCCGGCCCGAAAACGCTGCGCGAGCCATCGAGCATCCAGACCTCGCCGTCGATCGCGCGATCCCACGTCCCGTCGGCCACGCGCTGTTCCAGCACGCGGTTGAACAACGCCGATCGCGCGGCCGACAGCAACATTGTCCGCTGCTCGCGCTTCACGCGGCGCCCGGCGAACATCTGCAGCGCGTGTGCGACGTTGCCGCCTTCGCGGCCGAAGCGTTGCTCGCCGAAGAAATTGGGTACGCCGCGCGTCTGGATCGCGCGCAGGCGTTCATCGATCGCATCGCGTTCGCCTTCGACTTCACGCAGCGTCAGCACGAAGCGGTTCCCCGCCAGCGCGCCGCGCGGCAACTTGCGCGAATGCCACGTCGAATGCAGGACGCGCATCTCGTCCGACTCGAGCGCCGCAAGATCGGGGGCCACCTTCTTCGGCAAATGCACGCTGAAACGTTGTGTCGTCACCGCGTGGCGATCCTTCAGCCCCGCATAGCTCACGCCCAGTTCGGGAATCCCCGCCCACTGCGCGAGGCGCTTGGCGGCGAACGCGGTGTTCATGCCGCGCTTCTCGATCGTCAGCAGCAGGTGTTCGCCGGCGCCGCTGGCTTCGAATGCATCGATCTCGTCGACGCGGAAATCGGCCGGCGTCGCGCGCATCCGCGCCCGCAGCACGGGCGCGCCGAAGGCATGCACGCTCACTCGCGCACGAGCAGGCACACGGCCTGCGCGGCGATGCCTTCGCCGCGGCCGGTGAACCCGAGGGTTTCGGTGGTCGTCGCCTTGATCGAGATCGCATCGACGGCCACGCCCAGGTCGGCGGCGATCAGCCCCCGCATCGCACCCGCGTGCGGGCCGATGCGCGGCCGCTCGCAGATCACCGTGATGTCGGCATTGCCGAGCGTCCAGCCATGTTCGGCGAGCAGGGCTTTGCAATGGCGGACGAACACGCGGCTGTCCGCATCCTTCCAGCGGGGATCGCTCGGCGGGAAATGCTTGCCGATGTCGCCGAGCGCCATCGCGCCGAGCATTGCATCGCACAGCGCGTGCAGGACCACGTCGCCATCGGAATGCGCGATCACGCCGCGGTCGTGCGGCACGTGCACGCCGCCCAGCATCACATGGTCGCCCGGCCCGAAGGCGTGCACGTCGAAACCGCTGCCGATGCGGCAATTCATGGACGTGCTCCCGTCATGTCGCGTTCGCGCGCCAGGCGCAGGAGGAATTCGGCCAGCGGCAGATCGGCCGGCGTCGTCACTTTCAGGTTGTCGTCGCTGCCTTCCACCAACAACGGCCGATGGCCCTGGCGCTCCATCGCCATCGATTCGTCGGTGACCACCACGCCCGCGTTGCGCGCCGCTTCCAGCGCGCGCGTGAGCTGCAGGCGGCGGAACAATTGCGGCGTCAATGCGCGCCACAGGCGCTCGCGCGATTCGGTGCCGTCGACACCGCCATCGTTGCCCGCGCGTTTGAGCGTGTCGCGCACCGGTGCGGCGAGGATCGCGCCGACGGGATCGCCGCGGCCGAGATCGAGCAGGCGTTCGAGATCCGATGCGCGCAGGTGCGGACGCGCCGCATCGTGCACGAGCACGAACTCGTCGGGACGCACGTCGTCGGGCAGCGCGGCCAACCCCGCCAGCACCGAATCGCAACGCTCCGCGCCACCGATGCACGTGCGCACCGGCTTGCCGTCGATTTCGGTGTAGCCCGGCCACGAGGCGTCGTCTTCCGACAACACGACCATTGCGCCGCCGACCGACGGATGCGCGAGTACCGCGCGCAGCGAATACGCGATCAGCGGCAGGCCCGCGATGTCGAGGTATTGCTTCGGCACGTCGCCGCCGTAACGCGAGCCGCGCCCGGCGGCGGGCACGATGGCCCAGATCATTCGCCGTCCTCGTCGGCCGCCGGCGGCGCCGCGGCCGTGGATTGCGAAGCGGGCTCCACCACCCGATAGAACGATTCGCCCGGCTTAATCATGCCCAGTTCGCTGCGTGCGCGTTCCTCGACGGCGGCTTCGCCGGACTTGAGGTCCTCGACTTCCGCGGCCACCTCCGCATTGCGCTGGCGCAGGCCCGTGTTGTCGCGGGCCTGGTGTTCGACCTGCGTGGACAGCGCCTGCACCTGGCCTGCGCCGCCCTGCCCGAACCACAACTTGTATTGCAGCCACGCGAGCAGTGCGAGCAGCAGCACGATCAGCGCCGCGATCACACGCGAGGTGCCCACGCGCATCGCGTTCAGCGCCTGAGGGACACGAAGGCGTTGCGGCCGGCGTAACGCGCCGCGCTGCCGAGTTGTTCTTCGATGCGCAGCAGCTGGTTGTACTTCGCCACGCGATCGGAACGGCACAGCGAACCGGTCTTGATCTGCGTCGCCGTGGTGGCGACCGCGATGTCGGCGATCGTCGTGTCCTCGGTTTCGCCCGAACGATGCGACACGATGGCCGCGTAGCGCGCCTTGTCCGCCATCGCGATGGCTTCCAGCGTTTCGGTCAGCGTGCCGATCTGGTTGACCTTGATCAGGATCGCGTTGGCCACGCCCTGCTCGATGCCGTCCTTGAAGATGCGCGGGTTGGTGACGAACAGATCGTCGCCGACCAATTGCACCTTTTCGCCCAGGCGCTGCGTGAGCTGCTTCCAGCCGGCCCAGTCGTGTTCGCCCATGCCGTCTTCGATCGTGATGATCGGGTACTGCGCGCACCAGCCGGCGAGGAAGTCGACGAACTGTTCCGACGTCAGGCGCTTGCCTTCGCCGGTGAGGTTGTACTTGCCGTTCTCGAAGAATTCGCTGGAGGCGACATCGAGGCCGAGCAGCACGTCTTCGCCCGCCTTGCAGCCGGCCTTGCCGATCGCTTCGAGGATGGTTTCGAGCGCTTCTTCGTTGGAACGCAGGTCCGGCGCGAAGCCGCCTTCGTCGCCGACGGCCGTGCTCAGGCCGCGGCCTTTCAACACCGACTTGAGCGCATGGAAGATCTCGGTGCCGGCGCGCAGCGATTCGGCGAACGAATCGAAGCCCACGGGCAGCACCATGAATTCCTGCAGGTCGACGTTGTTGTCGGCATGCGCGCCGCCGTTGACGATGTTCATCATCGGCACGGGCAGCTCGACGTTGGTGCCGTTCGACAGCCAGCGCCACAGCGGCATCTTGTTCGACTGCGCGACCGCGTGCGCGTTTGCCAGCGAAACACCGAGCAGTGCGTTGGCGCCCAGGCGGCCCTTGTTCTCGGTGCCGTCGAGGTCGATCAGGCGGCGGTCGAGCGCTTCCTGGTCGCCGTCGAAACCGTGCAGCGCGTTGGCGATCGTCGTGTTGACGTTGGCCACCGCGGTCTTGACGCCCTTGCCGAGGTAACGCGTCTTGTCGCCGTCGCGCAGTTCGACGGCTTCCTTCGTGCCGGTCGACGCGCCCGAGGGCACCATCGCGCGGCCGAAGCTGCCGTCGGACAGGGTGACTTCCGCTTCGAGGGTGGGATTGCCGCGGCTGTCGAGGATCTCGCGCGCGTGGATCTTGCTGATCGTGGCCATGTAGGTCAGTTGGTTTCCAGAAATCCGTTTTTCTTGGTGATCTGGTCGAGCGCCTTCAGCGTCTCGAGCAGCGCGCGCATCTTCGGCAGCGGCCACGCATTGGGGCCGTCGCTGAGCGCCTTGTCGGGATCGGGGTGCGTTTCCATGAAGATGCCCGCGATGCCCACGGCCATCGCCGCGCGCGAAAGCACGGGGACGAATTCGCGCTGCCCGCCGCTCTTGCCGTCCGCGCCGCCGGGCAACTGCACCGAATGCGTCGCGTCGAACACCACGGGGCAACCGGTATCGCGCATCACCGACAGCGACCGCATGTCGCTGACCAGGTTGTTGTAGCCGAAACTGGCGCCGCGCTCGCAGACCATGATCTGCTCGTTGCCGGTCGCCTTCGCCTTCGCGGCGACGTGCTTCATTTCCCACGGCGAAAGGAACTGGCCCTTCTTGATGTTCACCGGCTTGCCGGCGCGCGCGACGTTCTGGATGAAGTCGGTCTGGCGGCAGAGGAACGCAGGCGTCTGCAACACGTCGACGACGCTGGCGACTTCGTCCATCGGCGTGTACTCGTGCACGTCGGTGAGCACGGGCACGCCGAGCTGGCGCTTCACTTCGCTCAACACCTTCAGGCCTTCTTCCAGGCCCGGGCCGCGGAAGCTCGTGCCCGAGGTGCGGTTGGCCTTGTCGAAGCTCGACTTGAAGATGAAGGGGATCCCGAGTTCGCTCGTGATTTCCTTCAGCGTGCCGGCGGTGTCGAGCTGCAACTGCATCGACTCGATGACGCAGGGACCCGCGATGAGGAAGAACGGTTTGTCGAGGCCAGCCTCGAAATGCGCGAGCTTCATGCGCTCGCCTCCTTCAGCAGGCGGCCGCCGGCCTTGTGTTCGCGCGCGGCGCGAATGAAGCCGACGAACAGCGGGTGGCCGTCGCGCGGCGTGGACAGGAATTCCGGATGCGCCTGGCACGCGAGGAACCAGGGATGCGCGGACTGCGGCAGTTCGACCATTTCGACCAGCAGGTCGTCCATCGACTTCGCGCTGATGACCAGGCCGGCATCCTCGAGCTGCGTGCGATAGCGGTTGTTGAACTCGTAGCGGTGGCGATGGCGCTCGCCGACGACGTCCTTGCCGTAGACCTTGTGCGCGAGCGTGCCCGGCTTGATGCGCTGGTCCTGCAAGCCCAGGCGCATCGTGCCGCCGAGGTCGCTCTCTTCGCTGCGGCGTTCGACGTCGCCCGTCGCCGTGCGCCATTCGGTGATCAGGCCGATCACCGGGTGCGCGCTGCGCTTGTCGTTCTCGGTGGAATTGGCGTCCGGCAGGTTGAGCACGTGGCGCGCGTAATCCACCACCGCCGCCTGCATGCCGTAGCAGATGCCGAAATACGGGACCTGCTTTTCGCGCGCGTACCGCGCGGTCATGACCTTGCCTTCGAACCCGCGGTCGCCGAAGCCGCCCGGCACGAGGATGCCGTCGACGCCTTCGAGCGCCTTGCCGCCGTCCTTCTCGACGTCGGAGGATTCCATCCACTTCAGGCGCACGCGCGTGCGCTGGCGCAGGCCGCCGTGCTTGAGCGCTTCGGCCAGCGACTTGTATGCATCCTGGTGGTCGACGTATTTGCCGACGACCGCGATGGTGACGTCGTCCACCGGATGTTCGGCGGCATCGACGACGGCTTCCCACTCGGAGAGGTCGGCTTCGGCCGCGGCCTTGGCCAGGCCCAGGCGCTCGACGACGATGCGGTCGAGGCCCTGCGCGTGCAGCCACATCGGGATCTTGTAGATGTTGTCCAGGTCGACGGCCGAGATGACCGCCTTCTCCGGCACGTTGGTGAACAGCGCGATCTTGCGGCGCTCGCCGTCGGGCAGCGGTTGCTCGCTGCGGCACAACAGGATGTCCGGCTGGATACCGATCGACCGCAGTTCCTTCACCGAGTGCTGCGTCGGCTTGGTCTTCAACTCGCCGGCGGCGGCGATGAAGGGCACCAGCGTGAGGTGCATGAACTGCGCGCACTCGGGGCCGCGCTCGGTGCGGATCTGGCGGATGGCCTCGAGGAAGGGCAGCGACTCGATGTCGCCCACCGTGCCGCCGATTTCCACCAGGCCGACGTCGAAGCCGGCGGTGGCCTCGTCGATGCAGCGCTTGATTTCATCCGTGATGTGCGGGATGACCTGCACGGTGCCGCCGAGGTAGTCGCCGCGGCGCTCCTTGCGGATCACGTTCTCGTAGATGCGGCCGGTGGTGACCGAATGCGCACGCGAGAGGCGCACGCGGACGAAGCGTTCGTAGTGGCCGAGGTCGAGGTCGGTCTCGGCGCCGTCGTCGGTGACGTACACCTCGCCGTGCTGGAACGGGCTCATCGTGCCCGGATCGACGTTGATGTAGGGGTCGAGCTTCATCATCGTCACGCGCAGACCGCGCGCTTCGAGGATGGCGGCCAGCGAGGCCGCGGCGATGCCCTTGCCGAGCGAGGACACCACGCCGCCGGTGACGAACACGAGCGGCGTCCTGGAAACTGGAGGCGTCATGGGAAACAGGGCTTCCGGAAAGCCGTAGTCTACCGGGAGCGGCCCGAACCCGCGACCTTCATCGAAAAAATGGGGACGCCGAAGCGTCCCCAATCCCCTTGCGGGCGCTCGGCGTCAGGGCGCCGATGCGGCTTCTCAACGGGCCGGCTTGCCGGCGCCATCGCCCTTCGCGCCCGCCCCGACTTCGGCCGAAGCCTTGCCCGAGGCCTTCACGTTGGTGTCGACCGCGTCCGTCGCGGCCTTCGCATCCACGGCGCCCTTGGCACCGGCGTCGACGGAACGGCTGGCGACGTCGACCGACGCGGCGGGGGCGGCCGAGGCTTGGGCCGCCGCCTTGGCGGCGGCATCCAGGCGCGCGGCTTCCGCGGCCTTGGCGCGGGCGGCGGTGGCCGAGTTGCGCACCGAATTGCCGACGCCGTCGAGCGTCCGCGTGCTTTCCGTGAGGCCGCCGACGTTGCCCCCGACATTGCCCGACCCGTGCCCGCCGACGTTCACCGGGCCGGCCTGGATCCCGCCACCGCCATTTCCGCCGAGGCCGAGGACCTGGGCATGGGCGGCGGGCATGGCGAAGACGCCTGCGAGTGCGAGGAGCAGAAAGGAATTGCGCATTCGTGTATCTCCGGTTGTGGCCGCATCGATGCGACGCAACCGACCGTAGGAACGTGCGCCACTCCGGGAACTGAATTCACGCATGGGGAAAATCACCCACGCACGGGGCCCATGATCACCGGCCGTTCACGCTATCCTGCGCGGACGACGCACGACTGAGCGAACACGCACGCGATGAATTCCCGCTACAACGCCGCAGACATCGAAGTCCTGTCCGGGCTCGATCCGGTCAAGCGCCGCCCCGGCATGTACACCGACACCGCGCGCCCCAACCACCTCGCGCAGGAAGTGATCGACAACGCGGTGGACGAAGCGCTCGCCGGCCACGCTGATTCGATCGACGTCGTGCTGCACGCCGACGGCAGCGCCGAGGTGGCCGACAACGGCCGCGGCATGCCGGTGGACATCCACCCGGAGGAAAAGATCCCGGGCGTCGAACTGATCCTCACGCGCCTGCACGCGGGCGGCAAGTTCAGCAACAAGAACTACACCTTCTCCGGCGGCCTGCACGGCGTGGGCGTGAGCGTGGTCAATGCGTTGTCCAAGCGCGTGGATGTCTTCATCAAGCGCGAAGGCAACGAATACAAGATGGGCTTCGCCGACGGCGACCGCGTCTCGAAGCTCGAAGTGGTCGGCACTGTCGGCAAGAAGAACACCGGCACGCGCCTGCGCTTCTGGCCGGACGCGAAGTATTTCGATACGCCGAAGTTCAACCTGCGCTCGCTCAAGCACCTGCTGCGCGCCAAGGCGGTGCTGTGCCCCGGCCTGAACGTCTCGCTGTTCGACGAAGCCACGGGCGAGCGCGCCAACTGGCTGTACGAGGATGGCCTGCGCGATTACCTGCGGGGCGAACTCCACGCTGAGGGCCAGCGCGAGATCCTGCCGCCGGAGTTGTTCGTCGGCGCGCTGAAGAAAGAGAACGAAGTCGTCGATTGGGCGGTGGCCTGGGTGCCCGAAGGCGAGCTCGTGCAGGAAAGCTACGTCAACCTCATTCCCACCGCGCAGCACGGCACGCACGTCAACGGCCTGCGCACGGGGTTCACCGATGCGCTGCGCGAGTTCTGCGACTTCCGCAATCTGTTGCCGCGCGGCGTGAAGCTCGCGCCGGAAGACGTGTGGGACCGCGTCGCTTTCGTCCTGTCGGTGAAGATGACCGACCCGCAGTTCAGCGGTCAGACCAAGGAACGTCTGTCGTCGCGCCAGGCCGCCGCGTTCGTCGAAGGCGCCGCGCACGATGCGTTCTCGCTGTGGCTCAACCAGCACGTCGAGATGGGCACGCGCATCGCGCAGCTCGCCATCGAACGCGCCAGCGCACGGCTGAAGACCGAAAAGCAGATCGTCCGCAAGAAGGTCACACAAGGCCCCGCACTGCCCGGCAAGCTCGCAGACTGCATCTCGCAGGATCTGTCGCGCACGGAGTTGTTCCTCGTCGAAGGCGATTCGGCCGGCGGCAGCGCGCGCCAGGCGCGCGACAAGGATTTCCAGGCGATCCTCCCGCTGCGCGGCAAGATCCTCAACACGTGGGAAGTCGCCTCCGGCAGCGTGCTCGCTTCGACCGAAGTGCACGACCTCGCGGTCGCCATCGGTTGCGACCCCGGCAAGGACGACATCACCGGCCTGCGCTACGGCAAGGTGATCATCCTCGCCGACGCCGACTCCGACGGGTTGCACATCGCCACGTTGCTCACGGCGCTGTTCCTCAAGCACTTCCCGGCGCTGGTGGCCGCGGGCCACGTGTTCGTCGCGATGCCGCCGCTGTTCCGCGTCGACGTGGGCAAGCAGGTCTTCTACGCGCTGGACGAGGAAGAAAAACGCCTGCTGCTCGAAAAGATCGAACGCGAAAAGATGAAGGGCGCCGTGCACGTCACGCGTTTCAAGGGCCTGGGCGAGATGAACCCGCAGCAGTTGCGCGAGTCCACCATCCACCCCGACACCCGCCGCCTGGTGCAACTGACCGTGGACGACGACGGCGAAACCCGGTCGCTCATGGACATGCTGCTGGCGAAGAAACGTGCCGGCGATCGCAAGACATGGCTCGAAGCCAAGGGCGATCTCGCTACCCTCGAGGTCTGATCCGCCACCGGAAGCGGACAACCACGCGGAAAGGACCTTCGACACGTGGTGCGTGACGCGGGGCTTCGGTAACCTGCGCACGCCTCGGGGAGAGGCCAAGCACAGGAAGTACGCAATGCAACGCAAGCAATTCGCGCGCTGGCTCGGCGCGCTCGCGCTCGTCGCCGCCGCACCCGCGATGGCCCAGACCAGCGCCAACGATTTCGCCAAGCGCCCCGAGGCGTGGGGCGCCAGCCTCTCACCGACCGGCGAGTACGTCGCGATCGAAGTGCCGTCGGCCGACGGCCTCGAAACGCAACTCCAGATCGTCAAGCTCGATGGCAGCGGGAAGACGCAGACCTTGCGCTTCGGCCGCATGGAACACGTCTCCGACGTGACGTGGACGGCCGACGACCGCGTCGTCGTCGCGCGCGCCAAGATGGCGCCGCTCGACCCGCGCCCGTATTCGACGGGCCAGCTGATGACCTCCGACGTCAACGGCAAGGGCCAGGACACCCTGTTCGGCTACGTCGCCGACAAGGGACAGATCCGCGGCCGCCGCAAGGACGAAGGCTGGGCGAACCTGGTCAAGGTGCTCGACCAGGAACCCGGCATGGCGCTGGTGGACTTCACCTGCGGCACGTGCGGTGAAGAACCCGACACCGTCATCTACCGCGTCGACACGCGCACCGGCGTCCGCAAGGAAGTCGAACGCGGCGGCGAATTGGCGTGGTACCAGTTCGACCGCACGGGCGAAGCGCGCATCCGCCGCACGCTCGATAACCAGGACGAACCCGTGCTGGCCTACCGCCCCGTGAAGGGCGGGCCGTGGCAGCCGATGCCCAAGTCGATCGCCGGTCGCTCGATCTGGGGCTCGGTGTGGGAGGCGGACAACAACGTGCTGTACGCCTTCGTCGCCGATGGCATGGAAGCGAACAAGCCGTATCGCATCGACCTGGCCGCCGGCACGCGCACCAAGCTCGACGACCGCGAGGGCATCGAACCGTCGGGCTGGTTCCGTGAAGGCCGCGAAGGCGTGCCGTTCGCCGTGTACTACAACACCGACAAGCCGTCGCTGAAGATCGTCAAGCCCGAGTCGGAGTACGCCAAGCTCTACACGAGCATCCTGAAGTCCTTCCCGGGCCAGATGGTGTACTTCCAGAGCTTCAGCCGCGACAACGACCGCGTGTTGTTCTCGGTGTTCTCCGACCGCAATGCCGGCGACTGGTACTTCTACGACCGCACCGCCAAGAAAGCGCAGAAGGTCATCGAATACCGTCCGTGGCTGAAGCCCGAATCGATGGCGCCCACGCGCCCGATCACCTTCACCACGCGCGACGGTACCCAGTTGTACGGCCTGTACACGGCCAACGGCACGGGCCCGAAGCCGACGGTCGTCATTCCGCACGGTGGTCCGTACGGCGTCGCCGACCAGTGGGGCTTCGACAGCGATGCGCAGTTCTTCGCCAGCCGCGGTTACGCGGTGCTGCAGATCAACTTCCGCGGCTCCGACGGGCGCGGCGAAGGCTTCATCAAGTCGGGCTGGAAGGGCTGGGGCGACAAGATCCAGAACGACATCACCGATGGCTTGAAGTACGCGATCGACAACAAGCTCGTCGACCCGGCGCGCGTGTGCATGTACGGCGCCAGCTTCGGGGGCTACTCGGCGCTGATGCAGCCGGTCCTCAACCCCGGCATGTACAAGTGCGCGATCGGCTACGTCGGCGTGTACGACCTGCCGCTGATGCGCAAGACCGACATCAACCAGGGCGAATCCGACCGTGGCGAGCGTTGGTGGACGCGCACCGTCGGCACCGACATGGACGCGCTGGCGAAGATTTCCCCGGCGCTGCGCGCGAAGGAAATCAACGTGCCGGTGATGCTGGTGCACGGCAAGGCCGACAACACCGCCGACTTCAACCAGTTCAAGGTGATGTCCGCGGCGCTGAAGAACATCGGCCGCCCGGCCGAGGAAATGGTGGTGGAAGGCGAAGGCCACGGCTTCGTGAAGCCGGAAAACGTGGCGGAGCTGTACCGCCGCATGGAAGCCTTCCTCGACAAGCACATCGGTGCGAAGTCCAACGTCGCGGCCACGCCGTAACGTTTGCACCCGCGTTACGAAAAGGGCGGCCCCGTGGCCGCCCTTTTTCGTTTCAGCCGATCGCCGCCTGCAGCAACCGGGCGATCACCGCCTGTGCGCGCGGGGCTTTGTCTTCGTCGTAATCGAACGACGCCTCGTCCATGTACAGGCGCTGGCTCATCTCGAGCTGCACGGCGTCGATTTTGTCGTCGGGCGCGGCGTAGTGGCGCGTGATGTAACCGCCCTTGAAGCGCCCGTTGCTCACCCAGTCGAATTCCTGCTGCGCGGCGAGCACGCCTTCGAGTCTGGCCTGCAGCGCCGGCGAACAACTCGCGCCCGCGGACGTGCCGAGATTGAGGTCCGGCAATCGCCCCTCGAACAGGAAGGACAGGTCGCTGCCCTTGATCGTGTGGCCTTCCCACAACACGGCGCGTCCGTGGCGTTCGTGGATGCGGTACAGCTCGTCCTGCAACGCGTCGTGGTACGGACGCCAATACTTGTCGACGCGCAGCGCGATTTCCTCCGCGTCCGGCGCCTGCCCGTCGAGATACACCGGCTCGCCGGTGAACTGCACGGCGGGACACAGGCCCGTCGTGTTCTGCCCCGGATACAACGAAACGTCATCCGGCGGCCGGTTGAGATCGACGACGTAGCGCGAATAGCGCGGCCGCAGGATCGACGCACCGAGGCCGCGCGCGACTTCGTACAGGCGCGACACGTGCCAGTCGGTATCCGGCGCGATGCGCGCGCGCTCGACCATGCGCGCGGCCAGCGCCGGCGGGATCTCGCTGCCGTCGTGCGGCAGGCTCACCAGCAGCGGCGCGGTGCCGCGATGCAGCTCGTACATGCCTTTCATGGCACGGGAGTGTAGGCCTAGGCGAAGCGGGATGGGGCGTAGGGAGCCGGATCGATCGCGGGCGCGCGGCCGGTGACCAGGTCCGCGACGAGCTGCCCCGTCCCCGTACTCATGCCGATGCCCATCATGCCGTGGCCCGTCGCGAGCCAAAGGCCCTCGCGATTCGGTATCGGACCGATGATCGGAATGTCGTCGCACGTCATCGGGCGCCAGCCGAACCAGCGTTCGCGCACGACGGGGCCGACGGGTTCGTGCAGGTATTGCGCGGCGCCGCGTTCCAATGCCGACAGGCGTCGTTCGTTGAGCGTGTCGTCGAAGCCGGAGAACTCCATCGTGCTGCCAAGGCGGTAGCCGCTCGGCCACGCGGTCACGCACACCTGGCGTTCGCGCAGCACCAGCGGATGTTTCGGCACGCGCGCCGGCGGATCGTAGGTGATCGAGTAGCCCTTGCCCGGTTGCATCGCACCGCGCAGGCCACGCAGGCCGATGGCGTCGGCCATGCGCGCCGACCACGCGCCCATCGCGAACACGACATGGCGCGCACGCACCGTGCCCGTGGACGTGCGGGCGCGCCAGGCATCGCCGTCGCGTTCGATCGCCTGCAGTGCGACGCCTTCGAGGATCTCGCCCCCCTTCCCGCGCAACGCGCGCGCGAGTTCATCGACGTAGCGATCGGGCCGCAACGCCGCATCGCCCGCGAAACGGATCGCACCGGCGACGCCGGGTTTCAGCGCGGGCTCGATGGCTTCGTAGTCGCGGCCTTCGAACACGTCGACCTGCACGCCGAGATCGCGCAGCAGCGGCGCCTCCGCGTAGTCGTGCGCCATGCGGCGCGCATCGCGGAACACGTAGTCCTCGCCGGATTCGACGAACTCGCAGTCCAGCGCGAGATCGCGGATCCACTCGCCCAGGCGGACGCGTGAATCGTTCAGGAGCGCGCCCTTCGCGCGCGCGCTGGCTTCGAAGTCGCGCACGTTGCAACGCGCGGCGAAGCGCATCAACCAGCGCCACAGCACCGGATCCACGCGCGGCTTGATGTACAGCGGCGCATCGGGCTGCAACATCATGCGCATCGCGGTCTGGATCATCCCCGGCTGCGCGAGCGGGCCCGCATGGCTGGGCGTGATCGTGCCGCAGTTGCCGTGCGAAGCGCCGGCGCCGACGTGGCTGGCTTCGATCAGCAGCACGTCGCGCCCTGCTTCGCGCAGTGCGATCGCGCAACACAGCCCTACCGCACCGCCCCCGACGACGAGGGTGTCGACCGCCCTGGTGTCCTGCATTGGAGTGACGCCACCGAGAATTCGTGTGTGGAAGCGCGTTGACCGACGTGAAGGCTTCAGCGCGATGTTGTCTTGCAGCATGACATCTGCGCGCTTTGCGCAACAGAGTCGGCGACCGGGCGCGCCACAGGCCCGGCACACAGGCCCGGACCACGAACCGGGCCCACATCGCAAATCGACTCAGGGGTTCCAACCGAATGCAAAGCAACGCCCGTGTGCTCCACCTGGCCGTGCTCGCCGGCCTGACCGCCCTCTCCGCCCCGGCCTTCGCCGGCAAAGCCAACCCCGCCGCCACCCTCCGCGCCAACGACCTGCTCGCCTCGCACGGCACCGCCGCGCAGCGTGCGACCGACGACGCCTTCGCGGTGCGCGACATCGTCGTCGACAACGACGGCACCGAGCACGTCCGCTTCGATCGCACCTTCCGGGGCCTCCCCGTGATCGGCGGCGACGTCGTGATGCATTCCCGCAATGGCGCGTTCAAGGCGGCGTCGCTGTCGCTGAAGACGCGCGAACGTCCCGGCCTGCGCGCTACCAAGTCCGCCGACGACGCGATCCTCGCCGCCGGCGCCGACTTCAACGGCACGCTTTCGGACATCGGCAGCCTGGGCCTGGTGGTCTACGCCCGCGGCGCGCGCCCGGTGCTTGCGTACGAAATTCGCGTGCGCGGCGTGTCGAAGCGCGACGGCGAAGCCGACATGCGCTACTTCGTGGATGCGAAGACCGGCAAGGTGCTCGACAAGTGGAACCGCATCCACACTGCCGCGGCGACGGGCGTGGGGCAGACGCTGTTCCTCGGCGATGTGTCGATGGTCACCAACTCGGTCAGCGGCGGCTACCAGCTCGTCGATCCGACCCGCGGCAGCGGCAACACGCGCGACGGCAAGGGCAAGGTGATCGACACCGTGTACAACACGGCCGCGATCATGACCGACACCGACAACAATTGGGGCAACAACGCCGAGTCGAGCGTCGCGTCCGAAGCCTCCGACGCGCACGTCGGCGTGGCCACCACGTGGGACTTCTACAAGACGGTGTTCAACCGCAGCGGCATCTACAACGACGGCGTCGGCGTGAAGAGCGTCGTCAACGTGACCTTCCGCAATGGCGGCCCGGCGACGGGCGGCAACGCGGCGTGGTATGGCGCCCCGTACAAGTTCATGGCCTATGGCCTGGGCACGTCGTCGTGGTTCCCGGTCGTCGCCATCGACGTCGCCGGCCACGAGATGACGCACGGCGTGACCGAAGCCACGTCCAATCTCGCCTATTCGAACGACGCCGGCGGCCTCAACGAAGCCTCCTCCGACATCATGGGCACGATGGTCGAGTTCTTCGCCAACAACGCCGCCGACACGCCGGACTACATGATCGGCGAGAAGATCTACCGCTCGAACCCGACCGGCAAGACGGCGCTGCGTTACATGTTCCGCCCGGGCGATGCCGACGGCGGGCGTTCGTACAACTGCTATCCGGCGGCCACGTTCGCCGGCGTGGATCCGCACTACTCGTCCGGCCCGGCGAACCACTTCTTCTACCTGCTGGCGGAAGGCGCGGTAAACCCGTCGGGCTTCAGCTACACGCCCTCGCAACTGGTGTGCAACGGCGACACCGGCGTGACCGGCATCGGCCGCGACGCCGCGCAGCGCATCTGGTACCGGGCGCTCACGGTGTACTTCAACTCCAACGAGACGTATGCGCAGGCGCGTGCCCATACGCTGCAGGCCGCGACCGACCTCTACGGGTCGGGCTCGACGCAGTACAACGCCGTCGCGCGTGCGTGGAGCGCCGTGTCGGTCAACTGATCGAAGACGATGCGAAACGGAAACGGCCCGCGATCGCGGGCCGTTTCTCTTGCGGCCTCAGGCGGGCTGCAACCGTTCCTGCTTCATCGACGGCGCGCGCAGGTAGGTGATCGCGCGCCACGCCCATTCCAGCGGGCCGTAGCGGAAGCGCTTGAACCACAGGTTCGCCAGCACCAGCAGCACGGCGAACACCGCCACGCACCACAGCAACTGCCATGCGCGGCCCATGCCGTAGTTCCCCAGGCCGTAACCGTAGAAGTACAGCGTGCCGATCAGCGACATCGCGATGTACACGGTGAGCGCCATGCGCCCGGCCTGCGCGAACGGCGCGACCAGCCCGCGGAAGCGCGGCGAGTGGAACAGCAGCACCACCGCCGCCACGTAGCCCAGGCACGCCGGCACCGAAGCGACGAGCATCAATCCCTGGGAAAAGGTGAACAACGCATCGTTGGCGCCGCGCACGTGCGTGGTCGCGATGGCCGCGGCGACGATGGTCAGGCCGATGCCGAACGGGATGCCGAACAAGGCCATCTTCTTGTAGAAATCCAGATGCCTGTGCGGCTCGGTCATCAAACCGGATCGGATGAACCACGCACCGAGCAGGAACATCCCCAGCACGAAGGTCAACGAGAACGGCACGTGCCCGCCCGCATTCTTCGGCCAGTCGGCCAGGCGGAAGGCGACGTTGTCCGCGTAGGTGCCCGTCGAATTGAGTCGGCGCTCATTGGCGACCTTCGCGTCGTGTTCCTTCAGCTTCTTGTTGCGCTCGGCCAGGCCTTTCTGCACCTCGGCCCGTTCCTTCGGCGTGCTCGCCTCGGCGAGCGCCGCGCGGTCGCGTTCTGCCTGCGTCGTCTGCGGCGTCACCGCACCGCCGATCAGCAACCCGATGCACGGCAACAGGAACAGCGTGAGGCCCGCATTGCGCAAGCCGTTCGCGGGCCACTTGCGGATCGCCCACGCGAGGATGCCGAGGATGAGCACGAGCCCGCCGATCGCCAGGCACGGCGCCCAGATCATCTGCTTGTAGCCCGCGATGGCCGCGCCGCCGGCGATGGCCGCGATGCCGAGCGCGACACCGGCGATCCACAGCAACACCTTCGGCTTCGAATGGAACACGACGAGCAGGAACGCCGCCGCCATCGCGTAATCGAACAGGATGTCGCCGTTCCAGATGAACACGCAATGCAGGAAGCCGAACAACGCCAGGCCCAGCGTGCGGCGCACGTATGGCGCGAGGAACGGGCGGCCGGCGGCGTGCGCGCGGCCGAGCATCACCGCGAAGCCCATGCCGAACAGCAACGAGAACATCGTCCAGAACTTGCTGCGGACGAACACCGCGACGAACCAGCCGGCCCAGTAGTCGATGCCGTGGATGTTCGGCGGGAGACCGATATCGAGTTCGCTGATCGGGCGGTTGAAGAACTCGACGTTCATCAACAGGATGCCGAACAGCGCGACGCCGCGGATGACGTCGAGCGTCGTGATGCGTTCGTTCGCCGCGATGGGCGCGAAGCGGGTGTCGGTCATGGGGCCTCCGTGTGGCGCGAATTACGCCACTTCAGGCCCCGGATCGGTCAGGGCCGGAAGTCACCGGGACCAAAAGCCGGCCCGGCCCGCCGCTTCAGGCATACACCTTAGTGGTGATGGCCGCCGTCGCCGTGCACGTGGCCGTGCTCGAGCTCTTCGGCGGAGGCTTCGCGCACTTCCACGATCTCCACGTCGAAGTGCAGGTCCTTGCCGGCCATCGGATGGTTGAGGTCGACATCGACCACGCTCATGCCGACCTTCTGGATGGTCACCGCGCGCGGGCCGAAGTTGGTGTTGAGCACGACCTGCATGCCCGGGGCCAGGCGCTGCGCGCCGAAGTGCTTCTTCGGCACGCGCTGGCTCAGGCCTTCGCGCACTTCGCCGTAGGCATCGGCGGCCGGGACGTCGGCGCCGAACGACTCGCCGGCTTCGCGGCCTTCCATCGCCTTCTCCAGGCCCGGGATGATGTTGCCGTGGCCGATCAGGATGGCGAGCGGCTCGCGGTCCTTCGACGACTCGATGGCTTCGTCGCCGGCTTCGTGGGCCGCGCGCTCGTTGACGGAATAGTGGAAGCGGACGACGCGGTCTTTTTCGATCTTCATCGGGGTTCCGGAAGCAGGGGCGCTTGCTAGCGCCGCGTGAAAGCGGCCACACTCGCCGACGATGAACGCCGAACGCAGCACGACCCGCGGGGTCGCGCATTATCCGGGCATCCCGGCACACGCGCCAGTTCGGGCGCGTTTCCTTCTCCTGTCCTGCGCCCTCGCGCTGCTGGCGGCCTGCGGCGGCGGCGAAGCGGTGCGCGCACCCGCGCCGAGCGCGCGCGTG
This sequence comes from Lysobacter dokdonensis DS-58, assembly GCF_000770795.1. GTDB lineage: Bacteria > Pseudomonadota > Gammaproteobacteria > Xanthomonadales > Xanthomonadaceae > Noviluteimonas > Noviluteimonas dokdonensis. Next base: position 63,411 of record NZ_JRKJ01000006.1, on the reverse strand, counting down.
GCGATGCCGCGCACGTGGCCCGTGGTCGAGCCGGCGGATCCGGCGCGGGCCAACTCGGTCCTGATGCGGGCGATCGGCCTGGTCGGCACGCCCTATCGATACGGCGGCAACACGCCCGAGGGCGGGTTCGACTGCAGCGGCCTGGTGAACTACGTCTTCCGCGACATGGCGGCCGTCGCACTGCCGCGCACCTCGCGCGACCTCGCCTCGACTAGCGGCCGCAAGGTGCCGGTCGACGGGTTGGCGGCGGCGGACCTGGTGTTCTTCGCCAACGGCGGGAGCGTCACGCACGTGGGCATCTATGTCGGCGAAGGGCGGTTCGTGCATGCCCCGAGCACCGGTGGAACGGTGCGCCTGGATCATCTGGATGGCCCTTATTGGGCCCAGCATTACGCCGGCGCGCGCCGCGTCCTGCAGTAAGGCCCATTCACGAAAGTCAGCGGCCGTACGGGGCGAATGAATACGCAGGGCGGTCACGATTCTTGCATGCGTTCACGCCGCCCTAACGCTTTTTGAACCTTCACCTGGTCTTCAGCCGGTAAGGTCGCCCGGTCCCTGATTCAGTGATGACCTCGTGACGAAAGACGACCTGACAACAGGCCAGCCCGCCGCCACCCGCTCCGCGGCCGTGCGCATTCGCGCCGCCTCGCTCAAATTCCTGTGCGCCGCCGCCCTGTGCGTCGCCGCCAGCAGCGCCTTCGCCCAGGACGCCACCGTGGCGACCTCGGGCATCCAGTCCGCCGTGCAGCTCGATACGCCGGTGACCGCCAAGCACACGCAGGTCCGCCCGATCTTCGGCGACCTGGCCGAACTCGATCCCAACGCCGTCCTCGACCAGCAGAAGAAGCCCAAGCTCACCGAACGCATTTCCGGCGTCATGAGCAAGGCGATGTCGCTGCTCGGCACGCCCTATCGCTGGGGCGGCGAGTCCACCGAAGGCTTCGATTGCAGCGGCCTGGTCGGTTACGTCTACCGCAGCGTGCTCGGGATGGAACTGCCGCGCGTCTCGCGCCAGATGGCCACCACGGGCGAAGCGGTCGAGCGTTCGGCGCTCGTGCCGGGCGACCTGGTGTTCTTCGGCCTGCGCGGCCGCGTGAACCACGTCGGCATCTATGTCGGCGAAGGCCGCTTCCTGCACGCCCCGAGCCGCGGCAAGGACGTGCGCGTGGACAGCCTGTCGTCCACGTATTGGTCGGGTCGTTACATGCAGGGCCGTCGCGTCGCGATGTAACCCCGCGCCACGCGCAGAGATTCGAAGGCCGCCGGAAGGCGGCCTTCTGCGTTTCAGGGCTTCGCCGGCTCGCGCACCGCCTGCATCACCCGCTCGCCCTCCTCGGCCATCGCGCGGTCTTCGTCCGTCTGCGGCACCCACGGCGGCACCGGCACCGGTGTGCCTTCGACGCCATCGAGCGCGACGAACACGATGATGCAATGCGTGCACAGGCGCCCCTCGCCGCCCATGGGGTCGCGGGCGCGGACGTCGACCGCGAACTGCATCGAACTGGTGCCCGTGCGCACGAGCGTCGCGGCCACCGTCACGAGATCCCCGATGCGCACCGGCGCGACGAAGCGAATCCCGCCGACGGCGACGGTCACGCAGTACTTCCCCGCCCATCCCACCGCCGCGGCGTAGCCGGCCTGGTCGATCCACTTCATGACGACACCGCCGTGGACCTTGCCGCCGTAGTTCACGTCGGAGGGTTCGGCGAGGAACCGCAGGTTGAGCGTGCGCTGGTGTCCGGCCATGGCGTGGCGTCCGACGACGGGGGCGCGGGCGAGTCTACGCCGGCGCGTGCGAAGACGTCTTGCGAGCCGCGCGCACGCGGGCGCATGCTCTTGCGAACGCGTCGGGGAGGCACGTCGATGGGCAAATCGATCCTGCAGTTGGTGCTCGGCATCCTTGCCGGCCTTGTGGTGATGTACGTGCTGATCTCCGGCATCGAATTCGTCAGCCACCAGATGTATCCGCCGCCGCCGGGCCTCGACCCGAAGAACATGGAACACCTCGGCGCGATCATGGCCGCGGCGCCCGTGGGCGCGATGGTGATGCTGGTCGTCGCGTGGGCGGTCGGCGCATTCGCCGGCGGTTGGACCGCCGCGAAGATTTCGCGCGCATGGCCGCGCACCGCCGCGATCGTCGTCGCGGTGTTCGTGCTGCTCGGCGTGATCGGCATGATCCTGATCGCGCCCGGCCACCCGAAGTGGGTCGCCGCGCTCGGCATCGTGTTGCCTGTTCCGCTCGCCCTGCTCGGCGCGCGCTTCGCGCGCCCGCGGGTCGTCCTTCCCGTTCGCTGACCTCCCCCATCTTCCAATGCCCATGCACTCGCGCGCGACGCGTTTGTCCGTCGCCTTGCTGTCAATTTCGATCCTGCCCTGCTTCGCCTCGGACGCACCCCGCGAGAAGCCGTTGCCGCAATCCGGTGCGTACGAAGTGCCCGATGCTTGGCGGCAACCCATCGCGCCACTGCAACTGGCCGACCACACCTGGTACATCGGGACGGAGTCGATCAGCGCCGTGCTGATCGTGACGCCCGAGGGCGCGCTCCTGATCGACGGCGGCATGCCGCAGGCGGCCGACATGTTGTTGTCGAACATGCGCACCGTCGGCGTGGCGCCGAACCAGTTGCGCTGGCTGCTCGTCTCGCACGCGCATGCCGATCACGCCGGCCCGGTCGCCGCGCTGAAGCGCGCCACCGGCGCACGCATCGCCGCGAATGCGGAGTCCGCCGCGATGCTCGCCAAGGGCGGCACCGACGACATCCATTTCGGCGACGGCATCACCTTTCCGCCGGCGCAGGTCGATCGTTACCTGCAGGATGAGGAGGTCGTCGAAGTCGGCGCGATGCGACTCACCGGGCACTTCACCCCGGGCCACACGCCGGGCAGCACGTCGTGGACGTGGACCGACACGAAGAACGGCAAACCGGTCCGCTTCGCCTACGCCGACAGCCTGAGCGCGCCCGGCTACAAGTTGATCGAGAATGCGCGGTTTCCGCGGATCGTGGAGACGTACAAGCACACGTTCGAAATCGTGCGCGGGTTGCCGTGCGATGTGCTGCTGACGCCGCATGCGGATGGCAGTGGCTGGACGCCGGCGGATGTTGCCAATCCGCATCCGAAGCCGATCACGTGTCGCCAGTATGCGGATGACTTCGAAGCCAAGTTCGATGTCGAGCTTGCGAAGCAGAAGCAAGCAGCGCAGTAACGTCATCCCCGCGGGAGCGGGGATCCATGGTCGCGCGACGGCGCGCGCTTCTACTTCTAGCTCGTCTCCCTCCGGAGAGGCCCCGACGTCAGCGCGCCTGACCCTGCGCATCGGACGACCAATAAGTAGCCTTCAAAATGCGACCCGCGTTTCGCGCGCAGCGCTTTAACTGCCCGTTCGCCACGGGACAGTTCCTTCGCCTCACAGGACAGCGAAGGCCGTCGGGATCACTCGAAGGATTCGCAGTGCTTGCGTTAGGGCTTCCGGCGCTTGCGTTAGGACCGCCAGCGCCCTAGCTAGGGCTTCCAATGCTTGCGTTAGGACTGCCAGCGCCCAAGCTAAGGCCGCAAACGCTTGCGCTAGGGCCGCCAGCGCTTGCGTTAGGACCGCCAGCGCCCTGGCTAGGGCTTCCAACGCTTGCGTTAGGACTGCCAACGCCCTGGCTAGGGTTCGCAGTGCTTGCGTTAGGGCCTCGAGTGCTTGCGTTAGGGCCTCCAGCGCTTGCGTTAGTACCGTAGACCCAGAAGCGCGCGCCGTCGCGCGCAAACCATCAAACCGCGCGTAGGCGCCTCGTCCGAGAGAGGACATCGCGCTACGGGCGGCTCCGTCCGACTATCGCCGCGATGTCCTCGACGGACGAGGGCCGCCCGTCTGGTGTGCTGGCAGTTGGGATCCCCGCTTCCGCGGGGATGACACCAGTAGGCGCGACGCCTTAATGATCCCTCGCGGGCTTCCCGGACGTATCCAAGTGCGAGGTGCTCTTGGAACCATCAACGCCCATGATGTATTCCATGTTCACCGCCACGGGCGCACTCTCGACAAACCCGAACTTCTCGTACAGATACTTGGCATCGCCATCCGCCACGAGCGACACGTACGCAGATGGCGGCACGTTCGCACGCAGCCACGCATCCAACGCACCCATGATCCGCTTCCCGAGCCCCTGCCCCTGCAACTCGGGCGCAACGGCAATATCGACGATCAGGAAGAAACATCCGCCATCGCCGACGACGCGCCCCATCGCGACGACTTCGCCATCGCGCGAGAGATGCACGCCGTACACCGTCTTCGGCAACCCACGCACCGCGCACGCCTGCGAAAACGAATGCATCCCGGCCGCCTTGCGCAACCGAAGATAATCCTCGACGCCAGGAAACCGCTCGACCAGGACGACCTCGCTCATGTCGGCTCCCGCGCCGGCTCCGCATCGGAATGCTCCACACCGACGTTGCTGGAGGCCGCCTCGTAAACCGCGCGATCCAGCAACCCCGTCTCCTTCGCCACCAACACCGGCACCAACATCTGCCCGGTGACATTGGTCATCGTCCGCATCATGTCGAGCACCCGATCGATCGCGTACAGATACCCGATCGCCTCCAACGGCAACCCCGCCGCACTCAACACCACCGTGGCCATGATCACCGCCGTCCCCGGCACGCCCGCCGTTCCGAAACTCCCGAGGACGGAAGCCAACGCGATGGTCACGTACGTGCCCGCGTGCAACTCGATCCCCGAATACTGCGCGATGAACACCGCCGCCAACGCCGGATAGATCGCACCGCACCCGTCCATCTTGATGCTCGCGCCCAACGGCACCGCGAACGACGCGTAGTTCTTGTCGACGCCATGATTGTGCTCGACCGCCCGCAACGACACCGGCATCGCGGCGAAACTGCTGGAGGCCACGAACCCGACCTGCATCGCCGGCGCCGCCCCGCGGAAGAACTTCAGCGGGTTCAACCCGTGGACCAGCAACAACGCGCTGTACACCACGACGATCTGGATCCCGCACGCCACGAACAACGCGATGACGAAATTCCCGAGCGGCAACAACTTTTCGAACCCGTACGCGCCGACCAATCCCGCGATCAACCCGAACGTCCCGAGCGGCGTGAATTCCAACACGAACCGCGTGACCTGGATCATCGTGTCGTTGGCCTCGCGCGCCAGCGTGCGCAGGTTCGTCGCCTTCTCGCCGAGCTTGACGAACGCGAAGCCGATCAACCCCGCGAAGAAGATCACCTGCAGGATCGTCGAATTGCTCGGCACGATGACGCTCGTGCCATCGCCGGTCTTGCCCGCCGCCGTCGCCGACAACGCGCGGAACGGGTTCTGCGGCACGATGTTGAGCAGCACGTCGAGCGGCCCGGGCACGTTCTTCGGCGAATAATCCGACGCGATCGCGAGCGCACCCACGCCCACGCCCGGCTTGATGATCCACCCCACCGCCAGACCGACCGCCACCGCGAGCACCGCGGTGATCGCGAACCACGCGAACGTGCGCCCCGCGAGCGCGGCGATCGATTTCTGCCCGTGCAACGCACCGACCGCATTGATCACCGCGAACAACACCAGCGGGATCGCGATCATCTTGATCAGGTTGACGTAGACATCGCCCAGCGGCTGGAACCACGTCTCCGCAGCCGGCCCGAGCAACCAGCCGGCGAGCGCGCCGAGCACGAAACCGCCGAGCACGCGCTGCCAGAAAGGAATCCGCAACCAGCCCGCCACCAATGCCATCGCAACACCCGCCGGAAAGTCGATCCCCGACCTTAGCCGAGCGGCCGTCGTCGTCGCGAGTGCATGGGCGGAACACCGGCGTTCCGTATCATCCCCCTTCCCTCATGACCCGACGTCCCATGCGCCTGACGACCCTCGCCCTCGCCACGCTCCTGACCGCCTGCGCCAGCGCACCGGCGCCGCACACCGTGGCGGCCGCGCCGCAGCCCGTCGACGTCCCCCAGGTCGCCCGCCCCGACGGCGAAACCGCCGCCTGGTGGTATCGCGCCGGCGCCGCGCGCGCCGCGGGCAATGGCGCGATGCAGGGCCGCGCGCGCAACGTCATCATTTTCCTGGGCGACGGCATGAGCCTGCCGACGGTGGCCGCCGCGCGCGTGCTCGCGGGCCAGCGCGCGGGCAATCCGGGCGAAGAGACGATGCTCGCCTTCGAACAGTTCCCGAACACCGCGCTCAGCCGCACGTACAACACCGATTACCAGACGCCCGATTCCGCGGGCACGATGACCGCGATCGCCACGGGCGTGAAAACGCGCTTGGGCGTGATCGGCATCGGGCCGGGGAACAAACGCGGCGATTGCGCGGCGGTGGCGGACAACACACTGCTGAGCATCATCGAGCTCGGCGAATCGGCGGGCCTGTCGACCGGCGTCGTGACCACCACGCGCCTGACGCACGCAACGCCCGCGTCGGTGTTCGCGCACGGGCCGGATCGCAATTGGGAAGACGACAGTTACCTGCCCGCCGCGAAGGCCGCCGCCGGGTGTCGCGATCTGGCGGCGCAATTCGTCGACTTCGGATTCGGCGACGGCATCGATGTCGCCCTCGCCGGCGGCCGCGCGAAGTTCACGCCGAACACGCTGGCCGATGCCGCGGATCCGAAGCTGAAAGGCATGCGCAAGGACGGCCGCAACCTCGTCGACGAATGGAAGGCGAAGTACGCCGACGGCACGTATGTTTGGAATTCCGCGCAATTGGCGCAAGCCGCGAATGCGCCGCGCGTGCTCGGCCTGTTCGCGCCGCAGCATTTGCCGTACACCGCCGATCGCAAGGCCGATGCGCAGGAGCCGCCGCTCGCGGAGATGACGCGCGCGGCCATCGCGCACCTGCAGCGCAACGACAAGGGCTTCGTGTTGCTCGTCGAAGGCGGCCGCATCGACCATGCACACCACGACGGCAATGCACGCCGCGCGCTCGAGGAGACGATCGCGTTCTCCGACGCCGTGCAGGCCGCGGACGAAGCCACCGGCGACGACGACACGCTGATCCTCGTCACCGCCGATCACGCGCACACGATGTTCTTCGCCGGCTATCCCAAGCGCGGCAATCCGATCCTCGACAAGGTGCGCGGCATCTCCGGGGAGGACTCCAGCGGCAGCGAATACGCGGTCGACAAGAACGGGCAGCCGTACACGACGCTCGGTTACGCGAACGGCCCCGGCGCGCCGAAGGCCGGCGAACCGCGACCGGATCTCGACGATATCGATACCGAAGCGGTCGATTACCTCCAGCAGGCCCTCGTGCCGCTCGGTGCGGAAACGCACGGCGGCGACGATGTCGGCGTGTGGGCGAAGGGACCGGGTGCCGACGCGGTGCGCGGCAGCGTGGAGGAGAACGTGTTGTTCCACTTCCTCGTGCAGGCCACGCCGACGTTGCGCGAACGCCTGTGCGCGGCGGGAACGTGCAATGCCGATGGCGTGCCCGTCGAACTGCCGAAGCCGGCGGACTTCAAGCCCTAGCCGATCTCCAGCGCGGTCGCCCGCTCCTTCAACGCGGGCGACAGCCACAGGTGCGAGCCCAACTGCGCGAAGCCGAGTGTCTCGAAGCGCTTGCGATAGAAGGCCGCGGGGCGTTCCTGGAAGTCGTGTTCGTCGCCGACGGCGTGGTCTTCGCGGGCGAAGGTTTCGAGGAACGCGACGCCGCCGCACAGTTCCGCCACGCCCGGCAGGCCGCGGTCGATTTCGCGCTTGGACAGGTAATGCAGCACGTCGCTGCAGATCACCAGGTCGGCCGGCGCGCACGGGCGCAGGTGTTCGAATTCGCCGAACGTCGCCATGTGCAGGTTGCGGCGGCGGCCATACCGGCGCACCGCGTACTCGCTGGAATCGAACGCGAGGTACTTCAGGCCGGGCCGCAGTTTCAGAAGCGGCGCGCGCCAGACCGCTTCGCCGGCGCCGATGTCGAGTACGGTGCGGATCGGACGCTCCAGGTGGTATTCGGTCGTGGCCACGGCCAAGGCCACCTTGCGCGCCAGGCGGGCGCGGTCGCCGATTCCGCCCCGGCGGTACCAGCGGTCGAAGTATGCTTGGTCGTATCGCTTATCCATTCGGGAATGCTAACCGCCATGGCCTACTTCTGGACGAAGACCGCCCACCTCGTGTTCGTCATGGCGTGGATGGGCGGGGTGTTCTACCTGCCGCGCATCCTCGTGAACATCGCCGAGGCCGGCGACGCGCCCGCCGTGCGCGAGCGCCTGGTGCTGATGGGCAAGCGCCTCTACCGCTTCGGCCACATCATGTTCGGCATGGCCTTCGTGTTCGGGCTGGTGTTGTGGTTCTACTTCCACATGAGCGGTGGCTGGCTGCACGCGAAGCTCGCACTCGTCGTGTTGATGCTCGCGCACTTCACCGTGTCGGGGCGCTGGCTGAAGGGCGTGGAGAAGGGCAAGGCGTTGCCCTCCTCCACTGCGCTGCGCTGGTTCAACGAAGTGCCGGTGTTCCTGCTGATCGGCATCGTGTTCTTGGTACTCGCCAAGCCCTTCTGAACCCGTCGACGTGGATCACGCGTACTGCGCGCTCTTCACCAGCAGGTGCTTGGCGAACAGGCCGTGCAGCTTGCCGATGCCGCGCGCCAGGTGCAGCGTGCCGAACAGCAGCACCACGCCGGTGACGAACACGAACGGGTACGACCACCAGCCGAGCGTCGAGCCGACGTAGAAATCGTTCAACACGATCGGACCGATGTCGTAGTTGTTGAGCCACCAGCCATCGAATGCGCCGAACCCGAGCAGCACGGGCGCCGCGATGCACGACACCGACACGGTCATCAGCGTCACGATCAGCGTGAAGTACAGGATGCCCAGCGGCAGCATCGCCACCATGTACAGCACCGTCGACCACGTGCGCGGGTCGACGAACATGTCCTTGATCCGCTCCATCCATCCCTTGCCGCGCGCCGAGTACAACGGGCGGCGGGGCATGCGTTCACCGAGCATGGTTTCGACGATGCGGCCTTCGACGAGCGAGAGCACGCGCACCGAGCCCAGGAACAGGATCGCGAACGGGATGCCGATGATCAGCACCGCGAGCCCCGCCGATAGCGAAAGGCCGGTGACCACCCACGTGAAGTAGAAGATGCCCGTGGCGAGCGACAGCACCGAGTAGAACAACGCGCCGTACGTGCGCGGGTCGGCGGCGACGCCGAAGAACTTGCCGAGCAGCGATTCGCGCGGCGCGGGTTTGGGCTGGCGCAGCGCGCTCTGCACGCGCACTTCCGTGTCGCGGTAGATGTCGGCGACTTCGTCCGGCGCGCCGTAGCTGCCCGCGACCGACGCGATGACGTCGGCTTCGGCCATGCCCGGGTTTTCGGAGAGCTCCGAGCGCAGGTATTCCTCGGCGTCGTACAGCGCGTCCTGCACGAGCGCGGGATCCGCACCCGCGAGCGCCGCACGCAACTGGTCGAGGTATTCGGGGATCGAGTGCGGGAGCGTGGCGCTGGAGGTGCGGGGCGCGTCGCTGCTGGAATGCACGTTCATGGCAGGAGTCCTTCGAGGACGGAATCGACGGAAGTGCGGGTGGCGCGCCAGGCGGCCGCCCATTCGGAAAGCGCGGTGCGGCCGCTGGGCGTGATCGCGTAATAACGGCGAGGCGGTCCGGCGACGGAAGGCTCGACATGGCTGGCGAGGAACCCCGCGCCTTCCAGGTTGCGCAGCACCGGATACAGCGCGCTCTGCTTGCCGCTGAGCACGCCCTCGCCGCTGCGCTCGAGCGTCTTGGCGATCTGGTACCCGTACATCGGCCCCGGCGCCGTGGCGAGCACGGCCAGCAGGGCGAGCGAAACGGTGCCCGCGCTCAGCTCGCGCTGGAACTTGCGCAGGGCCGAATCGAGGGCGTCACGGTCGGGGGAGTCCATGCACTGGCCGGAGGATCACTAGATTGAGGTAAAGACTAGTGTGACCTTCAATCTAGTGCATATGCCAGTAGTCACCCCCGGCGGGGCTACTTCAACATCGGCCCCAGGGCCTTCCACACATGGTCGCGGAGCTTCGGCTGCGCGCTGGCCACCGGATGGATGTTGTCGTCCTGGAAGTTGGCGCGGTCCTTCGCGATCGGCTCCAGCAGGAACGGGACCAGCGGCACCTTGTATTGCTTCGACAGCGCCGTGTAGTTGCCTTCGAAGCCTTGCGTGTATTCGCGGCCGTAGTTCGGCGGGATGCGCATGCCGAGCAGCAGCACCTGCGCACCGCTGGCTTGCGCGGCCTTGATCATGCGTTCGAGGTTGGCCTTCGTCTGCGGCAGCGGGAGGCCGCGCAGGCCGTCGTTGCCGCCCAGGGCGATGACGACGAGTTTCGGCTGCACGCGCTTGAGTTCAGCGGCGATGCGCGCAGCGCCGCCAGCGGTGGTTTCCCCGGTGATACTCGCGTTCACGACTTTCCAGCCGGGTTTCTCCTTCGCGATGCGGCCGGCCGTGAGCGCGACCCACCCTTGCGACGCCGACAATCCGTAAGCGGCCGAAAGCGAGTCGCCCATCACCAGCACCGTGCGCTGCGCCACCGGCGTCTTCGCGGGGGCCGCCGCGTGCAGCGGCGCGATGACGGCCAGGCACACCAACAACGACGCGAACACGCGGGCGACGCCACGCATGCGACCGATGGCCCATTGATTCACCCGCGCCGCTCCCGCATAAGGTTGGGACATCCCCCGCTCCTGAAATGGTTCGCCCCCAGCATGGCCGATTCAATTGGACTGCGCGCTGAAAGCCGCATGCACGCCCCCACCTCCCCCGCCATCGCACTCGACGTCCGAACCCTGGGCAAGCGCGTGACGTTGCCCGACGGCGCGCTGACGATCCTCGAGGACGTGACCTTCACCGTCGAACGCGGCGACGCCGTGGCGATCGTCGGCGCATCGGGTTCGGGCAAGAGCACGTTGCTGTCCTTGCTCGCGGGGCTGGATACACCGACGTCGGGCAGCGTGCACCTCGATGGCCAGTCGCTCTCGACGCTCGACGAAGACGGCCGCGCGCGCGTGCGCGGCGAGAAGGTCGGCTTCGTGTTCCAGAGCTTCCAGTTGCTGCCGACGCTCACTGCGCTGGAAAACGTGATGCTTCCGCTGGAACTGCGCGGCGATGCCGATGCGCAGGCACCCGCGAAACGCATCCTCGAAAAGGTGGGCCTGGGTGCGCGCCTAGGCCACTACCCGCGGCAATTGTCGGGCGGCGAGCAACAACGTGTCGCGCTGGCGCGCGCGTTCGTGACGGACCCGGCGTTGCTCTTCGCCGACGAACCCACCGGCAACCTCGACACGCACACTGGCCAGGCGATCATCGACCTGCTCTTTTCGCTCAACGCCGACGCGGGCACGACGCTCGTGCTGGTCACGCACGACGAACACCTCGCCGCGCGATGCCGCCACCAGATCCGCCTCGACAGCGGGCGGCGCATCGCATGAACCCGCTGGTCCTCGCCTGGCGCCAGTTGCGACGCGATTTCGCCTCCGGCGACGTGCGCATCCTGTTCGTCGCGCTCGTGCTCGCCGTGGTCGCCATCACCTCGGTCGGTTTCGTCACGGATCGCGCCGGCCGCGCGCTTGCGCAGGAAGCCAACCGCCTGCTCGGCGGCGATGCGGTGGTGCGTTCGGATTCGCCGATTACCGGCGCGGTGCGCACTGCCGCGAACGCGCCCGGCCTGCAACACGCCGACACGCTCGACATGCGCAGCATGGTGCGCGTGGGCGAGCAATTGCAGCTCGGCGAACTGCGCGCGATCGACGGCAGCTTCCCGCTGCGCGGGACGTTCCGCATCGTCGATCGCATCGGCGGGCCCGAGCGCGATGCGCGCGGCGGCCCGGCGTCCGGCAACGCCTGGATGAGCGTCGCGGGCGCGCAGACGCTGGATGCGAAGGTCGGCGACACGTTGTCCGTCGGCGATGCACGCTTCACGCTGGTCGCACTCGTGGCGCAGGAGCCCGACGCGGCGTTCGACTATTTCAACACCGCGCCGCGCGTGATGATCAATCTCGCTGACGTGCCCAGGACCGGCCTGGTGCAGGAAGGCAGCCGCGTCGGCTATCGGCTGATCATCGCCGGCGACGCGCCGGCGGTCGCGCGTTTCCTCGATACCGCGCGCACGCAGCGCGGCCGCGGGCAGCGCATCGAAACCATCGAGGATGCGCGCCCTGAAATGCGCTCGGCGCTCGATCGCGCAGGACGGTTCCTCGGCCTCGCGGCGCTGGTGTCGGTGATCCTCGCGTCGATCGCCGTGGCGATGGCCGCGCGTCGGCACAGCGCGCGGCATCTGGATGGCAGTGCGGTGATGCGATGCCTCGGCGCGCAGCAGCGCACGCTCGTCGTCGTGCATCTGGGCGAACTGCTGTGGCTCGGGTTGATCGCGTGCACGGTCGGTGTCGCGGTGTCGTTCGCATTGCAATGGGCGATCGGCGAATGGCTCGCGCGCGCGCTCGCGATTTCGATCCCCGCGGCCGGTTGGCTGCCCGCGTTGCAAGGCTATGCCGTGGGCCTGGTGGTGTTGATCGCCTTCGGTGCGCCGCCGGTGCTTGCGTTGCGGCGCGTGCCCGCGTTGCGCGTGCTGCGGCGCGACCTGGACCCGACCGAGCCGAGCGCGTGGATGGTCGGCGTCGCCGCGTTCGCCGGGCTCGCGGCGTTGCTGTGGTGGAAGGCCGAATCGCCGGCGCTCGCCACCGCGATGCTCGGCGGCGTCGCGGGCACGTTACTCGTGCTGGCCGCGTTGGCCTGGGCGATGATCCTCGGCGTGCGAAAAGTCCGCACACGCTTGCGCGGCAGTTTGCGTTACGGGCTGGCGAACGTCGGGCGACGCGCCGGCACGGCGGTCGCGCAGGTGTCCGCGCTCGGGCTCGGGTTGATGGCGCTGCTGCTGCTGACGTTCGTGCGCACGGACCTGCTCGACCGCTGGCAGCTCTCGCTGGCGGAGAACGCGCCCAACCGCTTCGTCATCAACGTGCAGGACGACCAGGTCGCGCCGGTGCGCCGGTTCGTCGAGAGCCAGGGCCTCGCGTCGCCGACGTTGTACCCGATGGTGCGCGCACGCCTGCTCGAACGGAACGGCAAGGCCGTCAGCGCGAAGGACTACCCGGACGACCAGCGCATGCAGCGCCGTGCCGAGCGCGAGTTCAATCTCTCGTTCGGCAGTGCGTTGCGCGACGACAATCGCTTGTCGGCCGGTACGTTCTGGGGTGATCGCAAGCCCGCGTCGCCGGAGATCTCGGTCGAACAGAAATTCGCCGACTCGCTCGGCTGGAAACTCGGCGACCGCATCACCTTCGACATCGCGGGCCAACCGCTCGCCGCGACGATCACGAGTTTCCGCGAAGTCAGCTGGGACAGCTTCCGGCCCAACTTCTTCGTGCTCGTCTCGCCGGGTGCGCTCGATGGTTATCCGGCGAGCTGGATCACCGCGGTGAGCGTGCCGAAGTCGCAGCCGCGCTTCACCGCGAAGCTGGTCGAGCGCTTCCCCAACCTCTCCGTCATCGACGTCGAAGCCACGCTCGCGCAGGTGCGCGCGACGGCGGACCAGGTGTCGGTGGTCGTGCAGGTGGTGTTCTGGTTCTCGCTTGCGGCCGGCATCCTCGTGTTGCTCGCGGCGATCAGCGCAAGCCAGGACGAGCGCCTGCTCGAAGGCGGCGTGATGCGCGTGCTCGGCGGCAGCCGCCGGCAGTTGCGCTTCGCGCAGGCCTCCGAGTTCGCGGCCATCGGGTTGCTCTCGGGGCTCGTGGCGGCCATCGCGGCGTCGGTGCTCGCGGGCGTCGTCTCGGTGCGGGTGTTCGGCTTGCCCTGGGAACCCAATTGGGCGCTGGCGGCCGCGGGTGGCGGCATCGGCCTGCTGGCTGCGCTCGTCACCGGGCTGGTCGCGACGCGGCGCGTGGTCGACGTGCCGCCGTCGGTCGTGTTGCGGGAACTGCAGCAGTAGCTTGTAGACTCCGGCGGACACTTTCTTTTCGCCGGAGTCCTGCATGGCCTCGCACGTCCGCTCGCTCGCCCTCGCGCTGTCCGTCGCATTGGTCTCCGTTGCGGCGTCCGCCGCCGACGAGAAACCGAAGGTGCCGTCGATGCAGGAGATCCTCGATGCATCGCCGAAATCCGACTGGCGCACGCTCGATCCGGATCGCACGCTGTACATGCAGTTGCCGGCCGGCCGCGTGGTGATCGAACTCGCGCCGACGTTCGCGCCGCAGCACGCCGCCAACATCCGCACGCTCGCGAAGGAAGGCTACTGGGACGGGTTGTTCGTCATTCGTTCGCAGGACAACTATGTCGCGCAGTGGGGCGATGCGGAAGAAGATGCGGCCAAGCAACGCAGCCGCGGTTCGGCGAAGACGAAACTGCCGGCCGAATTCGAACGAAAGGCGGCGGGCGTGCCGTTCGTGGAACTGCCCGACAGCGACGGCTGGGCGCCGGAAGTCGGCTTCTCCGATGGTTTCCCCGCGGCGCGCGATCCGAAGTCCGGCACCGCGTGGCTCGCGCATTGCTACGGCATGGTCGGCGCGGGGCGCGATGTCGCCGCCGACAGCAGCGACGGCACGTCGCTGTATGCGGTGACGGGACAGTCGCCGCGCATGCTGGATCGCAACATCACGCTGGTGGGGCGCGTCGTGCAGGGCATCGAGTTGCTGAGCGTGCTGCCGCGCGGCACCGGGCCGCTCGGCTTCTACGAAGACCCGAAACAGTACGTGCCGATCACTTCGGTGAAGCTGGCAAGCACCGTGCCGGAGGCCGAGCGCGCGAAGATCGAGCTGTTGCGTACCGACAGCAAGACCTTCGCCACCGTGGTCGAATCGCGCCGCAACCGCCGCGATGAGTGGTACAAGCGCCCGGCCGGCCACATCGACCTGTGCAACGTGCCCTTGCCGGTGCGCGAAGCCAAGTAGCTGCCGGCCCCGGTTTCGTCACGCCGATTTAGCTTCGCGCTGCCTAGCCTCATCGGCGTCCCCCACCGCCGAGAAGCTGCGATGCCTACCCTGCGACTGCGTGTCACCGGAAGCGACGACGACGCGCGCGCGATCATCAACCTGCTGCAAAGCATCGATGGCATCGAACACGTCGAGGAAGTGGCGGACCTGATGCCGCACATGGACGATGCCGACTCCAGTTCCGCGGGCCTCAGCGACCTGCGCAGCGGCGCGGACATCCATGAAGTCGAGATCGAGGCGCCCAACGAATCCACCGCGCGAAAGGTGCGGGAAACGGTGGAGGCGCTGGCGTTCGACCTGGACGTGCTGGCCGAGTTCGAAGGCGAGGAGTGAGCGTCAGTCGAGGGTGATGTCGAGCCCTGACGTCACGGCACGGCTTTCAATCCCGCGACCACCGGTGCTTCGAGCGCCTGCAGTTGCGGATCGTCGCTACGGTCCGCTTCGAGGTACAGCGCGGTGAGGAACGCGAGCAGGTCGTGGCGGCGCAAAAGCCAGCCGTTGTCGTTGTATGCCTTCGCATCGCCGAGCTTGCGTGCAAGCGCGGTGAACCACGCCTCCCACTCCGCCTGCGTATGCAGCGCACGCTTGGCGATGAACAAGACGGGGCGCGCGAGGCGACCGGGCTCGCCATAGACGTAAGCATGCGACGTCGACGGCACGACTTGCGTGGCGATCGCCGCGAGCATGCGATCGAGCTGCTTGCGCTCCAGCGCCGGATTCAACGCGAGTTGCATCAGCCAATCGCTGCCGTGCGCGACGCCATGCCGCCAGCCTTCCGCATCGTCGAAGCCGCGATAATCGGTGACCGATTCCAGGTAACGCGATGCCGTTTCGACCATCGCGCGGCGTTCCTTCGCCGACATCCACGGCTTGATGCGATCGGTGCGAGCGACTTCCGAAAGCACCAGCGCGGCGAAAGGCCTGCGGAAGCCATCGGGATCATCGGCCTTCAACGCCGCATACAACCTGTCGCGAAGCGCACGCAGGCCCGCTTCGTCGATCTGCTCGGCACGCATCCAGTGCGACAGCGCCTCGTACGCGATGCCATCGCGCAGCGTGGGATCGGCATCGCCCAGGCAATCGACCAAACCTTCGGCCAACTGTTGCCGTTCGGCGGCATCCGGCACGGTCCACTCGAGGACCTTGAGTGCTTCGAGTTGCTCGCGCGTCCGGCCTTCCGGCGGGCAATCGGCGCGCGCGGGCGCCACGACTGCAAGGAGCAACACGACGACGGCCAGCACTGCGCGCATGGAAGTCTCCCGATGTGTGGCGCCAGCCTAGCAGGCCCATGCGCGCCGGCGCGCGGGACCGTATGCTCGGCCCCTCCCCAATCGCCGGCCTGATCCCATGCGCCACAGCCTGCTCGCCGCAGCCCTGCTCACCGCCACCCTCGCCGCCTGCCAGCCGCAGGCGCCGACCACGCCTGCCGAAGGCACCGCCGCGCCCGCCGCGGCGACGCAGCAAGCCGACGCGAAGTTCGATGCCATTTCCAAGCGATGGCTCGACGAATGGATGCGCCTGAACCCGGTGAGCGCCACGCAGATCGGCGACCACCGCTTCGACGCGAACCTCGACGACTACTCGGCCGCCGGCCCCAAGGCGCAGGTGGACTTCAACACCAAGCTGCTGGCCGATCTCGATGCGATCGACCAGAAGACGCTGTCACGCGAGAAGCAGGTCGACCTGCTCATCCTGGAGAACCAGGTGCGCGGCGATCTGTTCGCGCTCGACACGTTGCAATCGTGGGCGTGGGATCCGCAGCTCTACAACGGCCTGGCCGGCGGTGCGCTGTACAACCTGATGGCGCGCGATTTCGCGCCGATGCCCGAGCGTCTGAAGTCGGCCACCGCGCGCATGGAAACACTGCCCGCGTTGTTCGGCCAGATGCGCGCGAACCTCGATCCGGCGCGCGTGCCGAAGATCCATGCCGAAACCGTGGCCAAGCAGAACGCCGGCGTGATCGGCCTCGTCGAGCAATTCATCGTGCCGGCGGCCGACCAGCTGCAGGGCGAAGACCGCAAGCGCCTCGACGCGGCCATCGCCGGCCTGCGCACCGCGGTCGACGAACAGCAGAAGTGGCTCGACGGCACGCTCGTGCCCAACGCCAAGGGTGACTTCCGCATCGGCGGAAAGCTGTATGACCAGAAGTTGCAGTTCGCGTTGATGTCGTCGTTGTCGCGCGCGGACATCAAGCAACGCGCGGAGTCCGAGCTCAAGCGCGTGCGCGGCGATATGTACGGCATTGCCCGTACGGTCTTGAAGGACAAGCCCGGCGCACCGGCGCTGCCGGATGCACCGACCGATGCGGAACAGCAGAAGGCCATCGAAGCCGCGCTCGAGCTTGCCTACGCCGATCGCCCCAAGCGCGAGGACGTCGTCGATTTCGCCAAGCAGACGCTGGCGCAGGCCACTGCGTTCGTGCGCGAGAAGCAGCTCGTCACCGTGCCGAACACGCCGGTGAAGATCATCCTGATGCCGGAATTCCAGCGCGGCGTGTCGGTGGCGTACTGCGATTCGCCCGGGCCGCTCGACAAGGGGCTCGATACGTACTACGCGATCTCGCCGATCCCCGACGACTGGTCGCAGGAACAAGTGGATTCGTTCCTGCGCGAATACAACAGCCGCATGATCCACCTGCTGTCGATCCACGAAGCGATGCCGGGCCATTACCTCGAAGGCGCGCACTCGGGCGAAAACAAGGACCTGCTGCGCGGCGTGCTGCGCTCGGGCCTGTTCGCCGAAGGCTGGGGCGTGTACAGCGAAGACATGATGGCCGACGCCGGTTACATGGACAACGATCCGCTCTTCCGCCTCGTGCAGCTGAAGTTCTACCTGCGCACCATCGCCAACGCGATCCTCGACCAGGGCATCCACGTGGACAACTGGTCGCGCGAACAGGCGATGGACCTGATGGTTCGCCAGACCTTCCAGCAGGAGCGCGAAGCGTCGGGCAAGTGGGTGCGCGCGCAGTTGACGTCCGCGCAACTGCCGACCTACTTCGTCGGCGTGCAGGAACATTTCGACTTGCGCAAGGCGTGGGAAGCCAAGCAAGGCGACAAGTTCAACGCCAAGGCCTACCACGACCAGGTGTTGTCGTATGGCGCCCCGCCGGTGCGCTTCGTGCGCGAGTTGATGCTCGACGAAGAGATCAAGTAGCCGGCGGCGTCATTCCTTCTCGACGGGCTTCAGGCGCAGATCCTGGAAGTCGAAACTGAAGTCCGTCAGCGGCGACATCGGGTCCATTCGCACTTCCTGGATCTTGCCGTCGGGATCGAGCTGGAAGTTCACGAACGCATCGGCGTTCAACCAGCGCTGGCGCCAGCGGACGACAAAGGTGTCATGCTGCCACGGCGCCATGTCGCCGACCAGTTCCGGCGTCTTCGTGAAACGCATCACCAGCTTGCCGCCTTCGTTCTTGATGTCGATGTCGCCGTACCACGGATCGCGATACGTGCCGGCGTAGGCAGCGATCGGCAACGACGGCTTCGCGTTCGCATCGCGCGCGGCGTTGTGCTTGTCCATGTCTTCGTCGGCCTTGGCCTTCGACTTGGCCACGGCCTTGGTGTACGCATCGAGCCAATCGTGCTTCGGCGTTTGCAGCATCGCATCGAGCGCCTGCATCGTCACGGCGTTGAACGCCGCGCCGACTTCCTGGCTGGTGAGTACGATCACGCCGATCTTCCTGTCGGGCACGAGCGTGAGGCGCGAGACCATGCCGGGCCAACCGCCGGTGTGCCACACCAGCTTGTTGCCGCTGTAATCGGACAGCTGCCAGCCTTCGCCGTAGCCGAGGAAGTTCGGCTTGCCGGGCTTGAGTTCGGGGACCGACGGATCGTTCACCGGGATCGGCGTGACGATCGTCCACATGCCTTGCTGGCGCTTCTTGCTGACGAGCTGGTGCGCGTTGCCCTTGGCGTCGGTGTAGGTGCCGCCGGCCAGGTGCATGTTCATCCACTTGCTCAGGTCGTGGACGCTGGAATAGATGCCGCCCGCGCCCGACACGTTGTGCCACGTCATGCGCGGCGCCGGCTGCAGGTCCTTGAAGTCGGCCAGTGCGTAACCGGTGGCGACGTTGTCGCTCGCCTTCAGGCGATCGCTGTTGAAGCGTGTTTCGTTCATGCCCAGCGGCGCGAAGATGCGCTGGCGCAGGAAGTCTTCGTACTTCATGCCGCTGGCTTGCTCGATCACCAACTGCGCGACGCCGAACAGGATGTTGTCGTACGCATACTGACCGCGGAACGAGCCGCCGAGCGGCACGTCCTTCAGGCGACGCGCGACTTCTTCGGTGGTGTACGTCGTGGTGGGCCAGTACAGCAGGTCGCCGGCGCCGAGGGTGAGGCCGCTGCGATGCGCGAGAAGATCCTTGATGCGCATCTCGCGCGTGACGTACGCGTCGCTCATGCGGAACCACGGCAGGTGGTCGATCACGCGGTCGTCGAGCGAGAGCTTGCCTTCGTCGGCGAGCATGGACAGCGCGGTGGATGTGAACGCCTTGGTGTTGGAAGCGATGGCGAACATCGTGTGCTCGTCGATCGGTGCCGGCTTGCCGACTTCGCGGGGACCGAAGCCACGTTCGTAGACGATGCGCCCGTCCTCGACGATCGCCACGGCGATGCCGGGCACCTCGAACTGCTTCATCACCGCCTGCACGTGCGCGTCGAACCCGGCCAGGCGTGGATCTTCGGCAGTCGCGGCGGCCGCGGGACGCGCGGCGGCGGCCTGCGCATGCGCCAAGGTCGGCAGCGCGAGCGCGGTGGCCAGGGCGAGGCAGAGGGTCGAGCGGGTGATCAGGGTCATGGCGGATCCGGGGAAACGTGAAGCGACGAGTCTCCCGCAGCGTGGAGGCCGCGTCGATGCCCCGGTCGTCATGCCGCGCTACCCTCATCCCATGGCCACCCCGCGCGCGAAGGATGCGGACCTCGGGCTCACGCCCCCGGGCGCGATCGACGGCATCCGCGTGGGCGTCGGCGGATGGACCTACGCGCCATGGCGGGAGACCTTCTTCCCCGAAGGCCTGGTGCAGCGCCGCGAACTGGAATACGCCAGCCGCCGCCTGAGCGCCATCGAGATCAACGGTACGTACTACAGCGCGCAGAAACCCGACACCTACGCGCGATGGCGCGACGAAACGCCGGACGGGTTCGTCTTCACCGCGAAGGCGCCGATGCGCATCGTGCAGGCGAAGGCATTGGCGAACACGCTCGGGCAGGTCGAGGCGTTCGTCGGCGGCATCGCGACACTCGGCGCGAAGCTCGGTGCGATTGCCTGGCAATTCGAGCGCAATCTGGATCGCGAGGATTTCGCGCGCTTCGTCGACGGCTTGCCGATGTCGGTCGATGGTCGCCCGCTGCGGCATGCGCTCGAGGTGCGCGATGCGACATCGGTCGACACGACGCTCGTCGATCTGGCCCGCAGGAAGAACGTCGCGCTCGTCTTCACCGATTCGACGGAGTGGCCGTCCTTCGCCGACATCACCGCGGATTTCGTCTACGCACGGCTGATGCGCGCGCGCTCGAAAATCACCACCGGTTATGCGCGCCCCGAATTGGTCGCGTGGGCCGAGCGCGCGCGCCTCTGGGCCGGGGGCGGCGAGCCGAAGGACCTGCCGCGCCTGGGCGGGCCGTCGCCGAAGGCCGTGCATCGCGACGTCTTCGTGTTCTTCATCAACGCGGACAAGGAACGCAACCCCGCCGCGGCCACCACGCTGATCGAGCTGCTGGGCGACCCCTGAGATTTGCCATTCGGCCTGCGCGCTGATCGAATGCGCGGGTCCGTCCAGGGCAAGGGGATGTCCGTGGAGAATCTGCTGGGGTTGGCCGCGCTCGTCCTGGCCATCATCGCGTTGACGAACAACGGCAACGCGACCAAGCGCCTGGCCGCGCTGGAACGGGAGCTGCAGCGGCTGCGCGAGATGCTGGCGCAGCGCGGCGCACCGCCCGCGCAAGCCCAAGCCGAGGCGGCCCCCACGCCCGCGCCGCGCGAAGCCGCGCCTCCGCCTCCTCGCCCCGTGCCTGCCCCGCCTTCGCCCACCCGCGCGGTGTTCGATGTCGACGGGCCGTCGATGGAAACCACGCCCGGCGCACCGATGCCGCCGCCGCAACCCGCGCCGCCGCGCCCCACCCTGCCGCGCGAACCCGATGTCGTCAGCCAGGGCATCGAGAAGATCAAGCGCTGGTTCACCGAAGGCAACGTGCCCGTGAAGATCGGCGTGCTCGTGTTGTTCGCGGGCGTGGCCGCCTTGTTGAAGTACGCGACGGACCAGGGCTGGCTCAATGCGCCGATCGAATTGCGCCTGGCCGGCGTCGCTGCCGTGGCGCTCGCGGCGCTCGTGTTCGCATGGCGCAAGCGCGAGTCCAACCGCGCATTCGCGCTGAGCCTGCAGGGCGGCGCGATCGGCATCCTGCTGATGGTGGTCTTCGCCGCCTTCAAGTTGTACGGGTTGATGCCGGTGGGCGTGGCGTTCGCGATCAGCATCGTGCTGGTGTTCGGCGCAGGCGTGCTCGCGGTGTTGCAGGATGCGAAGGCGCTGGCCTTCTTCGCCGTGCTCGCCGGTTTCCTCGCGCCGCTGTGGTTGTCGACGGGCAGCGGCAACCACGTCGCGTTGTTCTCGTACTACGCGGTGCTCAACGCGACGATCTTCGCCATCGCGTGGTGGAAGTCGTGGCGCGTGCTGAACCTGCTGGGGTTCCTCTTCACCTTCGGCATCGGCGGCGCGTGGGGCGTGATGGACTACGCGCCCGAAAAATTCGGCACGACCGAACCCTTCCTCCTGCTGTTCTTCGCCTTCTACCTGCTGATTCCGCTGGTGCACGCGATGCGCCAGCCGATGGAGCGGCGCGATTACGTCGACGGCACGCTCGTGTTCGCGACGCCCCTGGTCTGCTTCGCGATCCAGGCCGGGCTGCTGCACGGCGCGCGCATGCCGTTGGCGTTCAACGCGCTGGGGCTCGCGGCGATCTACGCGGTGCTGGCATTGATCGTGTTCCGCCGCGGCGCCAACCGCGTGCTCGGCGATGGGTACGCGCTGCTGGCGGTGGGTTTCGCCACGCTCGCCGTCCCGCTCGCGTTGTCGGCGCGCGCGACCGCCAGCGTGTTCGCGCTCGAAGGCGCGGCGCTCGCGTGGCTTGGTGTGCGACAGCAGCGGATCGTGCGGCAGTTGGCGGCGTTCGCGCTGCATGCGATCGCGGCCGGTGCATGCGTGATCGGCTTCGACCACACGGCGGTCGTCACCGGCACGCCGATCGCGAACGCGCAGTTCATGAGCCTGCTGATCGTCGCCGTCGGTGCGTTGGCGACCGCGTGGGTGTATCGCCGCGCCGATTCGATCCCGCAGTTCGCCGTGTACTACGCGTGGGGCCTGGCCTGGTGGTTGGTCGCGATCACGCGCGAGATCCTGGAGTTCGCACCGGGCGACAGCGAGCCCGACCTGCTGCTCGTCGCATACGCGGCCACGGGGTGGATCGCGGCCGAAGCACATCGCCGCCGCCCGACCACGCTGCTGATCCTCACCTCGCTGTTCGCGATCCTCGCGGCCTTCCCGTTGTCGTTGTTGCAGACCATCACGCACGATCATCCGTTCGGCGACGCTGGCGCGCTCGCGTGGCTTGGTTATGCGGTCCTCGGCATCCGCAGCCTGCAGTGCCTGCGCACGGGCGAACATCGCCTCGCGCCCTGGGCGCAGTTGCTGTGGTGGCTGGTGTGGCCGTTCGTCGCATCGCTGATCTTGTACTGGCTGATCGACGACGTGCTGCATCTCGCGCAAGGCTGGGGCGTGGCGGCCATCGCGTTGCCGTGGCTCGCGATGGCGACCATCGCGGAGTGGCATTGGGAATGGCTCGCCGTGCCGTTGCGCGAACGCTTCGACGACATGATGACGCTGCTGCCGGGCCTGGTGTTCCTCGCGCTGGCAGCCCTGTGGGTCGTGAGCCTCGGATTGCCCGGCGGCAGCCACCCGCTGCCGTGGGTCCCCGTGGTCAATCCGATGGAGATCGTGCAGCTGGCGACCATCGCGTTGCTGTGGCATTGGTGCGCCTACGGCACCGCGCCCGAATGGCTCAATCGCGTGCGCGTGCTGATGACGGCGCTCGCGGGCTTCGCGTGGATCACCTCCGTCGTGCTCCACGCGGTGCATCATTGGGGCGGCATCGCGTGGGATGCGCATCTGATCGGCACGAGCCTGGCGCAGACGTCGCTCACCGTGACATGGAGCATCCTCGGCGTGATCGGCTGGGTGCTGGGTTCCAAACGCGGTCAACGCACCTTGTGGCTGGCCGGCGCTTTGCTGATGGCGGTGGTGTTGCTCAAGCTGCTCGTCGTCGACCGCCACAATCTCGGCAACGGCCTGGGCATCGCGTCGTTCATCGCCTTCGGCCTGTTGTGCACGGTGGTGGGTTACTTCGCGCCGGCGCCGCCGCGCGAACCGGCTTCGGAGGCCACGGCATGAGGCGTTGGGTCGGATTGATCGCGTTGCTGCCGGCGCTCGCCGTCGCACAGGTGCGCACGGATTACGCGCGCGAATGGTCGATCGCGTTGCCGGATGCGGACGCGGGCGCGTATCGCGTCGAGCTGGACGGCAACGTCTATCGCGCGATCGCTTCGCCGTCGTTGCGCGATATCGATGTCGTCGATGCGAAGGGCAACGCGGTCGCGGCCGATGTGTTCGGGCCCGATGCGCCGCTGGCGTCGCCGCCGCGGTTCGCGGCCGTGCCGTGGTTCGTCGTGCGCGCACCGCGCGGCGAGGACGATGGCGGGCTGGCGTTGATCGCGCGCCGCGACACCACAGGCCGGATCCTGTCGCTCGAAGCGCAGGCCTCGCCGCCGAACGGTGCGGCGCCGCGCGCCTTCCTGTTCGACCTGAGCCGCTGGCCGGACGGCGTGGAAGCGCTGATTTTCGATTTCGCGATGAACGCCGACGTGCAGGCCGCCTTCCGCGTGGAAACCAGCGACGACCTGCAGGTGTGGCGCACGCTGCATCCGCGCTTGCAGTTGCTGGACCTGCAGCAGGCCGGCAGCCGCCTGGCGAAGAACGACGTACCGCTCGGCATGGCCGTGAAGTACGTGCGCCTGGTGCCGCTCGGCGACGACGCGTTCGCATTCGACGCGGTGCGCGCGCGCATCGGCATGCCCGAGAGCGAACAGACGTGGGCGTGGGAAACCCTCCCGCAAGCCCGCGACGGCCGCGACCACGGCAAGGTCGCCTATGAATTCGAATCGCCGGGACGCTTTCCCGTCGAGCGCGCGGATGTCATCGCCGGCGGCAACGCGGCCGTGGAATGGCGCCTGGAAAGCCGCGACGACGATGATGCGCCGTGGACGTGGCGCGCAGGACCGTGGGTCGCGTTCCGCGTCGGCGCGCGCGATGGCGCGACCGCATCGGCGCCGGCATCGATCGGCGGTGCGCCGGTGCGCGATCGCCATTGGCGGCTCGTTGCGCAAACCGGAACGCCGTCCGCGCCGCCGGCGTTGAAGCTCGGGTATCGGCCGGAGGTCGTGGTGTTCCTCGCGCAGGGCACGCCGCCCTATTCGCTGGTCGCGGGCAGTGCGCGGGCAGCGCGCGGCGATGCACCGTTGCCGAGCCTGGTCGACGCGATGCGCGCGTCGAAGGGGGAGTCGTGGCAGCCGATGCGCGCCACGCTCGGCGAGGCGAAGGAACTCGCAGGCGATGCGGCGCTGGAACGGCCGACGACGCCGGAAGACTGGAAGCAGTGGCTGTTGTGGGCGTTACTGGTCGTCGGTGCGGCGGTGGTCGCCGGATTCGCGATCGTGTTGTTGCGTCGGCCCGGGCCCCCGCCTTCGCGGGAATGACGGGCGTTACTTCGCCTTCTGGCTGAAGGCGACGCTGCCCAGGATCAACGCACCCGACAGCAACATCGTCGCCGTCACCGCTTCGCCCAGCAGCATCCACGCCCACAGCACGGCGAACAGCGGCACGAGATACGTGGTCGTCGCCGCGCGCGCCGGCCCGACGCGGGCGATGAGGCGGTAGTAGAAGACGAACGCGAAGCCGGTGCACATCACGCCGAGCGCGGCCGCCGCGCCCCACGCCTTCGCGGAGATCGCGTGGTCCGGCCATTGCGCGATCGCGAAGGGCAGCATCAGCAACGCCGACGTGCCCAGCGTGGAAGCCGCCACCGCGGCCGCCGGCAACCCGGTGACGTGGCGACGCACGAGGTTGATGCCGAATCCGTACAGCACCGCCGCGCCCGTGCCGGCCGCCACTGCCCAGCCGATGCTCGCACCTTCGGTCTTGCCGCTCGCCAGCACGACAACGCCCGCGAACCCGACGAGCAAGGCCATCGTGCGGCGCAAGCTGATCTTCTCGCGGAAGAACAGGAACCCGACCAGCGCGGTGAACAGGACCGTCATCGAGTTGCAGATCGCGCCCACGCCGGCGGGCGAACGTTGCGCGGCCCACGCGAACAACACGAACGGCACGGCCGAGTTGATCGCGCCGATCAGCGCCAGCTTCGGCCAGATGCGCAGCGGAAACTGCGCCCGCGCGCGCCACAGGAACGGCAGCAGCACGAGCGCACCGAGCGCGAGGCGCACGTCGACCAGCGCCGCGGCGCCGAACTCGGGCGCGGCCACGCGCATGAAGAGAAAGGAGGCGCCCCAGACAGCACCGAGCAGGCCGATCTCCGCGGGGGTGATCCAGGCCGGCGTGGTGCGCGCTTCGAAAACGGGGGAGGACGCGAGCGTGTTCATCCGGGGCAGCCTCAAAAGGGGCTCTTGTCAGGCAGGCCATTGTCCGGGCGCGCAACCCCATGACAAGCGCATACTTTCAGCGCCAGACACAAACCAGATTTGAGGCTCGCCATGGTCCTGCGCCCCGATTGGCTCCCTGCCCTGTCCGCCTTCGAATCGGCCGCCCGCCACCAGAACTTCGCCCACGCCGCCGAGGAACTGAACCTCACCGCCAGCGCGGTCAGCCACCACGTCCGCAAGCTCGAATCGCGGCTGGGCGTCTCGCTGTTCCAGAGGCACGCCCGCGGGGTGACGCTCACGGCGGAAGGCCGCCGCCTCGCCGACGCCTCGGGCAGCGCGCTGGCCGACATGGAAGGTGCCCTGCGCACCCTGCGCGGCGACCGCGACGAGGAACACCGCGTCCGCATCACCACCCTGCACTCGCTGGCCTACACCTGGTTGCTGCCGCGCCTGCCCGATTTCGCCGCGAAGCATCCGCGCATCCGGCTGGCGTTCGATACCGAAACCGCGTTGACGCGCTTCGACGAAGGCGGCCCCGACCTCGGCATCCGCCACGGGCCCGGGCATTGGAGCGGCCTGTCGTCCCATCGGCTGATGGACGAGACGCTGTTCCCCGTCGCCTCGCCGCGCATGGCCGCCTTCGAGACGATCAAGGCGCCGGCGGACATTGCGCACGTGCCGCTGATCCTCGACCACGCGCGGCAAGGCTGGCACGACTGGTTCCGCTTCGCCGGCGTCCACGGCGCCGCGCTCAACGAGCATTACAGTTTCAGCGACACCACCGATGCGCTGCAGGCGGCGGTGGTCGGGATCGGCGCCGCGCTCGCGCGCGAACACGTCGTCGTGCCCTACCTCCGCGATGGACGCCTGGTCGAACTCCCGGGCCCGCGCATGTCCGCGCGCTGGGGCTACCACGTCGTGTATCCGTCGCACCGAAGGCTGCGGCCGGCGGCGCAGGTGTTCGTCGACTGGTTGCTGTCGGCGCCGGTCGACTAACGCGCGCGCTTTTTTCGTGCCGGTTTGATGGGCTTGCGCAGCGCCGCCTCGTTCGCGCGGCGCGCCCAGGGCGTGAACGCCTGCGGCGAATCCATCGCATCGGCCGGCAAGGACCAGTACGACATCGGCACGACCTTGCCGCGCGATTCGTAGACGAACGGGGCGCACCCGGCAGCTTCGAACGCGGGCTTCGTCTCGTCGTCCGCCTTCAGGTAGAGCGCGTCGTCGATGACGATGCCGATGATCCGCCCGTCGAAATACACGCCGTGGCCGCCGAACATCGCGCGCGTGGAAATCGGCCCGAAGTCCGAGAACAACTCGTGCAGGTAGTCGAAGAAGTCGTCGCTCATCCACGCATAATAGCCGCATGCCCGAGTCTCCCGCCCTGACGCCCGATGCGCGCGCCGCGCGTTCGAAGGCGTTCTTCCAGATCCACCTGTGCGTCGTCCTGTGGGGCTTCACCGCCATCCTCGGGAAAGCGATCACGCTGCCCGCGTTGCCGCTGGTGTGGTGGCGCATGTTGCTGGTCGTCGTGGCGTTGTTGCTGGTTCCGCGCGTGTGGCGCGGATTGCGCGCGATGTCCTGGCGCCTGCGAGGCGCGTATGCGGGTATCGGTGTGCTGGTCGCGTTGCACTGGCTGACCTTCTACGGCTCGATCAAGTTGTCGAACGCCTCCGTCGGCGCGACGTGCATCGCGCTGGCGACGGTGTTCGTCGCGATGATCGAACCCCTGGTCGCGCGCACGCGCTTCTCCAAGCGCGACTTGATGCTCGGCATCGCGGTGTTGCCCGGCGTCGCGCTCGTCGTCGGCGGCGTGCCGCCGGGGATGCGCGCGGGCATCGCGGTGGGCGCGCTGTCGGCGATCTTCGTCGCCATTTTCGGCGCGCTCAACAAGCGCCTCGTCGAACACGGCGATCCGCTGACCGTCACGACGCTCGAACTCGGTGCGGGCGCGATCGCGCTCACGGCGCTGATCCCGGTGATGCCGCTGGTCCCGGGCACGGCCGGTGCGTTTTCCGGCGACGTGTTCGCGGTGCCGGGCATGCGCGACCTCGGGTTGCTGATCGCGTTGTCGCTGGCGTGCACGCTGCTGCCCTTCGCGCTGTCGCTGGCGGCATTGCGGCACATGAGCGCGTTCGCGCAGCAATTGGCCGTCAACCTTGAGCCGGTGTACGCCATCGTGCTGGCGATCCTGCTGCTGGGCGAACAACGCGAGCTCACCCCCGCCTTCTATGCGGGCGTGGCCATCATCCTCGGGGCCGTGTTCATCCATCCGTTGATGGGCAAGCCCAAGCCGCTGTCGCACCCCGAGGTCCTGGCGGCCGCCGAGAACAAGGGCGCCGCCGAATAGCGCACCGCGCCCCGGTTTCTGGCACGCTGCGCCGCATGTACCTCGAGCATTGGTCCCTGCGGGAACCGCCGTTCTCGATCACGCCCGACCCGCGCTTCGTGTTCCTCAGCGAGCGCCACCGGGACGCGCTCGCGCACCTGTTGTTCGGCATCGGCCAGGGCGGCGGCGGCGGGTTCGTGCAGCTCACCGGCGAAGTGGGCACCGGCAAGACCACGCTGTGCCGGCTGCTGCTCGAACAACTGCCGGAGAACACCCGCGTCGCGCTCGTCCTCAATCCGCGCCTGTCCGCGATCGAACTGCTCGAAACGCTGTGCGAGGAACTGCATCTCGACATCGCCAACGCGCGCGGCAGCACCAAGGCGCTCGTCGATGCGCTGAACGGCTACCTGCTCGATGCGTACGCCAAGGGCCTGCGCGTCGTGTTGATCATCGACGAGGCGCAGAACCTCTCGGTCGACGCACTCGAACAAGTGCGCCTGCTCACCAACCTGGAAACCGACACGCAGAAGCTGCTGCAGATCATCCTGCTCGGCCAGCCGGAACTGCGCGAGATCCTCGCGCGCGGCGACATGCGCCAGCTCGCGCAACGCATCACCGCGCGTTATCACCTGATGCCGTTGGATGCGAACGAGACCGGCGCGTACGTGCGCCATCGATTCCGCATCGCGGGCGGTTTGCATTCGCCATTTTCCGCCGGCGCCATCGCGCGCATCCACAAACATTCCGGTGGCGTGCCGCGCCTGGTGAACGTGATCGCCGAGCGCGCGTTGCTCGGCGGCTATGCGCACGATGCAACGACGATCGAAGCGGCCGACATCGATCGTGCCGCGCGCGAGGCCCTGGCGCCGAAGCGGCACGAACCGCATCCGCTGCGTTGGGCCGCCGCGGCGAGCCTCGTGATCGCAGGCGCGGCGGCGTGGTTCTTCTGGCCGCGCACCCCGCCTGCCGACGTACGCGCGGCGCCGGTGGTGAAAACCACGGTCGCGAAACCGTCGAAGCCCGTCGTCGCGCAATCGCCGTTCAAGCCGGTCCCGGTCCCGGTGCTCGCGGCCGATGCGCTCGCAGCGCGCGTGCAGGCGATGGAACCGGACGATGTATCGGCGTGGCAAGCGTTGCTGACGCAATGGCAATCGAAGGCGGATGCGACGCTGGCCGCGACGTGCCCGCCCGCGGTCGAGGCCGGGCTGTATTGCCTGCGCGGTACGGCAAGCCTCGACAAGTTGTTCGCGCAAGGGCGGCCTGCGCTGTTGCGCCTGCGTACGCAGAAGGCCTCCACGTGGGCGCTGCTGCTCGGCGCCGACGCGGTGCGCGCGCGGGTGATGGTCGGCGCGAACACGTACGACATCGACCGCGTCGCGTTGCAGCGCACGTGGACCGGCGAGTACGCGGCGTTGTGGCGCGGTCCGGAGACGCTCGTCGATGCGCCGTCGGCCGATGGCCGCGGCCCCGCGGTCGATTGGGTGCATGCGCACCTGCCCGACTACACCGGCCCGGCGATTCTCGATGACGCGATGCGCAACGCCGTGCGCAGCTTCCAGCAATCGCGCGGCCTGGCCGCCGATGGCGTCATCGGGCCGGAAACCTTGCTCGCCTTGTCGGCGCGCGACGCCGGCCCCCGCCTTCGCACGTCCCTGGACTGAACGCCGATGTCGCTGATCCTCGAAGCGCTGCGCAAGTCCGAGGCCGAACGCCGCCGCGCGGTGGTACCCGATCTGTTGGCCGAACCGGCGGTGGCGACGCCGATCGCCACGACGACACCGCAGCGCTGGCCCTGGATCGCCGGTGGTCTTGCGATCGCCGCGCTGCTGACGTGGTTCGCGATGCGCGGCCGCGCGCCTGCGCCGATCGAAGTGGCGCCCGTCGTGCAGGCGCCCGTCGCCGAACAACCCGTGCGCGCCGCCGCCGAGGACGCGACGCCGCGCCCCGCGCCCGCCCTGCGCAAGCCGATCGTCGTCGCGCCGCCCGCGCCTGCGAAACCCGAACCGGTCGCGGCAACGCCCGCGCCACCGCCGCGCCTGGAGCCGAAGCCCATGCCCGCGCCGGCGCCCGTCGCAATCGACATGACGCCACGCGTCTCCGACCTGGGCAGCGAGGAACGCAAGCAGTTGCCGCCGCTGAAACTCAGCATGCACATGTGGAACGACGTGTCGGCGCAACGCTTCGTCATCATCGACGGCACGCGCCTGCGCGTCGGCGACCGCCTCGGCGCGGTGGTCGTGGCGGACATCCTCCCCGATGGCGTGCTGCTCGACTGGAACGGCCGCGAATTGAAGCTGCCGCTGCGCTAGCGCCGCGCCGCATTGCGCCCATCCGCCGGCCTGGATACGGGGCCGCGATCCCGCACGCGCCGTCGGGCCCGGTGCATGCGACATCGGGCGCGCCCGCGGCTATGCTCGGCATGCGGCCGATCCCGACAGGGGCGTTGGGGGTCGGTTCCGACATTCCATCCACGGGGGAACGATGAACACGAACACCCAGAACGATCTGGCGCGCCTGGTCCTGCGCGTCGTGCTCGGCCTGCTGATCCTTCTGCACGGCATCGCGAAGTTGCGCGGTGGCATGGGCGGCATCGTCGGCATGGTCGAAGCGCATGGCCTGCCCGGCGTGCTCGGCTACGGCGTGCTGCTCGGCGAAGTGCTCGGGCCGCTGATGCTGATCGCCGGATTCCATGCGCGCATCGGCGCGCTGCTCGTCGCGGTCAACATGCTCTTCGCCTTCGCGCTCGCGCATACCGGCCAGCTTGGCCAGCTCAACCAACAAGGCGGTTGGGCGCTCGAACTGCAGGGCATGTTCCTGTTCTCCGCGATCGCGCTGGCCCTGCTCGGGCCGGGGCGTTACAGCGTCAACGGCCGCTGAGGGCGCACACGATGACAACGAAGATCCGCATCCAACGCTGGGCCGTCGGCCTGGCGCTCGCGAGCGCATGCGTGCTCGTCGCCACCGCGCAGGTCGCACCGGCCACGGCGCCGGCCGCCGACGCGCCGGTCGTGGACGACATCCCGTTCGCTTCCCCGAACCCCACCGCCGTCACCGTGCCGAGCGATCCCAACGCCTGGGGCGGCCCGCGCACCGGCAGCGAAGAAACGCTGTCCGACCGCGTGGTGACTTACAAGATCGACGCGACGCTCGATCCGAAGAAGCACACCATCGACGGCAAGCAGCAACTCACCTGGCGCAACCGCAGCGCCGTCCCGGTGAAGTCGGTCTACCTGCACCTGTACCTCAACGCGTTCGAAGGCCCGGGCAGCACGTTCAACACCGAGAAGCGCAACAACGCGTTCGGTTTCCGCAGCGGCGTCGAGACCGAAGACGGCGGCTACGGTTACACGCGCCTGACCAAGGTCGCGCAGAACGGCGCCACCGTGCCGTGGACGTACGTGCATCCCGACAACGGCCCGTCGACCGACCGCACCGTCGTGCGCCTCGACCTGCCCGAAGCGGTCGCCGCCGGCGGTTCGACGACGATCGACATGGACTTCTTCAACCAGCTGCCGCGCGTGAGCGCACGCACCGGTTACTACGGCACGTTCCACCTGGTCGGCCAGTGGTTCCCGAAGATCGGCGTGCTCGAACTGCCCGGCGAGCGCGGTGCCACCGCCCCGCGCTGGAACGTGCACGAGTTCCACCTGCACAGCGAGTTCTACGCCGACTACGGCCTGTACGACGTCTCGATCACCGTGCCGAAGGACTACACCGTCGGCGCCACGGGCGAGCTGCAGGGCACGCCGGTCGAGAAGAAGGGCCTGGTCACGCACCGTTACGTGCAGGGCGACGTGCACGATTTCGCATGGACCGCCGACAACCGTTACGCCAAGCCGCTCGACGGCGTCTACAACGGCGCCAACGGCCCTGTGAAGGTGCGCGTGCTCTATCACCCGGAATACGCGAACAACGCCAGGCCGGTGCTCGATGCGACGATCGCGTCGCTGACGTACTTCTCCAAGACGCTCGGCGACTACCCGTACAAGACCGTCACCGCCGTCGTGCCGCCGTACAACGCGGACGAAGCCGGCGGCATGGAATACCCGACGTTCTTCACCGCGTCGAGCTACAAGGACGTGCGCGAAGGACGCCTGGAGCGTTATGCGCTCGACTTCGTGACCATCCATGAATTCGGCCACGGCTATTTCTACGGGATCCTCGGTTCGAACGAATTCGAAGAGCCCATGCTCGACGAAGGCCTGAACGAGTACTGGGACCACCGGATGCTCGTCGCCAACAAGCAGACCGCCACCGCGCAGACGTGGCTGACCAAGCTCGTCGGCGTCGACATCGCGCTGGGTGAATTCGAACAGCAGCGACTCGGCGCGATGACGGGCGAGCCGGCCGATCCGGTCGGCAACAGTTCGTGGGACCGCATGTCGAGCAACAGCTACGGCACGGTGTACGCGCGCACGGCCACCGTGATGCACGACCTCGAACAACAGGTCGGCAAGGACGCGCTGGAACGGGCGTTCAAGCAGTACTACGCGCAGTGGAAGTTCCGCCACCCGTCGATCGCCGATTTCCGCGAATCGATGGCCGTCGGCACCGGGCAGCGTGCGCTGGTCGAGAAGGTCTTCGCCGAGCAGGTGTATTCGACGCGCAAGGTCGATGACCGCATCAGCGAGTTCTCCAGCGACGAGATCCTGCCGCAGCCGGGCCTGGCCGAGGTCAAGGGCAAGGTCGTCGAGCGCAAGTCCGAGGAAGTGGACAAGTCCATCGACGATGCGCGCGAGGCGTTCAAGAAGGCGCATCCGAAGGCGAAGGACGGTGAGGGTCCGTTCGAGTACGCCACGCGCATCATCGTGCGCCGCGATGGTGCGGTGGTGCCGCAGACGTTGCTGGTGCGGTTC
The DNA here is from genome assembly GCF_000770795.1 of Lysobacter dokdonensis DS-58. Lineage (GTDB taxonomy): Bacteria > Pseudomonadota > Gammaproteobacteria > Xanthomonadales > Xanthomonadaceae > Noviluteimonas > Noviluteimonas dokdonensis. The sequence goes on along the minus strand of NZ_JRKJ01000006.1, from coordinate 30,639 downwards.
GAAGACGGCACGTCGCAGACGCTGCGCCTGCCCGACAGCGGCGACAAGCGCTGGGCGCGCTGGCGCCTGGTGACGAAGAGCCGCGCGGTGTCGGCGGAGCTCGATCCGGAGCGTCGCGTGTTCCTCGACAAGGACAAGCTCGACGACAGCCGCACGATCGAAGCCGACGGCAGCGCCTCGCGTCGCTGGTCGGCGGACATCGCCGCGTTCTTCCAGTCCCTCTTCGCCCTGTTGGTGACCGTATGAACACGAACGATCGCAAGTTGGGCGGATTCGCCGCCCTGTTCGGTGGCCTGGGCCGTGCGCTGCAGTGGCGCCTGCTCGTGCTGTGGGCCGTCGCGTTGTTGATCCCGACGTTGGTGGCGGTGCTGCCGATTTCGATGGCGCTGTCGGAGCGGCTCGATCACTCCGTGCATGCGAAGGAAATCGCGGCGCGGTTCGACCTGGCGTGGATGCTCGAAGTGTTCGCGCCGATCGTCAAACAGCAGAGCGCGGCGATCAACGCCGCCGGGATCATGGGCATCGTGATCGCACTGCTGTTGTCGCCGTGGTTGACGGGCATGGTGGTGGCGTCGATCCGCGCGGGGCAGTCGTTGCGTTTCGGCAATCTGTTGCAGTTCGGGTTGCGCGAGTACGGGCGCATGGCGCGCATGTTGCTGTGGGCGGTGGTGCCGCTGGGCATCGCGCTCGGGGCGAGCGCGCCGGTGTCGAAGTGGGCGGAGAAGGTCGGCGATACGGCCATCGTGCCGTCGGCGGTCGAGAATGCGTCGTTGATCGCGACGATCGTGCTCGCGGTGCTGGTGGTGTTCGCGCATGCGACGCTGGAATCGGGGCGCGCGATGTTGGCGGTCGATCCGTCACGTCGTTCGGCGGTCAAGGCGTGGTGGCGCGGGGTGAAGTTGTTCTTCCGTCGTCCGGTCGCGGTGTTGGTGGTCTACGTCGGCACGGTATTGGTCGGCGAAGGGTTGGCCGTCGCGCTGGGCCTGGTGCGGACGAACGTGAGCGCGGCGTCGGTCGGCGGGACGGTGCTCGGGTTCTTCGTGATGCAGTTGGTGGTCGCGGCGATCGCGTGGGGCCGCGTGGCGCGCCTGTACGGCTTGTCGGCCATCGCGCGCGACACGCTGGAGCGCACGGTGAAGAAGGTGCCGAAGGAGGTCCCGGCGCCGGTGGCGGCCGAAGAGGCCGCGAACGAATCGATGGCGGTTGCCTGAGATTGAAAAAAACCCCGCGAAAGCGGGGTTTTTTTTGCGCGTCATTCCCGCGCAAGCGGGAATCCAGATACGCCGATGACACAGGTCAACGACGCGGCGGCGGGCCCTTGCGGTGCGGTTTCGGGCCCGGGCGATGCGCGGGGAGCGGTGAATCGCCGGCCTTGCTCAATCGCATCATCTGGCCGGCGACACGCACCTTCTGCAGGTGCGACATCAAATCCGGCGGCATGCCTTCCGGCAGATCGAGCAACGAGTAATCGTCGTGGATGTCGATGCGGCCGATGAACTTGCTCTCGAGATCGGCCTCGTTCGCGATCGCGCCGACGATGTTGCCCGGCTTCACCCCGTGGCGATAACCGACCTCGATCCGATACGTCTCCATTCCTTCGGCCGGCGCTGAACGCGGACCGACGTCGCGCTTCTCGCGTGGCGCACGCTCCGGACGATCGCCGCGGTCGAACGACGGCCGCTGCGGACGCTCGGCGCGCTCGCCGCGCTCGAACGCAGGCCGGTCCACGCGAGCGGGCTTCGCCTTCTCGGGCGACAACAACAACGGCGAACGCCCCTGCACCATCTTCGCCAACGCCGCGGCGATATCGCCCACCGGCACGTCGTGTTCGCGCTGGTAACGCAGCACCAGGTCGCGGAAGAGGTCCAGCTCGTTGCCGTCCACCGCCAACGCATCGGTGATGCGCCCGAGGAACTTGGCGACGCGCTTGTCGTTCACCGCGTCGACGCTGGGCAACTGCATCTCTTCGATCGGCTGCCGCGTCGCACGCTCGATGGCGCGCAACATGCCCTTCTCGCGCGGCGTCACGAACAGGATCGCCTCGCCGCTGCGGCCCGCACGACCCGTGCGGCCGATGCGGTGCACGTAACTCTCGGTGTCGTACGGAATGTCGTAGTTCAACACATGGCTGATGCGCTCGACATCGAGGCCGCGCGCCGCGACATCGGTGGCCACCAGCACGTCGAGCTCGCCGTCCTTCAACTTCTGGATCGTCCGCTCGCGCGTCTTCTGCTCGATGTCGCCATTGATCGCCGCGGCGGCCAGGCCGCGCGCCTGCAACTTCTCCGCGAGCTCTTCGGTCGCCATCTTGGTCCGCGCGAACACGATCATCGCGTCGAACGGCTCGGCTTCCAGGATGCGGGTCAACGCATCGAGCTTGTGCATGCCGGCGACGAACCAGTAACGCTGGCGGATGTTGGCCGCCGTCGTCGTCTTCGCCTGGATCGTGACTTCGACCGGATCCTTCAGATACGTCTGCGCGATGCGGCGCACCTGCGAGGGCATCGTCGCGGAGAACAGCGCGATGCGGCGGTTTTCCGGCGTCTTCTTCAGCACCGTCTCGACATCGTCGATGAAGCCCATCCGCAGCATCTCGTCGGCTTCGTCGAGCACGAGCGAGCGCAGGTTCGACAGATCGAGCGAGCCCTTCTCCAGGTGATCGATCACGCGGCCCGGCGTACCGACGACGACATGCACGCCACGGCGCAGCGCCGACAGTTGCGGCATGTAGCTCTGCCCGCCGTAGATCGGCAGCACGTGGAAGCCGGGCATCTTCGCGGCGTACTTCTGGAACGCTTCGGACACCTGGATGGCCAGTTCGCGCGTCGGCGCGAGCACCAGCGCCTGCGGCTTGGTCTGCGTGAGATCCACCTGCGCGAGGATGGGCAGCGCGAAGGCGGCCGTCTTGCCGGTGCCCGTCTGCGCCTGGCCGAGGACATCGCGGCCCTGCAGCAGTGCGGGAATCGTTGCGGCCTGGATGGGCGACGGGGATTCGTAACCGACCGCATCGACGGCGGCCATCACGGCGGGGGGCAGGCCGAGATCGGCGAATCGCAGGGTCGCGGCGGCTTCGCCGGCGGGGGTCGACATGGGCACTCCGGCCTCTTCGGGGGGCGCTATTGTGCGCCCTTGGCCGTGAGGCCGCTCTCCAGACCAGAAGGACCCCGATGCAACGCCTCGAATTCGCCCTCGACGGGCACGAATACGTCGAACTCCACCAGCTGCTCAAGCTCGTCGGGCTGGTCGACAGCGGAGGGGCCGGGAAGCACCTGGTGGCCGAGGGGGCCGTGGCCGTCGATGGAGCCGTCGAGTTGCGGAAGACGTGCAAGGTGCGCGCGGGGTCGAAGGTGACCGTCGGCGATGTCGTGATCAGCGTTGTGGCGTAAGCCTCGATCCCCGCCTTCGCGGGGAGGACGGCGTTACTGGATCAGCGTCGCGCGCAGGAAGGCTTCGCGCGAAATCCGATAGTCGGCGTGGCCGCCGGGCATGCGGGCGCGCACGTGCGCTTCGTTGGCGTCCACGGAGATCAGGGTCGCGGTGCGCGGTGCGTTGTGCATCGTGAACACCTGCACCAGGTGGCCCTGCAGCGCCGGCAGGTCGTCCCATTCCAGACGGCCGCCCGGGGCCATCGCCGGTGCGGCGCTCGGCAGCGAGGAGGCGTATTGGGGACGCACGGGCGTGCCGGCGGCCACCGTCGATGCGGGAATCGCGGATTTGGGCGTCGACACGCTGCCGCCCACGGGCGTGGCGCCACCGTTCTCCTTCGTCATCGCGGCGAACGTCGCACCGCCGGCGGTGTCCAGCGCGCGCGGCGCGGTGCCACTGAAACGCACGTCGTTCGTCTGGCTGCCGTGTTCGAGCTTGGCGTCCATGCGCAACAGCGCGCTACCGTTGGCGCGCGCCTGCCCGCGTTCGCTGCTGTGCAATGCCGTCGCATAAGTGCCGCCGAACGCGAGCTGCCCGCCGTTGGTGGCGAAATCGCGATATGCGGCGATCGTCGCGTCGTCGGCCAGCAGGCCGCGCGTCTCCAGCAGACGCTGCACCGACATCACGTGGCGCGCGACGAACGTCGCCTCGTCCACGCCGTCCTGCCTCGCGCACGCGGTATTGCGCGCCTTCACGAATCCCTGGTCGCTGACGTCCCAGCGTTCGGAAACGGTGGAGGTCGCGGCTTTGTCGACCTGCAGCAGGCTCGTCGGCGAAGCCAGCGTCTCCACGCGGTCGTATTGCAGGCGCGAGACCGCGGGCGTGCTCAGCACGATGCGCGTGGCCACGCGGTTGCCGTCTTCGCGCAGCGTCACTTCGAAATCGGTCTGGCCCGGCTTGAGTCCCATGTTGCCGAGCTCTTCGCGCATGAAGTACGCATGCCGCGCGCAGCCTTCGCTTTCGAACGGCGAGGCGCTCATCGCGCCGATCGGCCCGAGCGTGCCCAGGGAAGGGTCGATGCCCGCGCGCGAGGTGAAGCCTTCGAAGGCGATGCTCCATTCCGCGATCTGCGCCTTCTCGAGCTTCATGTCGATCAGGTTCCGCGCGTAGAACATCCAGCCCTCCGGCGCACGCACGCGCATGCGTTCGAAACGCAGCGTGTTGGCATCGGGGGCATCGGAATCGGCGAGCGCCGTGGGCGTGCTCAGGTAAACGACGACATCGCTGGCGACGACGTCGCCATTGGCGTCGAACCACGTGTGGCCGATCCGCGAATCGCCGGACGGAAACGCATGGGCAAGGCTGCGCGCAGCGAGTTGTTTCGCTTGTGCGTGCGCGAGCCAACCGGCGGCGCCGATGGCCACCACGCCCGCCAGCAGGATCCAGCGCATGCGCGGACCGCGCGCGCCCGTCGTCGACTTCCGCCCCATTGCTGCATTCCCCCCGGACGTTCCCCCCGGAACGCGGCACAACCTAGCATTTATTGGCGGCGCTTGGCGGGCCTGGCTGCGCGCTCCCGCGCATCCTCAGCCTTGGTCGCGACGTCGATTGCGCCTTCCTCGGCGGCCGCGTCCGCGGTCTGCGCCGGCTTTACGTCGAGCGCCGCGAGCGGGCTGTCGGCCGGGCACTTGTCGTCCGGGAAGCCGTACTTCGGACGCAGCGCGCGCCCGCAGTCGTTGATGGCGTCCACGCCGGTGTCGAGCGAGGCGCATTGCTGTTCGTACGCGCGATAGAAGCCATCGAGGCGGCGCGCGAAGTCCAGGCCGCAGCGCCGCACGAGGCGGATGCGGTCGAGGTCTTCCTGCGCGGCGTTGCGGCCGACCAGGCCGTATTCCGACAGCTCTTCCGGCGTGAGCAAGCGCAGCGAGCGGTTGGGCACCGTCATCATGAAATCGGCGACCGCCACGCCGGCGCCGTTGCGCTGGAGGTAATCCTTCATCGCCTCGTGCACTTCGTGCAGCTCGGCGCTCAATTCGGCGCGCGAGGAGGCTTCGGACTGGATGCGGATGATGCGGTGGATGCCGACCGCACCGGAGATGACGCGGTCGTCGCCGCCGGCGAGCAGCAACACGCAGGCGCTGTGGCACACCGCGTTCTCGCGCACCCAGATCGTCCAACCCGCTTCGGCCATGATGTCGCCGGCGCGGATCGCGTCCTCCACCTGGCCGCCGCTCGAATCGATGTCGAGGATCCGCTGGTGGATATCCATGCGCGCGGCCATGTTGCCGACGCGTTCGATGAGCGTGGTGAAGTCGCTGGCGACGCGGCCCCGATAGCGCAGGCGCACGACGCCCGCGTCCTTGCACGGCAGCATCGCATCGAGTACGGAGAAGAACGCCAGGTCCTTGAATTCCTTGCCGTCGCCCTGCTCGACGTAGTCGGTGCTGCAACTGATCGACGCGGTGCCCGATTCCAGCGTGGCGTCCGGCCATTCGGTGGTATGCGCGATGTCCGTCTTCTTCTTCGGCGGGGGCGGCACGTCGGACGACACCGCGCCGAAGTCGGCCGTGTTGTCCGCGCTGGTCTGCGTTTTCAGGACCTTGGGCGCGGGCGCCTGCTCGGCCGTGCACGCTGCGGCGAGCAGCGCGGCGCCAAGGACCGCGATCAGGGGCAGACGAGGGAATCGCATGGGCGGATCGACAACCGGAAACGGGATGTTGCGATGCAGTGTAGGCGCTGGGCGCGGCGATGGATCGAATGTCCGATTAACCGGCGTGCCCACCGCCGTGACGATTGTCCGCTCCCGCACGAAGCGCGCGTTGCCCCGGAAGGGCCTTCCCCCCGCCCGCCGGAGCGCGTTCATGGACCTCACCCGCCGTCGCTTCCTCGCCGCCCCGGTCGCCCTCACGGGCGGTCTGTCGCTGCTCGCCGCGCTGGAAGCCCACGCCAGTCCCCTCCCCGATCTGTCGACCTGGGACGCCGTGCGCGCTCAGTTCTCGCTCGACCCGGCGTGGGCGCACTTCGCGAGCTTCTTCATCGCCAGCCATCCGGCGCCCGTGCGCGATGCGATTGAAACCTGGCGCCGCGCGATGGATCGCGACCCGTTCCAGGTCATCGAAAGCGGCATGTTCGAGGAAGAGTCGAAAAACGTGCCGCTGAAGGTGCAGACCGCGATCGCGCATTACATCGGCGGCCGTGCCGAAGACGTCGCGCTGACGCGCTCGACGACCGAAGGCCTCGCGTTGATCTACCACGGCTTGCCGTTGCGCGCGGGCGACGAAGTCGTCGTCACCACGCACGATCACTACTCGCACCACGAATCGATCCGCCTGGCCAATGAACGCAGCGGCGCGACGATGCGCAAGATCAAACTCTACGACGATGCGAAGGACGCCACCGTCGACAGCCTCGTGTCCAACCTGCTCGCGGGCATCGGGCCGAAGACGCGCGTAGTGGGGTTGACCTGGGTGCATTCGAGCACCGGCATGCGTTTGCCGATCCGCGAAATGGCGAAGGCGCTGAAAGCCAGACACCCCGACGTGCTGCTGGTGATGGACGGGGTGCACGGCATTGGCGCGGTCGACGAAACGATCGCGACAATGGGCCCCGATTACATCGCGGCCGGCACGCACAAGTGGATGTTCGCCCCGCGCGGCACGGGGATGCTGTGGGCGAACGCCGACGGTTGGGGACGACTGCGCCCGGTGGTGCCGAACTTCACCGAGTGGGAGTCCTACACCGCATGGACCGAAGATCGCGCGCCGAACGGCCCGACGAACGCCGCGCGCGTCGCGCCCGGCGGGTTCCATGCGTTCGAACATCAATGGGCGATGTCGGCGGCCTTCGAGATGCACGAAGCGATGGGCCGCAAACGCGTGGCCGACCGCATCGCGGAGCTCAACACGCGCATCAAGCAACAGCTCGCGGGGCACGCGAAGATCCACGTGCATACGCCGCAGTCGCCGGCGTTGTCGGCGGGCCTGGTGGCATTCGAGATCGACGGCATGAAGCCGGAGGATGTCGTGAAGCGCTTGCGCGAGGAGAAAATCGTCGCGAGTACGAGCCCTTACGCGGTCGTCTACGCCCGGCTCGCGGGGAGCCTCGTCAACACGCCGGAGGAAGTGGACCGCGCGGCGCAGGCGGTGGTGCGCCTGGCCGGTTGAGCGTCAGGCGACCCAGCGGCCGCTGCGCAGGCCCGCGAGCAGCGTCACCGCGTCGGGCTGCGACTGCGGCCCGATCGCCGGCGCGGACTTGATGCGGGTCGGCGGCGAGAGCAGCCAGTCGAGCGCTTCGGTGGTGGTGGTGAATCGGCGGAACTTGAAATCACGCGCCTCCGCCAGGCGCTCGACCGACAGGTTGATGCGCGCATTGTCGGGATACAGATACGCGATGCGGCAGCCCTTGAGCTTGCGCTCGGTGGCCAGGCGTTGCGCGAATGCGCTGCTGGTGGCGAACGAATCGTTCGCGCAGCTCGCGCCGATCATGTCGACGAGGATGCGATAGGGACGTCCCTCTTCCATCTCCGCGATGACTTCGTCGAGCGCAGCCTGACGTTCTTCCACCCACACCAGGCCCCAGAGCGTGCACACGGTCAGGCCCAGGTACTGGTTGACGTCGACTTCGTACGGCATTGCGAAAACCCCCGATGCGCGTCGGCCGCCCCCTGCGGACGCTGGCGCCGGCATAGTGTCGGGGTGGCATGGGGTGAATTGCGGGAGCGTGCCGGGCGGCTTTCCGCAAACGTGGCGGGGCGCACGCTTTTGGATGAACCGGATTCAGCCGGCAGCAGGTCAGTGCGTCGCGTCGCCTTCTTTCTCGGCGACCTGCTGCATCAGCGACTCACCGGCGGGCGTGAGGCTGATGCCTTGTGCGCTGACGTCGACCAGGCCCGACTCCGCAAGCGCCTTGACGATGAACGGGAAGATCGGTTCCTTCCGTTCCAGCGCATCGAGGATGAACAGGTATTCGTAGTCGGTCGGCGACATGTCGGGATCGTCGGCTTTCATTGCTGGGGTCGAATGCTAGAACCGACGGGGTGACAGCGAAGTGAGACGAAAACGTCGTAAGCGACTGATATCCATCCTGAACACGCGAATTCACGAAGCGGCTTGCCCACTGAACGGAATGAACGTTGCGTCAACTGCGACGAGCGGCAGGCGTTATCGGGACCACGCGCGGCGCCCTTGCCGCGCCCATCCCGGAGTTCCCATGAAGATCCAAGCCCTCGCCGCGGCCCTGCTGCTTCTGCCGGCCTTGTCCTTCGCACAGGCGCCCGCGGGCGCTGCACAGCATCACCGTGGCATGCACGGTGGCGGCATCGAACGTCTCGATACCGACAACGATGGCCGCATCAGCCGCGTCGAATTCGACGCCGGCAACGCGAAGCGCGAGCAGATGCGCCAGCAGCACCCCGAACGCGCCGCGCGCATGGACGACAAGCGCAGGCACGACAAGCCGACCTTCGCCGCGCTCGACGCCAACCGCGACGGTTACATCGTGCGTGCGGAAATGACCGCGTACCGCGACCGCATGCGCCCGCAGATGGAAGCGCAGCGCAAGGCCGAGTTCGAAGCGAAGTTCCGCGAGGCCGACCTCAACAAGGACGGCAAGCTGGGACGCATCGAAGTGCAGGAAAAGATGCCGCGCCTGGCCGACCGCTTCGCGTGGATGGACGACAACCGCGACGGCTTCCTGACTCGCGCGGAACTCGAAGCGGGCCACCACCGCCGCTGATGCGGCCTCAACGCAGCGCGGGCGTGAATACCTCCGCGCTGCCGTCGTTATCGCGCGGCGCGATCCGCAACAGCCGCGCGAGCAACGGATAGACATCGACGTTGTCGAACACCGGCAACCGCGCGCCCGGCACGAACGCCGGGCCCTGCGCGATGAACAACGCACGCATCGACGCCGCGTCCGGATCGTAACCGTGCGACCCGCGCGCATGCGGCGGGCGTTGGGCGACCGATGCGCGCGCGATCGCATCCCAGCCTTCGTCCATCTGGCACACGATCGCGGGCACGCGCGGATGCGTGCCGAATTTCCAGCGCGGCGGCAATTCGGACTTGCGCCAGCATTCGTAATGCGCGTGGCGGCCGAGCAACCGGCGCTCGGCCGCTTGCCCATGGCCGCGTTTCGGCGCGAAGCCGACGTTCTGGCCGGTCGAGATGTTCTCCGCATCGCGCGGATCGACCATGTCTTCGATCGCGACGACGTGGCCGGGTGGCACTTGCGCCATGCCGTGATCGGAAACGATCACGAGGTTGACGCGGCCGGCCAGGCCGTTCGCGCGCAGATCGTCGAGCAGTCGGCCGATCGACGCATCGATCTGCGCGAGCGATTGCTGCATCTCCGGCGAGTCCGGGCCGTGGTCGTGCCCGGTCTTGTCGAGCAGTTCGAAGTACAGCGTCGCCAGGCGGATGCGCGGCGCGGGTTGCGCGAGCCATTCGACGACCTGGTCGACGCGCGCGTCGTTCGCCATCGACGCGTCATAGGGGCGCCAATGCGTCGGGCGCACGCCGTGGATCGCGGCCTGCGAGCCGGGCCAGAACATCGTCGCGCTGTGCACGCCGCGCTTTTCGGCCGTCACCCAGATCGGTTCGGCGCCGTTCCACCAGCGCGCATCGCCGGCCTGCGCCTCGTCGCTCGACTTGAACGGCCCGAGTTCCGGATCGCGCATCGTGTTGTGCACGACGCCATGGCGATCGGGCCGCAGGCCGGTGACCAGCGTGTAGTGGTTCGGGAAGGTGAGCACCGGATACGACGGGCGCATGCCATCGGCGCGCACGCCTTCGTTCGCGATGCGAGAGAGGTTCGGCGTCACGCCGCGGTCGAGGTAGTCGGCGCGGAAGCCGTCGATCGAGACGAGCAGCACCGGCGGCGCATCCCCCGTGCGGGGGGCCGACGTGCAGGCCGCGAGCGTTGTGCACAGCAACAGGCCGATCAAGGCCCGGAACGGGATCCCCATGCCGCCATGATACGGGCGCGGCAAGGCGCGCCCGTGACGCAGGCGCCTCGTGACTTTCGTCTACTGGCTCTTGGCCGGGACGCGGCGCATGGTGCAGCGTCACGGGTTCGCCCCACCATGGAGTCGGTCATGCGCATTCGTCTTGCCGTTGCAGCCCTCGTCCTCGCCGCGCCCGCCTTCGCGCAGGAACCCGCGAAGCCCGCGCCCCGCCCTGCGCTGGGCAAGGACGAATGCGCGGTGTGGGCGCGCGAGCTCGCGTTTTCCGACAGCGTCGCCGCGCACGATGCGAAGGCGTTCGGTGATTTCGTCGCCGAAGGTGCGGTTTTCAGCGCGAACCTCCCCGTTCCGGTGCGCGGCCGTGCGGCGATCGCGAAGGAATGGGCCGGGATCATCGATGGCTCGCAGTTGCGCTTGACGTGGTACCCCAAGGCAGTCGCCATCGGGGGCGAGCCCGACATCGCGTACTCGACCGGCCCAGCGCTGATCGAGCTCCCCGATCCCAAGGCCCCGAACCGTTACGCGCTCACCACGTTCTTTTCCACCTGGCACCGCGACAAGGACGGCACGTGGCGCGTGCTGCTCGACGGTGGCGTGGGCGCCAAATCCGCGACGGAGGCCGACGTCGCCGCTTTCCGTGCGGGGCGGAAGACCTGCCCGGCGGGGTGAGGGATAATCGCGGGTCCCCACGCGCCGGAGTTGCTTTCGATGTCGACCCGCAAGGATCCCAGCCGCACGGTCCGCGCCCCGCGCGGCACCCAGTTGTCCTGCCCGTCGTGGCTGTCGGAAGCCCCCTTCCGCATGCTGCAGAACAACCTCGACCCCGAAGTGGCCGAGAACCCGGCGGAACTGGTGGTCTACGGCGGCATCGGGCGCGCGGCGCGCGATTGGGAATGCTTCGACGCGATCCTCGCATCGCTCAAGTCCCTGCGCGACGACGAGACCCTGCTCATCCAGTCGGGCAAGCCCGTGGGCATCTTCCCGACGCACGCCGACGCCCCGCGCGTGCTGCTCGCCAACTCCAACCTCGTGCCGCACTGGGCGACGTGGGAGCACTTCAACGAGCTCGATAAGAAGGGCCTGATGATGTACGGCCAGATGACGGCCGGCTCGTGGATCTACATCGGCTCGCAGGGCATCGTGCAAGGCACGTACGAGACCTTCGTCGAAATGGGCCGCCAGCATTACGACGGCGACCTCACCGGCAAGTGGATCCTCACCGCGGGACTCGGCGGCATGGGCGGCGCGCAGCCGCTCGCCGCGTCGCTCGCCGGAGCGTGTTCCCTCAACATCGAATGCCAGCAGTCGCGCATCGACATGCGGCTGCGCACGCGCTACGTCGACGAGCAGGCCACCGACCTCGACGACGCGCTCGCGCGCATCGAGAAGTACACCGCCGCCGGCGAGGCGAAATCGATCGCGCTGCTCGGCAACGCGGCCGAAATCCTGCCCCAACTCGTGCAGCGCGGCGTGCGCCCGGATGCGGTGACCGACCAGACCTCCGCGCACGACCCGGTGCATGGCTACCTGCCGATCGGCTGGAGCGTCGAGCAATGGCTGCGCATGCAGTCCGAGGACCCGGGCCGCGTGCGCGACGCGGCCAAGAAATCGATGCGCGTGCATGTCGAAGCCATGCTCGCCTTCGAGGACATGGGCATCCCGGTGTTCGACTACGGCAACAACATCCGCCAGATGGCGAAGGACGAAGGCTGCGCGAACGCGTTCGACTTCCCGGGCTTCGTGCCGGCGTACGTGCGTCCGTTGTTCTGTCGCGGCGTGGGGCCGTTCCGCTGGGTCGCGCTGTCGGGCGATCCGGAAGACATCTACAAGACCGATGCGAAGGTCAAGGAACTCATTCCCGACGACGCGCACCTGCACCGCTGGCTCGACATGGCGAAGGAGCGCATCAGCTTCCAGGGCCTGCCCGCGCGCATCTGCTGGGTCGGCCTGGGCCTGCGCCACAAGCTCGGTCTGGCGTTCAACGAAATGGTGCGCAGCGGCGAGCTGTCGGCGCCGGTCGTCATCGGCCGCGATCACCTGGACAGCGGCAGCGTCGCCTCGCCCAATCGCGAAACCGAAGCGATGCGCGACGGCAGCGACGCCGTCAGCGATTGGCCGCTGCTCAACGCGATGCTCAATGTCGCCGGTGGCGCGACGTGGGTGTCCCTGCACCACGGCGGCGGCGTCGGCATGGGCTACTCCCAGCACTCGGGCGTGGTGATCGTGTGCGACGGGTCAGAGGAAGCCGACAAGCGCATCGCGCGCGTGCTGTGGAACGACCCGGGCACCGGCGTGATGCGTCACGCGGACGCGGGCTACGAGATCGCCAAGCAATGCGCGAAGGAACAGGGATTGAAGTTGCCGATGGTGTGAGTGTCGTCGCAAGGAGAACGGTGCATGACTGACGTCGCAATCCCCGCCACGCTCGCCGAAGGCGCGGCGCTGGCCCATTCGGACAACACCGGCTTCCGCACGGCGCTCGACATCGCCGGGCACCCGATGATCGCCGACGAGCCCGTCTCCGTCGGCGGCACCGACGCCGGCCCCTCGCCCTACGGGCTGCTCTCCGGCGCATTGGCCTCGTGCACGGCGATGACGTTGCACGCCTACGCGAAGCTCAAGGGCCTGGCGGTCACCGACATCCGCGTGCACGTCCGCCACGACAAGGTGCACGAGGTCGACTGCGAGAACTGCGAGAGCGACGCGGGCGCGAAGGTCGACTGCCTGGCGCGCACGATCTGGATCGAGGGCACGCTCGACGACAAGGCGCGTGCGCGCATGCTGCAGATCGCCGACAAATGCCCGGTGCACCGGACGCTGGAAGGGCAGATCCGGATCGTCACCACGACCGGGGGCTGACCCGACACGTGTAACCCCACTGCCCGCCCTCGCCCGTCTCCGGTTCCATCACCGTCACGGACCGGAGGAGAGCGACATGCGCATGGGCAGGGGGATCGGGTGGTCGTTGTTCGTCGTCGTTGCGCTGGTCGGATGCAAGCGGGACCGCACGGATACCGCCCTGGAGGCAGCGAGGGTCGAGCTGCCCTCGGCGAATTTCCTGAAGTACTCGCCCCCGATGCAGATGCGGGCGCCGCGGGGCACATCGCTGGCGTACGAGCACGAGGTCGAGATCCGCATGGCGGCCCGGGACATTCCGGCGCGCGTGACCACGGTGCAGCAGGCGTGCTTCGCACAGACCGTCGGCGACTGCGCGGTACTCGACGTGCGGCAATCCGGTGGCGACACGCCTTCGGCGTCCATCACCGTGCGGGTCGCGCCAGACGGTATCGACAAGCTCATCGGCAGCGCGTCGCAGGGCGGCGAAATCCGTTCGCGTTCCACGCATGCCGAAGATCTGGCCGAGCGCGTCAGCGCCAACGCATTGATCCGCTCGCGCCTGGAGAAGGAACACGCGCGGTTGATCGCGTTCCAGGACAAGCCGGACGTGAAGCTCGGCGACATGCTGAAGTTGTCGGAGCGCCTCGCGGAAGTGGAAGCGTCCCTCGACATTGCGAAGCAGGAACAGGCGCAGCAGCGCCGGCGCATCGACACCAATCGATTGACGATCGATTTCTCGACCACGGCCGCCGAAAAGGGCGGTTCGGCGATCGGCAACGCCTTTCGGGATTCGGGCGCGATCATGGCCGATGTGGTCGCGTGGCTGATCCGATTCGTGGCGGGGGCGATTCCGGTCGTCATCCTCCTGTGGGGGGCGTGGGCGGCGCTGCGCCGGATGCGTCGCGCGTGGAAGGCGCGCCGCGCGTGACAGCGGCCCGAGCGCTGTCGATCGCACGCAGGTAAGCCGCCGCAGCCTCGGGCGTCGGCTCACGCCAACCGAGTTGTTCGGCCCGGGCGAACAACTCGGCGTTCGCCGCGCTGCGCATCCGATACTCGGCGTGTCGCTCCGGAGGCACGTCAATGGGGTTTGGCCAGCGCGCGTGGAAGTCGCGATCCAGGATCCTCGCGTGCAGGGACGCGACGCGCAGCATCGCGTCGACGTCGCGCGGATCGACTGCGTGCAAGCGTTCGCCCAGCGCCAGCGCCGCATCGAGCTCGCCGCGCCGTTCCAACGCGCCCACGACATCCCCGGCCAATGTCGCGATCGTTTGCGTGGGCGTCAGCGGCCGCAGGTACGTTGCGTTGGCGAGTGCCTGCGCTGAAATCCCCGTGTCGCGCACGTAGCTGGCATCTGCCTTCAGGCCCCCGCCCGTGGCCTCGACGTTGAACCAAGTGCCGTCGTCGTCCCGCACCTTGACCAACAAATGCTGCGGCGCCTTCGCCAGCGCGAGCGTCAAGCCCAGGCGTTGCCCGAGGATCGCGAACAGCACCGGCATCGTCACGCAATTGCCGCGACGCGTTTCCAGGTACGTCGACAGCAGGCGATTGCTCGGCGCGCGCGCGAATGGATCATCGAAGTCATAGGCGAAGGCACGGCCACCGTTCCAGGCACCGGCGACGTACAACACGCGCAGCAGGCCGTCGACGCGCGCGCGAACCGAACCTTCGGCCCGCACATGCGCGAGCACGACACGCGACCACGCCTCCACGTCATGCGACACGCGTTCGCCATCGACAGTAGCGTCGACCAGCGCATCCAAAGCGACCTTCGATTCCAGCAATCCGGCCTCCGCCGCAAGCAATGCATCGACGCGCGCCACCGCCGCCTCCGCCGGCATCGCGACCAACATCCACAGCAGCAGCAACAAGCGCATGGCCGCAGGCTACCTGCCGTCAGCGAAACCATTTCCCGACCGGGTTGGCGAAGAGACCTTTCCGCCTCACACCGAGGCCTCGTCTGCGACCGCTCGTCGCTTCATGCCCAACGGCACATGGCCGGATTCCCACCCTGCCCTAGCGTCGCCCAACGACTCGCGTGCCGGAGGTCCACCATGCCCCGCTATCGCAACGACCCCGACGGCCTGCGCCTGCCGATCAAGCTCGACAGCACCAGCAACGGCGAGTTCGAACCGGTCCCGCTCGACCCGATCCACCACCACGCCCGCAACCTCGCATTCGCCAACGCCACGACGAATGCGCGGCGCCTGGGTATCGCGCGTCGCGATTTCCTCGTCTCGATGTGCGGCGCGGCTTCCACGCTGCTCGCCATGAACACCGCGTTCCTCGCCGGCTGCAAGCGCGGCGCCTCGTACAACGTGCCGCCCGAAGCGGCGATGGAACCGGCCGCGGCGGAAAGCGCACTCGCGGGCAACGAGTTCATCTTCGACGTGCAAGGCCACTTCGTGAATCCGACGGGCAAGTGGACGCGCGACCTGCCGCCGGAGGCGCGCCCGTTGTCGTTCGTCAGCACCGAAGGCTGCTCGGCCGCCGACGAAGCGGGCCTGGCCTACCTGCGCTGCGTGGGCCGCGACGAATTCATCAAGGACATCTTCCTGGACTCCGATACCGACCTCACCGTCCTGAGCTTCGTGCCCTCCACGCGCGAGGGCGAGCCGCTGACGATCGAGGAAGCGACCGCGACCGCGGCGCTCGTCGAAAAGATGGAAGGCACGCACCGGTTGTACCTGCACGGCCGCGTGAATCCGAATCAGCCGGGCGATGTCGAGGACATGGAACGCCTCGCGAAGAATTTCAGGATCGCCGCGTGGAAAACGTACACGCAGTGGGGCCCCGACGGCCGCGGCTTCTTCATGGACGACGCCCCCGGCTTGCGCATGATCGAAGAAGCGCGGCGCCTGGGCGTGCGTAACATCGCGATCCACAAGGGCCTGCCCTTCGGTCCGCACTCCTACGAACACAGCACGTGCGTCGACATCGGCCGCGTCGCGAAACGCTATCCGGACGTCAATTTCCTGATCTACCACTCCGGATTCGTGACCGGGCAAGGCGAAGGCGCATACGACCCGAAACGCACCGACGGCATCGATGCGCTGATCACCAGCCTGCGGGAGAACGGCATCGGCAAGGGCGGCAACGTGTACGCCGAACTCGGCTCGACGTGGCGCTTCCTCATGCGCGACCCCGACATGGCCGCGCACGCCCTCGGCAAGCTCATCGCGCACGTGGGCGAAGACAACATCCTGTGGGGCACCGACTCCATCTGGTACGGCAGCCCGCAGGACCAGATCCAGGCCTTCCGCACGTTCCAGATCTCGCCCGAGTTCCGCGACAAGCACGGCTACGCCGAGATCACTCCGGCGATGCGCGCGAAGATCTTCGGCCGCAATGCGCTCAAGCTGTATCCCGTGCACGAAGACGTGCTGTCGAAGCACTTGGCGAAGGATGCCGTCGCCCGCGAGCGGGAGAACTATCGCAACGCGCCCGACCCGCGGTTCGTCACGTATGGGCCGAAGACGCGGCGGGAGTTCATGAATCTCAAACGCTGGGGCGCTTAGCTGCGCTACGCCAGCACGATGTCCCACCCGAACAACAGCTCGGTCGACGCCATGTCGTCGGTCGACGGCAGTTTTGTAGCGATCGCGACGGCGCCGCTCGGGCCGAGTGCGCCGAAGATGATGTCGCCGGCATTGAGCGCTTCGCCCGGGAAATACATCTGCGTGACCAGGTGCGTCTTCGCGCGGGCGACGTCGAAATGGATGTGCGGTGGTCGCACGGCGCCCGGGTTCACCGGGTTGATCGGATACGCGCCGGGTTTGACGGTCTTGAAGCGATAACGGCCTTCGTCATCGGTGCGCAGGCGCGCGTAGCCCTGGAAATTGGGATCGAGCGGCGCGGGATTGATGTCGCGTGGATGGTCGTAACGCCCGTGCGAGTTGGCTTGCCAGACTTCGACCGTGGCGCCACGGATGGGCTTGCCGTCGACGTCCAGCACGCGGCCGGCGACCTGGATGATCTGTCCGCTCGCCTGCCCCTTGGCGCCCTTCACCAACGTGAGATCCGAATCGCTCTCCAACGGACGCAACGGCCGGAAGGGCCCCGCCGTCTGCGCAGGCGTCGCCGCGAGTGCGGCGAAGGCGCTGCGTGGCATCACGAACGCAAGGCTGCCGATACCGCCGAGCTGACCGAGCAACCGACGACGGGATGTGAGCGTGACCATCGCACTTCTCCGCGCACGAGCGACTCCGGGTGGAACGCACCGCAGCGACAAGAACGGACGCGCCTACTTCGGCTTGGCTTGCTCCACCGTCTCCTCCACCGCGGCCTCCGTCGGCGTCGGGCGCGCCGCGTCCTTGCGGACTTCGGCGACGATCGCAGGAATCGCGGCGGGGTCGAGCAGGCCGATCGACGCGGCGTGCTCCGCGATGGCGACGCTGTCCTTCGCACGCAGCATCGGCACCTTCGTACCGGCGACCTTCTCGATGTAGGCATCCACGCCGATGTCGAGCGGACTGTCGGTCTCGGGGTCGACATCACGGATGTAGATCGCGGCGATCCGCTCGCCGAATTCCTGCGCGGCTTCCGAGTACAACTCGGCGTCCGCCTGCCCCGAGTCGCCCAGCAGGATCCATCGCAATTGCGGGTTGCGCGCGATCAGCGTGCGCGCGCGTTCGAGCTTGTGCCCGTGGCCCGGCGTCTTGATGAACTTGCCCGTATCGGTGCCGATGTCGCGCAGGAAGATCGGGCCTGGCGGAATCGCGTTGAGCTCGAGGAAGTCATCGAGCAGGTCGTAGAGATTCCAGGGCGAGCTCGACACGTAGAACAACGGGTTCGTGCCCGACTGCAGCGCGGCGTACAACTTCGCGACACCGAGCAGCGGCTTGCGCGTGCGCGCGTTGCCGAGGAAGGTCAGCTGCGCAGCGATCTTCCAGTCGGTGATGCTGCTTTGCAGGATCGTGTCGTCGATGTCGGAAATGATGCCGAAGCCGGCGTTCGGCAGGACTTGCAACACCGGTTGCACGGTGTCGAGCGTGTCGTCCTGCAACGCGATGCGCGCTTGCGCCCACAGGGTGTCGGTGGCGGGCGCGGTCGGCACGAAGCTCGCGGCGTAATACCCCTCGTGATCCGTCACCGTCTCCTGGCGCATGCCACGGAACGTGGCGGCCAGCGGCACGCGCGGCACCTCGTCCGTATCGAACCGGCGATAGGTGTTGAGCAGGTTGTCCCACCAATCGTCGTGCTCGCCCGGGCCGCCGAGCGGCTTCTGCGCGAGCACGCGGCCGAGGAGCTCGACGCCCTGCGCATCCGCGAACCCGCGATATGCGGCGATGTGCCGCGGACGATTGCGCTTGAATCGCGTGTTGAGCCGATCGAACGCGGCGTCGACCCAATCGTCGCCGCGGATGATCGAGTTCTCGAACACGCGTCGCGAGCGGGTGCGAAATCCCTGCTTCGATTTTCCGTCGCCGTGCGTCACGCAAGCAGCGTATGCATCGCCGCCTTGAACCGCGTGAAGATCGCTTCGCGGTCGCGATGGCGGCCTTCGTGCACGGTCTGCTTGCCCGCGACGTGCACCTCGCGGATATGCGGTGCGTTGCCGGCGAACAGCCAGCGGTCGATTGCGTCGTCCGTCGTCGCGCCGATGAACTGCGGGGCGTCGCGGTCGAGGACCAGCCAATCGGCGCAGGCGCCCTCGTAGAAGCAGCCGATGGCTTGCCCGGTCGATGGATCGGCGCTCGCCATCGTGTCGTGCAGCATCGATTCGCCGGCGCTGGTCGTCGCGGTGCCGACGGACACGTTGCGGTGGTGCGTGACCAGGCGCTGGCCGTATTCGAGCCAACGCAATTCTTCGACCGGGGAGACCGACACGTGCGAGTCCGAGCCGATGCCCCACGAGCCGCCCGCTTCGAGGAAGGCGCGCAAAGGGAAGAGGCCGTCGCCGAGGTTGGCTTCGGTGGTCGGGCAGATCGCCACCGTCGCGCCGCTGTTCGCGATGCCCCTGATTTCCGCGGCATCCAGGTGCGTGGCGTGGACGAGGGTCCAGTTGCGGTCGACCTTCGCGTTGCCGAGCAACCACTCGACCGGTCGCGCGTTGCGCAACGCCTGGCAATCGACGACTTCGGGCAGTTGCTCCGCGATGTGGATGTGCACGGGCGTCTCGGCGGGCAATTGCGCGAGCACGGCGCGCATCGCGTCGGGCGGCACCGCGCGCAGGCTGTGCAGCGCGACGCCGACGCGCAGCGTGTCGTTTTCTTCGCCGCGCAGCATGTCGAACAGGCGCAGGTACGCATCGACGCCGTGGCCGAAGCGCTTCTGCCGATCGGTCAGCGGACGTCCGTCGAACCCGCCGGTCATGTACATCACGGGCAGCAACGTCAGCCGGATGCCGGTCTCGCGCGCGGCGGCGATCAGCGCGTGCGACATCGCGGACGCGTCGGTGTAGGGGCGGCCATCGGGCGAGTGGTGCAGGTAATGGAACTCGCAGACGGTCGTGTAGCCTGCTTCGAGCATTTCGGCATACAGCTGCGCGGCGACGGCCTGCAGCGTATCCGGATCGAAGCGCGCGGCGAAGCGGTACATCGTCTCGCGCCAGGTCCAGAACGAATCCTGCGGATGCGTCTGGCGCTCGGCCAGGCCCGCCATCGCACGCTGGAAGGCATGCGAATGCAGGTTCGCGATGCCCGGCACCACCCAGGCCGCGCCTTCGCTGGGCTGCGCGCCGGTGCATTCGACGATGCGCCCCGCGTCGTGGGTGAAGCCGGCGTCGATCCGCCAGCCGCCGGGGGTCCAGAGGCGTTCCGCGTGCAGGGTCTCCATCCCGGCATTCTCGCCCCGGGGCCGTGACCCTACAATCCACGTGGATGACCGCCCCTTCCCGCCCCTTCGATGGCCTGCTGATCGGCGCGTCGCTCGCGACGATGGCGGCGCCGTCGGGTTATGGCGAGATCGCCGATGGCGCGCTGGCATGGAAGGACGGTGTGCTCGCCTTCGTCGGGCCACGCTCGGAATTGCCGGGTTCGCCCGCTTCTCTCGCGAATGACGTCATCGAAACGCGTGGCTGGGTGACGCCTGCGTTGGTCGATGCGCATACGCACCTGGTGTTCGCGGGCGATCGCGCACGCGAGTTCGAGATGCGGCTGCAGGGCGCGACGTACGAGGCCATCGCACGCGCGGGCGGCGGGATCCTCTCCACTGTGCGCGCGGTGCGCGACGCCGACGAAGCGGCGTTGCTCGCGCAATCGCTGCCGCGTGCGCAAGCGTTGCTGCGCGATGGCGTGGCGACGATGGAGATCAAGTCGGGCTACGGCCTCGATTTCGACAGCGAGCGCCGCATGTTGCGCGTGGCACGCGCGATCGGCGACACCCTCGGCGTCACGGTGCGCACGACCTACCTCGCCGCGCATGCGTTGCCGCCGGAGTTCAAGGACGACGCCGACGGCTACGTCGCGGCGTTGTGCGCGTGGCTGCCGCGCCTGCATGGCGAAGGCCTGGTCGACGCAGTCGATGCATTCTGCGAAGGCATCGGCTTCACGCCGGCACAGACGCGGCGCGTGTTCGAAGCCGCGCGCGCGCTCGGCCTGCCGGTCAAGTTGCACGCCGACCAGTTGAGCGATCTCGGCGGCGCGGGCCTCGCGGCGGAATTCGGCGGCCTGTCGGCCGACCACGTCGAACATACGAGCGACGCCGGCGTGCGCGCGATGGCCGCCAAAGGCACCGTCGCGGTGCTGTTGCCCGGCGCGTACCACGTCTTGCGCGACACCAAGCTGCCACCGCTCGCGGCGTTCCGCGAACACGGCGTGCCCATGGCGGTGGCGACCGATTGCAATCCGGGCACGTCGCCGTTGTTGTCGCTGCGCCAGGCGATGCAACTGGCCTGCACGCATTTCCGGCTCACGCCCGAAGAAGCGCTGCGGGGCGCGACGGTCAACGGCGCGCGCGCGCTGGGCTTGCAGGATCGCGGCGTGTTGCGCGTCGGCCTGCGTGCGGACTTCGTCGCCTGGAACATCCGCCATCCGTCGGAGCTGTGCTACTGGCTCGGCGGCGATCTTGTCCAAACCGTCCACGCAGGCGGCGCCCGCCTTGCGTGATCCTTCGTTCGACCGGGGAGTGTTCCGCATGCGTCGTATCGCTTTCGCCCTGCTTCCGTTGTGCATGATCGGCGTGTTGCACGCCGCCGAACCGTCCGCCAGGGCGCGCCAGCTCGCGCAGGACGCGATCATCGTCGACACGCACATCGACGCGCCCGAAAACGCCATCGGCGATTGGAACGACCTCACCGGGTCCGTGCCCAAGCGGGAGTTCGATTACCCGCGCGCGAAGGAAGGCGGCCTGGACGTGCCTTGGATGTCGATCTTCACCTCCGCCGAGGAAGACCAGGCAGGCAAGGCGTGGACGATCGCGAACCTGCAGATCGACTTCGTGCGGTCGCTGGCCACGCGCGCGCCGGACAAGTTCGCGCTGCTGCTCTCGCCGCAGGACGTCGAGAAGAACATCGGCAAGATCATGTTGCCGATGGGCATGGAGAACGGCGCGCCGATCGGCGATGACCTGTCGAAGGTGCAGTTCTTCTTCGACCGCGGCATCCGGTACATCACGCTGTGCCATGGCGAAGACAACCGCATCGCCGATTCGTCGTACGTGGACACGGCCAAGTGGGGCGGGCTGAGCCCGTTCGGCGAAAAGGTCGTCGCCGAGATGAACCGCCTGGGCATCATCGTCGATGTCTCGCACATTTCCGACGACGCCCTGCGCGACGTGCTGCGCATCACCGACGTGCCGGTCATCGCCAGCCACTCGGGCTTCCGCCATTTCACCCCGACGTGGAAGCGCAACCTGCCCGACGACCTGGCGAAGGACATCGCAAAGGAAGGGGGCGTGATCCAGATCGCGTTCGGCACGGTGTTCCTCGATGCGAAGCAGTCGAAGGAATGGGGCGAGAAGCGCGCGCAGATGGGCGCGATGAAGAAGGCGGGCAAGTCGCAGGCGGAGATCGAAGCCTTCGACAAGCAGTTCGCGAAGGATCACCCGGCGCCGGTGCTGCACGTCGACACGGTGCTGGACCACATCGACTACGCGGTGAAAGTCGTGGGCATCGACCACGTGGGCATCGGCTCGGACTTCGACGGCGTGTCGGGCGAGCTGCCGGTGGACCTCAAGTCGGTGAAAGACTTCCCGGTGCTGGTGGATGGGCTGCTCAAGCGCGGCTATTCGGAAGCCGATATCCGCAAGATCCTCGGGGGGAACATGCTGCGTGTGTGGACGGCGATCGAGGCGAAGGCCGAAAAGCACTGACCTGGAAAGCAGAAGCCCCGCGATTGCGGGGCTTCTTTCGACCGGCGCTGGCGAAGGATCACTCCTTCGAGGCGGTCTTCTTGGCAACGACCTTCTTCGCCGGGGCCTTGGCGGCCGCCGTCTTGGTGGCGGTCTTCTTCACCGCCGGCGCGTTGGCCGTGCCCGAGGCCTTGGTGGCCGAACTGGAACGCGCGTTGCCATAGCTCGCGTTGTAGCGCTTGCCCTTGGCGGTCTTGCGGTCGCCCTTGCCCATCGTGTGCTCCTGGTATTCGTATCGAAATCTGCGCGCACGCTGCGCGCGAGGGCGCAAAGCCTAGCAGATATCAATGGGCGCAACTGGCGTCGTGCACGTGGACGAGCCTGAGGTTGGCCAGGTGCGCCATGCCGACGAGCGATCCGCCCAAGGTCATCACGATGGCGTGGGCGACCAGATTGTGGTGCAGCGGCGGGAACGCGATCCCGGCCCACAGCGCGCCCAGTCCCGGGATCAAGAGGCCCAGCGCGCGCACGTAGCCGTGGCGGCGATAGCCCCAGAACACGCTGAAGCACCCGACGAGCGAGGCGAACGCCACGAATGCCCGTTCGAACCCCTCGTACCGCGCCGATGCCAGGCCCAGCGCCGGCAACGCGACGATCGCCAGCGGCAGCAACGCGCAATGCACGGCGCACACCAACGAACCGGCGGCGCCGAGGCGGTCGAGCAAACGATGGGAGCGTTGGGCAGGCGACATCTGAACGATTGCGCGGGGTGACTTATGGGCCACGTCGGCGAGGCGGTGAAACAATATAACATTCCTCGTCAACGGAATTTCACCCCTCCCCGCCCCGATGCCCATGACCCGACCCCGCGTTCATCCCCTTGCCTGCGCACTGCTGCTGAGCCTCTCGTTCCCGGCGCTTGCAACCGACCCCCCGGCGCCCGAGCCGCAGGACCACCACACGCAGGAACTCAAGGCCGTCGAGATCCAGGGCGCGGTGCTGCCGACCACGGCCGACGAGATGTCGCGCCCGGTGTCGGTGCTGTCGGGCGAGAAGCTGGACGAGGCGAAGGCCGGCACGCTGGGCGAAACGGTCGGCAAGTTGCCGGGCGTGCAGTCTTCCTACTTCGGGCCCGGCGTCGGGCGGCCGATCGTGCGCGGCTTCGATGGCGCGCGCGTGCAGGTGTTGAGCGACGGCCTCGGCTCGGGCGACGTGTCCACCGTCAGCGCCGACCACGCGGTGTCGATCGAACCGTTCCTCGCCGACCAGATCGAAGTCCTCAAGGGCCCGGCCACGCTGCTTTACGGCAGCGGCGCGATCGGCGGCGCGGTGAACGTCGTCGACGGCCGCATCCCCGAAGCACTGACCGACGACCCGCTCGAAGGCCGCGCCGAATTGCGCGCCGGCACGGTCAACGACGAACGCACCGGCATGGTCCGCGTCGACGGAAGCACCGACAACTTCGCATTGCACGCCGACGCGGTGCATCGCGAAACCGGCGATACCGACACCCCGGCCGGCACGTTGACGGGCACGGCGATCCGCACCGACAGCGCCGCGCTCGGCGGCGCGTGGATCGGCACGCGCGGGTTCTTCGGCGCGAGCGCGAGCCTGTATTCCACGCTCTACGGCATCCCGGGGACGCAGGACGAAGGCGGCGTGCGCATCGACATGGACCAGCGCCGCACCGAAGTGCGCGCGGGCATCGACGATGTCGGCCCCTTCGCCAGCGTTCGCCTGAAGATGGGCCGCACCGAATACGAACACGCCGAACTCGAAGGCAATGAAGTCGGCACG
Organism: Lysobacter dokdonensis DS-58; assembly: GCF_000770795.1. Lineage (GTDB taxonomy): Bacteria > Pseudomonadota > Gammaproteobacteria > Xanthomonadales > Xanthomonadaceae > Noviluteimonas > Noviluteimonas dokdonensis. The sequence goes on along the minus strand of NZ_JRKJ01000006.1, from coordinate 6,449 downwards.
CGCTTCGACAACACCAGCAACGAAGGCCGCTTGGAACTCGTGCACAAGCCGGTCGCCGGCTGGAACGGTGCATTCGGCGTGCAATGGGGCGTGCGCGATTTCGAAGCCGTCGGCGAAGAAGCCTTCGTGCCGAGCACGCATGCGAAGGACGCGGGTCTGTTCTGGATCGGCAATCGCGACTTCGGCAAGGCCTGGCGCCTGGAACTCGGCGCGCGCGGCGATCGCAACGAAATCGACGCCGACGCAGCGACGGCTATCGGCCCGGATCGCACGTTCGATACGTCGAGCTTCTCCGCGAGCCTGCGGTGGAACGCGAGCGAAGACCTGCACTTCGACTTCGGCCTGGATCGCGCGCAGCGCGCGCCCACCGCGGAAGAGTTGTATTCCAACGGCACGCACGTGGCGACGCAGAGCATCGAGCGCGGGCAGCCCGACCTGGATGCCGAGACCGCGAACCGTGCGGAACTCGGCGTGCATTGGCATGCCGGTCCGGTGGAACTCGCCGCGTCCATCTACCACGTGCGCTACGACGACTTCATCTATCTCCAGGACACAGGCGAAATCGGCGACGAAGACTTGCCGATCCGCCAGTGGTCGCAGGCCGACGCGCGTTTCAACGGCGCGGAAGGCGAAGCGACCTGGCACATCGTCGAGAACGCGTCGGGCGATTGGGATTGGCGCCTGTACGGCGATCTCGTGCGCGCCTCGCTGGCCGACGGCGGCGATCTGCCGCGCATCGCACCGGCGCGCTTCGGTTCGGAATGGCGCTGGGAGAAGGGCGACTGGCGTGCGTCGCTCAACGCCGTGCGCGTGGACAAGCAGGACCGCGTGGCGGCGTTCGAAACACCGACGCCGGGCTACACGCTCGTCGATGCCCACTTCGCGTGGCACATCGACACGAAGCACGCGAATGCACTGGAACTCTTCCTCGACGGCACCAACCTGCTGGACGAGCAGGCGCGCGCGCATACCTCGTTCCTGAAGGACGTCGCGCCGTTGCCGGGACGTGGATTCGCGTTCGGGGTTCGCGCGTTCTTCTGATTACCTGCGCGGGGCGCAATTCGCGCAGACGCCGTGCACTTCGAGCGTCTGCGCCTGCGGTGCGAAGCCCAGTGCGCGCGCGGAGGCATCGAGCGACGACACGATGGAGTCGTCCTCGAGTTCCGTCGCCGAGTGGCATTCATCGCAGATGAGGAACGGCACCGCGTGCGCTTCGCCGCCGGGGTGGTGGCAGCCGACGAACGCGTTGATCGACGCGAGCTTGTGCACGAAGCCGTTGTCGACGAGGAATTCCAGTGCGCGGTAGACCGTCGGCGGCGCCGCGCCTTCGTGCGTCGCCTTCATGCGGTCCAGCAGTTCGTACGCCTTCAGCGGGCGGCCCGCATCGGCGATCAGGCGCATCGCGGTGGCGCGGATCGGCGTGAGGTTGAGGCCGCGCGCCTCGCACGCCCGCTCGACCTCGTGCACGAAGGCATCGCCATCGTGGACGTGGTGCTTGGGGTCGGTGCAAGCGTCGTGGTGGCCCATGGCCCTGAATTAGTCCCCGGAAGGCAGTTTTGCAAGGGCCGCATCGATGCGGGCCAGCGCCTGCTCGCGCCCGGCCAGGTACACCGTGTGCGAGATGTCCGGGCTGACCTGCGTGCCGGTGATGGCCACGCGCATCGGCTGCGCGACCTTGCCCATGCCGATGCCGAGCGCCTCGGCGGTGGCGTGCAGCGCCTGGCTCACGCTATCGGCGGTCCATTCCGGCAGCGCGGCGAAGCGTTCGCGCGCATCGGCGAGCGGCGCGCGCGCACCGGCGACGAGGTGCTTGGCGACCACCGCGTCGTCGTACTCCGTGAGCGGGCCGAACCACACGGCCGCGCGTTCGGCCATGTCCTTGAGCGTCTGCACGCGGTCGCGCATCGCGATCACGATGTCGGCGGGCCTCGGGCCGTGCGCGAGGTCGTAACCGGCGTTGCGCAGGTGCCATTCCAAATGCTTGCCGACTTCATCCGGATCGTCGGACTTCAGGTACTGCTGGTTGAGCCAGCCGAGCTTCTGCGAATCCAGGCGCGAGGCCTTCGCGTTGACGTCCTTCAGGTCGAACAGGGACTTGAGTTCGTCGATCGAGAAGATTTCCTGGTCGCCGTGCGACCAACCCAGCCGCGCGAGGTAATTGAGCAACGCATGCGGCAGGTAGCCCGCCTCGCGATATTGCATGACGTCCGCCGCGCCGGTGCGCTTGGACAGCTTGGCGCCCTGCTCGTCCAGGATCATCGGCAGATGCGCGAAATGCGGCACCGGCTTGCCGAGCGCGCGATAGATGTTGATCTGGCGCGGCGTGTTGTTGACGTGGTCGTCGCCACGCACGACATCGCTGATCTGCATGTCGATGTCGTCGACGACGACGGCGAAGTTGTACGTCGGATAGCCGTCGGAGCGGAAGATCACCAGGTCATCGAGTTCGCTGTTGGCGATCTCGATGCGGCCCTTGACCTTGTCGTCCCAGGCCACGGTGCCGTCGAGGGGATTCTTGAAGCGGATCACGCGGTTGGGATCATCCTTGTAACCCGCGTTCGCTTCGCGATACGCGCCGTTGTAACGCGGCTTCTCGCCGGCGGCCATCGCGGCTTCGCGCATGGCTTCCAGTGCGTCCTTCGTTTCGTACGCGTAGTACGCCGTGCCGTCGGCGACCATCTGTTCGGCGACTTCGCGATAGCGCGCCAGGCGCTGCGTCTGGTAGATCGGGCCTTCGTCGTAGGACAGGCCCAGCCAGTCCATCGCTTCGAGGATTGCGTCGATTGCCGCCTGCGTGCTGCGCTCGCGGTCGGTGTCCTCCACGCGCAGCACGAAGGCGCCGCCGTGGCGGCGCGCCTCCAGCCAGCAATACAGCGCGGTGCGTGCGCCGCCGATGTGGAGGTAGCCGGTGGGACTCGGGGCGAAACGGGTGCGGACGGCCATGGGGGTCGCGAAGCTGGGCGAAAGACCGGCGATTTTACGCCTGCGCCGTCTAGAATGGCGGCAATGGCGACTTTGTTCATTTCCGACCTCCACCTCGACGCCGAACGGCCCGCGATCACCGAATTGTTCGGCCGGTTCGTCGAGGACCAGGCCCGTGGCGCGGATGCGCTCTACATCCTGGGCGACCTGTTCGAAGCGTGGGTCGGCGACGACGATCCGTCGGATGTCGGCGCATACGTGGCCGATCGGCTCGCCGCACTCGACCGCGCGGGCACGCCGTCGTATTTCATCCGCGGCAATCGCGACTTCCTGCTCGGCAATGCGTTCGCGCGGCGCGCGCGCATGCGCATCCTGCCGGATCCGGCGGTCGTCGTGATCGAAGGCGCGCCCGCGGTGCTGATGCACGGCGACACCTTGTGCACCGACGACAAGGCCTACCAGGCCTTCCGCGCGCAGACGCGCGACCCGAAGTGGCAGGCGCAATTCCTCGCGCAACCGTTGCCCAGTCGCCTCGCGTTCGCGCAGCAGGCACGTGCGGCGAGCCAGGCGCAGCAAAGCGAACTCAAGCGGCAAGGCCTGATGGAAGCGATCACCGATGTCGCGCCGGCGACGGTCGATTCGACGATGGCGCGCTTCGGCATCCCGCGCCTGATCCACGGCCATACGCATCGCCCGAAGGTGCACGACGAAGCGCACGGCACGCGCATCGTGCTCGGGGATTGGTACGAACAGGGGTCGATGTTGCGCGTGGATCGCGACGGGGCGAGGTTGTCGGCGTTGGCCTAAGGGTGCTTCGCGTCCAGTTGCTGCAGGGACGCCAACTCTTCTTCATCGAATCCCGCGGCGCTGCGCGCCTCCAGGTTGAACGGCCCGTGCAACACCGGCCGCGCGTACTCCGCCAGCAATTCCCGGAACTTCGCGCGCGGCTCGATGCCGTGGAATTCGCAGCACCAGCGGTACCAGCGCGAGCCGGCGGCCACGTGCGCGACTTCCTCGCGCAGGATGACCACGAGGATCTCCGCGGTCTTGTCGTCGCCGAGCGCGCGCAGCTTCTCGATCATCCCCGGCGTGACATCGAGCCCGCGCGCTTCCAGCACGCGCGGCACCAGCGCCATGCGCGCGAGCGCATCGTGCGCGGTCTTCTCCGCCATTTCCCACAAGCCGTTGTGCGCGTCGAAGTCGCCGTAGTCGTGCCCGAATTCGCGCAAGCGTTCGCGCAGCATCGCAAAGTGGCGCGCTTCATCCGCCGCCACGCCGACCCAGTCGCGATAGTAGTCGGCCGGGAAATGGCGGAAGCGATACACCGCGTCCCACGCCAGGTCGATCGCGTTGAATTCGATGTGCGCCACCGCATGGATGAAGGCCGCGCGGCCCTCGTTGCTGCCGAAGCCACGCCGCGGCAATTCGCGTGGATGCACCAGCCGCGGGCGCGGCGGGCGGCCCGGCATGCGGATCGGTTCGGGTGCGCGTTCGTCTTCCAGCGTGGCGAAGACACCGTCGGCGAAATCCGCCGCAGCTTGCGCCGTCAAAGCGAGTTTGGCCTCGGGCGTGTCCGCGTCGAGGCACGCGCGCGCTGCGTCGAACAGCGAGGCCATGGCGTCAGGACGCGATGCGGCGTTTCTTCTTCGCGTCGTCCGAGCGCAACTGGCGGATGCGCTCGAAGTAGTCGGGGTCGATGCCGGTGACGTACTCGCCGCTGAAGCAGCTGCTGTCGAACTTGCGGCCGACGTGCTTCGGGCCCGCGACCGCGGTCTCGAGATCGGCGAGATCCTGGTAGATCAACCAGTCGCAGCCGAGCATCTGTTCGATCTCCGCCTCGGTGCGGCCGTGCGCGATGAGTTCTTCCGACGAGGGCATGTCGATGCCGTAGATGTTCGGATAACGCACCGGCGGTGCGGCGGACGCCAGGTAGACCTTGTTGGCGCCGGCGTCGCGCGCCATCTGCACGATCTGGCGCGAGGTGGTGCCGCGCACGATGGAGTCGTCGACGAGCAACACGTTGCGGCCCTTGAACTCCAGCGGGATCGGATTGAGCTTGCGCTTCACCGACTTCGCGCGCTCGCCCTGCCCCGGCATGATGAAGGTGCGGCCGACGTAGCGGTTCTTGATGAAGCCCTCGCGGTACTTCACGTTGAGTACGTTGGCGATTTCGAGCGCGGAGTCGCGCGAGGTATCGGGAATCGGGATCACCACGTCGATGTCGTGGTCCGGGCGCAGGCGCAGGATCTTCTCGCCGAGCGTGACGCCCATGCGCATTCGCGCCTTGTGCACCGAGATGTCGTCGATCATCGAGTCGGGACGCGCGAAGTACACGTACTCGAAGATGCAAGGCGTGAGGTCCGACGGCGCGGTCTGTTGCGTGAACAGCTCGCCGCGCGCGGTGATGACCACCGCTTCGCCCGGCGCGATGTCGCGCACGCGGTCGAAGCCGAGCACGTCGAGCGCGACGGACTCGGACGCGATGCAGAACTCGTCACCGGCCGGTGACGTGCGCTTGCCGAGCACCAGCGGGCGGATGCCGTGCGGATCGCGGAAAGCGACCAGGCCCAGTCCCAAGACCGCAAGCACGACGGCGTAGCCGCCCTTCGCGCGGCGGTTCACGCCTTCGACGGCCTTGAACACGGACTGCGGCGTGAGCGCCTTCTGCGTGTCGAGCTCGTGCGCGAACACGTTGAGCAGGACTTCCGAATCCGATTCGGTGTTGACGTTGCGGCGGTCCTGTTCGAACACCTCGCGACGCAACGCGTCGGTGTTGATCAGGTTGCCGTTGTGCGCGAGCGCGATGCCGTACGGCGAATTGACGTAGAAGGGCTGCGACTCGTCGGCACCCTCGGAACCGGCGGTGGGATAGCGGCAATGGGCGATGCCCACGCGGCCTTCGAGCAGGCGCATCGACTCGGCGTCGAACACGTCGCGCACCAGGCCGTTGCCCTTGTGCACGCGCAGCTTGTGGCGGTCGGTGGTGGCGATGCCCGCCGCGTCCTGCCCGCGGTGCTGCAGCACGGTGAGGCCGTCGTACAGCTGGGCTGCGACTTCCGAGGTTCCGACGATTCCGACGATGCCGCACATGGGATGGGGGATTCCTGTCGCTTAAGGATGCGGACGGACGACGCCGTCCAGGCCGACTTTGCTCTTGACCTGCGCTTTGAGTTGGTCCGCTTCGCCGCGATTCAACACCGGACCGACGCGCACGCGAGTGAGGGTGCCCTTGTCGGTGGACACGGCCTCGGTAAAGGCGCTGAACCCGGCGGCGCGGAGCTTGTCGCGCAGCGCGGCCGCATCGGCCGACTTGCTGAACGCGGCGAGCTGGACGGCGAAACCGGTGTTGGAAGCGGCGGGCACGGATGCAACGGCAGGCTTGGCGGCGACGGTGCGCGGCGCGGCGGGCTTGGTGGCGGGCTTCGCGGTGGTGGCGACGGGCTTTGCAGCCTCGGCGTCTTCGGCATCCAGCGCGACCACGCGCGGCGACGCCGCGCCCTTCACCTTGGCGGCGCGCAGGCGCGCGT
>NZ_JRKJ01000005.1 GCF_000770795.1 Lysobacter dokdonensis DS-58 | reverse complement strand
CGTGGCGGCGACGGCGTCCGCATCGGCGGGCGTCGGTTCGGCCGGCGCGGCGCCTTCGGGCGGCGCGGGCTGCGGTTCCGGCGGCGGCTGCGGCGCGGCGGCCACCGGGCGTTCGATGACATTCGACGGGGCGACGCTCGGCGCCTGGATCGGCGGCTGCGCGGGAGCGGCGACGGTGCGCGGCGTGTCGAGCAACGCCGAGTACTCGCGCACGAGGCGGCCCGAGCCCCAGTCGACTTCGACCAGGAAGGTCACCAGCGGCTGGCTGACCGGCGCGCTGCTGGTGACGCGGATGACGGGACGCCCGCGGTCGTCGAGGGCCACGGTGAATTGCAGGTCCGCGGCGGCGCCGCTCGGCGGCTCCAGCCCGATCCGGCGGAAGGTCTCCGGCGAGGCCAGGCGCGCCTGCAACTGCTCGAGCTCGCCCGGATCGGTGGACACGATCGGGATCTCGGCCAGCAGCGGCTGGTCGACACGCGATTTCACCTGGATCTGGCCAAGCCCCAGCGCGGCCACCGGCCCGGCCGCAACGGCCAGGGCGATCGCCAGCGCGATGCGTCGAAGTGTCATGCCCTTCTCCCCTCAGGCTCGCGAAGACTGTAACAGCTGTAACGCAATTAGCGTTCGTCAGCGACCAGTTCCGCGATCTGCACCGCGTTCAGCGCCGCGCCCTTGCGGATGTTGTCCGACACGATCCACAGATTGACGGCGCGCGGGTGGGACTCGTCGTCGCGGATGCGGCCGACGAACACCGGGTCCCGGCCCGAGGCGTGGGTCACCGGCGTCGGGTAGCCGCCCGGCTCCCGGTCGTCGACGACCTCCACGCCCGGCGCGGCGCGCAGCATCGTGCGCACCTCGTCGGCCGTGATCTTCTCGCGCGTCTCGACGTTGACCGCCTCCGAATGCCCGAAGAACACCGGCACGCGCACGGCGGTCGGGTTCACGCGGATGCTGTCGTCGCCGAGGATCTTGCGCGTTTCCCACACCAGCTTCATCTCTTCCTTCGTGTAGCCGTTGGGCTGGAAGTCGTCGATGTGCGGGATCAGGTTGAAGGCGATCTGCACCGGGAAGCGCTTGGGCTCGGGATCCTGGAAGTTGAGGATGCCCGCGGTCTGGCGGCCCAGCTCCTCCAGCGCCGAACGCCCACCGCCGGAGACGGACTGATAGGTCGCGACGTTGATGCGCTCGATGCCCGCCTTGCGATGGATCGGCGCGAGCGCGACGAGCATCTGCATCGTCGAGCAATTCGGGTTCGCGATGATCCCGCGCGGGCGGTTGGCGACCTGGTCGGGGTTCACTTCGGACACGACCAGCGGGACGTCGTCTTCGTAACGGAACGCCGAGGAGTTATCGATCACGACCGCGCCGGCGGCGGCGAACTTCGGGGCATGTTCCTTCGACGTCGCAGCGCCCGCCGAGAACAAGGCGATGTCCACGCCGGCCGGATCGAACGTCGCCAGGTCCTGCACCACGACGTCGCGATGCCCGTATTTGACTTTCGTGCCCGCCGATTTCGCGCTGGCCAGCGCGACGAGCTCGCCGACGGGGAAATTCCGTTCGGCCAGGATCGAGAGCATGGTTTCGCCGACGGCGCCGGTGGCGCCGACGACCGCGACCTTGAAAGTCTTGTTCGTCATGTGTGCGTGGTTCTTCGGTCAGGAGTGTGTTGCGGAACGTCGGGTGGAACGTCGGGCTCAGCGTTTTGCCTTGCCCGGTTTGATGCGCGGCGAGACGTCGCCGACGTCGCCGCATTGCGCGCGGTGGCGCAGCGCCTGGTCCATCAGGACGAGCGCGACCATCGCCTCGCAGATGGGCGTGGCGCGGACGCCGACGCAGGGGTCGTGGCGCCCTTTCACCACGACTTCGACCGGTTGGCCGTCCATGTCGAGGCTGCGCGCCGGCAGGCGCAGGCTCGAGGTCGGCTTGAACGCCGCCGACACGATGACCTGCTGCCCGGTGGAAATGCCGCCGAGGATCCCGCCGGCGTGGTTGGACTGGAAGCCTTCCGGCGCGATCTCGTCGCGGTGTTCGCTGCCGCGCTGCGCGACGACCGCGAAGCCATCGCCGACCTCCACGCCCTTCACCGCGTTGATGGACATCAGCGCACCGGCGAGTTCGCCGTCGAGCTTCCCGTAGATCGGTTCGCCCCAACCCGGCGGCACGCCGTCGGCGACGACGGTGATGCGCGCGCCGACCGAATCGCCGGACTTGCGCAACGCATCCATGTAGGTCTCGAGCTCGGCGACCTGCGCGGCATCCGGCCAGAAGAACGGATTGCCTTCGACGGCGTTCCAGTCGAACGAACGGGGCACGACTTCGCCGATCTGCGCCAGGTGGCCGCGCACGCGCACGCCGAACTTGTCGTTCAACCAGCGCTTCGCGATGACCGCGGCGGCCACGCGCATCGTGGTTTCGCGCGCCGAGGAACGCCCACCGCCGCGCGGATCGCGGTGGCCGTACTTCTGCCAGTACGTGTAATCGGCATGGCCGGGGCGAAAGGTCTGCGCGATGTCTTCGTAATCCTTCGACTTCGCATCGGTGTTGCGGATGACCAGCGCGATCGGCGTGCCGGTCGTGCGGCCTTCGTACACACCGCTGAGGATTTCGACGACGTCGGCTTCGTGCCGCTGCGAGGTGTGGCGCGTGCGGCCCGTCGCGCGGCGGCCGAGGTCTTCGGCGAAATCTTCGGGGGCGATGGTGACGCCCGGCGGGCAGCCGTCGATCACGCAGCCGATCGCGGGGCCGTGCGACTCCCCGAAGGTGGTGACGCGGAAGAGTTCGCCGAAGGTGTTCACGGGGTGTCAGCGTGCCGGGCGGCGGCGATCGGCGAGTTCGCGGATGCGCGCGTTGTGCTGCACCAGGTCCGCGCATTCGGCGACGAAGATACCCATCTGCCCGACCTTGAATTCCACCCACGCGAGCGGGAGTTCGGGCAGCAGGTGGACCAGCGCCTTTTCCGACTCGCCGACTTCGCAGACCAGCAGGCCGTCCGCACTCAGGTGCAGCGGCGCGTCGCGCAGGATCTGCAACGCGAGGTCGAGGCCGTCGTCGCCGGCGCGCAGGCCGAGGTCGGGCTCGTAGGCGTATTCCTTCGGCAATGCGTCGGTTTCGTCGTTGGTGACGTACGGCGGATTGGTGACGATCAGATCGTAGTGCTCGCCCTGCAGGCCGGAGAACAGGTCGGACTTCAGGAGCCGCACGTTGTCCGCGTGCAGGCGCGTCTTGTTTTCGTTGGCGAGCGCGAGGGCATCGTCGGAGATGTCCACGCCATCGACGTGCCACTCCGGGTTGTAGTGGCCCATCGCGATGGCGATGCAGCCCGAACCGGTGCACAGATCGAGCGCGCGCATGACTTCACGGTCGCCGAGCCAGGGCTGGAAGCCGTTCTCGATCATCTCGGCGATGGGCGAACGCGGCACGAGTGCACGGCGATCGGTCTTGAAACTCAGGCCCGCGAACCACGCCTCGCCAGTGAGATACGCCGCGGGCATGCGTTCCTCGATGCGGCGGAGGAACAGCGACAGGACTTCTTCCTTCTCGGCTTCCGTGATGCGCGCGTTGCCGTACACCGGGCTGAGGTCGTGCGGCAGGTGCAGCGCATGCAGCGTCAGCTGGGTGGCCTCGTCCAGCGCGTTGTCGTAGCTGTGCCCGAAAGTCAGGCCGGCCGCGTTGAAACGGCTCGCGCCGTAGCGGATCAGGTCGATGATCGTGGCCAGCTCGTCGGTCATGGGCAAGTCTGCGCGGCGACAAGGCCGTGGTCGTGGAGGCCGTGCATGATAGCGCGCCCGGTATCATCCCCAGCTTCGCGCCGCGTGCGGCGCCCCCGACGGAACGCCCCGCATGTTCAACCGCACCACCGCCTGGATCCTCGTGGTCGCGCTGGCCGCCGCCATCGGCCTGTGGGCCGGGCATCGCTGGTACTCCCGCCCCGCGCCGTCGGCCCTGCCGCAGACGCAGGCCGTGCGCCTGTTCCCCGAACCGCGCGTGCTGCCCGCCTTCTCGCTGCAGCAGTCCGACGGCACGCGCCTGGTCCCCGGCGAATTGCAGGGGCACTGGACCATCGTCTTCATCGGCTTCACGCATTGCCCGGACGTGTGCCCCACCACGCTGGCCGAGCTGGGCGTGGCGCAGAAGCAGTGGGAAGGCATGCCGGATTCGGTGCGGCCGCGCGTGTTGTTCGTGTCGGTCGACCCCGAGCGCGACAGCGCGATCCGCACCGGCGAATACGCGCACGCCTTCCATCGCGACACGCTGGCCGCCACCGGCGACCTGCCCTCGCTGGAAGCCTTCGCGCGCAGCATGTCGCTGGTCTTCATGAAAGTGCCGCCGGAAGCGGGCCAGCCGGCCGACCGGTACAGCGTCGACCACAACGCCACGCTCGCGGTGCTCGACCCGAAGGGCCGCATGGCCGGGATCATCTCGCCGCCACTGGTGCCGCAGGCGATCGCCGCCGATTTCAAGTTGCTCACGCCGACGGTGGCACGCTGATCCCATGCAACTCATCACCGCCCTCACCTACGTCCTGCCGCATCGCTTCCTGTCGTCGCTGGCGCGCAAGCTTGCGTATTCGAGCAATCCGCGCACGAAGCAGTGGTTGATCGATACCGTCGTGCGAAAGTTCGACGTCAATCTGTCCGAAGCGCTGGAGCCCGACGCCACGCGCTACGCGACGTTCAACGCGTTCTTCACCCGCGCGCTGCGTCCCGGTGCACGCGTGCCCGACACCGATCCGCGCGCCCTGGCGATGCCGGCCGACGGCACGATCAGCGAATGCGGGCGCATCGGGTTCGCGGGCGAAGCCGAGCACGAGGATCCGGGGCACATCTTCCAGGCGAAGGGGCACGGGTTCAGCACGGCGCAGTTGCTGGGCGATGCGGAAAAGGCGAAGGCCTTTACGGGCGGCACGTTCGCTACGGTGTACTTGTCGCCGCGCGACTATCACCGCGTGCACATGCCATGGACCGGCACGCTGGTGGAGACGGTGCACATTCCCGGGCGGTTGTTCAGCGTGGGCGTGGATGCGGTGGGCAGCGTGTCGCGGCTGTTCGCGCGCAACGAGCGCGTGGTGTGCCATTTCGACACCGACTTCGGGCCGATGGCGTGCGTGATGGTCGGCGCGTTGTTGGTGTCGGGTGTGGAAACCGTGTGGGGCGGCGTCGAGATCCCGCCCTACGGCGGCCCGGTCACGCGCAAGGATTACCGCGGCAAAGGCATCGTGCTGGAACGCTTCGCCGAGATGGCGCGCTTCAACTACGGCTCCACCGTGATCGTGCTGCTGCCGGAGGGCGTTGCGGAACTGGCGCCGAACCTGCACTCGCAGCAACCCGTGCGGCTGGGCGAAAAGCTGGCGACGCTGGTTTAGTCCGTTTTCCGCGCCGGGCAACGCAATCGGCCTGGATCGCTGCTTTCCCACGGATAACGTCTACGCCAACGACGGCGCCGCGTCCTTCCGCGCCGCGCGCGCGAGGATCCAGCGCTTCGAGGGGAGTTCGATGAAACGCCAGGCGAAGTACGACGCGGCGTAGACCGCCAGGACGAACATCGCGACCCACAACCACGGCGCAATGCCTTCCGGCCGACCGAATTTCAGGAACGCCGACAGCACCACCCAATGCAGCATGTAGGTGGAGAAGCTGATGTCGCCCAACAGGACGAGCGTCCTTGCGCGCAACACGCGGCTGATCGCACCGCTTTCGTGCGCAAAGATGAAGATTGCCGCGGCGAACACGAACAGCCCGCCCGACTGGCTCAACCACAGACCGACATGCGAAAAACCCAGGTCCGCCAAGGCCACGCGTAAGGGCTCGCTGGCGAACGCGAACGCGAGGACGCCGGCGATCGCGCACAGCTCCATCGTCGTGTTCGGGCGAATCCGGCGGGACAGGAACAACTTCGCGGTCGCGACGCCCAGGCAGAACTCCAGCAAGCGCAACACGGGGAACTGCAGCGCGGCGTGCACCGACCAGAACTCGCCCGCGGCCGGCGTCGGATACGGCGGCACCGCGGGCGCCAGGAATGCGTCCATCGCGAACAGGATCGCGGCCGTCGCGATGGCGCCGGCGATGAAGATCGGGGCCAGCCACCTGCCGCGCAGCAGCGGAAACAGCAGGTAGAAGAACACCTCGACCGAAATGCTCCACGCCACGCCGTTCATGGCGAATACGACGCCCCACAACGGCACCCACGCTTGCAGCAGGAGGACGTCGAGGGTTTCGGCCCATCCCCAATGGAAAGGCGTCGCGTTTCCCACTTGGGAAACCACGAGCCACGCGAGGGCCGAAAACAGATGCAACGGCCACAGGCGCGCGAAACGTGTCGCGTAGAAACGCCGCATGTCGAGCGCACCGCGCGCATGCGCATACGTCAGCACGAAGCCGGACAGCACGAAGAAGAACGAAACCCCCGTGGCCCAGACCGGGCGCGGCGTCACCGCGACCAGCGTGCCCTGCAGGTGGAACACGACGATGGCCGCGGCCGCGAAGGCCCGCAGGGATGTCAGCGTGCGCAGTTGGTCGCTGGCTGGCATCCGTGGTGGGGTCTCAGTTCGCCGTGCAGCCTTCCAGCTTCAGCGTCTGCCCCGGCCGGATCGCATAGCGCGGCCCCTTGATGCTGTTGGCTTGCGCCAACTCACGCATGTCGCAGGAGAACTTGCGCGAGATCGCCGTCAGCGTTTCCCCGCCACGCACCTTGTACTTGGCCGCCTTCGCGGGTTTGGGCGTGTCGGCCGACGCGACGGGCATCGGACGCGAGGCGGTGTCGTCCACGCTCGCGACGGCCGACGCGCTGCGCACGACGGCGGAGGCCGCATCGCTCATGACCAGCTGGTGCGCGAGATCCGCGCGCTGGCCCTGCGCGCAGTGACGGCCGTACAGCCCGACGATCTTCGTCGTCGCATTGAGCGTCGAACCGGCCGGCAGCCAGCTGTCGGCCTCGTAACGCGGGTTGAGGTTGCGCAGCGCGCGCATGTAGCCGTCGCGCGTCCCGCCGTTTCCCAGGCAGATCGTGAGTTCGTAGATCGACGCCGGGCGCACCAGCTTGAGCGGGGCGGGCTTGGCATCGACCTTCGGGAACGTCAGGCCATATTGCTTGGGATGCAGGAACAGCCACGCGGCGGCGATCACCATCGGCACGTAGTCGCGGGTTTCCTGCGGGAACTGGTTGTAGACCGACGCGTCCCAGAAGCCCTGCCCGTTCGCGCCGTTGTAGACGCGCAGCGCGCGGCCTTCGCCGCCGTTGTAGGCGGCCAGCGCGAGCTCGATGCTGCGATTCAGCTGGCCCATGCGCTCGTTGAGGTACGCGGCGCTGGCCTCGGCCGAGGCGCGCGCGTCGAAGCGCGTGTCGAACCCGGAGCCGTCCGGCCCGAGGCCGAAGCGCTTGCCGGTGGCGTACATGAACTGCATCGGCCCCGCCGCGCCCGCGCGCGAGCTGACATGGACCTTGCCGTTGGATTCCTTGGCCATGATGCCGAACAGCAGCGCCTCGGGCAGGCCCGCGCGCTCGAACTGCGGCCACATCAGGTGGCGCATGTACTGGTAGTTCTCGTAGCTGCCGACCAGCGCCGGGCGCATGTCGGTGAGCCACTTGCGAATGCCGGCCTGCACGGCGGGGTTGTACTGCACCATCTGGTCGAAGCGATGGTCCTCCGACAACAGTTGCGCGGCGCGCGCGGCTTCCGGCACGTCGGCGGCGATGGCCGCGATGGCGTGGTCGTCGCCCTCGTCGTCGGCGGGAACGTCCTCGTCGGCCGACTGGGCTTCCGCATCGGCCTGCGTCTTCAGCAGCCGCTTGTACGAGGCGAGCATCGTCGGCACCGAGCAGCCCTTCTGCTGCATGCAGGCGGCGATGACGTCCTCCATGTCCTCCAGCGCCGCGTCGCTTTCCGCCGTCCCGGTGGGATCGGCATTGCCGATCTTCACCAGCGCGCCGCGATATCGCTGCTCGGCGGCGGACATGCGCGTGTTGAGCGCATCCACGGCCGCCTGGTCCCGCTTGGAAGCGGCGTGCGCGGGCGACACGATGGCGGCCAGTGCCACGGTGGTGGCGAAGCAGAGTGCGGCAACCCGCGGGAACGCAAAGTGGGACATGAGTGTTCAAGGCAGACGAAGGCGCGTCGAAGGTATCGGCGCGCGTGCTGCACTGCAACCCGCGTCCGACGTGAAACTGCGGACCCCATCGTGGAATTCCCGCACGTGGCCGACGCACGGCTAGAATCGACCGACACCTGAACAGGCGGCGCCATGGACCCCATCCTCGTCGGCAAGTCGGTCACCACCGCGGAAGGCGGCCCCGTGGTGCTGGAGCCGAAGTACGGCAACCGGCACGGGCTGGTCGCGGGCGCCACCGGCACGGGCAAGACGGTGACGCTGATGACGCTGGCCGAGGGTTTCTCGCGCATCGGCGTGCCGGTATTCCTCGCCGACGTCAAGGGCGACGTCGCAGGCCTTGCGGTCGCGGGCACGCCCGACCAGAAGGTGCTCGACCGCGCCGCGAAGATCGGCGTCGCCGGCTACGCACCGGCCGCAAACCCCGTCGTGTTCTGGGACCTGTACGGGAAGCTGGGGCATCCGGTGCGCACGACGGTCAGCGAGATGGGCCCCACCCTGCTCGCGCGCATCCTGGAATTGAACGACACGCAGTCGGGCGTGCTCGACATCGTCTTCAAGCTCGCCGACGACCGCGGCCTGCTGCTGCTCGACCTCGAAGACCTGCGCGCGCTGCTCGGCGTCGTCGCCGACGAACGCAAGGACATCTCGACGTCCTACGGCCTGGTCAGCGCACCCTCGATCGGCGCGATCCAGCGCGCGCTGCTGCGCCTGGAACAGGACGGCGCGGAAGAATTCTTCGGCGAACCCGCGCTCGAACTGTCCGACCTGATGCGCACGATGCCCGACGGCCGCGGCGTCATCGGCATCCTTGCCGCAGCGCAACTCGTGCTGAAGCCCCGGCTGTATTCGAGCTTCCTGTTGTGGCTGTTGTCGGAATTGTTCGAAACGCTGCCGGAAGTGGGCGATCTCGACAAACCCAAGCTCGTCTTCGTGTTCGACGAAGCGCACCTGTTGTTCGACGATGCGCCGCCGGCGCTGCAGCAGCGCGTCGAACAAGTGGTCCGCCTGATCCGCTCGAAGGGCGTCGGCGTGTATTTCTGCTCGCAGTTTCCCGATGACGTACCGGACGAGATCCTCGGCCAGCTCGGCAACCGCGTGCAGCATGCGCTGCGCGCGTTCACGCCGCGCGACCAGAAGGCCGTGCGCACCGCGGCGGAAACCTTCGTCGCCAATCCGAACCTCGACGTCGGCAAGACAATCTCCGCCCTCGGCGTCGGCGAAGCGCTCGTCTCCACGTTGCACGACGTCGACGGCGCGCGCGCCGTGCCGATGCCCGTCGAACGCACGCTCATCGCACCGCCGCGCTGTCGCATGGGCGCGATCACCGACGCCGAGCGCGCACAGGTCCGCGCGACCAGCCCCGTCGGCACGAAATACGACACGCGCATCGACCGCGAATCCGCCGCGGAAAAACTCGCCGCGCACGCACAGGCCGCCGCCGAACGCGTGGACGCGCCGAAGGCGAAATCGCGCGAAGACGACGACCGCGACGAGCCGGGCGTCGGTTCGGCCGTGAAGGACGCCGTGTTCGGCACCAAGCGGCGCCAGGGCATGGTCGAAACCATGGCCAAGCAGACCGCGCGCACCGTCGGCAGCCAGATCGGTCGGCAGATCCTGCGCGGGTTGCTCGGCGGCATCTTCGGCGGCTCGCGCCGCTGATCTTCAGCAGTCCATAACGACAACGCACGACTCATTCCAGGGGTTCACCGCATGCGCACGTCCGCCAAGATCCTGTTGCCCGCCATCGCCCTGCTCGCGCTGTCCGCGTGCAAGCGCGAAGACAATGCCGCCGTCGCACCCGCCGCCACAGCCGCGGCGCCCGCGACGATGCAGGCGCCCGTCACCGCCACCGTCGCCACCGCCCCCGGTGTGTCCGAATCGCCGGCGCCCGGCGAGCACACGACGTTCGATGCCAAGGCGTTCGCCGGCGCGTTCTCCGACGCCAACATGGACGTGACGTTCGCCGCCGACGGCACGTACACGCTCGATTCGCAGGCCGCCGCCGGCAGCGCAGGGACATGGACGCTGGAACCCGACGCGCGCCACATCCGCCTGGATCCGAATGCGAAGGCCGAGGACGACCGCGTGTACGAACTGGTCGACAACGACCAGCTGAAGGCCGCCAACGGCACGCAGGTCCTGCGCCGCAAAGGCAGCGCCCGATGAGTGCGGCATCCCGCGCGGTGTCGTCGCCCGAACCGTTCTGGCACCGCATCCCGTCGATCATCCTGTACCCGCTGCGCGGCGCCGCACTCATCACGCTGGTGATGCTCGCGGTGCTCGCGCTGTTCCGCATCATCCCGGTGGTCGGCTGGATCCTCGGCGGCCTGATGTGGCTGGGCGCGTACAAGTACGCGTTCGAGATCCTGCGCCGCTCGGCGGACGGCGACATGGAGGCGCCGGAAATCGTCATGTCGGTCGACAACGGCGTGGTCTGGCGCTTCCTCGCGATGCAGTTCGTGATGATCCTGTTCGTCGTCGGCCTGGCGCTCACGGGCAGCATGGCGCTGGTCGTCGCGGGGCTGGTGCTCGTGGTGTTCCTGCAGCCGGCGGTGACGATGACGCTGGCGATGACGGGGAGCTTGTCGGATGCGCTGAATCCGTCGATGGCCTTCGCGGTCGTCGGGCGCGTCGGCTGGCCTTACCTCGCGGTGGTCGGTCTGCTGTTCGTCATCCAGGCCAGCGCACTGACAGCGGGTGCGTGGCTCGGGAACTTCATGCCGCCGTTCGCCGCGGGGTGGGTGTCCACGGTGCTCGCGTTCTGGGGCTTGTTCTCCGCGTTCCACCTGATGGGCTACCTCGTCTACCAGGCGCACGAAGAGCTCGGTTACGACCCGGCGACGATGCAGGCCGACGCCGCGCGCCCCACGCTCACCACCGCCAACGACATCGCCATCGCGCAGGCCGAACCGCTGATCCGCGAAGGCCGCATGCAGGACGCCATCGCCCTGTTGCGCACCGAAGTGCGCACGCGCGCGGTCTCGGTCGAAGTGCACGATCTGTATCGCCGCCTGTTGCAGAAGGCCGGCGACCCGCAGACCGTGCAGGAACACGCGCGCCAATACCTGCACCAGCTGATGATGGAGAAGCAGGACCGCAAGGCGCTCGGGTTGTTGCGCGAATGCCTCGATGCCGATCCGTCGTTCGTCCCCCTGCTGCCCGAACACGGCGCACGTCTTGCGGAGCAGGCGCGCCTCGGCGGGCAGGCACAGCTGGCGGTCGACATCCTGCACGCGCTGTTCAATGCAAACCCGAGCGAACCGGCGTCCGCGCATTGGGGCCTCACGGCGGCGATGCTGCTGCTGGAACGCTTCAACCGCAACGCCGAAGCGAAGGTGCTGCTGGAACGCGCGCGTTCGCGCACGACGGACGCTGACCTGCTGAAGAAGATCGACAGCGCGTTGTCGCTGACTTAAGCGTTCTCCAGCAGGAAACGCGCCTTCGCCGCCTGCGGTTGTTGCGGGTGGCGTTGCGCGAGGTGGCGCAGGCAGCGCACGTGCGCGGCCTGCGCCCCGGCATCGCGGTGGCGCAGCGCGAGGTCGAACCACAGTTGCGACTGCGTTTCGTCGGGGACGTCGGCTTCCAGCGATTGCAACACGCGTTCGACCTCGTCCAGCGCGCCATGCACGATGGCGCGCCTGGCGAAAGCGAGTCGGGTTTCCACCGGAATCGCGACGGTGCGGCCCGCCAGCTCCGCCAGCAATTCGCCCTGGGCGCGGACGTCGGGCGCGTTGCCTGCTTCGACGTCCAATACGTGCAGCGCGCGTGCATCCGCCTGCTCCGTGCGCCCCGCGTTGCGCGCGACGCGATAGCGAGCGAGCTGGACGTCCGTTCGCGACGGCGATTCTTTCGCCAGTTCGTCGAGCAACCTATCCGCCTCGGGTAGCTGCATCCGCCCGATGTGGCGCTGCGCGCGTTCCCAGCGATCGTCCTGCACGGCCGCATCGGGCGCGGCGTCGCGGATGAAGCCCACGCGCACCTGTCCGGTCTTCGCGAGCACCGCGCCCATGAGTGCGCCGCAGACCAGGCCGCCGGCGTGCGCTTCGAAGGCGACGTTCGAATCGTCACGCACGAGCAGGTTGAACAGTTCCCACCCGAGCCATGCGGGGAACAACCACAACGCAGGTGCGCGCACGTAGTCGAACCACACGCCGATCCAGTAGAAGAACCGCACCGGCTGCGTGCCCCACACCAGGCAGAAGCACCCCATCAGCGCCGCGATCGCGCCAGACGCACCGAGCCCGCCGGCGGCATCGCCCCAATGGAAGGCGAGCGACGCGAGGTTCGCGCCGACCGCGCCGAGCAGGTGGACACCAAGGAAACGCCAGGGACCGAGCGCCCCTTCGACCAGCAACCCGATGATCATCAGGAACACCATGTTCCCGAACAGATGGCCGAGGTCGGCATGCAGGAAGGCCGAAGCGACCAGCCGGACCGGATCGAACTCGGACGATCGCAGCAGATAGCGCAGCGTCGTGATCGATTGCAGGCGCGTGTCGTACGGCGCGCGCAGGCGGCGCCACTCATCGAAGGCCGCCGTGTCGTCGAAGAAGCGGCCGGTCTGCATCGCGGGGACGAACTCGCGGTCGACCAGCGTGTTCTGCCCGACGAATGCGTGGCGCGGCAGTTCGCCGTCGAGCGCGCGGAATTCCTGCAGTTCCTCCCCTCGCCCGCCGCGCTCGACGAGCCAACGCTCGTAAGCGGGCGCTTCGAGATCGGCCAGGCGCGACGACGCGTACAGCGCCAATGCCTCCTGCATGCGCGCGTTGTCGCCCGCCTGCAGGCCGAGGAACACGAAGACATTGACCAGGACGAGCAGCGCGGTGACGACCGGGAACGTGGCGCGCGTGAGCGGGCGATGCAGCGGCAGCAGGAGCATGCGGGACTCATCGCCCTTGATCGTTGGGCGCGAGCTTGGCATAAGCGTTGGACGTTTTGGAACGAAAAGACCGATGGGACGCTGGCGCCCCCCTGCCGAGAAAGCCACCGCGCTGATCACCCGCGAAGGCCACGCGCGCCTGAAGGCGGAACTCGACGATCTGTGGCGCATGCGCCGGCCCGAAGTCGTCAAGGCGCTCGCCGCCGCCGCGGCCGAAGGCGACCGCTCGGAGAACGCCGAGTACACGTATCGCAAGAAGCAACTCGGCGAGATCGACCGCCGCGTGCGGTACCTGTCGAAACGACTGGAAGCCTTGCGCGTGGTGGACACCGCGCCGTCGGACCCCGAGGCGGTGTTCTTCGGCGCGCAGGTGGAAATCGAACACGCGACGACCGGGCAGACGCAGCGCTACCGCATCGTCGGCCCCGACGAAACCGATGCGAAACTCGGCTGGATCAGCGTCGACTCCCCGCTCGCGCGCGCGATGCTGAAGAAACGCGTCGACGACGAATTCGAAGCCATGCTGCCGGGCGGCGCGGAGCGGTACTTCATCGTCGAAGTGAAGTACCGCTGAGGTTCTCGCTTCAGTAAGCGACTTCGCCGTACAGGTCGTGTTCGTCGGAGCCGAGGATCTCGACGTCCACGAACTCACCCGGCTTCAGCCCCGCCTCGCGGCCATCCTGGATCTGCACGAGGCCGTCGATTTCCGGCGCATCGAACCGCGAGCGCGCGATGGCGAGTTCGCCGTCGATCGCATCGACGATGCAACGCTGGGTGGTGCCCACTTTCGCTTCCAGGCGCGATGCGGAAATCGCGGCTTGGCGTTCCATGAAGCGCGCGAGGCGTTCCTGCTTCACGGCTTCCGGCACCGGATCGGGCAACGCGTTCGCGGTTGCGCCATCGACGGGCGAATAGGCGAATGCGCCGACGCGGTCGAGCTGCGCTTCATCGAGGAAGTCGAGCAGCGTTTCGAACTCTTCCTCGGTCTCGCCGGGGAAGCCCACGATGAACGTCGAACGGATCGCGAGATCGGGGCAGATCGCACGCCAGTCGTGCACGCGCTCCAGCGTTTTTTCCACCGCGCCCGGGCGCTTCATCAACTTCAGGATGCGCGGCGAGGCGTGCTGGAACGGGATGTCGAGGTACGGCAACAACTTGCCGTCGGCCATCAGCGGAATGATGTCGTCGACGTGCGGATACGGGTAGACGTAGTGCAGGCGCGTCCAGATGCCGAGTTCGGACAAGCCTTCGCATAGCGCCTTCATGCGCGTCTGATAGGTCTTGTTGCGCCATGTGCGCTCGGCGTACTTCACGTCCACGCCGTAGGCGGAGGTGTCCTGCGAGATGACGAGCAACTCGCGCACGCCGCCCATCGCGAGCTTCTCGGCTTCGCGCAGGACGTCGTCGACGGGGCGCGAGACGAGGTCGCCGCGCATCGACGGGATGATGCAGAAACTGCAACGGTGATTGCAGCCTTCGGAAATCTTGAGGTACGCGTAGTGCTTCGGCGTCAGCTTCAGGCCGAAGTCGGGCAGCAGGTCGGTGAACGGGTCGTGCGAGGGCGGCAGCGCGAGGTGCACCGCTTCCATCACGGACTTGTAGTCCTGCGGGCCGCTGATCGAGAGCACGCCCGGGTGCGCTGCGCGGATCTGTTCCGGCTTCTTGCCCAGGCAACCGGTCACGATGACCTTGCCGTTTTCGGCGATCGCCTCGCCGATGGCGTCGAGCGATTCGGTCACGGCCGAGTCGATGAAGCCGCACGTGTTCACCACGACGATGTCGGCGTCGTCGTAGCTCTGGACGATGTCGTAGCCCTCGACCTTCAGCTGCGTGAGGATGCGTTCGGAGTCGACGAGAGCCTTCGGGCACCCGAGGCTGACGAACCCGACCTTGCCTCCCTGGCTGGCGGATTTGGGCTTGAGGACAGTGGACATCGGGGGGCGGACCAGGGGGACTGCGGGAGGGCGCGGATTATAGAGGCCGGGGGACGGGCGGGAGTACGATCCCCCCAAGCCACACCGCCAGGAGGCCGCCCGCATGCACGGATGGATCGACATCGAGACCCCGCACGGGCCGGTGCGGGGCTGGCGCGCGGACCCGGTGGGCCCTTCGAAGGGCGCGGTCCTCGTCATTCAGGAAATCTTCGGCGTGAACGCCCATATCCGCAGCGTGGCCGAGCGGCTGTGCGCGGCGGGGTTCGTGGCGATCGCGCCGTCGTTGTTCGATCCGGTGGAGCACGGCGTCGAGCTGGACTACGACGATGCCGGCATCCAGCGCGCACGGGCATTGGTGGCGGCGCTGGGCACGGAGCGCGCCATCGACATCCTCAACTCCACCGCCGAAACGCTGCAGATGGAGGGCCTGCGCGTCGGCGCGGTCGGGTTCTGCTGGGGCGGCACCCTCGCCTTCCTGTGCGCGACGCGGCTGTCGCTGCCCGCGGTCGGCTACTACGGTGCGCGCAGCGTGCCGTTCCTGGACGAACGCGCCGGCGCGGCGCTGATGTTCCATTTCGGTGCCGACGACAACAGCATCCCGCCGCACGACATCGACCTGCATCGGCAGAAGCAGCCGCAGGCGAAACTGTTCGTCTACGAAGGCACGGGGCACGCGTTCAATCGCGACGTGGACCCGAAGGTCTACAACGAGCCGGCCGCGAAACTCGCATGGCAGCGCACGACCGACTTCCTCGAGGCCCAACTGCGATGAGCCACGATCCCTGGCACTTGCACCCGCAACTGGCGGACGACACGCACCCCGTCGCCTCGTGGCCGCTGTGCGAAGTGCGCCTGATGGACGATGCCAACCACCCGTGGCTGATCCTCGTGCCGCGCGTGGCCGAGGCGACGGAGGTCATCGACCTGGCGCCGCAGCAGCAGATGTTGCTGGTGCACGAGATCGACCGCGCCAGCCGCGCACTGCAGGTCTTCCGGCCGCACAAGCTCAACGTGGCCGCGCTCGGCAACCTCGTGCCGCAATTGCACGTGCATGTGATCGCGCGTTTCCAGGAAGACATCGCCTGGCCGCGCCCGGTGTGGGGCATGGCGGCCGCCAAGCCTTACGCACCCGAATTGCTGATCGAGCGGATTCAGCTGTTGCGCGACACAATCGGCGAACGTTCCTGACCGATCTCCGGGGAGTTCCCGATGCGCAAGTTGTTCCTGGCCGCCGCACTGGCCGCCCTCGCCCTGCCCGCGCAGGCGGGTTTGTTCGACAAGAAACCCGACGACGTGGCCAATGAAGCGGTCCGCGCCAACCTGCTCGCGGTGACGATCTGGGTGGACGCCAGCTGGGGCTTCCGCAACCAGGGCGCCGCCAATTCGCTGAGCAAGGCGCACCAGGCCTTCGCCAGACGCGGTTACAAGGTGCAGAGCGTGGAGCCGTATGTCGAGAACGGCGACTTGCAGGGGTTCTTCGTGACCTACCAGAAGCCCTGACGTCATCCCCGCATTCGCGGGGATGACAATGGTGCGTCAGCCCTTCAACACCTGCGTGCCCGCGATGAGGTCGTGGGCGCAGCGGCGGTCGCTGCGGAAGATCAGCAGGACGTCGACGATGGACAGCAGCGGGCCGATCAGCGGCACCGAGCCGACGACCTGCACCGGCAGGTAGCGCTTGAGCACGATCGTGCCGAAGGTCGGCTGCGTGCCGTCGAGCAGCGCGATGCGGATGCCGAGCACCTTCTTGCCCCAGGTCTGCGCGGACTTCGCCAGCGGGTAGCCCTGCACGATCAGGAAGATCAGGAAGCCCGCGATCGCGTAGCCGATGGTGACGGAGATCGCCGGCGTATCACCGTTCTGGATCCGCGTGAAATACCCCGTTGCGAACATCACCGGCAGCACGATGGCCACCATGATGATGCCGTCGATGATCGCCGCGAGCAGGCGCTCACCGCGTCCGGCGAGTTGTTCGTCCGCCGCTTCTGCCACGTGCGCGCCCGGCGCCTGGTACGGATTGTTGTCCATCGACTTCCCCTTTCGATTGGTTGAACGAACGAATCAGGTCCGCGGCAGTGTCACGCCCGTTTGCCCCTGGTACTTGCCGCCGCGGTCCTTGTACGAGGTCTCGCAGACTTCGTCGGACTGGAAGAACAGCATCTGCGCGACGCCCTCGTTGGCGTAGATGCGTGCCGGCAGCGGCGTGGTGTTGCTGAATTCCAGCGTCACGTGGCCTTCCCATTCCGGTTCCAGCGGCGTGACGTTGACGATGATGCCGCAGCGCGCGTACGTGCTCTTGCCCAGGCACACGACGAGCGTGTCGCGCGGGATGCGGAAGTACTCGACGGTGCGCGCCAATGCGAAGGAATTCGGCGGGATGATGCACACGTCGGATTCGATGTCGACGAAGCTGCCCGAATCGAAGTGCTTCGGGTCGACGATCGTGGAATTGATGTTGGTGAAGACCTTGAACTCGCGCGAGCAGCGCACGTCGTAGCCATAGCTGGAGGTGCCGTAGCTGACGATGCGGTGGCCGTCGGCGGCGTGCTTGACCTGCCCGGGTTCGAACGGCTCGATCATCTTCTGCTGTTCGACCATGCGGCGGATCCAGCGGTCGCTCTTGATGCTCATGCGGGCTCGTGCGTGAAAGGTTTCGGGGATTGTAGGGGGTTCTACAGCAGCTGGGCGCCCAGCGAGACCGGCGCGCGCGGGCGGCGCGCGAGCTCGGCGGCCATGCGGCGCGCGGCGGCGCGATAAGCCGCGGCGGCCTGCGACCCGGGGTCGGCGATGACCAGCGGCGTGCCCGCGTCGCCCTGCTGGCGGATGGCGATGTCCAGCGGCAGCGCGCCGAGCAGCGGCTTGCCGTATTGCGATGCGATGCGTTCGCCGCCGCCGTGGCCGAACAGGTGTTCGACGTGGCCGCAGTTCGAACACACGTGCACGGCCATGTTCTCGATCAGGCCCAGCACCGGCACCTCGACCTTCTCGAACATGCGCAACGCCTTGCGCGCATCGAGCGTGGCCACGTCCTGCGGCGTGGTCACCACCACCGCGCCGGCGACGGGGATCTTCTGCGCCAGCGTGAGCTGGATGTCGCCGGTGCCCGGGGGCAGGTCGACGATCAGGTAATCGAGCTGGCCCTCGCCGCCCCACAGGGTCTGTTCGAGCAGCTGCGTCAGGGCGGAGGTCGCCATCGGGCCGCGCCAGATCATCGGCGTGTCCTGTTCGACCATCAAGCCGATCGACATCGCTTCGAGCCCGTGCGCATGCATCGGTTCGATCGCCTTGCCGTCGGGGCTGTCGGGGCGGCCGGTGAGGCCGAGCATCGTGGGAATGCTGGGGCCGTAGACGTCGGCATCGAGCACGCCGACGCGCGCGCCTTCGCCGGCGAGCGCCATCGCGAGGTTCACCGCGGTCGTCGACTTGCCCACGCCCCCCTTGCCCGAACCCACCGCGATGACGTTGCGGATGCGCGGCAGCGGCGCGAGTTGGCCTTGCGGCGCGTGCGCGTCGATGCGCGTCTGCACCTCGAGGCTCGCGAGCTTCAGGCCTTCCGATGCGACGACCTCGGCGACCTGCGCGCGCAGCGCCTCGTGCCAGCTGGCTGCGGGATAACCGAGCGTGACGGCGACGGCGGCGTTGCCCTCGCTCACGGCGGCGCGGATGCGGGCGCCGGTATCGGCCAGCGTCAGGCCCGCGGCGGGGTCGCGAAGGGCGGCGATGCGGGATTCGAGCGGCGTCATGGGATTCGATGCGGGGGAAGCAGCGCATTGTAGGCTGAACCGTCGCGCGGGCCCGGCTTCCGTACGCATCCGGATGCGGTATAAAGCCGCCAACCCGGCGCTTTCAACCGCGGGCCATTCCAACGATCCCTGGGAGGGGACCATGCGCACCAAGTTCTTCGCCTCCGTGCTGGCGATGCCGCTGCTCGCGGCCGTATTCGCGACCTCGGCCCAGACGCCGGATCCGGTCATCGGCAAGTGGAAGACCTTCGACGACGAAACCGGCAAGGCGATGTCGATCACCGAGGTCTATCGCACCAAGAACGGCGGCATCGCGGCCAAGGTCGTCGAATCGCTCAACAAGCCCAACGCCACGTGCGACGAATGCTCGGGCGACAAGAAGGGCAAGCCCGTCGCCGGCATGCTGGTGTTCTGGGACGTGAAGCAGGAAAACGGCGCGTGGGTCGGCGGCAAGGGCTTCAAGCCTTCGACGGGCGACAACTTCAAGGTCAAGAGCGTCAAGGCCACGGCCGACGGCAAGCACCTGGAAGTCACCGGTTGCAAGCTGGTGTTCTGCCGCACCGGCAAGTGGGAAAAGGTCGACTGATCGTCGCGCACGCGCACGATCGCCTTCGGAAAGCCCGGCGCGAGCCGGGCTTTTTCGTGTCCGTGCCATAATCGCCGGCCCCGTTCGAACCACGCGCCATGCCTCGCAACGTCGCCGTTTCCTGCGCCCTGCCCTATGCCAACGGGCCCCTGCACCTCGGGCACCTGGTGGGCTACGTCCAGGGCGACATCTGGGTGCGCGCGCGGCGCATGTCGGGCGACGCGGTGCGCTTCGTGTGCGCCGACGACACGCACGGCACGCCGATCATGCTCGCGGCGGAAAAGGCCGGCACAACGCCCGAAGCCTTCATCGCCGCGATCCAGGCGCAGCACGAACGCGACTTCGCGGACTTCCACGTTGCGTTCGACCATTACGATTCGACCAACTCGCCGGCCAATCGCCAGCTGACCGAAGCGATCTACGCGGCGCTCGACGCGCGCGGGCACATCGCACGCCGCAGCGTGGCGCAGTTCTACGATCCGGCGAAGGGCATGTTCCTGCCCGACCGCTACATCAAGGGCATCTGCCCCAATTGCGGCACGCCCGACCAGTACGGCGACAACTGCGAGAACTGCGGCGCGACCTACGCGCCGACGGACCTGAAGGAGCCGCGCTCGGTGCTCAGCGGCGCCACGCCGGAGCTGCGCGATTCGGAGCATTTCTTCTTCGACGTCGGGCACTTCAGCGACTTCCTGCGCGGCTGGCTCGCAGGCGATGTCGCGATCCCCGGCGTCAAGGCCAAGCTGTCGGAATGGCTGGATGCCGAAGGCGGCCTGCGCGCGTGGGACATCTCGCGCGACGCGCCCTACTTCGGGTTCCAGATTCCCGGCCACCCGGGCAAGTATTTCTACGTGTGGCTCGATGCGCCGATCGGTTATCTCTCGGCGCTGCAGGTGCTGTGCGAACGCGACGGTGCCAACTTCATGCAGTACCTCGCGCATGACAGCGAGGCCGAACTGCATCACTTCATCGGCAAGGACATCGTGAACTTCCACGGCCTGTTCTGGCCGGCGGTGTTGCACGGCGCGGGCTTCCGCGCGCCGACGAAGCTCCACGTCAACGGTTACCTGACCGTCGACGGCGCAAAGATGTCGAAATCGCGTGGCACGTTCGTCATGGCGCGCACGTACCTCGACGCGGGCATCGACCCCGAGGCGCTGCGCTACTACTTCGCCGCGAAATCCGGCGGCGGCGTCGACGATCTCGACCTGAACCTGCACGACTTCGTCGCCCGCGTGAACAGCGACCTGGTGGGCAAGTTCGTCAACCTCGCCAGCCGCTGCGCGGGTTTCATCGAAAAGCGCTTCGGCGGCCAGCTCGCCGATGCCTTGCCGGATGCGGCGATGTACGCGCGGTTCGTCGACGCGATCCCGCAGGTCGCCGCCGCGTATGAAGCGAACCAGCCCGCCGCCGTGCTGCGCCACGTGATGGCGCTCGCCGACGAAGCGAACCGCTTCATCGACGACACCAAACCGTGGGTGCTCGCCAAGCAGGAAGGCGCCGATGCCCAACTGCAGGCCGTGTGCACGCAGGGCCTGAACCTGTTCCGCGTCCTCGCCGCGATGTTGAAGCCGGTGCTGCCGTTGTTGTCGCAACGCGCGGAAGGTTTCCTGCGCGCACCTGTGGTGGGTTGGCAGGACCTTGCGCAGCCGTTGCTCGCGCACCGCATCGACGCCTACGTCCCGTTGTTCACCCGCATCGACCCCAAGCAGATCGACCAGATGACCGAAGCCAGCAAGGACACCATGGCGCCCGTCGCCGCGCAGCCTGTCGCCGCGAAGGCCGCAGCCGCCAAGCCCGAAGCGCCGAAGCCCGCAGCCTCCGACGCCGCGCACATCGGCATCGACGATTTCGGCAAGCTCGACTTGCGCGTGGCGAAGGTGCTCGCGTGCGACTTCGTCGAAGGCTCCGACAAGCTGCTGCGCTTCGAACTCGACGCCGGCGAACTCGGCAAGCGCCAGATCTTCTCCGGCATCCGTGCGTCGTACGGGGAACCGGGGGCGCTCGTCGGCCGCAACGTCGTGTTCATCGCCAATCTCGCACCGCGCAAGATGCGCTTCGGCATCAGCGAAGGCATGATCCTGTCGGCCGGCGCCGACGGCGGTTCGCTGCACCTGCTCGACGCCCCCGACGCACCCGCGGGTTCGCCCGTCAAATAACGGCTGCGTGGTCGTGAGCGACATCGATCTCGTCGAACGCCTCGACCGCGTGTTGCCGCAAACGCAGTGCGGCCAATGCGGTTTCGCCGGTTGCCGGCCGTATGCCGAAGCGATGGCGCGCCGCGAAGCCGGCGTCGAACGATGCCCGCCCGGCGGCGATGCCGGTGCGCGCGCACTGGCGAGAGTCCTGGGTGTCGCGCCCGTGCCGTTCGACCGCACGCGCGGCGCGCACAAGCCGCCGATGCTGGCCTACATCGTCGAACCCGACTGCATCGGCTGTACCAAGTGCATCCAGGCCTGCCCCGTCGATGCGATCGCAGGCGGCAGCAAACACATGCACACCGTCATCGAACCGCTGTGCACCGGCTGCGAGCTGTGCGTGCCCGCCTGCCCGGTGGATTGCATCGTGATGATCGCGCCCTGAGTCTTGCTCAGTGCCGCCTGAGCGGTTCGCCGAACGTCAGCCAGAAACCGTTGTTGTCGCGCACGATGAATTCGCGCATGCCGTAAAAGGTGTCGTGCGGGCCTTCGAAGACGACCACGCCTTTCGGCAGCGCATCGAACAATGCGTCGACGCCTTCGACCTGCAGGTACAGGTCCGCATCGCGGCGTGGCGCATCGCTGGACTGGCCACCGCAGTTGAGCATCACGCGGCCGTCGCCATACCCGAGCAGCGCCCAAGTCAGCACGTCGTCTTCTTCCGCCGATTCCAGCAGGGTGAATCCGACGGCGACGTACCACGCGATCGTCGTGCGGATGTCGGGCACCTGCAGCATCGGCGTCAGCGTCGCCATGTGCGTCAGCGTTTCGCGCACGCCGAGCACACGCGCTCGACGGTGTAACCGCGCTGCTTCAACTGGGCGACCACCCCGTCCTTGCCCAGCAGGTGCAGGCTGCCGACGACGGCGAGCGTGTCGTCGGTGCTGCCTTTCTTCTCCAGGCGCTGCACGAGCTTCGGAACCCAGGCATCGTTGCGGTCCTTGTTGATGCGCTTGTACAGCGCCGGGTATTCGTCGCGGAATTCGACGCCGAGCGTCTTCCACAACGCATCGACATCGCCGGCGCGCCACTGTGCATGCATGCGTTCGATCGCGGCGCTGCCGTTGTCGTCCTCGTCAAGCGATTCGGCGAGCATCTGCAGTTGCTCGTGCGACGTCATCGACTCGAAGAACGCGATCTGCTGCATGCCGCTTTCCAGCCCGCCGGTGCGCTTGCCCTGCTGCGTGGCCGCCTTGCCAAGGTGATTGTCCAGGCCGATCTCCGAATTGAAGCCCGCCTTGCGCGCTTCCATGATCGTGATGAACAGGCTCGCGAACCAAGGCTTCATCGTGTCGAACTGCGTCTTGCGCAAGCCACTGGTCCTCAGCCATGCGTCGAGGCGCGCACGCAAGGCGGGCGTCAGGTCGCTGTCGAGCGACGTGCCATCGGTCCGCTGGCCGGCCTGCACCATCTTGCGGCCAATGTCGGGGGAGGTCATTTCCTCCGGCGACATTTCGAAGATCACTTCCTCCGCATCTGCGAGCGCGTCGTCGACATCCTTCGACAACGGGTAGTCGCTCTCGCGCAGCATGTGGAAGGAGCCGAGCAGGTAAACGCTGTTGTCCTTGTCGGAGACCTTCCACAGCAACGGCACGGGTGCGGCGGACTTCGCCGGTTCCGCCGAATCGGCCGCGAGGGACGGAACGGCGGCGATCAGGGCGAGTACCGACGCGAGCAACGTGATGCGACGCATGGAGATCCTTCGATCAGTGTTTGGCGTACACGCGCTCGCCGGCTTCGACCGCGAGGTCGAGGCGGTTGGCGACGGGCGGCAGCGGACAGGTGGCGAATGCGGTGAACGCGCACGGCGGATTTTCCGCACGGTTGAAGTCGATGGTGATCTGCTGGTTCGCGGCCGGGCGCGCGAGGTCGAGGTAACGGCCGGCGGGATAACTGCCGTGGCCGCTGGTGCGATCGGCGAAGACGAGGAACAGCGTCGGCTCGCCCTGGTCGAGCAATTCGAGGCGATGCGTCTTGCCCGCGTGCGTGAATTCCACGGCGCCGGGGTTGGCGACTTGTTCGACCATGTTGACGATGTTGACGATCGGCAACGTCGTGCCGGCCGGGTGCGGCACGAAGCGCCCGGTGACTTTCCATTCCGGGCCGCCGGGCCAGTACTGGATGCCTGCGAAGTGCGCGCGCGCCTCGGCGTCGCCGTGCTTGACGCGCAGCGCGAAACGATCGCCGCGCTTGATGATGGTCGCCACGCCCTTGCCGTCGTCGAAGCCGATCTTGTTCGGGCCGCCTTCGTCCGCATCGCTCTTGAGGACGACCGCGCCGGTGAGCGGCGCGCCGTCGAGCGTGAACGCCGTGCCCTTGTCCGGCACGAAGCGCACGTGGCCATCGGCGCCAAGGTCCAGCATGCCGAAGTGTTCGGGCCCCTTCGCCATGCGGATGCCGTTGCTGCCCGCGGTACCGGCGTAGTGCGACCCGCGTTCGATCCAGTGCAGGCCGACGACCGACGTCCAGCCTTCCGGCGCCGTGAGTTCGGCGACGCGTTCATCGCGCCACGGTTTTTCCGATGCAGCGAATGCACGCGCGCGTGCTTCCGCCGCGGCGCGCGCCGCCGCCTCGTCCTCGCCCTTGTCGCACGCGCCGAGCATCAGCGCGCAGGCGAGCAATGCCGCCGTCGTCCCCTTCCCCTTCATCTTCAACGCCCTCGCAGGAACCATTTGTCGATATCGCCCAGGCCGAAGCGCGTCCACGTGGGCCGGCCGTGATTGCACTGGCCGGACCGTTCGGTCGCTTCCATCTGCCGTAGCAGCGCGTTCATTTCGGCGATGGTGAGGCGGCGGTTGGCGCGCACCGCGCCGTGGCAGGCCATCGTGCCCAGCAATTCGTCGCGTGCGGCGGCGACGCGGCGCGACTCGCCGTGTTCGCGCAGGTCGGCGAGCACGTCGCGCAACAGCGCTTCGACATCGCCGTCGGCGAGCAACGCGGGCACGCTGCGCAGCAGCAGGGAACCGGGGCCGCTGCGCGTGAGCTCGAACCCCAGCGTGGCGAGCGTGGCCGCTTCGCGTTCGGCGACGTCGGCTTCGCGCTCGGACACCGCGACGTTCATCGGCACCAGCAGCGGTTGCGTGCGCAGGCCCTCGCCGTCGTGCGCATGCTTCAATTGTTCGTAGCCGATGCGCTCGTGCGCGGCGTGCATGTCGACGACCACCAGGCCGTCGGCGTTCTCGGCGAGGATGTAGATGCCGTGGAGCTGCGCGATGGCGAAGCCGAGCGGCGGCGCGGCGTCGTCGCTTGCGTCGGGCATCGGCATCGGGCGCGGCGGTTCGGCCAGTGCGACATCGCTGTCGTTGCCGGCGTACAGCGCGGCGTAGGCGGCGCGCGCTTCGCCGACCCGCAGCGACAAGCCCGACTGATCCGCGCCGGTCCATGACGGGCCGACCCAGGTGCGCGCGGGTTGTTCGGCAACAACGGGCACAGCGCCTTCAGCGGACAATCCCGCCCGCGTTTCCGCCAACGCCGCATGCAGCGTGCGATAGACGAAGTCGTGTACCAGGCGCGATTCGCGGAAGCGCACTTCGTGCTTGGCCGGATGGACGTTGACGTCGACGGTGCGCGGGTCGAGTTCGAGGAACAGCACGTACGCCGGCTGGCGGCCGTGGAAGAGCACGTCGGCGTAGGCCTGCTTCACCGCATGCGCGACGCTGCGGTCGCGCACGCTGCGGCCGTTGACGTACAGGTATTGTTGATCGGCGCTGGCGCGGTTGTAGACCGGTTGCGCGATCCAGCCGTGCAGGCGCAAGCCGGCGCCGGCGTGCTCGACGCGCAATGCGTGCTTCGCGAATTCTTCGCCCAGCGTTTCGAACAGGCGATCGGTGGAGGCGAGCATGCCGTCGCCGCGATAACGCCGCGCGGGGCGGCCGTTGTGCGAGACGCGCAGTTCGACATCGGGGCGTGCGAGCGCGAGCGAACGCAGCCATTCCTCGATGTGCCCGAGCTCGGTGCGCTCGGCGCGCAGGAACTTGCGGCGCGCAGGCACGTTGTAGAACAGGTCGCGCACCTCGACGGTGGTGCCGTGCGGATGCGCCTTCGGTGCGATTTCGCCGACGCGACCGCCGTCGACCTGCAACGCGGCGCCGTGTTCGGCGTCGGTGCGTCGGGAGGCCAGCGTGAAGCGGCTGACGGAGGCGATCGACGGCAACGCTTCGCCGCGGAAGCCGAGCGTGGCGACGGCCTCGAGGTCGTCGAGCGACGCGATCTTGCTGGTGGCGTGGCGCGACACCGCGAGCGGAAGTTCTTCGGGCGCGATGCCGCCGCCGTCGTCGCGCACGCGGATCAGGCGGATGCCGCCTTCTTCGAGGTCGATCTCCACGCGGCGTGCGCCGGCGTCGAGCGCGTTTTCGACCAATTCCTTGACGACGGACGCGGGCCGCTCGACCACTTCGCCAGCGGCGATCTGGTTGATGAGGGTGTCGGGGAGTTGGCGGATGGGCACGCCGGAATGATACCGGCTGGATGCCCCGTCTTAGCGGCTGCCCGCGGCCGACGCCGTGGGGTTCTCCATCGCCTGCGCGCGTGCGGCGTACAGCGTGCCCGGCGGCGGCTGGCGGGTGAAGTACATGTTGACCCCGTCGAGGATGGCGCGCGCGAGGTCCCGCTGGTGCGCGGGGTCGTTGAGGCGGCGTTCTTCTTCCGGGTTGGTGATGAACGCGGTCTCGACCAGCATCGAGGGGACGTCGGGCGAACGCAGCACGACGAAGTTCGCGCGCTCCACGCTCGCCTTGTGCGTCTTGCCCAGTTTCTTCAGGCCGCTCAGCACGTGGCCGGCGATGTCTTCGGACGCCTTCATCGTCGCGCTCTGCGACAGATCCAGCAGCACCGAGGCCAGCGTGTTGTCCTTGTCCTGCAGGCGAACGCCGCCGACCAGGTCGGCCGCGTTTTCCTGGTTCGCCAGCCAGCGCGCGGCCTGCGACGAGGCGCCGCGCTGCGAGAGCACGAACACCGACGAGCCGTTGGCGTCGGGGTTGTTGAACGCATCGGCGTGGATCGACACGAACATGTCCGCCTTTGCCGCGCGCGCCTTCTGGTAGCGCTGCGCGAGCGGGATGAACACGTCGGTGTCGCGGGTGAGGTAGGCCTTCAGGCCGGGCGTCGCGTTGATCTGGCGCGCGAGTTCGCGGGCGATGGCGAGCGTCACGTCTTTTTCGCGCGTGCCCTTGCCGCCGCGCGCGCCGGGATCCTGGCCGCCGTGGCCGGCGTCGATGGCGATCACGAGCGGGCGCATGCCCGCGTTGCGCAACTGCTGCATCGACTTGGTCGCGCCGGGCGGCGGCGTGGCCGAAGCGATGGGCGCGGGAACGATGACAGGCGTCGCGGGGGCCTTCGTCGACGACGCAGGCGGCTGCGTGACGGCGGGCCCGGCGCCCGGCGGCGGATTCGGAAGCGTGGCGACCAGGCGCGACGTCGCTTCCGCGGATCGCGCTGCGGTTTCCTGCGGCGTCGGCTCGGGCTTGGTCGCGAACGCGCCGATCGGGTCGAGCGTGGGCTGCACGGGAACGACGGCGGTCGACGGCGCCTTGCCATCGCCCGGCCATTCGAGCACCAGGCGCGTCACGCCGTCGGTGGTCTCCATGCGCGGCTGCAGGCCGACGACCGGCGCGGCGAGGTCGAACACGATGCGCACGGTGCCCGGTACCGGCTGGCCGCTGCGGACGGATTTCACCACGCCGGCGCCGGTGGGCATCGCGAAATGGCGGAGTTTCGAGGACGGCAGGTCCACGACCAGGCGGTCGGGGCCGGCGAGGGAAATGGTCGAGTAGCTGGCGGGACCGTCGAGGAGGAGTTCGGCGCGGGTGCCGGTGGCGCCCTCGCGGAGGGTCAGGTCCTTGATTTCACCGGCGCGCGCGATGTTCCAGCACAGCGCGAAGACGAGCGCTGCGCCGAGAGCCCATTGCTGCACGGTGGCCCCTTTGATCCGCATGCCGCGGAGTTAAGCACCGGCCGGTAGGTTTTGCAACCACTTTTTCCTTATCAATCCGGGACCTGCCGATGGTTCCTCTCAGGGAGGGGGAACAAACGCATGCAAGTCCGGGTGACCGGCCAAACGGCCCAACCACTCGTCGCCCACCGGCGACCCCGCGACGGCGTCCAGGGACCGCCCGTCGCCTTCCAGCGCGAGCTGGACGTCGAGGTCCGCCGGAGGCAGCGCACGGCCGCCGCGCTCGGGCCATTCGACCAGCCACAGCGTGCCCTCGCCCGCATCGAGGCCGAGGAACTCGAGCTCGCCCGGATCGCCGATGCGATACAGGTCCAGATGCAACGCATCGCCGCCGCCGTCGAGCGGGTAGCGCTCGACGAGCGTGTACGTCGGACTGCGGATCGCGCCTTGCACGCCGAGTGCGCGCAACAACGCACGCGCGAACGTCGATTTGCCTGCGCCGAGATCGCCGCGCAAATGCACCACCGCGCGCGCCGGGCGCGAGCGCGCGAACACCGCGGCGATGCGATCGGTGGCGTCGGGATCGGGCAGATGCGCGCGCATGTCAGCGCAGCGCATCCGGATTGGCGAGGCGACGCAAACGCGGCAACAGATCCGACGGCATCAATCCGCGCTCGCCGCCATCGCGCGCGGCGTCATCGCCTGCGCTCGCATGCAGCAACGCACCGACGCACGCCGCGTCGAACGCCGGCATGCCCTGCGCACGCAACGCTGCGATGACACCGGTGAGCAGATCGCCCATGCCGCCGACGGCCATGCCGGGATTGCCCGCGCCGATCACGCCCGCGCGGCGTCCGGTTTCGGCGACGACGGTGCCCGCGCCTTTCAACACGACGACCGCGCCGAATTTCTCGGCGATGGCGAACGCGGCGCCGTGGCGATCGCGCTGGATGTCCTGCGTCGACATGCCGAGCAAGCGCGCCGCCTCGCCCGGATGCGGCGTGAGAATGGTGCCCGCGGGAAGCGAGACGTTTTCGCGCGTGGCGAGCAGGTTCAACGCATCGGCATCGAGCACGAGCGCCTTGCCCGAACCCAGCGCAGCGCCGAACAGCACGCGCCCCCACACGCCCTGCCCCAGGCCGGGTCCGGCGGCGACGACATCCGCGCGCTCGAGTTGCACCGCGAGGTCTTCGCTACGCTCCACCGCGCGCGCCATCGCCTCGGGCCGGCGCGAAAGCAATGCACCGATATGTTCTTCGCGCGTGGCGACATCGACGAGCCCGGCGCCCGCGCGCAACGCGGCCTCTGCACACAACACGATCGCGCCGCCGCTGCCGTGGTCGCCGCCGAGGCACAGCACGCGGCCCGAATCGCCTTTGTGCGCGTCGCGACGGCGCGGACGCAACACGCCCTTCAACGCATCGGGCAACAGCAGGGCCGAATGCGGTTCGATGCCTTCGAAGATCGTCGATGCGACCTGCAATTCGGCGAGTTCCAGCCGGCCGCGCAGCGTCATCGCAGTGCCGGTGTGCAACCCTGGCTTGGGCACGATGAACTCGAGCGTGCGCGTCGCGACCACCGCCGCGCCGGGCACCGCGCCGGTGTCTGCGTCGATGCCGCTCGGCACGTCGAGCGACAACCGTGGTGCCGCGTGCACGTTGACCGCATCGATCAACGCCTTGGCATTGCCTTCCGGCGCTCGCGACAAGCCGATGCCGAACAGCGCATCGACGATGAGGTCGGCGGGTGGCAACGCATCGATGAAGGTTTCGATGCGGCCGTTGCGCTGGCGGAACTCGTCGCACGCGCGCTGCGCGGCGGGCGTAGACGAGGAATGCTCGGCCAGGCGCACGACGCGCACGTTGCGCCCGGCTTCCAGCGCCAGGCGGGCGAGCACGTAGCCGTCCCCGCCATTGTTGCCGGGGCCGCACACCACGACGATGCGTTGCGCCTGCGGCCAGTGGCGCAGCGCGCAATGCCACGCCGCGCGGCCGGCGCGGCGCATCAGCTCGAACGCGTCTCCGCCCAATTCGGTGGTGGCGCGCGCATCCAGCGCGCGCGCGGCCTTCGTGTCGTACAGCGCCAGGGTCGCAAGCATCGGTGGATTCTATACTTGGCACGTGGTCCCCCTTTCGCCAATGCCGTCGCAACCTGCACCAGAGGGCAGCGTCCTCGCCGGGCAGATCCGTGCGCTCGCCCGCGACCTCGGGTTCCAGCGCGTGGGCATCGCCGGCGTGGACCTGGACCAGGACGAGGGCCACTTGCGCGACTGGCTGGCGCAGGGGCTCTACGGGTCGATGGACTGGATGGCGCGGCACGGCGACAAGCGATCGCGGCCGGGGGAACTGGTCCCCGGCACCGTGCGCGTGATCTCGGTGGGCCTGGATTACGCGCAGGACGATGAATTCGCGTGGCGCACCCTGGCCGACGGCGAACGCGCCTACGTCGCGCGTTACGCGCTGGGCCGCGACTACCACAAGCTCATGCGCAACCGCTTGCAGACGCTGGCCGATCGGATCGCGGCGCTCGTCGGGCCGTTCGGGCATCGCGTGTTCGTGGATTCGGCGCCGGTGCTGGAACGCGCGCTGGCGCGCAATGCGGGGCTGGGCTGGATCGGCAAGAACACGTGCCTGATCGATCGCGACGCGGGCTCGTGGTTCTTCCTCGGCGAGGTGTTCGTCGACATTCCGTTGCCGATCGATCCGCCCGCGAGCGCGCACTGCGGTTCCTGCCGGCGTTGCATCGACGTGTGTCCGACGCAGGCGATCGTGGCGCCCAACCGGCTCGATGCGCGGCGCTGCATTTCCTACCTGACGATCGAGCATGAGGGCAGCATCGATCCGGAACTGCGCCCGCTGATGGGCAACCGCATCTTCGGGTGCGACGACTGCCAGCTGATCTGTCCGTGGAACAAGTTCGCCAAGCGCACCGACGAACCCGATTTCCGCGCACGCAACAATCTCGATACGGCGACGTTGCCGGAGTTGTTCGCGTGGTCGGAGGACGATTTCCTCCGGCGGACGGAAGGGTCTGCCATCCGGCGCAGCGGATATGCGCGATGGTTGCGCAATATCGCGGTGGCGTTGGGAAATGCGCCGACGACGCCGGAGGTGTTGCGGGCGTTGGAGTCACGACGGGATGTGGAGGATCCCGTCGTGCGCGAGCATGTGGCGTGGGCGATCGCGCGTCACGCTTCGCGCTGAAGTCAGCGTTCGCGCAGGATCTCGTCCAGCAGCGCGCGTGTCACGGGGTCGGCGACTTCGGCTTTCTGCCCGCGCATCGCGGGTAGCAGGGAATTGGCGACCTGCTTGCCCAGTTCGACGCCGAACTGGTCGAACGCATTGATGCCCCACGCGACCGACTGCAGGTACACGCTGTGCTCGTACAGCGCGATCAGCGCACCGAGCGAGCGCGGCGTCAGCGCATCGAGCAACACCATCGTGCTCGGGCGGTTGCCGGCGTAGCGGCGGTGCGGGTCGTCGTTGTCCTGGCCGTTGGCGAAGGCTTCGGTCTGCGCGAGCAGATTGGCGAACAACGCGCGGTGGCTTTCGCGGTTCGGATGGTCGGCCTGGATCGTGCCGACGAAATCGCCGGGAATGACATCCGTGCCCTGGTGCAGCGCCTGGAAGAAGCTGTGCTGCACGTCGGTGCCCGCGCCGCCCCACCACACGGGCACGGTGTCCTCGGCGACGGGCGAACCATCCAGTCGCACGGACTTGCCGAGGCTTTCCATCACCACTTGCTGCAAATGCGCGGGCAGCAACTTCAACCGATCGTCGTAGGCGAAGACCCCTTGCGTCGAATAGCCGAGCGCGTTGCGATTCCAGATCGCGGTCAGCGCATGCCAGTAGACGAGGTTTTCGCGCGGCGCGGCCTGCAATACATGTGCGTCCATTTCGCCCGCGCCGGCGAGCAAGGCTTCGAACGCAGGCATGCCGAGCGCGAGCGCGATCGGCAAGCCGACCGCCGACCACAACGAATACCGGCCGCCGACCCAATCCCACATCGGCAGGATGCGCGCTTCGGGGATGCCCCACTCCGCCGCGCGTGCGACGTTGGCGGTGACGGCGAGCAGCCGGCTGTCGTCGCCGAGCCATTCGCGCACGATGCCGCCGTTGAGCAGCGTTTCCTGCGTGCCGAAGGTCTTCGACACGACGATGGCGGCGGTGCGCTTCGGGTCGAGCCCCGCGAGCACGCGCTGTGCGGCGGCACCGTCGACGTTCGAGATGAAATGCACGCGGAAGCGGCCCGGGCGTGGCGGCGACAGCGCATCGACGACCAGCCGCGGCCCGAGGTCGGAGCCACCGATGCCGATGCTGACGACATCGGTGACGGGCGTGTCCTGCAAGGCGTCGACCACGCGTCGCATGCGCGTGATGGCGGCCTGCGCTTCTTCATGCGCGGCCACCGCGATCGGCGCATCGCTCAACGCGCTGCGCAAGGCCGTGTGCAGCGCGGCGCGGTCTTCGGTCGGATTGACACGCTTGCCGTCGAACTGGTCGCGGACGCGTTCGGGGAATTGCGCGGTGTCGGCGAGCGCGAACAACGCGTCGATGGCGGCGGCGTCGTAACGCTGGCGCGCGAAGTTGGCGTAGAGCGGGCCGATGCGCAATGCGAGGTCGGTCGCGCGCGCCGGTGTTTGCGCGAGAACGCGGATCGGCGTGCCCGCCAGGCGCGCGGCGTGCGCGCGCAGGGCCTCGAAGTGCTGCTTGAAGGGGCTGGCGTCCATGCGCCCCAGTATCACGCAGCCTGCTTCGGCATCGAGTGATTGGTGTGCGTCAGGCCGTTCTGCCGGTCGACGTACACGCAGGTCGGCTTGTACTTCGCCGCCTCGGCCTCGTCCATCGTGGCGTAGGCGCAGATGATCACGAGGTCGCCGGGCGAAGCGCAGTGCGCGGCCGCGCCGTTCACCGAGATCACGCCCGAGCCTTCCTCGCCGCGGATCGCGTAGGTCACGAAGCGCGCGCCGTTGTTGACGTTGTAGATGTGGATCTGTTCGTACTCGCGGATGCCGGCGATGTCGAGCAGGCGCCCGTCGATCGCGCACGAGCCTTCGTAGTGAAGCTCGGCGTGCGTGACCGAGGCGCGGTGGATCTTGGCTTTGAGCAGGTTGAGCTGCATGGAACGGCTCCGCGGGAAACCGGGCACCGGCCCGGGAAAGGTGCGCAGTCTAGATAGGGGTTTTCCGCGCCGCAACAAAGGGGGCCGGAGGCCCGGCGGTCGTTCAGAATTCCAGGTTGTCGATGAGGCGCGTGCGGCCCAGCCTTGCTGCGACCAGCGCCACCCGCGGGCCCGGAATGTCTTGCGGTTCAATGAGTTCCGGCGTGCGCACCACGGCGTAGTCGACGTCGAACCCGGCCTGCGCCAGTGCCGCCCTCGCCTCCGCCTCGACGGCGGAACGCGGCGTTCCGCCCAGCGTGGCCTGCCGCATGCGCAGCAAGGTGCGGTGGATCGTGGCGGCGACGGGGCGCTCTTCCGCCGACAGGTACTGGTTGCGCGAGCTCATCGCCAGGCCGTCGGATTCGCGCAGGGTGTCCGCCGCGATCAGCTCGATCGGGAACGCGAGGTCGCGCACGAGGTAACGGATCACCGCGAGTTGCTGGTAATCCTTGCGGCCGAACACGGCGATGTCGGGCTGCACCTGCAGGAACAGGCGCGCGACCACCGTCGCCACGCCATCGAAGTGCCCGGCGCGATGCGCGCCTTCCAGCACGTCGGTGACGCCCGGCACGCGGATGCGCACCGCGTTGTCCGCGCCGAAGGGGTACATCGTCACCACCTCGGGCAGCCACAGCAGGTGGCAACCGGCGGCGGACAGGCCCGCCGCATCGGCGTCGGGCGTGCGCGGATAGCGCGCGAAATCTTCGTTCGGGCCGAACTGCGTGGGGTTCACGAACACGCTGGCGACCACGCGATCGGCGTGTTTGCGCGCGAGTTGCACGAGCGAATGATGGCCCGCGTGCAGGTTGCCCATCGTCGGCACGAAACCCACGCGCAACCCCGCGCGCTTCCATTCGCCAACGTGCGCCCGCAGCTCGTCGAGCGTGGTGGCGACGGCGAGGGTCATTCGTAGGCGTGCGCGGCGTCGGGGAACGCGCCGCTGCGCACGGCCTCCGCGTAGGCCTTCACCGCGCCCGCGATCGAGCCACCTTCGGCGAGGAAGTTCTTCACGAATTTCGGGCGGCGATGACCGGTGTTGGCGCCGAGCAGATCGTGCAGCACGAGCACCTGGCCATCGCACGCGGCGCCTGCGCCGATGCCGATGGTGGGGATCGGGCTGGCGAGGGTGATTGCGGCCGCCAGTTGCGAGGGCACGCATTCCAGCACCAGCAACGCGGCGCCCGCTTTGGCGACTTCGAGCGCATCCGCGAGGATCTTCTTGGCGGCCGCGTCTTCGCGGCCCTGCACCTTGTAACCGCCCA
Source organism: Lysobacter dokdonensis DS-58 (assembly GCF_000770795.1). Taxonomy (GTDB): domain Bacteria; phylum Pseudomonadota; class Gammaproteobacteria; order Xanthomonadales; family Xanthomonadaceae; genus Noviluteimonas; species Noviluteimonas dokdonensis. Next base: position 174,039 of record NZ_JRKJ01000005.1, on the reverse strand, counting down.
GGCGCAGCACCGATTGCGGCGTGAGCCCGAGGTGCGCGCACACGGGAATCTCGCGCTCGACGAGGAAGCGAATCACCTCGAGCTTGTGGCCCGCGCCTTCGAGCTTGACCATCGCCGCGCCCGCGCGCAGCAGGGCCAGCGATGCGTCGAGCGCGCGTTCCGGCGTGGCATCGGCGCCGAAGGGAAGATCGGCGATCAACAACGCACGCTCCAATCCGCGCGACACGCACGCGACGTGATACGCGACGTCATCGACGGTCACGGGCAGCGTGCTGTCGTGGCCCTGCACCACCATTCCGAGCGAATCGCCGACGAGGACCAGGTCGACGCCGTTGTCGTCCATCACGCGCGCGAATCCCGCGTCGTAGGCCGTGAGCATGACGAGCTTGCGGCCGTCGCGCTTGGCGTCGGCCAGCATGGGCACGGTCCAGGGCTTGGCGTCGGTGCTGGTGTACATGGCGATAGCCTAGCGCGTCAGCCCAGCGCGTGGATGTCGCCGGTCACCATCGCGGCGACCAGGTCCGACGCGCGGCCATGACCGGGAATCACGAGGTCGGGGGCGATTTCGACCAGCGGCACCAACGCGAAGGCGCGCTCGTGGAGATGCGGGTGCGGTACGCGCAGGCCCGGTTCGTCGATCGCCGCATCGCCGAACAGCAGCAGGTCGAGGTCGAGGGTGCGCGCACCCCAGCGGTCGCTGCCGTCGCCGGCGCGGTCGCGGCCGAAGTCGCGTTCGATGCGCAGCATGTGGTCGAGCAAAGTGCGTGCGTCGAGGGTGGTCTCGACGATGGCCGCCGCGTTCACGAACGCCGGCTGGTCGGTCTTGCCCCACGCCGGCGTGCGGTAGAGGCGCGAGGCGCGCAGGAGCCTGGTGTCCGGCAGCGCATCGAGCGCCTGGAGCGCGCCCTGCACCGCGGCGACCGCATCGCCGAGGTTGGCGCCGAGGCCGATGCAGGCCTGCGTGCGTTCGCTCACTCCGGGGCGCCGCCGTTGGTGCGGCGCCGGCGGCGCCGGCGCTTGCGCGGCGCATCGCCCTCGCCCGCTTCGATCGCCTGCGCTTCGAGCTGCGCGACGACTTCGGCCGGCTGCGTCTGCGCCTCAATCCAGAACGCGATGTCTTCCGCGTGCTCGGGCGAGGCAAACTGGCGCAGCTGCAGGAAGTCGAACGCGGCGCGGAAGCGCGGATGCGACAGCAACCGGAACACACGCTTGCGCTGGCGCTGCGCGAAGCGCGATTGCAGCAGCCAGATTTCCTGCATCGGCAGCGAGAACCGGCGGGGCAACGCGATGGTGTTGAGTTGGTGCACGGTGACGCGGTCGGCGGCGCGACGCTGCGCTTCGGCCGCGTGCACGCCCTGGGCCTGCAACTGCATCAGGTCGCGGCAATACGCGGGCCACAGGAGCACTGCGAACAGGAATGCCGGGGACACCGGCTCATCGTTGGCCACGCGCAGATCGGTGCTGCGCAGGCCTTCGAGCACCATGCGACGCAATGCGCCGCTGCGGTTGGATGCGAGCGCCTTCGCGGTTTCCGGCAGGAAGACCGGCAGCAGGCCGTGGCGTTCGAGGCCTTCGAAACTCGCGACCGCATTGCCGGAGAGGAACAGCTTCAGCGACTCCTCGAACAGGCGCGCCGGCGCGGATTCGCGCAACAGCGGTGCCAGCGCGGGGATCGGCGCGGCCGTGGCCGGCTCGATGGTGAAGTTCAACTTCGCGGCCAGCCGGATCGCGCGGAGCATGCGCACCGGGTCTTCGCGATAGCGCGTTTCCGGATCGCCGATCAGGCGCAGCAGACGCGCCTGCACGTCCTCGTAGCCGCCGACGAAGTCGCGCACCGAGAAATCCTCGATCGCGTAGTACAGCGCATTGGCGGTGAAGTCGCGGCGGACCGCGTCTTCCTCGATCGTGCCGTAGACGTTGTCGCGCAGCAGGCGGCCGCCTTCGTGCGTCTCGCGGTCGCCGCTGCCGTCGTCGGCGTTGGAACGGAAGGTGGCGACTTCGATGATTTCGCGCCCGTAGACCACGTGCGCCAGGCGGAAGCGACGGCCGATGAGGCGGCAATTGCGGAACAGCGCCTTCACCTGCTCGGGCGTGGCGCTGGTCGCGACGTCGAAATCCTTGGGGTGGCCGTCGACGAGCAGGTCGCGCACTGCGCCGCCCACGAGGTAGGCGCCGAAGCCGCCCTCGCGCAGGCGATAGAGCACGCGCAACGCGTTCGGACTGATGTCCTTGCGCGAAATCGGATGCGCGTCGCGCTCGATGCTGCGCGCATGCACGGCGATGGCATTGGGGTTGGAAACGGTGATGGTCGACATTCAGGGCCGATGGAAGGACGTTCCGTTGCCTGTGGCCACGGCGGCCCGTATAGTAGCAAGCCTTCGCGCAGGGCCTTGTTTCGGCACGGAAAGCCGCCCTCGCCGCCCCTTTTGCTCCCTTCGTCTAGAGGCCTAGGACGTGGCCCTCTCAAGGCTAAAACACGGGTTCGAATCCCGTAGGGAGCGCCATATCCCGACCCCCGGAAGCTGCGTTTCCGGGGGTTTTTCGTCTCCGGTGGCCCTCAATCCCTGAGGCCGGTCGCCATGGCGATGGCGACGAATGCGCCGATGCCGCAGGCAACGACGAGCGCCCCGCCGACCCCCGCGAAGATCGCGAACGCCCGCGCCGGCGACAGTTGGTAGAAGCCCCCCGCCAACTTTGCATGCGCGGCGACGACCCAGGCCAGGCCCGCGGCGACGATGAGCGTGATCGCGTACGTGGCGATGGGGGCTAGATAAGTCGCGGCAAGGAACGACAGGCCCAGGGCGAGTGTGCAGGCCAGCCAGAATCGGTTTCGGGGGTTCCACATAGGGCCTTCCCTTTCCAGTTCATCCTGACACCCTTGGATGGTGCTTGCCGCGCTACTCCTCATTATGACCCTTTGTCTGGCAGCTCGCAGCGTGTTTTCGAAGACCTTGCCGTCCTCGATATAGAGTTCGGATTCCGCATCCTTCGACAGGCGCAGATCCAGGACGATGACTTGGCTCGCACAGGACAATGCGCCGCATAGCTCGCGAGTGGTAATTACCACTTCCCCTTCGTTGGTACGACGCCAAAGGTCGCCAAGGAGCAGTGACTCACCCATCGTTTCGATCGACCTCATGACCCATGTGTCATTCGGGGCGGCCAAGTCCGAGAGCAGCTTGCAGACCGCGCGCCCGTCGATTGGAAATTCCAGCATGTTCTCGGTCATTGCTTCAGCCCTACTCGCCGCCAATGGACGATACCGTTGCCGACGGCTTGCAATGCGCCATTCGGGTGGCGACGAATTCGGAAGGAAGGCTGTACATCAGAGTTCGACCAGTTGCCACTTCAATTGTTCGATCGACACGACGAATTCCTTTCCATCACGTTCTATCAACGCATGGTCGAATGCAGGCCGCTCGAAATACCAGCCATCGGCCACGGACACGAACCGATCCAGCGCATAGCTGGCCCCGTTTTGCGAAACGGGATTGCCGGTAACGCGATCGACCACCATGTCGTGGATCGGCGTGCAACGAACCTCGTGAGTCTCCCGATCTTCCGGAAAGGAGAAGCGGCTGCTGGCACCATGGCAGTCGGCTCCATCTCCGTATACGACGAGCCTGACCTTGACGCGATCCTGTTGCAGGGACGACTCGACGAGCACTTCCCAGGAGGCCTGTGCCCAATCAGAAACCGTGTTGTGATGTTTCGACTCGTCTTCAAGTTTTCGCACCGACGACCATCCAGCGTTCAACGTCCCGACGAATGCGCGAATGGCGATCTCGATCATGACTTCAATCCGAAGGGGACGCGACGAAATGCCCTCGACCTGCAGTCACCACGATCCATGGCTCCAGATATGTGACCGAAAAGATTTCGAGCGTGATCCCACCGTCGAACAACAATGCCGGGTCGATCGTCGATCTCGTGCTTTGCGCTTCACAACCTACGATCGCCCTGCCGGCGACAATTGCATCGAGTGCGGATTGACTTGCGTGATCGGAACCTAGCAACAACGTATCGGCGCGCACAAGACGCCAAGGCGTCGTTATCGCGATGCTCCATCCATCGCCCCGAAGCACCAACGTCGGATCCTGCCAAAGGATCTCACTCATACTGAGAGGAACGCGCTCTCGTAATGCTTCAATTGTGTTTGCCGCGGTACTCATCTGGTCTGCTCCAAGTGCGTTCTCTGGCGAACATGGTCTCGCCGTTCCTCCCGCGTCGACCCACGGGCTGGTTGAGGTACGGTGCCGGTATCGACGACCGTCGGATCAATGCTCGTGAACCTCCCGATCTCCGAGTCGTAATACCGCTGCTGCATGTAAGTCAGCTGCGTCTGCGCGTCTTCGACGTGCCCCGTGTAGCCGGGGCCGTCATCGATGGGGCGGTTGATGAGCGCGCCGTAAGGTTCGTAGTGGCTGCGTTCCAGCACTTTTCGATCGAGGCCGGTCACGGCGACGGGCGTGCCGAGTGCGTCGGTGTGCTGGAATTTCAGCGTGGGCGCGCCGCCGGCAGTGGGTTGTTCGCGGACCATGACCAGGCGGTCGTCGAGCGATACGTAGGCGAGGTTCTTGCCGGTGCGCTCGTCCTTCTGGAAAGCCAGGCGGCCTTCGCGGTCGTAGAACGAGAGAATCGTCCCGCGCGTTGGGCTGGCCTGCTGCACGCGACGGCCGTGCGCGTCGTAGCGGTAGGTTTCCTTGTCACGCACGGCGCGCAGGCGGTTGTCCTGGCTGAAGTCGTAGGCGTGGCCGTCGCGATTGGCGAGGTTGCCCTGCACGTCGAAATGGAAGCCACTGACCGCGGTGCCGTCGGTGCAGTCCGTCGATTCGGACTTGAGCAATTGCAGGGCGTTCGTGTTCGACAGGTAGCAATAGCGCAATTTGCGTTCGGCCACCGCCGGCATCGTGCCGGTCGCGGCACGCGCGGGGGCCGTCAACGTGCGCAGGTTGTCGAGGACATCGTAGGCGTAGCCGATCGTCCCGTTAAACGACGGGGACGACACAGATGCCAGGCGATCGAGCGCGTCGTACGTCATCGTCCGATCGCCGTGCCCGCCCGGCAGGCCATCGCTGATGGCCGCGAGGTTGCCGTTGCCGTCGTACGCGTAGCTGTCGTCGAACACGGCGATTCCGCCGTGCGCATCGCGACTGCGGTCTGGTAATCCACGTGCGTTGAGCGCGCCTTCGTGCGCGATACCGTTGCCGTAGGTGAATCCTTGCAACGCGCCATTCGGATGGCGGCTCGCGTTGGAGACGTACGTGCCGGAGGTGCCGGAGATGCCCGTCGTGCTGCCCAGCGCGTCGACCTGGAACAACACGCTCGATGTATCCGGCAGATGCCGGGCCGTCACCGCGCCGTTGCGGTCGTAGCCATATCCCAGCGTCCACGTGTAACGGCCGGGGTGGTGCTGCATTTCCCCGCTGCCGTCCAGCATGCGTCGGCCGTTGTAGCGCCATGCGTTGTACACGCCCTCGGTGCGGCCGGGGCCGTTCCAGGTCCACGCGCTTTTCGGCAGGCCGTCGGGCGTGTACGTCCAAACCTGTTCGCCGATGTCGTCGGCGAACTCCAGTGCGATCAAGCGATTGCGCTGGTCGTAGGTGCGCGTGGACTTGCGCGCGGCGACGGGCGTACTCGCTCCGTCGGCATCGCACACGATGCCCCATGGCAGGCCGGAGGCGGACCACGCGACGTTCCCCGCCGCGTCGTAGCCTTGCATCGTCGTCCCGGTTTCCGGCTCGTATGTCGCGCACTGACGTTGCGCGGCGTCGTAGCGATACAGGCGGGTTTGCTGGAGCGAGCGGTCGAGGGTGCGTCGCGTGATCGCGCGCGGCTTGCCGAAGACATCGCGCGGAATATCGGTGTGTACGCCTTCCGGAAGGGCCTGGTACACGGGCCGATCGGTGGCCGGTTGATCGAAGGCCTGGTATTGCGTCGTGGTGGCGACGCCGCGTGGCGGCGTGACCCTCGACTGGAATCCGTCGAGATATGCGTAGTGCGTAGCCAGCACGCCGAGCTCGGAATCCTGCCGGACCTCCGTGGGCCGGCCGAGCGCGTCGTATGTCGTGCGCGTGCCGTGGACGACGCTCGCGTAGTCCGCCACGCCCTTCAGTGGATATGACTCGAACGCGACCCCACCCAGCGGCGCGTAACGCGTGACGCGCTGGCTGAGCGTCGCATCGCGCGTGACCGCATTGGTGTCATCGTAACGCTCGGTGACGACGGGCCTCCACAGCGCGTCGAAGTACGTCTTCTCCACGCCGGCGCCGGTGCGTTGCGTTTCCACCCAATGCCCGGGTGCCAGGCCCAATTGCGCGACCGCGGCCTGCTCGAAGGTGCGGCGCGCGGCATTCCATTGCGATTCGGCGAGGTCGCACGCTGCTGGCGCATCATTGGGATGGAACACGCCCGCCAGCCGTCCCATCGCGTCGAAGCGATGGCACGTGCGGTGGCCGGCTTCGTCCTGCACCCATTCGATCTGGCCGAAGTCATCGACATGGGCCGACCTGGAGGTGCCGTCGGGATAGCGGATCGTTTGCGGGATGCCCCGCCTGAAATCCGTCAATGCCACCGTCGTGTCGTACGCCGGCGTATCGCGCCCGTCGGACACCGCGGAAAGGTGGCCGCGTGCGTCGTACGCCAGCGTGCGTTGCAACTGGCCGAACGCAAAAACCTGCGTCGGCAACGCCGTCGCGTGATCGAACACCGCGCTGGATTCCACAAGATGCGGCGTCGCGTCCGTATTGGTCGACGACGCCACCTGCCCGAGGACCCAGAGCCGCGTGTCGTTGTGGTACGCCGTCGTGTCCGTACGCGAATATCCGGGGCCGACGTCGCTCGAGCGCGTGACGGTCAGCGGATTGGAATACGCATCGAAGGACGACGCGCGCCATCGGAACGTCCGCCCCTGCTGCACGATGGTGCGTTCGACCTGCGGCGTCCACGTCGTCGATTTCGACGCATTGCTGCGCGCATCCTCGAAGCCATGGCCGAGCGACGCCGGCCATGGCCCGCGATCATGCGCGGCGTACGCATGACTTTCCGTTCGCAGGGCGACGCCCGGATTGCCCTGGAATCGCTCGAGCCGCAGCAACTTGCCTTCCGTCGGCCCCCAGCGATTGGCGTACGTGTAGCGGGCGCGATTGCCATCGGGCCCAAGGACGTCGACCCATTTGGTGTCGGCGCAGGTGGCGTCCTTCGCGCAGGCATCCGAGGTCGTGCTTCCCACCGCCGGTGCGAACGCGTACGACCACGATTGCGGCGGCACGCCCGGCCCTTCGAAGGTCTTGCGTACGAGCGTGCCGGTGCCGAACAGAGGCGGATTGTCCTCGAAGGGATCGCTGTTCGGCGGTTGCGCGCACGCGCTCGGCACGTAGCTGCGGGCATGCCACGTCGGCGCGATCTCGAACGTCCCGGTCAGGCCCGCGGGGCTCGTCACGCGCGAGACGGACGGCGCACCCGTATTGCCCAACGTGCGCGTGCCGCACTTGGTGCGTGCATTGCTCGGCACCCCGCCCGAACCCAGGCCACGCAGCGCGAACCCCCAACGCGACGCATCGGGCATCACCACGGCGGCGAGCTCGCCGCTGTCCGCGGTGACATTGCGGTATTCGTAGCGCCAGATGCGTGGTTGCGCGGCGCGCGGTTGCACGATGATGCGGTCGACCAGGCGCGCATCGCTGCGCCAGGCGATCGCGACCTCGCGCCCATCGTCGGCTGCGATCGCATCGAGCGTGTCGTCGCCGCCGTAATCGAAGACGATCGTGTTGCCGAAGCGATCGACGATGCGCGAGACGAACATCGTCGCCAGCGCGCGCCGCTGGCGAATGATCGTGCCCATGTCGTTTTCGGTGATCGTGTCGGCTGTGTCGTAGACAAGGTGGTCGAACCAGTACCGCGTCCCCGACGGATCGACCGCCAGGAATGCTTCACCCGGCTGGCCGTTGCGCGTGGAGGGCAGGCATGCGACCTGCCAATTGCCTTGCGTCACGATCGGAAACGCCATCGGCGCGCCGTGTGCATCGGTCATCGCCGGTTGCAACGTATTGCCCGTGGCGCGCTTGAGCAACGCGTGGCGATCGCCGGCGCCATCGACGAGTTCGATGCCGAACCATCCCTTCTCGATCTGCGTGGGATACCAGGGCCGGTCGAACAGACTGCATCGCTTGTGCTTGTCGGCGGCGGCCGCGGCGATGAACCAGCCGCCGCTCTTGTCGACCAGGGTTTCGATGCGGGGAATCGACAGCGTCCAGTCGCCGAAGGCGTGCGGCTTGTCGATCTTCGTGTCGGCCAGCAGGGTGGCCGTGTTGCGGGTGAGCGAGATCGACGGGCCCGTGCCTTCGAGCACCACGTCGACCTGGCGGAACGACAGCGCGCCGGTGTAGAGGTTGATCTGTTCGCCGAAGGGCGTGTCGCCGGCCGGCTGGATCGTCCGGTAGACCTTGATCCTGCGCGCGTATTCGTCGTCCGCGTCGATCTCGGCTGATCGCGCGGCGCCGGCGGACAGGGCGAGGAGCCCCGACAGGATCAGGAAGCAAAGCGAGCGTCGGGCATCCATTCGAGAGAGCGACGATGGCCGGTGCAACCGGCGAGGCCGCGATTCTCTTGCGCACGTGGCGTTGGAAACCGCTCGAAAAGCGGGAAACGATCATTCACCAGGGGAATGCGTCCCCTACCCCGTCACTCCGGGGCGATTTCGCAGCCAGCCCGCGCGAGGCTTCCCGCCCCGCGCGGTCAGCGACCCTCAGTTGGCCAGCGCGTAGGCCAGGCCGGCCAGCACCACCGCGACCAGCGCGGCGGCCAGCATTTCCATCGGCATGCCCTTCGGCGGCTTGGCGGCGATCGTCGGATCGTTCGAACGCTCCAACATCGCCTGCGCGAACGCATCCGGTGAACCGGGCTCGTGACTCATGGTGTTCCCCTTGCGTGATCGGCCTGCCCCCCAGGCCAACCCAACCATAACCCCGTTGTGCACTGCGGCGTGATGTGCGTCGCACAAACCCTCATGGGCGGTCAGCCCGCTACACTGGCGCCTTCCGTATCGCGCGCGCACACGCCCATGCCCTTCGTCGTCACCGAAAACTGCATCAAGTGCAAATACACCGACTGCGTCGAGGTGTGCCCCGTCGATTGCTTCCGTGAAGGCCCGAACTTCCTGGTGATCGATCCCGACGAGTGCATCGACTGCACGCTGTGCGAGCCCGAGTGCCCGGTGAACGCGATCTACCCCGAGGACGACGTGCCCGCCGGGCAGGAGCAGTTCGTGCAGATCAACGCGGAGCTGTCGAAGTCGTGGCCGGCGATCACGGTGCGCAAGGACCCGCCGGCGGATGCGAAGGAATGGGAAGGCAAGCCGGACAAGCTGCCATTGCTCGAGAAATGAAAAACGGGCGCCCTTCGGCGCCCGTTTCGTTTCCGGCGATGGCGGGGCGGATCAACCGCCCAGCGCGGTCTTCAGCTGGCCCATCAGCTTCACCGGGGCCTCGCCCGAGGCCGGCAGGCCGCGCGGGTCGACGGCGCTGATGTACACGCCGGCATCGGTCTTGGTGATGCGGATCAGGAACTTGGCGCCTTCGAAGTCGACGTCGTAGGTGCCGAGCAGCTGCGCGCGGCTGGCGACGGTCACGCCGGTGATGCCACCGAGTGCATCGCCGACCTTCGCGAACACCGCGTCGCGCTCACCGGGGACGGTGAAGCCGAGCGGCGTGGTGCCGGCACCCACCGGCGCGGCAGGCGCGGCGGCCGAGGCGGTCGGCGGCATCTTCATCGCGGCGTCGGTGCTGGGCTTGTCGAGATCCGGCGGCACTTCGAGCGGGCGCGCGGCGACGTCGTCCTTGTACAGGTCGCTGTCCTTCTTGAACCAGTGGCAGCCGCCGAGCACGCCGACCAGCAAGGTCGCAACGAGGGCCGAACGGACGAACGTGGGGGTGATGCGCATTGGAAACTCCTGTCAGGCCGCGAGCGCGTCGCGGATCGCGTTTTCGATGTCGAGGATGGCCGCGGCGACCAGGGGCGTGCGCCCGGCGTGCGCCGCGGAAAGAGGCAACAGCGGAAGGCGCAGGCCGTGCCCGATGCCCATCTGCGCGAGCAGCGCCTTGACGGGGATCGGGTTGGGTTCGACGCCGAGGAAATCGTTGGCTTCGCGCAGGCGCGCATCGAGCGCCTCCGCCTGCTCGCGTTCACCCTTCCGCGCAAAATCGCACAGGCGGCGGAACGCGGTGGGCAACACATTGGAGGCGACGGAAATCACGCCGTCCGCGCCGGCGAGCATCGCGCGGCATGCGGTGGGGTCGTCGCCGCTGAGGATCGTGAAGCCGTCACTGCGCAACGGCAGCAACGCGTCCATGCGCTCGGCGTCGCTGCGGGCTTCCTTCAGCGCGACGATGCGCTCGTGGCCGGTGAGCGCGGCGACCGTCCCGGGCAGCATGTCGCAACCGGTGCGGCCGGGGACGTTGTAGAGAATGACCGGCAGCGCGCCGTCGTCGGCCACCGAGGTGTAATGCGCGACCAGGCCGGCCTGCGTCGGACGCACGTAGGGCGGCGTGACGACGAGCGCGGCATCCGCGCCCAGCGCCTTCGCGCGGCGCGTGCATTCGATGGTCTTCTGGGTATTGGACTGGCCCGTGCCGGCGATCACCGGGATCCTGCCCGCGATGCGTTCCACCGCCGTGCGCAGCAGCGCGTCGTACTCGACGTCGAACAACGCCGCCGCTTCGCCCGTCGAACCGGCCACCACGACGCCCTGCGTGCCGCCGGCGAGTTGGAGGTCGATGAGGCGACGCCAGGCGTCGAGGTCGAGTTCGCCGGTTGCCGTGAAAGGCGTGGCGAGCGCGGTGATGCTGCCGGTCGGTCGCAAGACGGTGGGCCCGTTCGTGAAAGAAGACAAAGATGCCGGAAATCCTCCGGCATTGCGCGTGCAACGCACGGCAACGGATGAGCGGAAGCGTCGCCGCCCGTCGCGATCTTACTTGCGGCGTGAAACCAGCGGCAAGTATGCTGACCACGGCCCCGAAGGATTTTCGGGGACCTCGTTCAGACCTCGGAAGGCCGCCTTGACCGAAACCCCCGCCCGTCCTGCGCCGAACGAGAACCACCTGCTCATCAACGCGTACACGACGCACCCGCAGTCGCCCCTGCTCGCGGTCACCCGCCGCATTTCCGACAGCGGCTGCAACCTCGTCGACGCGCGCCTGAGCACCGTGGGGCGCGATGTCTCGGTCACGGCGCTCGCCACCGGGTCGTGGGACGCCGTCGCCAAGCTCGAAACCATGCTCGGCCGCCTCGAGCGCGAAGAAGGCCTCAAGCTCGTCTTCTATCGCACCGGCCCCAAGCAGGTGCAGTCCAACCTGCTGCCCTACATCGTCGAAGTGGTGGCGGCCGACAAGCCCGGCATCCTCTTCCAGCTGGCGGATTTCTTCGACCGCCAGGGCATCACCATCGAAAGCCTGCATTGCTCGCGTTACCGCGCGATGCAGACCGGCGCCGACATGTTCTCCGCGCAGGTGACCATCGGGATCCCGTCGGACATGCACATCGCGGCATTGCGCGATGATTTCCTCGAGTTCTGCGACCACCTGAACCTCGACGCCATCATGGATCCGATGAAGTTCTGATGCCGACCGCCAAACCGCTGCCCCGCAAGGTCCTCGATGCGCCGCTCGCGCTCGCGGGCAAGGACGGCACGCGCGAGGCCACGCTGTCGGATTACACGGGCCGCTGGCTGGTGCTGTACTTCTACCCGAAGGACAACACGCCAGGCTGCACCACCGAAGGCCGCGACTTCGCCGCCCTGCTCCCGAAATTCCGCAAGCTCGGCGCCGACGTGCTCGGCGTCTCGCGCGACTCGGCGCGCTCGCACCAGAACTTCTGCGACAAGCAGGGCTTCGGGTTCGAGCTGGTGAGCGACCCGGAAGAAACCTTGTGCAACGCCTTCGGCGTCATCAAGGAGAAACAACTTTACGGAAGGAAGTACATCGGCATCGAGCGCAGCACCTTCCTGCTCGGTCCCGACGCCCGCATTGCGCAGGAATGGCGCGGCGTGAAAGTCCCCGGCCACGCGCAGGCCGTGCTCGACGCACTGACGCAACACTCGAAATCGACGCACACCTAAATCAGGAAGCCTTGATGACCCGAAGCAAGCGGATCTACGTGCTCGATACGAACGTGCTGATGCACGACCCGACCGCGCTGTTCAAGTTCGAGGAGCACGACGTGTACCTGCCGATGCAGGTCATGGAAGAACTCGACAATGCCAAGAAAGGCACGTCCGAACCCAGCCGCAACGCGCGCCAGGTCAGCCGCTTCCTCAACGAGTTGATCCAGCAGCAGAACGTCATGGACATCTCGGCCGGCGTTCCGCTCGCCCCGCCCGATGGCCTGCAGTTGCGCGGCAAGGAAAGCGCGGGGCGCCTGCGCTTCCAGGTCGCCAATTTCGATGCGGGCAAGCGCTTCGGCGCGGTGATCCCGGACAACCACATCCTCGGCGCGATCCTCGCGTTGAAGGAGGAAGAACCCGATACGCCGGTGGTGTTCATCTCCAAGGACATCAACCTGCGGATCAAGGCCGCGATCGCGGGCATCGTGTCGGAGGATTACGAGAACGACCGCGCCCTGGACGACTTCAGCCTGCTGTACACCGGCGCCACCGAGCTGCCGGAAGATTTCTGGTCGCGCCACGGCAAGGACCTGAAGTCGTGGACGGACAAGGGGCGCACGTTCTACGAGATCGCCCGCCGCGACGACGACGATTGGTATCCCAACCAGTTCCTCTTCCTGCCCGGCGAAGAGGAAGCCGAGATGAAGGTGGCGCGCGTCAACGACGCGAAGGTCGTGCTGCAGATCGTCGACGACTACCGCCACAACCAGCACGCGGTGTGGGGCATCACCGCGCGCAACCGCGAGCAGAACTTCGCGCTCAACGCGCTGATGGACCCGGACATCGACTTCGTCTCGCTGCTCGGCACCGCAGGCACCGGCAAGACCCTGCTCGCGCTCGCCGCGGGCCTGGCGCAAACGATGGACCAGCAGCGGTATCGCGAAATCATCATGACGCGCGCGACCGTGAGCGTCGGCGAGGACATCGGCTTCCTGCCCGGCACGGAGGAAGAAAAGATGACGCCGTGGATGGGCGCGCTGACCGACAACCTCGAAGTGCTCACGCACAACCAGGAAGGCGGCAGCTGGGGCCGCGCGGCGACGAACGACCTGCTGGCGTCACGCATCAAGATCCGCTCGCTGAACTTCATGCGCGGCCGCACGTTCCTCTCGCGCTACCTCATCCTCGACGAAGCGCAGAACCTCACGCCGAAGCAGATGAAGACGCTGATCACGCGCGCCGGCCCGGGCACGAAGATCATCTGCCTGGGCAACGTCGAGCAGATCGATACGCCGTACCTGACGGAGACGACGTCGGGCCTGACGTACGCGGTGGATCGCTTCAAGGGCTGGACGCACAGCGCGCACGTGACCTTGCGTCGCGGCGAGCGTTCGCGCCTGGCGGACTACGCGTCCGAAGTGCTGTGACGCCGGCGGCGCTGACGATCGCCGGATCCGATTCCGGCGGCGGCGCCGGCATCCAGGCGGACCTCAAGACCTTCGCGGCGTTCCGCGTGCACGGGCTGTCGGCGCTTGCCGCGCTGACGGCCCAGCACACGCGGGGCGTGACCGCGGTGCACGTGCCGGAGACGACGTTCCTGCGAGCGCAGGTCGAAGCGTGTTTCGACGACTTCGACGTGCGCGTGGTGAAGCTGGGGATGCTGGCGACGGCGGAGGTGATCGAGACCGTCGCTTCGTTGCTGGATGCGCGTCCCGACGTGCCGGTGGTGCTCGATCCGGTGATGGTCGCCACCAGTGGCGCCAAGTTGCTGGCCGACGACGCGCTCGATGCGATGCGCACGCGGCTGCTGCCGCGCGCGACGATCGCGACGCCGAACCTGCCGGAAGCCGAGTTGCTGCTCGGCGCCCGAATCGACAGCGTCGTCGCGATGCACGATGCCGCGCAGGCATTGCGTGCGCGCGGCGCGAATGCGGTGCTGCTGAAGGGCGGGCATTTGCAGGGCGAGGGCGACGTGGTCGATGTCTTCATCGATGCGACCGGCATGCACGAAATCCGGCACGCCCGCCTCACCCTCGAAGCGCACGGCACCGGCTGCACCCTCGCCTCCGCCGTCGCGGCGCGCATCGCGCTGGGCGACGGCTTGCGCGATGCGTGCATTGCCGCCTCCGACTACGTGCATCGCGCGCTGGTGAAGGGCTATCGTCCCGGGCGCAGCGACATCGTCGTGCTCGATCATTTCGGGGCGGCGCAATGACAGTGGAGTCGGTCGAACTGGCCGTCGCCGCGAGCGACGGCCATCGCTTCACGTTGCAGGCCCGCATGCCGCGCAATCCGCGCGCGAGCCTGTTGTGGCTCGGCGGCATGGGCATCGCCGCGCGGCATTACCTGCCCTTCGCCGACGCGCTGGCGGCCGAGGGCATCGCCGTGTTCGCGCAGGATTGGCGCGGCCTGGGCAGCAGCAACCTGCGCGCGACACGCACGTCCGACTGGGGTTATCGCGAATTGCTGATGGCCGACCTCCCCGCGAGCGAAGCCGCCATCGCGCACGCGTTGCCCGGCATCGAACGCGTCGTCGGCGGCCACAGCCTCGGCGGGCAGCTCGCTTGCGTGCGCGCGGGCCTCGCGCCTGAAAGCGCGAATGCGGTGTGGCTCGTCGCCAGCGGAACGCCCGACTTCCGCGCCTTCCCCGCGCGCACGCGATGGTGGCTGCCCGGGGCCTATCACCTGTTGAACGGCATCGCGCGGGTCGCGGGCAAACTGCCCGGACGTCGGATCGGATTCGGCGGTGAAGAAGCGCGCGGCGTGATTGCCGATTGGTCGCGCTGCGGGCTCAGCGGGCGATACGCGGCGGCGGGTCTCGCCATGGACCTCGAAACCGCATTGCACAGCGTCGCACTGCCGATCCGCGCGGTCCGCATGGCGCACGACTGGCTCGCGCCCGCCTCGTCGTTGCAGGCGTTGCTCGGGAAGATGCCGAATGCGAAACCCGCGATCGCGGTCGTCGATGCCGTCGCCCCGCACGTGCGCGCCGACCACTACGCCTGGATGAAGCACCCTTCGGCGACGGCCGAGGCGCTGTTGCGCTGACTGCATCCGCCGGGCCCCGAGGTCCGTATCTGCCGGGTTGGGCGTAGGATCGACCCGCGCCCCCGCGTGGACCCGTGCATGGAAGACACCCTGGCTCTTCGCAATCCGACCGACGACGCGCCGATGGACCGGCACGGGCTCGAACGCCTGCTCGCCGCGGTCGCCAAGGGCGACGCGATGGCCTTCGAGCGGCTGTACCACGCGACCTCCGCGAAGATGTTCGGCGTGTGCCTGCGGCTGTTGTCCGACCGCGACGAAGCCGAAGACGCGGTGCAGGAAGCCTACGCGGCGATCTGGCGCAAGGCCGCGCAATACGACGCGGCGATCGCCAGCCCGATTTCGTGGCTCGCGATGATCGCGCACAACAAGGCCATCGACCGCTTGCGCAGCGACGGCGCCTCGCGCAATGCACTACCCATCGAATTCGCGTTCGAGGTGAGCGACACGGCCCCGGGCGCACCGGCGATGGCCGAACACGCGGGGGAAACGCGGCAGCTGGATCGCTGCCTCAACCAACTGGAAGCGCGGCGCCGTACGCTGATACGCACGGCGTTCTACGAAGGCGCGACGTACGAGGAACTCGCGCGCCGCACCGACACCCCCATCGGCACGGTGAAGAGCTGGATCCGCCGCGGCCTGATGCAACTGCGGACGTGCCTGGAATCATGAGCGCCATCGACGACATCACCGGCCCCGGCGGCGACGACGTGATCGCGGCCGAATACGTGCTCGGCACGATGGACGCGCAATCGCGCCAGGCCTTCGCCGAACGCATCGCGCGCGAGCCCGGTCTCGCACGCGCCATCGATGCCTGGCGGATGCGGCTGGCGCCGCTCGCCGACGACATCGCGCCCGTCGTGCCGCCGATGTATCTCTGGCACAAGGTGCGCGCGCGGGCTGGTCTGGATGTCGCGCAGCCGGCGCGCGTCGAACGCGAACGTTGGTGGGATCGCATCGCCTTCTGGCGCGGCATGAGCCTGGCGGGCCTGGCCGCGACCACCGCCTGCGTGATCGCCCTCATCGCCCTCCCCCGCAATCCGGCGAGCCAGATCCCGGCGCCCGTACATTCGGCGTTGCCGCACCCCGTGCGGCTGGTGAGCACGATGAACGACGGCAAGGGCCGCAACACCTACATGGCGGCCGTCGACGACGATGCCTGCACGCTCGTCCTGATGCCGCTGGTGAAGGACCCCACGCCCGGCGAAGTGCCGCAGGTCTGGCTGGTATCCAGCGACGGCTCCACGCAATCGCTCGGCGTGGGCAACGATGCGCCGCTGCAATCCATGACGGTCCCCGACGCCCTGCGCGCGCACCTGCTGCGCGACGACCACACCATCGCCGTGTCGATGGAGCCGCCCGGCGGCTCGAAGACCGGCCATCCCACCGGGTTCGTCATCGGCCGGGGCCAGCTGACCCACCTCTGAGATGGGCCTGCGGGGCGTCCTCTGCGATAATCCGGCGGCCTTTTGGCCCCGTAGCTCAGTTGGATAGAGCGGTCCCCTCCTAATTACACGGTCGGCTCAGGAATGGCTTTGTTGTGCGGGCTCTCAGGATCTCAGATGGTGTTCTAGAGGGGGGTTTAGAGGGATGGTTAGCACAGTTAGCACAGTCAACCCCAAGGCAGTTTTCGCCTACGCCCGACGTTACGCCGACAAGGCCGAACGCAGCGGGCGCGGGACTGAGTTTCCGACCGTCCGCATGGCGGCCAAGCGGTTCAAAACCACCCAGTCCGCAATCGTTGAAGCTGTCGAAGACGGTGCGGGGATGGGTGACTTCGGCGGCGACTACTTCGGGATTGCGGTGGGGGTGCAGATCAGCGGGCACGGATACGGCGTGCACGACAATGAAGGCGACTACCAAATCGAGGCCTACCGATGATCGACCCCACCCGCCTCCGCGCCCTGCTGGCTGACCACCCGCCGCAGGCGTTCCACCAGAGGGAACAGGCCGCCATCCGGGATGTGTGGGAGGCGGCGAGGGAAATGCTTGCGACGAACGAATGGCAGCCCATCGAAACCGCACCGAAGGACGCGGTTGTGATGGTCTGGAACGGCGACTTCATCACAATGGGCCGGTATTGGTCGCAGCGTAAGTGCTGGATTGACTATGCCGACGAAGGCGACGAGTTCACCGACCCGCCGACCCACTGGCAACCGCTGCCGCAAGCTCCGGGAGGGCGAAATGGCTGAAGAAGCGATCATGTACGTGCGCCCCGATGGCGCGTACTGGACCGAGAAACAGACCATAGAGCTGGCGTACCTTGATGGCCCCGTGCCCACCGAGCGAATCATTGCGATTCAGGACGGCAGCGATATGGTCGCGCCGTGGATATTTTGGGTCGCGCCTGATCGGCCGCGTTGAATCTCAGTCACCCCGTCCGCCACCCGCCCCGACACCCGTACTCTCACCACATGGGGATCCAATATCGAGCGGAACTGGACGGGCTGCGGGCGGTTGCCGTGGCCTTGGTCGTGCCTGTGCATTGCGGCGTGCCGTGGTTTACGGGCGGATACATCGGCGTCGAGCTGTTCTTCGTCCTCTCCGGCTACCTGATCACCGCGATCCTGCTGGCCGAGCATGAGTCAACCGGACGCATCCGCATCGGGGCGTTCTACTGGCGACGGGCGCGGAGGCTCTACCCGGCCCTGCTGGCGATGCTCGCGGCATATCTGGCCCTTGCGCCGATCCTGGCCCCCGAAGGACAGCACACCCGCGATGCACTGGTCGCGGGGCTGTACCTGTCGGACTACGCCATGACGTTCTGGAAGGTGCCGCACTATCTCGGGCACACATGGAGCCTCGCGGTCGAGGAACACTTCTACTTGCTGTGGCCGCTGGTCCTGCTGTGGATGCTCAAGGGGCGGACGGCACCGTGGAAGCTCACCGCCGTCCTGTTTTTACTCGCGTGGCTCTGGCAGCGCCACATGGCGAACATGGGGGCTGTCGGCTTTCGCTTCGACACGCGCGCCACTGGCCTTGTGGCGGGATGCCTGCTCGCGATGCGTCCGTGGACGTTCATTTCGGCGCGCGTCGCAGGGTTGGCGGGCGCATTGATGCTCGCCACCATCATTGCACTGAACGACCGCCCCACCCTGCCGTTCGTTGAACTGGCGGGCGTGTTGCTGGTCATCGGCGCGCAACATCTGCGCGGCTTGGCGCATCCGGTGATGGTCTGGATGGGGAAGCTGTCCTACGGCATCTACCTGTGGCATTTCCCCATCGCGATGCTCAACCCAGTGAAGATGCACTGGTTGCCGACGCTCCTGCTCGTCTCGGCCGCCTCCATCCTGCTCGCGTGGTTGTCGTTCGTGACCATCGAAGCCCTGTTCCGGTCAGAACGTCGCGTACTCCAGGTAGCTGCCAGCTAGCACGATCACTGCCGTTACATCCGAGGTGTTCTGCGCCCACTGGAACGAGAACGTCCCGCTGGCGGACGCGGTGAAGATGAGGTCCAGATGGACGAACCCCTGCCCGGCCGCGCTGGATGTCACGCCGACCCCCGCGCTGTTGATGATGCCCGTACCGACCGCGACCGCCTCGTTGTCCGTGCCGATGGTGCCGACAGGCAGGAACTGGCGACGAATGGTGAACTCGTTGGTAAACGCAGCGGAGAATGCCGGGTTGTATTTGAAGTCCGGGGTCGAGCTCACGCTGCTGTAGGACACGAACACACGCACCCGATAGGTCGTGCCTGACGTACATGCGAACGACAGGTGCGGGTCGTCAGCGAGGGTTGTGGTGCTGGTGCGGCTGGTGTTTGCCGTCTTCTTAACGGCCGTCCACATCCCGCCAGAGGGCGACACCCAAGAGGGATCGCCGCTCGTACCGCCCGTCTGCAATACCTGTCCCGCCGTACCGGCACCCAGCCGCGCCCAGCTCGACGCGCCGCGATACAGGATGTCGCCGCGCGCCGCAGAACCGATCCAGTCAAGCAACTGCGTCAGGCTGACTTCCTCGGTGTCGCCCGAGCCCGCCGTGTTCCGACCCAACACGCGCTTGGTCGTCGTGATGTCCTGCAACATCGCGTAGGTGATGGAGTTGTCACCCACGCCCGCAGAAGGCATCCACCGCTCTGCCGTGGCATCCCACAGCAGCACGTCGCCATCCGCCAGGTCCGCCAGATTCGCGAAGGCGTAGGCGACATAAGGAAGGTCGTTCCATGCCGTCGTGCCGTCGCCAATCTTGATCTTGCCGGTGTCGGTTTCCACGCACTGCTCGCGGGCCTTCAACACCTCGTTGCGCGCGTACAGGATTTCTGCGGTGTCGCCACGAATGGCGAACCGCTGCGGGATCGTATACGTCGCCATCAGACAGGCCCGTAGGTGTTGGTGCCGTAGGTCGTGCCGGTCACCGAGGACGCGACGGTGATCTGCTTGGCCTTCTGCGCGGTGGTCGGGCTCGTCGTGGTGGTGCGGCCGTCAGCAAACGTGCCGTACTGGCGCGTCTTGTTGCTGTAGAGCGTGTTCCCGTCGATGTCCCAATTGGCGCAGGTGGACAGCAGCGAAATGCCCTCCAGCCCGTTCCACTTGATCGTGTTGTTGTGGCAATCGACGTTCTGGCTGTCGTAGGCGTAGATGCCGCGCACGTTGTATTCGATGCGGTTTTCGGTAATGGTGATGTCGTCGCAGGAGCGATAGCAGATCAGGCCGGGGCCTGCGTTGTGGTGCAGGTAGCAGCCCGTGACCGTCGTGTTGTTGGACGTGTTCGTCTCCGGCCCGTCGATCTCGATGTCGATGCCCGCACGCGGGGCCGTGCCATCGCCCACGCCGATGTAGGCGCATTCGCAGTTCTCGATCAGCACATCATCCGCGCCGGTCGAGATTCCCTGGCGGCGGTTGTTCGTGGACTTGATGTTGAGGATGTGGATGTCGTGCGCCGAGCGGCCCAGCGAAATCCCGTCCCCGACGAACTTGTCGAAGGTCGTGTTGTAGATCGTGACGTTGTACGCACCGTTGGTGACGTAGATGCCGTGCGCCCATTCCGACACGCCGAACGCCGAGACACCGCCATTGGCCTTCCAGTAGTCGCGGTAGCCGATCAGCTGCCCGCCCTTGACGACGACATCGTGGACGCCGTCAATGCGGATCATGTCCCGATGCGTGGCGGGGGCCGTCGTGGTGTTGCTGCCCTTCGCGCGCAGGATCGTCCCATTCGTCGCCAAGTCGAGGACCGAATTGGTGGCGGGCTCAATCGGGTTGGCGGTGTCGATGTAGTACGTGCCCGCCGGGGTGATGACCGTGCCGTAAGAGGCAAAGGCCGTATTGATCGCCGCGCTGTTGGCCGTGGCGTTCGCTTCGCCCGCCGTGAGCGAGACGGTGGTGCTGCCGGGGTCAACGGTGCGCGAGGTTGGCGTGCCCGGCGTGCCAGCGCCACCCGGATCCGGGTCGGGGCCATCCTCGCCGTCGTCGTCTTCCCCGTTGCCGTCCCACACGATTTCGGGCGGGTCGTAGACAAGCGTGGTGGTCGTGTTGTTGGCCGCCTGCGTGCCGACCGTCACCGCGCGCAGGATCAGCGTGCGCCCGGCATATTCGGTGTTCACCGGGATGTAGTAGACGTACTGGTCCACCATCACGAACACGTCGTCGGTGTCGTGCGAGGTCGCTTCGCCCACCAGCCCGCGTTCGGTGTCCGTCAGGTCGAAGCCATCGCCGTTCGGCGTGGAGGTCTGCGACTGGCCGAACTCCGCATTCGCCCCGGTGATGATCGCCCACACGTTCTGGTTCGCGTCGAGCTGGTCGTCGGTCACCGTGTCGATGTCGGCCGAGCCGTACAGCTCCACGCTGATGGTGTCGCTGGCCGACGAGGTGATGTCGGCGGTGAGCCAGCCCATGCGCGCGGGGTTGACCAGGCGCCCGACGAACGTCTCCGTATCGCCGTTGTCCGCCGAGATATACAGGTCGCAGCCGACCCAGCCTTCCAGCAATCCCCGAACCGCCACGAAGATGCCCGCCTGCTGTTGTTCGTTCGTGCGCGGGGGCGGACCGTTGAATGCCGCCATGACCGTGGGGCCACGCACCGCAGGAGGCGTCACGCCACCGCCGGGGAGGGGCTGGGCTTCGGCCGTGCCGGTGTAGGACGCGCCACGGTTGGTGACGGCCTCCATGAGCTGCACGCCCGAGTCGTCCTCGCGCTGGCCGAGGCGAATGCGCGTGACGTTGCCGTCCGCGTCCGTGTACGTACCCACGTCCGTGGGCGTGAGCTTCGTCCACTTGTGCGTGAGCGAGAACTTCTGCTTTTCGGTTTCCGACCACGCGACCTTGCCGCGCTTCTCGGCCACCTGCGCCATCTGCGTGCCACCGGCCACGACGGGCAATTCCAGCGAGCCCTCACCCTTGGCCTCGACGGTGCCCGAACGGCGCTCCCACTGCTGCGTGGTGACCGTGTAGGTGGCAAGCGGGTCGAGGTAGGACACCGTGGTCTTGCGCAGCAATTCGGCTTCCTGCACGCGCTCGCGCTCGAACGCATCGCCGTCGCGCTCGACCAGATCGTCGGCAGTCAGTGCAAAGACCGGATCGCCGCCACGCTTGACGAAACGCAGCTTGCCATCCCACTCCGCGCAGTCAGCGAAGGCATAAGCCAGCAGGGGATTGAGGAACGCATCCCCGCCGCCCTCGGTTGCAATGCGATACCCGTCGATTTCGTCCGTCAGCTCGCTGACATCGAACTGGTCGGCCGTCAGTCCTGCACGCAGGCAGATGTCGGCCACGATGTCGCCCACGGTGACCACTTCGCGCTCCAGCGCATCCGCGCCGAAGTAGACGTAGTTGCCGTTCGCATCGACGTAGGTGCCGGGGATGTCCGGGATTTCGTAGTAGCGGTCGTCGGACGCCAGGAACTTGGCCTGAATCTCGGCCAGCGTCAGCGCACGGCTGTAGCCCTTGAGGTCCGCGATGCAGCCGAGGAATTGGTGGTCGGTCGCGTAGGAAGGCACACCGGAGCGCGCGCCACCCACGATCAGATGCATCGAGGTGTTGGCAAACGATGGATTGGGCTGGCCCGTCTCGGTGTCGATCAGCGATCCGTTGACGTAGAACTTGAATGTTCCGAGAGTGCCGGGCCCGGTCCGCTCCCACGTCATCACGACGTAGTGGTTGCGGAAGAACGTCGCTTCTTCCGTGCTGACGATGCTGTTCTGCGTGCCGAGGCTGTGCGAGTAAAACGCGTAGGGACGCAGGTTCTTCAGGTCGGCCGGGGAGCTGGGCGTGCGCAGGCACAGGCACCAGTTGCACTCATCGACGAAGCCGCCGTTGTCGAGGATGGCGATGGTCTTCTGCGTCGCGCCACCGCCGTTGTCGTCGTCAGAGTTCGGGCGCGGCTGGATCCATGCGGACACGCTCCAGCTAGTGTGCGTGTTCATGCTCGGCGTAACACCCGAGGCGGTCTGCATGTAGCCGCCAAAATCGGTGATGTTCATCGACCCCGTGCCACCAAGGCTCAGGATCGGGCCGCCCGCCACGTTGGTGCTGGAGTAGACGCCGTTGTAGCCGCCGACGACTTCGCGGGCCACGCCGCCCGGCGCGTAGTCGTCCAGCGGGTAGTGGAAGATCAGCCCTTCCTCGTTCTCCACCACCACGACGTTGCCCGAGCCGTTGACGACGAACTCGAATTGCGGGATCGCGCCGCGCAGTTCCGACAGATCGTCGTTCTCGAATCGGATGTAAGCCAGTCCACGGTACGCAGGCACGTTGCCGACGCCTTCGTGGGCCTCCATCACCGAGTCCGCGACTTGCGACTCGTCGCCCGTATACATCACGGCGTTCTGCATGAAGGCCGCAGAGCCGGAGCGCGAGGCCGCAATGTCGTTGGCCGTGTAGCCGACCGCCGTCAATTCTTCGTCGGTGCGCGCGTCGTAGACGATCTTCCCGTTGCGCTTGACGATCAGCAGGCCGGTGATCGGGCCTTCGCAGATGCCGATGGCGTAGGAGCGCGTGTATTGGAACTCGGTGGTTTCGGTGACCGGGCCGCCCTTGCCCTGGCGCTCGCGCGTCACGATGACGTTCTCGACCAGCGGCGCACGCCAGATCACGTTGCCCGCAGTCGGGAACGTGCCGTAGCCAATCGTGATCGGAATGCCGTCGCGTGCGGTCTGCTGCATCGCATCGGTCAGGCGCGGACCGGACGACTTGATGACATCGGGATCGA
Organism: Lysobacter dokdonensis DS-58; assembly: GCF_000770795.1. Classification (GTDB taxonomy): domain Bacteria; phylum Pseudomonadota; class Gammaproteobacteria; order Xanthomonadales; family Xanthomonadaceae; genus Noviluteimonas; species Noviluteimonas dokdonensis. Next base: position 150,752 of record NZ_JRKJ01000005.1, on the reverse strand, counting down.
CGTAGCCGCCGATCATCGAGCCAATGGCCCAGCCTAGTTGTGGTGCGCCGAAGAAATAGCCGACAACTGCGCCAACGACACCTCCAATCGTGGACCCACTCAAAGTGAAGCCCTCCGATAGACGGCCGCGATGCGCGACAAAATGGTTGGGTCGATGCTTTGTTCGACGACGCGGCCGATGTAGGAATCGGTATGGATCAGGGTCATGCGTCCGTTCTGTTCGCCGACGATGCCGACGTGGCGAACGGGCCACTTGGACGGAATGCCGCGCGAGACGCGCTGGCCGTCGAAATGGATGGCGAGGATGTCGCCCGGTTGCAGATCGCTCAGCGACACCGGCTCGCGTGCGACGGGCTCGCCGCAGTTGCGCACGAGCATCGCGTCGAGCAATCCATCGCGCGGGGCGCGGCCGTAGACCGACAGGTCATCGGCGGTCCACCCGCAATCGCGGGCAGCGAGGATGCCGAGGCCCACGCAATCAATGGCTTTCTCGGAGCGGCCCATGTGTTTGAAAGGCACGCCAAGGTACCGGCGAGCTGCTTCATGCAGGCCGGGACGTTGCTTCTTCGATTTGCTCATCGCCGGATGTACGCCCCCGGCACCATGAGCGTCCCGCCATCCGCAATCGGGATGTCAGGCTCGCCCCGGAAGTTCACGAGATTGGCGTGCGTGTCACGGCACATCTCGCGCGTCTTGTCGCAATCCTGGCGGATCTGGTACGTGTCCCCGATCTGGATCGGATACGGCAGCGGCAACGCCATCGTCACCTCGTCGGAGATCTGCGAGTCCACTTCCATCTGCGCGCCTGCGTTGTCGCCCGTGAGCCACTCCACGACGCCAAGTGCGTAGAAGTCGTCGGCCTGCGCGATGGACGTGTCGGTGAAGATGCGGTCGGTTTCGGAGCCCACGGAGGTCACCGTCCCGGCCGTCCACACGAACGCCTTGCCGCAACGCGCGTCGCCGTACTTGGCGCGGCACTTGATCGAATACAGTTGCGAGAGCGGTTGCTTGAGCTGCTGGGTCAGCGAGCGGAACTCGGCCTTCCAGCCGTTGCGGGAGAAGGTGGTTTCACCGCACGTCCCTGCCAGCACCAGCTCATGGCCTTGCGTGAGGTCCATGTAGTTGACGCGGTACACGCGCACCTTGGCGTAGTCGAACAACCCCGCGCGAATCTGCTGCTCGGTGATGCCCGTCTCAGCCACCCAGCCTTGCAGTTCGGTGTTGTCAACGCTGAGGTCAGCCGTGGCCTGCATCCGCTCGGGCGTGAACCCGTTGTCCGCACGATGCGAAGCCGAGCCCCAATCGTCCCCCGTCGAGTACGGATCGACCGTCGCGGGGTTGTAGGTCACGTCCACGTCGAGGTTGGTGAACCCGTACAGGTCGCCCGACTTCGTGAGGACGCGCAGCAAGAGGCAATGCGTCGTGGTGTCGCCCGACAGGTGCGTGACGAGCGACGCCGGAATCTGCTTCATCGGCGCACCTCGACCAGCTCGATGTCGGCCGTTTGCACGTTGGTCGTCGTGGCCGTGATCGCGCCGAAGTCGCTCTCGAAGCGCATCCAGATGTCGAACGTGCCGGTCCACGTGTCCGCCACCGGATTCGCGCCCGTGACGATGCCCGTGGTGAGATCCACCGATCCCGCACCGGAGAGCGTCGCGGTGACCGGAGCCTGGATCAGCCGATACGCGGTCTCGCCGCCGTAGGCGTAGCTGCGCGCGAGGTACGTCACGCCGCCAACGGTGTAGAGCGGTTGCGCGGTGGCCGTGTAGTCCAGCGGATCGCGCACGCGGAACGGATTGGCGCGGCCCCGGCACGCCATGAACAGGTTGCGGATCGCCTGTCGGTCGGCGGCATTGAACATGCCGATGTTGGCGCGGGCTTCGTACTTCGGGAACAGCCATTGCGCGTTGCGCTGCTCGCGGCCGTTATCCAGCGGCACCACGAGCGTCTGCCAGCGCGGGCCGATCACGAAGCCAGCGGCGATGCGCTCGGGCATCCGGGTGGTGAGGTAGGCCATCAGGTGCCCGTCCTCGTCATGCCGCGACGCGCTTCACGTCCGCTGCTGCGCGCCATCTGTTCCCTCGTCTGTCGGTTCGGTGCGCCCTGCACCTGAAAGTTCTGCGTGAGCTGGTACACGCGCTGCTCGCTGCCGCCGCCGTGCATCGGCGTGACGTTCCCTTGGTTGCCGGGGATCAGGTACGAACGGCCGTGGACTTGCAGGAGTTCGGGCTGGTTGTGTTCGCCCACTTCGTAGACGCGGTTTGCCGCCACCTGGCCGCCCATTGCACGGCCACCGCCGAACAGCGCACCGACCGCAGCACCAAGCCAATCGCCACCGGACGTGCCGGAGCCGTTCGTCCCCATCGCACCGAAGGCGCGCTCGATCCAGCGTTCGGCGATCATTTGCGTGATGCGCCGCGCCAGATCGTCGAAGAAGTCGGCGAAGGCTTCCTTCGCGCTCTTGGCTCCGGTGATGATGTCGGACAGCGCGTCGCTGGCCCCTCGGCGGAAGTCGTCCATCAGGTCGATGGAGCGCTGCTTGGCCTTGGCTTCCTCGTCGAACTGGCGGGCCGTTTCCAGCGCGGCCTGCCCCTCGGCGCTCATCGCGTCGATGTTCTGGCGGCGCAGTTCCACCATCACCGCGCGCTCGGCGTTGCTCTTGCCGATCAGGTCGAGTTCTGCGGCCATGTCCGACAGCAGTGCACCGATGGGATCGGCGGCACGCTCGGCGGCGTGCATGTCGGCCTCGAAGGCCTTGGCCTCCTCCTCCAGCATCGCGTTGTATTGCGCGCCGGTCAGCACGCCTTCCTTCTTCAATTCCTCGATGCGACGCAGCGCAGCCTCGTGCGCCTGCTGGGCCTGCACGATGGGGCCGGAGAGCGCGGCAATCTCCGCTTCGTAGCGGTGCTGCACCTCGTCGCCAGCGCGCTGGTAGGCCTCGCCTTCGAGCTTCAGCGCCTCGGCCAGATCCTCGTGCGACCGCTTGCCGTCACGTGCGGCCTGCTCCAGCTCGCGCATCCGCTTGATGTGTTGCTGCTCGACACGCTCCAGCGGGCCTTCGATTTCGGCACGCAGGCTGCCGACCATATCGTCGAAGCGGTCGGATGCGTTTTCGATGCCGCGCGTGTTGACCTTGCGCGGCTTGCGGGCCTTCGGCCCCTTGCGCGCAAAGGCGTCGCGGATGGCGTCCTGCGCCGCTGCGATTTCCGGGTCGGTCTTTCCGAGGCGCTTACCGGCCTCCGCTACCTCGTCCAGTTCGCGCTTCAGTCGTTGCGCGCTGGTCTCGCCCTGCCGGAGCGACGAGTTCCATTCGCGCTGGGCGTCCTCGACCTCCTTGATGTCCTGGCGCGCCTTCTTGCTATCGACGATGCTCAGGCCGCCGCCGTTGACGCTGCCCTTGACGCCGGAGAAGTCCGCGTCGTTCGCACTCCCGAAGTCGATGGGGAGCAGGCTGCGCACGGAGCGCGAAGCGAGCGAGCCGGAGCGCAGGAACTTCAGCGCGGCTTCGTCGGCGCGGCGGAAGCCGTCCACGATGCCGTCGAGGGCTTCGGCGGCGTTGTCGCGCAGGCTGGCAAACGCAATGCTCGTCGCGCCGAGGTTGGACTGCATCTCGGGCGCGCGGGCGTTGAGCGTGTCGGCCATCGCCTTGATGGCGACATCGACCGCCTCGGCCTCGCGGCCTTGCTTCTTCAGCGTCTCGACCTGTTCCAGCGTGGACTGCGTGAGGAAGTGCTGCGTTTCGTTGAGCTTGAGCAGCGCATCGACCGGATCGCGCGACAGGTCGGTGAACGACTTGATCAGATCCTTGATCGTGTCGTCCGCATCGCCACCGGCCGCCTGCACGGCCTTCGCCATGTTGATGATGGCGGTGGAAACCAGATCGACCTGTTCGCCCGTGAAGCGGCCCGAGGCCACCACCTGCGCGATCACGTCGCTGGCGAAGCGTTGCGTGGCGTTGGTCGTCTCGTCGAGGCGACTGGCGAGCGTTTCGAGGTCGTCCGCGCTCTTGCGGGCATAGTCGCCCGACTGGATGATCGCGAGGTTGAAGGCCTGCGCCTCGTCGGCGGCCTCCTTCCACGCAAGGCCCAGCCCGACAACGGCAGCGGCAGCGATGGTAAAGGGATTTATGAGGCCCGCGACGTAACCACCCACGGCACGGATGGCGGGGCCGATGCCACCGAACAGGTCCTTGATCTGGCCGCCCTGCTGGAGCAGGACTTGCAGCGGACGCTGGCCCCCTTGTAGCGAGGTCACGATGTCGGTGAACTGCGCGGGCAGGCCGCGCGTGGCGAATTGCAGTTCCTTGGCCGACTTGGCGTTCGCGGACATCGCCTTGGCGGCGGTGTTCGCGGACTTCTCGACCTTCTGGCTGGCGGTGTCCAGCTGCCCGAGGTCGGCGGCGGCTTCCTTCGCGCCAGTCGTGGTGACGCGAATACCGAGCGATGCGATGTCAGCCACGATGTTCCCTTTGCTCGGTGAGGATCTTCAGCGTCTCGGCCTCCATCACCCGCAAGTCCTCGAACACGCCCGACCACTCCTTGCGAGGAATGGCGATCAGTCGAAGCACGGAAGGGATGGCGTTGTAGTCCAGTCCGGTGATGCCGCCGTAACTGGTGCGCCATTGCGTCGAAAGGGCGACGAAGGCGTTGTGGGCCGCGAGCGTGTCGGGCCAAATCTCTAAGGCATCGTCAGGGAAGTCTTCGGGAAGGAAGCCGAACTCGGCGGCCTCCTTCTCGCGCTGGTCCCCTTCGGCAATCGCCCTGGCGATGCCCTTCAGTTTTTTGTGCGCACTCCGCGCAGTTCGTCGAGGTAGGTATTGACGAACTCACGCCCCGCGCCCGTGTAGGTGTTGCAGAGGCGTTCGGCGTTCTCGGCGTTGAACTCGTCATCGAGTTCCCAGCCAATCGCGCTGTCCATAATGATTTCCGCGTCGGTCATGTCCTTGGCCGACTCCAGCCAATCCACGATCTCGTCGCGCTTGCGCCACTTGAACGTGAACTTCACCTTGACCGGACCGGCCCCCGGAACGGGGACCGGCACGTCGGCCTTGAAGGTGGGCTCGGGATTGAGCTTCAACTTCGCCATGTTGCTCCTTACGAGGTGTAGCGGACCGGCTCGTTGAGCAACGAGAGCGTCAACTGGGTGGACATCACTTCGTTGACCGTGAGCGACGGCAGCGTCGCAACGGAGACGTAGGCGTTGTAGAGCAGGATCGCGCCGTTCGACAGCGTGATCTTGACGGCGCGCTGGGCGCGGTCGTTGTTCGCCGCCAACGCAGCGACGAAGCCAGCCAACGACGGGTCGTCGGCAATGGTCAGCGTGACCGTGGCGGGCGACTTGAACGTCGGGATGCGCACCGCAGCGTCCGATTCGAGGAACTGGTAATCGGTGAACTGCTGTTCGCCACCCGAGAAGGACGACGCCAGGATCTGGCTGATCTGCGTCCAACCGCTGACCGCACGCACCGAGCCCGTGCCGGAACCGGCCGGATAGATGCTCGTGGACGAGGTGTCGTAGCCTTCGAGGTTGAAGGAGTTGGTGGCGCTGCCCGACACGCGGACGATCTTGTTGTTCAGGCGCGACCAGCCCGAGGTGACTTCCACGAACGTGGCGTCGCTGATGCCGTGCGAGGTCGAAGTCACGACACCGGGGTTGGCGTTGGAGATTGCGGAGACGGTCTTGCTGGAGCCGTAACCGCTAGCGATAGCGATCAACGACCCATTCGGCAGGGTGACGGCCATTTAGGCATTTCCTCTAGGCATAAAAAAACCGCCCGGAGGCGGCGGATGGAACCAGCGCGGAGCTGGAGTTACGTGTCGGCGCGGTACTCGAAGGAGACCGGCACGATGTAGTGCGTGTCGTCCTGCAAGGCAGGCGCGACGGAACAGGGCGTGATCTGCTGCACGGTGAAGCCCGAGGCTGTCAGGCGTGCGTTGACCACGAACAGGGCAGCCAATTCGTCGGCGATTCCCAGCGCGGCCCCTGCGCCCTTGTTGATCGGTGCGCACACCGAAACCTGGAACACACCGCGATACGTGGTCAGCGCGCCCGCGAGATCGGGGCTCGTCGTGGCGGCTGGCAGCAGGAAGGCGCGCAGGTACGTGCTGCCGTTCGCTGGATTGAAGGGCACGTTCTCGAACGCCACCGACAGCGCAGGACTGCGCGCATCGGCCCACGTCTTCAGGCGGCCTTCGTAGATGGCGCGGATGCGCTTGGCGCTCACTTGTCCACCTCGTTCACCGCCTGCTCCACGAATGTCTGGAACTCGGTCACGGTCAGCCGCACCATGCCTGCCGGGGCTTGCTTGCTGTGCCCGAGGTATTCGATGGGGCGCACGTAGGGCAGCGAGTTCATCAGGTAGATGTCGCCGTCCTTCCAGCCGTGCAGGATGTTGGTGCCGCGCGCAATCGTCGCGCCGCCCGACTGGTCGCGGACCGGCGTCGTGCCGAAGTCCCCCGCCCCGATGGAGACGTTCCAGTTGCCGCGCAGGCGACCGCCCACGTAGCCCTTCGGGGGCTTGGACTTCCACAGGGACGGATTGCCGACCGGAGTCCGCAGGACGACCGAGGCGAGCAGGTGTCCGCTCACCTTCTGCACGACTTGCGTCACGTTGCCTTCGGCCTTTTGCACGAAGGCGGAAATATCGAGCGCGAACTCACCCACGCAGCTGCGCCTCGTACATCACCGCCACCCCGGCAGGGGCCACGGCCTTGACCGCGATCACCGTCTGGTCCACGGCATTCCACGTCAGCACGTCGCCCTGCTTGGGCTCCTGCTCACTGGACAGGTAGGCGCGCTTGTCACCCGCCAGGATCAGCGTGCCGTCCACGTAGGACTGCGGGTAGTCGAACACGCACGCGGTCGTTGCCAGCGACGTGACCGTCTCGGCGCTCGTGCCCGTGCTGGGGTCGTAGCTGCCCGCCGTCTTGCGCTTGAGCGTGGCCGCCGCGCCGAAGCGTTGCAGCAGGCCCAGTGCCGTGGCGGACGTGCGGCTGTAGTCGAAGCTCACGCGCGCGACACCGGAATCGAGCCCATGCCGTACACGTAGGGCGCGAGCATGGCGTCCACGGCCTTGTATGCCGTCGTCTGCCGCGCCCCGTCCGCGTAGGTGACCGAGATCGGTCCCACCGTCTCCTGCTTCACCTGTGCGCCTACATCGGGCGAGAGGTCGTCGGCCGAGGCACGCACCGCCAGCTCCGCGCAGGCGCGCTGTACGCGCTCAGGAACGATGTCCGCGTCCACGGAGTACCCGAAGGCATACACGCAGCTGCGCGGCCACGAGAGGGCCTGTCCGTCCGCCACGCGATCACCGCGCCAGCGGTAACGGGCCTCCATGTAGTCGGTGCCCTTGCGTAGCGCCTGTTCCTTCTGGTCGGTGGTCAGCGCCGCCCACGCCGCATTGCCGCGCGCGGCGAAGTACGTATCGGCATCCGCCACGCTGATGTAGGACTCCGCGCCAGCGACGCCCGAGCCATCTTCGACAATCAGGGCCACTAGACTTCCTCCACCATGCGGTGCTTGAGCAACAGGGCGACTTCATGGCGCATGGCGCTCATTTCCTGGCCCTTGACCAAATCGGTGTAGCCGACCGAACACGCCTTGCGGGCGCGGATGCGGATCTGCCCTGGAACGCCGAGCAGGCCGTCGATGGCGCTGTGCGGGACGTACTTGCCGAAGCGTTCCTTGGCGTCGTACTCGGGCCACACCTGCGTGAGCGGGCCACCCCCAACGACACGCACCGGACACTTCACGTCGCGGGCGATCTTGCGCGCCTCGTCCACGTAGCCGGGGTCGCCGCCGTAGCCATCGCAGCCTGCGAGCAGCACGACCTTTGCGCCCATCGCGAACGCGGCCCACGTGGCGATCATCCCGGACAGGACGAAGCGCGGGTTCTGCGGCCAGTGGCCGAGGCGGAAGTCCGCGTAGCCGTGTGGGCTGATGATCGGGGCGTCGGACTTGGCGCGCAGGAACGCGCCCATCTCCTTGCCCTCGCGGCTGTTCTTCTCGTCCATCGCCAGCAGGTAGTCGGGCGCTTGCAGCTCGACGCCGTGGGCGTTGGTGCTGATGTAGACGTCGGCCTTCGGGATCACGAGCGGGCCACCGCCCATCACGCAGATCCGCTTGCCCTTGTGCGCGAGGATCAGTTCTTTGAAATCACGCATGGGCGAGGGCCAGTAGGTTCTTGTTGCGCACCTGGACGTACTCCACGCGCGCGAAATGTTGGTTGAGCCGTGCTTCCCACCACTTGGGTGGGAACACGCTCAGGTGCAGCGGCGCACCGACTTGCGCGCCGAATCGGTCGTGGTACAGGGCGATCTGGAAGAAGCACGCACGCTCTGTGCGCTGGGCGACGCCCTGCAACACGGCGTCCACATGCTCGGGCGGGATGTGTTCCATCACGTCCGTGCAGTAGCCGTACTGCGTGGCCTCCATGTCGGCAGGCAAGTCCCACAAACACGCTTCGATCACCGGGCCGTGCTTGCCCCGGTAGGCGTTGGACGCGATGTCCACCATGCGGACCTTGAAGCCACGGTCCACGAGCGCATCGGCGGCCTTGCCCGATCCGCTGCCCCAGTCGGTGATGCTCGCCCCGGCTTCGGGCTGCATCCACTTCAATGCGCCTGCGAGCTCGTGCAGGCCGGGGGCGTAGTCGGCGTAGCCCGGAATGGCCCACGCCTTCTGGTACTTCGTGCGTTCGCTGTCGATGTCGTCCATGCAGGAAGGAGGGCTCCCGAAAGAGCCCTCCGTTTGGTCCTTACGAGCTGGTGACGATGCCGAGGGTGATGACGCCCGCCGTGTGCTTCCACGAGGAGGCCACCTTGTCCCAGTTCGAGCCCGTCGCCAGTTCGGCGTCGGTCGGCGACTTGCCGCCGTTGGTGACATCCCACGCGAAGCCCTTGAGCGCCACACCGAAGGTGTAGTCGGCCTGCATCGTGGTCTCGATGCGTTCCTTGCCGTTGGTCGTCTGGATGTTGGTGATCAGGTCCGAGCCGTCGTAGATCGTGGCCGCACCCGCCGCCAGCGACAGCACCTTCGCATCGTTCGCCGTGGTCGAGGCTTCGCGGAGCGCCGGGGCGTCCGTGACCACGACGCGCTGGCCGAGGATGTCCACCACGCGCACGCTGGAGTACGTGAACAGGGTGGCGGCGTTGGCGATGTTCTGGCCGACGAACTTGTGGTACGTCACGCCGTCCATCACTTCGCAGATCAACGACTGCGACGCATCACCGAACAGCGCGTGCGCCGAGTTGAGGTCGGCATACGTGATCGGGCCGGTGTTGGCGTCGTACACGGTGTTGGTCGTGCCCGCCTCGATGGCGGCAACCAGCGCGGCAATCGCCGTGTTGAGCTGATCCTTCAGCATCGCCTCGGCCATGTAGCGCGAGATCACTTCGGCCGCTTCGGCGGGCGACTTCTGCACCCACGCCAGCTGGCCCGGCTCGAACAGGATGGGGCCGAAGCCACCAGCCACCTTGACGCCCACGGCCTGGAGCTGCGAGAGCGCCGTGCTGGAGGCAGCCGCGTTGGACGCATAGCGATCCACGCGACGCTGGGCCGCGTGCAGCGACGCCCAGAAGTTCTCGTAGCGGTAGTCGCCCTCGAAGCCTTCGGCCGTGAGGCGGATCGCGCCGGCGGATGCGGCGTTGAACTTTTCGACATCTTGGGCGAGCTTTTCGGTCGCCATCGTCTGGACGGTCTTGTTGAAGACCTTCATGCTGGACAGAGCCATTCTTTATTCCTCGTGCTGCGCAAGCAGCTCTTGGGCGCGTGCGAGGCGAGCGTCTTTGTCGCCGCCGCTGTCACCCTTTGGTTTGGTTTCGGGTTTGCTGCGCCCGCCCTGCGAGCCGCCGCCTTGTGCTTGGGGAGCCGCCACGAAGTGCTTGCCTTCGTCGCCGCCCGCCCATTCGGTGATGTAATCGCCCAGCGCCTTCTCACCGACCTTCAGAGCCTTGTCGGGATCCAGCGAGACGCCTTCGCGCAGCAGCGCCTTGGCCGCCTTCTGGTGGACGGGGTTGGTCACGCCCGCCTTGACCAGCGCGTCGGTGAGGCCGTTGTCCACGAGCAGGCGATTGGTCTGCGTGCGTTCGTTTTCCAGTTCCTTGCGTGCCGCTTCGGCGTCCTTGGTGGACTGCTTCGCCGACTTGGTGGCCTCGCTCAGTTGTTCCTTCAGCGTGTCGATTGTGCTTTCCAGCTTTTCGACATCCTCGGGCTTCACCTCGCGGCCCTTGCGGGCTTCCTTCACTTCGGCCAGGAGTTCCCGGTTCTTGGTGACGAGGCCTTCGGTTGCTTTTTCCACGGCAGCACGGATCGCGTCCTGCACCTCGGGTGCGGACAGGTCGATTGCATCACTCACGTTGGTTTGCCCTCTAGGCGGATTGCGGGGCGCGGCCCCAAAAGAAAAGGGCCACCCACTGGGCGGCCCTTGGTGTATCGAATGTCGTTGTCGTTACGGCTCGCGGTTCCACTTCGCGCGGTAGTCCGCCACCATGTTGTCGCAGGCCACGCGGATCAACCTGCGCGTCGCCAATTCCTGTAACGCGTCGTCCTGCTGCTCGCGGCAGCGATCAATCGCGCGACGTTCCGCAATGCGTTGCTTGCCCTCCGGCGTGTTCGCCAGATGCGAGCCGTAGGCGAGGAACGCGCCCACCAGCACGACCGCCACCAGTACCCATTTCATTGCAGCACCTTCCCGCATTCCCCACAGACGCGGACAAGGGTGCCACGGTGGACGGTCTTGCCGCCAGCGTCCACCGCCACGCCCACGCGCTCCTCGCGGATGCGGCGCGAGCCACACGGGCACTCAAGGATGCGCGCCTGCGCCATCGCCTTGGGCTTGTTGCCGCGTATGGCCTTGAGGTCGGGCATCAGACCAGAGAGCGGCCCTTGCCGCGTCGGCCGCGCTGCTTCCATTGCATGACAAGCGCGAACGTCAGCGGCACCGCAGGGATTCCGAAGAACACCCATGCGAACAACACCATTTGCCAGAACTCGCTGAGCTGAGTGGTCATGAGTTTGACCTGTCGCGAGGGTCGTTGTCGTCTAGGCCAAGCTTGCGGCGCAGGAACTCTTCGTCGCTTATCGGAATGTGGGGAATGATGTCCACCAACTTTCCGTCTGCGTAGAAGTAGCTGCCAGTCGCATCGCGCCAGCAGCGAAGGTTCTCAATGTCCCACGACTCGTGCCGCTTTAGGCCGAGCGCAGGAGCTGCGCCTTCGTCATTCAGAAAGACCTTGCCCACAGCCACCTCGCGCCATTGCCAAGTCCTTACGAACTATAGCCTTTCCCGCAGGTTATCAAGGGTCAACCAGCGCCCCCGGTCATCGGTAAAGCGGTCAAAGCTGACCTTACCCTCACGGAACAGCTTGCCCCGCACCGGGCCGACGATCTCATCCTGTCGGGCCGCCGATTGCTTGGCGAACCATTGGGCATACGTCAGATCGGCCGGAACCTGCCCGTCCATAGAGGCACGCGTTCCCGCAGGCAGCTCGTCGGCGTCCAGACCAAGCTCGCGCCACGACTTCAGCACCGGCACGGACACCGAGCGGCAGTTGAAGTGCAGCCGCCCCGGACCCTCCAGCCACGGCACCTTGTGGCCGACTGGCTTGTGTTCGGTGGTGTACAGCAACCCATCGCGGACCCGACACATCGGGCTCGTGCGGCTGTCCAGCGTGGACACCCACTTGATCGCCTTCACCAGCCCCGCGTTGGCATCCGTGAACGCCTGGCGGGCCGTCTGCGCGGTATGCGACAGGGCCGTCTGCACGACCGTCGCCAGCTCCCGCCGCGAGCGATCCAGCAGCCCGTCGGCGTAGTTCAGCGCCTTGGTGCCCCGGATGCTGCGGATGATCTCGGAGGTCGTGCGACCTTCGACATAACCCGCGCGCACCGCGTTGCGAATCTGCACCAGCCTGCCCTGCTCCACCGTGCGCACCCAATCGCGCAGGAGGCGGCCTTGGAAGGGCTGGGAGAACGCTGCGGCATACACCACATCCAACCCCACGCCCACGACCGGCACGCGCAGCTGGACCGCCGCAGGTACCGTGCGCTGCATGAGCGTGGCTTGCGCCTCGGCCTCCAGCGCAGCGAGGTCGCGCAGCTCGGGTTCCAGCGCCGCGAACACCGCAGCGTAGGCTTCGGCATTGGTCGCACGCACCGAGGCGAGCAAGGCCTCCAGTCGTTCGACCGTGAAGCTCTCGCGATCCAAGCGCAGCAAGGCTTCCGACAGCTGCGCGGTGAGGCGCGCGTCGGTGCGGTTCAACACCGCGATCAGGCGCAGGATTACCCCGCGCTCGAAGCGGCGCAGATCCACCTCGCGGTCGATCACGCGGTCGAGCAGTATGTCGTTGACGGGCATCAGAGCATGTCGCGCGGAATGTCGCCTTCGACCAGGATCGCGCGGTCGTAGTAGACCGTGCTGCCCGCGCTCGCGGCGGAGTCGCCGTACAACTCGCACCGGAGGAACGCGCTGCCCGCAGGGATCGCCACGCCCGACAAGACCAGCCAGCGCCAGGCACCTTGCCCGTAGGTGGACGCCGAGGATGTCATCGCACCACCCGTGTACGCCACGGCGATGCGGCCTACAGTGCTGGCCTGCGCCACCGGAATCTTCTGGCGCACCGCAAGCGTCACGGTCTTGCCGACGAGTGATGCCAGCAGCGGCGCGCCCGCCGAGAAGCGCAGGATCGAACTGGCGGCCGTACAGTTGACGCGCGCCGAGTACGGCGAAGCGCCATCCACCTCGCCCGTGTCCTTGGTCGTCGTCGTGCCCGACCCCGTGACTGTCCAGCCAGTCGGAACGGCGCCAGTCCATGTGGAGAAGTCGCCGTTGGTAATCAGATTCGTGGCCTGCGTGTTGAGCCACGCGGCCAGCGACGTGAACGGGCTCGCTGCGGCCTGCCGCCAATAACCCTGCACGACCGACGCCCATAATGCGGAGCCGGTATCAGACGGATGCAGGTTGTCGAGGTACAGGCTCGACGCCTTGCCTGCGAAAGCCCCATACACATTGATCAGGGTGGTATCCCCGCGATCCGCGCAAATCTCGCGCAACGTCGGGTCGATCCACGTCAGGTAATCGTCGTCGTCGCGGTTCGGGTTCTGCGAAATGACCGCGTGTGCGCTAGTCGGATGCGCTTGCCGAACCATCTCCATCGCCGCCAGGAAGTCACCGCGAATCAGCGGGAACCCGGCCTGCGAAATGTTGTTCTTGCCGTGGCTCCAGATCACGAGGTCTGGCGTGGTCAGCGAACTGATCGCCGGGGCGAACTTGCTGCCAGTGAAGTACGCCGGGCGCACACCCGCCACGCTCGCATTCCAGATGCGGATGGTGCGCGAGCCCGTGCCGGTGCCGATGGCGACGGCCGCGTCGTACACGTTGCCGCCGTCGTTCCAGAGCCGGTAGCTCACGGCGTGGCTTGGATATTCCGCTTCGAGCCATTGCGCGAACAGGTAGACCCATTCGGTCGTATCGTTGCCGGTGCTGTCCCCGATGACGAGGATGTTCACGTCGGCCGCGCCTTGCTGGATGGCGTACTTCGCAGCGGACAAGGAGGACAGTGGCAACGCGCCACCGAAACCCGGCGTCCCGCTCTTACGCCACCACCCCGTCCCGAAGCCCATTATTCGTCGTCCTTGGCGTCTTGCTTCGCCCCAATCGCCAGCATGTCCAGCTGCGCGCCGAGCGGCGGACCATCGGCCTCGGCCTTCTCCAGTTCCTCGTCGATGCTCAGGTCGGGCGACAGGAAGCCGCGACGCTGCAATTCCTTGAGCGTGGTCTCCTTCGACAGCAGGCCCGCCATCTGGAGATCCTTCAGCAGCACCGCCGAGGCATCCGAGAGCGTCGCCGCGCCGTAGTCGTTGAACAGGTACACCGAGCCGCCCGAGGGCAGGCTGGCGAACTGCGCCATGAAGGACAGCGCCTGGTCGAGCGCATCCTCGAAGTTCTCGGCCATGCGTTGGAGGTCGGACTTGTTGCCCTCGGCATCATTGGCGTCTTCGGTGGCCGTCCGCGCACCGGGCTTCTGCACGAGCAGTTCCGCGCCGGTCTGCACCATCTGTTCTTCGAGCTGGAGCAGTGATTGCTTGCCCGCCTCGATGGACGCGCCCGAATGCTCGACGAACTTCAGGTCGGCCTTGTCGGGCAGCTTCACCGCCGCCATCGCGCCCACCGTCAGCTGCGTCTCGTCCTCCGCGCCGATCATGGCGAGGATCGGGACACGGGCCACATGCAGGATCGTGTCCTGATCGCTCTGCGACTGCCAATGCTTGACGTTCAGATATGCCAAGTCGAGCAGCGCAGGCTTGCCGACCATGAAGCCATCGCGCACACCGTACAGCGGCACGAACGGAATCTCGGCCAGCGAGGTGGTGCCGGAAGCCTCCAGCACCCAATTCTTGTCGGTCGTCTGCTTCCACACCTCCCACGAGCCCGGCCGCAACACGCGCACGCAGGGGATCGTCTTGGTGCCGTACTCGCCGTCGTCCTCGGTCGTGGACTCAGCCAGTCGCAGCTGCGTCAGGCGCACGCGCCCGGCCACGCTCTCGGTCTTGTAGCCAAGGATCTGGTCGTGCATCACGCGCACGAAGTACGGACGCCGACCCGAGGCCTCCAGCTGCGCGACCGTCAGCCCTGCGGACGATACTTCGGCCGGATACTCCACGAGGATGCCCGCCAGGCCATAGCCCACGGTCTCGTTGAACATCTCGGCGGCGAAGGCGTGCAGCGAGACGCCCTGCAAGTCGATGTCCTCGGCCCACGTCACGATGCTCTCGGGCGTGTCGTCGGACAGCACCAGCGCCTTGGCGAAGGGTTTGGACGCCATCACGTTGACCGTGCGGCGGTAGGCGGGAAACAGCGTAGCCGTGGCGAGACGTGCGGTATAGCTCGCCGCTTCCTCGTTGGGCCATTGCGGCAGGTAGGTCATGCGGGCGTTGCGCATGGCGGGCGTGCCAGCCTGCAAGGCCTCCAGCACCGGCCACTCGCACGCAAGGAGGTTGATCTCCTCGCTTTGTTCGTTGACAGCCAAGGGCATCGGTCAGACTCGCAGAGGTTCGACGCGCGCGATGCGCTTGATGATCGGGAAGTCGCGGTGGATGAAGTACCCGGCCGCGTCGTTGGGGTGGTCGTTGCCGCTGGCCTTGTCGGGCTCGCCGTTCTCGGCCCACACCTGCTGCTCCAGGCAGTCGGCATAGGTCGGGCACAGGTCCACGTTCACCCGGTAACGGCGTTCGTTCTGCGCATTGCAAAACATGCCGTTCATGCTGTTGATGCGGTCCTTCACTGGAGGATTGGCGTCAGGTGCGGAGACCTGGAACCCGCCTTCCTTCAGGAGCTTGATGTCGGTCACGCTCGCGTTCACCGACTTGCGCGAACCGCCCGAGGCGTCGGGGTACACCCGAATCTGCCGCTCGCCCAGCCGCTCCTTCAGGATGCGGATCATGTCGGGCGTGTCGTAGGCATTCACCACCTCGCCCACGGCGCGCGGTTGTCCGTCGCGCTTCACGTGGATCACGGCGGCCATCTTGCCGACGTTGAAGTCCATGCCGACGAACACCGGCTCGCCATCCACCATCACATCCGAGCAAGCGTTCTGCTTGCGGTCGAAGGCGTGGTAGACCGTGCCAGCGGTGAGGTTGACGAAGTGTCCCTGTAGATAGGCCTCGATCAGCTGCGGCGGATAGGACGCCAGCAGCGAGTCGATGTAGCCATCGGGCAGGAAGCGTTCGTTCTCATAGGTCGAGGCCTGCACCAGCCCGTACAGCGGGGCCAGCGCGGGCTTGTCGCGCACCTGCTTGACCCACTGGTCATAGGTGAACTTGAAGCCCTCAGGCGTCGTCGCCACCCGCGCGCCGTTCTTGCCCTCGTACTTCAGTCGCAGTCGCGCAATGATCTTGCGCCACGCCTGCTGCGCCTTGAGCGCGGGGAGCGTGTCCACCTCGTCCACGTCCGCCTCGGCGATCTTGAAGCCCACGATGGAATCGGGCTTCTCCATGCTGCGGCAGATCGTCGTGCCTCGGTACTGGCGACCGCTGTACCAATGCACCTCTTTGTTCACTTCCGCGATGCGCACGCGCAGGCCCCAGTCGTGGGCCACCTCCTCCACCGTAGGGAAGAAGATGTCGCGGATCTGCGGATAGGTCGGCGCGAAGTAGCCGCGATGCGCCTTGGGATGCTCCCAGTAGTGCTTCGCCTGGCCCGCGCACAGCGTCCACGTCTTGCCGGAGCCGAACCCACCCACGAATGCGCCGAACTTGTGCGGCAGCGCGAGGAACCGCGCCTGCGGCTTAGTCAGCGTCGGGCTTACGCCCATCTTTCACCGTCACTTCGATCTTGACCGGGGACGGCGCATCGCCATCCTCGCCTGCATCATCTTGCTTGTCGCGCCAGTTGAAGCGGTTCTTCATGTTGAAGATCCACACGGCCGAATTGCCACCACCATTGGCGGCCAGCTTGCGGCCCAACTGTTCCCACCAGACGTTGCTGGCGTCCTCGGCGCTTTTTACGGCTGCCTGAAACTCTGGCGAGTCGGTCTGGAGGGTGTCCCACGCCGACCGGCCAATGCCTAATTCGGCACGCAGCTCGACGGCCGATCCGCCCTCAGAACCCACACGCTTACAGATCTCTTGCCAGTCGTCAGGCAGCTTGGCGAGCGTCGTCCTCGGGCGGGCCATCACTGCGGCCCGTACAGAACGGCGATCTTTTCCTCGCTGGCCTCAACCAGCGTCACCGGCAACCCATAGGCCAGCACCGTATCCACCGTTTCGGTGTGGATATGGCTGTCCACGAGGTACAGGCGGACGCGCTTACCTAGCGCCCTTGCGGCCGCGCCGTACATCAGCAACTGGCCGAGGCCCGAAGTCTGATAGGTGCATCCCGGATAAGGCAGGCCAGCGCGCTTGTGCTTCATCTCGAAGATGGCAACGAAGTCGTCACCTTCGATGACCCAATCAGGCCGAGTCGATGTGCCGCGCAGCGGAGCGTTGCGACGGATATGTGATGCGGTGTACCCAAGGCACGATAGGAACGCGGCGCTGTTATCCAGCAGCCAGTGTTCGTATTCGCTCTCACTCTTGGCCGGATGACTCCCCGCCAGGTGACTCAAGAACCCCTGCAAGTCGGTCGTCTCTGACGATTCGATTTCGATCTTGGCGGCCACAAGCCACCTCCTCAGTGGCCTCTGGCCTTGTGTTCCACTTGATTGCCGCATAGCCCGCCTCGAAGGCGGACTGGTTGAATCCTGCGATCCTGTCGCCCTTGCCGCCTTCGGTCTTGCGGCTCACTTGTACACAACCCCCGTCTGCACCACCTGCCCCGTGCCGACCTTCTGCACGGCCCACTGTTGGGCGAAGGACACGGGCTTGCCTGCAAAGGAGAACGTGGACGCGACCAGCGTCACCGTGCATCCATCCTCGGACCGAACCCCTGCGCTGCGGTTGACGTGATTACCGCCCTCCACGCGCATCAGCGCCTTGCCGTTCAGCCCCTTGCCTTGGATCCCGTTGGCGTTGCCTTCGGTGTTGCAGTTCTTCAGCGTGACTTCCACGTTGCCCGCCACTTCAGCGCGCACCCATGCCATGAAGCCCGCCGTGCTGTTGTTCTTGGCGATGCAGTTCTCCATCACCGCATCCAGCACCGCACCGTTATCCGGCTCGAAGTCCACGCCCGCTTGCGGCGCGGTTCCCTTCGTGTCGTTGAATTGGCAGTTGTAGGCGCGGAAGCCCTTGCAGGCGAACACGCTCAACCCCTGGCGACGGTTGCGCTTGGACACGACATTGCGCAGCGTGACGTTATCGCCACTCACGCCAATGCCATCGCCCGTGCAACCGTCGATCACGCAGTCGGTCAGGCTTGCGCCATCGCCCGACAGCATCGCGCCGTAGCCCCACTCGTGGGTGCTGCCAGCGGTGTACGTATGGCGGTCACGGTCGCCCATGATCTGCCCGCCCGTCCATGCAGACTTCGCCCCCACCAAGCGCACGATGTAGTAGCGCGGCAGGGCGTTGGCCTTGCACAGCAGGATTGCGTTCGGATCAGCCTTCACCTGCACGCCATCGCGGACCAGCAGGCTCTTGGCCGGGTCGATCAGGTACTTGCCCGCAGGCACGTCCCGCACGCCGGCATCGAGCGCAGCCTGCATTGCGGCGGTGTCGTCCTTGATGCCATCACCGACAACGCCATAGTCCTTCACGGTCTTCGGCGCAGGCGGTTTCGGCTCCAACTTCGCCTTGAGGTCCGCAATCGTCGCGTTGGCGGTGTCCAGCTGCGCCTGCAATGCCACGTTCGCCGCGCTCAGGCCATCCACTTGCAGGGACATCGCGTTGAGGCTGGCGTCCTTCTCGGCAAATGCCGTGGACACGACTTGCAAACCATCTTCGACGACCTTCATGGCCGCCTTGGCGTCAATGCTCAAGCTGTTGCCCTCTGTTGGGGCGTCCTTGCGAATAATTGCTTGCGGCACGCCCGTCGCTCTTGCCACCAACACGGCGCGTCTACGGTGGGCCGGTCAGTCGCCTGACACCGCAAGCGGTACCCACACGCGGGGCTTAGCCCCCGCAACCCCAACGCGCTTCGACGCGATGGTGAAATAGTCGGCGTCGCGCTCTATGCCGATGAACCTGCGCCCTGTATTTGCACAAGCGACGCCGGTAGTGCCGGAGCCCATGCAATTGTCCAGAACGGTGTCGCCTTCGTTGCTGTATGTCTTGACGAGGTATTCCATCAGCGCGACGGGCTTCTGCGTCGGGTGGACGCGGCCCTCAACCCCTCGGTTGTCGGCCTTGATGCGGATCAGGTCTTGCGGGTAGCGCATCCCGTCCGCACACACCTGCGTCCTTGTCTCTGTCCTGTGGTATGCCTCGCCCGAACTGCCGTGAGTCGTCTTGTACGGCTCGCCCCGCCACTTCTGCGGGTTGTACGTGGGCTGCGCCCTGTAGAACACGCAAACATCCTCAAACGCGCGTAGCGGCCTCAGCTTTGCGTTCAGGAATCCTGTGGGGCGATTCACCTTGTCCCACACCCACGTATAGCGGAACTCGCACAAGTTGCTGGCGATCAGCGCCGTGGTGAAAGGCTGGTTTGCCGTCAGCACAATAGCGGCATTGCGCTTGGCGATCCTGCGGTACTGCGACCACAGGGCGTCGAACGGAATGACCGAATCCCACTTGCACGAGGTGGTGCCATACGGCAGATCGCACAAAATCAAGTCAACGCTGTTGCTCGGCAACCGCCCCATAACCTCTAGGCAATCGCCTTGATATAGGTCAATCATCCGCGCGCCAGAAACGGCGCCTTCCAATGACTGCCGATCAATGACGGATGGAACTTGCCCGGCAACGGTGACGCGACTACGTGCCCCATGCGCCAGCCGACATGCTTCCACTCCGACGCCTTCCAATCCCAGCGCATCGTGGTCTTGTGGTGAATCATGGCTGCCGGTCCTTCCTCACAATCTCTTGGAGGGCGCGGATTTGGTCGTCGGCGTCTCGGGCTGCACGAACAATTCGCGCCGCACTTTCTTCTCGGTCTCGGGCGGCTGCATCACGCTCGGCGGCGGTGGCGGCAACGTCGGACACACAACCGGCCCAACGCTCTTGCAACCGCACAGAGCCAGCCCGCAGATCAGCAACCAGCTTGCGTTGCGCTTCATCGGCTGCCCTCTTGTCCTGCTCGTACTTGTCCGCGATGGCCGCCAGTTCTTGGGCCTTGCGGGCCTCGGCCTGGCGAGCCGCAATCTGTGCGTCGGCCTGCGCCTTGGTGTACTGGCTCAAGATCTGCCAGTTGCGTTCCACTTGGTGCTTCCACATGGCGTAGAAGGTCAGCGTGGAGAGGGCAAAGGCAATCGCCAGCAGGCCGCGAATGCCGATCAGGCGGAATGCAGCGAGCCAAGTCACACCGGCACCGCCAGCACGAACGGGCTGCACTTGGGCGTGGGGATCTTGCTCACCACCGCCACCAATTCGCCGCGCTCGTTGAAGATGCCCGGCCCGCTGTCGCCCACGCACGTTGCCGCCGCGATGACGTACAGGCCGTCAACGATTCCAGAGACGTAGCCTTCGCGCAGCATGTCGGGCGCACCCAGCGGGTTGCCATGCCACGACACGCGATCACCCTGCACCGCCTTGCCGAACTTGCGCGCCCACACCTTGAAGCGCGGGCCATCGACGTGGATGCGCACCACGTCATCCTTCCGGCTCACGAGGCGGTAACCCGTCACGGGCTCGCCGTTGATGCTCTCAAGCACGCCGCCGAAACAGTGGGCCGCGCTGACGATCTCGTCCGCCGCGACCGCTGTGCCGCTGCACAGGCCGTCAGCGAACTCCAGGCGGAGGGCCGCCGAGTGCTGTACGTCCTGCGTTGTTGCGCATCCACTACACCCCGTCACAAAAGCCAGAAGGGCGAGCAGAAGGATGCGCATATGCCTAACTCCCGATTACCGCGTGCAGCCAAACGTCTTGCGAGATGTAGCCGAAGACCAGCAACAGGCCCGCGCCGATGAAGACGAGGGCCTTCAGCAGCGTTGCGCGCTTATCGGGGGTCATGCGTTGAAGTCGTCCCGCGTGAGGATTCCCTGCTTCCACAGCGCGTACAGCGTGAGTGCGCCGCCTACCGGAATGCCGATCACGATGCCGAGGGCGAATGCGATCACGAGACCTCCAAAAGAAAAGGCCCGCCGGTTAGGGCGAGCCTTTTGGTTAAACCCGTTCGCGCATCCGGCGTTACCCGGCTTGCCAACGGAGTCGCGCGTCCGTCTACGACTAACGCGACAAACCTCGTATTCGGATCGGCCTTTCGGCTCGTCTGCCCCGAGGTTCGTTCAGTTGGAACGCAGCGCCATCACCACGACGGCGAAATACACATTCCAGAATGCTTGTTCAAATGCGCTTTGCATGTTGCATATCCTACCGCAAGCCCTGCTCGCACACGCGCCTTTCGTCGGCCCGACGCAGCACCAGCCCGCGATACACGCGGCCGCCTGCGTACTTGTAAAGCTCCAGCGACTTGCACGTGTTCGGCCAGTCGCCCGCTCGCGCGAACTTCCCCGGCGAGCCCACGCATACCGGCTTCGGGCCGACGTTGAAGGTCAGCGAGATCAGCGCAGCGCGGACGCCATCGGGCATCTCACGCGCCACGCAGCGGCGGACTGCGGCATCGGCCTCGCGCATATCCGCGTCGAGCCGCGCCTGACATTCCGCCTTCGTATATTTGCGGTTCGGGTCAACGTTTTTGGTCGAACCGTAGCAGACCGTCAGGACGCCAACGGGATCGACATACGGCGTGTAGCGCACGCCTTCCCACGGGCGAATGAGGCCCGCCGCCAGGAGCAGCACGGCCGCCGTAGCGCCGCCTACTTTCCCTGCGCGGCTCGCCATGCCTTCACCTTCGGACCCAGCACCTTCCACACCTTCTCGCCAAGCAGCCAGCAGGTGTAGACCAGCGCCGCAATCGACGCCCATTCGCTCCACGACAAGCCTGCAACCGTTCCCACGAGATAGCCTGCGGGGGGCGCTGACTTGAGCGCATCGACGACTTCACTTCGCACTGGGCGCATCCTTTGTGTTGCGCCTTGGCGCTTGATTAGTTGACCGTGCGGCCCGCCGGAGCTGCGTACTGCTCCAGCACCCGCCTGCACAGCCATTCCACGTCGCTACCGTTCTGGCAGCGCACCATGATCGTCTTGCCGTCGAACACGATATGCAGCGCAATCTGGTTCGCCATCGCCCGCAGGCGCAGCAAGTCCTCGTCGGCCGCGTCGAGGTCAGCGAGCGGGTCGTCGTCCACGCTTCACCTCGTGCAAGGTCGGGGCGTCGAACTCAATCGCCTGCGCCTTCATCCGCATGATCGGACCGCTGCTCACCGCGTCCAGCTCGCAGGCCTCGGCCACCGCCTGCACCGGGTCCTTCCCGTCCGCCATCGCCTTGCGGGCAAGGTCAGCGCCGCACCCGAGGGCGTAGCTGCTTTCCATGATCGGATACAGGGGGAAACTCTCGTCGGCCAGGAGGATCGCCCCGTCAGGCCGCACCACCGCGATCTGCGCGCCGTCCAAGTCGGGCGGATCGCCCTTCTCGCCGCCAGCCAGCCATTGCAGGCCCGCCCATGCGTTGCGCCAGAGCCCGCAGCCCACGGCCACGCCACCATCGGGCAGGCGCACCATCTTGGCGACCCGTACCGCGTAGTTGCCGCCCGTGAGCTGGGTGTCCGCAGCGACCACGCCGTCAGCAATGGCGGCTGTGGTCATGCGTGACTCCCTAATGAGAACCCGGCGTCCTCAGCCGGAGCATCCGGGCGGGCAAATACTTCGCCCTCATACTCACCATATAACGGCTTTCTGAGGGCTGCGCCCGTAACGAGCCCTTAGTCCGACAGGATCAGCAACTTGCCCGGAATCGCCAACACAGCGAACGCCAACCAACCAATGAACCCTGCGAAAACCACCTTGGCGACGCCAATGGCAATGGCGATGGCGGACATTTCCGGAGCCCGAACCTGCTCAATCACGTCCACGATGCCGCCGATAAAGGCCCACCAGACGCCAGCCCACAGGCCAAGCACGATGGCACTCAAAATCATCACGCAGCCGATCACAGTCTTCATGAATCCCTCGCTACTTTGTGCGCCCACGACAGGGCGTCCTCGTACTGCCACGACGCGAGCAGGATTGCCCCCGCCACGAAATTGCGAATGCGTGCGTAGGCGTCCCTGTCGCAGCCGAACTCCTCCGACCGCGCCAACGTCGCAGGCACCGTGTCCGCGCCGAACAGCGCCACGCTCAGGCCATCCAGCGACGCCTGCCGCCCCCATGTGTGGTCGTAGCTCGCAACGAACGTCCGCGCACGGGTCCGCAGGCGCGGCTTCATCCGGGCAATCGTCGCCCCCAGCCCAATCGCCCACTGTTGCAACTTCGGGCAGAACCGCTCCGTGCCGCTCACCGTCGTGAGCCATGCCATGTAGCCGGGATGCTCGACGGGCAGGCAGGACGATGCGAGGGACAGACGCCAGATCGCGCCATCAGGCAACGCGCGGCGGGTGAAGCCTGCGTAGTAGCTGCGCAGATCGCCACCGCGAATGTCCACGCAGTTCTCGCGGATAGTGGTCTCGACAACTTCAGGCAACATCGCGCCACCCCCTGCTCGTGGTGATGTAGCTGATGTGGCCCCGAGTGACGCCAAATGCCGCAGCAACATCACGCTGGCGCTCACCCGCCCACACGCGACGGCGAATCTCGCGAACGTCGGCGTCCGACAGCTTCGACATCCCGTGCCGCTCCCCTGCGTTGCTTGGCTGGCGGCCCTTACGGATCTTGTCCAGCATGTTTTCGCGATGCGAGCCGAGGAACAGGTGATCGGGATTGATGCAGCCTGGCGTGTCGCACTTGTGGCAAACGACCGCGCCGTCAGGAATAGGTCCTCGATGGACCATCCATGAAACGCGATGCGCGCCAACGGACTTGTTTCGGTGGCTGGTCAATCCATAGCCGCCGGATGTGCAGCCGGTCCACAGCCAGCAGCCCGATTCGGGCACGGGAATCGACCACTCATCGAGACGATTCTTCAGCTTCGCAGCCTCAAGGGCCGCCTCAAGCTGCGCGATGGTCGCGTCCTTCAGCAACACGGCTACGCCCACATCCTTCCCCTTACTGAGCCCAAAACAGCCAGACCAGCGCATACCCGAACAGCGGCGGCCCCACGAACGTCAGCGCGAACGGAAGCGCATAGCGCCGATGCTTCGTCGTCCACAGCCACGCGCCGCCCAAGATCCCCACCGTCAGCAGGAACACGATCATTTCGCTTTCTCCTTCCGCAGCCACACGAGGCTGGATGCGCCGTAGACGCAGCACCAGCCCGCAAAGAACACGAACAGGTTGGACGGCACCTTGCTGTAGGCCCACGCGAAGAAGATCACCCCCACCGCATGCAGGCCGACCGCGAACAGGTGGAAGCCGCGCGAGTTGTTGATGGCGTCGAAGAACTCTTTCATAGCAGCGGCGGCCCACCTTTCGGCATCGCAGCGGTTGTAGCTGCTGCAATGATGATGATGAAAGCGATAACAGCGATGAATCCAAATGCTTCACTGATGGCGTACATCAGCCAGCCAATCCCAGCCAGTCCGCCAACGACACCGACCATGCAGCCTAGGATTGCGCCGAATCGCCCGATGTAATCTTTCATGCTGCTGGCCTCAGTTGCGCGGAACCTGGCTCACTCGCCACCGAGCTACTCCACCGCTTGCAGTCGAGGCAGAACCACCGCTTGTAGCGCCGCGTGGCGCGGAAGTCGTAGCCACGGGCTTGCAGTCGATCGCTTGCGCAATGCGGGCAGACGTGGCCGTCAAGCGTGGAGTGATTCACGGGCGCGGACACCCACCCGCGCGAACTCAGCTCGGCGTACACCTCACCCGTGAGCTTCGTGTCCTGAATGTTGTAGCGGCGCATCTTCTCGCGCGCCTTGTCGTCACCGGCCAGCACGTCGTCCCACAACTCCATGCCGCCCGTGCGCAGCTTGGAGCCGACGTTGAGCCAGCCCGCGACGAATTGCAGCTTGTAGCTCGGAAGCCGCGCATACTTCTTCACCGCGCGCATCAGGTCCAGTTGCTTGAATGGCGACGGACGATGAAGCTTGTGTTCGATGAAGCAGCGTTGCAGCCACGGCACGTCGAACTTCTGGCTGTTCCAGCCCATCACCACGTCCGCTTCGTCCAGCAGCTTGTGCGCGGCGCGGACCATGCCCCGCTCGCCGTCGTCCCACTGGCTTGCGTAGTGGACCTTGCGCTCACCCACGAACTGCGCGGCGAAGCACAACAGGCCGTCAGGCTTCTGGATTTGCGAGATGGCGATGTTCTGCCCCCACAAGCCCCAGTGC
Source organism: Lysobacter dokdonensis DS-58 (assembly GCF_000770795.1). Lineage (GTDB taxonomy): Bacteria > Pseudomonadota > Gammaproteobacteria > Xanthomonadales > Xanthomonadaceae > Noviluteimonas > Noviluteimonas dokdonensis. The sequence continues at coordinate 125,897 of NZ_JRKJ01000005.1, read as the reverse complement.
CGCGACTCCATCGGGCGGGTTTCGATGTCGATACACAGGATGCGACTCATGCGCGCCACCACGTCAGCGATGCGGAGAACCCGAGCAGCGCGGCCTGGAGGGAGACCCAGCCGCCCACGTCATCGGCAGCGCGCATCCATTCCAGCTTCAGGCCGATCAGCGGGATGCGGCCCCAGTGGCCGAAGCGCGGGGCGTGCGCGTTGAGCTTCCAGTTAGTCCCCAAGACACACCCCACTGTTGCAGCGCGGGCCGGGGATTTCGTCTTCCTCGAACACCGGAACGGGCGGCTGGTTCTCGGCCAGCGTGATCTGCTCGACAGGACGGTCGCGCATTGCCGCGCGTGCCACGTCCTCGGAGACCCCCTCGATGGGGTCGAACGTGTCCGGATTGATTTCCTCCAGCACCGCCATCGCGCGCTTCATGCACGCCAGATTCGGCAGGCCGTTGCGGCGGGGCCAGATGATCGCAACCACGCGCAGGTGGTCGCCGTGGTCCTCAAACGATGTGGTCAGCTTCCCCATTCCAGAATCCTCTCGGGTTTCTGGAATTGAATCGTCCTCGCAACTACGAAACAGGTGTTGCTACGGTTTGTTTCGCCAGAATTTCGCGGCGGCGCTTGCGCGCCCACGCTGGCGTCTTGTTGTGACACTTCGCCATCGACTCCGCGCCGCGCCGGTTGAAGTCCAGCAGGAATTGGTTGTCGGCGCGATTCCTCGCCTCGTCGGCAATCGCCCCCAGCTCCAGCGCAGTCATCAGGTGGTTGGCCTCGCGGCGCGAGACGCCCATCGACACCAACTCCTCAACACGGTCCAGCACCCATTGGTGAAACAGGCCGTAGTTCATGGTGATCCCCTATGAGACATCGACGATGCGCAGAACCCAACGGTTCCGCGAACTCTTGCGCCAGCCGTGCACCTCCACCCGCCAGCCCGACTTGCGGATGGCGTCGATGTACTCGCTGTCGGCGATTTTCTTCACGCGGGCCGAGACGTTCGCACCGCTCGTGGTCTGCACGGCAAGGGTTTCCCCGTTGCCGACCGCGATAATGTCGAAGATCCCGTACAGGTCCACGCGCTTGCGGCTAAAGGAATTCCAGTACTCCACCACCCACGGGGTGTAGCCACGTTCGCGGATGTTCGCCAGGGATCGGGAAGTCGGGCTTGCGCTCGCCATCAGCCCTCCCCCTTCGACTCGCGCAGGGCTTGCTTGCCTGCTTCGGTGATGGTGTACCGGGGCGACACCGCGTCGCGAAGTCGCTCTAGGTTCAACACAAGTGGGCGCATAGCCTCCATCACTGGCAGAAATGCATCGGCAATATCTCGGCCATGTTGTGCGTCTTGTTGCAGACGGCGAACCTCGGCAGCCAGCGTTCGGCTAACGCTCGGAATGCCCGTGTATGCGTCGGCATTCGCATCTGCTAGACGCAATGCCTCCTCAACCGTGAACTCAACCAACTCAGACATACCCACCCCCAATCATCGCCACGCCAAAGCGGGCATTCGGTTGCACGTCGCGCGCCCACTTTTTCAGGCGCACGCACTCAAGGCTTTGCAGCAAATCCATCGCAGGCATCGGCCAACCCGGCGTGCGGTCCGCTTCGTTCTCGCGCGCCACGCCCAGCGCGGTCGCCTGCTTGCGGATCGAATCCGGCGAGCGTCCCGGCAGCATCGGCGCGATCACCGCCATGCCCTTGATGTAGTGCGCGACCATCAGGTCGTTTTCTGCTTCGCTCCAGCGTGGTTTCTTCATTAGCCAATTACTCCCATTTCCCAATCGCGCAGCAGCGCGTCTTGCGTGGTCAGCAACAAATCGTCCGGGTACTGCGCGCGGAACAACGCAGGCTCCCGCGCATAGCTCGGCCCCAACCGTTCGCGGCACTCGTCTTCCGTCCAGCCGGGCAGGACCACGCCGCGATGCGACCAGGGGTTCAGGCCCACGGTGAATTGCTCGCCGCGTCGCTTGCCGTTGCCGTGCAGGCCGGTGGACAGCAGGTGATGTTTTTCTGCGGGCAGGTACCCAATCTTCCGCAGAACAGCGATCACGCAGCCGATTTCGCGGATAGCGAAGTCGCGGTGGATGGCTTTCATGCCACCTTCTCCATCGGAATGAACACACCCGCCTTCGCCGCGATGCGCTCGACGTGCGCCACGAATTCGCTAAACCGCTTCTTGTCGATCACCTGGCGGCGTCCGTTCTCGTCGCGCGTCGTGCTGCGGAACGGCACCGACTCCAGCCCTGCGGGGTTGTTCGGCGTCTTCGGCACCTTGCGATCCACCCAGCCGAAGAACGTGCCGCAAGCGTATTGGTGGATGTCGTCCACGTCGTACCCCATCGCCTCGGCAATCGGCGGGTACAAAACGCCGAACAGGAGCGCGTTTTGCTCGTTGCTGCGCGTGGCCTTCCACGGCGCGCACGACACGTCCAGCGGCAACGGTTGCGCCTGCACGTAGGCCATCCAGCGGGCCAGCTCAGTTGTCGTTGCAATCTTCATCTGCCCTCCGCTTCAACTCGTCCAAGTCCCTGCCGCACTTCACCAACTTCCCGCTCCGCGACAGCACGTACACCGGGCCGGGATATGTCTTGCAGATGCGCCAGCCGTCCTCGCCGTCGATGTAGAAGTCGCGCATGGGGTCGGTTTTCGATTTGGTCCACTTCACAGGTCGTCATCCCGGCCCCCATTCGATTGGATGGCGTCCGTCCAGTGCGATGCGCCGCCCGTGAATCGGCAGCAGTCCAATTCGTCGTTCATGTGGATGAGCCCGGTCGGCCCGTTGCGCTGAATCGCAAGGTCCAGGCGCAGGCCCTTGGGCGCGTTCTTGTCGTAGTAGCTCGGGCGATGCAGGAGGAACATCGCGTCCAAGTCCTGCTCAATCGCACCGGAGTCGCGCGCATCGGACGGGCGCGGCGGGCGCACCTGCATGCCGTTCTCGCTGCCACGGTTCAACTGGAAGACCAGCAGGACCGGGATGCGCAGTTCCTTGGCGATGATCTTGATGCGCCGCGTGCAATGGGCCACCGACAGGTCGTGCCGGTCCATCTTCGGCATCCGCAGCAAACCGAGGTAGTCGATGCACAACAGGTCCAGCTCGCCGCCTGCGTGCATCTGGCGGGCTTGGGATTCGATCTGCTCGATGGTCACGTCGGTGCGGTCGCTGATCCGCAGCGGGGCTTCGCGCAACGTCTTGATCGCGACGTTCAGCCGCGTCATCGCTTCCGGCTCATCGTCCAGCAGCGTCGGGCGTTGCAGCAGGACCGAGCGCGTCCCCGACATGGCCGAGGCCATGCGCTGCATCAATTCCTCGTCGCTCATTTCCAGCGACCACGCAGCGACGTTGCGCGGCTTGCGGATCGGCAGGCCGTCGTTATCCACGGGCGGACAGGCGATGTTCGCGCAGACGTTCATCGCCAGGATCGTCTTGCCCATCTTGGCGCGCGCACCGATGCCGTAGACGCGCCCGGCTTGCAGGCCGCCCGTCATTTCGTCCACCAGCGGGATGCCCGTCTGGATGCCGCTCAGTGCGTCACCGGACTCATAGCGGGCCATGACGCCCGCCCACATGCGGTTCAGTGCGTCCCGCGCCGGAACCGCGCTCGCAGGCTGCGACAGCAGGAGGGCCGTCAGCTGCGCCTGCACCGTCGCCACGTCGCCGGTCTTTGCCCCATCCGCGCAGATGGCCCGCACGCGACGGCCCACCGCATCGGACTTCACGCGCTCGGCATGGTCGCGGATCGCCACCGCGCTGCCCGTGGCCGAGGCAATCGCGATCACGTCGGCGGAGCTGCACACGCCCTGACGCTCGGCCTCGTCCGCGACGATGAAGAAGTCCCACGCGGCCGACGACTGCGCCACCTCGCCGCAGATGCGGTACAGGTCGGCCAGCGTGCGGCTCGGGAAGTCTTCCGCGCTCAGGATCGGCGCAACGCGCCAGTAGGCATCGCGCCCGGCCAGCAGGATGCCGCCCACGACGTTTTCGGCTGCGACGCTCATGCGGCGCTCCGGTCGTGGTAGCGGCCTTCGATGACCTTGGCGAAGTTCTGCGGCTTCACCAGCCAGTCGAGGCCAGGCAGGAACGGGCGGCCGTCCCGATCCGTGCGCCGTCCCGTCAGGAACTCGGAGGCCGCGACGTGCGTAAACAGGCGTCGCCAGTAGTCGAGGCTCTGGCGCTTCTTATCCTCGCGCCACCTCGCACGCAGGTTGTCTGCGCGCGTGCCGTCCCACGACTTGATCTGCGGGTTGGTGGGGAGAAGCTCGTGGTACAGAGCCACGATTTCAGCGTGCGGACACGGCGGGTTGCCGGGAGGCAACAAACAACCCGAAGGGTTGTTCTTATCTTCTGGTAACTGTGACTGTGACTGTCCAGACGTTCCGCAGGCGTTTGCCAGGCGTTTTGCCAGTTGTTCGCGCCAATCGTTCGGGCGCAAATCGGTGGTGTCCTGCCCCTTAGCGGAGTTGCACTGACGGCACAGCGGCTGCAGGTTTTCGATGCCATCGGAGCCGCCCATGTAGATCGGCACGATGTGGTCTTTGCAGTAGGCGTCAGCACCGCAGCGCAGGCAATGGCGTCCGCACAGCTCGACCAACGCCTGCCATTCCGCTGGCGTGTGGGTGGCAAGACGCCTTGCATTTGCCAGGCGTTCGGAACGCTTCTCCGCATACATCGCGTCGCGTTCCCTTTGATTCTGCGGGGGTTTTCCCCACTTCGACGCAGCGCCACCGGAGCCAGACTTGCTACGCGCCTCGCTGATTTCAACGGCCCGCGCTCGCTCGGTCGTCACGCGTTCGTGGGTGATGTATTCATCCGCGACTTGGAAGAACTGGAGGATGGTCGAGCGGTGGGCGCGCCACCGAGCTTTGGGAAGCCGGGTGATTGCCGCCAGGCCTTCGTCGTTATTCGCCACGCGACCGTTGCCCTTCCAGCACGCCATTAGCAACAGCAGATATGCGCCGTGCTGCTCCGTGGACAGGTGCATGGTGGCCCCGAGGTAGGCCCCCACGTACAGCGGCATCCACGTATCTGCCTTCTTGTCGCCCACGCCCCACCCCCTGCTTAGATCAACCCGCCCCGCCCGCCCTGTGCATCCGCCAACCGCTGTCTGTCCTCTGCCCGCGTTCGTTCGTCTATCGGCCCGAACGCTGCCTGCCGCCATCGCGCGACCTTCTCGCGACGTTTGGTCTGCTCCGATAGCGGGAGTGCGCGCCGACGCAACAGGCGCCAGAGAAAGAAGTTCTTCACCGCCACCACTCCTTCCGATCCCCAATGGTTCCGATGGCGTCCACGACTTCACCGAGGGTGAAGGGGTGGGCGAACGCCCACTTGGCGAAGGCGCGTTCGCGGGCTTCGTGGCCGAAGTCGTCCGCCTGGATCGCCGCATTGCGCAGGTCGTCAGCGACTTGGAAGCACATGGCGCGGCGGGTGATGGCGTTGTATTGACGCCAGAAGTCGTCGGGTGTCATTTCGTCTCTCCGGTTGCCTTGGCGATGGCGGCGAGCCGCGTGCGCGACATGGAGCGAACGTGCAACAGAGCTTCGTCGTAGCGGCCCGCTTCGATGCACTCGGCGACCAGCGCCATTTGCCCATTTGCAAACTTGAGTTCGGCCAGCAAGTCCGGCGCGGCGGCGATCAGGCGGGCGTCGGCTGCACACAACGTCTGCACGTTGCTCAAGCGATACCAAACCCCCGATTTGTCATCGAATCGGCAGTCGTAGACCACCCACGGCCCCGGCGTGTGCCCCTTCACTGGAACACCGCCTTGGATTCATCCATCGCATCCAGCATCGCGAGCTGGCCTGCTTCGTCCGACACGGCACGTTCGATGGGGTTGGGTTTGGGGTGCAGGACGAAGGCGGACAGGTCCGGCAGGGGTTCGGCGGTGGTGGTCATGCGTTGTCTCCGGTTGCCCTCTCAATGGCGACGTGCAGGCGGTCGTGGAGATCGCCGCCGTCGGGGATGACTGAGACGCGGCCGATGCACTCCCGAACAAGAGCCAGCAGGGCGTCGTAGTCGTCAGCGAGAACCAGTGCGTAAGTGCCCGGCTCTGTGGGCGCACGCGGCGAGCGCCATGCGTGCTTCTCATCCATCCACGCAACGATGTTCATTTCTTCTTGCCTCCAAACACGGGCGTTCCAAACAGCGCAGCGGCAACAAGGCCGACGACGATGTAGAGGACGGCGAGGATTCCGAGGACGATGGCGAGCGTGGTCATGCCGCGCTCCTCCGCTCGAACTGCTGGCGGATGGCGGCCACGGCTTCGCGCGCCTTGTCGTGCGCGGTCTGCTTGCCGGTCATTTCGCGGAGCTGGCGCTGGCGCTCGTGGAACTGCTCGACGAGCTCGCAGCCCGTCGCGAGCGAAAATTTGCGAATGCGGGTTTGCGGGAATCGCTTGCCGCTGCTCTCGCTGGCGATCTCGCTGAGGAAGCTGCTCGACTTCCAGCCGCACAACTTCGCGACCGTGGACTGGCCGATTCCGAAATCCGCCGCGAACTCAAGACACCAGCGGACTGCCTCTGCCTCGGTCTTGCACGCGGTCACGATGGCGTCCGGTGCTTGGATCGGGGCCTCTGCAAACGGGCTAACACCTTGAAGCGGAAGCTGTTTCACCGTGGATCTCCTGTAGTCGCCGGGCTTCGCGTTTTTTCGCTGCCCTTCGCAAACCCCTTTGCTTAAAAAAGGGGCGTCCCAAACGGAACGCCCGCCATGCCCCGCTCAACCTTTCTTGTTGTCCCGCCTCTGACGCCCAGCGTTGTTGTTGTCGAGATCGACTTCCCAAACATCGGGACGCAGCGTTTCTTTCGGGACGCGCAGTCCGAGCTGGGCCGTCGCGGCGTCGATGCGCTTGGCCATGTCGGGGCTGACTTGCTTGAACCCCTTGGCGACGAGGTAGAGGTACTTCGACTCGGGGGCCTGGCCGAGCGCGACGGCGAGTTGCCGCCTACGGGCCAGATCGGCGTTGAACTCTTGGAGCGTGGTCGTTTCCATGGGTGAATGCTACCACGCGGGTAGACAAACGGGCGACCGTCTGTCGCCTCGCGCGGTAGCCTCAGCGGCTACTCCGGGGGACTACCATCCCGGTATGACTTCCCCCGCCATCACAAATCCCACCGCCCTCACGCGACGCCGGAACCTTGAGCGACTCATCGCCGAGTACCGGACGGCTGCGGACCTCGCGCGCGCGACCGGAAAAGACCGCCGACAGGTGTCCGCATGGATCACGGGGACCAAGAATATTTCTGACACGAGTGCGCGCGAACTCGAACGCGAAACGCGCAAACCCGATGGCTGGATGGATCGTGAACCATCCACGACTTCACATCGAAATCACAAGGAAACGCGGATAGCGTCGCATCCCCAGAGACTTGACCTAGACAAGATGCGTGACGCGATGGAGCTGGCCCGGTTGCTTGCCGAACTCAGAGATGAACCTGAAATGGCATCTGACCCCATGTACATCGCCTATGCGTATGAAGTCCTAGTGGAGATCGACACTCCACTGGGGGCATCTAACGTGATAGATGTCACCAAACGTCTAGCGGCAAGGGTCAAAGGGGGGATAGATGCCACACCGGAAAGCGGCGCGCCTGCGAGAGATCGCGGCGCTCATGTCGGCAAGGATTGACGAAGTTCGCGGGCAGAAGTCCGCCTCAGTGAGTTCGCAAAAGGCAGCGTTCCGGCTCGTCGCCGACGAACTGCCGTTGACCGTCTGGACCTCCGGTCCTGACGGCATCCCGACGTACCACAACCGCCACTGGCACGAGACGTTCGGCCAGAACGCGGACTACGCCGAGATTTGCCACCCCGACGACATGGACGGCGTGGCGAAGTCGTGGGAGGCGTGTCTGCGCAGCGGCCTGCCCTACAAGTACATCGCCAGGTTCCGCCTGCCCGATGGCACGTATCGCGCGCTGATGACGCACGCGCATCCGTTCTACGCGGACGACGGTTCCATCGCGTACTGGGTCGGCTCCTCGACCGAATTACCGGACGCCAAAACGCACCACCTTCGGCTAATTGCCTGAACCGTTCAGCCCTCACAACTAGAGGGCTTTTTGTCGCCCGCCGTGTCTACCCGCCCGACGAGCGGTAGTAGACAAACGCTACCGGATAGGTAGACTACACCCATCGAAGTCCGCACCCCAAGCGGACCGGAGATTGGAGAAATGGACGCGACCTACACCTGCGAGTCCTACTGCGTGATCGACACCGGCGAGACGGGCTGGTGCGTCAAGTGCGGCGACGACACCGTTTGTGACGTGTATTTCGGCGGCGAGGACATGGCGCGCCGGATCGCGGACCAGCTCAACGAGACGGAGGCCCGCTAATGCCTCCGCACATCGCTCCCGAAGTTTCCGATTTCGGCGCATACGAACCCCGCCACGACCTCCCTGCCCTTGTGTGCTGGGTTGTGGTGTGCGCTGTGATGGGGTTCTGCGTGTGGAAGGTGATCGCATGAACACCGACTGGCTCGTCGAGCTGCGCGTCCGCATCGACCAGACGCCGCGCTGGCGCGATATCGAACTGACGCACGGGGAGGCCCGCGCGATTGCCGATCTTCTTCGCCTCCTGAGCGACCGTGAGGAGCAGTTGGCCGAATGCTTCCGTGTGGCTGGCGGCGATACGGACGGCGACAACTATGCGCCGCGCCTTGCTGATCGTGCTGTGCAGGCCGTCAGTGACCTTCGCCGCGATTACGACGAAGCGTGCGGCGAATTGGACACGCTGCCATGACGGCCTTCAACGACGAATCCCTGTTCGCATGGGTCTATGCCTTGACGCGCGTTGAGCCTGGCGACTTCGCGACGGCCCACCCCGAACGCCCCGAACACATCCTCGCGCGCAACCACGCCTGCACGCCCCCGGAAGTTTGGCACACGAATTACGGAGTCGAGCTGTGAGAGAGCAAATCAACCCCGCGTTCTGGATTGAGGCGATCCGCATCGCCATGCACACCACCGATTGCGCGGTCAAGCAACAAACGCTTGCCAACGCCGCCGACAAATTGGAGGCGTACATCGACGGGCTGCGATCAGATTATTTTGCGCTCGCAGACGCTTACGTGGAGCGCAAGCCATGACCCGCTTTGGCTGCCACGACCACATCAACCCCGCGCTGATGGATGGCGTGATGTACGACGCAGAACTCCACGAGCGCTGGTTGTTCGACGGCCCCGATGCGCGCCTCGCGGACTTCGCGCGCTACCGCCTCCCCGATTCCCTGCTCGCGAAGATGGCCCGCGCCTACTTCCAGCACGCCGCAAACGACAAGGCCGAAATCCTGGCGGACTCCCGCGAGGACTTCGAAGACGACCTGAAAACCGGAGCAGACGCATGAGCCGCGAAAACTACCTTGCCGCCGCGAACGAACTGGGGCTGGCGGACGATCCACTGATCCGCGACGTGATGAACCTGCTGTACGCCAGCGACAAGGCGTACCACGCGCAAGTGAGCGAGCAAATCGCGCTGTGCGAGCGGGTGGGCGCGCAGTTGGACAGCGTGCGGGGGTTGGTGCCCGTGATCGAGGAGTTGCCGCGATGAGCAAGCACACGCCGGGGCCGTGGGAAGTGGACGCCTACGGCGACGTGATCGCAAACGGTGAAGACGTCGCGCGCCTCGCGAGCGAATGCCAGTACCAAGTGGGCGACGCCCTTTTGATTGCGGCCGCGCCGGAACTGCTCGCGCTCGTCCGCGAATGCATCGGTCGCGTCTCGGTCATCCCTGACGGCGGCGACCTGCACGACCGTCTGCACAGCGCCATCGCCAAGGCGACCGGAGAGCCCGTATGAGTGGATTCATCGAACTGACGGACAAGGTTGCGGAGCTGGTCCTCGCCGCGCTCGTGTGGGTAGTCGCCATCGTTCTTTCGTTCGGCGCGCTCTACGGGTTGGCGTCGGTCGTCATGTGGTTCGCCACCGGCATGGAGGTCGCATGACCTTCCTCGCCTACCACGCCATCGCCCTGATTGCCCTCCTGTGGGTGATCGCGGGGTTCTGCATGGACTTCATCGAAAACGACAAGGAGTTCCGCGAATGAACTACTTCACCGCACTCGTCGCGAACGGCACGAAGCCGGAACACGCCGCCGTCCTTGTGCAGATGGACGAACTGGCGCGGTTCGCGAACCGGGAGCATCCGAGTTATGGGCGCATGTACGAGGCCGAGCAGATCGCAGACGCCGCGCCTACCACCGATTTCTACGAGCGAGACTGAACATGAGCGTTCTCACCAAGCTGACCCAAGCCCGCCTGGAATTGGCGAAGCGGGATCTGAAGAAGACCGGCGAAAACAAGTTCGCGGGCTACAAGTATTTCGAGCTGGGCGACTTCCTGCCGACCGCGCAGGCGATTTTCGCCGAGCTGAAGTTGTGCGGCATCGTGTCGTTCACGGCGGACATCGCCACGCTGACGATCACGGACACCGAAGACAACACGTCCGTGCAGATCACTTCGCCGATGGGCAGCGCGGCCCTCAAGGGTTGCCACGAGGTGCAGAACATCGGCGCGGTCGAAACCTACCAGCGCCGCTACTTGTGGGTGACCGCATTCGAGATCGTCGAACACGACGCGCTCGACGCAACCACCGGCAAGGAAAAGCCCGCCGCCAACGACACCCGCAATTCGGGCCGCCCGACCTCGGGCGCATGGGAAGCCATGAACGAGGAAGACCAGGCGTACCTGCTGAAGATCGCCGCGCAAGTGTCCGCGCGCGTAGCGGCAGACCCCGCCGACGCCCACGACTACCTCACCTCGCAAAACCTCGACGCGGACGCCAAGGCGGCGCTGTGGACGAGGCTCGATTCAAAGACGCGCGCCGCGCTGAAGAAGGCGCACACGACCGCTCAATCCCAACAGAAGGCAGCCTAAATGAGCAACGACACCAAATTCATCGAAGGCCTGATCGCGAAGGCCCCGCACGAAAAAGCGCCGGAGTACGTCAAGGCGAAGCTGTCCATCAAGCGCGAAGAACTGATCGCGTGGCTGCAATCGCAGACGGGCGAGTGGATCAACGCAGACGTGAAGGTTTCGCAGCAGGGCAAGTGGTACGTGCAGGTGGATCAGTGGAGGGCGGACGGAAAGCACCAGGAGAGCAAGCCGATTCCGTTGCGCGAGACCCCGCGCGACGAGCATTTCGACGACTTCCCGCCGTTCTAACCGCAGTCCGCACTCAAGGAGAGGAACGTGAGCGAGAAGTATTCCGTGATGTGCCCGATGTGCGGCGCGATTGACCATCTCAGCGCCGAGCGCGTGCCGGACCACATTCGCCAGTTCGTCAACGAGGCTGGTGAGACCGTGACCGAAGACTGGCCCGCTGTCATCGACTACGAGTGCCGCAATTGCGGAACGCACTTCACGATGCCGGAAAACCAAGAAGACTTCCGCTAACTGGCGCACTCAAGGAGAGGAACGTGATCGAGAAGATTGACGTGCTGGCGGTGTTGCGCGACCTGAAAATGGACGCGCTCTGTCCGCTGCCGAATTGCGCGGCTTGCGCGAAGCAGAACGAAGCGGTCACAGCCATCGCCGAACTGCTCGCGGCGGATCGGGAGTACGACGCGGCGCACTTCGCATGGGATGCCGTGCCCGCGCGTCTGCCCGACGACAGCGGCTACGACTACGACAGCCCGAAGTGGCACCGACTGACCGCCGCAAACGAACGCCGAGCCGAAGCCCTCGCGGCCTTCGCCTAGCCGGCGCACTCAAGGAGAGGATGGGAATGAGCGGCACGCACAAGATCGAACTGAGCGAAGAACGCCTCGCCGAACTGTTGCAGGAAGCTGGCGCACACGCGGCGGTCGCCATGCTCGCCGCCGCCCCCGCAGCTGGTGCCGCCAAGGGCGAGGAGGCCCCGCCCGCCGTGGGGGCGCTGGTGGATGACGCGATGGTCGAGCGTGCGATGGATGGCATGTTCGGCAGCGTCGATTACCAGCCCGGTTATGGCGGGTATGTCGGAAAGGACGCAATGCGCGCCGCCCTAACCGCCGCCCTGTCCGCCGCACCGCAGGCTGAGGGGAGGGGGTGGTTGCCGATTGAGAGTGCGCCGAAGTCAGTGGCCGATGGTTCGCGCGTTGGCGGAATCTACCTGCTTGGCTTCGTGCCGGAAGATGACGTGGAAGACCCCTGCGTCATGATCGACGTGGTTTGGTGGGAGCCGCTGTTGCCGAACAATGCAGGCGGGCGCGGCAAGTGGGTCCGCAGTGCGAACGGAACCGACGTGGAATGCAAGCCGACCCACTGGCAACCGCTCCCCACCCCACCCGCAAGCACGAAGGGAGAGGCGTGATGGCCGAGCTGCGCGAATGCGAGCATGAATGGCAGCCCGACGCTGACGTGGCTGGCGCGATCTATTGCCCGAAGTGCGACGTGACGCGAAAGGAGAGAACGCCTCGCAAGGAGCGAGAGCTGAGCTGGTGGGAATGGCCAATCACGAAAGGCAAAGAGGGGGCCGGTCCGCTATGAGCAACTTCCAGTCTGGCGGGGATAACGCGCAGGGAGGGAAGAATGGCTAACCAATCAATTCTGGATCAGGCCGCCGAAGTGCGAGAGAAGGCGCGCAGGGTGAAGCAACTTTGCGACGACATGCGGCACGCAGGGAAGCCGTGGGTGAGCGCCGAGATTGCGCACGAGGAGGCGCAGGAGATCGCGCGAACCGGCCTGCGGCAGGCGTGGGTGATGCTCGACCGCATCGAAGGGTTCCTCGTCGAAGTGCGCGACCACAAGCCGGAGCCCACCCCATGATGGAAATAAACTTCCAGTCTTGCCGGGATAACGCGCAGGGGGCGGGATGAGCGCGGCGGAGCGGTTGCCAGTGCCAGACTGGATGACCGAGCCCGAGGCGGCCGACTATTGCCGCTGCTCGAAGTGGGCATTCAGGAAGATGCGCCTTCCGGCCTCCAACTCCGGTGGCCGCAAGGTCTATCATCGCGCCACCTTGGATGCCTGCCTCCTGTCCCGACCGTGGCAACCCTCTACAAGCGCGGCGACGCCTACTACCTCAACTGGCGGAAGGACGGCACGCAGCTTCGCCGGTCTCTCGGAAAGATTGACCGACGCGAGGCTGAGGCCATACGCGCCGAGAAAGAAGCAGAACTCGCTGGGCTGATCCTCCCGCGTTCGGGGCGCACCGTGGCCGTGATCCTCCAGGATTACCTCGACTGGTCCAAGCAGGCCCGCCCCGACTCATTCAAGGGCACCAACGCGGCATTGCGCCCGCTGATTGCCTCCTTCGGCGGATACCCTGCCGAGGAGCTGGACGCCGCCCTCGTCGAACGCTGGGCCGCGCAGAGCGCGAACGCCGCTGCGACGGTGGTCAAGTCGCTGAAGATGGCCCGCGCTGCGTACAGGCGCGCACAGCGTCTCAGACTGGTGGCCGATAGCCCGTTCGCACGCGTGGAGTTGCCGAAGGTGGTGACGAGCCGCGCGCCGCCCTACTTCACCCGCAAGGAACTGGATGACTTGTTCAAGGCCGAACGCGGGGCGATCTGGCAGTTCATGGCGAACACGGGCCTGCGAAGATCCGAGATGGCGAAGGCCACGCGCGAGGACGTGCGTGACGGAAAGCTGTTCGTGGAGAGTTTGCCGACCGGCCGAACGAAGTCGGGCAAGTGGCGTTGGGTGCCCCTCAACAAAGAGGCAAAGGACGCTCTGAAACGGCTAGGGCCGGACAGGCTGGTGGATTGTCACAAGGACACGCTCAACGACTGGTTCACCGAAGACAAGGGAACGAAGGTCAAGCGCGGAACGCCGCATTGGCTCCGGCATTCGTTCTGCACGTACCTGGCGCAGGCGGGAGTCAGCCTGCACGACATCAAGGAGCTGGCGGGGCACAGCTCCATCACGATGACCGAGAAGTATTCACACCACGCACCCGGCGCAGGACAGGCGGCTATTGGTAAACTGAACCTGACGGGTGTAAGCTCAAAAAAAGCACAAGCCCGCACGTAAGTTATTGAGGCCCCGTAGCTCAGTTGGATAGAGCGGTCCCCTCCTAAGGGACAGGTCGCACGTTCGAATCGTGTCGGGGCCGTTCCCCCAATCGGAGTCGCAGATGCATCCTGTCCTCAAAGCGCTCGGCCTCAACGAGACCGAATCCGGCACCTATCTCGGTAACGGCGAATGGTCGAAGACCACCGACGCCGGTGTGATCGAACCCGTCAGCCCCACCGATGGGAGCGTGCTCGCCAAGGTGCACGCCTCCTCGCAGGCCGACTACGACCTGATCGTCGAACGCGCGCAGCAGGCCTTCAAGGTGTGGCGCACCACGCCGGCCCCGCGCCGCGGCGAAGCGATCCGCCTGTGCGCCGAAGCGCTGCGCGCCAACAAGGACGCGCTGGGTTCGCTCGTCGCGCTGGAGATGGGCAAGTCGAAGCCCGAAGGCGACGGCGAAGTGCAGGAGATGATCGACATCGGCGAATTCGCCGTCGGCCTCTCGCGCCAGCTGTACGGCCTGACGATGCATTCCGAACGCCCCGGCCACCGCATGTACGAGCAGTGGCATCCCATCGGCATCGTCGGGATCATCAGCGCGTTCAACTTCCCGGTCGCCGTGTGGGCCTGGAACAGCTTCATCGCAGCGGTGTGCGGCGACATCTCGATCTGGAAGCCCTCGCCGAAGACCCCGCTCTCGGCGATCGCCTCGATGAAGATCTGCAATGCCGCGCTCAAGCAGGCCGGCTTCCCCGACATCTTCTTCCTGTTCAACGACGCGGGCAGCGACCTGGCCTCGTCGTTCGTCGACGACAAGCGCATCCCGCTGATCTCCTTCACCGGTTCGACGAAGGTCGGCCGCATGGTCGGCGAGCGCGTCGCGCAGCGCATGGGCCGCTCCCTGCTGGAATTGGGCGGCAACAACGCGATCATCGTCGACAAGTCGGCGGACCTGAAGCTCGCGATCCCCGCCATCGTGTTCGGCGCGGTCGGCACCGCGGGCCAGCGTTGCACGACGACGCGCCGCCTGATCGTTCATGAATCCATCCACGACGATGTCCTGTCGAAGCTCATCACCGCGTACAAGCAGGTGGAGAAGAAGATCGGCGATCCGACCGATCCGGCCAACCTGATGGGACCGCTGAACAGCCGCGATGCCGTCGAGGCCTACCTCGATTCCATCGGCAAGGCGAAGGCCGCCGGCGGCAAGGTCGAAACGGGCGGCGCCGCCATCGAAGGCAAGGGGAACTTCGTGCTGCCGACGATCATCACGGGCCTGACCAACGACACGCCGATCGTGCAGCACGAGACCTTCGCGCCGATCCTGTACGTCATGAAGTTCAGCGGGCTCGATGAAGCCATCGCGATGCAGAACGCCGTGCCGCAGGGCCTGTCGTCCTCGATTTTCACCCAGGACCTCAAGGCTGCCGAAGCGTTCCTCGCCGCGTCCGGTTCCGATTGCGGCATCGCGAACGTCAACATCGGCACCTCGGGTGCGGAGATCGGCGGCGCGTTCGGCGGCGAGAAGGAAACCGGCGGCGGCCGCGAATCGGGTTCGGACGCATGGCGTGCGTACATGCGCCGCCAGACGAACACGATCAACTACTCCGACGCGCTGCCGCTGGCGCAAGGCATCAAGTTCGACCTGTGACGAAGGCGCCCTGACACGGATGTACGGACTCGCTCGCCCCTTCCTGTTCGGCCTCGATGCCGAGCGCGCGCACGACGTGACGCTCGCCGCGCTCGAAACCGCGTACCGCAGCGGCGTGAACCCGCTCGTGGCGCGCACGCCCAAGCCGCTGCCGACGAAGGTCTTCGGCCTGCAGTTCCCCAATCCCGTCGGCCTGGCCGCGGGATTGGACAAGAACGGCACGCACATCGACGCGCTGATGGCGCTGGGGTTCGGCTTCGTCGAGATCGGCACCACCACGCCGCGCGCGCAGGAAGGCAACCCGAAGCCGCGCATGTTCCGGATCCCGGAGCATCGCGCGGTGATCAACCGCCTGGGGTTCAACAACGCGGGCGTCGATGCGCTGGTGCGCAACGTCGAGCGCGCCAAGCGGCGCGGCGTGCTCGGCATCAACATCGGCAAGAACAAGGACACGCCGAACGAATCGGCCGAGTCCGATTATCTGTTCTGCCTGGAACGCGTGTATCCGCTGGCCGACTACGTGACGGTCAACATTTCCTCGCCCAATACCGCGGGGCTGCGCGAACTGCAGGAAGAACAGCAGCTGCGCCGCCTTGTCGGCACCTTGCGCGAAGCGCAGGAGCGCCTGGCCGCGCAGCATGGCCGGCGCGTGCCGATGCTGGTGAAGATCGCGCCGGACCTGTCGGACGACGACATCGACGCCGCAGGCCGCGTGCTCAGTGACCTGGAAGTCGATGGCGTCATCGCGACCAACACCACCGTCGGCCGCTTCGGGCTCGAAGGCGCGCGCCACGCGAGCGAAGCCGGCGGGCTGTCGGGCGAACCGCTGATGGGCAAGTCGACGCTCGTCCTGCGCCGCCTCCGCACGCGCTTGCCGGAACACATCCCGATGATCGGCGTGGGCGGCGTACTCACCGGCGCCGATGCCGCCGCGAAGGCGGCCGCGGGCGCCTCGCTCGTGCAGATGTATACAGGCCTGGTGTATCGCGGGCCGGCGTTGATCGGCGAGTGCGTGGATGCGATGCGCCGCCGCAAGGAAGCGCCGAGCCGCGGGAACCTGCCGCCGCATGCCTGACTTCGCGTCGTCGCAGTACCGCATCGTCGAGAACGCGAAGCTCGATGCACGCAACACCTTCGGCGTGGCCGCGCGCGCGCCGATGCTGGTCGAAGTGGCGCACACCGACGCCCTGCCCGAGCTGTTCGGCTACGCGATGCTGCGCGAGGGCCCGGTGCTCGTGCTCGGCGGCGGCAGCAATGTGTTGCTCGCCGGCGATCCGCAAGGCGTCGTGCTCGCGCTGACCGCGCAGTCGATCGCGCTCGTCGAGGACGATGGCGACACGGCCATCGTGCGCGCCGATGCCGGCGTCGAATGGCATGCGCTCGTGTTGTGGACGTTGGGGCACGGGCTCGCGGGGTTGGAAAACCTCGCGCTGATTCCCGGCACGGTCGGTGCGGCTCCCATCCAGAACATCGGCGCCTACGGCGTGGAAGTGCGCGACTCGATCCATGCCGTGCATGCGTTCGACCGCACGACGCGCACCATGACCTCGCTCACGCCTGCGCAGTGCGCCTTCGCGTACCGTGACAGCGTGTTCAAGCACGATCCCGACCGCTACGTGGTCACCGCCGTCGAATTCCGCCTTTCTCGCGCCACGCGCGTGCGGATCGACTACGCGGGCGTCGGCGACGAACTCGCCGCGATGGGCATCGACACCCCGCGCGCCTCGCAGGTCGCCGAAGCGGTCTGCCGCATCCGCCGCCGCAAGTTGCCGGATCCGGCGGTGATCGGGAACGCGGGGAGCTTCTTCAAGAATCCGATCGTGCCGTACGCGCAGGCCGAAGCATTGGTCGCGGCGCACGCGCATGCGCCGGTGTTCCGCGGGGCGGATGACGACACGCGCAAGCTGTCGGCCGCGTGGCTGATCGACCAGTGCGGGTGGAAAGGATTCCGCGAAGGCGATGCGGGCGTCGCGCCGTCGCATGCACTGGTGCTCGTGAACCACGGGCGGGCGACGGGCGCGGAATTGTTGTCGCTGGCCCGGCGCATCGCGGCGAGCGTGCACGAACGCTTCGGCGTGGCCATCGAACCCGAGCCGCGCATCGTCGGCGGCAGCTGGTGACCGCACAGGCCGACCACGGCGCGCGGTACTGGAAGGCGGCGATGCTGATGCTCGGCAGCGCCTTGTTCTTCGGCTTGATGGCGGTGGCGATCCGCCTGGCGTCGAAGACGCTGCACACCTTCGAGATCGCCTTCTTCCGCAACTTCTTCGGGTTGCTCGCGGCCACGCCGCTGCTGATGCGCCACGGCACGCAGATCCTGCGCACCACGCAATTCCCCCGCTACATCGTCCGCTGCGTCATCGGCGTGCTCGGCATGTTCGCGGGCTTCTGGGCGATCGGACATTTGCCGCTCGCGCAGGCGGTCTCGCTGAGTTATTCGACGCCCCTGTTCGTGACCATCGCCGCCGTGTGGATGCTCGGCGAACACGTCCGCGCGCGACGCTGGGCCGCCGTCTTCGTCGGATTCATCGGCGTGCTGATCATCGTCCGCCCCGGCAGCGCGAACTTCTCCATCGGCACGCTCGTCGCCCTGAGCGCCGCGGTGCTGAGCGCGCTGGTCGCGATCCAGATCAAGCAACTCTCGCGCACCGAACCGGCCGACCGCATCGTGCTCTACACGACGATGCTGTGGGTGCCGATGTCGCTGCTGCCGGCGCTGTTCGTGTGGGAATGGCCGCAAGGCATCACGTGGCTGTGGGTCGCCGCCGCCGGCGTGCTCGGCACCACCGCGCACCTGTTGTGGACCCGCGCCCTGAAACTCGGCGACGTCAGCGCCCTGACCCCCATCAGCTTCATGCAATTGCCGGTGGTCGCCGTCGCCGGCTGGCTGCTCTTCGACGAAACCCTGGACCGCTGGACCGTCCTGGGTGCCGCGATCATCTTCACCGCGAACGCGTACATCGCCCACCGCGAAGCGACGTTGCTGCGCAAGCATGCGACGACGGCGCCGACGGAAGCGGCGCAGCCGAACGAGTAAGCAAGTCGCGCCACAAATAAAAAGGCCGATGCTTTCGCATCGGCCTTTTTACTTGAGTGGCGCGCCCGGAGAGATTCGAACTCCCGACCACCAAGTTCGTAGCCTGGTGCTCTATCCAGCTGAGCTACGGGCGCAGAAGCGGAATTATGAAGAACGTCTCTGCATTTCGTCAACGAATTTTTTGCGTTCGTTGAAGTGTGTTGCATCAACGCTTGTGACTGGCGGAGACGGAGGGATTCGAACCCTCGATGGAGCTTTTGACCCCATACTCCCTTAGCAGGGGAGCCCCTTCGGCCTCTCGGGCACGTCTCCGGAGAGCGGCGAAGTCTACAGATTCAGCCTGCGCCCGGCAAACCCGTTTTGCCCGGCTCGCCCGGTTCTTCGCCGCGCTGGATGCGCTGGTAGATTTCTTCGCGGTGCACGGCGACGTCCTTCGGCGCGGTGATCCCGATGCGGACCTGGTTGCCCTTGACGCCCAGCACCGTGACGGTGACCGAGTCACCGATCATGAGTGTTTCGCCGACGCGTCGCGTGAGGATCAACATGTTGAGTCTCCTTCCTTCGCCAGCGGCCATCCCGCTGGTCCAGTCCGCCGCACAAACCGCGCGGCGGGGCACATCCCTTGGTGCTCGAAGCTGAACGATCATAGTCGCGGGCCACATGGGCCCACAACCGCAACTCGTCATGCACCCCGGTCAGGCCGGGGCGCCGGACGATCAGTGTAGGCGCTCGGCCACCCACTGCGGAACCGCTTCCAACGCCGCTTGCAATGCCGGGCCGTCGTCGCCGCCGCCCTGCGCGAGGTCCGGACGTCCACCACCCTTGCCGTTGATCCGACTCGCGACATGCGCCAGCAGTTCCCCGGCCTTGACCTTGCCGGCCGCCGAACCGCTCACGCCCGCGACCAGCGCCGCCTTGCCGTCGCTCGCGCCTGCGAGGACGATCACGGCGTCGCCGAGTTGTTGCTTCAAACGATCGATCGCATCGCGCAGCGCCTTCGCATCGAAGCCTTCCAGGCGCGCGGCCAGCACGCGCACGTCGCCGACCGCGACCGCGCCGGCCGCGAGGTCCGAGGTGGCGCCCGATGCGGCCTTCGCCTTGAGTTGTTCGACTTCGCGCTCGAGCTTCTTCTGCCTGTCGAGCAGCGCACGGAGTTTTTCGTTCACTTCGCTGGCATTCCCGCCCAGCAGCCTGGCGGCGTCGTTCAAGCGGCGCTCCTCGTCCATGACGTGGTCCAGGGCGCCCTGCCCCGTCACCGCTTCGATGCGACGCACGCCGGCGGAGACGCCCCCTTCCGAAACAATCTTGAACAAGCCGATGTCGCCGGTACGTGAGACATGCGTGCCGCCGCACAACTCCGTCGACGTCTCGCCCATGCGCAACACGCGCACGCGCTCGCCGTATTTCTCGCCGAACAGGGCCATCGCGCCGAAGTCGAGCGCTTCCTGCATGCCCATGTGGTGGATTTCGGTCGAATGGTTGCGGCGCACTTCGGCGTTGACCATGCGCTCGATCGTCGCCAGCTCCTCCGCCGAGACCGGCTGGAAATGCGAGAAGTCGAAGCGCAGGCGATCGGGCGCGACCAGCGAACCCTTCTGCGTCACATGCGTGCCGAGGACCGTGCGCAGCGCCGAATGCAGCAAGTGCGTCGCGCTGTGGTTGAGCACGGTCGATGCGCGGCGCTCCGCGTCGATGGCGCCGCTCACGCGATCGCCGACATTCAGTTCGCCCGACATCAGTGCACCGACGTGGCCATGGAACTGGCCCGCGAGCTTGAGCGTGTCGCGCACGTCGAAGGTCGCATTCGCGGTGGCGAGCTGGCCGGTGTCGCCGACCTGGCCGCCGCTTTCGGCGTAGAACGGCGTGCGATCCAGCACGACGATGGCCGATTCGCCGGCGCGCAAGGTCTCGACCGGACGGCCGTCACGCACGATGGCCTGCACGAGCAGGTCGTTCGCCGTCGGGCCTTCGTAGCCCTCGAACTGCGTCGGCGCGAGCTGCGCGATCAGCTCGCCCGGCAATGCCAGGCCGCCGCCGAACTTGCCCGCGGCGCGCGCGCGGTCGCGCTGCTGCTCCATCAGGCGTTCGTAGTCGGCCATCGTCTCGCCGGGCAGCGTCATGCCCTTCTCGCGCAGGATGTCGGCGATCAGGTCCGGCGGGCAGCCGTAGGTGTCGTGCAGTTGGAAGACCTGCTCGCCCGACAGCGCGCCGTCGGATTGATGCAGGTAGCCTTCGAGGCGCTGCATGCCGGCGTCGAGCGTCTGCGCGAACGCGGCCTCTTCGGCCTTGAGCGCGCGCTCGACGAGTTCGCGCTTGGTGTTCAGTTCCGGGTATGCATCGCCCATCGCTTCGCACAGCGGCGCGACCATGCGCCAGAACGCGCCGTCGGCCTGCAAGGCGCCAAGCTTCCAGAAATGACGCACGGCGCGGCGGATGATGCGGCGGAGCACGTAGCCGCGGCCTTCGTTCGACGGCAGCACGCCGTCGACGATGAGGAAGCTGCACGCGCGGATGTGGTCGGCGATGACGCGCAGCGACTTGTGTTCGAGATCGGCGGTGTTGGTGATCTTCGCCGCCGCGCGGATCAGGTGCTGGAACAGGTCGATTTCGTAATTGCTGTGCACGTGCTGCAGCACGGCGCACAACCGCTCCAGGCCCATGCCGGTGTCGACGCACGGCGCCGGCAACGGCACGAGCGTGCCGTCGGGCTGGCGGTCGAACTGCATGAAGACGTTGTTCCAGATTTCGATGAAGCGGTCGCCGTCCTCATCGGGCGAGCCCGGCGGGCCACCCGGGATGTGCGCGCCGTGGTCGTAGAAGATCTCGGTGCACGGGCCGCACGGGCCGGTGTCGGCCATCTGCCAGAAATTGTCCGACGCGTACGGCGCGCCCTTGTTGTCGCCGATGCGGATGATGCGCTCGGGCGGCAGTCCGACCACCTGGTTCCAGATGTCGAAGGCTTCGTCGTCGGTGTGGTAGATCGTGACGAGCAGGCGGTCGGCCGGCAGCTTCCACACTTGCGTCAGCAGTTCCCACGCCCACGCGATTGCGTCGCGCTTGAAGTAGTCGCCGAAGCTGAAGTTGCCCAGCATCTCGAAGAAGGTGTGGTGGCGCGCGGTGTAACCGACCTGGTCGAGATCGTTGTGCTTGCCGCCGGCGCGCACGCAGCGCTGCGAGCTCGTCGCGCGCGTGTAGCTGCGCTTTTCGGCGCCGAGGAAGACGTCCTTGAATTGCACCATGCCCGCGTTGGTGAACAGCAGCGTGGGGTCGTTGCCCGGCACGAGCGGGCTGGACGGCACGATGGTGTGGCCCTTGGAGCGAAAAAACTCGAGGAAGTCGGACCGGATCTGGTGGCTGGTGCGGATGGCGTTGGGCGAGTTCATGAGGCGACCGGGGGGAAGCGCTGCTCCCGAAGGCCGCCAAGGGTATCAGGCCGTGCGAACCAGTTCAGTCGTCGGGGTCGAAGCGCGTGGCTGCGCGGACCTGGGCCCCCGTGAATCCGCGGCGCATCAGCCAATCGGCGGCCTTGCGCTGGCGGTCGCGGTCTTGCGCGAGGTCTTCGCCGAAACGGCGACGCGCGAGGCCGCGCGCGAGCTCGTCCCAATCCACTTCGGCCGCCTCCATCGCAGCGCCGACGGCCTCACGACCGAGGCCATGCGTTCCAAGCTCCGCACGAATTCGGACCGGCCCGTAACCCGTTGAGGCGCGACTGCGCACGAGGGATTCGGCGAAGCGGCCATCGTCCTGCCAGCCGGCCGCTTCGAGCTTGTCGACGGCCGCGACGGCGTCTTCTGGTTCGACGCCGCGCGCGGTGAGTTTGCGGGTCAATTCGCGCCGCGAGTGTTCGCGGCGCACCAGCAAGCCGAGCGCGCGTTGCGCCGGTGTGGGTTCAGGCCTCTTGCGACGCGGCTTGCGCTCGGGCACGTCCGTGCCCTGCGCGCCCGACGCGACGTCATCGGAGGCCCGACCGTCCTCCCCGCTGCGCCATCCCATAGCCAACGGGGAGGACGACGGATCAGGAGTCGGCGCTTTCCGGCGACGCATCGCGCGGCGCTTCGGCCGGCTGGAACTTGGCGCGCAGCTCGGTCTCCAGGCGCACCGCGATCTGCGGGTTGTCCTTGAGGAACTGGCGGGCGTTCTCCTTGCCCTGGCCGATGCGCTCGTCGTACGCGCTGTACCAGGCACCCGACTTTTCGACGAGCTTGGCGTTCACGCCCATCTCGAGCAGCTCGCCTTCGCGGCTGATGCCTTCGCCGTAAAGGATTTCGGTGATGACCTGCTTGAACGGCGGCGCCATCTTGTTCTTGACGACCTTGATGCGCGTTTCGTTGCCGATGATCTCGTCGCCCTTCTTGACCGAACCGATGCGGCGGATATCCAGGCGCACCGAGGCGTAGAACTTCAGCGCATTGCCGCCCGTGGTGGTTTCCGGGCTCTGGCCCGGCATCATGATGCCGATCTTCATGCGCAGCTGGTTGATGAAGATGACCATGCAGTTGCTGCGCTTGATGTTGCCGGTGAGCTTGCGCAGCGCCTGGCTCATGAGACGGGCCTGCAGTCCGGGCAGCTGGTCGCCCATTTCGCCTTCGATTTCGGCCTTGGGCGTGAGCGCGGCGACGGAGTCGATGACGACCATGTCCACCGCGGCGGAGCGCACCAGCATGTCGGCGATTTCCAGCGCCTGCTCGCCGGTGTCGGGCTGCGAGACCAGCAGGTCGTCGATGTTGACGCCCAGCTTCTGCGCGTAGATCGGGTCGAGTGCGTGCTCGGCGTCGATGAAGGCCGCGGTGCCGCCGTTCTTCTGGCACTGCGCGATGGTCTGCAGCGTCAGCGTGGTCTTGCCCGAGGATTCCGGACCATAGATTTCGACGACGCGCCCCTTGGGCAGGCCGCCGATGCCGAGCGCGATGTCCAGCATGAGCGAGCCGGTGCCGATGACTTCCGCCGGCTCGACGGCCTTGTCGCCCATGCGCATGACCGAACCCTTGCCGAACTGCTTCTCGATCTGCCCGAGGGCCGCGGAAAGGGCGCGCTTCTTGTTCTCGTCCATGGTCGTGTCCTGATTTTTGGGATGGTCTTGGGTTGGCGGCGACGTTACGGAGCGGCGGTCGCGCGGATTGAGACGGGTTCGCATGGGGAAGTATTTTCTTTTGCGCCGTTCGACGGCATCAGGGAAGGCCGCGTGCGCGTGTCAGAGAAACACTGAAGCGAAAGCGTCATCGGGGTCATCGGTTGGGACGCACCAGGCCGCAGTAGAGGCCTTCGATCTCGAAGTCCTGGCCGGGCTTCACCTCGATCGGTGCGTAGTCGGGGTTGCGGGGAAGCAGCCGGATCCGGTCGGCCGACATCTTCAGGAGCTTCACGGTGATCTCGTCATCGACGCGGGCGACGACGATCTGGCCCGAGCGCGCGTCGCGCGTGCGGTGCACGCCGATCAGGTCGCCGTCGAAGATGCCTTCGTCGCGCATCGAGTCGCCCTTCACCTTGAGCAGGTAGTTGGGCGTGGGCGAAAAGAACACGCGGTCCAGCAGCACGTAGCTGTCGCCGCCGACGTCCGCGCCGATCGGCACGCCCGCGGCGACACGGCCCAGGACGGGCAGCCGCAGCATGTCCTCGTTGGCGGCGGCCAAGGCGACGGCCTTCGGCGGCGCCGCATCGACGATGCGGATGCCGCGCGCGACGCCCGGGATGCGCTGGATGGCGCCCGCCTGTTCCAGCGCCTCGAGGTGGTATTGCGCCGCGCGCACGCCCTTGAAGCCGCAGGCGTGGGCGATCTCGGTTTGCGACGGCGGCAAACCGTCGCGCTCGATGCGCTCGGCGATCAGGGCGAGGATGGCTTGCTGCGTATCGGTCAGGTCCATGGTTAGTAGTATTACTGCTAACCGGACGTGGCCGTCAACCCTTCTATTGGTCCAGCAGCCCGCCGAGCCCCTTCAGGGCGCATTCGACCGTCTGCCTGCGCACGGCTTCGCGGTCGCCATCGAAGCGGACCACCTCGGCCTTCGGGTAGCCGCCGCGCCGTTTCCAGGCGATCCACACCGTGCCGACAGGCTTGTCCGGCGTCCCCCCGCCCGGCCCGGCGATGCCCGTGACCGCGACTGCGACCGTTGCGCCCGAATGCGACAGCGCCCCCGACACCATCTCGATGACCGTCTCGCGGCTCACGGCGCCGAACTTCTCCAGCGTCTCCGGCCGCACGCCCAGCAACGCCTGCTTGGCTTCGTAGCTGTAGGCGGCCAGCCCGCAATCGAACCAGTCGGACGAACCGGGCACGTCGGTCACCGCCTTGGCGATCCAGCCGCCGGTGCAACTCTCGGCGGTGACCAGCATGTGGCGCGCGGCGCGCAGCCGCTCGCCGAGGGCCTGCGCAAGCGCGTGCAGCGCGTCGTCGTTCGGAACCGTCATGGGCAGCGTTCGAAGCGGTGGGCGCTGGCATACTGCCACGGCTGCCCTGCCTTGCCCGACATGTCCCTCCACGAATCGATCGATCCGCGCGCCGCCGCGCGCAACGACGCCCACACTCCGCTCATGCGCCAGTTCTTCGCCGCCAAGGCGGAGCACCCGGACGTGCTGCTGTTCTTCCGCATGGGCGACTTCTACGAGTTGTTCTACGACGACGCACGCAAGGCTGCGCGCCTGCTCGACATCACGCTGACCCAGCGCGGTTCGTCCGCGGGCCAACCCATCCCGATGGCCGGCGTGCCGTATCACGCGTGCGAGGGGTATCTCGCGCGGCTGGTCGCGCTCGGCGAGTCGGTGGCGATCTGCGAACAGATCGGCGATCCGGCGGCGTCGAAGGGCTTGGTCGAACGCAAGGTCGTCCGCATCGTGACGCCCGGGACGGTGACTGACGAAGCGTTGCTGTCCGAACGCCGCGACACGCTGCTGCTCGCCGTTTCGCGCGACAAGCGCGGTTACGGCCTGGCCTGGATGGATCTGTCGAGCGGCCGCTTCCTCGTCAACGAAGTCGACGGCGACGACGCGCTCGACGCGGAGATCGCGCGCCTCGAACCCGCTGAAATATTGGTGCCCGACGAAGACGGCGTACCAGCCTCGCTGTTGTCCCGCACCGGCGTGCGACGCCGCGCGCCGTGGTTGTTCGACGCCGACAGCGGCCGCCGCCAACTCCTGCAGTTCTTCGGCTTGCACGATCTCACTGGCTTCGGCATCGAGGAGCGCCCGCGCGCCATCGCCGCCGCCGGCGCGTTGCTCGGCTACGTCGAGGAAACGCAGAAGCAGCGCCTGCCGCATCTGTCGTCGATCGCACTGGAAGCCAGCGACGGCGCGATCGCGATGAACGCCGCCACGCGCCGCCACCTGGAACTCGACACGCGCATCGACGGCGACGTGCGCACCACGCTGCTCGGCGTGCTGGATTCGACGATCACGCCGATGGGCGGCCGCCTGCTGCGCCGCTGGCTGCATCGCCCATTGCGCGACCGGCGCGTCGTCGGCGAACGCCACCATGCCGTCGCGACGCTCATCGACCAGCGCGGCGATGTCGCATTGCGCGACCGCTTCCGCGCACTCGGCGACCTCGAACGCATCCTCACCCGCGTCGCGCTGCGCAGCGCGCGTCCGCGCGACCTGTCCACGTTGCGCGACGGCCTGGGCCTGTTGCCCGAGGTGCGCACGATCCTCGCACCGCTCGATTCGCCGCGACTGCAAGCGCTCGCGGCGCAACTCGGCGAACATGCGGGCAACGCCGCCCTGCTCGCGTCGGCCATCGTGCCGCAGCCGCCGGTGCTCGCGCGCGACGGTGGCGTTTTCGCCGAGGGCTACGACGAAGATCTCGACGAATTGCGCCGACTGTCGACCAACGCCGACCAATTCCTCGTCGACCTGGAAGCGCGCGAGCGCGCAGCCAGCGGCATCGCGACGCTGAAGGTCGGCTACAACCGCGTCCACGGCTACTACATCGAAATCAGCAAGGGCCAGTCCGACAAGGCGCCGACGCATTACACGCGCCGCCAGACGCTGACCGGCGCCGAGCGTTACATCACCGAAGAACTCAAGCAATTCGAGGACAAGGTGCTGTCTGCGCGCGAACGTTCGCTCGCGCGCGAGAAGCTGCTGTACGACGGGTTGCTCGACGCGCTGAACTCCGAACTCGAATCGCTGAAGCGTTGCGCGACGGCGTTGTCCGAGCTCGACGTCCTCGCCTGCTTCGCAGACCGCGCGCAGGTGCTCGATTGGTCGCGCCCGGAATTGCGCGAGGCATCGGGCCTGTGCATCGAACGCGGCCGCCACCCGGTCGTCGAAGCGGTGCGCGACGCGCCGTTCGAGCCGAACGACCTGGTGTTCGACGACACCGTGCGCATGCGCGTGATCACCGGCCCGAACATGGGCGGCAAGTCGACGTACATGCGGCAGAACGCGCTGATCGTGCTGCTCGCGCATATCGGCAGCTTCGTGCCGGCGTCGCGCGCGGTGATCGGCCCGATCGACCGCATCCTCACGCGCATCGGCGCGGGCGACGACCTGGCGCGCGGCCAGTCGACCTTCATGGTCGAAATGGCGGAAACCAGTTACATCCTGCATCACGCCACGAGCGAATCGCTGGTGCTGATGGACGAGATCGGCCGCGGCACGTCGACGTACGACGGCCTCGCCCTCGCCGACGCCTGTGCGCGGCACCTGGCGGCGGTCAATCGCAGTTACACGTTGTTCGCGACGCATTACTTCGAACTCACCGCGCTCGCCGAACCGGGCAGCGGAATCGCGAACGTGCACCTCGACGCCGTGGAACACGGCGACACGCTGGTGTTCATGCACGCGGTGAAGGACGGCCCGGCGAATCGCAGCTTCGGTTTGCAGGTCGCCGCGCTCGCGGGATTGCCGAAATCGGTCGTGCGCCAGGCGCGCGGGCGGTTGGCGGAACTGGAGCAGCAGGGGCGCGATGCGCCGTCGATGCCGATGACGGTCGACGCGCTGGATTCGCCGCAGCAGTTCGGGTTGTTCGCGCCGTCGAGCGCGGCGATGGAAGCGTTGGCGGCGATCGAGCCGGACGAGCTCACGCCACGGCAGGCGCTCGAGGCCCTCTATCGGCTCAAAGGCTTGCTCTAGGCCTTTCGCACCTACAGCGCGTCGAGATCGCCCAGCGCGCGGATCAACCGCCGCGCGCGCTTGTCGGGTTTCGTCTCCGGCGCTTGATATCCGGCGCGTTCGGCGGCGCGCGTCGCACGCTCCGCGGCACGCCGCTCACGCGATTCGACACTCTCCTCGTACAACGCCTGCGCGACCTTCGCAGGCCCGCGCGTGTCGGACAACCCGCGCACGAGGATCTCGAAACGCTCCTCGCCGCGCCCGATGGTCATCGCTTCGCCGACATGCACCTGGCGCGAGGGTTTGGCGCGCTGGCCGGCGATCTCGACCTTGCCGGTTTCGATCGCATGCTTGGCCACGCTGCGCGTCTTGAAGAAGCGCGCGGCCCAGAGCCAGAGGTCGATGCGGACGCCCGGTTGCGGGGCGTTGGCGGGATGTTCGGTCGTCATGGGGCGATATAAACAAAACGACCGCCAAGAGGCGGTCGTTTCGGGTACTTCTGGCAGGGAAGCTTACTGCTGCGCAGCGGCGGCGGCAGCGGCAGCGGCCTTGGCCTTGGCGTTGCCGGCCAGGTCTTCCTTGATGCGCGCGGCCTTGCCTTCCAGGCCACGGAGGTAATACAGCTTGCCCGCACGCACGTCGCCGCGGCGCTTGACTTCGACCGAGTCGATGGCGGCGCTGTGGGTCTGGAACACGCGCTCGACGCCGTAGCCGTGCGAGATCTTGCGCACGGTGAAAGCGGAGTTCAGGCCGGCGTTCTTCTTGCCGATGACCACGCCTTCATAGGCCTGGATGCGTTCGCGGTTGCCTTCCTTGACCTTGACGTTGACCACGACGGTGTCGCCGGGACCGAAGTCGGGCAGCTGGCGCTGGATCTGGTCGGATTCGAAGTTCTGCAGCAGCGTGTTGAGCGAGGGCTTGTTCATGGGACGGCCTGTTGGTGTTCGCGCAGTGCGCGACGCTTGTTATCGGGCACGGGCGCAAGGCCGATGCCGGGGCTGTTGGGACGAAGCCGCGCATTCTAGCGGGTCTCCGCGGGCGAATGCCAGCTTTTCTTTGGGAACCGGGGGGTTACGCGTCCCCGTCGGGTTCGTCGATGCCCCGCATGTAGCGGGCGCGGAAGGCGTCGAGCAATGCGCGATCGGCCTTTTCGAGGGCCTGTTCATCCAGCAGGTCCGGCCGGCGCAGCCACGTGCGGCCCAGGCATTCCATCCGGCGCCAGCGGGCGATCTCCGCATGGTTGCCCGAGAGCAGCACCTCGGGGACCTTGCCCAGCGGGTGTTCGACCGGCCGCGTGTAGTGGGGGCAATCGAGCAGGCCGCCTTCGAAACTGTCCTGCTGGGCGGATTCGGCGTCGTTCAACGCGCCTTCCTGCAGGCGGGCCACCGCGTCGACCACCACGGCCGCCGCCAGCTCGCCGCCGGAAAGCACGTAGTCGCCGATCGACAGTTCCTCGTCGACCTCGGCTTCGATCAGGCGTTCGTCGATGCCTTCGTAGCGGCCGCACAACAGGATCAGGCGCGGCAGCGACGCGAGTTCGCGGACCTTGGCCTGCGTCAGCTTCGTCCCCTGCGGCGTGAGGTAGACGACGCGGGCCTGCACCGGATCGGCGGCGCGCGCGGTTTCGATGGCGTCGCGCAGCGGGTCGATCAGCATCACCATGCCGGGGCCGCCGCCGAACGGGCGGTCATCCACGCGGCGGTAGTTGCCGGCGGCGTAGTCGCGCGGGTTCCAGCCATGCAGCGACAGCAGTCCGCGCTCCTGCGCCCGCCCCACCACGCCGAAGGCGGCGCATTGCGCGACGAATTCGGGGAACAGGCTGACGATGTCGACGCGCATGCTCAGAAGTCCGCGTCCCAGTCCACGGTGACCAGGCCGGCGTCGAAATCGACGGACGTGATGTAGTCGGGTTGCACGAACGGGATCATGCGTTCGCGATCGCCCTGCGCGACGAGCACGTCGTTGGCACCGGTCGAAAACAGATGCGACACGGTGCCGAAATCCACGCCTTCGCTGTTCACCACACGCAGCCCTTCCAGGTCGACCCAGTAATACTCGCCGGGCGCCGGTGGCGGGAGCGTGGAGCGCGGGACGAAGACTTCGGTGCCGCGCAGCGCATCGGCGGCGTCGCGGTCGGCGATGTCGGGCAGCACGGCGACGACGCCCTTCGGCGTGACGCGGCCTTTCGCGCCGGTGCACTCGCGTTCGCGGCCCTGCGCATCGCGCAGCAGCCACGGTTGGTACTTGAAGAGGCGTTCGGGCGGATCGGTGAAACTCTCGAGTTTCACTTCGCCCTTGATGCCGAACCCGCCATGAAAGCGCCCCACCAGAATCAGCTTCCGTGGGGCGTTGGTTTCACTCATGGGTTTTGCGTCGCGCGGTGCGCGACCGCGAAACTCAGGCAGCCGGAGCGGCCTTGGCGGCCTGCTTGGCGAGGTTGGCGACCTTGTCGCTCATCTGCGCGCCCTGGCCGACCCAGTAGTTCAGGCGTTCGGTATTCAGTTCGACCGACTTCTCCGCACCGGCGGCGATCGGGTTGTAGTAACCCAGGCGCTCGATGTTGCGGCCGTCGCGCGCGCTGCGCGAGTCGGTGACGATGATGTGGTAGAAGGGGCGCTTCTTCGCGCCGCCGCGGGTGAGGCGGATCTTGACCATGGTGCGGAGTTTCCTGTGTTGCCCAGTCGGCGGTATGCCGAGGTAAGCCGGCGATTGTACTGGGGAAACGGGCCCCGGGGGAACCCCGGGCTCAGCGGAACGGCGGCATCCCGCCCCGGCCGCCCATCATCCCCTTCATCCCGCGCATCAGGCCCTTCATGCCGCCGCCGGCCAGCTTGCCCATCATCTTTTCCATCTGCTGGAACTGCTTGAGCAGCTTGTTCACGTCCGCCGGCGAGGTGCCCGAACCGCGGGCGATGCGGGCGCGGCGCGAACCGTTCAGCAAATGCGGGTTGCGGCGCTCCTTCGGCGTCATCGACCCGATGATCGCCATCATGCGCGGCACTTCCTTGCCGGTGACCTGGTTCTTCAGGTGCTCGGGGACCTGGCCCATGCCCGGCAGCTTGTCCATGAGGCCGTGCAGGCCGCCCATGTTCTGCATCTGCTCCAGCTGGTCGCGCATGTCTTCCAGGTTGAAGCGCTTGCCCTTGGCCACCTTCTCCGCGAGCTTGGCCGCCTTGTCCTTGTCGACCTGCTGCTCGACCTGCTCCACCAGGGACAGCACGTCGCCCATGTCGAGGATGCGGCTGGCGACGCGGTCGGGGTGGAAGACATCGAGGCCGTCGGGCTTCTCGCCCGTGCCGATGAACTTGATCGGCTTGCCGGTGATGTAACGCACCGACAACGCGGCGCCCCCGCGCGCGTCGCCGTCGGTCTTGGTGAGCACCACGCCCGTGAGCGGCAGCGCTTCGCCGAAATGCTTCGCCGTGACCGCCGCATCCTGGCCGGTCATCGAGTCGACGACGAACAGCGTTTCGACCGGCGAGACCGCGGCGTGCAACGCCTGGATCTCGCGCATCATCGCCTCGTCGATGCTGGTGCGGCCCGCGGTGTCGACGATGAGCACGTCGGCGAAGGACTTGCGGGCATCGTCGATGGCGGCGCGCACGATCGCTTCGGGCTTCTGCGAGGGGTCGGACGGGAACCACAACACGTCGACCTGCTGCGCGAGCGTCTTCAGTTGTTCGATCGCGGCCGGGCGATACACGTCGGCCGACACCACCATCACCTTCTTCTTGCGGCGTTCCTTCAGGTGCTTGGCGAGCTTGGCGACGGTCGTCGTCTTGCCCGCGCCCTGCAGGCCCGCCATGAGCACGACGGCAGGCGCGGGCACGTTGAGGTTCAAATCGGCGGCGGCGGCGCCCATCACGGTCGTCAGTTCGTCGCGCACGACCTTGATCAGCGCCTGGCCCGGCGTCAGCGACTTCAGCACTTCCTGGCCGACAGCGCGCACCTTGATGCGCTCGACCAGCGCCTGCACCACGGGCAGCGCGACGTCCGCCTCGAGCAGCGCGATGCGCACTTCGCGCAACGACTCTCGGATGTTCTCCTCGGTGAGCCGGCCGCGGCCGCGCAGGCGCTCGATGGTGCCGGAGAGACGCTGGGTCAGGGATTCGAACATGGGCGGGGGTCTTGGAAACGCGCGGAAAACGGGCCGCGCAGTATAGCCCCTGCGCCGTGCGACACTTTCGGCATGACGCTCGCATTCATCGCCACCCTCGCCTACCTGATCGCCGCCGGGCTGCTCGCGCGCGGTGTCGCGCGCGACGACCACGGCCGCGCCTGGCTCGTGCCGGCCCTGGCCGCGCTCGGGCTGCACGCGGCATTGCATGCGACGACGTGGCACGCGGCGGGCGCGCTCGACCTGCACTTCTTCTCGGCGCTGTCGATCGTCGGACTCGGCATGGGGATCCTGACGACGTTGTTCGGCGCGAGCGGTCGCATGGCCGCGCTCGGCGTCATCGTGTTCCCGATCGCCGCCATCGTCGCCCTGGCCTATGCGTCGTACGGGCACGTGCATACGCCCTCGCCGCTCGACTGGCGCCTGCAGTTGCATGCGTGGTGCGCGCTGCTGGCCTACGCGACGCTCGGCATCGCCGCGGTGATCGCGGTGTTGCTCTGGGCGCAGGAACGTGCGTTGCGTCGCCGCGAATTCCACGGATGGCTGCGCGCCTTCCCGCCGCTCACCGAACTGGAATCGCTGCTGTTCCGCACCATCGCCGTCGGCTTCGGGCTGCTCACCGCGACGTTGCTCACCGGCGTGCTGTTCGTCGAAAACCTCTTCGCCCAGCACCTGGTGCACAAGACGGTGCTGAGCGTGCTGTCTTGGCTGGTCTTCGGCGGACTGCTGCTGGGCCGCTGGCGGCGGGGTTGGCGCGGGTCGAAGGCCGTGCGCTGGACCCTCGTTGCCATGGTCTTGTTGCTGCTGGCCTTTTTCGGCAGCCAGTTCGTGCTGGAGCTCGTTCTGAAGCGGGTCTGAGCTCGGCAGCCGCGGGAAGGCTGCTTTCACAATAATTGCATTGACAACTATTGCGTCGGCATCCATCATGCCGGCCCATGAATACGACGCCTCCCTGCAACGGGTCCTCGCTGGGCCTGCTCTTCCGCCAGGTCCGCGACGCCATGTGGGCGCGCATGGAGGCCGAACTCGCAGCCAGCGGCCACGACCTGAACTTCAGCCAGTACATCACCCTCAAGACGCTGGCCCATGGCCCGGCGGGCGTGACCGAGCTGGCCCGCGCTGCGTACCTCCACCCCGGCGCGATGACCCGGCTGCTCGACAAGCTCGAAGAACGCGGGCTCCTCGCCCGTGAGGCGGTCGTCGGCGACCGCCGCGCCCTGCAGATCGTGCTGAGCGAGGCCGGCCGCGCGATGTGGGAAGACATCTCCCCGTCCGCGCAGCGCGTGCACGACACCGCGATGGCGCACCTCAGCGACACCGAACGCTCCGAACTGATCCGTCTCCTCTCCCAGGTCCGCGACAACCTCGCGGCGCAGGACTGACATGCGCCCCTCCTTCCTTCCCCTCGCCCTTGCGACCTCCGTCTTCCTCGCCGGCTGCGCGAGCACGCACGGCCTGGCGCCGGAATCGCAGCCGCGCGATGCGAACGCCACTCTCGCGACAAAGCAGTCCTTCGGCGCCACGTCCGATGCACGGTTCCCCGCGCAGGCTTGGTGGAAGGCGTATGGCGATCCGCAACTCGATGCGCTGATCGACGAAGCGCTCTCGGGCACGCCGTCGCTCGCCGCCGCCGATGCACGCGTGCGCCAGGCCGCCGCGCAGGCGGGCCTCGCCGACGCCGCGCGCAAGCCGACGCTCGGCGCGAGCGGCCAGTACATCGGCCTGCTGATTCCCGAAAGCATCGCGCCGGAAGGCCTGGGCGGCGAATACCAGGGCATCTTCCTGCTCGGACTGAACTTCAAGTGGTCGCTCGACCTGTGGGGCGCGCACGCTGCGGAATGGCGCGGTGCGCTCGACCAGGCGCGCGCCGTCGAAGTGGACGCGCAGGCCGCGCGCCTGATGCTCGCGTCGAACATCGCGCGCACGTACATCGCACTCGCCCTCGCGCACGATGCGGCGGACACGGCGAACGCCGAAGCCGCGCGCGCGTCCAATCTCGCGTCGCTCTCGCAGCAGCGGGTCAAGGCCGGCATCGACAACCAACTGCAGTTGCGCAACGCCGAAGCCAACGTCGGCGCGGCGAAGCAGCAGGCGCAGGCCGCGATGCAACAAGCCGACCTCGCTCGCAACGCGCTCGCCGCGTTGCTCGGCAAGGGCCCCGACCGCGGCCGCGCGATCGCCACGCCCGCATTGCTGCAAGGCCCCGCGCCCGGCGTGCCCGACGTGTTGCCGAGCGATCTGCTGGGCCATCGCCCCGATGTCGTCGCCGCGCGCTGGCGCGTCGAAGCCGCGGGCGAACGCATCCACGTCGCGAAGGCAGCGTTCTACCCCACCGTCAACATCAACGCACTCGTCGGCGTCGCCGGCGGCCATCTGTCGGACTTGTTCGACAGCGACAACGCGCTGGTCAACGGCGGCCCCGCGTTGAGCCTGCCGATCTTCGACGGCGGCCGCCTGCGCAACTCGCTCGCGAAGAGCGATGCCGAGTACGACCTTGCCGTCGCCGACTACGACCAGACGCTGGTCGGCGCGGTGCGCGAAGTCGCCGACGCCGTGCAGACCGCGCGCGCGCTCGATGCGCAGCTCGCGACGATCGCGCAGGCGCGCGAGTCGGCCAACGCGGCCTACTCGGTGGCATCGCAACGCTACAAGGCCGGCCTGGGCACGCAGCTCGACGTGCTCGCCGCGCAACGCCCGTTGCTGCAGTTCGACCAGCAGATCGATGCGCTGCGTGCGCAACGCTTGCAGGCGACGGTCGACCTGCAGCGCGCGCTCGGCGGCGGGTTGCAGATCGCCCATCCGATCGCGCTGGACGCCAACAACCAAGCTTCGAACTGACTCCCTCCCCTCTTTTCCGCTTCCCGCAGCCATGACCCAGCAAATCAATCCGAATGCTTCCGCACCGGCCGGCGCGCCGGTGAGCAAGCGCAAGCGCGCGCTGATGATCCTCGCCGCCGTCGTCGTCCTCGGCGGCATCGCGTGGGCCTTGTGGTACTTCCTCGTCGCGCGGTGGCACGAAGACACCGACGATGCGTACGTGCAGGGCAACGTCGTGACGATCACGCCGCAGTCGCAGGGCACGGTCGTCAGCATCGCCGCCGACGACGGCATGAAGGTCGTCGCCGGCCAGGTGCTCGTGCAGCTCGACCCGAACGACGCGCACGTCGCCTACGAACAGGCCGAAGCCAACCTCGCCAATGCGGTGCGCCAGGCGCGCGGCCTGTATAGCGCCGTCGAAGCGAACCAGGCCGACATCACCGCGCGCCGCGTCGCGGTGCAGAAGGCCCGCGAGGACGTCGCGCGCCGTGCGGGCCTCGTGGCCACGGGCGCCGTCGCCGCCGAAGAACTCGCGCACGCACGCGATGAACTCGCCGCCGCCGAGGCCGCGCTGGCCGGCGCGAACGAAAACCTCTCGCGCAATCGCGCACTGGTCGATGCGACCACCGTGCAGACCCAGCCGCAGGTCGCCGCCGCCGCCGCGCAGTTGCGCTCGGCGTATCTCAACCTGCAGCGCATGGCCATCGTCGCGCCGGTCACCGGTTACGTCGCCAAGCGTTCGACGCAACTCGGCCAGCGCGTGCAGCCCGGCACCACGCTGATGACGGTCGTCCCGCTCGAGCAGGTGTGGGTGGAAGCGAACTTCAAGGAAACGCAGCTCGCGAACATGCGCATCGGCCAGCCGGTCGAACTGCATTCGGACCTCTACGGCGACGACGTGCGCTTCGACGGCCATCTCGTGAGCCTCGGCCTGGGCACCGGCAGCGCCTTCGCGCTGCTGCCCGCGCAGAACGCCAGCGGCAACTGGATCAAGATCGTGCAACGCGTTCCGGTGCGCATTTCGGTGGACGCGGCGCAATTGAAGGATCATCCGTTGCGCCTGGGGCTGTCGATGCACGCCGACGTGGCGATCCGCGACCGCGGCGGCGCGCTGCTCGCCGACGCGCCGCCCGCCAAGCCGCTGCTGACGACCGACGCGTACGCCAAGCAACTCGCCGATGCCAACGCGCGCATCGCGAAGATCGTGCAGGCCAACCTGGGCCGTCGCGGCTAAATCGCCCCCATGTCCGCAACGACCGCAAACGCGGCCCCGATGCCGCAGGCTGCCTTCCGCCCGCCGAACATGGCGCTGACGACGCTGGGCCTGGCGCTGGCGTCGTTCATGCAGGTGCTCGATCTGACGATCGCCAACGTCTCGTTGCCGACGATCTCCGGCAACCTCGGCGGCAGCGCGAACCAGGCGACGTGGGTGATCACGTCCTTCGCCGTGAGCAACGCCATCGCGCTGCCGCTCACCGGCTGGCTGACGCGCCACTTCGGCGAGCGCAAGTTGTTCGTGTGGGCGACCGCGTTGTTCGTCGTCGCATCGTTGTTGTGCGGCCTGGCCTCCAGCATGGGCCTGCTCGTCGCCGCGCGCGCGTTGCAGGGCTTCGTCGCCGGGCCGATGTATCCGATCACGCAGGCGCTGCTGATTTCGATCTACCCGCCCCACAAACGCGGGCAGGCAATCGCCTTGCTGGCGATGGTCACCGTCGTGGCGCCCATCGCGGGCCCGATCCTCGGCGGCTGGATCACCGACAACTATTCGTGGGAATGGATCTTCTTCATCAACGTGCCGATCGGGCTGTTCGCCTCGTTCGTCGTCGGCCGGCAATTGAAGGGACGCCCCGAGCGGCTGGAAAAGCCGAAGATGGATTACGTCGGCCTGATCACGCTGGTACTCGGCGTGGGCGCGCTGCAGATCCTGCTCGACCTGGGCAACGACGAAGACTGGTTCCGCTCGAACCTGATCGTCGCGCTGTCGATCCTCTCGGCGATCTCGCTCGCGGTATTCGTCATCTGGGAGATGACGGACAAGGACCCGATCGTGAACCTGCGCCTGTTCCGCCATCGCAACTTCACCGCTGGCACGATCGCGATGGTGGTGGCGTACGCGGCGTTCTTCAGCGTCGGCATCCTCGTGCCGCTATGGTTGCAGCGCAATCTCGGCTTCACGCCGATCTGGGCGGGCTTCGCCACCGCGCCGATCGGCATCCTGCCGGTGTTGCTGACGCCCTTCGTCGGCAAGTACGCGCACAAGTTCGACCTGCGCATGCTGGCGAGCCTGGCGTTCATCGCGATGTCGCTGACGAGTTTCGCGCGCGCCGGATTCAACCTCGACGTCGACTTCAACCACATCGCGATGGTGCAGTTGTTGCAGGGCTTCGGCGTGGCGCTGTTCTTCATGCCGGTGCTGCAGATCCTCTTGTCGGACCTGCAGCCGCACGAAATCGCGGCCGGTTCCGGGCTCGCGACGTTCATGCGGACGCTGGGCGGTTCGTTCGCGGCATCGCTCACGACGTACGCCTGGACCGAACGCGGCGCCGTGCACCACGCGCACCTGACGGAAAAACTGTCGGCCTACGACCCCGCGACCATCGAGGCCGCCACCCGCCTGGGCAACGGCGACCTGCAACGCGGCGCGGCGGTGCTCGAACGCATGATCTCCAACCAGGCCGCGCAGATCGGTTTCAACGAGATCTTCCACCTGCTCGGCATCGTGTTCCTCGGCGTGATCGCGTTCGTGTGGATCGCCAAGCCACCGTTCCAGGCGAAGGCCGGGCCGAGCGCGGAGGCTGCGGGCGGGCACTGATCCGCGCGCAGCGCGGCGCGGACTAGACCGCAGCCGACAACGCGTCGCTCAACCGCTCCACCGCGATGACTTCCAGGCCCTTGTAAGCTCCGGCCTTCGGCGCATTGGCCTTCGGCACGATCGCGCGCTTGAAGCCGTGCGTCGCGGCTTCCTTCAGGCGCTCTTCGCCGTTCGGAACCGGGCGGATTTCACCGGAGAGGCCGACTTCGCCGAAGGCGACGGTCTTCTCCGCGAGCGGACGGTCGCGGAGCGAGGACAACACGGCGAGCAACACCGGAAGGTCCGCCGCGGTTTCCTGCAAGCGGATGCCGCCGACGACGTTGACGAACACGTCCTGGTCGCCGACGCCCACGCCGCCGTGGCGGTGCAGCACCGCGAGCAACATCGCCAGGCGGTTCTGTTCCAGTCCCACCGCCACGCGGCGCGGGTTGGACAGCGGCGATGAATCGACCAGCGCCTGTACTTCCACCAGCAGCGGACGCGTGCCTTCGCGCGTGACCATCACCGAACTCCCGGGCTGCGCGGTGCTGCCGCCCGACAGGAAGATCGCCGAAGGATTGGGCACTTCGCGCAACCCCTTCTCGCCCATCGCGAACACGCCGAGCTCGTTCACCGCGCCGAAGCGGTTCTTGAATGCACGCAGCACGCGGAACCGGCTGCCGCTCTCGCCTTCGAAGTACAGCACCGCATCGACCATGTGTTCGAGCACGCGCGGGCCGGCGATGCCGCCTTCCTTCGTGACATGGCCGACGAGGAACACGGCGGTGCCGGTTTCCTTCGCGTAACGCACGAGGCGCGCGGCGCTCTCGCGCACCTGGCTGACGGACCCAGGCGCCGCGCCGATCGACTCGGTCCACAACGTCTGCACGGAGTCGGCGACGATCACCTTCGGGCGCATCGCGACGGCTTGTTCGAGGATGCGCTCCACGCCGGTTTCGGCGAGCGCGTGCAGGTGATCGATGGGCAATCCGAGGCGTACCGCGCGGCCGGCGACCTGCGCGAGCGATTCCTCGCCCGTGACGTACAGGCCGGGCAATGTCGCGCCCATCTGCGAAAGCGCCTGCAACAGCAACGTCGACTTGCCGATGCCCGGATCGCCGCCCACCAGCACGACCGCGCCTTCGACCAGGCCGCCGCCGAGCACGCGATCGAATTCGCCGATACCGGTGGGAACGCGCGCCTCTTCGCTATGCCGCACTTCGCGCAGCGCGGTGACCTGCGGGGCGTCGACCTTGCCGGCCCACCCGCCGCGCCGTGCCGCGGGCGCCGCGGCCGTCGCCGATTCCAGGACGACTTCGCTCAGGCAATTCCATGCCCCGCACGCGTCGCACTGCCCCTGCCACTTGGCGTAATCGGCGCCGCATTCGGTACAGACGTAGGCGGAACGGGAGGGCTTCTTGCCGGTGGCGACCTTGGCCATTTTGCGGACTGCACGTGCGTGGGCGATGGCGCACTGTATCCGCTGCAATCCCACGGCGTGCGACACGCCCTCGGGCAATCGCATGTCCCGCGCATAAAAAAAGGCCGGGGAAGCCCCCGGCCTTTGCGTACGCCCTCCGTGGCGCGCGTCCCTGTCTCAATCCTTCCGGGCGTCCCTGCCCGGGGTCTCGCGCGGCGCCGTCCCTTACGCCGCGCGAGCATTGGTTCCCGGCTGTTCGCACAGCCCTTTTTCCCCACGTTGTCCTTACAGGTCGCTCCCGGCCGCGGCCGCGTTGCGGATCAGGCCCGAGAACGGCAGCAATTGCGTGATGTAACGGTTCCAGCGGGTAATACCGGCCGGGCCGACCCACACGACGTCGCCTGCCTTCAGCGAGAAGCGCGAGGCGACCGCGAAGGCGGCCGGCGAAGTCGCGTCGAGGTTGTAGACCGCCGCCGGATTGCCCTTGTCGTCCATGCCGCGGATCACGTAGACCGCGTTGCCCCGCGAGGTTTCCGGATTCAGGCCACCGGCGCGGCCGAGGGCCTGCGTCAGCGTCATGTCGCTGGTCTTGAACGGGATCGCCTTCGGGTCGCGCGCTTCGCCCACCACGTAGACCTCGTTGCGGTCGTTGTACGGCAGGTACACGCGATCGCCGGGCTTGAGGTAGATGTCCTGCGCCACGCCATCGCGGTTGATGGCGTCCATGTCGATGTTGTAGTTGCGGCCATCGCGCGTGAGCACCAGGCCCGACAAATTGGCGTTGGTCACGTCCACGCCCGCGCGGCCGATCACCTGCGACAGCGTCTGCGGCACGGTGGTCGTGTCCTGCGGCGCGGTATTGCTGAAGGCGCCCTGCAGCGACACGCGACCGCCGAAGCCGACGACGTTGACGTCGACCTGCGGATCCTTGAGGTAACGGGCCAGGCGCTTTTCGAGCGTGCTGCGCACCTGCTCCACCGTCATGCCGCCGACCTTGACCTTGCCGGCGTAGGGGTAGAACAGCGTGCCGTCGGACTGGACCTGGCGGCCGTTGGTGATCGCCTGCTGCTGGGAGCCGGCCGGCGTGGTGAGTTCGGGGTGGTCCCACACGGTGATGATCAGCGTGTCGCCGGGGGCCACTTCATAGGCCGTCGGCTGGAACGACGTCAGCTCGGCCGGCAGCACCACGGGCTGGCGCTTGGCCGCCACGAGGTCGGCCGTGATCGGCACCACCTGCAACTCCTGGCCGTTGTCGACGATGGTCGACGGCCCCTTGGCCGACATCTTCTGGCCCGGGATGCAGCCGGTGAGTGCCAGTGCGATCGCGAGCATTGCGATGCGCGTCAGTTGGGTATTCAAGGTGGAGCCCTCCTAGCTGGGAAGCCGCGCAGGCCTGCGCGGGCCGAATTCAGGTTGTCCGCGGCAGCCTACGGACAGGAATGCGCGCGTCATGTGAAAACTGCCGGGCTTGGTCGCCCGGCGTTGTTCACGCGGTTTTATTGCCGAAACAAGCGGCCATCAGGCCTGCGTACTCTTTCAACGCACGGCCGCTGCGCCACAGGGCACGGGGGCTGGGAAGCCATCGGTCGGCCCATCCGTCGCCGCGGACGGACGGTGGCTCGGGCACGGGCACTTCGATCACGTCGAGCCCGGCGCCGCGGAAGAGCACGCTGGCACGCGGCATGTGGATGGCCGAGGTGACCAGCAACACCGAGCGCACGCCGTTGCGCCGGGCGATCTGCGCCGAGTAGCGCGCGTTGGTGGTCGTGTCGGTGCTGCGCTCCTCCAGCAGAAGCGCGGTATCGGGGACGCCGAACTTGCGCATGCCGCGCGCCATGTTGCGTGCCTCGGTACGGACGCCTTCGCCGCCGCCGGAGAGGATCACGCGCGGAGCGCGGCCGGCGATGTACAGCCGCGCGCCCTGCGCGAGCCGGCTGTACTTGAGGTCATCGAGCGTCACGCCCGGGCGGTTGATCCAGGTGTAGCCCCCACCTCCGAGGACCACGATCGCGTCGGCTTTCGGCATTTCAGCCGGCGGCGCCACGGCATAGCGGTCCTCGAGCGATTCGCGCAGCCATTCGGCATTGCGCGGCAGCGACCAGAAGGCCGACCACCCGACCGCAATCAGGGCGATCGCGACCGCCACCCGCTTGCGCTTGAACACCGCGTGCACGCCGAAGGCGAGCAGGAGCAACACCAGCGTCAGCGCCAGCGGAAACGTCAGCGCGACGACGATTTCGCGCAGGAACGTCATGACGCGGGCCGCCGCGGCGTCAGGCCGCGGCCCTCGCGTGGCGACGTGGCAGCAACTCGTCGTACACCTCGATCGTGCGGCGGATGACCATCTGCTCGTCGAAGTGTTCCATCGCCTTGCGGCGCGCTTCGTCGCCCAGGCGGCGCACGAGCAGACGATCGTCGTCGAGCAGCGCGAGCTTCTCGGCGAGCGAACGCGCGCAGCGCGGTTCGACGTGCAACCCATCCACGCCGTCGCTGCTCACCACTTCGCG
The DNA here is from genome assembly GCF_000770795.1 of Lysobacter dokdonensis DS-58. Lineage (GTDB taxonomy): Bacteria > Pseudomonadota > Gammaproteobacteria > Xanthomonadales > Xanthomonadaceae > Noviluteimonas > Noviluteimonas dokdonensis. The sequence continues at coordinate 84,599 of NZ_JRKJ01000005.1, read as the reverse complement.
GCAACCCGGCAAATTGGTGGTGACGACCGCCAGGCCGCACGCGGCAGCTTCGATCAAGCTCTTGGGCACGCCTTCGCGGTAGTAGCTCGGCAACGCGATGACGTCCATCGAACGCATCAGCGTCGGCATGTCGTCGACGTGCCCGCGCCAATCGACGAGGCCTTCGTCGACCCACGCCTGCGCCTGTTCGCGGCTCGCCGAACGCGGGTTGCCCGAATCGGGCGAGCCGGCGATGACGAATTCGATGTTGCGGCCTTGCGCACGCAACATGCGTGCCGCTTCGATGAATTCACCGATGCCCTTCTCCCAGAGCAGGCGCGCGGCGAGCAGCACGCGCAGCGGACGCGGTTCGGCGACGGGATCCACCGGCAGGAAGCGTTCGAGGTTGACGCCCGAACTGCGGATCACGCGGATCTGCTGCTGCGGCACCAGGCGCGCGCGCACGAAGGCATCGGCGTCGTCCGGGTTCTGCAGGATCAGGCGCGATTGTTTGCCGCCGAGCGTGCCGCGCATCAGCAGCTTCACCCACGGGCGCAACGTGCGTGCGAGCACTGCGTCGCTCGCGAACACGTAGCCCATGCCCGCCACCGCGTTGACGACGGCAGGCACGCGTGCCGCGCGCGCGGCGAGCGCACCGTAGATCGCGCATTTCACCGTGAAGTTGTGCAGCAGGTCGGGGCGTTCGGTGCGCAGGATGCGCGTGAGCGCGCTGATCGTCTGCGCTTCGCGCAAGGGGTTCAGGCTCGCGCGGTCCATGGCCAGCTGGATCCAGCGCAGGCCATGGTTCGAGAACCGTGCACCGTACTCGCCGGGCGGCGACAGCATGACGACGTCGTGCCCTTCGGACTGCAGGCGCAGCGCGGTGGAGAGGCGGAAGTTGTACAGATACCAATCCGTGTTGGCATAGAAAACGAATTTCATCGGGTGGACTCCGCCAGACGATGGTGGTGCAGGTACGGCACGTAGGGTTTCGACGTAGCGACATCCGTCGCTTTCGAAGCCATGACCGAACGCAGCATCCAGGGGAAGACGAGGAACAGCAGGAAACACGATGCGTAGCGAATGCCCGATCCTGGGTTGTACATGCCGAACGGCACGTAAGCGACCAGAGTGAGCAGCATCGCCGGCAGCCATGCGAGCACGAGAATCTTGCGGCCGACCGGATCAGGAACGCGGAAGGCTTGCTGGATCGCGTAGAGCAGCAGGAAGAACACGGTGAGGCCCGAGACCAGGAACGGCAGCATCACCGGGCGCGCGAACACTTCCGCGGGCGTCGGGCCGACGATCGCGAGCGGCAAGGTCCACCACAGGCTGCTGAGATACCCGTTGGTCGTATCGATGTTGATCCACATGCGCGTGGTTTCGGAACCGATCGTGAAGTACGCGCGCGCCTTGGGCAGCACATCGTTGGCGATGTAGTCGTCGATCTGCGGCCAAACCGCGATGGCGACCACCGCACCGAGCAGCGCGAGCATCAACGCCTGCACGCCGAGGCTCAATCCGACGCGCGGTCCGCGCTGCACCAGCCACGCCATCAGGAAGAACAACCCCATCGCCGCGCCGAAGGGTGTCCGGATGAACATCATGCCGGCGACGCACAACACCGCGAACCACCAGCGTGCCGTCGATCGTTGCCGGAAGTAGCCGACCATCGCGCCCATGAAGTAGCCGAGCAATCCGATGTACAGCGCTTCGCGCCCGACCACCGATGCCCACACGCCGAAGCTCGGGATCAACAGGATCGCCAGCAACGGCCAGCGATACGGGCCATGCAGGCGCGCTTGCCCGACCAGGTACGCCACGCCGCTCGCGGCGAACAGCGAGAACACCAGATGCGCGAGCACGTCGACGCGCAACAGGTTCACCACGGTGGTCGCGACCTGCGTGACGAAGTACGTACGCGCCGAGGCTTCTTCGTCGTAGCCGCCCGTCAGGTAGGCCTTCGCATCGCCGAGCTGGCTGAAACGGCTGTAGATGAACACCGCGAACAGCGTCCACGCCACGAAGATCGCGTACACGCTCGCCTTGCCCAGCCTGTTGCGGGCAGGCGGCGCCTGGTGCTCGGCCGCGAGGTCGGCGTAGGGAACGTCGGTCATGACGTTTTGATAACGAGCCGGGCGTGATCGAGAGGTCATGGGTGCACGCCCTTCGCGCGCCGGAAATGGCGCACGCCGTACCAGGTGCCGGCCAGCAGCACGAGTTCCGCGGTGACCGTGGCCCATGCGGCGCCCATGACGCCGAAATCCGGGATCAAGGCGCCATTCAGCAAAATCGCCACGCCGGTGGCCCAGGCCATGGCGTAGACGCGATAGCGCATGTGCGAATCGGTGAGCAGTGCCGAGCCCATGGCGGTCGAGAGGAACCGGATCGGCGGGCACAACGACAACACGAGCAGGATCGCGACCACGCCGCGATACGCCTCGCCGAACACCAGCGGAATCACGAAGGGCGAAGCCACCGCCAGCGTCGCGGCGACCAGGACTCCCAGCGCGAACATGCCGACGTTGCCGCGCTTGTAGACCATCCAGAATTTCATCGGGTCGTGCGCGGCCCAGCGATGCAATTTCGAAAGCAGGAATTTCTGGTAGATCGTCGCGGGGATCAGGTAGATCGCGGTCATCACCGCCAGGCCGATCGCCCAGAAGCCCGCCTGCTTGTCGCTCCCGAGGTACTTCAGCAAGATCGTGCTGACCTGGAAGAACACCGGATACAGGATCGCGACCATGCCGAACGGCCAGGCCTGCGACCACAATTCCGACACGCGCGGTTCCTGCACGCGCGCGTGCGCCGAAGGTTCCGGCCCGTGGCCGCGCAGGTCGATCTCCCCGCGCATCACCGAGCGCAGCAGCGGCAAGGCCCAGAGGACCATCGCGAGCGAGATGACCGCGTAACTGGTCGCGACGAATCGCCCGGTGAGTTGCGGCACGAGCAACAGCGCAAGGGCGACGAGCAAACGGCTCACCGGGATCGCGAGTTGCCATCCGGCCATGCGCGCGTAGCGGTCTTCGAGACGGTACTTCGTGCTCAACATCTCGATGGTCAGGATGTGCAGCACGATGGGAATCAGCACGAGCAGGTCGTAGCGCGTGTCGGCATCGGGCGCGACGAACAACGCCCAGCCCGCGATGATCGCGATCGCCAGCGCGCAGGTGCCGACGGTGAAGCGCAACGACGGCGCGATCCAACGGCGCGCGGCCCATCCTTCCACGCCATAGACGCGCAGGCGGAATTGCGCGAGGCCGAAGCCCGCGAGCGGCGCGATCATCGTGACGGTGGCGAGCGACGAGGCGAACAGGCCGTAGTCGTCCGGCCCCAACTCGCGTGCGAGCAGCGTCTGCGTCAGGAACACGCACACCGCGCCGATGGCGGTGGCCGCACCCAACATCGAGATCGTCTTGAGCGCCCGTTTCCAACCGGGCATCAGCCATTGCGCGACGCGCGACGGGCTTTCCATCGTGACGGCGCCTGCCTGTTCCGAATCCATTTGAACGACCAGCCCCCTGCAATTCCGCGGACCTTATCGTCACGTACGTGAAGACGGGGTCGGACAGGGCAAAAAAAAGGGGGAAGCGCCCCCCAGCGCTTCCCCCCGCGGCGGGCCCGCGCGATGCGCGAAACCCTTCCGTCCTCTGAAACCTATTTGTAGTAGTTCGTGCCCACCGCGATGTTGGACGTGATGCCCCGCACCAGGATGTCGCGTTCCACCTTGCTCGAATACCCCGACATCGAGAAGTCCGAGCGGTCCACGATGCCGTTGCGGGCATAGTTGCCGTAGAACGTATTCTGGCTGATGTCGCAGCCGCTGGTGCCGTCCTGGAGGTAGATGCCGGTGGCGGAATTCATGCGGACGCTGCACTGCGTGATGGTCATCGCAGTACTGCCGACGGTAACGATCCCGCAGCTGCCGTTGTTCATCACCGTGCAGCGGCGGATGGTCGTGTTCTGCGAGCGCTTGTAGGCCAGCAGCCCGTACTTCTTGTTGCCCTTGAGCACGCAGTTCTCGATGGACACGCGGTCGGCGATGCCCGGGTCGTCCGGCTCGATGTCGATGCCGCACTCCGGCGCGGTGCCGTTGCTGTAGGAGAACTCGCTGTCGCGCACCGTGATGTTCGTGCCGCGGCCGATGGACAGGCCCTGCCGGCGGTTGTTGGTCGAGACGATGTTGGCCACGACGATGTCTTCGCACGGGATGGGCGCGGCGCCGTAGACGAGCGCGGCGCCGATGGACATGCCGTCGCCCCAGCAATCCGACAGGCGCATGTCGCGCACGGTGACGCGCTGCGAACCGCGCACGAACACCGCATGGCCCCACTCGCCCGTCGTGCCCAGGTGCGAGTAACGGTCGCCGACCACCTGCCCGCCCGAGATCTCCACGTCGCTGACCTTGTACGCGTAGACCACGTACGCCTTCTCGACGTTGTTGGGTTTGCAGACCAGCACCGCCTTCGGATCCAGGCGGAAGTGCATGTTGCTGCGCAGGACGATCGACTTCACCGCATCGACCAGGTAACGGCCGGCCGGCACGAACACCGTGCCCCCGTCGGCCGGCAGCGCCTTGATCGCTGCATTGATGGCCGCCGTATCGTCGTGGATGCCGTCGCCCTTCGCGCCGTAGTCGCGGACGTCGAGCACGCTGCCCCCCCGGGTGCGTGCGACCGGCAGGTAGACCGCCATCGACGAGGCCGCCGCGCCGAAGACCGTGCTCCCCAGCACGACCGGCGCCGCGGCCACGAGCGCGTTGCGCAGGAACGTGCGCCGCGCGATCCCCTTCCCCTGTGCGTCCATCGCCCCTCCCCTTCACGCCGTGCTCACATGGCGTTGCGGGGCGGATGTTGGCGCGCGGTTCCGCGTGAATACACGCGCGGAATTCGAGAAACGTGGACGCTGCCGCCAATTCACGGAGCTGACTGGGGGAAATCGCGGGTCCAGGCGGGGGCTTGGAACCCCTTCGACCGTGACCTTCTCCGCAACCTGCGCAAACCTCAGGCGAGGATTCAGTCCAGGCGGTTGTCGGCGGAGACCTTCGGCAGGTAGGCGTCGGCGGCCACTTCGAGGTGGTGGGCCCAGCGCGGGTCCTTGCCGAAGGTCGCCTTGCGCGGGCGGCCCGGCGCGTTGTCGGCGAAGGTGTTGCCGGCGATGTCGACGCCACGCGACTGCTTGCGCAGGGCGATGCCGACCTTGGCGTTGTCGCGGATGCGGTTGTTGCGGATCGACAGCCCGTTCGCGCCCACCGCGAGGATGCCCGGGTTGCGGTTGTCCTCGATGGTGCAATCGCGGATCAGCACGTCGTGCGTGTCGTGCCACACCTGGATGCCCGGCCCGCGGTTGCGCCGGACGAGGCATCGTTCGATGCGCACGTCCTTCGCGATGTCGCCCTTGTCGGGTTCGACATCGATGCCGGCCATCGGTGCGGTGCCGCCGGTATCGGACATCTCGCAATCGTGCACCCACACACGGCGCGAACGGCCGACGGTCAGGCCCTGGCGGCGATTGCCGATGAACTTCACGTTGGCGACTTCGACATCCATGCTCGGGCGCAGGTCGGTCTTGCTGCGCTTCTTGCCGCCGATCGACATGCCGTCGCCCCAGCAGCGCGAAATCTGCATGTCGCGCACGACGATGTTGCGCCCGTCGTAGATCGCGATGCCGTGGCCCCATTCGCCGTCGGTGCCCAGGTGGCGGTCGCGATCGCCGACGATGCGCCCGCCACTGATGCGCACGTCCTGCACCGCCTGCACGAGCAGCACGTATGCGCGCGGGGCGGCGTTCGGGATCGCATGCAGCTCGGCGCCGCGGGCCATCTTCAAATGAATGCCGCTGCGCAGGCGCACGCTGCGCAGCGGATCGATGCGATAGATGCCGCTGGGTACATCGACGGTGCCACCGTCGCGCAGCGAGTCGATGGCGTCCTGGAAGGCTTGCGTGTCGTCATGCGCGCCGTCGCCCTGCGCGCCGAAGGCGCGCACGCTCACCGCGCGAAGGGATTTCGCGAGCGCCCCGCCCCCCAGGGCGAGCATCATGCCGGTCGCTGCACCACGTGCGAGCACCGAACGTCGCGAAAATTTCAGGGTCATGCCTTCCCCGCGTCCGCGCGGCCGGTCAACCATGGCAGCAGGACGGCGAGCAGGTAGAACTTGGAAGCGTGGTACTTGTTGTCCATGCGCGTGCGATTGCGCTCCAGCCAGTGCGTCGCGCCCGGCAGGATGTGGCGCGCTTCGCGCGATTGCGCATGCACGGCGTCGAAGCGCGACTTCGCAAGCCCGCGCACGTCGAAACGGAAGCTGCCCTTGTGCGCGACGTACGGCAGATTGTCGAAGCGCGTCTTGATGTGCTGGCGCACGAGCACCTTGCTCATGCCCGTCACCGGGTCCATCTGCAGTTCGGCCGGCACCTCGTTGTAGACCCAGTCGCAGAAGTGCGGGTCGCAGAACGGGTACGCGATCTTCAGCGCGGTGGCCTCGGCGGTGTAGATGCCCTTCGCGAAACCGCCGGCGGCCGCTGCGATGGACAGCGACAACACGCGGTATTCCTCCGCGCTGGTCGCCGAGCGGATCTCCGAGAGGAACGGCACCAGGCGGTCGCGCGACTTGCGCGAGATGTCGCGCCCGAACAGCGCATCGACTTCGCCATCGGTGAAGCGCGAGCCGGGGAACACGCGCTCCACGGCGTTCATCTGCAACGTGCCGAGCGCGAAGCACAGCTCGAAGTTGTTGCTCACCCACGGCAGTTCCGTGGCCATCGCCGGCAGGCGGATGCCGCGCGCGAGCCACTTGAGCACCTTGTACTGCGAATTGACCGGAATGCCGAAATACGTATCGGATCCGAGCCCATCGACCATGCCGTCGCCGCCGCTGGCCTGGATCTCGAACGCGAGGTCCACGTACGAGAGCAACGCGAAATCCGCCGTCAGCGACGGCATCTTCGTGGCGACCGACAGGTAACGGTCGTACGCGCGCGCCGGATCGCACACCAACGCTTCATGGCGCAGGCCGAGCGTCGTGGCGACGGTCTTCGCCGACTCGACTTCGTTCTCTTCCACGCCGCCCAGGTACGTGATGCACGTGGTGTCCGGGCGCACGTCGGCGAGCGCGATCGCCATCGTCGTCGAATCCTTGCCGCCGCTTTGCAGCGACCACGGGCCGCGCATCGTCGCGCAGCTGTGCTCGATCGCCTGGCACAGGTGCGTGTGATACGCGTCGACCCAATCCTTCGACGGCGTGGCCTTGGCGTCGCGGCGCTTGCCGCTGTCGCGCCAGCGGAACTCGTACGCGGTCTCGCCGGCGGGATCGCGGCCGGCGAGGTTCGCCGACAGCGATTGCATGTCCTGCCCTTCGAAGATCGAATGGGGCGGGTACACGAAGCCGTTCCGCAACACGTCCGCCACGGACACATCGTCGATGCGGCGAGCACCGAGGTGCGCCGGGATCGGCGGCATCGAAACCGCCTGCATGGGTTGCGGGATCACGAGGGTCACGGCGGCGTCGGGCGGGTGCGATGCAACTGGATCCATGGGAGCACCACCGCCAACAGGTAGAACTTGGAGGCGTGGTACTTGTTGCCGAGGCGATGGCGATTGCGTTCGAGCCACGTCACGGCGCCGGGCAGCACGTCGCGCGCCTGCACCGCGAAATCGTGGACGGTGTCGAAGCGCTTTTCGGCCAGGCCGCGCACGTCGAAGCGGAAGCTGCCCTTCTTCTTCACGTACGGCAGTTCCGGGAAACGCGTGGCGATATGTTTGCGGACGAGCACCTTGTTCATCCTGGTCTGCGGATCGATCATTTCGTGCGGAGGGACTTCGCGATACACCCACTCCCTGAAACGCACATCGCAGAACGGATAGGACGCGTGCATGCCCAATGCGCTGCACGTGTACAGCCCCTTCGCGAACGCACCGGCCGAACCGGCGATCGACGTCGACATGTCGCGCCACTCGTCGAGGCTCTGGGCCGACGCGATCTCCGCCAGGAACGGCTGCAGCCGCGCCCGCGAGGCCTGCGACACCGGCTTGCCGAACAGCGCATCGACCTCCGCGTCCGTGAACCGCGAACCGGGGAACACCCGTTCGATGGACGTCATTTGCAGTGTGCCCAGCAAAAAGCAGAGTTCGAAGCTGCTGGAGACCAGCGGTAGCTCGGAGACCGTGGATGGCAGGCGCACGCCGCGCGCAAGGCGCATCAGGGTGCGCTGCTGCCGCGACATCGGCGTGCCGAAGTAGCTGTCGGCGCCGAGGCCATCGATCACGCCGTCACCGCCGCGGCCGGAAATCTCGGTCGCCAGGTCCACGTACGAGAGCAGCGCGAAGTCCGCGGTGAGCAGCGGCATGCGATCGGCGATGGCGAGATACCGGTCGTAGGCGCGCCCCGGATCGCACATCAACGTTTCGTGCCGCAGCCCGAGCGTGCGCGCGACGAAGGTGGCCGAATCGATTTCGTTCTCTTCCCGGCCGCCGAGATACGTGATGCAAGTGGCGTCGGGGCGCGCGTCGGCCACCGCGATGGCGAGCGTCGTCGAATCCTTGCCGCCGCTTTGCAGCAGCCAGGGGGACGCCACGTCGCGCGTGGACTCGGACACCGCTTCGCACAGCAGGCGGTGGTACGTGCCGACCCAGTCGAAGTCGTGGTCGGGGCGGCCGTCGGTTTCGCCGCGCTTGCCCGAGTCGCGGAACTTGAAATGGAATTCCGGCGCCGCGTGCATGTCCTGCGACGGCGAGAACCCGAAGGTCACCAGCTTGATGTCCTCGAAGATCGAGTGCGGCGGGAAGACGAAAGCGTTGCGCAGGATGTCGGCGACGGAAATGAAATCGATATTGCGCGCGGGGGACTGGGAACCGACCAACCCGGAGAAATCCGGGCGGCCGTAATACGGCGACATCGTGATCTGCATCGGGCCGCGGTAGGTGTCCACCGGGGATGCAAGCGTGCGCGCGTCGATTGTCGTGGTTGCATTCATGGGTCAGCGATAGGCCTTGTGCGTTCCGGTCTGCTGGCTCGGGAGGTACTCGTAATACGTGTACGCGTAGTGGCCGCCGCTGCGCTTCTGGACGCCGTTGAAGATCGCGCCCTTCACTTCCACGCCGTTCTGTTCCAGGCGCTGCTTGGCCAGCGCGATCTCGCGCTGCTGGTTCAGGCCGAAACGCACCACCATCAGGCACGTGCCGACCATGTGGCCGATCACCGCGGCGTCGGTCACCGCCAGCACCGGCGGCGTATCGATGATCACGATGTCGTAGTTCGGGCCGACCTGTTCGAGCATTTCGTTGAACGCGGGGTTCATCAGCAACTCGGAGGGATTCGGCGGGATCGAACCGCGCGAAATGAACGACATGTTCTCGGCGCCGGCGACTTTGCGGATCGCATCTTCCAGCGGGATCTGCCCGGCGATGAGCTCGGACAGGCCGCCTTCCGAACGCACGCCCACGGCGTGGTGCAACGTGCCGCGGCGCATGTCGGCGTCGATCAGCAACACGCGCTGGCCGGCCTGCGCCATGGTCACGGCGAGGTTGGCGCAGACGAAGGTCTTGCCGACGCCCGGGCTCGGCGCGGAGATCATCAGCAGGTTGTTCTTCGTCTTGAAGCGCGCGAAGTGCAGGCTCGTGCGCAGGCTGCGCAGCGCCTCCATCGCCAGGTCCGTCGGCGCGTTGAGCGCGAGCAGACGCTGGTGGCCGTTCGCGAAACGCGCCGGGTTGACCGTGAGTTCGCGGCCGCGCTCGCTGTACGGGATCGAGGCATAGACCGGCAGGCCGAGCAGTTCGATGTCCGCCGGGTCTTCGACGCCGCGACGCATCATCTGGCGCAGCAGCACGAAGGCAAACATCACCAGCGCGCCGAGCAGCGTGCCACCCAGGATCACCGGGATCGGCTTCGGCCATGCCGGGCTTTCATAGTCGACGGCGGCCGGATCGATCACGCGCGCGTTGCCGATCGCGCTGGCGCGCGCGATGTCGAGCTGCTGCGCCTGGTCGAGCAGGCTGGCGTAGGTCTGGTTGGTGACTTCGACGTCGCGCGTCAGGCGGAACAGGTTCTGCTGCGTTTCCGGCAACGCGGCGATCTGGCCGCGCAACTGCGCCTTCTGCGATTCGAACTGGCCGATCTGCGCGAGCAGCGCCTTGTACATCGGATGCTGCGGCGTGAAGCGGCTGGCCAGGTCCGCCTGCTGGATGCGCAACTGGCTGATGGCCGAGTCGATCGACACGGTCTGGTTCAACAGCGACTGGTTCTGCACGGTGACATCGAGCGTCTGCGTGCGCGTCTGGTACTGGGTCAACGCGGCCTGTGCCTTGTCGAGTTCCTTGCGCACGTTCGGCAGCTGGCGCTTGACGAACTGCAGGCGCTTGGCGGCTTCGGCCGAATTGCGCGCCACGTTCTGGTGCACGTACGCGCGGCTGATCTGCTCGAGCACCGAGCGGGCGAGGATCGGATCTTCGTTCTGGTAGCTCAGCGCGATGACGCCCGAATCGCGGCCCTGTTCCGACGCGCTGATGTCCTTGCGCAGCTGCGAGAGGATCGCCAGCGTGTTGAGGCGCGTGACTTCGAACTTCATGCCCGGGTTGGCGGCCATCTGGCGCACGAGCACGTTGACGCCGGCGGCCTGCGCGGGCTGGCCCACGAAGCCGTTGACCAGCACGTCGCCATCCGGGCCGTAGAGGGTGTAGCGATTCGAATCGCCGGCCACGAGCTTCAGCGGTTGGTCGACCAGTTCCTGCGGCACGTCGAGGCGCGCGATCGAAACGTGCTCGCCGCCCCACCCGTAACGCGCCATGCCGAACCAGGGGTCGTTGACCTCGTTCGGGTGGTCGGTGGTGAACGAACGCGCGATGTAATCGCCGAAGACCGGGAAGCGCGCGGCCTTGACCTGCACGTCGAGGTCCAGGTTGTCGAGCGCTTCGCTCAGCACGCTGCGCGAGGTGAGCAACTGGATCTCGGTGGTCGCCGGCGACTCGGCCTGCGCCGACTGCGCGGCGCTGTTGGCCGACAGGCCGGGGAATTGCGCGGTGCGCCGCTCCACCTGCACCGTCGCGTTGGCCTCGTACTTCGGCGTGGCGAGGACGCAATACAACACGCTCGCCAGGAAGAACATCAGCGTGCCGAAGAAGATCGCCTTCTTGTGGTCGCCCACCGTGGTGAACAGCGTGCGCAGGTCGATCTCCTCATCGCGGACCGAGGTCGGCGCGATGTGCGGAGGCGGCGTCGTGCGGGTGGAAAGGTAGGTCGCCATAAATCTCGCTCATGGATATGAAAAAGGTCGGTGCCAAGGCATCGACGTCGTTTCGGAACTTCCCTGCTCCGCGGGTTCGGCGGTTCCAACCGTCGACCCGCGACGTTGCCGGCCCCCTGCCGGCCCCCTTTCAAGGCCCTCAGGACACCTCTCGGACGCCTGCGCCGGCCGCGTAGCGCGGCAGCTCGGCTGCCGGCACCAACGGCACGACCGCGGCCGGGCTGGGCCGCATGGCGGCCAGCGCTTCCACGATCCGCTCGCACGCATCCACGCGCGGCCGTTCGTCGTTGCGCAGCATTTCCCACGCACGACGATCGGAGATGAGGTTGAGTACGACATCGGAGATCGTCTGCTCGTGAACGTCGATGCGGCGGACGTTCGGAACCTCGCTGGTGAGCGGTCCGGCCAATGCCGGCTCCCCCGCCCCGTTCAGGAGCAGGACAGGCTTTCCGAGCGGGGCGACCTCGGCGGCGCACTCGCCCGACAGGGCGAGCGAGAGATAAGCCGAGTCGGCCAGGTAGGCGAAGCCCAGGTAGTCGCCGGGGGCGACCAGGTGGATGTTGGCGAAGGCGCCGAGCATCCCGTCGATGCCGTCCATGTTTTTCGACGGCGGCATCAGGCAGACGACGTCGAGGTCGGGCCGGCGCAGCGCGATGCGGCGCAGCGCGCGGGCCAGCGGTTCGAGGCGTTCGCCCATCTTTTCGCGGCCCATCACCAGCAACATCGGCGCGTTTTCGCGCATGAAGCCGAAGCGGTGCGTCAGGTTGCGCTGCAGCGGGAGGTCTTCGTGCAGCCGGTCGACCGCCGTGTGCAGCGTGCGCGCGGCGGGGTCGCCGGTCACGAGGACCCGATCGGACGGCACACCGTCGGCCACCAGCGAACGGCTCACCGAATCGGTGGCGGTGAAATGCATCGCGGCGAGCGAGCTCATCACCTTGCGCCCCGCGTCCTGCGAGGCGCGCGCCGCGCCGCCCGCCGGCTCGACGCACGCGACCGGGATGTGCTGGTACGTCGCGGCGAGCGTCGTCGCCACGCTGGTCGGCGCGCCCGCGGGCACGACGACGACATCGGGATGGAAGTCGCTGAGCACGCGGTCGAGCGTGCCGAGCGCGGCGGAGGTCACCTGCGCGACGTCGTCGACTTCGGCGAGCGTGATGCGCACGTCGGGCGCCAGGTCGAACAGATCGAGCACGCCTTCGGAATGGCTGCCGGCGGGCGATGCGATGCACACGCGCGTTTCGAAGCGTGCATCGCGCGACATCTGTTCGACGATCGGCGCGATCTGCGCGGCATCCGTCGACGCGCTGAGCACGTAGAGGGCCTTCATCACGCCCGACGCGGGCGCATCGGCGGTCAGCGGCACGCGCTCTTCGACCGTCGCCTGCGGCGCGGTGACGACCGGCGCCACGCGTTGCGGGACCAGCTTGGCGAGCGCGGCGATCGCCTGCGGCAGCTTCGCCAGGTACAGCGCGAAGACGAACGCGAAGGCGCCGAGGCTCGCCATTTCCGGCAGGTTGCGCAGCACGAAGCCGATGCCGCCCATCGCCAGGCCCGCGGCGACGATGATGGCCAGCGTGGCGCGCGCGTTGAAGCCGGCGTCGCACAGCAGGTGGTGCAGATGCTGGCGGTCGGGTTCGAACGGCGAGCGCCCGAGGCGCACGCGGCGATGCATGACGCCGATGGTGTCCATGACCGGAATCGCCACGCACCACAGCGTGTCGACCGGCGCGAGCACGCCGACCTTGCCGTGGCTCAAGTAGATCAGCGACCACGCCATCAGGAAGCCGATGAGCGTGCTGCCCGCATCGCCCATGAAGATCTTGCGGCCGTCGGGCCAACCCAGGTTCACGGCGAGATACGGCACGAGCGCGGCGAACAGCACCTGCAACAGCAGGACCACGCCCAGCGCCGGCCAGCCGCCGTTCGCGAACAGCAGGATCGAACCGATGCTCACCATCGCCATGCCCGCGGCGAGGCCGTCGATGCCGTCCATCATGTTGAACGCGTTCACCAGGCCGATGACCGCGACGATCGTGATCGGAATGCCGAGCAGGCCCAGCTGCAGGTCGAAGCCCTCGCCCAGGAGGTGGCCCGCGCTATCCAGGTAGATGCCGGTGGCGCCGATCACCAGCCAGGCGGTGCACGCCTGGATGACCAGGCGCGACTTGACGCTCATGTTGCTCAGGTCGTCGACCGCGCCCGTCATGACGATCAACGCGCACGGCACGAGCAGGCTCGCCACGAACGCGTCGACATATCCGAGGTACGTCAGTCCTGCCACCGTGCCGAGGAAGAAGCACAGCCCACCGATCAACGGAACGCGGCCCTTGTGCGCCTTGCGTCCGCCGGGCTTGTCCACGAGACCCAATCGCTTCGCCAACGGGCGCAGCGAAAAGATCGCGAAGAGGGTGACGGCCAGGGCGATCGCACTCGCGGCCACCAGTTTTGCTTCTTCCATGCGCGCCTCTCGATGACCAGGTCATGGGGGGCAGCGCGAATCGTTCGCCGTTCGCCCCCCCTCGCCTGCAGCCCCGCACCGTTAACGCCCCGGTGCATGGCTTCAGGTTCGAAAAGGCTATGGATGAGGACTTGACGAAAAGATGAAGAAAAACAGTTAAATGGAAATGGACGGGCGCCGCTGGTCGAATCGTTCAGGCGCGTTCGTCGTTTTGGCCGGTGCCGCGGCCGGCGTGCGTTCTTCGCTGCGAGACGGCATCAAAGGTGCATTCGCCACGCGTACAGCATCCGGTCGATCCGGCCGTACGCGTCCTCGAAGATCGGCAGGGTCTTCCCGTAAGGATCCGGCACCTCGGCATCCCCTTCCCATTTGCCGACCAGGAATGTCTTTCCGCGCGCCTGCGGGGCGATCGAATGGATCGCGCCGATGTGCCGGCGCTGCATCGCGAGCACCAGGTCGGCCTGCGAGATCATCGCCTCGGTGATCTGCCGCGCGGCATGCCCTTCCGCGGAGAGCCCGTTGTCGCGCAAGACGCGCTCGGCGAGCGGATCGACGGGATTGCCGACGAGCGCGGCGAGCCCCGCGGACTCGACGACGACCTCGTCCCCGCCGCCCATGTACTTGCGCAGCACGACTTCGGCCATGGGCGAGCGACAGATGTTGCCGACGCAGACGATCAGGATGCGGTTGATCATCCGCGCAGTCTAAGGCGACTGGCGTGGTTGCGGCCGATGGAGGCCCGATGTGACGTTGCCTCTGCGAGGCCCGTCGCCTTCGACATTGGGGATGTCCATGCAACCCGTCCTGCCGTTGACCCACCCCTTCACCCTGCTCCACGTGATCCTGAGCCTGGTCGCCATCGTGGCGGGATTGATCGTCGCCAAGGGCCTGCTCGCATCGAACCGCATGCCGGGATGGACGACGCTGTTCCTCTGGACCACGGTGGCCACGACGGTGACCGGGTTCTTCTTTCCGTTCCGCGGGTTCACGCCGGCGATCGGCACGGGCATCGTGTCGGCGCTCGTCCTCGTGCCGACGTTGTTCGCGCTGTATGGGCGCAAGTTGCACGGCGCGTGGCGGTGGGTCTACGTCGTCGGCGCGATGATCTCGCTGTATCTCAACGTGTTCGTGCTCGTCGTGCAGGCGTTCGCGAAGGTCCCGTGGCTGCACGTGCTGGCGCCGACGCAGGCCGAACCGCCGTTCGCCATCGCGCAGGGCGTCGTGCTGTTGTTGTTCGTCGCGTTGACCGTGCTCGCCGTGCGGCGGTTCCATCCGACGCGCTGATGCGCACGCCCGCGATCCAGTTGTCGGTGCGCGCCGCGGTCGCGGCCGCGCTCGCCTGGTGGATCGCCGATGCATTGCACGCGCACTATGCGATCTACGCGCTGATCGCGGCGGTGCTGGTGACGGATCTGTCGCCGGCGAACAGCCGTCGCCTGGCATTGCAACGCCTCGCGGGCACCTTGGTCGGCGCGATGGTTGGTGCGCTGTTGTTGCCGTGGCTCGACATCCGCGCCATCGCGCTCGGCGTGGCGATCCTCGCGGCGATGTTGCTCGCATTCGCGCTACGGCTGGAGAACGCCGGCGCACGCGTCGCCGGTTACGTCGCGGCGATCGTCATGCTGGCGCACGGCGACGATGCGTGGCAGTACGCGTTCGACCGCGCGTGGGAAACGATCGTCGGGATCGGCGTGGCGTTGCTCGTGGGGCTCGTACCGCTGTGGATGCGCGAACGCCGGACGAAGTGAGCGTTACGCGCGAGCGAGCGAGGCGAAGACAGATTCGATGCGCTCCGCGTCCTTCGACTTGTCGTGCATCCACTCGCCACGCTTGACGTAGAAATGGCCGTGGTTGTGGATCAACTCGCGGCAGCCGCAGAGCGCCGCGGCCTCCGTGGGATACGTGCACACGGCCATGATCCGCGCGTTCTGGATCGCGACGTTGACGATCGTTTCGTACGCCATGAAGCGCGACATGCTGTCGTCGTCCTGCACCCACGCGACGCTGCCCGAGGCGCGCAGCCCGGAATACCCCTTCGAATTGGCATCGGCACCCATTGACGCGAACTGATGACTCAGTTGCTCCGGCGCCTTCACCGTGCCGTTGGGGTCGGTGTAGAACTCCGTGTAGTGGCGGATCTGCATCTGGCCTTTCGCCAAGTACACATCGAGATTCGGCACGACTGCCGCGAGCGCAGTGCGCGCTTCCTCGATGGTCAGATCGCCGACGAGCCACGCGCACGCTTCGTTCCGGTCGAGGCCCTGTTTGAAGTACGGCACCAGCATGTCGAGCTGGTCCTGCTTGGTGTCGTAGAACTGGCACACGTGCGAGCCCCACGGCAGGTCGAGCAGCGCCTTGTCCGCCGCGACGGGCAGCGTGATCACGCCCTTCGAAATCAGATACAGGACCAACTCCGCCGCGGTGTCCACGGACAGGTGCTTCGCATCCAGGTCGGGCATGTGCGCCGCCAGGCCTGCGAGGGTATGCGCGTCCTCCGGGATGCCGGCGACGACGAGCTTCTTGCGAAGCGCTTCTTTCGGGAATCGGGCGTCAGTCATCGGTGAATTGTAGGAGGCGGCGAATGCGCCGCCGCGCCCGCCGCGCGCACTGGAGGCGTCAAATCACGAACCGGCTGAACGGTTCAGGTTCGCTCACCGCGCCTGGCGAAACGAACGTCCCATGAGCCACACGGCCAACGTGGTCACCACCGATGCCAGGAGCGCGGCCTGCAGCGGAAAGCTGCCGGCGTCCAGCACGCCCGGAAGGGGCCGCGTCACGAAGTGGCGGTTCAACGGCGACAGCCAGATCGCAAGCGCGAGGAGACATTCGAACAAGAGCGCGCCGACAAGCCAGACCGCGCGATCCTTGCGCGCACCGAGCAAACGCCACTGCACGAACGCGGCGACCAGGTACACCGGCCCCCAGGACAGGACCAGCAGCAAAGCGAACTCACCTGCGGTGATGGATTCCATTCGATTCCCCTTTCGGCTTCATGGCGCCGCGCGACACCCCAATGGTTGCACGCAATCCCTCGGTCAGGTCGGGTTAGCCCCACCCGACCGGGGGAGTCACGAAGAGCGATCCCTTCGTTCTCCCTGATTGGAAGCCGTTTGCAGCTTCCCTGGCGCCGGCCTTCCCCTGTTCCGGCGCATCAAAGGAGGACATATGCGGATCAATCGTACGTTGTGCCTGCTCGCCCTGGCGCTCGTCGCGACGACGGCCATCGCCCAGAGTCGCCGGCCCCATTTCCTGCGCGCGCCCAGCGCGTCGCTCGGCTCGCCGAGGGTCATCGTGCAATGGACGGAAGTCGAGCTCCTGAAGCACGAGAACGTCAGCTACATCGCGAGCGCGAAAGCCGGGGCGCACTACCAGTGCGTCTACCGCAGCAACCAACGCCCGTCCGCGACGCATCAGGAAGACGTGCTGGTCAACGTATCCGTGGGTGGCACATTCACGGCCGACAAGTACGGGAAGATCTCCGACAAGTTGATCATCCCCGCGCCGCAACCCACGTTGGTCTGCCCGAGCAACCAGGTCCTGACACTGGTCTCCGTGGTGTTCACCGATATCCGGCTGACGGACGTGAGCAACTACGTCTCGTCGCCGACCCACCCCTCGGCACTGTCGTACAAAGCCGAATGCGCGCACTGACGCGCGGGAACAGGCCGTAAAAGAAAAAGAGCCTGCAAGGTGTGCACCCTGCAGGCCCTTCGTTTCTACTGGTGCCGGAAATAGGAATCGAACCTACGACCTACGCATTACGAATGCGCCGCTCTACCAACTGAGCTATTCCGGCTGAGCCGTGAATTCTAGGGGGCCGCGGGGGCGCAGGTCAAACGCCGGGCGACTTGGACAGGGCCCGGTCGGCGAAAACGTCCCATCGCCCGCTGCCCGGCACGCCGAGGCGTCAATCGACCAGCGTGACGCGCAATTCCTTCGGCAGCGCGAACACCATGTCTTCGGGCTTGCCATCCAGCTCGCGCACGCCCCCGGCGCCGAGTTCGCGCAGGCGCGCGATCACGCCGCGCACCAGCACGTCGGGCGCGGACGCGCCGGCGGTGACGCCGATGTGGTGGCGGCCCACCACCCAGCGCGGATCGATTTCGCTCGCGCCGTCGATGAGGTGCGCTTCGACGCCTTCGCGCTCGGAGAGCTCGCGCAGGCGATTGGAATTGGAACTGTTGGGGGAGCCGACGACCAGGACAAGGTCGCATTCGCGCGTGAGTTCGCGCACGGCGTCCTGGCGGTTCTGCGTCGCGTAGCAGATGTCGTCGTTCTTCGGGCCCTGGATCAGCGGGAAGCGCAGGCGCAACGCATCGATGATGCTGCGCGTGTCGTCGACCGAGAGCGTCGTCTGCGTGGTGTACGCGCAGTTTTCCGGCTGGGCGATGTCGATGGTCGCCACGTCGTCGATGTCCTCGACGATGTAGATGCGGCCGTTGCCGGCCTGCGCGCTCCACTGGCCCATCGTGCCTTCGACTTCCGGGTGCCCGGCGTGGCCGATGAGCACCATGTCGCGCCCTGCCCTGCACTGGCGCGCCACTTCCAGGTGCACCTTGGTCACCAGCGGGCACGTGGCGTCGAACACCTTCAGGCCGCGGCGCGCGGCTTCCTGGCGGACGGCCTGCGACACGCCGTGCGCCGAGAAGATGACCGTCGCGTTGTCGGGCACCTCGTCGAGTTCCTCGACGAAGACCGCGCCGCGATGCTTGAGGTCGTCGACGACGAAGCGGTTGTGCACCACTTCGTGCCGCACGTAGATCGGCGCGCCGAGCAGTTCGAGCGCGCGCTTGACGATCTCGATCGCGCGGTCGACCCCGGCGCAGAACCCGCGCGGATTGGCCAGCAGGATATCCATGGCCACGATTATCGCGCGTCCTGCGGCCGCTTGCCTTGCAGCAACCCGAACAGCGCGATGCCCACGGCCCCGACCACGATGGCCGAATCGGCCACGTTGAAGGCGGGCCAGGCGTGTTCCTGCCAGTGCCACTGGATGAAATCGACCACGTGGCCGTGGCGCAGGCGGTCGATCACGTTGCCCAGCGCACCGCCGATGACCAGCGCGAAGGGCAGCGCCGTGCGCCAGTCGCGGCGCGGGGTGCGCGAGAGCCAGAACGCCAGCAGGCCGCTGATCACGAACGCCAACGCCGTGAACATCCACTTCTGCCAGCCGCCGGCGTCGCTCAGGAAACTGAAGGCCGCGCCGGTGTTGTAGCTGCGGTACCAGTTCCAGAAGCCGTCGATGACGACCACCGGTTGGTATTCCGGCAGGCTCGACAGGACCCAGGACTTCGACAGCTGGTCGAGCACGATGATCGCGACGGACAGCAGCAGCCACGACAGTGCATTGGGGGAAGCGCGCATCAGAAGAACATCCTCGTTTCGCCGGGGCCTTCGATATTGCTCACGCAGCGTCCGCAGATCTGCGGATGCGCCGCGACCGCGCCGACATCGCCGCGATGCTGCCAGCAGCGCACGCACTTGGTCTTCTGCGTGGGCGCGGCAGTGACGCCGATCTCGTGCGCGTTGTCGTCGGCCACGATGTGCACGTCGCCGCTGATCAACAGGAAACGCAGCTCGTCGACGAAGGGCGCGAGCCAGTTCTGGTGCGACACGCCGCAATGCAGGCCGATCTCGGCTTCCAGCGCCGCGCCGATCGCGCCGTTGGCGCGCATCGGCTCGAGCACCTTGGCCACGTCGTCGCGCAAAGCGAGCAGGCGCTCCATGTCCTCGACGCTCAGCACCGCGTCGTCGCCCAGCGGCGCCAGGCCTTCGTACCACGTCGCGAACAACACGTTGTCCTCGCGCTTGCCGGGGATGTGCGCCCACATTTCGTCCGCGGTGAACGAGAGGATCGGCGCGATCCAGCGCACGAAGGCTTCGGCGATCCGGTACATCGCCGACTGCGCCGAACGCCGCGCGGGCGAATCCTCGCGCAGCGTGTAGAGGCGGTCCTTGGTGACGTCGAGGTACAGCGCACCGAGGTCCACGCTGCAGAAGTTGCCGAGCGCCTGCACGATCTCGGCGAAGTCGTAACGCGCGTAGGCGTCGGCGATCTTCGCCTGCATCTCATGGGCGCGATGCACGATCCAGCGGTCGAGCGCGACCATCGCATCCAGCGGCGCGAGGTCGCGCGCGGGGTCGAAGCCGTGCAGGTTGCCGAGCAGGAAGCGCGCGGTGTTGCGGATGCGGCGGTACACGTCGCCGTTGCGCTTGAGGATCTCGTCGGAGACGGAGATCTCGTTGCGGTAGTCGGTCGAGGCGATCCACAGGCGCAGCACGTCCGCGCCCATCTGGTCGATGACCTTCTGCGGCTCGATCACGTTGCCGAGGGACTTCGACATCTTGCGGCCGTTCTGGTCGACGGTGAAGCCATGCGTCAGCACCTGGCGGTACGGCGCGTCGCCATCCATCGCCACGCCCGTGAGCAGCGAGGACTGGAACCAACCTCGGTGCTGGTCGGAGCCTTCGAGATAGATGTCGGCCGGCTTGCGCAGTGCGTCTTCCGGGCGCTGCGCGAGCACGCATTCGTGGCTGACGCCGGAGTCGAACCAGACGTCGAGGATGTCGCGCACCTTTTCGTACTTCGACGCCTCGCTTCCCAGCAGTTCCGACGCATCGAGCGCGTACCACGCGTCGACGCCCGATTCCTGCACGCGGTCGGCCACCTGGCGCATCAGCGCCGGGGATTCGGGATGCGGCTCGCCGGTTTCGCGATCGATGAACAGCGCGATCGGCACGCCCCACGTGCGCTGGCGCGAGATGCACCAGTCGGGGCGGCCTTCGACCATCGCGAAGATGCGCGCCTCGCCCCAGTCGGGGAAGAATTCGACGCGACCGATCGCGGCGAGCGCATCGCGGCGCAGGCCGGCCTGTTCCATCGAGATGAACCATTGCGGCGTCGCGCGAAACGCCACCGGCGTCTTGTGGCGCCAGCAATGCGGATAGCTGTGCACGAGCGTGGCGTGCGCGAGCAAGGCGCCGTTGCCGCGCAGCACTTCGACCAGCGCGTCGTTCGCCTTCCAGATGTGCAGGCCGGCGAGCGTGGTGTCGTTCGCCGCCGGCGTCGACGGCAGGTAAACACCGCGGCCATCGACGGGATTCACCTGCGCCGCGGTGTAGGCATCGGTCAGGCCGTAACGCAGGCCGACCGCGAAGTCTTCCTGGCCGTGGCCCGGCGCGGTGTGCACGGCCCCCGTGCCGTCTTCGGCCGACACATGGTCGCCGAGGATCAGCGGGATCTCGCGGTCGTAGAACGGATGGCGCAAACGCTGGCCTTCGAGTTCGACGCCCTGCGCGCGGGCGTGCACGACGTAATCCTCCACGCCGTAACGCGCGAGCGCCTGCTCCGCGAGCGCCTCGGCGAGCACCAGCCACAAGCGCTTGCCGCCCTGCTGCGGGCCTTCGACCAGCACGTAGTCGAGTTCCGGTCCCAGCGTGACCGCGAGGCTGGCGGGCAGCGTCCACGGCGTCGTCGTCCAGATCGGCACGGCGATGTCGGTGCCTTCGGGCAATGCGATGCCGAACGCCGAGGCGAGCGATTGCGGTTGCTTCGCGCGGTACGCGACGTCGATGGCTGGCGACGCCTTGTCCTGGTATTCGATCTCCGCTTCGGCGAGCGCCGAACCGCAATCGAAGCACCAGTGCACCGGCTTCACGCCGCGCGCCAGGTGGCCGCGTTCGATGATCTTCGCCAGCGAGCGCAGCATGTCCGCTTCGTAGCGGAAGTCCATCGTGCGATACGGGTTTTCCCACGCGCCGACGATGCCCAGGCGCTTGAAGCCGCCGCGCTGCACGTCGATCTGCTCGGCGGCATATTCGCGGCACTTGGCGCGGAAGGCGTCGGCGTCGAGCTTGTCGCCGACCTTGCCGAACTTCTTCTCGACGACCAGCTCGATCGGCAGGCCGTGGCAATCCCAACCCGGCACGTACGGCGCGTCGAAGCCCGCGATGAGCTTGGACTTCACGACGATGTCCTTGAGCACCTTGTTGACCGCGTGGCCGATGTGGATCGGGCCGTTGGCGTACGGCGGGCCGTCGTGCAGCACGAACGTCGGACGGCCCTGGGCCTTGGCGCGGATCTGCGCGTAAAGGCCGGAGGCCTCCCAGCGCTTGAGCGTTTCGGGCTCGCGCTTGGGCAGGTCGCCGCGCATCGGGAAATCCGTCGCGGGCAAGTGGATCGTGGACTTGTAATCCTGGGTCACGCGCACGCCTGTTGCGAAAGGGAAGAGAGGAGTTCGCGCGCCTGGCGCGCGTCGCGATGGATCTGTTCGACCATCGCGGGCAAATCGGTGAAGGTGAGTTCGTCGCGCAAGTGCGCCACGAATTCCACGCTGATGCGGCGACCGTACAGGTCGCCGTCGAAGTCGAACAGGTGCGCTTCGAGCAACGGCTCCACGCCCGCGACCGTCGGGCGCGTGCCGAAGCTGGAGACCGAGTCGATCGGCGCGCCGCCCAGGCCATGCACGCGCGTGGCGAAGATGCCCTGCAACGGCGGACGGCGACGCCCGTAGCGCAGGTTCGCCGTCGGATACCCGAGCGTGCGTCCCAGTTGCTTGCCGCGCACGACGCGGCCGTCGATCGCGTAGCGGCGGCCCAACAACCGCGCCGCCGTATCGAAGTCGCCCGTCGTCAGCGCGCCGCGGATGCGCGTGCTGGAGACGCGTTCGCCTTCCACGAGGATGGGGTCGATCGCGTGCGATTCAAATGCGTCGAACGTGCGCAGCAATGCGAGGTCGCCGGCGCGGCCCTTGCCGAACCGGAAGTCGGGGCCGATCCAGACTTCGCGCGCGGAGAGGCGGCCGACCAACATGTCGCGGACGAATCGTTCGGCGGTCATCGAGGCCAGCCTGCCGTCGAAGCGCAGCAGGCCGACGACGTCGATGCCGAGATCGCGCAGGCCTTCGAACTTTGCACGGGCGAGCGTGAGGCGCGGCGGGGGTTCGGATTGCGCGAAGAACTCGCGCGGCAGCGGCTCGAAGGTCAGCGCGACGGCGGGCGCGCCCAGCGCGCGCGCACGCTCGACCGCGTGGCGCACCAGCGCGCGATGGCCGAGATGCAGGCCGTCGAAGGCGCCGATGCAGACCACGCTGCCTTGGGGGCACAAAGGCCCGCCTTCGACGTCACGGAACAGCCTGCTCATGGAACGCGGGAGTATAGCGATCAGTGTTCCCTGAGGTCGGCCGCCCGGAAGCCCATCGCGACCATCGCGATGCCGTAGACCGCCACGCCGCCACCCACCAGCCCGGCGAGCCACACGATCCGGGTCGCGACCGCCACCTGCGTGAAATCCGGTGCGACGTGGAGGCCGAGCAGCAGTGCCGCCGTCATGGCCGCGCACGCAACGCCCAGCCGCAGCAGGAACTTGCCCCAACCGGGCTTGCGCTCGTAGACGCCCGCCTGCCGGAGCCAGCGCCACAGCAGCAGCAGGTTGAGGTAGCTCGCCGCCGCGCTCGCCAGGCCCAGGGCGAAATGCAGGCCGGGTGTGTGCGCCAACGCGTGCAGCACCGGGCCCTGCTTCAGCTCGGGCTTGACCCACAGGACATAGAGGACAGCGAGGAACAGGCCGTTGAAGACCATGTTGGCGACCAGCGAAGCCACGCCCGCGCGCACCGGGGTTTTCGTGTCCTGCCGCGCATAAAAGGCCGGCAGCACGACCTTCACCAGCGCGAAGGCCGGCAGGCCGAAGGCCAGGCCGAACACCGACAGCGCGGCCATCTTCGTATCGAACGCGGTGAACGCGCCATGCTGGAACAGCGTCGATACGAGCGGCACGCACAGCAACATCAGGCCGAGCATGGCGGGCACCGCGATGATCAGCGTCGTGCGCAGGCCCCAGTCCAGCGCCGACGAGAACCCGGCGCGATCGGTGTTGACGTGATGGCGCGCGAGCGCGGGCAGGATCACCGTGCCGAGCGCGACGCCGAAGACGCCGAGCGGCAGTTCGAGGAAGCGATCGGCCTGCGAGAGCCATGTCTGCGAACCGGCGATCAGCAGGGACGCGATCACCGTATCGAGCAACAGGTTGATCTGCGCGACCGAAGAGCCGAACAGCGTCGGCACCATCAGCTTCATCACTTTGCGCACGTCGGGGTGTTTGGCGCCCCATTTCGGCATCGCGAGCAGATCCAGCTTCGCCAGCTGCGGCACCTGGAACAGCAACTGCAGCACGCCGGCCGCGAGGATCGCCCAACCCAGCGCGAGGATCGGCACGTCGAGCATCGGCGAGAGCCACACGGCGCCGGCGATCATGCAGATGTTGAGGATCACCGGCGTCAGCGCCGGCATGCCGAAGCGGTGGAAGCTGTTGAGCGCGCCCGCGGCCAGCGCCGTGAGCGAGACGAACAACAGGAACGGGAACGTCAGCCGCAGCAGATCGACCGTCAGCGCGAACTTCTGCGGCTCGTCCGACGCACCGGGCGAAAACAGCAACGTGACCTGCGGCGCGAAGATCACGCCCAGGGCCACGATGATGGTGAGCACCCCGCCCAGCGTGCCCGCGGTGCGCGACACCAGTTCCTTCAGCTCGGCGTGGGTCCGCTTCTCCTTGATCTCCGTGAAGACGGGCACGAAGGCGGTGGAGAACGAGCCCTCCGCGAACAGCCGCCGCATGAAGTTCGGGATGCGGAAGGCCACCCAGAAGGCGTCGGTCATGGCGTTGGCGCCGAAGACGGCGTTGATCACCATGTCCCGGACCAGCCCGAAGACGCGGCTGACCATGGTCATGCTGCCGAAGGACAACAGCCCCCGGATCATCCTCGGGGCGGTCATACGCCCCCTCGGTTGACGCAAGTCCCTGAAACGCCCATACTTCCGCGCTTCGTCGTGCCGGCCTT
Source organism: Lysobacter dokdonensis DS-58 (assembly GCF_000770795.1). Classification (GTDB taxonomy): domain Bacteria; phylum Pseudomonadota; class Gammaproteobacteria; order Xanthomonadales; family Xanthomonadaceae; genus Noviluteimonas; species Noviluteimonas dokdonensis. The sequence goes on along the minus strand of NZ_JRKJ01000005.1, from coordinate 60,092 downwards.
GGGCCCGCACGCACCCCGATTCCCGTTCATCCACATCGTTTCGTTCCCAGGATTCCCGTCGTGGCCAATATCAAGTCCGCCAAGAAGCGCGCCAAGCAGACCGTCGTGCGCAACGCTCGCAACGCCGCTCAGCGCTCGATGCTGCGCACCGCCGTCAAGAAGGTGCTGAAGGCGCTCGACGCCAATGACGCCGCCGCCGCCCAGGCCGCGTTCGTCGTGGCGCAGCCGATTCTCGACCGTTTCAGCTCGCGTGGCCTGATCCACAAGAACAAGGCCGCCCGCCACAAGAGCCGCCTCACGGCGCGCATCAAGGCCCTGCAGGCCGCCTGATACAAACGGCGCCGCAGCAGCTTCGAAAAACCCCGCCTCGGCGGGGTTTTTTGTTGCCTTCGAAAAGACCTCAAACATCGTGCTGTTCCTCGCGCAGGCGGTCGAAGAACGACTGCACCGCCAGCATGATCGGCCAGGTGCCTTCGCGGCCCAGCGCCGAGACCATGTACCAGGGCTGCGTCCATCCGAGTTCGCGCACGACTTCTTCCGCGCGCTCGCGCGCTTCGTCCTCGAACATCAGGTCGGACTTGTTGAGCACCAGCCAGCGCGGTTTTTCCAGCATGCCCGGATCGTACTTGCGCAGCTCGTGTTCGATGGCGCGCACCTGCTCGGCCGGCGAGGCTTCCACGCCGCCTTCCATCGGCGCCATGTCGACCAGGTGCAACAGCAAGCGCGTGCGCTGCACGTGGCGCAGGAACAGGCTGCCCAGGCCGGCGCCTTCCGCGGCGCCTTCGATGATGCCCGGGATGTCGGCGATGACGAAGCTGCGGTGGTGTTCGACCGCGACGACGCCGAGGTTCGGATAGAGCGTGGTGAACGGATAGTCCGCGACCTTCGGCGTCGCGGCCGAGACGGCGCGGATGAAGGTGGACTTGCCCGCGTTCGGGAAGCCGAGCAGCCCGACGTCCGCGAGCAGTTTGAGTTCGAGGCGCAGCGTGCGCTGCTCGCCCTCGTCGCCCGGCGTCGAACGCCGCGGCGAGCGATTGATCGAGCTCTTGAAGTGCATGTTGCCGAGGCCGCCCTTGCCGCCCTTGGCCACGAGCAGGCGATCGCCGTGCATGGTCAGGTCGCCGATGACCTCGTCGGTCTCGATGTTGTGCACGACGGTACCGACAGGCACGACGATGGTCGTGTCCTCGCCGCCCTTGCCGTACATCTGGCGGCCCATGCCGTTCTCGCCGCGCTTGGCGCGGAACATCTTGTCGTGGCGGAAATCGACGAGCGTGTTGAGGTTCTCGTCCGCCTGCAGCCAGACGCTGCCGCCGACGCCGCCGTCGCCGCCGTCGGGGCCGCCGAGCGGAATGAACTTCTCGCGGCGGAAACTGATGGAGCCGTTGCCGCCGTTGCCGGCGATCACGGTGATTTCTGCTTCGTCGACGAGTTTCATCGTGTTGCGTTCCTTGCTTCAGAAACGACGAACCCCGCCGGAGCGGGGCTCGTCGGACACCGGCGCGTCGAGGTTACTCGACGATGCTGACGGTGCGGCGCTTGTTCGGGCCCTTGGTCGAGAAAGCGACCTTGCCGTCGACCAGCGCGAACAGGGTGTGGTCGCGGCCGAGGCCGACGCCCGTACCCGGGTGGAACTGCGTACCGCGCTGGCGAACGATGATGTTGCCGGCTTCGACGGCCTGGCCGCCGTAGAGCTTCACGCCCAGGTACTTCGGATTGGAGTCGCGGCCGTTGCGCGAAGAACCTACGCCCTTTTTATGTGCCATGGCTGCCTCTCCTTACTTCTTGTCGCCACCGGCGATGCCGGTGATCTCGATTTCGGTGTAGTGCTGCCGATGGCCCATCTGCTTGCGATGGTGCTTGCGGCGGCGGAACTTCACGATGCGCACCTTGTCGGCGCGGCCGTGACCCTTGACGGTGGCGGTGACGCTGGCGCCCTTGAGCGCGTCGCCGAGCTTGACGCCTTCGCCGTCGCCCAGCATGAGCACGTTGTCGAACGTGATCTCCTTGCCGGCTTCGACATCGAGCAGCTCGACGCGGAGCGTCTCGCCCTTCATCACGCGGTATTGCTTACCGCCGGTGACCAGTACTGCGTACATGACCAGGCATTCCTCTGTAGTTATTGTGGTCGCCTGCCCGCCATCGAGGGCGAACAGAAGCGGAATTGTAGGGGTTTCAGTCGGTTAGGGTCAACCGACCCCACGATTTCCCCAACCCGGCCTCCCGGGTGCCCCCAGACTGAATGGCTTCAGGTCGGGCAGCCGGCCCGAGGCCGCCCGGAGGCTGGGTTTCCGTCGATTTGCCCCGACCTTGGGACCTCGCTAGGCTCCCCTGTTCGGCTCCGAACGCACACCCCGGATCTCACACTCGATGGCGATGGATTTCATCCGCATCCGCGGCGCGCGGACGCACAACCTCAAGAACCTGGACCTCGACCTGCCGAGGGACAAGCTCATCGTCATCACCGGTCTGTCGGGGTCGGGCAAGTCCTCGCTCGCCTTCGACACCATCTATGCCGAAGGCCAGCGCCGCTACGTCGAGTCCCTCTCGGCCTACGCGCGCCAGTTCCTCAGCGTGATGGAGAAGCCCGACGTCGACCACATCGAGGGCCTGAGCCCCGCGATCGCGATCGAGCAGAAGGCCACCTCGCACAACCCCCGCTCGACCGTCGGCACGATCACCGAGATCTACGACTACCTGCGCCTGCTCTACGCGCGCGTCGGTTCGCCGCGCTGCCCCGACCACGGCTACCCGCTGGAAGCGCAGACCGTCAGCCAGATGGTCGACCAGGTGCTCGGGATCGCGAAGGACGACAAGCTCGCCGACCAGCGCTGGATGCTGCTCGCGCCGGTGATCCGCGAACGCAAGGGCGAGCACGCGCAGGTCTTCGAACAACTCCGCGCGCAAGGCTTCGTCCGCGTGCGCGTGGACGGCATCCTGCACGAGATCGACGCCGTGCCGCCGCTCGCGCTGCGCCAGAAGCACACCATCGAAGCCGTCATCGACCGCTTCAAGGTGCGCGACGACCTCAAGCAGCGCCTGTCGGAATCCTTCGAGACCGCGCTCAAGCTTGGCGACGGCATGGCCATCGTGCAGGCCATCGACGATGCGTCCATCGCGCCGCAACTGTTCTCTTCCAAGTACAGCTGCCCGGTGTGCGATTACTCGCTGCCGGAGCTCGAACCGCGCCTGTTCTCCTTCAACTCGCCCGTCGGCGCATGCCCGACGTGCGACGGCCTGGGCGTCAGCCAGTTCTTCGACCCCTCGCGCGTCGTCGTGCACCCCGAGCTCTCGCTCGCGGCCGGCGCGGTGCGCGGCTGGGACCGCCGCAACGTCTACTACTTCCAGCTGATCGCCTCACTGGCGCGCCACTACGGCTTCAACGTCGACACCGCGTGGCACGACCTCGACGAAGAACAGCGCCAGGCCGTGCTGCACGGCAGCGGCAACAACGTCGTGACCTTCACCTACCTCACCGAAGCCGGCGGCCGCACGACGCGCAAGCACAAGTTCGAAGGCATCCTGCCCAACCTCGAACGCCGCTACCAGGAAACCGAAAGCGCCGCGGTACGCGAGGAACTGGCGAAGTACATCAGCGAGCGCCCGTGCGTGGAATGCGGCGGCGCGCGGTTGAACCGCAGCGCGCGCAACGTGTTCGTCGCCGACCGCCCGTTGAGCGACATCGTCGTGCTGCCGGTCGATGAAGCGCTCACGTTCTTCTCGCACCTCGAACTGCCCGGCTGGCGCGGCGAGATCGCGGTCAAGATCGTCAAGGAAATCGCCGAACGCCTGCGCTTCCTCGTCGATGTCGGCCTGGATTACCTGACGCTCGAACGCAAGGCCGACACGCTGTCGGGCGGCGAAGCGCAACGCATCCGCCTGGCCTCGCAGATCGGCGCGGGCCTCGTCGGCGTGATGTACGTACTCGACGAGCCGTCGATCGGTTTGCACCAGCGCGACAACGAGCGCCTGCTCGGCACGCTCACGCGCCTGCGCGATCTCGGCAACACGGTCATCGTCGTCGAGCACGACGAAGATGCGATCCGCCTGGCCGACCACATCGTCGACATCGGCCCCGGCGCGGGCGTGCATGGCGGCGAAGTCGTGGCGCAGGGTGTATTCGCGGACGTGCTGAAGGCGCCCCGCTCGCTCACCGGCCAGTACATGAGCGGCAAGAAGAAGATCGAGATTCCCGCGCATCGCCACAAGCCGAACAAGAAGATGACGCTGCGCCTGCTCGGCGCGAGCGGGCACAACCTGAAGAACGTCGACCTCGAGATTCCCGCCGGTTTGTTCACGGCGATCACGGGCGTGTCGGGTTCCGGCAAGTCGACGCTGATCAACGACACGCTGTATGCGCTGGCCGCCAACGAGATCAACGGCGCGTCGCACAAGCCCTCGCCGCATCGCGAAGTGCAGGGCCTCGACCTGTTCGACAAGGTCGTGGACATCGACCAGTCGCCGATCGGCCGCACGCCGCGTTCCAATCCCGCGACGTATACCGGCCTGTTCACGCCTCTGCGCGAGTTGTTCGCATCCGTGCCCGAATCGCGCGCGCGCGGTTATTCGCCGGGGCGTTTCAGCTTCAACGTTCGCGGCGGCCGCTGCGAAGCGTGCCAGGGCGATGGCCTGATCAAGGTCGAGATGCACTTCCTGCCCGACGTGTACGTGCCGTGCGATGTCTGCCACGGCAAGCGCTACAACCGCGAGACGCTGGAGATCCTCTACAAGGGCTACAGCATCCACGACGTGCTGGAGATGACGGTCGAGGATGCGTTGTCGTTGTTCGAACCGGTGCCGGCGATCGCGCGCAAGCTCGAAACGCTGGTCGATGTCGGCCTGACGTACGTCAAGCTCGGCCAGCCGGCGACGACGTTGTCGGGCGGCGAAGCGCAGCGCGTGAAGTTGTCGAAGGAGCTCTCGCGCCGCGACACGGGCCGCACGCTCTACATCCTCGACGAGCCCACCACCGGCCTGCACTTCCACGACATCGAGCACCTGCTCGCCGTGCTGCACAAGCTGCGCGACGACGGCAACACGATCGTGGTGATCGAGCACAACCTCGACGTCATCAAGACGGCCGACTGGGTGATCGACCTCGGCCCCGAAGGCGGCCACCGCGGCGGCACCATCCTCGCGACCGGCACGCCGGAAGACATCGCGGGCATCGGCCATTCGCACACCGGCCGGTTCCTGGCGAAGGTGCTCGGCACCGACGCCAAGCCGACCAAGCCGGCACCCTCGCCGCGTCCGGAAGCGCCGCGCCCGCCGACGAAGGCCGAGAAGGTCGCCGCCAAGAAGGCCGCGAAAAAGGCCGCCGGCAAGCGGAAGTCCGCGGCATGAGCGAGCAGCGCGCGCCGCTGTTCCGCATGGAGATTGCGCCGCGCTGGCGCGATCTCGACGCGTTCAACCACGTCAACAACAGCAACTTCCTGACGTATCTCGAGGAAGCGCGCATCCAGTGGTTCGCATCCATCGGCCGTGAATGGTTGAGCGACACGATGATGCCGCTGCTCGCGGCGGTGCAACTCAACTACCGCGCGCCGATTCCGTATCCGTCGAACATCGCGATCAGCCTGTTCGCCGACCGCGTGGGCAACAGCAGCGTGACCGTCGGGCACCGCATCGAATCGCTCGACGGCGGAACGCTCTACTCCGACGGGCACGTCGTGATGGTGTGGATCGACCCGAAGAGCGGCCGCCCGATTCCGTTGCCCGACGGCGTACGCGAGATGGCGACGCGCGCTTAGCGCACCAGGAATTCGCCGCGCACCACCCGCCCATCCTGCAGCGCGAATTCGATGCGGACCTTGTCCCCCGCCTTCAACGGCTTCGTGGGATCCATCAGCATCATGTGCAAACCGCCGGGCTTGAACTCGGCGCTGCCCTTCGCCGCGACCGGCAACGTCGGCACCGCGCGCATGCGGCTCACGCCATCCACGAGCCTGGTCTCGTGCATCTCGACGCTTGCGTACGACGCGCTTTTCGCGCCGGTGATCGTCGCCGGGGTTGCGCACGGATTCTCGAACCGGCCGAAGCCCGCATGCATCGGCATCCCGCCCGGCACGAGGCGAATCCAGCCATCGCGCACGACCGGCACGCAGGCCGCGTCGGGCTTGCCGCGCGCGCACGCGGGCGTCGCGATCACGGCGGACAGCAGGGCGAGGATGGCGAGCATTCGGCGGACAGTGTTCATGCGCCTATGATACTGCTCGCCCCCAAAAGTCGGACCCGCCCGCATGCTCGTCGAACGCATCCCGCACGGCCCCATCGTCGAATTGAAGCTGGCGCGCGCGCCGGTCAACGCGCTCGATCCGGCGCTCTGCAACGACCTGCGCAACGCACTGGCCGAGGCGATCGGCGACGGCGCGCAGGGCATCGTGCTATCGGGCGGCCCGAAAGTGTTCTCCGCCGGCCTCGACGTACCGTTCCTGCTGTCGCTCGGCGAGGATCGCGCGGCGTTGCTGTCGGCGTGGTCCGCGTTCTTCGATGCAGCGCGTGCACTCGCGGAGTCTCCGGTCCCCGTCGCCGCCGCCCTCGCCGGCCATGCGCCCGCGGGCGGTTGCGTGCTCGCGTTGTGCTGCGACTACCGCGTCATGGCGGAAGGCCCGTATCGCCTCGGCCTCAATGAAACGCAGGTCGGACTGGTCGCGCCCGAAGGCGTCCAGTACTTGATGCGCCGCGTCGTCGGCCTGCATCGCGCGGAACGTTTGCTGGTCGGCGGTGAAATGATCGAAAGCGCGCAGGCGCTCGCCATCGGCATGGTCGACGAACTCGCCGGCATCGACGAAGTCGCCACGCGCGCGCGCCTGTGGCTCGAAGGCCTGGTCGCGTTGCCGCGCGAACCGATGCTGCGCACGCGCGCGATTTCGCGCACGGATGTCGTCGCCGCGATGCAGCCCGAACGCATCCAGCTCGAATCGTTCGTCGACGCGTGGACCGCGCCCGATACGCAGAAGGGTTTGCGCGCGTTGATCGCGCGCCTGGGCAAGTGATCAGTCGCCGGTCGCGATCGGCCGCGCCGGATCCGAGATCCACCCGCTCCACGAGCCCGTGAACAAGCGCGCGCCGCGCAAGCCGGCGCGCTCCATCGCGAGCAGGTGGTGGCACGCGGTGACGCCCGAACCGCACATCACCATCGCCTCGTCGGCGTGCTTGCCGAGCAGCAGTTCGCGGAATTCGTCGGCGAGATCCGCCGGCGGCTTGAACTTGCCGTGGTCGAGGTTCTTCGCGAAGTGCCGATTCACCGCACCGGGCACGTGGCCCGCGACGCGGTCGATCATCTCGTTCTCGCCACGGAAGCGATCCGCAGCGCGCGCGTCGATGAGCAGCTCTCCGGCGGCGAGGCGTTGCTGCACCTGGTCGGCGTCGAGCAAGCGCGTGGTGTCGAACGCGCCGGTGTAGCGCGTGGTGATCGGCTTTCTCGGCGTGGAGTCGACGGACAAGCCCAGCGAAGTCCAGCGCGACCAGCCGCCATCGAGTACCGCGACCTTTTCGTGACCGAGCATGCGCATCAACACCCAGAAGCGCGCCGCATGCGACCCGTCGCCGTCGTCGTACGCGACCACCTGGTCGTCGGGGCCGATGCCCCATTCGCCCAGCTTCTGCGTGAACGTCGCCGCGTCGGGCCACGGGTGGCGGCCGGCGCCGGTGCGCTTCATGTCGGAGAGGTCGCGATCCAGGTGCGCGTACACCGCGCCCGGGAGATGGCCGACGAGAAAGGCGCTCTCGCCCGCCATCGGATTGGTGAGCGTGAATCGGCAGTCGACGAGTTTCACGTCGGGCCTGCCGATGGCGATGGCCAGGGTTTCGGCCTGTACGAGGGTGTTCCAGCCGGACATCGGTTCCTCCGGTGCGGGCGGGGGCCCGCGGGTCCTTAGTTGTTCGATCCCGCCGCGCTGATGCGTTCGCGCAGGTTGTAGAGGATCGAGGCGGTGGCGCCCCAGATCCGCTGCCCCGGGTTACCCCTATCTACGAATTCGAATACCTGTCGCGGCCGTCCGCCGGGGATCGGCCTGCCCAGGAACGTGGCGACGTCGAGCGTGTTGAGGTTGCCGGGGTCGAGGACGTACTCCAGCGGCACCTCGAATACCTCGGCCACCTCCCCCGGATCGGGCCGAGGCACGAACTCCGGGTCCACCAGCGCGACCAGCGGCGAGACGCGGAAGCCGGTGATCGTGCACAGCGGATCGAGGAATCCGACCGGCGAGGCCTGCGCGGCAAGCAGGCCGATCTCTTCGCGGCTTTCGCGCAGGGCTGCGGCGATCGCGTCGGCATCATCGGGTTCGATGCGGCCGCCGGGGAAGCTGACCTGGCCCGCGTGGTGGCGCAAGGCGTCGGTGCGGCGCGTCAGCAGGACCTGCCAGCCTTCGTCGCGCGTGACCAGGCCGACGAGCACCGCGGCTTCGCGCAACGGCGCGTCGGGCAGCAGGCCTTCGAGTTCGGAATGGTTCCAGCCGGGGCCGGCGGGCGGGGCGTCGACGGGATGCAGCACCGCGCGCAGGTGCATCAGGTCCAGTCGCACGCTCATCGCTGCGGTGCGTAGGGCGGGCGCGCGGGCAGCAGGACGTCCATGACGTGCAGGCGTTCTTCGTCGCTCATCAGGCTCCAGCGCGCGATCTCGTTCGTCGTGCGACGGCAACCCGAACACAGGTTCTGCGTGTCGAGCTCGCAGATGCCGATGCAGGGGCTGAGGATCGGGCGGTAGGTGGGGATGGGGTGCACGGGGAGCATTTTGAGCGATCGGGGGTGAAACGAAAAACGCCGGCGCGGGGCCGGCGTTTCTCGTTGCATCTGCGTTCGGATTACTTGGCCGACACCAGCTTGACCTCGAACACCACCGCGACATTCGGCGGATACGGGCTGCGCGGGTCGTTGCCGAAGCCCTGGTCCGGCGGGAGGGCGATTTCCCACTTGGAACCGGCCGGCATGTTGGACAGCGCTTCGCGCATGCCCTTCATCTCGACTTCGCTCATCTTGATGCCGGTGAGCTTCTCGGCGGCCGGCGCGGTCTGCGGGCGCTGGTTGAGCGGGAACGGGCCCGTCACTTCCAGGTCCACCGTGCTGGCGTTGGTCGGCTTGGCGCCGCTGCCGGTTTCGATCACGCGGTACTGGACGCCGCTCGGCAAGGTCTTCACGCCCTGCTTGGCCTTGTTGGCCGCGAGGAACTGATCGGACTTCGCCTTGTTGTCGGCCGAGGCCTTCTCGAACTCCGCCTTGCGCTGGTCGGCACGCGCCTTCTGGCGCTTCTGCAGGCCGGCGATCACGGGCTCCAGGTCTTTCTCGGCGATGGCGGGCTGCTTCTTGGCGTAAGCGTCCTGCATGGCCTTGTAGACGGTGGCCATGTCGACCTGCTCGCCGCTGGCGGCAAGATCGCTACCGAAGCGGTAGCCGAAGTAGTAACTGAGCTTGCCCTTCTCGCTCGTGGTGTCCTGCGCCTGGGCGAAGCCCGTGGCGAGGGTCAGGGCCGCGACGGTGGCGGCAAGCAAACGCAACTTCATTCGGAACGTACCTCTTGGGATGGGATTGCCCGTCCGTCGGTCCCGGATGGGCGCGCTAGGATAGCGGCGGAGGCGCTGAATCGCCACTGACGACCGGGCCCTGTGACCGGCCCTCACGGCAGAAGTTCCGCACCCGGCGCAAGCCCACCGATTCCCCCATTCGACGAGCCCAGAGCATGTCCGACCCCGTCCTGCTGAGCGCCGACCGCGGCGCCGTCCGCGTCATCACCGTCAACCGTCCCGACAAGCTCAACGCATTGAATGCGCAGACCCTCGATGCCCTCCACGCGGCGTTCCAGGCGGCCGCAGTGGACGCGAGCGTCCGTTGCGTCGTGCTCACCGGCAGTGGGCCGAAGGCCTTCGTCGCCGGCGCCGACATCAGTGAAATGAACACCCTCACACCGGTGCAGGGCCGCGATTTCTCCCTGCGCGGCCAGCGGATGATGCGCGGGATCGAGAAACTGCCCAAGCCGGTGATCGCGATGGTCAACGGTTTCGCGCTCGGGGGCGGGCTGGAACTGGCGATGAGCTGCCATCTGCGCATCGCGGCCGACACGGCCAAGGTCGGCCAGCCCGAGATCAACCTCGGCCTGATCCCCGGCTTCGGCGGGACGCAGCGCCTGCTGCGACTGGCCGGCCGCGCGGCGACGCTCGAGCTGTGCCTGGCCGGCGCACCGATCGACGCGCAGCGTGCCCAGCAACTCGGCATCGTCAATCGCGTCGTGCCCACGGCCGAACTCGAAGCGCAGACGATGGCGCTGGCCGACCAGCTCGCCAATGCAGCGCCCCTCGCGCTGCGCGGCATCCTCGACTGCATCAACGTCGGCGGCGAGTGCGGCATCGAGGAAGGCCTCGAATACGAAAGCGCGCAGTTCGGCCTGATGTTCGCCACCGACGACATGCGCGAGGGCACCGCCGCGTTCCTCGAACGCCGCAAGCCGGCCTTCGCCGGACGCTGATGGCGCCCTGCCCCGCCTGCGCGTGCACGTCGCCGGCCGGCGACGCGGCGCATCGCATCGTCGCGGCCTTGCGCGAGGACGACGTCGACCGCGCGATCGATCTCGGGTTGCTCGACGACATCGCGTGCGCGCACTGCACCGAAGAATGCACGCACGCGCTTGCGGAAGCACGCGCTGCGCGCGCAAGCGCATTGGCCGCGCGCGAACGCTATCGTGATCGCGCGTTGCGCCTTGCACGGTTGCAGCGCGAGCGCGATGCGAAGCGCGCGCCGGTGCAGGCCACGACGGGCGCGCCTGCGTTGCCTCCAGCCGCTGCGGCGGCGTTGGAGCGCGCCAAGGCGTTGGCGGCGCGGAAGAAGGTGGAGTGACGGTGGCGGTCGCCAAGAAGGCGCGCAAGCGCCGGACGCTGTTGACGAAGGCCGAGATCGTCGAACTGTTCTCGCGCCTGCGCGAACTCAATCCGAAACCCACGACCGAGCTCGAATTCAAAACCCCCTTCGAATTGCTCGTCGCCGTCGTGCTGTCCGCGCAGGCCACCGATGTCGGCGTCAACAAGGCCACGCGCAAACTCTTCCCCGTCGCCAACACGCCGGCGGCCATCGCCGCACTCGGCGAAGAAACACTGAAGCGCTACATCTCGACGATCGGACTGTTCAACACCAAGGCCGCCAACGTCATCGCGCTGTGCAACCGGCTGCTCGCCGAGCACGGCGGTGAAGTCCCGCGCACCCGCGAAACGCTCGAAGCCCTGCCCGGCGTGGGCCGCAAGACGGCGAACGTGGTCCTGAACACCGCATTCGGCGAAGCGACCATGGCGGTGGACACGCACATCTTCCGCGTGTCGAACCGCACCGGCCTTGCGCCCGGCAAGGACGTGCGCGTGGTGGAGGACAACCTGATGCACGTCGTGCCGCCGGAATTCCTGCACGACGCGCACCACTGGCTGATCCTGCACGGCCGCTACACCTGCATCGCGCGCAAACCGCTGTGCCCGGCCTGCCCCATCCGCGATCTCTGCCGCTACAAGGACAAGACCTCCGACGGGGAGTGACGCTTCCCTGTCATGCGGTGGCAACTTGTCACAATAACGAAAGATTCACGCCCTACGCTGCGCGGCATCCACCAACCACCCCGCCCAGAAGGGCTCGCCATGAACCTGACCCGCAGCACCCTCGTCCTCGCGCTGCTCGGCGCGATCGGTACCCTCGCCGCCCCGGCCGCGCACGCGCAGGTCGCGATCGACGTGATCGCCGATTCCGAAGTGACGTTCGAAGGCCTCGTCCAGGCCGACATGTACTGGTACGACGCCGACTTCGCGCTCCTCAACGCCGACGGCCCCGACGGCCGCGACGGCGACTACGAAATGCGCCGCGCCGAGCTCGTGCTGAAGGGCAAGGGCCCGGGCAACATCGAGTGGGTCATGGGCTACGACGCCAAGGCCGACAAGTGGCTCGACGTCAACGCGAAGTACAAGTTCGGCGGCAACGGCAACCACTTCGTGCAGGTGGGCCAGTACAAGCAGCTGATGTCGCTGGAAGAACTCTCCTCGACGAAGAACAACGACTTCATCGCCAAGGCGTCGATCACCAACACGTTCGGCCTCGGCCGTCGCCTCGGCGGCATGTACCAGTACGGCGACAACAACTGGGCGATCGCCGCCAGCATGTACACGCGCGAGCTGACCGAGCATCCGGCACCGACGCCGCACGGCCCGGGTTGGGGCGTCCGCGGTTACTGGGCCCCGATCAACGGCAACGGCAACATCTTCCACGTCGGCGCGTCGTACAACGATTACGACACTTTCGGCGATGCCGCCCAATGGCGCGCGCGCCCGCTGGCCGATCTGTCGAACCGCATCGTCGACACCGGCACGATGCGCAACACCGACCGCAACAAGACGTTCGGACTGGAATCGTTCTGGGCGCATGGCCCGTTCAAGGTCCAGGGCGAATACATGAAGACGGAGACCGAGCGTTACGGCCTCGGCCCGAATTCGGAAACCTTCTCGGCCGACGGCGCCTACATCTCCGGCCTGTGGAACATCACCGGTGAGTCGTTCGGCTACAAGAACGGCGTACCGACCACCCCGCTGCCGAACAACCCGGCCGGCGGCATGTGGCAGGTGGGCCTGCGTTACGACACGATCGACCTGAACGACGGCGCGCTGTTCCGCGCCACGCCCACCGCCAATCCCACCGTGCTCGGCGCGCTCGGCGGCGAGATGGATTCCTGGACCGTCGGCGTGAACTGGTACTGGCGCTCGAACTTCAAGTTCATGCTCGACTACGTGATGGTCGATTCCTCGAAGTACATCGGCCGCACCTCGGCGACGTACGCCGAAGACCCGATCAACAACAACCGCACGTTCAACGCGGTCGTCGACGACAACCCGAACATCCTCGAAGCGCGCCTGCAGTTCTACTGGTAAGACCGACTCCCCCACGGGTCCCTCGAAGGGCGCGGCCGCAAGGTCGCGCCCTTTTTCTTGCCGGCAGATGGCGGTGTCACGCCCCTGTCATATCGCGAACATCCGAGTGTCACGCAACGGTTATGGAATGCACGCATCCGGACGACGTCGTCCGTGCATATCCCTTCCAGGAGACATCCGTGTCCTACTTCGCTCCGCTCCGCACCACCGCGCTGTCGCTGGCGCTCGTCCTGGCCGGCGGTTTCGCCGCCTCCGCGCACGCCGCCGACGTCACGGGCGCGGGCGCGTCCTTCGTCTATCCGATCATGTCGAAGTGGTCGGCCGACTACGCCGCGGCCACCAGCAAGAAGGTGAATTACCAGTCGATCGGTTCGGGCGGCGGCATCGCCCAGATCAAGGCGGGCACGGTGGACTTCGGTTCGTCCGATGCGCCGCTCAAGCCGGAAGAACTCGCGAAGTTCGGGCTGGCGCAGTTCCCCTCGGTGATCGGCGGCGTCGTGCCGGTGATCAACGTGCCGGGCGTTGCGGCCGGTGCGATGAAGCTCGACGGCCCGCTGCTGGCCGACATCTTCCTCGGCAAGGTCACGATGTGGAATGACCCCCGCATCGTCGCACTCAACGGCGGCCTGAAGCTGCCGAACAAGAAGATCACCATCGTGCATCGCTCCGACGGCTCGGGCACGACGTTCAACTTCGTCAACTACCTCTCGAAGGTCAGCCCCGAGTGGAAGACGAAGGTCGGCGAAGGCACGGCCGTGAAGTGGCCGGGCGGCATCGGCGGCAAGGGCAACGAGGGTGTCGCCGCGTACGTCAAGCAGATCAACGGTGGCATCGGCTACGTCGAGATGTCCTACGCGCTGCAGAACAAGATGACCTACTCGCGCATGAAGAATGCCGCGGGCAACTTCGTCAACCCGAGCAACGACAGCTTCCAGGCCGCCGCCGCCAGCGCCGACTGGGCGAACGCGAAGGACTTCTACCTGGTGATGACCAACGCGCCGGGCGAACAGTCCTGGCCGATCACCGCGACCAATTTCATCCTGATGTACAAGCAGCCGAAGAACGCCGCGGGCGCCAAGAACGCGAAGGACTTCTTCCAGTGGGCGTACAGCAACGGCGACGAGTCGGCCACGAAGCTCGATTACGTGCCGCTGCCCGATGCGCTGGTGAAGCAGATCGAAGCCTACTGGTCGCAGAACCTCAAGTACTGATCGTCGATGAATGCCATCGCCCTGCCGGTCGACGTCGCCGATGCCCGCGCATCGGCCGACGTCCGCAACGACCGCACCTTCGCCTGGATCGTCGGCGCCGCCGGCGTGTTCGTGCTCGTCGCGCTCGTCGCGGCCGCATTCTCGATGTTCTGGGGCGGGCGGCTGGCGTTCGAAACCTTCGGACTGAAGTTCCTCTGGACCGATGCCTGGGATCCGGTGAACCAGGTGTTCGGTGCGCTCGTGCCGATCTACGGCACGCTCGTCACCGCGTTCGTGGCGATGTTGATCGCGGTGCCGGTGAGTTTCGGCATCGCGATGTTCCTCACCGAGATCGCGCCGAAGTGGTTGCGCGGTCCGGTCGGCACGGCGATCGAACTGCTCGCCGGCATTCCGTCCATCATCTACGGCATGTGGGGCCTGTTCGTGCTGGTCCCCGTGCTGTCCGAACACGTGTATCCCTGGGTCGACACGCACATGGGCGCGTGGCCCATCGTCGGCAAACTGTTCGCCGGCCCACCGCTGGGCCTGGGCATGGGCACCGCGGGCCTGGTGCTCGCGATCATGGTGATCCCGTTCATCGCCTCCGTGATGCGCGAGGTGTTCCTCACCGTGCCGGGGCGTTTGAAGGAATCGGCGTACGCGCTGGGCTCCACGCGCTGGGAAGTGGTGTGGGACGTCGTGCTGCCCTACACGCGCTCGGCGGTGATCGGCGGCATCTTCCTCGGCCTGGGCCGTGCGCTCGGCGAAACGATGGCCGTCACCTTCGTGCTCGGCAATGCGCATGAACTCACCGCTTCGTTGCTGATGCCGGGCAACTCGATCGCCGCGACCATCGCCAACGAGTTCGCCGAAGCCGATTCGGAGATGTACCGCAGCGCGCTGATCGCGCTGGGCTTCGTGTTGTTCCTGGTGACCTTCACCGTGCTGACCATCGCGCGCCTGATGCTCCGCCAGCTCGCGCGCAAGGAAGGCAACTGATGGCCGCCTCGATGGACACGCTGTACAAGTTCCGGCGCGCGAAGAACCTCACCGCGCAGGTACTGGCCACGGCCGCGACGATCTTCGGGTTGTTCTGGCTCGCGTGGATCGTGTGGACGACGCTGCGCAACGGCATCTCGGCGCTGGATCTCGACCTGTTCACCAAAATGACGCCCCCGCCGGGCGACGATGGCGGCCTGCTCAACGCGATCTTCGGCAGCATCGCGATGAGTTTGCTGGGCGTGCTGTTCGGTGCGCCGATCGGCGTGCTGGCCGGTACCTACCTCGCGGAGTTCGCGCGTACCCGCTTCACCGCGCGCCTCGGCGAGACGATCCGCTTCGTCAACGACATCCTGCTGTCGGCGCCGTCGATCGTGCTCGGCCTGTTCGTGTACACGTTGGTCGTCGCGCCGATGGGGCACTTCTCCGCCCTCGCCGGCGCCATCGCGCTCGCCTTCATCGTGCTGCCGGTCGTGGTGCGCACGACGGACGAAATGCTCCGCCTGGTGCCCGCGCAGATGCGCGAAGCCGCGCTCTCGCTCGGCGTGCCGCAGTGGAAGGTGACCGTGCAGGTGCTCTATCGCGCCTCGTTGCCGGGCATCGTCACCGGCATCCTGCTCGCGCTGGCCCGCATCTCCGGCGAAACCGCGCCGCTGCTGTTCACCGCGCTCAACAACCAGTACTGGACGACCGATCTCAACCAGCCGATGGCCAACGTGCCGGTGGTGATCTTCCAGTACGCCATGAGCCCGTTCGAAGCGTGGCACACGCTCGCCTGGGCCGGCGCGTTCGTGCTGACGGTCTTCGTACTGCTCGTCGCCCTCATCGCCCGCGCGATCGTGTCCAAGTCGCGCATGGTCCACGACTGACATCCCATTCCCATGACGCTCCTCCAGGCGACCCCGCACATGAACGACGCACGCATCGCCGTCGCAACCCCGCAGCGCGAGATCGCGACGACGGCCCACCCCGCGCCGATCAAGCTCTCCGCGCGCGGCCTCAACTTCCACTACGCCGATTTCCACGCGGTGAAGAACATCCGCCTGGACATCCCCGAGCACCGCGTCACCGCGCTGATCGGGCCGTCGGGCTGCGGCAAGTCGACGCTGCTGCGCATCTTCAACCGCATCTACGCGCTGTATCCCAAGCAGGTCGCCTCGGGTGAAGTGCTGCTGGACGGGCAGAACGTGCTCGACCCGAAGTACCCGCTCAATCGCCTGCGCAGCAAGGTCGGCATGGTGTTCCAGAAGCCCGTGCCGTTCCCGATGACGATCTACGAAAACGTCGCCTACGGCATCCGCCACCACGAACGCCTGTCGAAAGCGGACATGGATGCGCGCGTCGAGGAAGCGCTGCGCCAGGCCGCGCTGTGGGACGAGGTGAAGGACAAGATGAAGAAAAGCGCGCTCGGCTTGTCGGGCGGCCAGCAACAGCGGCTGTGCATCGCGCGCGCCGTGGCGTTGCGCCCCGACGTGCTGCTGCTCGACGAGCCGACCTCCGCGCTCGACCCGATCTCCACCAGCCGCATCGAGCAGCTCGTGGAGGAACTCAAGCAGCGCTACACGATCGTCATCGTGACGCACAACATGCAGCAGGCCGCGCGCGTCTCGGACTACACCGCCTTCATGTACCTGGGCGACCTGATCGAACACGACACGACGGAAACCATCTTCTCCAATCCCTCGAAGCAGCAGACCGAGGACTACATCACGGGGCGATTCGGATGAACCAACTCCACGACCACATCGTCAAGAGCTACGACGAAGAACAGCGCCGCATGCTCGACGAGATCGTGCGAATGGGCACGATGGCCGCCTCGCAACTGGAGGCCGCGCTCGACGTCGTCGAACGCCGCGACGACAAGGCCGCCGAACGCATCGTCGCCAACGACGAAGCGATCGACGTGATCGAACGCGAGATCGACCACGCCGCGATGAAACTCGCCCTGCGCGGCCCGATGGCCCGCGACCTGCGCACGATCCTCGCCGCGCTGAAGGTCTCGGCCGACATCGAACGCATCGGCGACTACGCGGCGAACATCGCCAAGCGCTCGTGCGCGCTGAACCTCTCGCCGCCGCTGCCGCATACGCGCGGGCTCGACGCCCTCGGCCGCCTGGCGCTGGAACAGGTGCGCGACGTGATCATCGCCTACCGCGACAGCGACGCCATCGCCGCCCAGCGCGTGCGCAACCGGGACGCCGAACTGGACACGCTCTACACCGGCCTGTTCCGCGAGCTGCTGACCTACATGATGGAAGACGCCCGCGCGATCACCCCGTGCACGCATCTGCTGTTCATGGCGAAGAACCTCGAACGCGTGGGCGACCACGCCACGAACATCGCCGAAAACATCTGGTTCCTGGTGCATGGCGAGGATGACCTGCCGCCCCGCGAGAAGCGGGACGCCACGAACAGCGCCTGAACCCCCACCCACCCCTCCCCTGCATCCGTGGGGGAGGGAGTTGCGTATCTCCGACCGAGCTCAGGCATCATCCCCGCCTGCTCGCCCCTGCGGCCCAGCCGCGTCATGGAGATGCGTATGTACAGCAAGATGAAATCCCCCCTCGCCCTCGCAGCCACGCTCGCGGGTGGGCTGGTGCTGACCGGTTCGGCCTTCGCGATGCAGCCGCTGTCTGCGGGCTACATGGTGTCGGCCTCGGCCGTGGCCGAAGGCTCGTGCGGCGCCGACCACAAGGCCGCCGAAGGCAAGAAGACCGCCGGCGACAAGGCGAAGGCCGAAGGCAAGTGCGGCGTGGCGAAGATGGATTCGGACAAGGACGGCAAGGTGTCCAAGGCCGAGTTCGCCGCCGCGCACGACAACGACGACAGCAAGTTCGCCTCGCACGACACCAACAGCGACGGCTTCATCAGCGCCGAGGAAATGCAGGCCCACATGGGCGGCTCGGGCGGCGCGGGCAAGATGATGGAAGAAGGCAAGTGCGGCGAAGGGAAGTGCGGCGCCGAAGGTTGATCGCCTGATGGCGCTGCCTGCCGCGAGCGCGGGACTCGGACTGCGGCGCGCCCTGCTGGGCGCGCTGCAGGACGCGCCGGCGGGTGCGTTCGATTTCCTCGAATGCGCGCCGGAAAACTGGATCGGCGTCGGCGGGCGATTGGGCGACGCGTTCGCCTCGCTCGCCGCACGGCACCCGATCACGTGCCATGGATTGTCGTTGTCGCTGGGTGGCCCTGCTCCATTGGACGACGGATTCGTCGACCGCGTGGGTGCCTTCCTCGATCGCCACGCCGTGCGCGACTACAGCGAACACCTGAGTTACTGCAGCGACGACGGCCAGCTCTACGACCTGCTGCCGATCCCTTTCACCGACGCGGCCGTGCGGCACGTCTCGGACCGCATCCGCCGCGTGCAGGACCGCCTGGGCCGGCGCATCGCCATCGAGAACGTCAGCTATTACGCAGCACCCCATCGCGCGCTCGATGAAGCCGACTTCGTGAACGCGGTGCTCGAGGCCGCCGACTGCGACCTGCTGCTCGACGTCAACAACGTCTACGTCAATTCGATCAACCACGGCTACGACGCCCGCGCGTTCCTCGCCGCGATGCCCACCGCGCGCGTCACCCAGTACCACATCGCCGGGCATTTCGACGAAGCGGACGATCTGAAAGTCGACACGCACGGCGCGCCGGTGATCGACGATGTGTGGGCGTTGCTCGACCACGCATACGCGCTGCACGGCGTGCACCCGACACTGCTGGAACGCGACTTCAACTTCCCCGCGTTCGATGTGCTGCTGGCGGAAGTCGAGCGCATCCGCGAGATCCAGCGTCGCCATGTCTGAGGAACTGCGCCAGCAGCAGATGACCTTCGCGGCGCATCTGCGTGATCCGGAGAATGCGGCCGCGCCGTCGGACATCGAAGACCGCCGGCTCAAGATCTACCGCGACCTGTTGTTCAACAGCCTGCATGGATTGCTGTCGTCGAACTTCCCGGTCATCCGCAAGACGCTGGGGGATGGTGCGTGGCGCGCGTTGGAGCGTGCGTTCTTCGCCGACCATCGCGCGCAAACCCAACTTTTCACGGAAGTCGGAAACGAGTTCGCCACCTGGCTGTCGTCATCCCCGCGAGACCCCGCGTGGCTGCACGAACTCGCCCACTACGAATACGCCGAACTCGCCCTCTCGATCTCCGATGCCGCGCTCCCACCCCACGATCCCGACGGCCATCTCCTCGACGGCATCCCGGTCGCGTCCCCGTTCGCATGGCCGCTGGCCTACGCCTGGCCCGTCCATCGCATCGGGCCCGACTTCCAGCCCGACGCGCCGCCGGCGGAACCGACGCTCCTGCTCCTGCGCCGCGACCCGGCGGGCGACGTCCACTTCTCCATCCTCTCCCCGCTCACCTTCCGCCTGCTGCAACTGATCGATTCCAACGCGTCCGACACCGGCCGCACGCTGTTGCAACGGCTCGCGGCCGAAGCAGCCGCCCCCGACCCCGACGCCTTCCTCAGCGAAGGCGCGGCCACGCTCCAGGCCCTGAAGGCGGACGACGTACTGCTAGGGACCGCGCCGCGCTGCTAGGCTGTCGCGATGACGCAGTCCGACACCCCGCCCGCCGCCGAACCCGGCGACGCGCCGCCCTTCCGCAAGATGCACGAACGCTTCCGGGGGTACCTGCCCGTGGTGGTCGACGTGGAAACCGGCGGCTTCGACTGGCAGAAGCACGCGCTGCTCGAGATCGCCGCCATCCCGATCGATCTCGACGAAGAGGGCCGCTACATTCCCGGCGAAGTCGCCAGCGCGCACTTCATCCCCGCCGAAGGCCTGGCGATCGAACCGAAGTCGCTGGAAATCACCGGCATCGTGCTCGACCACCCGTTCCGCTTCGCCAAGCACGAGAAGGAAGGCCTCGACCACGTGTTCGCGGCCATCCGCGCCGCGGTGCGCAAGCACAACTGCCAGCGCGCGATCCTCGTCGGGCACAACGCGCACTTCGACCTCAACTTCCTCAACGCCGCCGTCGCGCGCGTGCAACACAAGCGCAACCCGTTCCACCCCTTCAGCGTGTTCGACACGGTGACCCTGGGCGGCGTGGCGTACGGGCAAACCGTGCTCGCCCGCGCCGTGCAGGCAGCGGGAATGGATTGGAACGGAGAAGAAGCGCACTCCGCGGTCTACGACGCGGAGAAGACGGCCGCGCTGTTCTGCGCGGTGGCGAACAAATGGGGTATCGGGATGGATTAACGCGCGCGCAGCTTCCGCGAACGCCACAATCCATACGCACTGACCAGCACCCAGGCGCTCTCGAGCACGAACACCGAGACGTTGAACGAGCCCATCAACGACACCAGGATCCCGGCCGCGCCGAACAGGTTCAGCAACTGATACGCCGCGCCATCGCCACGCATCTTGCCGATCTGCTGCGCCGCGAACGCGCCGAGGATCATCAACGTCCCCGCGAAACCGACCACGTCGTACCAGGCGAAAGTCACAGGCGCTGCCTCACTGCTTCGAACAACGCCACACCGGTGGCGACCGACACGTTCAAACTCTCGAACTCACCCGGCATCGGGATCTTGACCAGCTGGTCGCAATGCTCGCGCGTCAGACGACGCAGCCCATCCGCTTCGCCACCCAGCACCAGCGCGACGTTGCCCTTCAGGTCGATCGAATACAGCGACGCTTCGGCTTCGCCCGCCAATCCATAGATCCACACGCCCTGCTGCTGCAGATCGCGCAGGCAGCGCGCGAGATTGGTCACGCGCACGACCGGAATCGAATCCGCCGCACCCGCCGACGTCTTGCGCACGGTCGCGTTGACCTGCACCGCCTTGTCCTTCGGGATCACCACCGCTGTCACCGACGCGGCCGCCGCGCTCCGCAGGCACGCGCCGAGGTTATGCGGATCCTGCACGCCGTCGAGCACCAGCACGAGCGCCTTGCCGCCGGCGGCTTCGACGAGGCCTTCCAGCTCATCCTCGCCCCAGGTCTTCGCCGCCGCGTAGCGCGCGACCGCGCCCTGGTGCCGCAAGCCGCCGGCCACGCCGTCGAGCGCCTGCGCGGCGACGCGCCGCACCTCGATGCCCGCGCGGCGCGCCTGGGTTTCGATCTCGACGATCCGCGGGTTCTTCGCGCCGGCTTCGAGGAGCACCTCGCGCACGTTCTCGCCGTCGTGCTCGACGGCCGAGGCCACGGCATTGATGCCGGCGATCCACTGGGCTTGCTTGTTCATAGGGGCCGCATTGTGCCCGAAGTGCCGGTGCGCGGCCCGTCGAGGCCTACATCGCGATGCCGCGCTCCAGCTGCGACGGCGCCGGCAGGCCGATCTCGCCCAGCATCTCGCGCAGGTCCCGCTCGACCTCCTCGCAGATCCGCGTGATCGGCACGTCGTTGGCGCCACCTTCGAACGGGTTCTCCGTGCTCTCGCCCACCTGGTCCAGCGACACGTACATCCACGAGACCACCACGCTCAGCGGAATCGCGAGCCACACCATGTAGCCGGCGGCCCAGTCGCCGACGACGGCGTTGAGCCGTTCCAGCTCACTGATCATTCCGAACGGCAACAACACGCACAGGATCTTGACGAACAGCGAATGGATGAACGCGAACTGCCGCGGATACGGGTAGTTCTTGATGCGCTCGACCTTGCCCTGCAACTCGCCGAACTCGCGCGTTGCGCGCTGCAACTCCGCGAACGCACTGGCGGGAATCGCACCGGCTTCCAGCAAGCGCTTCGCTTCCGCGCCCTGCAGTGCCAGCACCTGCCACGGCGGATTGCGCGCTTCGAGCACCTGCGCGGCTTCGTCGGCGACCAGGTAACGCGACAGCTCGAACGTCAGCGACTGCGCGTGCTCGGGCACCGTGTAGAACTTCTTCCATTCCTGGAAATACGGTTTGTCCGACTGCTCCCACGGCTTGTGCTTGCGCAACTCGTGCCGCAACGCCGCGAGCCACGCGAGATGGCGGTGGATCAACGCCTTCGCCGCGAAGGCATCCGGCACCAGGTCGCGACACGACGCACCCCATGTGCGGCTCGCGCTCCCGATCGACGCCCACAGCACCTGCGCCTCCTGCATCCGCCCGTAGGTCTGCAGATTCTTGAAGCCCGCCGACAGCGCGACCGTGGTCCCGAGCAGGAAGATGATCGCGAACGGCAATTGCAGGAAATGCAGGCCGGCCACTTCGTACAACAGCACCGGCACCGTGCCGAGCACGATCAGCACGTAGATGCTGCGGCGCGTCCACATCAGGAATTCGGGGACGGTGTACGAGCGCTCGATCAACATGGCGAATCTCCCTGACGAACGGCGACCGAATGCAACACCGCGCACTTAGATTGAACCGCGTCTCCCCGGCGGAACAACCCCCATGTCCATGCGCCTCGATTACAACGCCCAATCGCCCGACCTCGTGAAGAAGTTCGTCGAATTCAGCGTCTACGCACACAAGGCAAGCATCGAAACGACGATCATCGACCTCATCAATATCCGCGCCTCGCAGATCAACGGTTGCGCCTTCTGCGTGGACATGCACAGCAAGGAAGCCACCATCCATGGCGAACGGCCGCTGCGGCTGTACCACATCGCCGTGTGGCGCGAATCGCCGCTGTTCAACGACCGCGAACGCGCCGCGCTGGAATGGACCGAAGCGCTGACGACGCTGCCGGCGCACGGCGTGCCGCAGGACATCTTCCAGCGCGTGTCCGAACACCTGACGGGCAAGGAACTCTCGGACCTGACGTTCTGCATCATGGCCATCAACGCCTGGAACCGCATCAGCGTCGGATTCGGCGCGGTGCCCGGTTCGATGGACAAGGCCTACGGGCTGACGAAGGCGAACCTCTCGTAACCCGCATGGGGGAAGGACACGCTCCCGCCTTCCCCGCTCAACTCCTCCTGCTCCCCCCAACAGGAATCTCGAATGCCTTACGTCAGCACGCAAGACAACACCCAGATCCACTACAAGGACTGGGGCAAGGGCCAACCCATCGTCTTCCACCACGGCTGGCCCTTGTCTGGCGACGACTGGGACACCCAGATGCAGTTCTTCCTGCAACAGGGCTACCGCGTCATCGCGCACGACCGCCGCGGCCACGGACGCTCGACGCAAACCGCCGGCGGCCACGAGATGGACACGTACGCGGCGGATGTCGCCGCACTCGTGCAGAAACTCGACCTGCGCGACGCCATCCACGTCGGCCATTCCACCGGCGGCGGCGAAGCGGCGCACTACGTCGCCAACCACGGAGAAGGCCGCGTCGCGAAACTCGTCCTGATCGGCGCCGTGCCCCCGGTGATGCTGAAGTCCGAGAAGAACCCGGGCGGGTTGCCGATGGACATCTTCGACGGCATCCGCGCAGGCGTG
Source organism: Lysobacter dokdonensis DS-58 (assembly GCF_000770795.1). GTDB lineage: Bacteria > Pseudomonadota > Gammaproteobacteria > Xanthomonadales > Xanthomonadaceae > Noviluteimonas > Noviluteimonas dokdonensis. Next base: position 36,697 of record NZ_JRKJ01000005.1, on the reverse strand, counting down.
GCGAACAACCGCGCCGCCACGTTCTGGGACTTCCCGATCCCCTTCTACGGCTTCAACCGCGAAGGCACCCCGATCATCGAAGCCGTCCGCCAGAACTGGTTCCGCCAAGGCATGATGGGCGCGGTCAACGCCCACTACGAGTGCGTCAAGGCGTTCTCGGAAACCGACTTCACCGACGACCTCAAGCGCATCACCGTCCCGACCCTGGTGATGCACGGCGACGACGACCAGATCGTCCCCATCGCCGACTCCGCATTGCTCTCCGCCAAGCTGCTGAAGAACGCAACACTCAAAGTCTACAAAGGCTTCCCGCACGGCATGGCGACCACGCATGCCGACGTGATCAACAAGGATTTGCTCGCGTTCTTCAAGAGCTGAGTGCCATTGAAGCCCCTCTCCCTCCGGGAGAGGGGTTTGGGGTGAGGGTCCTCACCCGACCAACATCACTTCGCCGACGCAGCACCCTTGCGCGCTTGCAGAAACTGCGCAATGCCCGCCTGCACCACGCGCTCATGCATCGCCTCGACCGCCGCGCGCGTCGTCGCGTCCGCGCCGCCGACCACCAACAACGTGTGGCCATCCGCCGTCGGCAGTGCAGCCTGCAGGGTCCACTTGTCGTTGAGCGTCATTTGGTACGCCATGAAGTGCACGCCATCGATGGTGCGCGCTTCGCACTTGGGCAAGCCGGCCCCGGGCGTCGCGGTGATCGTCGCGCGCGTGTCGTCGCAGATCTGCTTGATCAGCGCGAGCGAGGTGGGTGCCATTTCGGGCTCCTTGCTCACGATGATCGCTTCGCGCGAGCCTTGGTATTGATAGACCTCGATCTTCGGATCAGTCAGGGTCATCGCGTCGGGGGTCGGGACCCAGTTCGGATCCGCGGCCTTGTGCCGGGCGATCATCGCGTCGATATCGGCGACCGACCAGTCGTCAGGTAAGTCGACATGGAATCCGTGTTTGCTGACGTGGTCGGCGGCGAACGCGGCAGTGGCGAACGTCAACGCGGCGACAAGCGCCGCCATGCGGAACAGTTTCATGTGATGTAGTTCCCCTTTTCCCCGGCGGATGCTAACCCACCACTGCCATCCGTCACATGGGCGGCTTCAGGGAACCGCGCGTTACCATCCGCGCGCCATGACGATCCAGTTCCGACTCTCCGACGACGCGCGCCTGTTCGAGGTGCGCTATGTCGGGCCGCTCGATTACGCCATGCGGACGCGCGCCGTCGAAGCGGCGCAGCGGCGGCTGAAGGATGGATGGGTCAAGCAGATCCTGATCGACTTCTCCGATGCGTGGCCCGTCGAGCCGGCGGATCCGGAGCAGGTCGAACAATTCCGGAAGACGCTCGCGCGCGCGACATATCCGCGCGGCGCGCGCATCGCCTTCCTCAATCCGCCGGGCGAGTACGACGACGACGCGATCCAGGTCGGCCGTGTGTCCGCGCATTTCGTCGGCCGGCGCTTTCGCGATCGGCGGCATGCGCTCGCATGGTTGCGGGGTCGGTTGTAACGACGCAATGGCCGCTGCCACCTGCCGCTTGCGTCAGATGGAGAGGTTCAGTCCACCCGGCCCACCATCGACCCGATGACCATCCTGCTCCGCCTTTCCGACGACGCCACGCTGTTCGAAGTTTGCTACATCGGCGAAATCGATCATCGCGTCCGCGTGCGTGCGATCCACGAAATGCAGCATCGCCTGCGCGATGGATGGGTCAAGCAGTTGTTGATCGACTTCACGCGTTCGCAGCCGACTTCGCCGGTGGACGACGAACACGCCGACGCGGTCCGCGAAGCATGGATGTCCTCCACCTTCCCGCGCGGTGCGCGCATCGCACTGCTCAATCCGCCCGACGACTACGAAGACCCGATGCAACAAGCCGGCGCGGCGGGCCACTTCGTGATCCGCCGCTTCCATGACCGCGCCACCGCGTTGGCGTGGCTGAAGGGAACCCTTTAGAACACCTGGTTTTCGTACGGGCCGATCGTCCACGCACCGCCCACGGGCGCGACCGCCTGCTGCGTCGCGCTCGAGCCGCGCTTCCAGATCAGGTTCTGCCCCGTCTGCGGGTTGCGCCACGCGATATCGGCGATGCCGTCGCCGTCGTAGTCGCCGACGTTGACCGCGCGCCATGCGGGGCCGGCGCCGGCCATCGCGATCTGCGTGGCGTTGCTCGCGCCGCGCCAGATGGTGTTCTGCCCGCCGACACTGTTGCGCCACAGGATGTCGGACGCGCCGTCGCCGTCGAAATCGCCGACGCCCACGACCTTCCATTCCTGGTTCGACACGCTCGACACCACCATCTGCGTCGCGCTGTTGCCCGAGCGCCAGATCGAATTCTGGCCCGTGCTCGTGTTGCGCCACAGGATGTCGGCTTCGGCATCGCCATCGAAATCGCCGACGCCGACCACCTTCCACGCCCCGTTGGACACCGGTGCGACCGCCTGCTGCGTGTTCGCATTCGCCGAACGCCAGATCGTCCCCGCGCCGCTGGCGCTATTGCGCCACAGCACGTCGGTGCGCCCGTCGCCGTTGAAGTCACCGAAGCCCGTCGGCTCCCAACCGCCGCCCGCCGCGCCCACCGCGATCGGCGCGGCGCTGTTGCCCGAGCGCCAGATCACGTTCTGCGCGGTCTGCGAATTGCGCCAGAACAGATCCGACACGCCGTCGCCGTCGAAATCGCCCTGCCCCGCCAAGCGCCAACCACCCGCGGTGGTGGTCACCGCGATCTGCGCACCATTGCTGCCTGCGCGCCAGATCGTGTTCTGCCCGGTGGAATCGTTGTGCCAGAACAAGTCCGCGCGGCGATCCGCGTCGTAATCGTCGTCGGGGATGCGGCGCCGCACGCTGAAATAGATCGCGCTCGGCGTGCCGAACGTGCCCGACGCATCGGTGCCGCGCACGTAGATGACGTGCTTGCCGTACGACAGCGCGCTCGTATCGATATTGACGACCGCCTGCTCGCGCGACGTATCGAACGCACCATCGCTCGCCCGCATCGCGATCGGCACCGCGCCGCTGGTCCACGGCGCGGCGTCCAGCCACGCAGTCGCGCTCGCGATGTTCTGCACGGCCTCGGCGCCGTTGTTCTGGTTGTAGCGGCTGTCATCGAACCAACCGGACACCGCGAACGACTCGCCACGCTCGATCGACTTCGCAGACGCGCCCATCGCCATCGCATCCGGGCCACCCGGCGAGACATACGGGTTCATCAGGTTGCGCGCGGCGTACTTCAGCGCGTTGAAATTCTGCGGATACGTGGAGGACTCGAACGTCGAACAATCCTCGAAGAACTCCTGGCCCAACTCGATCGTGTAACTCGGCGCACCGGTCACGCCGTAGACGGTGTCGGTGTTGGTGCCGTCGGCCAGGTACAGGCCGGTCCATTGCACGGGGCGATAGTTGTTGAAGTACGCCAGTCGGCGGCCGAACGTGCGCAGCGCCGGCATGTTCGGCGCGGCGGTATTGGTGGCGGCCCACGGCCACAGCACCAACTGCGAGAAGCTGTGGATGTCGAGGAACATGCCGCGGTAATCCGCCGGCGCCGTGCCCGTGTCGGTGCGGCGGTCCGGGAGGATGCCGCCGCTGTACGTCCCGCCCGCGCCTGGCGTGCCGATGATGTAGCGCACGGCGTTCTGCACTTCGTTCTCGGATTGCGCGCCCGGCCCGCGATACGTCGCATCGCACGGCTCGGGGCTCGACCCGTTGGGCACGTTGCCGAACTGCCAGTTGAAGTTGCGATTCAAGTCCACGCCGTAGGCATTGGCGCTGCACGCGCCGTTGTCGGTGTCGGTGTTCTTGCGCCACGAGATGCCGGACTCGGCCTTCTTGCGGCCGTCGGGGTTCGCCTGCAGCAGGAAGTGGAAACGGAAGTTGTCCAGCATCCACGTCGCTTCTGGGTCCGTGCCGTAGCCGTTGACCAGCCACTCCGCGAAGCGCGTGGTGAGCTCGGCGGTCGTGTACTCGCGGGCGTGGATCGCGGCGAGCACCACCATGTTCGGCTTGTTGGGCACCGTCGCATCGGTGGCGGCGTTGTTCAAACGCAGCACGCGCATGCGATAGCCCTGCGCGCCGCCGGTCTTCGCCCACGACCACGTCGGGCCGATGTCGACGACGCTCGCCAGCGACGGCGCGCGCGCCACCAACTGGTCCATCGTCGAATAGGTTTCCTCGACCGTGCGGTAGCAGACGAATCCGGGGATGGCGTTGGCCGTCGTCAGTTGCCCCGACAACGCCTTGGCCATCTGCGATTCGCCCTTGCGCAGTTTCTGCGTGGCGGCATCGTCGATCTCGGCCCGCAGGCCCATGCGGCGCAGCATCGCCAGGTCCGCCGCGTTGGCCTCGACCACGGCCGTTCGCTGCTTCTCATCGATCCGCAAATGCTCGAATCGGCCCGCGATCTGCTGCAACTGCGCGCGATTGGCCCAGTGCACGGTGACCAGCACCACGCGATCCGGGTCCCCGGCGAAGCGGTCGACCGGCGTGGCCGCGGTCAGCAGACCGACCGCCGGAAGCAGGGCCAGGGCCGCCGCCAGGCGAGCGGCAAGGAGGTGTCGGCGGGGGAATCGAGCCGGCATGCGGGGAGGTTCCGGGGATAGGAAAGCCCGTACTGTTCCGCTGAGCTTGCCAAGCTGGGGTGAAAGCGCCTGCTGGGCCCCTCCCCCGCGGCACGGGGAATCGGGGGAGAGGACCCTCGACTGGCAGCGCGGTCAATCCCGCGAAGCGAGCTCTTCCTCGCCGTGCCAAGGCGCCGCGCGATAAGGCGACTCGTACGCCGTCCGCCACGCCGCCCGCACCTCGCCTTCCTGGTCGCGCCCCCGCTTCCCGATGCGGAAGGCGATCGGCATCGTGGCGTTCTCCGAAACAGTGGGCATCGCCTCGCCCGGCACCGGACGGTACTCGGCCTTCCACTTGCGAGCGACCTTGGCTGCGTGGCGCTCGAACATCGCGCAGATCTTGAAGTACGGCACACCAGGCTTGCGCGCGGTGACCGTGCATTGCGCGGGATGCGCCTCGAGGATGCGGCCATCCGGCGAGATGCGCACTTCCATCGTCAGCACTCCGGCAGCGTTGAACGTGTGGCGATGCTTGCCGGTATCGATCACTTCCCACCGACCGATCTTTTCAGCGTGGGCGACGATGGGGGATGCGAACAGCAGTGCAGCGCAGGCAACAATGCAATTGCGGCGCATGACGAACTCCAGCTTGAGGGGGCCGGCATGATCGCTTCGAAATGCGTTTGCGATGATTGGATTGCGCCGCCGCGAGGCGAGGAATCGTCTGCGAATCAATATTCATCCACGGCGACGCAAACGCGCATCGGCACGATGACATCCGCGTACACCGCGACGCGCTTCTGACGCCCCCGCACCACGATGCCGTATTCGAGCTCGGCCGTTGAGAGCCCGCGCGATGCGACACGCTTGCGCAGCACGGAGTAGGTCTTGCCGAAATCCATGAAGTCGGCGAAGCCGTCGTGCGCTGAGTCGACCAGCGAGACCATGTGCGAGCGGTAGTGCGGGCGCCACGGGGCGCGCAGGAACTGATCGACCTCGTCGGCATCGCGGATCAGCCGGATGCCATGGCGCTCACACCGCCCGGGCTCGCGCACCGAGAATGCGGCGAGAACGAACGGCGTTGGGCACATGACGTGCACGTGGTTGGCGCGCATCAGGTTGTGGCCCTTGCCGATGGTTTCGGCGCCCGCGATGTCGACCCAGGACCATGGGGTGGCGCAGGCGGCGGCGAGGAAGTCGCGGTCGAGGTTCTTTCCTTGCGTCATTTCTTGAAATAGTCGATCAGGTTGTGGAAAGCCAGCGAGGCTATGCGTGCAAGCAGGTACGACATCGCAGCACTGACTCCGAGCAGAAGCAGGAAAACTATTTGCTGCGCAGGTGGCAGATATTCGATGACGGGCACGTCTGGGGGGATATTCATCAGCCGTGTGAACAATCGGCCTATTGCGGCCATGAAGATGCCGAAGCACGCAAAGAAGAAGTACCCGTGAACCTTCCAAGGATCGTTCGTGCGCATATGTAGCTGCTCCACTAGTCCTTCTTGACGGATGGTGGCGACTCGTCCGACAACGCCGCTCTCGTCCCGGCGACAGACCCGCCGATCACAGCGCCACCAGCAACCTCCGCAGCGTCGCGTACCGCGGAATCCCTCGCTTCGGACCCAGCCTGGGCAATCGCGCGACCCTCGCGTACCAAGGGATGACTGCTTGGAAGCCCAGGAATGCCCCGGTTGGGAATCAGCTTGTCGACGGAGCCCTTTGCGACGCCACCGGTAAGACCGCCGACAACGACCTCCTTCGCCGACTGCTTCAGATCGACGTTCGCCACGCCTTTGTCCATCGCCTGCGTGAACGCGTCGCCACCGCCAGAAGCCAGTCCAGCCCTGACACCCGCGGCAATGGCACCCCCACCAGGAATAGTCGAAAGCATTCCCACAGCGCCGCCAACCATTGCGTCCCGGAAGATCGTTCCCGAATCATTGCCTTTCAGGAAGGACGCGCCACCACTGATAAGCGCCCCGGCAACACCACCCGCAATCTGGATCGCAAGCCGCCCATCCGGATCGGTGAACCTGTACGGATTGTTGTACGCGTACGCGTACCGGGTCAGGTAGCGCCAGTCGCCATTGGAATACGCAGTGACTGGATCGACTGAGAGAAATCCCCCGATGACCGGGTCGAAATACCGCTGCTGCATGTAGGTCAGCCCGGTGTCGGCGTCCTCCACGTGGCCGGTGAATCCCGGGGTGTTTGTCCGCGCACGGTTGAGGACGCGGCCGTAGGGTTCGTACTCGGTTCGTTCGAGGACTTCCCTTCCCAATCCCGTGACCAGGACCGGCGACCCGAGCGCGTCGGTGTGGTGGTACTTCAGTGTGGGCGCGCCGTCCGAGAGCGGTTGTTCGCGCGTCGCGACGAGACTCCCGGCGAGATGCACGTACGCTTTGTTGGTGCCGGTGCGCTCGTCGCGCTGGAACACCAATTCGCCGGACTGGCCGTACACCGAAAAGATCCTGCCGGCGGGCGACGTGCTCTGCACCCGGAACCCGTGCGCGTCGTAGAGGTACGACTCCTTGTGGTAGCAATACCGCAAGTCGCGCGCCGCACTCGCGCCGCTTTCCGGGGCCACGAGCGTTTCGGTGTTGTCGAGCGCGTCGTAGGTGTAGCGGATCGTGTCGTTGGATGTCGGGATGGAGCCGCCTCCCCGGGCCGCCCCACCAATAGCGGTTACTCCGTAGCGCCGTCAGCAACCTTTGCCTTTTCGACCGCAGGTGTGTCGGCCTTGGAGTTGGCCGCTCGCAATGACTTGTTAGCTGCACGCGCGATTTTCTTTCGCGCGTCATCAGCCTTCTCGCCTTCCAGAACTTCGCGCTTGATGACTTCGTTGACGAGGACTTCCCGAATCTGGTTGGTATCGATGCGCACATCCGGAGAAACGCGACGCAACTCGCGACGGACGACGTCGAGAACGGTTTCGCTCTGGAGCATCGCACCGACGAAGAAGCGCGAGAGCGCCTGCCTCTGAGTGTGGTATTCGCCAAGCACCGAACGCTGCCAACCTTCCTTGCACCACAGGAACAGCATTTCGATGTCTGCGGCGTTTCGTGCGTTCAACTTGCAGAAGTCGATCTCCAGAACGAGTTCCTGGTCAATCGGCTTGGCGAAGATCAGGTGATACACGCGCCACACGATGCCGTTGGTCAGCAGCACCCAGTCCACGCCTTGGTTCGCGGCGTAGTCGATGGCCTGCTTTACGTGCTGATCCTTGAGCTCGATGTCGATCGCCTTGACTTCGATCAACGTCTGCAGCTGGTTGTCGATCTTGATGGCGAGGTCGCAGTAGGTCCCGCGAATCGAATGCTCCGACGTCACGTCGGAGTACTTGTCGTACCCAAACACGTCCGCGAGCATGTCCTTGATGATGGTGACCGTGTCGGCTTCGCCAACATCGCGCGCCTTCGCGGCGGACAGAATCGGTTGGTAGCGCTTGATGCCGGCCACCAGACGCTCGGCAACCTTCTTCGGAACGACAGCCATTTGAATCCCCCTGTTAAGGCATGCGGTAATCGATACGCGACTCTCGAAGCGAAGCGGTCACCGCCCGCCGACACTTCACAGCCCCGAGGAGAGTCTAAGGCACGCCGCGCCCTCTCCAGACCGGGCGACTCTTCTCCTCATGTGAGTGAGGTGACCCTCGGTCTCGAGGTGACCTGTGCGGCATATAGAATTGGATCGGGCCGTTCAACGCCCGGGGGATTCAATGATTGCTGTAGAAGATTTCCGGGCGCGCATTCATGCCGGCCTCTCGGGCAGCCTGCCCGGCCGACTCACGTGGGCGCAGCGCTTCAGCGCCGCGATGATCCTGCTCTCCGTCGGGTTCGCCATCGCGATCACCGAGCCCGACATCGCGGCGCGCGTCGGCCGCTGGATCTCACCGATCGAACTCGCGTTCGCGACCTGGTTCGCCGCCGAATACCTGTTGCGCCTGTGGTCCGTCGGCGAAGACCCGCGCTACGCCGGCCTCCAGGGACGCGTGCGTTACGCGGTGACGCCGATGGCGTTGCTCGACCTGCTGTCCATCGCGCCTTTCTTCGCGGGATGGGGTTCGCAGTCGTTTGTCATCCGCCTGCTGCGTTTGTTCCGCTTGCTCGCACTCTCGCGGCTCGTGCGTTACTCGATGGCGATGCGGCTGGTGCTGGATTCGATCTACAGCCGCCGGCACGAACTGTTGTTCTCGATCTCGCTCGCCGGCAGCGTCATCCTGATTTCCGCGGCGGCGCTGTACTCGGTGGAAGCGGAGTTGCAACCCGACGCCTTCGGCAGCATCCCGCGCGCATTGTGGTGGTCGGTGTGCACGCTCACCACCGTCGGCTACGGCGACGTGGTCCCGCACACCGCGTGGGGCAAGGTGTTTGCCGGCCTGACCGCGATGTCGGGTATCGGATTGATCGCGATGCCGACCGGCATCCTGGCGGGCGCGTTTTCGGAAGCGTTCGCGGCGAAGCGCCGGAACACGGAGTAGCGCGCGGCGATCACGCCGCCCGCGCAGCCGGCCCCATCCGCGTGCGCGTGTGCACAACCACCGCGCCCTTGTCGTGCATGAACTGCAATTCGCCATCCTGGATGACCGCGTCGAAGCGCATGTTGCGTTCCATCATCGCGGCGAGTGCATCCACTGCGGCGCTGTCGACGTCGATCACTGTGAGATTCCCCAAACGCCCGAGCGCGCCGGAAATCTTCTCCCACCACAGATCCGCGGCGCGCCCCGCGTAGTTGATGACGACCACCTGCCGCGCGCGCCCGCAGGCCTTGCGGATGCGCGACTCATCGGGTTGGCCGAGGTCGATCCACAACTCGATGTCTCCGGTGTAATCGCGGCGCCATAGATCGGGTTCTTCCTCGTTGCTCAGGCCCTTGCCCATTTCGAGGCGCTCGCCGGCGAACAACGCGAACGCCACCAACCGCACCATCAGCCGCTGGTCCGTCTCCGACGGATGCTGGGCCAGGGTGAGCGGATAGGAGCCGTAGTGGTGCCGGTCGAGGTCGCTGAGCTGGAGCTCGGCCTTGACGACGGTGGCCTTGAGCGCCATGGGGAACCTCGAAGGGAAAGACGGATGCGCATTCTAGACGCTACTCCGCCCGCCCCATCATCTCCGGCGACCCATCCGGCCGCGCGTGCCAGATCACGTCGTTGACGCCGCCCGGGCAGCCGACGCCCGTCGTGGACAGCGTCAACACGCCCATCGTCGATTCACGGCGCGCGGTGAAGCAACTCGCGAGCGAATCGATGAACGCGTAGTCGCGCTGGCTCCGCCAGGCCGTGTCCGTGCTCGTCAGGAAGTTGCGATACCGCTGCGCGTAGAAGTGATCGCGCAGCGCGCTGGAATAGCGCGTCGCGCCACGCCAATGTTCCGCGCGCATATCGCGTGCCTGGTCGACGGCGGCCACGCCGCGTTGATTCACCGACCAATAGCCGCCCTCCTCCGTCGGCTCCATGATGCCCGCCATCGCGTAATACAACTGCAACGGCTGCGACAGCGTGCGCGCATCGGCCGCCACCACCGCCGCCCCGTGCACGCTCACGCGCACCTGGTCGACGCGATTCTGCAATTGCAGGAATTGCATGTAGCCGCGGTGGTTGGGATACGTATCGCCTTCCACGGTGATCTGCTGCCGGTTGTCGAACCGATTGCGCTGCTGCACGCGCGTGGTGATGCGCCCGTCGCTGGTATCGACGTAGCCTTCCGTCATCCATGTCCGGTCGTTACGCGTCACCACCGTGCCGCGTAGCACGTCGCCCGTGCGCGTGAATTCCATCGACCCCGTCGGGCTCCCGAGCGCCGGCTCCATCGCGTAGGCCGTGATCGCGCCCGGCACCACCACGAGCTTGGGATCGCGATAGATGAACATCTTGCCGCTGATCATCTGGTGCGACGCGAACGGACCCGTGGCATCGCCCATCATCCGGAACGTCAGCATGTGGCGCCCCGGCGTGTTGAAGTACGCCGCGAACGGCGTGACATCCACGTGGTAGGGAATGAAGTTGAGCGCCTGCACGCCGGGCAACGGCGGATCGAGCGTGTTGGGGAAGCGCCGATGGAAGTTGTTCGGCAACCACGGCATCAGCGGTGCGGTGCCGACCGGCACGCCGTCGATTTCGACGACCACCTGGCGATAACTGCCCCCACCGCAGCCCATGGGCGAGCTACTGAGCGTGCCGCCCCAGTCATCGCTGATCGCGAAGGGATTACGCAATCCCGGATGCATGACGAACGCACGATCCGGCAAGCACGTGTACCAGAAGCGATCGCTGGTCTCGGGCGAGGAGTCCAGGCCTTGCGCGATCACCTCAACGTACGCACGCACGATGTTGCGCGGCATGTTGTAGGGGAAGCCGTCGGACAACACGGCATCCGGCACGCGCGGCGCGGGCTGCGTGGGGCTCGGCGGATAGAACAGCAAACGCGCCGTGCCAAGCACCTCGTCGTCATCGACGCCTACCCCACTGTTGTCCCACGTGTACTCAGCGCCGCCGGTGAGTTCCTCCGGCTCGGCGAGCAGCCACGCGTAATGCGTGAGATCGCGCTCGACGTGCCACCGCCCCGTCGCTGCGCTGATCTGGGGCGCACCGACGAACAAATCCCAACGCCGCGAGTAGAACGTGGACCCGATGAACTCGCCACCGCCGTCGAGCGCCACCCGGACATTGGCGACCGTGCCCGTGCGCCGCACATGCGTCATGTCCATCTCGAACACGATCTTCGCCCACGGCCCGGGGCACGCGGCCGGCGGGGAGTAATCGAAGAACGGGTACGCCATCAGGTTCTCGTTGGAGAGCAGCGTGACGACGCAGGGCTTCGTGTCGGGGCGCGGCACCGTCGGCTCGACGGACAGCGGGCCTGTCGGCGAACTCAGGATCTCCATGATCGGGCCGTTGACGGGCTTCGCGACAGTGGCGCGCGGCGCAGATGCGGTTGCGTGCTTCGCAACACCTGACGTGTCGCCACCGTCGTCGCGCAACGCCGCGAACGCGACAGCACCGACCAGGCCCGTGAATGCACACACCCACGCAGCGCGCTTGAAGCCATTCATGTCCACTCCTTGTCGCGCGCGAAACCGTCGCACGCAGTCCAGCCCAACGCCGCGCACTTCCGGTGGCGGTCAGGGGTGAACAAAGTTCAACAACGGCCCGGCATTCAGCGTATGACCGGTCGTGCAGGAATGGCGGTACCGCTGCGTTTCAACCGGTTGGTCCTTGCCCTCGCCACGACAAGGGCGTAGTTGAAGTCCCGCCATGGCATCGATCCAGAAATACGTCCTGATCGTCGCAAGCCCCGACGACGTCTGGGCGGCCGTGCGCGACGTCGGCAATGTCCACGAGCGCCTGGTCCCCGGCCTGCTCACCGACTGCAAGCTCGACGGCGACACCCGCATCGTGACGTTCGCGAACGGGATGATCGTGCGCGAGCCCATCATCGCCATCGACGACAACGAACACCGCCTCGCATGGGCCGCGGTCGGCGGGCAGTTCAAGCACTACAACGCCTCGTTGCAAGTCTTCGATGAAGGCGCCGGGCTCACCCGGCTCGTCTGGATCGCCGACCTGTTGCCCAACGAGCTGGCCACGATGGTGGACGACTTGATGGAGCAAGGGCTGGCGATCATGAAGGACACGCTCGAGGGCTAGAATGGCCCTGCCGCGTCGGGGGACGTGGCGGATCGGCACGAACGCCATCACAGGGGACACCATGAATCGACTGCGCGGGGCACTCGCCGCCCTTCTGACCTTGACCGTCCTGCCCACGTGGGCCGCCGACGAGACAGCCGAGCAGAAAGCGATCATGACCGTGGTGCACCAGCACATGGTCCTGAACTTCGTCTCAGCGATCTACTACTGCGAGAACAAGCACTGGCCCGCCGACGTGGCCGCCGTGCACGCATTCCAGGACGAACTGAAGATCACCCTGCCCGTGCCGCCGGACTGGACATTGATCGAGAGCCGCCTGGCCTACTCGGTATCGGAAGACACCGGCGAGATGACCGTGCACTCGGAGAAGGACATCGTGCCTGACGCGCACCCGGTGACGTCCACCAATCAGACGCCCGTGTGCACTGGGAAGAACATCGAGATGCGGCCGCATTTGAATATTGGGGAATGAGGAAACACGCTGAAATCGCTGACGATGGAACTAATGGAGAAGCTTGATCCTCCTCGCCGCTGGAGGGTTGAACACATTTAGCGCCAACCTAAGCCTTCCCTGCCTTCTTCGCCTTTACTTGTGACAATCTCCTGAAAGATGTCGCGGCCAACGAACTGCTGATCTTAACTTGGTCGCTATATCCGACAAGATGCTTTTTACTCTCACAAAAATAGTTGTGGTACGCGGCAAGCCACGCGTACTTCGCGAATACGTGCAGGTCTCCTTTGTATTCGTTAAGCGCGCTCTCAACTTGAGTCTTATGGAGCAGCAGGTCAGCCCAGTTCACTGTGGGAAAGTCTGAGTCGTCGACGCACTCCACTAGATAGTTAAGAAAAAAGCGACCATCTGCTCCAACGAGAATGTCCTCTTCTTGTGGCGATGACTCGCCTGCATAGTAGCCCGTGTGATGCAGCGACAACCCCATCGCGTCATCCGAGAGAACAACGATCGGATTCACCGCAACCTTGTTTTCTAGGTGATAGGCCTCAATCAGCGCGGGGCCGTACACGGAGTTCTCGTCCACGAAGAGTGCGCCGACGGAGAGTCCTCCTCGAATAAAAAAACCTTTCTTGGCCATCTGGAACTGGTAGCGGCGCAGCGACCACAAGATGAAAGCGAATTCCGACTCCATATCTTCGCTAAACCGAGGATGCGCCAAGATAACGTTGTCGGTTAGCGACTTGAAGTACAGCAGTGAATCGCTCGATTCGTCTTTCAGTTCCTGGACGCGCTCAGACAGAACGCCATGAAACTCCTGAAGGAGCGCGTTCCCGGACCCTTCCTTTTCACTAGCGAGTACTCGCGCGGTGTAGCCCAAGACATCGAGAAACGCACAATAGGAAGTTCGAAGAACCGGCTTTCCGAAACCATCGAAATAATCGTCTTTGTCAGGCATGGGTACAGCGGCCCTCCAAGGCTTGGCTAGAATCTGATCACGGATCGCAGCTGTTATCAACGCCGCGAGTAGAGGGCAATCGCAATTGGATAGTTAAGCGTCCGAGCCCCGGTCGAACATCGTGGTGACCACAATTCACCAACCTCGGCGAATAGACTGTTTTGCACGAGTGGACCTATGCTTGCGACAGGGGGGGGGGGGAACACCAAGTGCTGATCAAATCCGCCGACGACCAGTCGGCTTTCATCGCGCAGCTCGAACACACTGCGAACGGCCAAGGGCCTGAGGCCAAGCGCGCCGCCGAAGAACTGCGTATCCGCAAGGCGGGGCTCAAGGGTGAGTCTGAGTCCGCGTACCTGATCGACTTCGATTTCGCCAGCGGTCGCAACTGGGCTGTCCTCCACGACCTGCGCTTGGAGCGCAATGGGCGTGTCGCACAGGTCGACCACGTGCTGATCAACCGGATGCTCGAGGTCTATGTCCTGGAGTCCAAGCACTTCCGCGACGGTTTGAAGATCACCGACGACGGCGAGTTTCTGCGTTGGAACGGATACAAGAAGACGTTCGAAGGCATGCCCTCGCCCCTGGCGCAGAACGACCGACACATCTCGGTGCTGCGCGACGTCATGGCGGACCTGGACCTGCCCGTGCGCATGGGCCTGACGCTGTCGCCTTCGTTCGTGAACATGGTGCTGGTCGCGCCCAGTGCGCGTGTCGACCGACCGAAGCGCTTCGACACCTCGCGCGTCATCAAGGCCGACCAGTTGAAGGCCTTCATCGAGAAGGACCTGGACTCGGGAGCCCTGCTGCGACTGGCGAAGGTGGTGTCGTCGGAAACGCTGGAACAGCTCGCACGGCAGTTAGCGGCGCAGCATGTGCCGATGCAGCGCCAGGCGCCGACGGTCGCGCCTCCCGTTGCCTCAAACAAGGTAGCGTCGGACCCGGTGGAGCAGATCGCTGGACCCGCGTGCAAAGCCTGCAATGCTGCGAAGGGAGAGATCCTCCACGGGCGCTTCGGCTACTACTTCAAGTGCGACGCGTGCGAGACGAACACGAGCATCAAGTTCGAGTGCGCCCCGGGCCACGCACCGCGGCTGCGCAAGGAGAAGCTCGAATTCTTCCGCGAATGCGCCGAGTGCGGCACCAGCGCCCTCTTCCACCGGAACACCCAATGATCCTGACCATCCCAGTGGTGCTGTATCAGTTGTTGTTCGTCGGGATCATGTACGCAGCCAGCCGCTTCGGCCGCACTGCGATGTGGATTGCGTTGGTGTTGTCGTTGGCATGGACGGCGACGCATCTGTTCTTTCCGCCGTTGGCGGTGGTGCAGACGGTGGTGATCGTGGGGAGTTTCTACTTTTTTGGAAGCAAGCGTGCCAACAAAGTCACGTAGGTTCGCTACCGATTCTAAAAATATTGCTGGTCCCGCACTTCTCGCGGGGAACATTTTTCAGGGGACGACATGAGTAAGGCTGAGCACACGGATGGTCTGAACATCCTGAAAGACCATTTCTTGGTTGAGCGTTTGAGAGGCCTTCCCGTCAGCACCATCAAGGAGCTTTGGGACACGCTGCTAGGGGGAACAGGCCGAGTCGCGACGGGGTCCGCGGTCAGGGCGATGGTCGAGACCGCCACCAAAAGGGAACTGTTTACCGACGGGGCACTGGAGGTCTTCGTTGCGGAGCTGCAGCACTATGGCGGCAACGCGGCAGCCAACCTGGTGCGGGGCGCCGGTGTGTCGTACGCCGAAATCCTCAACGACACGCTCGATCACCTGAGGTTCGTAGGCAAGCGTGATCAGCAGGTGGAGCTGTTGGAGTTGGCTGTGCTGCGTCGCCAGGCCGAGATGCTCTGGGATCTGGGCACGCCGGAGCTTCAGGCGAAAATCGCGAATGCCCTGGAAACCCAGGCGAGCTGGAACGCTGTGTCCGACGCCCTGACGACAGATGAGGGTCTGATGGCGCTGGCTTCATTCTTGTGCGGGGCGGAGTACCCGTCCGACTTGCTGCACGCGCATTCGAACTTGGCAGAGGACGGCGCCTCGGCGGCCGTCTCAAGATTCGGAGCTCTCGGCATGTTGGCTGGCAAGGCGATCGGCAAGACCGCCAGTGGGCTCGCGCCGAATTTGATGGGCAAGGTCGTTTCCACAGTGTCCTCGCATCGCATCACGCTGCCTTGCGTGAACCAGTTGATCCGCATTCGCCTGATCAACGAGCGAGTGTCCGACGCTGTCGCGATTGTCCAGGCCGAGAAGCGAGAATCAGCTGGGAGCAACGTGACGCATCTGCACAGTCCGGGGTCATTCGTTATCAAAGACCAGGCAGGCCAAGACACGTTCTCCATGTCGGACCTGTCCATTCACGAGCTGCCAACTTCGGCCAAGCGACTGGATGTCGAAAAGGTCGGGATCAGTCGACTCTCTCCACTACTGCAGGCCGCACCGACTGCAGCGCTGGCCAACGAAGTGTCGGGCGAGCGATTCATGAAGGTCGTGGTCAACGGTCCGCTGACGCTTGCCAAGGACGGCAACGGCTTCCGCGGGTTCGTCCAGGGTACTGACGGAAAGATTACGGAACACGTCCGCCTGTTCGATGGCGACCTGTCGAAGGTCGTGAATGCAGCAGCGGTCTTCAATGTCGCGTCGATGGCCCTGGCGCAAAAGCACTTGGCCGATATCAGTGCCCGCCTCGACGATATTCAGCAAGGCGTCGATCAGATCAGCACGTTTCAGAAGCGCCAACGCCAGGCCGAGATCGTCAGTGCAACGCAGTACTTGCGGCAGATTGCAGACTCCGTCATGGCGGGCGAAATCCGCGATGTCTTCGAGAAGCAACTGGAAAGCATGGAACTGAGCCTGCTGGGGGTGCAAAACCATCTCCATGCGGACATCGAAGGTCTCATCGCCGAGGCCAGCTCTGCCAAGGATGACGGCAAGTTCGGCATGACCGTTTTTCGCGACAAGCTGACTGGCCTGCAAGGTGACTTCGATGAGGTCGTTCATCTCTGGAAGCTCTGCGTGGCCGCGCGCATGATGGCTTGCCGCCTGCTGTGCAACTTTCCGGAAACCCGCCACTCAGTCGAGGGGCGTGAGAAGCGCATTCGCGAGAACGTGGCATGGATGCTGGGGCCGAAGGGTGCCATCGACAGGATGCGTGACAGCGTAGGAAGGCAGCTATCTAAATTTTCGGCGTGGGGAGACAGCCGCATCGAGCTACAGGCGAGCCGCGAAACCGTGCGGATCGCCCAGCAGGCGCGCTTGCCCGCCCTGGAGCACCAGACGGAGGTGATGGCGGAGGAGTTTGAACGACTGATGCACGAGAGCCGTAGCCCACTTGAATTGATGCTTGTCATACGAAATGGACGCGTGGCGGAAATGGCCACGAGCTGACGACATCCGGAGTAACCAAGGGGATCCATGCACAACAAGAAACTCGCAGTCTTGATCGACGCAGACAACGCGCAACCGAGCGTGGCGCAGGAGTTGTTCGCGGAGATCGCCAAATACGGCACCGCTTCGGTCAAGCGTGCCTACGGCGATTGGACGACACCCAATCTGGGCCCGTGGAAGGATTGGTTGCATAAGCTGGCTATCCAGCCGATGCAGCAATTCAGCTACGTCTCCCGCAAGAACGCGACGGACTCTGCGTTGATTATCGATGCCATGGACCTGCTGCACGCCGGCGGGCTGGATGGCTTCTGCATCGTGTCGTCGGACAGCGACTTCACCCGCTTGGCCACTCGCCTGCGCGAGTCGGGCATGGAGGTATTCGGGTTCGGTCAGCACAAGACGCCCGAGGCTTTCGTCAGCGCCTGCGACAAGTTCGTTTTCCTGGAAATCCTTCGCGGCGCGGACAAGAAGTCCGAACCCCAGCCAGTCACGCTGTCTGCGGAGACGATCCTACGGCCTGCGGTGCAGGACTCCACTCGGGAAGACGGCTGGGCCGCACTCGCCAACGTCGGACACCTGGCGGCCAAAAGTCACCCATCGTTCGACCCTCGCAACTACGGTTATCAAAAGCTCGGGCAACTGGTGCGTGATCTGCCATTTCTGGAGGTTAAGCAGGTGACGGGTACCGACGGCGCGGCCACCCACCTCTACGTCCGCATTAGGGACGCAATCAGCAGGTGACTGCGAAAAACTTGCGCATGCCGTTTCTCTGTCTCTTTTGCGTAGATCACTATCGAGAGCGCGGAACGCGAGAACGAGATGTCGATTGTCTCGCGTCCCCCGATCCGATTCGTCAGCCCACGCCCGCTCAGGCCGGGTTTCGAGAGTTCATCATTCAGGGGCGCACATGATCCCGATATTTGAGCAGGGCCGTAGCCAAGGAATTGGTCACAGCGTCGATACTTTCATTGGGCGGTTCGACGACATCTTGCGAGAACATTTAGCCGACGGCCGAGCCCAAGCGTTTGCCTTCATCTTCTATGATTTCAACGACGCTTCCGTTCGCAAGATCCTGAAGGATCAAGGTGTGTTCGCGAAGCTCGATCGCTTGTCGGGCGACCGGCTTAGCATCTTCTACCTGCATCGAGGCGGTGAGAAATCTATTGAGAAGTTCAACGCTCAATTCCTGACTACGCTCGACGTACACGAGATAGCCGGGTTGCCCTGCGTTGTATTTTTCAAGTTTAAGGACGACCAGATTGAGGACGTTCAAGTTGTTCAACTCGACAACGCCAATCTGATCCACGGATTCTTTGAGTTGTTTACCGTCGTCGAAAACTATCTGGACCACGCAGCCAAGAAACCTTCTGAATCTCGCGGGCTCAAATGGATAAAGTCGGGATCAAAGTTCATCGGCATCGAGGCCTTCCGTGCCGCGCTAAGGCAGAGCCTGGATAATTGGTTTTGATCGCATCTTGTCTCTGCCCGCTCCGCAACCTAATATCGTCTCCATTGCGCAATGAGTCCGCAATTCATTGCGGATTACCGGCTTCGCGGTGAAGGCAACCTTGGGAATCACCTTTGCTATCTCGTTCGGGGGAGCAATCGACCTCTCCATGACTGTTTACATTCTGGCCATGGGAGTACTTGCGATGAACCTGAACATCCTTTCTGCTGTTCGCGTTTGGTGTGGAGCAACGTTACTGTGGAGGCCTGGTCGGCTAGCTCCCCTGGACGAGAGAGAGACTGGTGAGGAAATTGGATTGCTAGCGAGGAGTAACGAGGGAGGTTCGATTCCTCCCCTCCACACCATTTGATCGGCGCCTTGCCGATGCGCCAAACCTGATCCGGAGAAGGAAATTTCTTCCCCGGAGAGCGCGAGTACATCTCCGATCAACGAGTTTCGTTCTCCGGAGATGTCCAATCGTTGAAGCGCGAAGGAAATTTCTTCATCAACGAACGCTTTTCGTTCTCGACAGACCTTTTGGAGTTCATCGGAGAAGAAAATTCCTTCTCCGATGATGCCCCAGCGTTCGTCGATCACCTCGCCACCGTCGCGCCCTACTTCTTCTTCCTGGACGGTCTCGCGAACGTCCCGCCCAAGGCCTTGACCAGGCCCTCCAGGCCCGCCGCCAATCCGGACAGCTTGAGTTGCGCATAGGCCTTGCGAGCCGTGGCGAAGGAGTCGCTGCCGAGCGCTGCCACGGTGTCATCGATCCGTTGGCTCAACTGGCTCACGCGCTCCATGATGGGAAGCAGCATGTCGAGGGCGGCGACGTCGGCTTCCGCGCCGGCGATGTCCAGGTTGGGCGGCAGGACGTCCGGGTTGCTGCTGGCGGTGCGGATGGTGGTGCGGGTGAAGTCGACGGACTTGCTGCCCATGTACTTCATCTTCTTGCGCTGTGGCGGCGCCAAGGTAATCAGGTCCTTCAGCACGGCCTCGATCTGGGCCAGCGCTTGCAGGACAGTGGCCTGCTGCTCGGGCGTGATGGTGATCGAAACGAGATTCTGCGACACGGAACCGCTCCTGCATTGAAGTGTGCAGAAGTCTTCTCACGCCGCAAACGCGCGAGCTATTGCCACTTGGTGCAGATACACCATCGGGCAGAACCGACGAGCGGCGACGCCTCCCTTCGTGGTAGGAGGCGATGCCGTCGACCAGCGACTGGCGGTCAGTTCAACTTCGGGTGTGCGGCGACGATGACGTCGTCGAGATCCTGCGCCATGCGCGTCAGGCACCACGCCATCGAATCGGGCGTGAACCTGGCGGCGGCCTCGGCGGCTTCACCGGGGTGATCGATGAGCCCCGCCAGCAAGCGCAGGTGATCGCGCATCTGGACGAGGGAGAGCTTCGAGGCGAGCGGAAGGATGATATCGAGAGACGCGGACGCAGCGCGGGCGCGCGGGGACTTGTTGCGCATGATCGACCTCCGAGTGGGGAAGCTTGCGTCGCGGGGTGCGACGCAAGGGTGTCGGGAGGTTAGAAGCCGCACTAGCCGGTGGGCGTATTTCCGCTTGCGCGGTTTTGTATTAGCCACCCTCCCGACGCAGAGAGATCGTGAGCCGCCTCGGAGGAGCGAGGAAGTGACACGCCAACTGACTGGGATGCTTGCTAGTGAGAGCTTCTAAACTCCTCGTGCATCATTCGCACTTGACCTGCCGATCTCAAGCAGGGCGTGACGCAATGTCGATACGAATTTTCCAAATCCACTTTGCCACAAACGAACGAACGCCCTGCTATTTCGGCACGCGCCAGCGGTAGGGTGCGATCTCAAATGACTCTGGAACAGGCTTGAACGGATCGCTCTCCTCAGGCCACCTATTGGCACGACTCTGAAAGGACCTCAGGTCATCAACTTGCAGTTCGACAACCACAAGATGCTCGTTCTTGCCGCCCCTGAGCCTGCAAACATCTCTTAGGTGAGCCTTCTTTGCAGGAACGCGCACTCGACTGTCGCCATATCGTCGATTGTTTACGAGGGCGATGCTTGCATGCACGTCCAAGCTCGCAGACTCGACTAGAGCCGAGAACGTCTCGATGTCCGGATTCCACGACAGAACCATCAAACAATCTACGTCCCCCTGAAATTGCAGTCTGTGACTAACATTTTGCAGCTCTGAGCAGACAAGCACCCCAAACGCTAGCCCCCTGTGTACGTAAACCGGCTTGTTCAGGGGCAACTCAGTCCAATTCAGCCCAAAATCCTTTTGCAAGTTCTTATCCTCGCCCGGCGCAGGCAGCGATTTGACCTGTCGAATTTCGACGGAAGCTGGGTACCCGAGGCGAGTGTCTGACAACACCAACACCGCGGAACTATGGATACTTCCTTCCTTGGAAATTTGATAGTCAAGCCCCGCAATCAGGCCGATGCCAGCGTTCGACAACATTCCGGCAACCGTATCGATCCAACGATCCGGAAGCGACAACTCTGGGAGCAAGAGATAGGTTGGCCGAGGCTTGGCTTGGATTGCTTGGTTAACAATGCACTCAATCCGTGCGTAGCGCTCTCGACTCACATCTGGCTTACCGGCAGCACCTAAGCTCCAAGTACTGTCCTCAGTCAAGAGACTACTGATACCAAGATGAATTGGCTTGTCGGTCTCGCCGTCTCCGAGGTAGGCGACGTCTCGATCCTTATTTCCGGCGAAGCCGGCAGACCTAACTCGACTCGAGGCCGACGTGACACCCCAGACCCACGACCCACGAACAGCGCGAGTAAATCTAGCCCAATTTCTAGCGCTCTCCTGCTCATCGCCTAGAACGCAATGCTCCGGCAAGAACAAAGATATTTCCTGAGTCGAATACGGACGCGTTGGAAATACGTACGGCAAGAGCGAGGCCACGCCGTTCGCCATACCTCGCAATCGCTCGTTTACTCTGGCTGCTGCGATCGAGTTCGGTGTCTCTTCGCACTTGTTCAAGAAGTCCAGAAGATCAGACAGGTGGGCGTACTCTGCAGTTACCATGCCTTCGCCATCGATGGCAGGGCGATGTCGCGCTGCAGCTATCCGGATGTGCTGCTTGTAAGGCGTTTTGGCGAGATCGGCTTCCCGATAGGCGAGAGCCCGCGCTTCAATTTCAGAATCGCCGCTCAATCCCAGCTCTCGGCACAGCTTGATTGCAACCGGCGGGAGCACATGTGGAGTACATGTCACGGTATTCCAGCGAATCGAACTCAAGATTGCGTCGCGAGCAAAATCCGCCAACGTTTCAAATATGCCGGTCCATAGCCCTGGCAAACTGGCGCTATCGATGCCATTTACACGAGCCTCTCCGTGCGTCTTGCCTTGCAATTCTTTAAGCGCGAAAACCGCAGCATCGTACAGCTGCTTTGCCTCCGACCAATCGGTCATCGCAACTGCGAGCGACAATAGACGGGCCAAGTAATCGAAGTGATCAAGAATCTTGTCCGCGCGAAGAATATGGCTTCTTGAGAATCGGTAGAATTCTTCCCGCTCCTTCTTCCAATCCTGGTGCTTAAGGTCGCGAGCAAGTATCTCGACGGCGCGTAACTGCAATGCCCAACTCAAGCGCCGAACTGATAGACCATCCGCACGACGAAGAGTGTCGGCCTCTTCACCACCGCTAGCCGCTGCGCTCAGGACCTTCGCCGACGCCATCGAGCTCAATTTGTCAGGAGACGGCATTAGACGCCTCTCGCTTGACACACTTCGTATTTGCGCCTCGATGCTATCGAGCAGGTCGAGCCCTGCTCTACCGGTAAGAAAAAAAGCCTTTTGCTTGCTTTGCTGCAACGCAAGTATGGATTCGCCCTGATACCCACCGCGAAGCTGCAGTTGAATCGCACCGGCGCCAAAGTCGCGCGGAAAGCTGGTTGTTCGATTCGCTATGTAGCGCAAGACATCACCCGCGTCGAGAAGATGCCCGGGATCTCTTAGCACTAGAAAAATGTCGTCAACGTACCGGCCGTAATAGACAGGCGCCACGCCAGTTTCAATATCAGCGTCTAATTCCGCCAGCAGCGCGTTCGAAATAACTCGCGTCGCGGCAATTCCAATGGGAATCCCGGCCTTGCCGCTCATGATCGTCGCGCCAAGCTCCATAAGCCGCCCCGCCGCGACAGATGACCAGTTCAGTAGAAATTGAACAAAGTCCGCGTTGAACTGGGATTCCCAAGGCGTCAGCTCCACTCCTAAAGAGGAAAAAAACTTCGGGTCTCCGAGAAATGCTGGATCAATCTGGTGATAGTAGTTCGCCAGGTCGAGAGACATGGCAACAACTTGGCGTTCAGCTTTCAGTTCGCTGCGAATTGCAGCGAGCCCTCCCTCTCGCCATCGCTTGTAGGGCATGAAGTAAGGCTGGAAGGACCCTAGCGCTTCGGTGTGAAAATTGCCGACCTCGCCGTCGCGGGCCCCCGGTTCCGGGCGAGTTCGCCTCAATCGCGCTCCGTATGCGGAGGGTCGCAGCGCCTTATCTAGCTTGTCTCCGACCGTGGCAATCCAGAGTGCAGACAGCACATGGATATCAACGTTGAAGTCGCCGATTAATCTAAACTCTGGCACAACCTTGGAGTGGCGCAGCATCCGAGCGAATGCGCGATCTGCGTCGGAAAAGAATGCATGACCGGGAGTTGGCTCGACGAGAGACTCTTTATCCTCTTGTTCCAATTGAGTCGTTCGTGATTCAACCGAAAGCTTTTTTGCGACGACTCGAACGCTGTCGTGCGAAACACCGAGCACATTCAGAACCTGACCAGCACGCAGCCGTTCGAAGAGCGAGGACAAGTTCCGCGCGAGATCCTCCTCATACCGAACAAAGCGCTCAGCACTATCCGGCGTACGGTCATAAAAGCAGTCGGATTTTGCTTTCCTGTACGCATAGAACAAATGGCCGGCTTCAATGCTGGACCAGCTTTCGATCGCTGAAAAATCCATTCCCCATTCCCCCGCTGATTTCGCCCGCGTAAGCACTCATCCGACACAGAGCGCTGAAGGGACTGTAAACAACCCTTCAACTTCGGCCAGATATAGCTCGCGCCAAGATTCCCGGGAGAACGGTACAACGAAAGTCGAACGGCCAAATGGGTAGTGACCGATATTCACTCGATCGCTTTTTACTATGCGGCTGGCAACGCTCCGCAAACGTGTAAGTTTACGACGACTCTTTATCGCCTCTCAGATCTTCGCCTCATCGTCGTGATATCGCTCGCACCGACTTTCATAAAACAGCCGCCGGTTGATTCGGCGCTTGCCGGGGCCTCCAAGGCCAAACGCGCACTCGCTGCATATGGCGCGTCAAGACGGACGCCGAAGGCGAAGGCGAGCACGCTATGCGCCCAATGCCGATCAGAGGCGCCGAATACGCTGCCGCTTCCGCGGGAGACGTTCACGGAGTATGCGGTTGAATCGTCCGTGTAGGCATGGCTGGAGTTCTCGCTAAGTGCTAGCCCCCCGGCCCTCCCCTGCTTTGCAGGGGAGGGAGCAAAGCAATCACATGTTGCGGCGGTACTCCCCACCCACGTCATACAACGCATGGCTAATCTGCCCCAGCGAATGCGTCTTCACCGCCTCCATCAAAGACGCAAACACGTTCTGCCTCTCTCGCGCAGTCTTCTGCAAGAACGCCAACCCCTTCTCCCCATTCCGCAGCTGCTGGTAGTTCCCCACGTTCTCGATCTGCTGCCCCTTCTCGCCTTCGGTCGATCGAATGAGCTCGATCTCCGTAACGATATCCCCGCCATGATCCTTCGGCAGGAAGGTGTTCACGCCGATCAGCGGTAGCGAGCCGTCATGTTTCTTGTGTTCGTAGTACAGGCTTTCTTCCTGGATCTTGCCGCGTTGGTACATGGTGTCCATGGCGCCGAGGACGCCGCCGCGTTCGCTGATCGCTTCGAATTCCTTGTAGACGGCTTCTTCGACGATGTCGGTGAGCTTGTCGACGATGAAGCTGCCCTGCCAGGGGTTTTCGTTGAAGTTGAGGCCCAGTTCCTTGTTGATGATCATCTGGATCGCCACGGCGCGGCGGACGCTTTCTTCCGTGGGCGTGGTGATCGCTTCGTCGTAGGCGTTGGTGTGCAGGCTGTTGCAGTTGTCGAACAGTGCGTACAGGGCCTGCAGCGTGGTGCGGATGTCGTTGAACTGGATTTCCTGCGCGTGCAGGCTGCGGCCGCTCGTTTGGATGTGGTACTTCATCATTTGCGAGCGCGGGCCGGCGCCGTAGCGTTCGCGCATGGCGCGGGCCCAGATGCGGCGGGCGACGCGGCCGATGACGGTGTATTCGGGGTCCATTCCGTTGCTGAAGAAGAACGACAGGTTGGGGGCGAAGTCGTCGATCTTCATGCCGCGCGCGAGGTAGTACTCGACGATGGTGAAGCCGTTGCTCAGGGTGAAGGCGAGCTGCGAGATCGGGTTCGCGCCGGCTTCGGCGATGTGGTAGCCCGAGATCGACACGCTGTAGAAGTTGCGCACCTGCTGGTCGACGAAGTACTGCTGGATGTCGCCCATCATGCGCAGCGCGAATTCGGTGCTGAAGATGCACGTGTTCTGCGCCTGGTCTTCCTTCAGGATGTCGGCCTGCACGGTGCCGCGCACGGTCTTGAGCGTGTCTTCCTTGATGCGCGCGTACGTTTCAGCGTCGATCACCTGGTCGCCGGTCACGCCCAGCAGGCCGAGGCCCAGGCCATCGTTGGTTTCGGGCAGCATGCCGCTGTATTCGGGGCGCTTGCGGCCTTCGAACATCTTTTCGATCTTGTCGTGCGCTTCGTCCCAACGGGTTTGGTCGGCACGCAAATACTTCTCAACTTGCTGGTCGATCGCGGTGTTCATGAACATCGCGAGGATGATCGGCGCGGGGCCGTTGATCGTCATCGAAACCGACGTGGTCGGCGCGCACAGGTCGAAGCCGGAGTACAGCTTCTTCATGTCGTCGAGCGTGGCGATGTTGACGCCCGAGTTGCCGATCTTGCCGTAGATGTCCGGGCGTACGGCGGGGTCTTCGCCGTACAGCGTGACCGAGTCGAACGCGGTGGACAGGCGCGCGGCGGGCTGGCCGACGCTCAAGTAGTGGAAGCGCCGGTTGGTGCGTTCGGGCGTGCCTTCGCCGGCGAACATGCGGATGGGGTCTTCGCCGGTGCGGCGATAGGGATACACGCCGCCGGTGTACGGGTAGTAGCCCGGCAGGTTTTCTTTCTGCAGGAAGGTCAGGAGTTCGCCCCAGCTTTTGTAGGTGGGGGCGGCGATCTTCGGGATCTTCTGGTGGCTGAGGGATTCGCGGTAGTTGTCGACGCGGATCACCTTGTCGCGGACTTTGTATTCGTTGACGTCGTCGGTGATCGACTTCAGGCGGGCGGGCCATTCGCGCAGGAGCTTGAGGGCTTCGCTGTCCAGTGAGTGGATGGCGTCCTGGTAACGCTGGCGGAGCGTGGCGAGCGTCTTGTCGCCTTCCATCGCGTCATCGCCGGTGTACAGGTCCAACGCCTTCGGCAACTTCGCATCGTCGAGCGCCTGCAGCGATTGCCAATACGCCTGCGCGCGGTCGGCGATCTCCGACTGCGATTCGATGCGCGTGTTGATGCTCCTGCCCTGCTCCGCAATCTCCGCGAGGTAACGCACGCGGGCGCCGGGGATCAGCACGGTGGCGCGCGGTTCCTTCAACGACGTGTCGATCTCCGGCGTCCACTTTTCCGCCGGCAGTTGCAGCTTCTCGCGCAGCAGGCGCGTGAGGTTGGCGAACATCCAGCTGATGCCGGGGTCGTTGAACTGGCTGGCGATGGTCGGGTAGACGGGGACGTCTTCGTCCTTCGTCTGGAAGGCCACGCGGTTGCGCTTCCACTGTTTGCGCACGTCGCGCAGGGCGTCTTCGGCGCCGCGCTTGTCGAACTTGTTGAGCACCACCAGTTCGGCGTAGTCGAGCATGTCGATCTTTTCCAGCTGGCTCGGGGCGCCGAAGTCGCTGGTCATGACGTACATCGGGAAGTCGACGAGGTCGACGATCTCCGAGTCGGACTGGCCGATGCCCGCGGTTTCGACGATCACCATGTCGTAGCCGAGGGACTTCAGGAACGCGATGCAGTCCTTCAGCACCACGTTGGTCGCCATGTGTTGGCGGCGCGTGGCCATCGAGCGCATGAAGACGCGCTTGCTGCGCAGCGAATTCATGCGGATGCGGTCGCCCAGCAGCGCGCCACCGGTGCGGCGGCGGGTGGGGTCGACGGAGATCACCGCCATGCGCATTTCGGGGAACGACGCGAGGAAGCGGTTGAGGAGTTCGTCAGTGACCGACGACTTGCCGGCGCCGCCGGTGCCGGTGATGCCGATGACGGGCGTCTTGCCGCCGGCCAGGTGCCATTGCTTGCGCAGGTGGGCGAGTTCGGACTCGTCGAGCGCGCTTTCTTCGATGGCGCTGAGCATCGCGCCGATGGCGATCTCGTTCGACAGGTCAACCTGATGCGGCTTCTCGACGGGCTGGCGCGCGGAGGTCGCGCGGCGCACCACGTCTTCGATCATCGCAACGAGGCCCATGTGCATGCCGTCGTTGGGGTGGTAGATGCGCTCGACGCCGTAGTCCTGCAGCTCGCGGATTTCCTCCGGCGTGATCGTGCCGCCGCCACCGCCGAACACGCGGATGTGCGAGGCGCCGCGCTCGCGCAGCATGTCCACCATGTACTTGAAGTATTCGACGTGGCCGCCCTGGTAGGACGACAGCGCGATGGCGTCGGCGTCTTCCTGCAACGCGGCGCGCACCACGTCCTCCACCGAGCGGTTGTGCCCGAGGTGGATGACCTCCGCGCCCTGCCCCTGGATCAGGCGCCGCATGATGTTGATCGCGGCGTCGTGGCCGTCGAACAGGCTGGCGGCGGTGACGAACCGCAGCGGGCTGGTCTCGGTCAGCGGGGTCGGCGCGGTGGCTTCGGTCGCGGGGGTGCTCATGGGGCGGCGGCTCAATACGGATTCGACGAATTCCGGATTGTAGCGCCGGGGGAGTTAAAGGCCGTCGGGGGAGCCCGGCCCCTCCCCAGCCCTCCTGCCTGCGGGGGAGGGGGTGCTATGCGTCCAGGTCTTTCATCGGGACGCGCTGGGACTCGCAGTAGCGCTTGTAGTCGGCGCGTTGGGTTTGCGCGTTGGCCACCGCGCGCACCTCGCCGCCGGGGCCGATGAATTCGACGTCACCCATCACCACGACGAAGGCGATGCAGTCTTCGTCGCCGACGATCTTCCACCAGTCCACATGGCCCGCCGGTTCGTGCACATAGTCGCCGGGGCCGAGGATTTCGCCGGTGCACAACTGGCGTTGGCCGGTGAGTTGGTGGACGTGTACTTCGCCGGTGTGGCGGTGCAGCGGCATCACGGTGCCGGGGGCCATGCGCAGGAGTTCGACGAAGCCGCGGTCGCCGAGGAAGCGCAAGGGCTTGGCCCATTTGCCGGGTTCGTCCGCAGGCACCCACGGGAGGTCGGCGGTGGCCACGGCGCGCGAGGGGAGCGCGCCGCGCAGTGCGTCGTGCAGGAAGGCGTTCATGCGGCCACCTGTTGCAGGAATCGGTCGAAGGAGGCCTCCACCGCCGCGCGTCCGTTGCCGAGGATGTTGCGGCCCCAGGAGAAGCCGTACACGTCGTCGTAGTCGTACGGGGCGAGCAGCTCGCGCATGCGGCGCACGGCCGAGGGTTTCATCGGGGTGAAGTTCGGCACGCTGTGCATGAAACTGACGGATTTGCGGTCTTGCCCGACGTGCGGCGCGTCGCCGGGGAACAACGTCTGGCCGCGCGGGCCGTTCTTCCAGTGCAGTGCGGTGCTGCCGGGGAAGTGGCCAGCAACGTTGATCAGGGTGACGTCGTTGGAGAGCGACAGCGTGTCGCCGCGCCAGTACTTCACGTTGGGCGATGGGCGGCGCACCCATTCGCGGTCGGCGTCGTGCAGCAGGATGCCGACGCCGCCGAGCGCTTCGCTCCATTCGATCATCGAGGAATAGAAATGCGGGTGCGAGACGACGATGCAGTCGACGCCGCCATTCGCCTGCAATGCGGCCACGGCTTCGTCGGTCACGATGCCGAGCGATTCCCACAGGATGTTGCCGCCGTCGGTTTTCAGGTGCAGCAGGCGTTGCGGGATGGCGAAGCCGGGGATGTCGATGGCGAGCAGGCCCGCGTCTTCCCCGATGCGCACCGGGTATTTGCGTTGGAGCTCGGCGAGCGTGGTCCAGCGTTGGCCGGCCCAGTCGACGTATTGGCGGTCGTCTTCGCAGACGGGGCAACTCGACGGGGGTTCGTGGCTCGGGGCGTACTGCGTTGCGCACGTGGCGCAGATCCAGGGTGTCATGCGAGGGCCTCTTCCAATGAGAACTTCGGGGTGGCGTACACGTCGACGTAATCGGCGAAGGCGCGTTGCGTCGCGGGGCGTGCGCGAATCGCTTCGTACCAGCGCTGGACGTTCGGGAAGTCATCGAGCGATTGGCCGTGGCCGGCGTGCGAGACGATCCACGGCCAGGTCGCGATGTCGGCGATCGAGTACGCATCGCCTGCGATGAATTCGCGGCCTTCCAGGCGGCGATCCAGCACGCCGTACAGGCGGTGCGTTTCCTTCGTGTAGCGTTCCATCGCATACGCATCGCGTTGCTGCGCGTGCGTGCGGAACCAGCCGGATTGCCCGGCCATCGGCCCGAGGCCAGCGGCTTGCCACACCACCCACTGCATCGTTTCGATGCGCGTGCGCGGGTCGCACGACAACAGCTGGCCGGTCTTGTCGGCGAGGTATTCCAGGATCACGGCCGATTCGAAGATCGGCAGCGGCGGGCCGCCGTCGGCGGGCGCGTGGTCGACGATCGCGGGGATCTTGTTGTTCGGCGAGATCGTCAGGAACGCGGGCGTGTGTTGCTCGCCGGCCGACAGGCGCATGAGGTGCCAGCGGTGCGCGGGCATCGGGCCGCCAAGCTGCGCGAGTTCTTCCATGAACAGCACCAGCTTCATGCCGTTGGGGGAGCGGGCGAAGTACAGGTCGAGCATCGAGTCCTCCGATGGGTGTCCGTGGGTGTAGGGTGGCGGCAATCTGGCCCAGCGTCCGGACCACTTCGGAGAGACTTCATGGAACCAGTTCTCCCCTTCGCGCCCGATCTGACCGGGGCTGCGGGCCACTTGGCGGGCTCGCTGCACCAGCAGTTGCGGGCGGCGATCCTCGACGGCCGCCTGGCCGCCGGCGCCGCCCTGCCCTCGTCGCGCACGCTGTCCATCGAATTGAAGGTGGCGCGCAACACGGTCGTGACCGCTTACGACTTGCTGGTCGCCGAGGGTTACGTGATGCCGCGTCGCGGTGCGAAGGCGGTCGTCGCCGACGTGCGCGGGCGTGCGATGCGCAAGCCCGATGCGCCGTTGCCGGTGGAGGATGCGCGGCTCGCGCCGTTCTGGCGCACGCCGTTCATGCCATCGATGGCGACGCGCGAATTGCCGGAGCGCAGTTTTCGCCTGGGCGTCGGCGACCATCGGCATTTCCCGCATGCGTTGTGGCGGCGATTGACGGCGCAGACGTTGCAGGCGTTTTCGAAGCAACCGTTCCGTTACGCGCCGTCGGAAGGCTTGCCACCGTTGCGCGCGGCGATCGCGCAGCACGTGGCGTTCGCGCGGGCGGTGGCGTGTACGGCGGACGATGTGATCGTGACGTCCGGTGCGCAGCAGGCGTTCGATCTGCTGGCGCGGTTGTTGGTGACGCCGGGGAAGACGCGGGTCGCGGTGGAGAATCCGGGGTATCCGTCATTGCGTGCGGCGTTCGCGGCGGTCGGCGCGGAACTGGTGCCGATGCGCGTCGACGACGAGGGGTTGTGCGTCGAATGCCTGGGCGACAACGACGTCGACATCGTGATGGTCACCCCCTCGCACCAATCGCCAACAGGCGCGGCGTTGTCGTTGCGGCGGCGGATGGCATTGCTGGATTACGCGCGGTCGCGCAACGCGGTGATCATCGAGGATGACTACGACGGCGAGTTCCGCTTCGGTGGACGGCCGCTGGATGCGCTGCAGACACTGGATCGCGACGGGATCGTGTTCTACGTCGGCACGTTCTCGAAGAGTCTGTTCCCGGCGTTGCGCAAGGGCTTCATCGTGGCGCCGCCGTGGGCGCGCGCGCCGCTGGCGCAGGTCAAGCAGTGCGTGGATTCGCACAGCGATGCGATCACGCAATCGGTGCTGGCGGCCTTCATTCGCGATGGACACATGGCCCGGCACGTGCGGAAGATGCGCGGGATTTACGCGGAGCGGCGCGCGGCGTTGTTCGCGGGGCTGGAGGCGATGGACCGGTGGCTGGATCCGATTCCGTCGGAGGCCGGGATGCATACGGCGGCGCGGTTGCGCGACCCCGGTGGCGCGGATCGATTCTTCCGATTGATGCGCGAGCATGCGCCCGGGGCGCAGTCGATCGCGGAGTACGCGATGGCGCCGTTGGCGGAGCCGGCGGTGGTGTTCGGTTACGGGGTGATCGATGCCGATGAAATCAGCGCGCGCCTGGCTTCGCTCAAGCGCGCGCTGGAATCAGTCGCGCGCTGAGTAACCGTACGAGCCCAGCGCGGTTTTCAGCGGCGCAAGTTGCGCTTCGTACTTGCGCCACTTGTTCTTGCCGTGCTGGTGGATCGCTTCGCGCACCTGCGTCGTGCTCGCGGTCGCCACGCTGCCGGTGCGTTTCTCGGGCGAGAGGACGGCGTCTTCCCACGGCAAACCCAGGAACTCGAGGATGTCGCCCGTGACGCGCTTGGTGTCGATGGTGAGCTCGCCGTAGCGCACATCCAGGATGCGGTCCGGATACAGGCGCCGCCAATGCGCCATCAACTGGCGATAGCCCTTGTAGTAGTTCGCCAGTTCGACCTGGTCGTACGTGTGGCCGTAGAAGCTGGCGAAGTGTTCTTTGAGGTTCGAGAAGCACGTATCCATCGGGTCGCGCATCACGTGCAGGAACTTCGCGTGCGGCAGCGCGCGGGCGATGTAGCCGACGTTGAGGAAGTTCTCCGGCATCTTGTCGGTGAAGTACGGCTTGCCCTGCGTGCGCCAGCGGGTGTGGTCGAGATACCGGCGGCCGAGTTCGGCGAAGTCGATGTCCGTCGCTTGCCGTGCGAGCGCGAGGTCGAGTTGCGCCGGGCCCTGGCGGTCGGCCATCCAGCGCAGTTGGCGGGTGAAGTCGAGCAGCTCGCCGGCGTCGGCTACTTGCGAGTGCGCGCCGAGGATGCGTTCGAGCAGCGTCGTGCCCGAGCGCGGCATGCCGACGATGAAGATCGGCGTGGCGTCGTCGTCTCGTTTCACCAGGTCGGACACGCCGCCTTCCAGCGCGCCGAGGTGCGCGAACAACTGTTGCGCGTCACCCGCGTCGTATTGCGCGCTCGCGCGGCGCAGGCGCATCGCGGTGTCGAGCACGGGCCAGGCTTCATCCGCGCGGCCGAGATCGTCGAGTTCCTTGGCCAGCGCGTAGTGGAACAGCGCCGACTCCGGGCGGTCTTCGCCGATGCGTGCGACATCGGCGCGCAATTGTTCGACGTGATTGTCGGCGTCGGTCCACGTGCGCAGTTTGGCGAGCGACCACGCGGCCTGCGGGAAGTCCGGCGCGGCGATGCGCGCGGATTCGAGTTCGCGTTGCGCGCCGTCGATGTCGCCGGTGTGCATCTTCGACAAACCGATGAGATAGCGCACTTGGCCGGTGTCGAGGCCGAGTTCGCGCGCGCGTTCCAGCAGGGGCAGCGCGTGGCCGGGCAGCATCGCCACCGACATCTGCTTGCCGAGTTCGAAATGCAGGCCCGGGTCGCCGGCGGTCAGTACGGCGTCGTACGTGGCGATGCCGGCGGCCAGCTCGAGTTCGCCCAGCGAGAAGAGGCGCTTGGCGATCATGCCCAGCACGTCGGCTTCGGGCTGCCGGGCTTCCCACGCGGCCACCGCGTGGTGGGTGGCTTCGCGCAGGCGGCCTTCGCGCCCGGCGATGAGCGACAGGCGCAGGTGCGCCAGCGCCGCGACGTCCGGTGCGTTGGTGAGGGCGGTGTATGCCGCGCGCGCCTGCGGCAGCTGTTGCGCGTTCAGCAGGCGCTCGGCGGTTTGCCAGGCCTGCAGGGACTGCGGTTGCATCGGTCGATCCATCGGGTCTTGGCCGTGATTGTAGCGGCCGCTACACACGACCGATCCGGACGATTGGAGTAGACTGCGCCGCCTGCGGAGGGCGCCCATGCGCGCCTTTCGACCGCAGTCTCCAGGAATCTCAACGACTTACCTCGACTTGTCGGTGTCGTCCACGCTGCGCAGCCCGCGCATGTGGGGCGGCTCGACCGGAGCTCCCGATGATTTTCGAAACGCTCGACACCTACGGCCACGAACAGGTCGTGTTCTGCCACAACAAGGATGCGGGCCTGAAGGCCATCATCGCCATCCACAACACCGTGCTCGGCCCCGCGCTGGGCGGCACGCGCATGTGGCCGTACAAGACCGAGGCCGACGCGCTCAACGACGTGCTGCGCCTCTCGCGCGGCATGACGTACAAGAACGCGGTGGCGGGCCTGAACATCGGCGGCGGCAAGGCCGTCATCATCGGCGACCCGGCGAAGGACAAGTCCGAAGCGCTGTTCCGTGCGTTCGGCCAGTTCGTCGAATCGCTCGGCGGCCGTTACATCACGGCCGAAGACGTCGGCATCGACGTCAACGACATGGAATACGTGTACCGCGAGACCGAATACGTCACCGGCGTGCACCAGGTGCACGGTGGCTCGGGCGATCCCTCGCCGTTCACCGCCTACGGCACGCTGCAGGGCCTGATGGCCACGCTCAACAAGAAGTACGGCGACGAGGAAGTCGGCAAGTACTCCTACGCCGTGCAGGGCCTCGGCCACGTGGGCATGGAGTTCGTGAAGCTGCTCAAGGAGCGCGGCGCGAAGATCTTCGTCACCGACATCAACAAGTCGCTCGTCGACAAGGCCGTCAGCGAATACGGCGCCGAAGCAGTGGGCCTGGACGAGATCTACGACGTGCCGGCGGACGTGTACTCGCCGTGCGCGCTGGGCGCCACCGTCAACGAGCAGACCCTGCCCCGCCTCAAGGCGAAGGTCATCTGCGGCGCGGCCAACAACCAGCTGGCCAACACGCAGATCGGCGACGAAGTCGAGAAGCGCGGCATCGTCTACGCGCCGGATTACGCGGTCAACGCGGGCGGCGTGATGAACGTGTCGCTCGAGATCGACGGCTACAACCGCGAACGCGCGATGCGCATGATGCGCACGATCTACCACAACCTCGCGCGCATCTATGAAATCAGCGAGCGCGACGGCATCCCGACCTACAAGGCTGCCGACCGCCTCGCCGAGGAGCGCATCAGCGCCATCGGCAAGCTCAAGCTTCCGCTGGGCCGCGCGCAGCCGCGTTTCCAGGGACGCATCCGCGGCCACTAAGTTGTAAATTCAGGACGGGGCTTCGGCCCCGTTCTGCTGTGCGAACCTCACGATTCCGGAGTTCCAGATGCGCGCGTTCCCCTTGGGTGAAGACATCGATGCACTGCGCGAGGCGGTCCGCCGTTTCGCCGATTCCGAGATCGCGCCGCGTGCGGCGAAGATCGACGAGGAGAATGTCTTCCCGCAGGACCTGTGGCCGAAGCTCGGCGAGATGGGCCTGCTCGGGCTGACGGTGCCGGGCGAGTTCGGCGGCAGCGACATGGGGTATCTCGCGCACCTGGTCGCGATGGAAGAGATCTCGCGTGCGTCGGGTTCGGTCGGTCTGTCGTACGGCGCGCACTCCAACCTGTGCGTCAGCAACCTCTACGCCAACGGCACGGACGCGCAGCGCCGCAAGTATTTGCCGAAGCTGTGCAGCGGCGAGTGGAAGGGTGCGCTCGCCATGAGCGAGCCGGGCGCCGGCTCCGACGTCGTCGGTTCGATGGCGTGCAAGGCCGAATTGCGCGGCGACACCTGGGTCGCCAACGGCAACAAGATGTGGATCACCAACGGCCCCGAGGCCGACGTGCTGATCGTCTACATGCGCACCGCCGGCAAGGACGCGGGCAGCCAGTGCATGACGGCCTTCCTCGTCGAGAAGGGCATGAAGGGGTTTTCCACCGCGCAGAAGCTCGACAAGTTCGGCATGCGCGGGTCCAACACGTGCGAGCTCGTGTTCGAGAACTGCGAGATCCCGCAGGAGAACGTGCTCGGCGAAGTGCACAAGGGCGTCAAGGTGTTGATGTCGGGCCTGAACACCGAGCGCCTGGTGCTGACGGGCGGCCCGATCGGTTTGATGCAGGCCGCGATGGACATCGCCCTGCCCTACGTGCGCGAGCGCAAGCAGTTCGGCGAGGCCATCGGCACCTTCGGGATCATGCAGGCCAAGATCGCCGACATGTACACGGCGATGCAGTCCTCGCGCGGGTTCGCCTACCAGGTCGGCCGTGACTTCGACGCGGGGCATCGTTCGCGCATCGATGCGGCCTCGTGCCTGCTGCACGCCACCGAAGCCGCGGTGCAGGTCGCGCTGGAAGCCATCCAGGCCCTCGGCGGCAACGGCTACATCAACGAGTTCCCCACCGGCCGGATCCTGCGCGACGCCAAGCTGTACGCCATCGGCGCGGGCACCAACGAAATCCGCCGGATGCTGATCGGGCGGGAGCTGTTCGACGGGAAGTCCTGAACCCCCGGCCACACGTTTGCGGCACTGCAACATTCGGACCTAGAATCGGGGTCGTTCCGGCACCACCTTTGCCGGCCTGACCTCCCGAGGCTCGATCCATGTCCGACATCGTCATCGTCGGTGCCAAGCGCACCGCAATGGGCTCCCTGCTGGGCCAGTTCACCGGCGTTCCCACCCCGACCCTCGGCGCGGCCGCCATCGCCGGCGCGCTCGACCACGCGGGTGTGGCCCCCGACCAGGTCGACGAAGTGATCATGGGCTGCGTGCTGCCGGCCGGACTCGGCCAGGCCCCCGCCCGCCAGGCCGCCATCGCCGCCAAGATCCCGACCAGCGCCGGCGCCACCACGATCAACAAGGTGTGCGGTTCGGGCATGAAGGCCGTGATGCTCGCGCACGACCTGATCAAGGCCGGTTCGGCCAATGTCGTCGTCGCCGGCGGCATGGAGTCGATGACCAACGCACCGCACCTGCTCAACAACTCGCGCACCGGCACGAAGTACGGTTCGGTCGAAATGCTCGACCACATGGCGTGGGATGGCCTGACCAATCCGTACGACAAGCAGGCGATGGGCGTGTTCGGTGAATCGTGCGTCGAGAAGTATTCGTTCACGCGCGAAGAGCAGGATGCGTACGCCGCCGAGAGCGTGCGTCGCGCGCAGGGCGCGGTCGCCTCGGGTGCGTTCAAGAATGAAATCGTTCCGGTCGTCGTGGCGGGCCGCAAGGGCGATGTCACGATCGACACCGACGAAGGCCCGGGCAAGATCGATCCGGCGAAGATCCCGACGCTGAAGCCTGCGTTCAAGAAGGACGGCACGATCACCGCCGCAAGCTCGTCGTCGATCAACGATGGCGCGGCCGCGACGGTCGTGATGTCGTCTGAAGAAGCCGTTAAACGGGGCCTCACGCCGCTCGCACGCATCGTCGCGCACGCTACGCACTCGCAGGCGCCGGAATGGTTCACCACCGCGCCGGTGACTGCGATTGCGAACGTGTTGAAAAAGGCGGGCTGGAAAGCCGAGGAGGTGGACCTGTTCGAAGTCAACGAAGCGTTCGCGTGCGTCGCGATGGCGCCGATGCGCGAACTCGGAATTCCGCACGAGAAGCTCAACGTCAACGGCGGGGCGTGTGCGCTCGGTCATCCGATCGGCGCGAGCGGTGCACGCTTGATCGTCACGTTGTTGCACGCGTTGAAGGCGCGTGGCGGCAAGCGTGGCGTCGCTGCGTTGTGCATCGGTGGCGGCGAAGCGACGGCGATCGCTGTCGAGATCGCGTGAAGCAATCGTTGTTTTGCGTGAAGTCGCAAACGACATTGCTGACCGGTTCCGGCCAAGCCACTTGACACGCGACAACCGCCGGTTGAGATTGATATTGGCGCGCAGAAGCGCGTTGCCGATCCCTACGACGAGGAAAGTGATCATGTCCATCAATAAGGCTCTGCTCGCCATTGCCCTGGGTCTCTCCATGGCCGCGTGCACGAACTCCCAGCAGGCTGCCGATTCGGCCGCCGAAGCGTCCGAAGCCGCCGGTGAGGCCCAGCAGGCCGCCACCAACGCCGCCGCCACTGGCGACGCCGCTGCCGCCGACGCTGCCCAGGCTGCTGCCGACACGGCCGCCGCCGCTGCCGACGCC
>NZ_JRKJ01000004.1 GCF_000770795.1 Lysobacter dokdonensis DS-58 | reverse complement strand
GAGGACACGCGCGCGGGGCGTCAGTCCGTGGCGTTCGACCGCCGCTGCGGACGCCAACAACAGCGCGCATGCGCCGTCGTTCAGCCCGGACGCATTGCCCGCGGTCACGGTGCCGCCTTGGCCGAGGAGCGGCGCGAGCGTCGCGAGTTTCTCGCGCGAGGTGTCGCTGCGCGGTTGTTCGTCGGCGACGCATTGGCCGACCGGCATCAGTTCATCGGCGAAGCGGCCATTCGCGATGGCCCGCGCCGCGCGCTGTTGGGAGCGCAGGGCGAATGCATCCTGGTCTTCGCGCGAGATCGCGTGTTCGCGCGCGAGGATCTCCGCCGTCTGCGCCATCGACTCCACGCCGTGCAGCGCCCGCATTGCGGGATTGACCAGGCGCCAGCCCAGGGTCGTGTCTTCGAGGGTCTGTTCGCGCCCGAACGGCGCATCGGCCTTTGCCATCACGTACGGCGCGCGCGACATGCCTTCCACGCCGCCAGCGACCACGACATCGGCTTCGCCGAGTGCGATCGCCCGCGCGGCTTGCCCGACCGCCTCCAGGCCCGACGCGCACAGGCGATTGACCGTCACGCCGGGCACGGAGACGGGCAAGCCCGCGAGCAAGGCGGCCATGCGCGCGACGTTGCGGTTGTCCTCGCCGGCCTGGTTCGCGCAGCCGAGGAGGACCTCGTCGATGGACGCAGGATCGAGCCGTGGATTGCGTTCCAGCAACCAGCGCAGCGGCAGCGCGGCCAGATCGTCGGTGCGGACCATCGACAGGCCGCCGCGGTGGCGGCCGAAGGGCGTGCGCACGCCGTCGCAGAGAAAGACGGCGCGCGCGGTGTTCATGCAGCGACCGCCGGGAGCCGATGCGATGGCGCGCAGCCTTCGATGGCCGCGGCCGTCAGTTTCAATTGCGGCAGGATCGTGCGCGTGGCGTCGCGTTCGACGTCCGGGTAGTACGGCATGCTCACGTTGATCGCCGCGGCCACGCGCCCGTCGCCGTTGTGCACGGGGACGGCGATCGAACACAGGCCCATTTCCAGTTCCTGTTCGACCCACGCATGCCCCTGCCGGCGCACGTCTTCGACGATGCGGCGCAGCCGCCGTACGTCCGTGACCGTATGCGCAGTGAGCTTGGCCGGCTTGCAATGCGTCAGCCAGGCGTCGAGCGAGTCTTCGTCCAGCCCCGAGAGCAGCACGCGGCCCATCGAGGCGGTGGAGGCCGGTAGCCGCGCGCCGACGCCGAGCGTCACGCTCATGATCCGGCGGCCGGGCGATCGTGCGACGTAGACGATGGACTGGCCGTCGAGCACCGCCATCGAGCTGCTCTGGTTGACGGTGCGCGCGAGTTCTTCCAGCAGCGGCTGCGCGAGGTCGGTGAGATTGAGCGAACCCAGGTAGCCGAACCCGAGTTCGAGGACGCTCGGGCTGAGCACGTATTCACGCCCGCTCAGGCGCACATAGCCCAGGTGCTCGAGCGTCATGATCAGGCGTCGCGCGGCGGCCCGGGAGGTCGACGCGCGGTGCGCGATCTCCGCCAGGCTCAGGCGGGTGTGTTCGGCGTCGAAGGCGCGCAACACCGCCAGTCCGCGGGCGAGGGACTGGACATAATCGCGGCTGTCCTCGAAGGCCGGTTGGGCGCGTGCCGACTTCGCCATGCGTCTGTCGTTCGACTGTTTGGACGGATTGACGTCGAGGGTAAGTGCTTCATAGAGTGGTGCGCAATACGCACATTGCGTGCGCATAGCGCACAAATGCGAGTCCCCCGGGAGAGGTTCGCGATGTCGATCGACGAACGCCAATCGGTGTTGCACAGCTGGTCGGTCCAGGCCGACTGGCGCGCGCCGACGGTCGTCGGTGGCGCAGGCGCATGGTTGCGGTTGTCCGACGGGCGCCGCGTGCTCGACATGAGCAGCCTGGCCGAATGCAGCAACCTCGGGCACCAGCATCCGAAGCTCGTCGAGGCGATCCGCGCGCAGGCGCAGCGCCTGTGTTACGTCAGCAATGCGTGGGGCGCGGAGCCGCGGGCGCGGTTGGCGGACATGCTGCTGGAGCGTTCCGGCTTCGAAGGCGGCCGGGTGTTCTTCACCCTCGGCGGCGCGGACGCCAACGAAAACGCGGTCAAGATCGCGCGGCAGGCGTCGCGCAAACCGCGCGGCACCATCATCGCGCGCGATCGCTCGTACCACGGCGCCACGCACCTGGCGATGGCGTTGTCGGGGGATTCGCGGACGCAGGCGCAGGTCGATGCGCAGGGGATGGGCGTCTCGCACGTTCCGCCGCCCTATGCGTATCGGTGCCCGTTCGACAGTGCGGACGCGGACGACTGTGGCCGCCGCGGCGCAGACGCCGTCGCGCGACGCATCGACGAAATCGGCGTCGACCGCGTGGCCGCCGTGCTCATGGAACCCAACGCGGGCACGAACGGCATCGTCGCGCCCGATTCGTACTGGCCGGCGTTGCGCCGCGCGACCGCGCAACGCGCCGTGTACCTGATCGCTGACGAAGTGATGAGCGCCTTCGGCCGTTGCGGCGAATGGTTCGCCTGGCAGCGGCATCGCGACACGTGCCCGCCCGACATGATGACGCTCGCCAAGGGCCTCACCGGCGCGGCGGTGCCGCTCGGCGCGGTCGTGCTGTCGCACGCCATCGCCTCGCGCCTCGAACACGAAATGCTCTACACCGGCCTGACGTATTGCGGCCATCCGCTCGCGTGCGCGGCCGGCGTCGCGGCGCTGGAGGCGTATGCCGACGAGAACCTGATCGAACGTTCGCGCACGCTCGGCGCGCAATTGCTCGCGCAAGCCAAACGCTTGCAGCAACGGCACGAGGTCATCGGCGACGTGCGCGGCGGACACGGCTTGTTCGTCGTGATCGAACTCGTCGCCGATCGCGACACGCGCGCACCGCTCGCATCGTGGCCGCACACGCCGCCTGCGCTGAAGGCGCTGGTCCACGAGGCGATGGCCGAAGGGGTGTCCTTCGCCACGCGCGGCAACCTGATCCTGCTCGCGCCGCCGCTGGTCATCGAGGAAGACGCGCTCGACCACGCGCTCACGCTGCTCGATCGCCTGCTCGAACGCCATTTCGCATCGACCCCCGTCGAGGTCCACCCATGAGTTTCCGCCTCACCTACGCGACGATGTTCAACCCGCCGGCCGAAATGCACGTGCAATTCGAAGACGCGCTCGCGCGCCTCGAAGCACGGTTCGGGCAGCGGCATCCATTGTTCGTCAATGGCGCGGATCGCGCGCCCGCGCATTGGTCCGCCAAGCGCACGCCGATCGACACCGACGTGATCCTCGGCGAGTTCCCGTTGGCCGATGCCGGCGACGTCGATGCCGCGATGCAGGCCGCGCACGCCGCGTATCCGAAATGGCGCGCGCTGCCCGTCGCGCAACGCGCCGCGTTGCTGCGCAAGGCCGGCGACTTGATGCAGCAGCGCGTGTACGACATCGCCGCCGCCCTGACGCTGGAAGTCGGCAAGAACCGGATGGAGGCGCTTGGCGAGGCGCAGGAAACCGTGGACTTCTTCCACCACTATGCCGACGACTTCGAGCGGCACGCGGGCTTCGAAAAGCCCTTGCCCGACGATCCCATCGAAGGCATGGCCTCGCACAACCGCAGCGTGATGCGGCCCTACGGCGCGTGGGTGGTGATCGCGCCGTTCAATTTCCCCTTCGCGCTCGCGGGCGGGCCGGTCGCCGCGGCGCTGGTCACCGGCAACACCGTGGTCTTCAAGTCGGCGACCGACACGCCATGGTCCGGGCGCCTGCTTGCGGAAGTGTTACGCGACGCCGGCTTCCCGGCGGGCACGTTCAACTATCTCTCGGGCAGCGGCAGCGAAGCGGGTGACGCACTCGCCAAGCATCCGCTCACGGCGGGCATCACCTTCACCGGCTCGGTGCCGGTGGGCCGCAATCTCATGCAGCAGATGGCGGGCGGTGCGTACCCGCGGCCGTGCATCGCGGAGATGGGCGGCAAGAATCCCTGCATCGTCACCGAGCATGCGGATCTCGACCGCGCGGCGGCCGGCATCGCGCGTTCGGCGTTCGGCATGGGCGGGCAGAAATGTTCCGCGCTCTCGCGGCTGTACGTGCACGAATCGGTGGCCGATGCATTGGTCGGGAAACTCCTGCAACAGATCGATGCCATCCGCATCGGCGATGCGCGCAAGCGCGAGCATTGGCTCGGGCCCGTCGTCAACGCCAGCGCCTACGCCAACT
The DNA here is from genome assembly GCF_000770795.1 of Lysobacter dokdonensis DS-58. GTDB lineage: Bacteria > Pseudomonadota > Gammaproteobacteria > Xanthomonadales > Xanthomonadaceae > Noviluteimonas > Noviluteimonas dokdonensis. Next base: position 97,405 of record NZ_JRKJ01000004.1, on the reverse strand, counting down.
ACGCGCGCTACGTGCTCGACCTCGAAGCCGGAGGCGCGCGCCTGCTGCGCGGCGGCAAGCAGTTGCGCGAGAACGGTGGCGGCAAGGGCTATTACGTCGAACCTGTGCTCGCCGAGGCCGACGTCTCGCACCCGTTGTGGAAGCAGGAGATGTTCTTGCCGATCGTGATGCTGCATCGCTACCGCGACCGCGACGATGCGATGCGCCTGGCCAACGACACCGACATGGGCCTCACTGCGGGCTTCTACGGTGGCGCCGACGAAGTGCCGTGGTTCCAGGACCACATCGAAGCCGGCGTGACCTACGCCAATCGCCCGCAGGGCGCGACGACGGGGGCCTGGCCCGGCTATCAACCCTTCGGCGGGTGGAAGGGTTCGGGTTCGACGGGCAAGGCGATTGCGTCGTTCTACTACCTGCAGCAATACCTGCGCGAGCAGTCGCGCACGGTGGTGGAGTAACGCACGTGCACGCGGCGTCGCTCCATGACGCGATCGCCGCGCACGTCGACGACGGCGCGAGCGTCGCGCTGGAAGGCTTCACGCACCTGATCCCATTCGCCGCAGGGCACGAATTGATCCGGCAGGGCAAGCGCGAGTTGCACCTGATCCGCATGACCCCGGACCTGATCTACGACCAGCTCATCGGCATGGGCTGTGCGCGCAAGCTGACGTTCTCGTGGGGCGGCAATCCCGGCGTCGGTTCGCTGCATCGCTTGCGCGACGCGGTCGAGCACCAATGGCCGCGGCCGCTCGAACTCGACGAACACAGCCACGCCGGCATGGTCGCCGCGTTCTGCGCCGGCGCCGCGCGCCTGCCGTTCGGCGTGTTGCGCGGGTATCTCGACAACGATCTCGACCAGGCGAACGCGCGCATCCGCCGCATCGAGTGCCCGTTCACCGGCGAGCGCCTGGCGGCGGTGCCCGCGTTGAATCCCGACGTGACGATCCTGCACGCGCAACGCGCGGATCGCGCGGGCAACGTCGCGCTGCACGGCATCGTCGGTGCGGCGCGCGAAGCGGCGATGGCGGCGTCGAAACTGATCGTCACCGTCGAGGAAATCGTCGATGCCCTGCCGCCCGCGATGAACGGCATCGTGCTGCCGCACTGGGTGGTCACCGCCGTGGTGCATTGCCCGGGCGGCGCGTATCCGTCGTACGCGCAGGGCCACTACGCGCGCGACAACGGGTTCTACCAGCGCTGGGACGCCATCGCGCGCGACCGCGACACGTTCCGCGCGTGGATGCAGGGCAACGTGCTCGACACCGCCGACCACGCGGGCTTCCTCGCGCGCCTCGACAGGCAGGCCGCATGACGGCCGCGACGCGCGACGAGTGGATGACCATCGCCGCCGCGCGCATGTTGCGCGACGGTTGCGTGTGTTTCGTGGGCATCGGCTTGCCGAGCGCGGCATGCAACCTCGCGCGCCTGACGCATGCGCCGGACATCGTGCTGATCTACGAATCGGGGACGATCGGGACGAAGCCCGACGTGCTGCCCTTGTCCATCGGCGACGGCGAGCTTGCGGAGACCGCGGCGTTTGTCGTACCGATGCCGGACGTGTTCGCGTACTACCTGCAGGCCGGGCGCGTGGATGTCGGCTTCCTCGGTGCCGCGCAGATCGATCGCTTCGGCAATCTGAACAGCACGGTCATCGGCCCGTACGATGCGCCGTCGACGCGCTTGCCCGGCGCGGGCGGCGCGCCGGAGATCGCCGCGCATGTGCGCGAGACCTTCGTCCTGTTGAAGGCCACGCCACGCAGCTTCGTCGAAACGCTCGACTTCCGCACGACGGCCGGCTTCGGCGACGGCAACGGCGCACGCGCCCGCAGCGCCGCGCAGGGCGGCGGCCCGCGCGCGGTGATCACCGACTTCGGCATCCTCGCGCCACACGCGCAAACCGACGAGTTGCAGCTGACCGCGTTGTTCGAAGGCGCGAGCGTCGAAGAAGCGCGCGCGGCCGTCGGCTGGCCGCTCGCCGTGGCAGATGTGATCACGCAAGTGGCCCCGCCGACTTCGCACGAACTGACCACCCTGCGCGCCTTGCATGCGCGTACCCGCGACGCCCACGCACGCGCCGTCGTGCTGCCGACGCCATGAACGGAACCGCCATGGACATGAACCACATCCGCATGCCGCTCCCCGGCCCGAAGGCGCAAGCGATGCTCGCGCGCGACGCCGAGGTCATTTCGCCCTCGTATCCGCGCGACTATCCCTTCGTGATGTCGCACGGCCGCGGCACGCAGGTGTGGGACGTCGACGGCAATCGGTTCCTCGACTTCGCCGCGGGAATCGCGGTGTGCAGCACGGGACACGCGCATCCGCAGGTCGTCGCGGCGGTGCAGGGCGCCGCCTCGCAGTTCCTGCACATCTCGAGCGATTACTGGCACGAGGAGATGATCGGTCTGGGCGAGCGTCTTGCGCGCATCGCGCCGATGGGCGAGCCGGCGATGAGCTTCCTGTGCCAGTCGGGCACCGAAGCGGTCGAAGCGGCGATCAAGCTGGCGCGTTACATCACCGGGCGTTCGCGGTTCATCGGCTTCCTCGGCGGTTTCCATGGGCGCACGATGGGCTCGCTCGCCTTCACCTCGAGCAAGTACACGCAGCAGAAGGGCTTCTTCGCCACCATGCCGGGCGTGGTGCACGTGCCTTATCCGAATCCCTATCGCCCGTTGTTCGCCGGCGACGACCAGGGCGTGGCGGTGCTCGATTACATCCGCATGTTGTTCGAACGCAGCGTGCCGCCGTCGGAAGTCGCCGCGATCCTGGTCGAACCGATCCAGGGCGAAGGCGGCTACGTCGTGCCGCCCGACGGCTTCCTCGCCGGCCTGCGCGCACTGTGCGACGAACACGGCATCCTGCTGATCTTCGACGAAGTGCAGTCGGGCACTGGCCGCACCGGGCGCATGTTCGCCAGCCAGCACTGGGGCGTATCGCCGGACATCATGACGCTCGCGAAGGGACTGGGCTCCGGTCTCCCCATCGGCGCGATGGTCGCGAAGAAGCGCCTGATGGCGCAGTGGAAGCGCGGCGCGCACGGCAACACCTACGGCGGCAATCCGATCGCATGCGCCGCGGCGAACGCGACAATCGATCTCGTCGAAGGCGGGATGGTCGGTAACGCGGCCACGGTCGGCGCGCATTTCATGAGCGCGCTGAACGACTTGGCCCGCGACTACCCGTGCATCGGCCAGTTGCGCGGCAAGGGCCTGATGATCGGCATGGAGCTGATCGAGGCCGACGCGGCGCGCACGCCGGCACGGGCGCTGTGCGATGCGGTGGTCACGCGCGCGTTCCACAACGGATTGCTGCTGTTGTCCTGCGGCGCGAGCACGGTGCGCTTCATGCCGCCGCTCAACGTCACGCGCGAGGAGATCGACGAGGCGATGGGGCTGCTGCGCACGAGCCTCGACCAAGCGCTGGCCGGGGCCTGAGGCCGATGCGCACCGGGGGGATGCGCATCGCCTGTGTGTTCGGCGTGCTGGCGCCGTTGGCCGTCGTGGCGGGTGGCCGCGAACCGGTGCTGAAGCAGGTGGACCTGCCGCACAACTATTACTGGCGCGAGTTGTACCTGCCGCAACCGACGACGGGGCCGTCGTCCGTCGGTTTCCTGCCCGACAGCGAGACGCTCGTGTACAGCATGGGCGGGTCGTTGTGGCGGCAGCGCGCTGCCGACGACGAAGCCGTCGAGCTCACGCACGCGCAAGGCGTGTACGACTACCAGCCCGACGTGGCGCGCGACGGCCGCAGTGTCGTGTTCACGCGCTACGACGGGCGCGGCATGGCGTTGTGGCGGCTCGACCTTGCGAGCGGCAAGACGCAGGCGCTCACCTCGGGCGCCGATGTCGATGTCGAACCGCGCCTGTCGCCCGACGGCAAGCGCATCGCATGGGTGTCGACGCAGGGCACCGGCCATTTCAATCTCTTCATCGCCGACATCGACGCGGCCGGGTTGCACAACGCGCGTCCGCTGCTCGGCGAACGCCGCAGCAAGCTCGATCGCTACTACTACGCGCCGTTCGACCACGCGATCAACCCGGCCTGGTCGCCCGATGGCAAGTCGCTGCTGTACGTCGGCAACCCGGAAGTCGCGTGGGGCACGGGCGATCTGTGGATCGTGCCGGTGGATGCACCCGCGCAACGCCGGAAGCTGGTGTCGGAAGAGACGAGCTGGAGCATGCGGCCCGAGTTCGCACCCGATGGCAAGCGCATCGTGTTTTCGAGCTACCACGGCCGACAGACGCACCAACTTTGGCTGACGACGCCGCAAGGTGCAGCGCCGCTGCCGCTCACGTTCGGCGATACCGAGCGCCGCAACGCACGCTGGTCGCCGGACGGCAAGCGCATCGCGTACATCGGCAATGCGGGCGAGGGCGGCAACACCGAGCTGGTCTTGCTGGAACCGCTGGGCGGCGCGCACCAGGTGCTGCGCGCGAAGACGCTGCGCCCGCTCGCACCGGCCGCGCGCCTCACACTCGAGATCCGCGACGAACAGGGCAAGCCCGTCCCCGCGCGTGTGTCCGTGCAAGGCAGCGACGACCGCGCGCATGCGCCGCGCGATGCGTGGATGCATGCGGACGATGGATTCGACCGTGCGCACCGGAAGACCGAAGCGCACTACTTCCACTGCGCGTCGCGCTGCGTGGTCGACGTGCCCGCAGGCGCCACGCAGGTCGTCGTGCAGCATGGGTTTGCGTACAAGCTCTGGAATCGCACGCTCGATGCGGCCGCCGGACGCGAGGCGAAAGTCGATGTCGCCCTCGTGCCGAACGCGCTGCCCGACGAATACGGCCAATTCACCAGCGCCGACCTGCATGTCCACATGAACTACGGCGGCCACTACCGCAATACGCCGGCGCATCTGGCATGGCAGGCGCAAGCGGAGGACCTCGACGTCGTCGAGAACCTGATCGTCAACAAGGAAGAACGTATTCCGGATGTCGCGTGGTTCGGCATGCCCGGCATCGCGACGCGGCCGCGCGTGGCGCACGCGCAGGAATTCCACACGAGCTTCTGGGGACACCTGGGGTTGCTGAACCTGCGCGACCGCCTGGTCACGCCGGATTTCTCGGCCTATCGCCACACCGCGCTGGCCAGCCCGTGGCCGCATAACGGCGTGGTCGCCGATCTCGCGCATGCGCAGGGTGGGCTGGTGGGGTACGTGCACCCGTTCGATACCGTGCCCGACCCTGCGAAGGACGCATCGCTCACGCATCAACTCCCTGCCGATGTCGCGCATGGCAAGGTGGATTACGTGGAAGTGGTCGGCTTCTCCGACCACAAGGCCACTGCGTCGGTCTGGTATCGCCTGATGAACCTCGGGTTTCGACTGCCTGCGGGCGCGGGGTCGGACACGATGGCGAACTACGCGTCGTTGCGCGGCCCGGTGGGATTGAACCGCGTGTTCCTCGACACGGGCGGACGCATCGATGACGGGACGCTGTTCGCCACGTTGAAAGCGGGCCGCGGATTCGCGACGAACGGGCCGATGCTCGGCTTGCAGGTCGAGGGACGCAAACCCGGCGATACCATCGAGGGTGCGCATCGTGCGTCATATCGCATCGCGCTGCGTTCGCCGGTCGCGGTCGATCACCTCGAACTGGTGTGCAACGGTGCGGTGGTGAAGCGCTTCGACCTCACCGGCGATCGCATGCAGCTCGACAGTGCGGGCATGCTCGACCTTCCGCAGGGCGGTTGGCTCCTCCTGCGCGCATGGAACGACAACGCCGATCCGCGACTGCTCGATCTCTACCCGTACGCGACGACCAACCCTGTCTGGATCGACGGCCCCACGCCCGACGCAAGCGCCGACGCCGACTACTTCATCGCCTGGCTCGATCGCGTCATCGAAGCGGCCAGTGCGCGGGACGACTACAACACCGCCGCGGAGAAGGACGCGACGCTCGCGTACCTGCGGCAGGCGCAGTCCGTATTCCGCGGGAGGGTCCGCTGATGCGCATGCTCTGGCTGCTCGCATTGCTCAGCGCTTCGGCGCATGCGCAAGCGCCGTTCACCGCGGACGACCTGTCGCAACTGGTCGACCTCACCGAGCCCGCGTTCTCGCCCGACGGCCGCACGATCGTCTACACCGCGACCGCCGCCGACATCGCGGACGACGCGAGCCAATCCGACCTCTGGCGCGTCGAGTACGCCACCGGCAAACGCACGCAACTCACGCACACGCCGAAGAAGGACGAGTCGCGCCCGCAATGGTCGCCCGACGGCAAGTCCATCGCCTTCCTCTCCGACCGCGGCGGCGAGGAAGCGAAGACGCAGGTGTGGCTGATGCCTGCGCAGGGCGGGCAGGCCAGGCGCATCACGCGCTTCGGCGAGGACATCAGCGACTTCGTCTGGTCGCCCGACGGCAAGCGCATCGCCTTCATCGCGCGCGACCCGGAACGGCCGTTCGGTGCAAAAGAACCGAAGAACCCGCCGCCGATCGTCACCGAGCGCTATCAACTGCGCGAGGACGGCGTCGGCTACCTCGGGAATCGCCGCACGCACTTGTACGTGCTCGACATCGCGACGGGACAGGTCGACCTGCTCACGCCGGGCGCGCACGACGAACTGCTGCCCGCCTGGTCGCCTGACGGCAAGCTGCTCGCGTATGTCACCAAGCGCGGCGTCGATCCGGACCGGCACCTGAACTTCGACATCTGGGTGATCGAACCGAAGGCCGGTGCGCAGGAACGACAGCTCACGACCTTCGCGGGCTCCGACCTCGATCCGTACTGGGAAACGCGGCCCACGTGGAGCCCCGACAGCACGCGCATCGCGTACCTGCGCAGCGGCGAGGACAAGTGGATCTACTACGCGCCATGGCAGTTGGCGATTGTCGACGTCGCCACGGGAACGGAAACGCTCCCGGCGCCGATCGACCGCTGCTTCACCAAGCCGCGCTGGTCGGCCGATGGCAAGAGCGTTTATGCCCTGGTCGAACAACCGCAGGTGACGCATCTGTCGCGCATCGACCTCGCGGGCGGTAGGGTGACGCCGCTGACGACGGGTCCGCGTTTCGATTACGACCTCGACGTCTCGCGCGACGGCCGCATCGTCGTGCTGGGCGGCGGGGCGCTGCGGCCTTACGACATCTCGGCGGTCGAAGACGGCGGGCTGCGCACGCTTGCCGACCACAACACGTTCCTCGCGCAACGCACGCTCGCCCCGGTCGAGGAATTCCACTATCGCAATGGCGATGTCGACCTCGATGGCCTGCTCGTGAAGCCGGTCGGTTACGTCGAAGGCCGTCGTTACCCGACGATCGTGCGGTTGCACGGCGGCCCGGTCTACCAGTTCAGCCACGAATTCATGCCCGATTGGCAGGCGTACGCGGCGCAGGGGTTCGCGGTCGTCGCGTTGAATCCACGCGGCGGCTCGGGCCGCGGGTTCGATTTCGCGAAGGCGATCTACGCCGATTGGGGCAACGTCGATGCCAGCGACGTGCTTGCCGGCGTCGACCACGTCGTCGCGATGGGCATCGCCGATCCGGATCGCCTCGGCATCGGTGGGTGGAGCTACGGCGCGATCCTCACCAACGCGGTGATCGCGCGCGATCCGCGCTTCAAGGCCGCGATCAGTGGCGCGGGGGCGTCGAACATGTACGGCATGTTCGGCCACGACCAGTACATCCGCGAATACACGCTCGAGCTCGGCACGCCATGGGCGAACCGGGAGATCTACGACCGTGCGAGCTTCCCGTTCCTCCACAGCGATCGCATCGTGACCCCGACGTTGTTCCAGTGCGGCGAGGACGATGCGAACGTGCCGTGCCTGGGCGCGGAACAGATGTACCAGGCCCTGCGGTCGCGCAACGTGCCCACGCAGTTGGTCGTCTACCCCGGCGAATCGCACGGCCTCACTGTTCCGAGCTACCTGAAAGACCGCATGATGCGGAACCTGGGGTGGTACACGCGGTTCCTGAAAGCCAAGGGAGGGGAGTGATGCCGACGATCGCCGTGCGCATGTTCGCGTTGGCCCTGTTCGTCGCCTCGGCCGCGCAAGCGGGCGAACGCGCGCGCGACATCGGCATTCCGTTCGACGGCACGCCGGGCGCGCGCAACGCGATCACCGACGTCGCCGGCGTCACCGTCGGCCAGGTCACGCTCATCGCGGATGCCGCGGGCGACCACAAGGTCCGGACGGGCGTCACCGCGATCCTGCCGCGCGGGCGCGGGACGTTCGACAACTGGGTCTTCGGCGGTTGGTTTGCGCTCAACGGCAACGGCGAGATGACGGGCACCACGTGGATCAGCGAATCGGGCCAGCTCGAAGGGCCGGTGTTGCTCACGAACACCCACAGCGTCGGCGTCGTGCGCGATGCGGTGATCGCGCAGCGCGTGCAGGCGGGCGGCGCGGATTCGAGCGGCTACTGGTGGTCGCTGCCCGTCGTCGCGGAGACCTGGGACGGCCACCTCAACGACATCAACGGATTCCACGTGAAGCCCGAGCACGTCGCACAGGCGTTGCGCGAGGCGAACGACGGTCCGGTCGCCGAAGGCAACGTCGGCGGCGGCACCGGCATGATCTGCCACGAATTCAAATGTGGCATCGGCACGGCGTCGCGCACGGTGCAGCAGGATGGGCGCGCGTACACCGTGGGCGTACTCGTGCAGGCGAACTACGGCATCCGCGACACGCTGCGCATCGCCGGCGTGCCGGTCGGGCAGCAGTTGCGCAACGACCGCGTGTACACCGATCCGGCGCTCGCGGTCGAAGGCCACGACGTGCCGGGCGGCGACACGGGTTCGATCATCGTCGTGGTGGCGACCGACGCGCCGTTGCTGCCGCACCAGCTCGACCGCGTCGCCAAGCGCGCGGGCATGGGGCTGGCGCGCATGGGCAGCTACGCGGGCAACGGGTCCGGCGACATCTTCGTCGCGTTCTCCACGGCCAATGCCGATGCGGCGAAGGGCGGGGCGGTCAAGGAGGCGAAATTCATCGGCAACGATGACCTCGACCGGCTCTTCCTCGCAACGGTGCAGGCCACCGAAGAAGCCATCGTCAACGCGATGATCGCCGCGAAGGACATGCGCGGCGAAGGCGGGCGGTATGCGAAGGCCATCGACCACGTGGCGCTGGTGCGCTTGCTGAAGCAGTACAACCGATACGAGCCTGCCAAACGATGAAGACCGGATTCGTCATCACGGTGCTGGCGCTGGCGCTTTCGACGCCTGCATTCGCACAAACCACGATCGTCCACGCCGGCCGCATGGTCGATGTCGACCGCGGCGCCGTCGTGGCCGACCGTGCCATCGTCATCGAAGACGGTCGCGTCGTGCGGGTCGAGCCCTGGAGCGACGCGCTCGCGAAGCACGCGAGGGTCGTCGACTGGTCGCGTTACACCGTGCTGCCCGGCCTGATGGACATGCACACGCATCTCTCGGACGAGGCGCAGTCGGCCGATCCCGGCGCACCGCTGAAGAGCAATCCGGCACGCGACGCGTTCATCGGCGCGAAGAACGCGTGGGACACCGTGCGCGCGGGGTTCACCACCGTGCGCGACGTCGGCACGTATCGCGGCTTGTCCGACGTGCAACTGCGCAACGCGATCAACGCCGGCCTGATCCCGGGGCCGCGCATGTTCGTCGCCGGTGCGTACATCACGGTCACTGGCGGCGGCGGTGAAATCACCGGGTTGCCGAAAGGCACCGTCGTCCCCGACGTCTTCCGCCTCGGCGTCGCCGACGACGAGGAACAAGTCAGGAAGAAGGTGAACTTCCTCTTCGACAACGGCGTGGACTTCATCAAGGTCATCGCCACCGGCGCCGTGCTCGCCGAAGGCACCGAACCGGGGCAATCGGAATACAGCGAGGCGGAGATCCGCGCCGCCGTCGAGGAAGCCGCGAAGCGCCACAGCTTCGTCGCCGCGCACGCGCACGGCGCCGAAGGCATCAAGCGCGCGACGCGCGCCGGCGCGCGGTCGATCGAACACGGTTCGCTGATGGACGACGAAGCCATCGCGCTGATGAAGCAGCATGGCACGTGGCTGGTCGCCGACATCTACAACGGCGACTTCATCGACACCGTCGGCCGCGCACAGGGCTGGTCCAAGGACATCCTGCGCAAGAACACCGAAACCACCGACACGCAGCGCGAGGGCTTCCGCAAGGCGGTCGCCGCGGGCGTGAACATCGCCTTCGGCACCGATAGCGGCGTGTACCCGCACGGCGACAACGCGCGGCAGTTCGCCTACATGGTCCGCTACGGCATGACGCCGATGCAGGCGATCCAGTCCGCGACGATCCAGCCTGCGCGGCTGCTCGGGCGCGAGCAGGAACTGGGCTCGATCGCGCCCGGCAAGTTCGCCGACCTCATCGCGGTCGACGGCGACCCCACCGCCGACATCGAGGTGCTGCGCAAGGTGCGCTCGGTGATCAAGAATGGCCAACGGGTCTGCGACGGCCCCGACGAATGCGGCCCGCCGGCCGCGGAGCACGACGATGGTGAATGACGGCGAGCGCAAGCTCGGGTTCTGGATGTGCACCGCGCTGGTGGTGGGCAACACCATCGGCATCGGGATCTTCCTGTTGCCCGCGTCGCTGGCGCCGTACGGCTTCAATGCGACGATCGGCTGGTTCGTCACGGTGCTGGGGTGCGTGGCGCTGGCGAGCGTCTTCGCGCGGCTGGCGCGGTCGATGCCCAATGCCGACGGCCCGTACGGATTCATCCGCGCGACGCTCGGCGACGTCCCGGCCTTCATCGCGATGTGGTGTTACTGGGTATCGCTGTGGATCACCAACGCGGCGATCGCCACGGGCGTCGTCGGTTACCTCGGTGCGGTGTTCCCGTCGGTGGCCGCGCTGCACCCGGCGCTGGTCGCGCTGGCGTTGTTGTGGACGTTCGTGATCATCAATCTGTTCGGCGTGCGCACCGGCGGGCGCGTGCAGGTGGCGACAACGGCGCTGAAGCTGCTGCCCATGGTGGCCGTCGCGCTGCTGGGCGTATGGTTGCTGCTGACGGCGCCCGCGTCGTACACCGCGCACCTGCCGACCGCGGCGATCGACCTGCCGCACGTCGTCACGGCCTCGACGATCGCGTTGTTCGCGATGCTCGGCCTGGAGTCGGCGACGGTGCCCGCCTCGCGCGTGCAGGACCCGGGCCGCACGATTCCGCGCGCGACGATCGCCGGCACCGTGCTGACCGCGGTGATCTACATCCTCGTCTCCACCGTGCCGATGCTGCTGATCCCGGAAGCGGAACTGGCGAAGTCGAACGCGCCGTTCGCGCTGGTGATGGAACGCTTCGCCGCCGCGGGCGCGGGCCAATGGCTGGCGTTGTTCGTCGTGATCAGCGGCCTGGGCGCGCTGAATGGGTGGACGCTGCTGGTGGGTGAACTCACGCGTTCGATGGCGATGAACGGCGTGATGCCTGCGCCGCTGGCGCGCAACAATGCCCGTGGCGCTCCCGCGATCGCGCTGATCGTCACCGGTGTGCTGGGCAGCGGCATGGTGGTGATGACCTACAGCAAGTCGCTCGTCGACAGCTTCACCTACATCACCAATGTCGTGACCGCCGCGAACCTGCCCCTGTACCTGTGCGCATCACTGGCGCTGGCCGTGCTCTGGCGCCGCGGCGACAAGGCCGGCGTGCGCGGGATGCTGCCGGTGGCCGTGCTGGGTACCGCGTACGTCCTCTTCGCCTTCGTCGGCCTGGGCCACGAGCCGTTCCTGCTCGGGCTGGTGCTGGCCGCGGCGGGCCTGCCGCTCTATGTCTTCATGCGCCTGCGCCGCAGGGCGGCCGTGGCTTAACATCGCACCATGACGCACCAGCCCTTCATCGCCGACAGCGAAGACGACCAGGCCCGCATGCGCGAGGCCGTCGCGGTGCAGATGCGCGACCGCGACGCCGGCCTGATGCAGTACTTCTACCGCTCCGACGTCGTGTACCAGCGCGAGCTGGACACGGTGTTCTTCAAGAGCTGGCTGTGGGCCGGGCACGTGAGCCAGGTGCGCAATCCCGGCGATTACTTCCTGTACGAGATTGCCGAGGAGTCGGTGATCGTCGCGCGCGGCAACGACGGCACGATCCGCGCGTTCGTCAATTCCTGCCGCCATCGCGGTTCCCGCGTGTGCGAGCAACGCGAAGGCAACTGCAAGACCTTCGTGTGCCCGTACCACGGCTGGGTGTACGGCACGGACGGCGCATTGCGCGGCGCGCGGCACATGGACGTGGTCCCGGATTTCCGCAAGGAAGACCACGGCCTCAAGCAGCTGCGCATCGCCGAGCGCTTCGGGCTGATCTTCATCAACTTCGACGCCGATGCGTACGACTACGACGTCTGCCTGGCGCAGCTCGACGCGCAGTTGGGGCCGTATCGCCTGGACAGGGCAAAGATCGCGCATCGCGAAACGTATTCGGTCGACGCCAACTGGAAGATCGCACTCGGCAATTACCTGGAGTGCTATCACTGCGAGACCGCGCACCGCGCGTATTCGAAGCTGCACACTTTCAAGGACCGTGAAGAAGTGGCCGCGCCGATCAATCGCGCCATGTGGGAGCGCGCGCAGCGCGAAACCGGCGTGCCCGACATCGAGAAGGCCGTCTACCGCATGTTCCGCGAAGCGCCGGGCTTCGGCGCGTGCGTCTACACCAGCCGTTACGCGCTGTTCGACGGCTACCTCACCGGCAGCCGCGACGGCACGCCCGTCGCGCCGCTGATGGGCGAGTTCAAGGGCTACGACGGTGGCGCGGGCGACTATCAGCTCGGCCCGTTGACCTACATGCTCAACTATCCGGACCACTGCCTCCTGTTCCGCTACGTCCCCTTCGGGAAGGACAAGACGGACATGGAGATCGTGTGGTTCGTCGACGGCGATGCCGTCGAAGGCGTCGACTACGACAAGGCCTCGCTGATCTGGCTGTGGGACGTCACCACGGTCGAAGACAAGAGGATCATGCAGTTGAACGCCGCCGGCGTGAATTCGCGCTTCTTCGAGCCCGGCCCGCAGCATCCCGAGTTCGAAGACACGCCCAAGCGCTTCGTCGACTGGTACATGCACGCGCTGTCCGGCGATTTCAGCGTGGTGCCGCCCACCGTGCGCGCACACCGCACCAGTTCCTGCGAAATGACCGAACACCCCTGATCCAGCAGCGGAATCCCTGTCGATGTTCCAGTTGAAACACACGCCCTTCCATGAGCGGACGTCGAAGCTCAGCCTGCCGCAGAACTGGCGGCGCTGGGCGGGCCACATCGTCGTCGGCTCCTACGACCTGCACGTCGAGCGCGAGTACTGGGCGATCCGCGACGCGGTCGCGCTGATCGATGTCTCGCCGCTGATGAAGTACATGATCGAAGGCCCCGACGCCGCGCGCCTGCTCGACAAGCTCGTGCCGCGCGACATCGCCAAGATGTCCGTCGGCCAGGTCGGCTACACCGGATGGTGCGACGACGAGGGCAAGCTGCTCGACGACGGCACGATTTCGCGGCTGGGCGAGAACGTCTTCCGCCTGACGTCCGCCGAGCCGTCGCTGCGCTGGCTGTCGATGAACGCCGTCGGCCTCGACGTGTCGATCCGCGAAGTCACCGAACGGATGGGGGCGCTGAGCCTGCAGGGCCCGAAGGCGCGCACCGTGCTCAACAAGGTGTGCGGCAAGACACTCGACAAGCTCAAGTACTTCCGCGTCATGGAGAACTCGCTCGACGGCCGCAAGGTCACCATTTCGCGCACCGGCTACACGGGCGACCTCGGGTACGAGATCTGGATGGACGTTGCCGATGCGTTGCATGTGTGGGATGCGTTGATGGCGGCGGGCCACGACTACGGCATCGTGCCGTGCGGGATCCTGGCGATGGACATGGCGCGCGTTGAAGCCGGCCTGTTCATGATCGACGTCGATTACACAGCGGCCAACCATGCGTGGATCGAAGGGCAGAAGTCCTCGCCGCTGGAAATGGGCCTGGACTGGGCGGTGCACCTCGACAAGCCTGGTTACTTCGTCGGCCGCCGCGCGCTCGAACGCGAACAGCGCGAAGGATCGGCGTGGAAGCTCATGGGCTTCGAGGTCGATTGGACCGGGATGGAACCGTTGTTCGCCGCCGTCGGCCTGCCGCCGCAGATTCCCGCGATGGCGGTGCGCGGCAGCCTGCCCGTCAAGCATGGCGACACGCAGGTCGGGTACGCATCGACCAGCACCTGGTCGCCCGTGCTGAAGAAATACATCGCGCTCGTCCACCTGCAGCGCCCGCATTACACGCCCGGGACGGAACTGACGATGGAAGTCACCGTCGAGCACAAGCGCCTGCAGGCGCCGGGCAAGGTGGTGAAGCTGCCGTTCTACGAGCCGGAGTGGAAGAAGAAATGACGTCCAACCAGTACGACGCCATCGTCATCGGCGCCGGCCACAACGGCCTGATCGCGGCCGCGTACCTCGCGCGCGCGGGCAAGAAGGTCTGCGTGCTCGAACGCCGCGAAGTCGTCGGCGGCGCGGCGGTCACCGCCGAGCCGTTCCCCGGCTACCGCTTCAGCCAGTTCTCCTACGTGGTGAGCCTGCTGCGTCCGGAAATCATCCGCGACCTCGAGTTGCCGAAGCACGGGTTGAAGATCCTCCCGTTGCCGAGCACGGTGACGCCGATGGACAACGGCGATTACCTCGCCGCGTGGGACGACCACGACCTCACGCGCCAGGAGTTGTATCGCCATTCGCCTCGCGATGCGGAAGCCTCCGACGAATACGGCCGCGTGATGGCGCGCGCGGCCAAGGCGATCAAGCCGATCCTCGGCCTGGTGCCGCCCGATCCCTCGTCGCTGAGCCTGCGCGACATGCAGGGCCTGCTGAAGGTCGGCCAGTACGCGAAGAGCCTGTCGGAAAAGGAGCTGTACCAGATCGCCAAGCTGCTGACGATGTCGGCGGCGGACCTGCTCAACGATTGGTTCGAGTTCGATCCGCTCAAGGGCACCAAGTCGGCGAGCGGCATCATCGGCACGTTCCTCGGCCCGCATTCGCCGGGCACCGCGTACGTGTTGCTGCACCACTACATGGGCGAGATCGACGGCGCGTTCCGCGCGTGGGGCTTCGCGAAGAACGGCAACGGTGGCGTGTCGGCGGCGATCGCCAGTTCGGCGCGCGCGCTCGGCGTCGAGGTCCGCACCAACGCATCGGTGCAGCAGGTGATCGTGAAGGGCGGTCGCGCGGCGGGCGTCGCATTGGCGAACGGCGACGAGTTGCGCGCCAAGGTCGTCATCTCCGCGGCCGACCCGAAGCGCAGCTTCCTGCAGTTCGTCGAACGCAAGCACCTGCCGGGCGAGTTCGTCGAGCAGATCCAGCAGTTCCGCGTGCGCGGTTCGTCGGGCAAGGTCAACATCGCCCTGAGCGAACTGCCCGACTTCACGTGCCTGCCGGGCGAAGGCCCGCTGCACCGCGGCGCGATCTCGATCAGCCCGAGCATGGAATACATCGAGCGCGCCTACGACGAGGCCAAGTACGGGCAGTTCGCGAAGAACCCGTACATCGACATGATCATCCCGTCGATGATCGATCGCGACATGGCGCCGCCCGGCCACCACGTGATGTCGTGCTTCGTGCAGTACGCGCCGTACGACATCGAAGGCGGATGGGACGATGCCAAGCGCGATGCGTTCGGCGAGACCGTGATCTCGACCATCGAGCGCTACGCGCCGAACATCCGCCGCGCGATCGTCGGCAAGCAGGTGATCACGCCGAAGGACATCGAGGCCATCGCCGGCATCACCGGCGGCAACATCTTCCACGGCGAACTGCTGCTGCACCAATTGTTCTTCCTGCGCCCGGCGCCGCAATGGGCCGATTTCCGCACGCCGCTGCCGGGCTATTACTTCGGCGCGTCGGGTGCGCATCCGGGCGGTGGCGTGATGGGCGCGGCCGGCAAGCTGGCCGCACAGGAAGTGCTCAAGGATTGGAAGTGATGACGACCGCGAACAAGCATGACGTGATCATCGTCGGCGCCGGCCACAACGGCCTGGTCGCCGCGAACTATCTCGCGAAGGCGGGCCGCAAGGTGCTCGTGCTGGAACGCATGGCGCACGCGGGCGGGCAGCTGGTGACGTTCGACATCGGCGGCGTCGCGGTCGATGCGTTGCATGCCGGCGCGCAGCTGCGGCCCGACATCGTGCGCGACCTGGACCTGGGCAGGCACGGGCTGAAGACGGGCACGCCGGCGCCCTACGTCTCGCTGCTGCCCGACGGCCGTCGACTGGTGCTGTCGACGCACGATGCCGCCGCCACGCGCGAATCGATCCGCCAGTTCTCCGAGGACGACGCGAAGCGCTGGCCCGACTTCGTCGCCTTCATGGACCGCGCCGCGGCGTTCCTCGATGTCGCCTATCGCACGCCGATGCCGCGCCTGCCGCACGTCGGGTGGGAAGCAGGCTGGCCGCTCGCGAAACTCGCGTGGGCGCTGCGCCGCCTCGGCGGCAAGGACATGTTCCGCGTCATCCGCATGATGTCGATGTCGACGGTGGAGTTCACCGAAGAGTGGTTCGAGTCGGAAGAAGTGAAGGCCGCGGTCGCCGCGGTCGGCATCCACGGCTACACGCTGGGCTCGATGTCGGCGGGCACCGGCTACACGCTGATGCACAACTGGCTGCATCGCGGCGGCCTTGCGCATCGGGCGATCGAAGGCGGCACCGCGAACATCACCCATGCGCTCGTCGCTGCGTTGAGGGCGAATGGCGGTGAATTGCGCACCTCGTCCGATGTGGAACGGATCCTCGTGGAGAAGATGCGCGCCGTCGGCGTGCGCCTGGCCGACGGCGAGGAGATTCGTGCCGGCGCCGTGTTCTCCGCCGCCGATCCGAAGCGCACGCTGCTCGGCCTGGTCGGCGCGCCGGAACTGCCGACCGAATTCGTCTGGCACGTGCAGTCGATCAAGATGCGCGGCTGCGTCGCCAAGGTGCACCTGCGCACGAGCGGTGCGCACGGCCTGCCGGCGGGCACGCTCGCCATCGCGCCGACCTTGAAGTACCTCGAGCGCGCCTACGACGCCGCGAAGTACGGCGAGCTCGCGCAGCGCCCCTATCTCGAAGTCACGACGAGCGGCGGCATCGTGTCGATCCACATGCAATCGGCTCCGTACGCATTGCGAAACGCCGACTGGGATTCGGCGGCCGCCGACGTGGCGCGCATCGCCGTCGACACGCTCGCCGAGCAGTTTCCTTCGCTGCCGGATACGATCCAGGAGGCGCGTGTCATCACGCCGCAGGTCCTGGAACGCACGTGGTCGCTGACCGAAGGCGATCTCAGCCACGGCCAGCCGATCCTCGACCAGATGTTCTTCATGCGCCCGTTGCCGGGCTGGTCGAACCACGCCACGCCGGTCGATGCGTTGTTCCTGTGCGGCAACGGCATGCACGGCGGCGCGGGGATCAGCGGTGCGCCGGGGCGGAATGCGGCGCAGGCCTTCCTGAAAGCCTCGAAGTAGCTACTCCAGCATCGCCGGCAAGCCCTCGTTCGCGAGCTTGTCGAGGATGCGCTCGAGCTGCCGGCGTTCGTCGGCATCCAGGGTCGCGAGCAACTTGCGCTCGCGGCCCAATGCGAGCGGCACGATTTCGTCGTAGATCCGATAACCCGCTTCGCTCAGCGTGAGCACCGACCGGCGTCGGTCGTCGCCGTGCATCTCGCGCGTGATCAGGTGCCGTTCCAGCAGGTGCGCGACCGCGCGACTGACGGCGACCTTGTCCATCGCCGTGCGTTCGGCCACCGCGTTCGCGCTCAGGGCGGGGTAGCGGCCCAGGACGGCGATGACCCGCCATTCGGTGATGCCGAACCCGAAACGCGCCTGGTACAGCTTCGCGATGGCCTGCGAAATGCGGTTGGACAGCACGCTCATGCGATAGGGCAGGAAGCGGTCGAGGTCCAGTTCGGCGTGGTCGTGGCCTTCGTGGCCGGGCGGGTCGGTTTCGGCGTTCATGAACATCCCCCGGGGTATGGTTTCATCTGAAACTATGGGGTGTAGAATGCGCCTTTCCCCTTCGCGCGAAAAGAATGCCATGAACGCCCAGCCCAACGTCGGCATGACGGTCACCACCTTCGAGAACCCGATGGGGATCGACGGGTTCGAGTTCGTCGAATTCGCCGCGCCCGCCGGCAAGGGGGAGATGCTCCACGACTACTTCCGCCGCATGGGGTTCACCGCCGTGCTGCAGCACAAGACGCGCCCGATCACCGTGTATCGCCAGGGCGGTGTCAATTTCCTCGTCAACGAGGATCCGGATTCGTTCGCCGCCGACTTCGCGCAGGCACACGGCCCGAGCGCGTGCGGCTTCGCGATCCGCTTCAGGAAGCCGGCGGACGAAGTCTGCAAGCTGGTGATCGCCAACGGCGGCGAAGCGCCGACGGACAAGGCCGACACCAAGGCGGTCGACGCACCGGTGGTGAAGGGCATCGGCGATTGCATGCTCTACCTGATCGACAAGTACGGCGACAACGGCTCGATCTACGAAGACTTCCTGCCCGTGCAGGGCGCCGACCAGAATCCCAAGGGGTTCGGCCTGACGTTCATCGACCACCTCACGCACAACCTGTATTTCGGCAACATGCAGCAGTGGTCGGATTACTACGAGCGCCTGTTCAACTTCCGCGAGATCCGCTACTTCGACATCAAGGGCGCCAAGACCGGCTTGGTGTCGAAGGCGATGACCGCGCCGGACGGCATCGTGCGCATCCCGCTCAACGAATCGAGCGACCCGAAGTCGCAGATCAACGAATACCTCGACGCCTACAAGGGCGAGGGCATCCAGCACATCGCCTGCTTCACCGACAACATCTACGACACGGTGGAAGCGATGCGCGCGCAGGGCGTGGAGTTCCTCGACACGCCGGAGACCTACTTCGACGTGATCGACCAGCGCGTGCCCGACCACGGCGAAGACGTGCAGCGCTTGGCGCGCAACAAGATCCTGATCGACGCCGACCCGGAAACCAAGCAGCGCAAGCTCCTGCAGATCTTCACCCAGAACGCGATCGGCCCGATCTTCTTCGAGATCATCCAGCGCAAGGGCAACGAGGGCTTCGGCGAGGGCAACTTCCAGGCGCTGTTCGAAAGCATCGAACGCGACCAGATGCGTCGCGGCGTGCTGTAAGGCCGGGCAATGATCGAATCGACCGGTTACCAATCAGGGTTCGCCAACGAGTTCGCGACGGAAGCCGTCGCCGGTGCGTTGCCGATCGGCCGCAATTCGCCGCAGAAAGTGGCGCACGGGTTGTACGCCGAACAAGTGAGCGGCACGGCGTTCACCGCGCCGCGGCGCGAGAACCGGCGCAGTTGGCTCTACCGCATTCGCCCGGCAGCGATGCACGGTGCGTTCGCGCCCTTCGCGCAGCCGCGGTTCCACAACGACTTCAACGCAGGCCCGGTGTCGCCGGACCAGTTGCGCTGGAGCCCGTTGCCGATGCCGGCCGATGCAGTCGATTTCGTCGATGGCCTCTTCACGATGGCGGGCAACGGGTCGGCCGAATCACAGCACGGCGTCGGCATCCATCTCTACGCGGCGAACCGCGACATGGACGGCCGCTATTTCTACGACGCCGACGGCGAGTTGCTGGTCGTGCCGCAGCAAGGCCGCCTGCACATCGAAACCGAGCTCGGCGTCCTCGACGTGGAACCGCAGGAAATCGCACTGATCCCGCGCGGCATCCGCTTCCGCGTCGCGTTGCCGGACGGCGAATCGCGCGGTTACGTGTGCGAGAACTTCGGTGCGCTCGTGCGCTTGCCGGATCTCGGCCCGATCGGCAGCAACGGCCTGGCGAATCCGCGCGATTTCCTCACGCCGACCGCGGCGTACGAAGACCGCGAAGGCGACTTCGAACTGATCGCGAAGTTCCAGGGCCACCTGTGGCGCGCGACGATCGGCCATTCGCCCCTCGACGTCGTCGCGTGGCACGGCAACTACGCGCCGTGCAAGTACGACCTGCGCCACTTCAACACCATCGGTTCGATCAGCTTCGATCATCCCGATCCGTCGATCTTCACCGTGCTCACCTCGCCGAGCGACACGCCCGGCACGGCGAACCTGGATTTCGTCGTGTTCCCGCCGCGCTGGCTGGTGGCGCAGGACACGTTCCGCCCGCCGTGGTTCCACCGCAACATCGCCAGCGAATTCATGGGCCTGGTGACCGGTGTGTACGACGCGAAGGCCGAAGGCTTCGCACCCGGCGGTGCGTCGCTGCACAACAGCATGACCGGGCACGGGCCGGATGCGGCGACGTTCGAGAAGGCGTCCAACGCCGATCTGTCGAAGCCCGACGTCATCAAGGACACGATGGCCTTCATGTTCGAAACGCGCGCCGTGATCCGCCCGACGCAACAGGCCATCGACGCCGCGCATCGCCAGCGCGACTACCAGGCCTGCTGGGCCGGCCTGAAGAAAGGCTTCGTGCCGCCGCGTTGACATCGATCCGCTAGGCTGCGCGGGTTGCCTGACAAGGAACCCGCACATGCACGCCAAGCCGATGTTCGCCTGCCTCACGCTCGCTCTCGCGTGCGGTGCCTGCACGCAGCGCGACGCAGCGTCGACCGACACCGTCGCACCGTCCACCGCCGCGCCCGCCACGACGACCGCGATGCCCGCAACCGCGTCGACGTACGTCCCGCCGCCCGGCGCGTCGACGGTGATCATGCCGATGCCCTCGTCCACTGTCGCCGCACCTGGCGGCGTCATGCCCGCCGCGGGCGCGATCACGTTCGCCGGCTTCGGCCCCGCGCATTGGGGTGCAAGCGAAGAACAGGTGCGCCAGTCGTGGGGCAAGGACCTCGACGACATGCCGAAGGCGCACGACGGTTGCTACTACCTGTTCCCCGAACCGCGCCGCCCCGACGGATATCGCCTGGCCTTCATGATGGAAGCCGGACAGTTCGGCCGCATCGACGTGCGCACGCCCGACATCGTCGCGCCCGGCGGCGGCAAGGTCGGCATGCAGGCGTCGGCGTTGAAGGCGCTCTATCCCGGAATGACGGAGATGCCGCACAAGTACGTCGAAGGCGGGAAGGTGTTGCGCATTCCCGATCCGAAGGGCGGCAAGGGCGTTCTCGTTTTCGAAGTGGAACCGTCCGGCAAAGCGACGGATTGGCGCATCGGCGTCCCGCCGCAGGTCGACTACGTCGAAGGTTGCTCCTGACAGGCGCGCCCTCGCGCTAGACTCCCCGCGCCGACAACGCACGGGAGCGCGACGATGCTGGAGACCTTTGGGCTGTTCCTGCTCGGGCTGGTGTTCCTGGCCCTCGGCGGCGACTCGGTGGTGAAAGGCGCCTCCGGCATCGGCCGCCATTACGGGCTCTCACCGTTCGTCACGGGCCTGGTGCTCGTGGCATTCGCCACGTCGATTCCCGAACTCGCGGTCAATGCGCGCGCCGCGTTCGTGGGCGCGCAATCGCTCGCGCTGGGCAACGCCGTCGGCAGCAACCTCGTGAACTTCGGCCTCACGCTCGGCCTTGCGGCCATCGCCGCGCCGCTGATCGTGCGCTGGCGCGTGCTCGCGCCGCTGCTGGTGTGTTTCATCGTGCTGTCACTGGCCATCGTCGGCATGGGCCTGGACGGCGTGCTCTCGCGCATCGACGGGATGCTGCTGTTGCTCGCGTTCGCGGCGGTTGTCGCATTCGCCGTCGCGCGTTCGCGTCGCGAAACCGCCGACGTGCAGACAGTCCTCGAAGGCTTCACCGAAACGCGCGGCGGCCTCGCGCTCAACGGCGCGCGCATCGTCATCTCCGCGATCGTGCTGTTCTACGGTGCGAAGTGGGTCGTGCAATCCGCGCCGCTGATCGGCGCATCGATGGGCATGGCGCCGTTGCTCACGGGCCTGGTGCCCGTCGCCATCGGCACGGCGTTGCCGGAGATCGCCGCGGCGGTCCTCGCCGCGCGGCGCGGGCAGGGCGAACTCGTCGCGGGCCACGTCATCGGGTCGAGCCTGTGCAACCTCACGCTGGTGCTCGGCGGCATGGCGGCGTTCCGTGCGCTCGCGGTGCCGGCCTCGTTCGTCAAGTTCGAAGTGCCGGCGGCGATCGCCTTCGCCGTCGCGCTCTATCCGATGTTGCGCGGCGACCTGCGCGTCAGCCGCGTGGAAGGCGGCATCCTCGTCGCGGCGTACGTCGCATGGCTCGTGTTCGTGCTCGCGACGGGCACGCATTGATGCCGGCGCGCGCGCTGCGGGCCTTCGCCGAATTCTTCCGCCTGGAGGCGGCGGGCGGCATCGTGCTGATCTGCGCGGCCGCGCTCGCGCTGGTCTGCGTGAACTCACCGCTCGCGGAGGGGTATCGCGCGTTCATCGACATGCCTGCGGCGGTGACGCTCGGCCCGTTCGGCATCGACAAGCCGTTGCTGCTGTGGATCAACGACGGCCTGATGGCCATCTTCTTCCTGCTCGTCGCGCTGGAGATCAAGCGCGAACTGGTCGGCGGCCAGCTGCAGACGCGGGCGCAACGCGTGTTGCCGATGGTGTGCGCGGCGGCCGGCGTCGTGGTCCCCGCGCTGATCTTCGCGGCATTCAACCACGACAACGCCGCCGCGATGCGCGGCTGGGCCGTGCCCACCGCGACGGACATCGCCTTCGCGCTCGGCGTGCTCGCGCTGCTCGGGTCGCGCGTGCCGATGGGCATGAAGTTGTTGCTGTCGACGATCGCGGTCGTCGATGACCTGATCGCCATCGTGATCATCGCGGTGTTCTATTCGCACGGCATGTCGTACGCCGCGCTGGGCGGGGCTGCGCTCGCGCTCATGGGGATGTTCGCGATGAACCGCATGGGCGTGAAGTCGCTCGCGCCGTATCTGATCCTCGGGGCGGTGCTGTGGGTGCTGGTACTGAAGTCGGGCGTGCACGCCACGCTGGCCGGCGTCGCCACCGGACTGATGATCCCGCACGTCGACAAGCGCAACGCGATCGACGACGAGATCGAGCACTCGCCGCTGGAAACGCTCGAGCATGCGTTGCACCCGTGGGTCGCGTTCGCGATCCTGCCGATCTTCGCGTTTGCCAATGCGGGCTTGGAACTGCGCGACTTGAACATGTCGCAGGCGCTCGCCGCGTTGCCGTTCGGCGTCGCGGTGGGCCTGGTCATCGGCAAGCCGATCGGCATCTGCGGCGCGGCATGGCTGCTGCGCAAATTCAAATGGGCGCGCTATCCCGATGGCATGGATGGACGCGCGATGCTCGGCCTCGGCCTGTTGTGCGGCATCGGCTTCACGATGAGCCTGTTCATCGCCTCCCTGGCGTACATCGATCCGATCCTCTACGAAGAATCCGTCCTCGGCATCTTCGTCGCCTCCGTGGTCTCCGCGCTGCTCGGCGTCGCATGGCTCCGCGCGGTGTTGCCGGCGCGCTGAGATGCGACATGCACTCGTCTTCGGCGCAACCGGGCAGATCGGCTGGCCGCTGGTCGACCGCCTGCAGGACGACGGTTGGCGCGTCACCGCGGTCTCGCGCGAGACGCATCGCGATCATCCGGGACTGCATTGGGTCGAAGGCACGCTGCCGTCGGTCGGCGCATCGATGCCCGACGACTTCGACGTGATCTTCAGTTGCGGGCCGCTGGATCTGTTCGCGCAGTGGTACGCGCAGGCCGATGTCGAATGCCCGCGCGTGGTGGCCTTCGGTTCGACGAGCATCGACGTGAAGCGCGGCTCCTCCGACAAGCGCGAACGCGACGTCGCGCAACGCCTGCGCATCGCCGAACAGCAAGTGTTCGATGGCGCGGCCGCGCGCAACGCGCAGGCCACGCTCCTGCGCCCGACGCTGGTCTACGGCGCAGGCCGGGATCACACGCTGACGCGCATCGCCGAGTTGGCCCTGCGCTGGAATCGCTTCGTGCTGCCGCGCAACGCGACCGGCTTGCGCGAACCCGTGCACGTGCACGACCTGGCCGACGCGGCGTTCGCCGCGTGCGATGCGCCCGCCACGCACGGCAAGTCGTACGCGCTGCCCGGTGGCGAACGGTTGCCGTATCGCGACATGGTTGCGCGCGTGCTCGCGGTGCTCGATCCACCGCCGCGGTTGATCGAAGTCCCCGCGCCGGTGTTCGGCCTGGCGTTGCTCGGCGCGCGCGCGTTGGGGAAGGTGGGCGGGTTCAACGCCGCGGCCGTCGCGCGGATGCGCAGCGACCTGGTGTTCGATTCGGCGCCCGCGCGCAACGACTTCGGCTACGCACCGCGGGACTTCCGGCCGACGGCGCCGATGTTCATGGCGCGTTGAGCGCGACCCCGCAGACTCGACGCATGCGCACCCTCCTGCTCGCCGTCTTTCTCGCCGCCATCGCGCCCGCGATGGCCGCGCAGCCCGCCGCGACGACCACCGTCGCCCGCACGCCCGCCGCCGAGATCGACGCGCTGATCGAACGCGTCGGCCACTCCAAGGGCGTCGTGTTCATCCGCAACGGCACCGAATACAGCGCCGCCGACGCCGCGGCGCACCTGCAGCGCAAGCGCAAGGCCGCCGGCAATCGCATCAAGACGCCGGAGCAATTCATCGACAAGCTGGGCGCGCGCTCATCGATGACGGGCAAGCCGTATCGCGTGCGATTGGCGAGCGGGACGGAAATGGACAGCGCGGCCTGGCTCAACGGGCTGCTGCGCGAGGTGCGTGCGGGACGCTGATACCGCGATCGGAGACGATTCGCTGTAGCGACAACGACAAAGAACGTCCAGCTCGCGGCCTGCATGCGCGACGCTCCGCGCTCCATCAAACGGGGTCGGAGCGATGCGGTTCGAACGACGATGGCTGGCACTTGCACTGATCGCGGTCTCCCATATCGCACATGCGGCACAGGCCGACCAGGACTGCAGGACGGATGCGGGCGGAAATCGGGTGTGTACGCCGACGTCGGCACCGGCGCCCACACCGCCTGGGCCGCTGCAGGAATTCGATAGCGTCCCCATCCAAGCGACTCACATCTATCGACCAGAATGGGTCGCCCGCGCCGAGTACGCGTTCTACAACACCTTTACCGGTCAGCGGCCACTCGTCCGCGACGACATGGGCGGTGCGGGCACCGAAGGCAACGACGGCGACCCGGATTCGACTTCCTGCGACGCTCGTGATGGCAGCGTCGGCAATCCGATCATTCCCGCGACCGGGAACAAGGTCGAGACCGAGGTGGAGTTTGCCACGGCAGGATCGATGGCGTTGGCTCTCGTCCGCACGTGGAACCAGCACAACGGCGTCGGCCGCGTCTTCGGCACGCAATGGGCCAGCAACTTCGACTACGCGCTCGAGGTCCCGCAGGACGGCCAGTCGATCTTCGCGCACCGCCCGGATGGGGCGCGAATCAAATACGTTCATCGAACGACGCCATCCCATGCGTGGTGGGAGGATCGGCCGGGGAGCCGTTCGCGCATCGTCGCCGACGGGCAGGGCGGCCACATCCTCTACGCATCGGACAACACGATCGAGACGTACGGTGCGCACAGGCGCATCACGAGCCAGCGCAATCCCCGCGGCGTGGGGCTGACATTCGAATACCGCACGCATGCGCAACACTGGACACCGCTGCTGGAACGCGTGGTGCACACCAACGGCCGGACGATCCACTTCACGTGGACCGACTCGGTGACCGGCCCTCTGATGACGCGCGCGCTGGACCCGGCCGGCAACCGTTACGACTACGCCTACGACGCGTACGAGCGCATCGCCAGCGTCACCCAGCCCGGCACACCGGGCACGTCCATCACCTATCACTACGCAGGCAAGCAGCAGCGCCTGCTCGGCAAGAGCCTCAACGGCGTGCGCTACTCCACGTTCGGCTACGGCGCGCATGGGCGCGCGACGCTGACCGAGCACGCCGCCGGCATCGACCGCCACACGCTCGCCTACACGGATCACGCGGACGGCACGTTGCAGGTCGAGCACGTCAATCCGCTCGGGAAGCGCACCACTTCGACGTATCGCGACGGGAAGCTGTTGTCGGTGGCGGGGCACGCGTCGGCGTCGTGCGCTTCGGCCTATCGCGAGATCACCTACGACGCCAACGGGCACATGGATCTCGCCGCCGACTTCGCGGGCACGTTCACCGACTACGACCATGACGCATCCGGCTTGCTGCTTCGCAAGGTGGAAGCCGTCGGCCTGCCGGAAGAACGCACCACGACATACGAGTGGGACGCGAACGGGCGTACGACACGCATGACGCTCGCTGGCGTGCTGCAAACCGATTACGCCTATCGCGATGACGGTCTGCTGTCGCGCGTCACCGAGAAGAACCTGTCGCCGCACGGTGTCAGGGACCAGGCGCGCAGCGTCGAGTACCGCTACACGTTCCATCCGAACGGGTTGATGGCGAGCGCGGTGACCGACGGGCCGCTCGCGGGGACCGGCGACGCGATCACGCAGACCTTTGACGCGATGGGCAACCTCGTGCGGCGCGAGAACGCGCTCGGACACACGGTGCGTTGGGAGCAGCACAACGTCTTCGGCCAGCCGGGGAGGGAGATCGACCCGAACGGTGCCGTCGTCGAACGCACGTACGACGCGCGCGGTCGCCTGCTGACTGAAACGCGCTACCACGAAGGGAGCGCCCGAACGACCACGTTCGCCTACGACAATCGCGGCAACCTCGTGACGCGCTCGACGCCGGAGGGGGTGCGCACGCGATTCACCTACGACGCCGCGAGCCGGCTTGTCGAAGCCGTGGCCGAGCGGCCGGGCGCGCCGGCCGAGTTCCAACGATTCACGTACAACACGAATAGCCAGGTGACGGTGGCGGACATCGGTCGCATCACGTCCGGCATCGCGACGGTGACACGTCGCAGCCGCGTGGAGTACGACGAGTTGGGCCGCGTGCGGGTGGCGCTCGGCAACGCAGGCCAGCACGTCACGACGACCTACGACGCGAACGACAATCCTGTTACGTCGGTCGATGCGACGGGACGCGTGCGCACCTTCCGGTACGACGCACTCGACCGTCTTGTGGAATCGACGGACGCCGCCGGCGGCACGACACGGATCGAATACGACGCAGCAAGCCGCATCACGCGGGTGATTGACCCGCGCAACCTGCCGACCACCTACGTCCATGACGGATTCGGCCAACGCTGGGCGCAGCACAGCCCCGACAGCGGTACGACGCAATTCCAGTACGACGCAGGCGGGCAGCGGACGCTGCTGACGCGCGCCGACGGCAGCCAATTGGGATATGCATACGACGCACTCGGTCGCTTGTCGATGGTCGGCAACGCGGTGCAGTCGCGGCGTTACTGGTACGACTTCTGCGCCAACGGCGTCGGTCGGATGTGCCAGAGCGCCAACCTGACACCACCGGGTGCGACCCTCCTGTCGAAATACGCATACGCCGTGCACGGCGGCCCGGCGAGTCTGCGGCAGACCGTCCATTCCGTCGAGGACACACTCCAATACACGACGGACGCCGACGGCCGACGCATCGCCGTCACGCATCCCAGCGGAACCGTCGTGCGCTACACCTGGCTCGGCGACCGCGTGGCATCGATCCATGCCGTGATCGGCGGCGTGGAGCGCGTGGTTGCATCATCGATCGAGCATGACGCACCCGGCTTCGTGTCGGGCTGGACCGATGGGAACGGGCTGAGGCGCAAGTTCGAACGCGACCTCGATGGCCGCATCACCGGCATCAGCGCGGGTGATGCCGCCCAGGTGCGACACAGCCTGACCTACCTGCACGACATCGCCGACCGCATCACGCGCATCACCAACGGCGTGGATGCCACGCGCAGCCAGGCGTACGCCTACGACACGTTGAACAGGTTGGTGCAGGCGAATGACGAAGGCTTCGCCTACGACCTCACCGGAAACCGCACGGCGACGTCGCGATCGACCTACACCACGGCATCGAACAGCAACCGCCTGCTGTCGGCTCACGGCGCCGCCATCGCCACGTTCACCCACGACGCCAACGGTAACGTCACAGACTGGACGCACGCCGGCCAATCGCACTCGGCGGAGTACGACGCGATGAATCGCGTGGCGCGCCACAACCGCGACGGCGCGGTGACCCACTACGACATCGATGCCTTCGATCAGCGCATCGCCAAGTCATCGGCGGACTACGACAACCAGCGCTTCCTCCACGACGGCCACCGCCTGATGGCGGAGAGCGACCGCAACGGCCACTGGACCGACTACATCTGGCTGGGTAACGAGCTCGTCGCGCTGGTGCGGAATGGGCAGTTGTATGCCATACACAACGACCACCTGGGCCGGCCGGAAGTCGTCACCGATGCGCAGAAGAACGTCGTATGGCGCGCGGCCAACGAAGCGTTCGGACGCGGAGCGGTGCTCGTCGACACCATCGGTGGATTGAATGTCGGGTTTCCGGGGCAGTACTACGACGGCGAATCGGGTACTTGGTGGAATGGTCATCGGAATTACTTGCAGGAGGCAGGCCGTTACCTGCAGAGCGATCCGATCGGCTTGGGTGGCGGGCTCAATACCTATGCCTACGCTTACCAAAACCCCGTCAGCTTCGTAGATGTAGACGGACGCTTTGCGTTCCTGCTGCCATTGGTACCGCCGGTCGTCACCGCTGCGGGTAAGGCAGCCGTATTCGTTGGAAGTGCGGCTGCCGCGTCTTGGGCGGCCAATGGCCTGTATCAGCAGGCAAATAATGCCTCGGGCCAAAAGCCGGCAGACTGTCCGACTGGAACGCTACCCATCGATAAGCTAAAGAAGAAGCTGGGAATCGACAGGGAGGATGTGCATGACATCAAGCGTGGGGCGCGTGCCAAACCGAACGATTGGACGGGAATCACGCCGGATGGAACGGTTTGGGTCGGCACGCCCGATGGGAAGGGTCGTGAGGAAGGAAAGTACTGGGAGCACCTCCCTTGAGGACGAACGCATGAAGGAATACAGCATCTCGCTCAGGATCAAGCACCCAACGGCCCCTGGCGACGACATTGCTGCCCTCATTGGACGACCGCCGCTCGTCGTTCAGAATGTCGGCCGACAACGTGTAACTCCAAAAGGCAATCTGGTTGGGCGCATCAATGACGAGTCATCCTGCGTTTTTCGTTTGCTCGACCACGGAAGAGGTGTTTTCGTGGACGGCATCGAAGCAATGCTGCCCGAGCTATTGCAACTTTCTGGAACCTTCGCGTGGATCGCTGAAACTGGCGGTGTCGCCGAGTTATACGTCTTCATCTTCCCGGAAGATGACAACAACCTGGGATTTACCTTGAGCCCAGAGGTCATTGCCGACCTGAATCGTTTGAGGCTTGAGTTGTCGGTCGAGATTCTCTTGCTGGACGACGATTGACGCGCTTCTTGCGAGACACTTCGCCCCTAGGTGGGGTCCAATTCTGTCGTTCCATTCGCTGAGCAAGCGCCACAATCGCCGACCCCTCAAGAGAGCAAGGGTCGGACATGCACCGCTTCCAGCGTGCTTTGTGCATTGCAATCCTCGCGTCGCCGGTTGTGGATGCGTATGCGTCCGACACCCGCCCTGCCGGCGAGCAGCTGGTGACGATGCAGGTTAACGGCGAAATCGAGATCGATCCGCAGGGACGCGTGACGGCACACTCGATCGAAACCGATGTCCTGCCCGCGATAAGGGAAGTGATTGCGCGCGCCGTGGCTGGATGGTCGTTTCACCCGCCGACGAAGGACGGCGTACCCGCCATCGCTCGCGGAAGGATGCAGATCACGCTCTCCGGACGAGGCCGCGGTAAGGACTACGCGATCCGCGTCGACAACGTGCGTTTCCCGGACGCCAGGTCCAGCCAATCCAGATGGCAAGTGGATTGGCCCAACACGGGCTGGTATCGGGAGCCGCTAGGTGCAGCCATGCTCACGGCTGATATCCGGATTGCGCCGGACGGTCGCGTTCTTGATTTTTTCACCACCCAATGCGTCGTGTTCGCTAGGAAGCCGGGCACATCTGACGCAAAAGTCTGTCGTGCCCTCGAAAGCTTCGTCGCGCGGCGAAGTGGAGGTATCAAGATGGTGCATCGGCCAGGAAGCGGCGAAGCACCCTCATCCGAACCGATCACGGGAACGCTGCCGATCCATTTCCAGGTAGAGAAAGCGACTTTCGACCACGTGCCGGGCCGGTGGCGTGTCGAATGGCGTACGCCCTACAGACGTGCGCCATGGCTCGAGAAGGACGCCCCGCGCATTGGAGCCTCGGATGTCGTCGCGACCGATGGCTTGCTGGCTGATTCCTCTAATCTTCGTTTACTCACGGTCGTTTCGTCGGAGTCGAAGTCAAGCTCGCCCTAAATCTCTTCCACCGCCACCACCGGCCGCGACTTCTGCATCGCCCGCATCGCGATGATCAGCACGCCGCCCAGCACCATCGCGCCGCCGATCCACAGTCGCGGACCGGGGCGGTCGCCCCAGAAGACGATGCCCAGCACGATCGCGCCCACCGGCGCGAGCAGCAACCATGGCGTCACCTGCGCGACCGGGTGGCGTTGCACCAATACGTAATACAACCCGTGTCCGAGCATCGAGGCGAACAGCGCCGAGTACAACGCGCCACCCCAGCCGATCCACGTCGCGTCGCGCAGGGCCTGCCAGTTGCCCGGTTCGAACACCACGCTCAACGCGAGCAGCGGCAGCACGCTGATGATCGCCGTCCAGCCTTGCTGGCTGATCATGTCCACGCCGCTCAGGCGCCGCATCAGCACGGTGCCGATGGCGAGGAACAAGGCCGACACCAGCATCAGGATCAGCGACATCGGGGCATCGAGCACGATGGGATCGAACCCCAGCACGAGCACGCCGGCGAAACTGATCGCGATCGCCAGGCCCGTGCGCCAGCCGAAGCGTTCGCCGAGGAACCGCCACGCGAGCAACGCCGCCATCGGCACGTAGCTTTGCATCGCAATCGCAGGCGACGATAGATCGCCCGCCAGGTGCAACGCCCAGAAGCTCAATCCGAAATGCAGCACGCCGTTGAACAGCGCCACGGCGATCATCAACGGCCATTGCCCTTTCGGGGGGCGTTTGACGAACGCGAACAACGCGATCGCCAGGATCGACAGGCGCACCGCGGTGAACAGGAACGGCGGGATCTCGCGCAACGCGAAGGCCGAGGTCAGGAAATTGCCGGCCCACACGATGCAGACGATGGCGACGAGCGCGAGGTCGCGGCCGCGCAGGCCGCCGCCGCGCGCCGGCGTGTTCACCATGCGATGCCCAACTTGCGCAGGCCCTTCGCCAGCACCCAGGCCGGGCCGATCAGCAGATAGGTCAAATCCGTGAGGAAACTCGGCTTGCGGCCTTCGTACTTGTGGCCGATGAACTGCGCGATCCACGCCACGACGAACACCGCGATGGCCGCCCACAACAACGTGCGCATGCCGGAGGCGGAGGCGATCCACCAGCACGCCGCGCCCATCGCGACGAACATCGCCAGCATGCCGAACCCCAGCACGCGCGATGCGCGGAAATAGAACATGCTCGCCAGCACCATGCCGAAGGCGGCGCATACGCCGGGCTTGAACCAGCCGTCGACGGGCACGGGGATGCACCACAGCAACGCGATCACGCTCCACAGGATCGCCGGCACGGCGATGGTGTGGATGCGTACGTTCAGCGGATTGCGATGGTCGGCCGAATAACTGTCGAACCAGCGGTCGATCGGACGAGGCAGTGCGTCGTCGTGCATGGCGGCCATCGGTGTGCTCCGGTCAGTCGACGGAAATTCCCGCGAGGCGTTGCAGGGCTTCGGCGTACTTGGCGCGCGTGCGTTCGATCACCTCGGCCGGCAGGCGCGGGCCGGGCGGAGTCTTGTCCCAGCCGACCTGTTCCAGCCAGTCGCGTACGAACTGCTTGTCGTAACTCGGCGGGCTGATGCCGACCTTGTATTCGTCGGCAGGCCAGTAGCGCGACGAGTCCGGGGTGAGCATTTCGTCCA
Organism: Lysobacter dokdonensis DS-58; assembly: GCF_000770795.1. Taxonomy (GTDB): domain Bacteria; phylum Pseudomonadota; class Gammaproteobacteria; order Xanthomonadales; family Xanthomonadaceae; genus Noviluteimonas; species Noviluteimonas dokdonensis. Next base: position 65,619 of record NZ_JRKJ01000004.1, on the reverse strand, counting down.
TGACGTAGAGGCGGCCGTCCTCGTCGGTGCCGAACTCGAACTTCGTATCCGCGAGGATGATGCCGCGCGCCGCCGCATGGTCGCGCGCGAATGCGTACAGGCGCAGCGTTGCGTCGCGTACCTGCTCGGCGAGGTCGGCGCCGACGGTTTTCACCATCGTGTCGAAGTCGATGTTCTCGTCGTGGTCGCCGACGGCGGCCTTCGTCGAGGGCGTGAAGATCGGCTGCGGGAGTTGTTCGGCCTGGCGCAGGCCGTCGGGCAGCGCGATGCCGCTCACGCGGCCGGTGCGCTGGTAATCCTTCCAGCCGCTGCCGATCAGGTAACCGCGCGCAATGGCTTCCACCGGCACCGGCTTGAGCTTCTTCGTCACCACCGCGCGCTTGGCGTAGCGGGCTGCATCGACACCCGCCGGCAGCACGCTGGCGACATCGACGCCGGTGAGGTGGTTGGGCATCAGGCCGCGCGTGCGGTCGAACCAGAAGTTGCTGATCTGGCAGAGCATCTCGCCCTTGCCGGGGATCGGATCGGGCAGCACGACGTCGAAGGCCGAGAGGCGGTCGGTGGCGACGATCAGCAGCCGGTTGCCGGGCAGCTCGAACACATCGCGCACCTTGCCGCGGTGCCGCAGGGGCAGGCCCGGGAGGTCGGCCTCGAGGAGGGACGGGCGGGTGTCGGAAGCTTGCATCGCCTTGCACGTCTGGCAGGGCGGCGTAGTGTACGCCGGGCCCCGCCGCCGCGCCTGTAGACTGCGCCGATGAAACGTTGGTACGGCAAGGTGCTGGGGGTCTTCGCGGGCGCTGCCCTGCTGCGGTCGAACCCGTTGCTGGGTGCGCTGATCGGCCTGCTGCTCGGCCACGCCCTCGACAACGACTGGTTCCGCGGCAAGCGGGAGAACCCCTACGCGGTCCTCGGGCTCGACGAAGAGGCCACCGACGCCGAGGTCGACCTGGCCTACCGGCGGCTGATGTCCCAGTACCACCCCGACCGCGTCGCCGGTGCGGGCACCGACGTGCAGCGCCACGCCGAAGTCCGCGCGCGCGAGATCAACGCCGCGTACGACCGCATCCAGGCCCTGCGCAAAAACAGCAACAAACCCTGACGGATCCGACCATGCAATCGACAGTCATCGCGCCTTCCATCCTCTCGGCCAACTTCGCCAAGCTCGGCGAGGAAGTCGACAACGTGCTGCGCGCGGGCGCCGACTGGGTGCACTTCGACGTGATGGACAACCACTACGTGCCCAACCTCACCATCGGGCCGTTGGTGTGCGAGGCATTGCGCAAGCACGGCGTGACCGCGCCGATCGACGTGCACCTGATGGTGGAACCGGTCGACCGCATCGTCCCGGACTTCGCAAAGGCCGGCGCCACGATGATCACCTTCCACCCCGAGGCCAGCCGGCACGTGCATCGCACCGTGCAGTTGATCAAGTCGCTCGGGTGCCAGGCCGGCCTGGTGCTCAATCCCGCCACTCCGGTCGAAGTGCTCGACTACGTGCTGGAAGAACTCGACATGGTGCTGCTGATGTCGGTCAATCCGGGCTTTGGCGGGCAGGCCTTCATTCCCTCGGCGTTGACGAAGCTGCGCGCGGTGCGCGAGCGCATCGACAACAGCGGCAAGGCGATCCGCCTGGAGATCGATGGCGGCGTCAAACCCGACAACATCGCGGAAATCGCGGCGGCGGGCGCGGATACGTTCGTCGCCGGTTCGGCGATCTTCGGCCAGCCCGATTACGCCGACGTGGTGAGGCGCATGAAAGACGCAGTGGCGGCGACGCGCCGTTGACGCAAAAAGAAAGCCGACACCTTTCGGTATCGGCCCTCGTGGAAGCAATCCCGCTTCCGTCCGTCGTCCTTGCGATGGCCTTCGATTTTCCGGACACAGCGTGACGCCCGCGTGACAATTTCGCCCGAACGATTCCAGCAATTGACTGAAGACGGTTACACGCGCATCCCCGTCGTGCGCGAAGTCCTGTCCGACCTCGATACGCCGTTATCCGTCTATCTGAAGCTGGCCGATGGCCCGCACACCTACCTGTTCGAATCGGTCGAAGGCGGCGAACGCTTCGGGCGTTACTCGATCATCGGTCTTCCCGCGCGACGCGTGTACGCCTTCGCGGGCAACACGTTCTATGCGACCGAACTGGGCGAACTCGTCGACTTCCGCGAGATCGACGATCCGTTCGCCGAAATCGAGCGCCTGCGCGCCGAGCACCGCGTGCCGGAGATCCCGGGGTTGCCGGGATTCACGGGCGGGCTGGTGGGGTGGTTCGGTTTCGAGTGCGTGCAGTACATCGAGCCGCGCCTGAAGACCGGCAACGAAAAGACCGACGAACTGGGCACGCCCGACATCCTGCTGATGCTCAGCGAGGAAGTCGCCGTGTTCGACAACCTCAAGGGCCGCCTGTATCTCATCGTGCACGCGGACCCGCGCGAACCCCAGGCGTGGGCGAAGGCGAATCGCCGGCTCGACGCGCTCACGCATCGCCTGCGCCACGCCGGTGCGAGTTATCCCGAGACGCTGGTACCCGCCGCGCTCGACGAAAGCCATTTCGTCAGCGGCTTCACGCGCGAGGGGTTCATCGCGGCCGTGGAGAAGAGCAAGGAGCTGATCCGCGCCGGCGACATTTTCCAGGTCGTGTTGTCGCAACGGTTGTCGGTGCCCTTCCAGGCGCGGCCGGTCGATGTGTACCGCGCGCTGCGGGCGCTCAATCCTTCGCCCTACATGTATTTCCTCGATGTCGGCGGGACGCAGGTCGTCGGTTCGTCCCCGGAGATCCTCGTGCGCCTGCAGGGTGGCGAAATCACCGTGCGCCCGATCGCGGGCACGCGCCCGCGCGGCCGCACGCCGGAAGAAGACCTCGCACTGGAAGCCGAACTGCTCGCCGACCCGAAGGAACGCGCCGAGCACCTGATGCTCATCGACCTCGGCCGCAACGACGTGGGCCGTGTCGCGAAGCCGGGCACGGTGAAAGTCGGCGAGCAATTCGTCATCGAGCGCTACAGCCACGTCATGCACATCGTCAGCGAAGTGACGGGCCAGTTGCAGGACGGCCTGGGCTACGCGGACGTGCTGCGCGCGACCTTCCCCGCCGGCACCGTCAGCGGCGCGCCGAAAGTGCGCGCGCTCGAAGTGATCGCCGAACTCGAACCGATCCGCCGCAACGTCTATTCCGGCGCGGTGGGATACATCGGCTGGCATGGCGACGCCGATACCGCGATCGCCATCCGCACCGCCGTCATCCAGGACGGCCGCCTGCACGTGCAGGCCGGCGCGGGCATCGTCTACGACTCCGACCCCGAGAAGGAATGGGAGGAGACGATGAACAAGGGACGCGCGTTGTTCCGTGCGGTGTCGGAAGCGGCCAAGGGCTTGTAGCGCGTGATGGTGGCGGGAAAGCAGGCCGACAAGCCGAGAACAATCGCGTTGATCGCATCGTCCGCGGGGACGCAACGTGCGGCGCCCCCCGTGGAGATTCCCCCATGCGCATGTTCCTGTTCGCCTCGCTCCTGGTTCCCCTCGTCGCGATCGCGACCACGCCCGCGGCCGCGCCGGTCCGCACTCCGACGCAGCTCCAAGCGGTGCTGCACGCCGCCGGCTACCACAACGTCTTCGACATCGATCTCGACGATGGCCTGTGGGAAGCCAAGGTCCGCAAGTCGGGCAGCGTGACGTGGCGCGAGGTGGCGGTCGACCCGCAGACCGGGCGCATCTTCGACGGCGCCGGCACGCGGTCCATCGACGCGCTCAATTCGGTCTCGCAACTCGTCGCCGACAAGGGCTACACGATGATGGAGCTCGCCGAATACGAAGGCGGCTTGTGGGAAGTCGACGCGATGGATGCACAGGGACGCTGTGTGTCGCTGCGCGTGGACGCGGGGTCGCAGTCGATCGTGCAACGCCTGCCCGACGGCTGCTGACCGTCACTGCCCCTTCGGGCGTTCCAGCAACGCGGCGTGGCCTTCCTGGATCGCCCAGAGGCCGCGCGGCGTATGCACGTACATCGGGGTCTTCGACCACAGTTGCCAGAACACGTGCACGTCGGTCGGCGTCGCGTCGCCCTCGCTCGTCACCATGGTCGCCACCGTGCCGGGCTTGGTGTCGAGGGTGATGCAGGTCTTCGCGTATGCGCGCTGGGACGCCACCGCGCCGTCGGCGACATCGATGCGATACGAACCTCCGAAGGGCACGACGGCTTCCTTCGTGGTCACGGGCAATAGATAGACGGACCAGCGCGCATCGCCCGAGGGCAATGCAAGGCTGCGGTAGCTTTCCGTGCACGTCGGCTGCACGAGCGGCACCGCGACCGCGAGGGCGCGGGCCTGCGCCGCCTCGTCGGGCGTGAGCGCCGCGGGGGTTTCCAGTGTTTCCAGCTCACCGGCCACGCCGTCTGCGCCGACGCGCACGCGGTAGAGCGCGACCGGGGTCGTGTCGACCCACGACACGACGATCGCATCGCCGTCCTGCCGGGTGGTGAAACCGGTGACGCGCTCGTCCTTGCGGAACTTGCGCGTGTCGTTGGCGACGACTTCGGCGGCGACGGCCGCGCGATCCAGGCGCCACAGGGCCACGCCCCGCGTGGCAGCGGTGGCGAGCGCATCGGTTTCCTGTTCGGTGGGCGTCGGCGCGTCCTGGGCGCAGGCGGACGCGCAGGCGCCGGCCAGCGCCAGGGCAAACAGGAAACGGTGCATCGTGGTTCTCCCCGTGGTCTGGCGTGAAGCGTAGCGCCAACCCCGCGCGCCGGGCATGCGTTGCGTAGCAGAAACCCGAAGCAACACGGCCGCCGGCGCACCGATTGCCCGTTCCATCCGCCATGCGGGGACGCACTTCCATCGGGCGGATCGGCTGGCTGCGCGGGCTCGCGCTGGCCTGCGTCGTGCTCGTGGCCGGGCTCGCGCACGCGACGCCCGCGACGAGCGTTCCCACGCCGGCGACCACCGCGCCTGCCGCCAGTCTCCAGGACACCGCCACCGCGCGTTTCTTCAACCGCGACATCGTCACCTTCCGCTCCCGCTTCCTGGGCAACACGCCGCAGATGCGCGCGCGCGCCGCGGAAGCCAACATCGAGCGCATCGTCGAACACCACGGCGTGGCGAAGGCGACGTCCCAGGACGCGCCGCAGGGCGTGGTCATCCTGCTCGACGGGCAACTGGTGACCGTCGTGACGCCGGCCGATGTCGACACCTTGCGCAACGAAACGCTGGCCGGCGCCCGCGATGCGATCCTCGCGCGCCTGACCGACGCCGTCCGCGCCTCCGAAACCGCGCGCGCGCCGGCACGCCTGGCGCGCGGCATCGGCTGGAGCCTGATCGCGACCGTCGCGATGCTGCTCGGGTTGTGGATCCTGCGCTGGTCGCTCGCGCGCCTGCGTTCGCGGGTGGATGCGTGGGCGACCGCGCGACTGACGCGCATCCCCAACGAATCCGCGCGCCAGATGGCACTCGCCTTCCTCGCCAGCGGGCGCGGCCTTGCGCGCGTGTTCGCCTGGATCCTCGTGCTCTTCGTCATCGAGGAATGGCTGCGGTTCTGCTTCGCGCAATTCGTCTGGACGCAGCCGTGGGCCGGCGCGATGACGCAATGGATGGCGGGCCGGCTGTCGAAGTGGGGCAACGCCATCCTGCACGCGGTCCCCGGACTGGTCACGGCGATCGTCATCCTGCTGGTCGCGCGCGTGTTCGTGCAGGCCATCCGCCTGGCGTTCCAGGGCGTCGAGCACGGGCGCTTCCGGTTGGTCGGCATCGACTCGCAGCTCGCCGAACCCACGCGCAAGATCGTCGTCGCGATCGTCTGGCTGTTCGCGCTCGCGATGGCCTATCCGTACCTGCCCGGCGCGGAAACCGATGCGTTCAAGGGCTTGAGCCTGTTCGTCGGATTGATGGTGTCGCTCGGCGCGTCGAGCATCGTCGGGCAGGCGGCGGGCGGCTTCACGCTGCTGTACTCACGCATGATGAGCGTCGGCGACGTCGTGCGCGTCGGTGACGTCGAGGGCACGGTGCAGCAAATCGCGTTGTTCACCACGCGCATTCGCACGCCGCTGGGCGTGGAGGTGAGTTTCCCGAACAGCGTGGTGATGGCGGGCAAGCTGGAGAATCTGTCGCGCGCGCCGGAAGGGCCGGGCGTCTGGCTGCAGGCCGTCGTGGTGATCGGTTACGACGTGCCGTGGCGCCAGGTGCATCGCCTGTTGCTCGACGCCGCGCGCGGCACGCCCGACGTGATCGAAACGCCGCCGCCGATGGTGTTGCAGACCGCGCTCGGCGACTTCGGCATCGAATACCGCCTGCGCGCGCGCATCGGCGACGTGCAGCAACGCTGGATCGCGCTGAGCGCGTTGCACGCGCAGATCCAGGACGTGTTCAACGGCGCCGGCGTGCAGATCATGACGCCGCATTACGAAGGCGACCCGGAGACGGCGAAGGTCGTCCCCAGGGCGCATTGGGAAGGCAGCGCCGACGGTTAGTCGGCGCCCGCGACTTTCACTTCGGGCACGTCCTTCCACTCGCTGTCCGGATCGTATTGCGTCATCGCGCGCACGATGGACTCGGTGTCGTCGCCAAGGTTGCGCTCGAACACCTGCCCGTCGTAACCGATGACGAAGGTGACCAGGCCGGTGTCGCCGTACTTCGCGGGCCAGGCGACCAGCGCGAAGCCGCGCATCATGTCCTTGCCGACCATGAAGTCGCGCGCGCCACCGGGCGCCGACGGCCCCTGCTTCGTCAGGATCTTGTAGTGGTAGCCAAGGTAATCGCCCTTCGGCGTGTCGTCGCCGAACAGCGGCCCCAACGGACTGACTTGCCCGCTGTCGTCGGGCGCCCAGAACAGGCCGTCGTGCGTGCCGTCGGTGCTCACCAGTTTCTGCGCGTATTCGAGCACGCCGTCGCCATCGCGATCGGCCTCGGCGTAATCCATCTGCGCGTCGTGGTAGGCCCGGATCGCCTGTTCCACATCGAGCTCGTTGCGGCCGATGCGTCGCGCGCGGATTTCGTCGGCGCCGGCGGCGAGGTCGAAGCGCCAGCCGCCTTCACCGTGTTCGAGCGGCACCGGGAAGGTCCATTTGTCGGCGCCGGCCACGAGCGTGCGGCTTCCGGGCTTGCCTTCGGTGAACGCATGCGAGGCGCGATATTTTTCGAGGAAGGCATCGACATCCTTGCGGTCGATGCTGTCCTCCGGCACGTAGTCGCGCCAGTCGTTACCGAACACCTGCGCGAGCTTGGTCGCGTCGGCCTTGGTCGTGCCGAGCGCATCGACGAGCGCATCGGCCGCCGCCTGCGGCGTGGGATAGGCCTGTTGCGCGAGCGCGGGAAACGCGAGCGCCGCAAGGGCCAGGCACAACGTTGTTTTCGCGAACGTGTTCATCGACGACGCCCTCCACCGCCGCCCCGCGAAGGACGGCTCATCGAACGCCCGGCGCTGCTGCCGCGCGACATGCCCTGGCTCGAACGCCCGCGGCTGGCCGCCTGGCGCGACGCTCCCGAATTGCTCGCGCCGGAGAACGCGTTGTTGCGCGAGTTGCCGTAATCGCCGCGTCCGCCGCTGCTGCGCGCGAGATCGCGCGAGCCGGCGTTGTTCGCGCCGCTCTGGCGATATTGCGACGCCGAGCCGCCGGGACCGCGATCGACGCGCCCACCCTCGGCCATCGACGAACGCGGATCGCGCGAGGCCGTCTGCGCACGATCGCGCGCCTGCTGGTTGTTGCGCGCCGGGTCCATGCCCTGGCGTTCCATCTGTTGCCGCGCCTGTTCGCGCGATTGCGTGCGCCCCGCGTCCTCGCCGCGGAACTGACCGCGCGACTCGCCGCCCGCCTGCCGGTTGCCGTACTTCTCGCGACTGGCCTGGTCGCGATAGGGCACGCCATCGCGGCGCGATCCGTCGTGCTGGAAGCGCTGGTTGCCGCGATCGCCCGTCTGCCGATCGCCGCGATCGATGTTTCGGTTGAACTCGTTGTAGCGATTGGAATTGATGTTGACGTCGCCGCCGCCCCAATCGCAATCGCCCCAGAAGCCGATCGAAATGCCGATGGCCGCGCCCCAGAACACGCCCGACGCGAACGCGTAGCCCGGGTAGTACGCAGCCGGCGGGTAGTAGTAGGGCGGGTACCCGTAGCCCCAGCTGCCGTAGACGACGTTGGTGTCGTAGGCCGGCACGTAGACCGTGTTGGTCTGCGTGGGCTGGATGACGACGTTCTGGCCTTCGCTGGAGACTGTCTGGTACTCGTTTGACTTCAGGTTCCCGGTGGATTGCGCCTTCTTGCGCAGTTCCTGCGCCGTGGCCATCACGTCATTGGGCTGCGCGAGGAACGCATCGCCGAGCTTCTGCACCCACGCGATGTCCTGGCCCATCATCAGGATCGCGGCGGGGAAGGCGACCAGCGATTGCACGCTCGCGTCCCAGTCTTCCTTCGCGACCGCCTTCACCGCGGCGTCGCCCTTCATGTCGGGATGGGCCTTCGCCCACGCGGCCGCATCGGCCACGTCGCCGGGGTACGTGGAGGCCATCAGCACTTGCGCGAGCAGCGAGTCGGGATACAGCGCGACCGGTGCGACGAGCGCGGCGATCTCCTCCTTTGCGAACGCCGCGCTTTGCGTTGCGGCCGGTGCGGACTGCGACGACGATGCGCGTTCGGTCGGCGCCGTCTGCGCGGCGGCGCCTCCCGCCACCGTCAGCATGCAGGCCAATGCCAGGATCGTGCGTTGCATCGCCATCATCCTCTCCTCAGAACGGCAGGTCGTAATAGACCATCACGCGCAAGTCGTTGAGATCCGTATCGCCCGGATCGTCCTGCGCGACATGCGCGTAGCGCAGGCGGACCATCAAACCCTTGAGGTTTCCTTCCGGCGGCGACCATTGCAGGTTGAAGTCGGTCTCGCCGCGGCCGAACGCGCTCGCCGAATCGGGATCGGAGCCGGCGACGTACAACACGTACGCGCTCATGCCTGTGTCCTTCGGCCAGGTGTATTGCGCGCGCAACAACCAGGCGTCTTCGCCCGCGCGGTTGAAATCCTCGACCTGCACGCTCGTGTAGCCGGGATAGCCGCTCCACGGCGCGGTCATGTCGCGGTCGCCGCTGGCCTTGGTGTAGGCGCCGGTCAACAACGCGCCGCCCGCGGCGAGCTCGGCCTTCAGGCCGAATTGCTTGGCGTGGAAGTCGCTGCCCGTCAGCCTGTCGTCGCCCACGCTCTGCTGGTCGGAGTACTGGCCCGCGAAGCGCAGTTTGGCGTTCGCACCGATCGGCACCGCGTACCTGGCCTCGGTATAGAAGATGTTGATGACGTTGCTGCTCCAGTAGTTCACCGCGCCCACCGAGAGCTCGCCGCGCGTGTAGTTGGCGCCGGCCGCGTACACGCCGCGCTTGATCGATGCGCCGGCGTCGTCGGACATCGAGACGAATTCGTCGGCGTTGCGCTCCTTGATCTTGTCGAGATACCCAGCGCCCCAGCGCCACTGGCCGCGGCTGGTCTTCGGGTCGCCGTGCAACCCCTGCACGACCGCGCCGAGGAAGGTGTTGGGCGACATGCGGCTGTCGTTCTTGTTGATGTACGGCGTGTCGAACGCGCGCGCGCCGATGGTCATGTGCACGTCGGGCGTGAACAGCACTTCGCCGTACGCCTCGCCGAGCACCGCGTAGCCTTCCTGCCCCGGCTTGAGCAACAAGGTGCCGTCCTTCTCATCCGGTGCGTACAACGGCGCCGAGCCGTAGAGCGTGGCGCCGAAGGAGAAGCGCTCGCGGAAGTAGCCGGTCTTGAAACCGGCCGAACCACCGAGCGCCCAGGCTTCGCTCTCGCTGTCGTCGTATTTCTCGCGCCCGAGATAGTACGAGCGGATCTGCACGTTCCAGTCGGTGTCGGCCCACGCCTGGCGCCGCGTTTCGCGCACCCACTCGTCGTAGGTCTGCGGGCCGAAGCTCTCGTCCAGGTGCGTGGCGGTGTCTTCGTTGGAATCGCCGGGATGTTCCTCGTCGACCTCCGTCGCCGGCACCGTGGCCTGCTGTGCGGCGACGGGACCGGCGATCAGTGCGCCGAGAACGCCGGCGATCATCGATGTGCGTGCGGCCCTCATTGCGACAGGACCATCGCGAAGTAGCCGAACACGGTGTAGAGCACGCCCGACACCGCGTAACCGACCGGGAATCCGACCCACGGCACGCTGCTGTCGATCTCCTTGGCGGCTTCGCGCGCGGGACCCGAGTGCGACCGCGAACCCGCCACGCCGCCCATCAGCACCGCCGGGTTGATCTTGAAGACGTGGTAACCGATCGCCCAGGTGATGAACGGCGGAATCGTGCTCGCGATGAAACCGGCGATGAAGATCTTGACCGCGATCGCGCCGGTCAGCTGTTCGAGCAGCGTCGCGCCGGCGTTGATGCCGACGATGGCGATGAATGTGACCAGGCCTAGGTCCTCCAGGATGTTGCGCGCGGCATTCGGCGTACTGCCGAAATAGCGCAGGCGCGAGACGATCGAGGAGACGAAGATTCCCGACAAGAGTAAGCCGCCGGCGTTGCCCAGGCCCACCGAGAAATCCCCAACGGGCACGTTGATCTTGCCGATCAGCAGTCCGAGCACCATGCCGCCCGACAGCGTGAGCAGATCGGTCGACGTACTGGGGCGCGCGACCTTTCCGAACATGCCCGCGACCTTGTCCACCGCGCTCTTCAGCCCGGTGAGATAGAGCACGTCGAAGCGCTTGAGCGTGGTGTCGGTGCCCAGCGGAACCGGTTCGCCGCTGCGCTCCAGGCGGCTCACGCCGATCTGGCCGGCAAAGGCTTCCTGCGCGAAGGACACCAGCGGCTTGCCTTCCAGCGCCTTGTTGGTCACGAGTACTTCGGCCTGGTCGAGCGGGATGTTCAGCGCGCCGGCGTCGGCGACTTCAGGACCCAGCAGGCCGAGGTTGGCGGTGAGCTCTTCGAGGCGACCACCGAGCGCGACCACGTCGCCCCGCTGCAGCACGATCTCCGGATCGGCGCCGAGCGATTCGCCGTTGCGCACGACGTTGGCCACGCGGTATTGCGGATAGGTCTTGCGGAGCGAGGCGATGCTCTGGCCCGCGGTGGACGCATTCTCGACGCGATAGGCACGGATGCCGCCCGCGCGATAGCCGGTCAGGCCGATGTCGTCGACGTTCTGCACGCCGTGCGCCTTTTCGTATTCCTTGGCGGCCTTGCGCGCATCGACGCCCCACCAGCGCGGCAGGTACTTGCACACCAGGATGATGCCGACCGTACCCCAGATGTAGGTCACGCCGTAACCGAGCGCGATCATGCCGGAGACCGATTCGGCGGTGGAGCCTGCGGGCAGTTTGTACGCGCCCTGTTCCACGGCCATTTCCGCGGTGCCGATCGCGGCGGACATCGTCTGCGAACCGGCGAGGATGCCGCCCGCCGCGCCCGGCGGCAGCGAGAGCATCTTCGCGGTGATCACCACCAGCGCCAGGCCCAGGCACGCGCACACCACGGCGAGGATGGTGAAGGTGATGCCGTCCTTCTTCAGGCTGTTGAAGAACGCAGGACCGACGCGCAAGCCGACGCCGTACATGAACAGGTAATAGAAGAGCGACTTGGCGAAGTTGTCGAGTTGCAGCTTGACGCCGTAGGTCGACGCCCACGTCGCGAGCGCCGCACCGACGACCACTGCCGCGGCGACCATGCCCAGGCCGTAGCCCTTCACCGAGAACTTGCCGACCCACACGGCCATGCCCACGGTGAAGAACAACAGGATGTACGGGTTTTCTGAGAGGAACTGGAAGAAACCTTGCATGGCGGTTCTCCTCGAATCGCGCTCTTAGTGCATGGAGGACGCGCGGCCCGAGAGGACCGACGGCTTGATCAACTTGATGCCGACGGCCGCGTGGTAGCCGTGGATTTCCTTGACGTCGAGCTTGCGCATGAACGCGATCGTGTCGGCCGTGATCACCTGGCCCGGCACCATGATCGGGAAGCCGGGCGGATACGGGATCACGAAGTTGGCCGACACCATTTCCGGGCCGTCCTTGAGGCGGCGCTCCACGTCCTCGCTGTTCAATCGCACGAACTCGCAGTTGTCCTCGTCGTAGGCCATGAAGAACGCCGGCCGCATGTGGCCTTCGTTGCTCGCGGCCTTCGGGTTCTCGCGGAAGCCATCATGGAAGCGGCTGAAGTTCGGCAAATCCGGCACGTCGGTCATCAGCGACTTGACGCGCGCGTCGAAGACCTCGCGCCCGGTCTTGCCTTCATGCGCCAGGCGCTTCTCGATGTCGCGCGCCATGTCGGCCAGCGCCTTGATCAGCAGCGCCGCATCGGAGTGCGTGTTGTTGATGTTGGTCTGGACGAGGATGGAATTGCGCGAGGTCTTGTTGATCTGGATGTCGAACTTCTCGGCCAGCAAGCCCTTGAACTGCGTGCCGTCGAAGCCCGCGCTGCCGCAGATCAGCGTGATGCGCGTGGGGTCGAGCGCGAATTCGTCGTTGTGCCACGCATCCACCATGTCCGCCCACGTGCCGTGCGGCGGGCCGTAGTCGGTGATGCCCGACTCGCGGAATTCCGCCGGGATCATGTCGGCGGGCGTGGCGACGTGGAAATACTTCGAGATCAGCGGGTGGGCGTTGATCGTCTGGCGCAGGCGCAGCGCGAGCTCGGTCATGCGCATCGTGAGCGCGTAGCCTTCGAGTTCCATCTGGCGGCGCGCAAGGTCGAGCGAGGCGATCAGCTGCAGGTTCGGCGAGGTGGAGGTGTGCGCGAAGAACGCCTCCTCGAACGGGCCTTCCACCTGGTGGAAGTCCTCGTCCCACACCAGCATCATCGACCCCTGGCGGAACGCCGACATCGATTTGTGCGTCGAGTTGGTCTGGTACGCACGGATTCGCACGCGCTCGGGATCGGGCAGAGCGCCGCTGTCGAGCAACGTGGCATCGTCGGGGTTGGGGTTCTTTTCCTTCCACGCCTTGTATTCGTCGCGATAGGCCTCGCTGCGATAGCGACGCGTCAGCGCCGCCGCCGCGCCCATCGCGGTGCGCGCCCGGTGCAGCGGATTGAAGCGCGCGAAACCGAACCACGCCTCATCCCACAGGAACACCAGGTCCGGCTTGATCGCCAGGCACTCTTCCATCACCCGCCGCGGGTTGTACATGTGCCCGTCGAACGTGCAGTTGGTGAGGTCGATCACCTTCACGCGGTCGAGCTTGCCTTCGGCCTTGCAGTCCAGCAACGCCTGCTTGATCGTGCGCAGCGGAACCGCGCCGTACATCGAGTACTGCGTCAGCGGGAAGGCTTCCACGTAGTAGGGCTGTGCGCCGGTCAGCACGAAGCCGTAGTGGTGCGACTTGTGGCAATTGCGGTCCACGATGACGATGTCGCCGGGCTTGCAGATCGCCTGCACGACGATCTTGTTGGACGTCGAGGTGCCGTTCGTGCCGAGGTAGGCCTTCTTTGCGCCGAACGCGCGCGCGGTGGCCTCCTGCATCTTCTTGATGTTGCCCGTCGGTTCGAGCAGTGAGTCCAGCCCGCCGGTCGTCGCGGAGGACTCGGCGAACAGGATGTTGGTGCCGTAGAACACGCCCATGTCGCGGATCCAGTTCGATCCGAACACCGACTTGCCGCGCGCGACGGGCAGCGCATGGAACGTGCCGATCGGGCGCATCGCGTACTTCTTGAGGTTGTCGAAGTACGGCGTTTCGTAGCGGTCCTTGATGCCGTCCAGGATGGCCAGGTGCAGTTCCATCGGCTCTTCGATGCCGTGGAAGATGCGGCGGATCGGCGCGGCTTCCTCGCTGGCGGCCAGCAGTTCGGGCGAGCGGTCGGAGAGCAGGTAGAGGTCGATCTCCGGACGGTAGCCGTCGATGGCGCGCGCAAGGCGCGTGGAAATCGCGCCGGGTTCGATGCTCTTCGCGTCGATGTCCATGTTGCGCGCGAGGAACTGCTTGAGGTCGGGCAGGTCGTGCTTCGATGTGTACTGGAACCCGTCGACGAGCACGACGGACTGGATGTTCGGGTTCACCATCACCGCGAGCGCGCCATCCTCGAAGCTGCCGACGTGCAGCACCGCGTACTCGAACGGATCCTCGCCACGCCGCATGTGGCGCACTTCGTCGGCCGAGCGCAGCCATTGCGCCGGATCCGAGGGCGTCACGACGAGTACTTCGAAATAGGGCTTGCCCTGCGCGCCGGAATCCAGGTCCGGCGGCAGTGTGTCGAGCAGGCGCGCATCGCTGGCTTCGGCGGCGTCCCACGCGCTTTCGTCGCGGCGGTAGTCGCCGGACATCAGCGCGGCCGACAGCTTTCGCGCCAGGCGCGCGACGCTCGATGCGTCGCCGGCCTCCAGCAGATCGCGCAAGGTGTCGAGCAAGCGTGTGCCCGGATAGGCCCAGCAATGCTCCAGGCGCGAGATCTGCGCCAATTGCGTGCGGCAGTTCGTGCGCAGGTCTTCCGTCGCCCCGCCATTCGCGCTGGCCTCGGCCCACGCGCGTGCGTATGCCGACAATTGGCGCCATTGATCCTCGCGCGAGACGGCCGCGGCGAAGACGGTGCCCAGTTGGGCGGAGCCGGGTTGGACGATGTCGTTCATGAGAGCCTCGGGTGCGTTGGAGACGTCAGCGGGCGCAATGCATCCAGCAACACCTTGTCGTCCACGGGTTTGGCGAGGAATGCGCGCGCGCCATGTGCGAGGCTGCGCGTGCGGTTGGCGGGCGTGTCGTTGCCGGTGAGCACGACCACGGGGATCTGCGACTGCCTGTCGGTCAACGCGTCCTGTACGTCGAAGCCCGACATCCCCGGCAGGTGCAGATCGAGGATCACGCAATCGATGCCGTCCAGGTGTGCCATGAAGTCGGCTCCGGTCGCGAACAGGCGCACGTCGAACCCCGCGGCGCGCAGCAGGCGCTGCAACGCGCGCCGGACCGGAGCTTCGTCGTCGAGCACTGCGACTGTTGGCGTGCGCCCGGTCATTGGGGCGACGCTATCCCCCGCAGGAAGGGGGCTTCAATTGGCCGTTGGACCAATGGGGCGCGGCGCGTCCGACGGTTCGATCGACGCGCGCGAGGCCAGGCGCACGAGATCGGCGAGACGGCGCACGCCCAGCTTCTGCATCACGTGCGCGCGGTGCACCTTGACGGTCTTTTCGACCACGCCCAGGTCGGCGGCGATCTGCTTGTTGAGCTTGCCGGAGATCAGGTGCGGCAGCAGTTCGTGCTCGCGCGGCGTGAGCGTCGACAGGCGTTCGTGCAATGCGCGGTCGGCGTCGATGCGCTCGCGCTGGCGGCGATCGACGGCGATGCCGTCGCGCACGGCGGCGATCAGCGCATCGCCGTCCACGGGCTTGACGAGGAAATCGAGCGCGCCGGCCTTCATCGCGCGTACCGAGGTGGGCACGTCCGCGCAACCGGTCAGGAAGACGATGGGCACGTCGACGTGGCGGTCTTGCAGGGAGCGTTGCAGATCCAGGCCCGTGCGGCCCGGCATCGCCAGATCGAGCACCACGCAACCGGGGACATCGGCATCGTAGTGCGCGAGGAATTCGTCGGTGGACGTGCTGGCGCGGGTTTCGATGCCCACGCTCGCGAGCAGCCGTGCGACGGACTTGAGCACGCGCGGATCGTTGTCGACGAGGTGAACGACGGCGGCGGTGTCGTTCATGGCGGCAGTCCCGGCAGTTCGAAGGCGACGCGCGCGCCGCCGTAGTCGAGCGTCCGCGCCCACACGCGCCCGCCGTGCGATTCCACGATGGTCCGGCAGATCGCCAGCCCCATCCCCATGCCGTCGGCCTTGGTGGTCTCGAACGGCTCGAACATCGTCATCGCGATCGCCGGCTCGATGCCGCGCCCGTTGTCGATCACTTCCAGGCGCACGTTGGCACCCACCTGCTGCGTGAGGATCCGCAGCATCCGCGGCTTCTGCAGCTGCTCCATGGCATCGCAACCATTCATCACGAGGTTGAGCACGACCTGCTGCAGCTGGATGCGATCCCCCGCGACGTGCGGCAGGTCGCCGGCCAGTTCCAGCTGCACGTCGACGCCGCGATGCAGCAGATCGCCGCGCACCAGGTGCAACGCGTCGAGCACCACGCCGTTGATCCCGAGCGGCACGTGTTCGACGTGCTCCTTGCGCAGCCACTTGCGCAGCCGATGGATGACTTCGCCGGCATGGCGGTCGTCGACCACGATGTCGTCGATGATGTCCTTGATTTCCGTCAGGTCCGGCGGTTCGGAGCGCAACAGCCGCTGCGCGGCCTGCGCGTTGCTCAGGATCGCCGACAACGGCTGGTTGATCTCGTGCGCCAGCGCGCCCGACAACTCGCCGAGCATCGCCACGCGGGACAGATGCGCCAGCTCATCGCGCTGGAGGACGGCCTCGCGCTCCATCCGGCGGCGCTGCGTCGCATCGGCGACGGTCAGCAACAACGCGATGGACTCACCGAGGCGGACCTGGCGACATTCCACGTCGACCGGCAGTTCCGAGCCGTCCGCACGCGTCGCGAACAACTCGCGTGCGCCTTCGTCGAACGACGGCACGAGCGTGTCCGCGAAGACATGCGGCATCGCATCGCGCGGGTAGCCGAACAACTTTTCCGCCGCGTCGTTGGCGAGCAATACGCGTCCATCATCGCCTGCCAGCAGCAGCGCGGTGGGGACCGCATCGAGCAGTGCGCGCATGTCGGCGAGCGGAAGCTCGCGCGGATGGGGACTGAGCAGCCCGCGCGCGGCCTCGCGCACGTGATCGAAGAACGCACCGCGCTGGCGCCCGTGCCCGAACGCAACGCCGTGGATCACGACGTTGTCGACGCCTTCGCCTGGTTGGTTCGCGTGGCCCATTGCATTGTCCGACTTCGGGGGAGAGGGGGCACTTCATGCGCACTGCACATTTCCCAACGGGGACATCGAAGCTCAGCGGACAGGGCCACCTGTCCGGGGGAGTGCGGTGCGCATGAGGAGAATCCGCCGAGTTGCCCCAAGGGACAATATCCGCCCATCGGACGCGTCCCTAGGATCGAACCGTTCGTCGGCCATCAGCCGATGCCCTTGGGAGTAGCCGTGCTACCAAGACGCATGCGTGCGCTCTGCGCCTTCCTGGCGGTCGCGTGGGCCGCGCCCGCGCACGCCTCGCTGCTGGAGGGCGACGCCCTCGACACCATGGCCAACGTCATCGCGTGGATCGCGATCATCATCGTGCCGGTGGTGCTGGTCGCTGCGTTCTGGTGGGTCCACATCATGCCGGAGAAGATCGCGGAGAAGCGCCACCATCCGCAGCTCCAGGCCATCAAGATCGTGTGCCTGCTCTCGCTGGTCTTCGGCGGGATGCTCTGGCCGATCGCATGGGTGTGGGCGTACTCGAAGCCCGTGCTCTACAAACTCGCCTACGGCCGCGACACCGAAGACCCGCACGGCCACGGCGGCGACGCGGTATCCCTGAAGGCGCCGGACCTCGAGCCGGCGGGCGAGCGGGGCGCCTGATGGAAATCATCCTCCTCCTGATCTACGCGGGCATCTGCTGGCTGATCTTCTTCAAGTTCAAGCTGCTGCCATGGAATTTCGTCAGCCAGATCATCGTGTTCACGCTGCCGATCTTCGGCCTGACCGCGTTGATCCTGTACCTCAATGTCGTCGCGCCGTCGTCCTCCGACGTGCGCGTGATCAACTACGTCGTGCAGGTCACGCCGCGCGTCACCGGGCGCGTGATCGAAGTGCCGATCGAGCCCAATCGCCCGATCAAGAAGGGGCAGGTGCTGTTCCGCATCGACCCGCTGCCCTTCCAGCAGAAGCTCGGCGAACTGCAGGCCAAGCTGCCCGAGTTCTCGGCCAAGCTGGATAGTGCGAGCGCCTACCAGCGCGAACTCGACGAGCAACTGCGCGCTGCGCGCTCCACGCGCGAAGCGTTGAACGCCAAACTCGCACTCGCGCTGCGCCGCGAAGGCCAGACGCGCGATCTGTCGACGACAGGCGCGGGCACCAAGTTCGATTACGAACAGGCGCAGACCGACGTGCGCAGCCTGCGCGCGGACCTGGCGCAGACCACGGCCAACGTCGCGCAGGTACAGCAGAAGCTGTCGGCGCGCAACAAGCAGGGCGAGTTGTCGGAAGTGGCGCAGGCGCGCGCCGCGGTCGAGCAATTGAAAGCGCAGATCGCCTACGCCAAGTGGGAGCTCGATCAAACGGTGTTCTATGCGCCGGCCGATGGCACGGTGGTGAACCTGCAGTTGCGGGAAGGGTCCTTCGCCGCGCAGCTGCCGCTGGTGCCGGTGATGTCGTTCGTCGAGAACGAGCAGATGGTGCTGGCGATGTTCTCGCAGAACGAACTGCGCAACATCCGTCCCGGGGACGAGGCGGAGATCGCGCTGAAGGCCTTCCCCAACCGCATCATCAAGACGACGGTCGATTCCATCGTGTGGTCGTCGGGCACGGGGCAGCTGCCGTTGTCCGGCACCGTTCCGCAGACCGGCACCAATCCGATTCCGCCGGGCCGCTTCGCGGTGCGCCTGCGGCCGTCCGGACGCGACGAGAAGGCCTTCCTGCCGATGGGCGCGCAGGGCGTCGGTGCGGTCTATACGCAGCACGGCGCGATCGTGCACATCATCCGCAAGGTGATCCTGCGTGTCGGCACCAAGATCGACATGCTCGTGCTGAAGTTGCACTGAGGCCGCCATGCGCAGCCGCCTGACGTTCGCATCGGCATTCGCGGCGGCGCTGCTCGCCGGGTGCGCAACCGCGCCCGAGCCGACCAGCGACGAGGTGCAAGCGCAAGCACTCGGCCACGTCGAAGTGCCCCAGGGCTGGCGCACCGGCGCCAACGCCGCGCCCGTGGAAGCGGGGTGGCTCGCGACGTTCGGTGATCCGCAGCTCGAAGCGCTCGTGGCCGAAGCGCTCGAACACAATCCCGACCTCGCCATCGCCGCCGCGCGCATGGAGCAGGCGGAGGCGCAGGTGGATCTCGCCACGGCGCAACTCAAACCCGCGATCGGCATCCTCGGGCGCGCAGGATCCAAGCCCGTCTCCGATCTCGTAGCGATGCTCAGCGGCGTGATGTTGCGGGTCGCATGGGAAATCGATCTGTGGGGGCGCATGCGGTATGCGCGCAACGCGGCGATGGCCTCGCGCGATGCGAGCAGCGCCGATTGGCGCTTCGCACGGCAGTCGCTCGCAGCGTCGGTCGCGCGCACCTGGTTCCTTGCGACGGAAACCGCGCAACAGGCGAAGCTCGCCAATCGCATGGCCGAGGATGCCGAACGCCTCACCGGGTTGGCCGACGACCGCCTGCGCATCGGCGCGGGCAACGAAACCGACGTGCTCGCCGCGCGTGCGAGCGCGGCGAACTACCGCGACGCCGCACGCCAGGTGGAACTCGCGCACCGGCAGGCGTTGCGCGCGCTGGAAACCCTCGTCGGGCGTTATCCGGCGGCGGCCATCGCCGCGCGCGAGGATCTCGTTCCCTTCCCCGGCCCGGTGCCCGCGGGCATGCCGGCCGATGCGCTGGATCGCAGGCCCGACCTCCTCGCGGCGGAACGGCGCGTGGCCGCGGCGTTCGACCTCGTCGGCGAAGCGAAAGCCTCGTTCTGGCCGACGCTCACCTTGTCGGGCGGCTACGGGCGCGTCTCGCGCGATGCCATCAACGTGCAGCGCAACATCACGCAGAACACCGCCAGCGCCAGCGCGACCACCGTGATCCCGCTGTACACCGGCGGGATGCTGACGGGGCAGGTGCGCTTGCGCACGGCCGAACAACGCGAGGCCGTCGCGAATTACGCGCGCCTGGCGTTGCAGGCGCTGGACGAAGTCGAGAGCGCGCTCGACGCCGAAGCCACGCTCGCCACGCGCGAGGAATTGCTGCGCGTGTCGGCGGAAGACAGCCGCCGCGCCGCCGGCCTCACCGAAACGTCGTACCGCATCGGCAAGAGCGATTTGCGCGACGTCATGGGCCGCCAGTTGTCGGCGAATGCATCGGAAGTGGCGTTGCTCGCCGTGCGGCGCGAACGCCTCGTGCGGCGCGTCGATCTCCACCTCGCGCTCGGCGGCGATTTTGTCGCGGCCGCGCCGCCCACGACCGGCGAAACGCCCGGTCCGGGAGAAGCCAGATGAAATGGCTGCTGGTCTTCGCGCCGATCGCGCTCCTCCTGGAGCAATTCGCGCCGGACCGCACGCTGCTCATCTTCGGCACCGCGGCGGTCGCGATCGTGCCGCTGGCGGGAATCATGGCGCAGGCCACCGGCGTGCTCGCCGAGCGCGTGGGTCCGTCGATCGGCGGATTGCTCAACGCGACCTTCGGCAACGCCGCCGAATTCATCATCTGCCTCGCGGCGCTGCGCGAAGGCCTGCATGCAATGGTGATGGCTTCGCTCGCCGGCGCGATCATCGGCAACATCCTGCTGGTGATGGGCATCGCGATGGTGGTCGGTGGCCGTCGCTGGGGCACGCAGCGTTACGACACGACGATGTCGCGCTCGCTGGCGGCGATGCTCACGCTCGCGGTGATCTCGATGATCATGCCGGCGGCCTATCGCGCGGTGGTCCCGACCGAATCGGCGGCCATCGATTCGATCAGCGTGTGGATCGCCGTCGTGCTGCTGGCCATCTACGCGTGCAGCGTGATCCAGACGTTGCGGGCCGCGAAGTCGCCCGCATCGGGCGACGGCGACGCGCACGACGCGCACGGCGGCCACGACGTCCCCGCATGGAGCCCGAAGCGCGCCGCGCTGATCCTCGGCACCGCGACGTTCGGCGTCGTGGTCATGAGCGAGATCCTCGTCGCGGTGATCGAGCCGGCGACCGAATCGCTCGGCCTGTCGCCGGCGTTCTCCGGTGTGTTCGTGCTCGCGGTGCTCGGGGGCGCAGCCGAAGCGGTGAGCGCCATCATGGCCGCGCGCGGGAACCGCATGGACCTGGCGATGTCGATCGCGCAGGGCGCCAGCGTGCAACTGGCCTTGCTGATCGCGCCGCTGCTGGTGTTGCTCAGTTATTTCGTCGGCCCGCATCCCATGCCGCTGGTATTCGCACCGAGCCTGGTGGTGAGCGTCCTCCTGGCGACGATGATCAGCGCGCAAGTCTCCACCGACGGTCGCACCGACTGGTTCCGCGGCGCGCAACTGCTGGCGGTGTACCTGATCCTCGCGGCGGTGTTCTTCTACGCGCCCGGCGCGTCGGAATGAGCGATGCGCCGCGCGCTCGCCGACACGGTGCAATGGTGGGGCCGCAACCGCCACGCGATCTTGTTCGCGTTGCTGATCGCGACGATCGCGATGGGGCCGCTGCTCTCGGTGACCGGGTCGGGCGGCTGGCTGTTGAATGCCTCGCTGGGGCTCACGCTGCTCGCGGCGGCCGTGGCGCCCACGCGGGATCGGGTGCGCCGGCGCGGCCTGCTCGTCCTCGCCGTCGCGGCCATCGTGCTCGGGCTGGCGCCGATCCGCACGGGGTTCGGCGAAACCGGGCCGCTCACGCTGGCGCTGTGGTCGGCCATCGCGTTCGTCGCCGCCACGCGCTCGTTCCGCTACGCGATGTCGAGTGCGCGCGTCGACAGGGAACACCTGCTCGCGGGCTTGAACACGTACCTGCTGGTCGGCGTGTTCTTCGGCGCGATCTGGGTCGCGATGGAAAAGGCGATGCCGCGGTCCCTGTTGCTGGGCGGTGCGCCCATCGACGCGATGGTGCTGCCCGACGGGATCTATTTCAGCTTCGTCACGCTGGCCTCGCTGGGATACGGCGACTTCACGCCGGCCACGCCCATCGCGCGCGGCCTGGCGGTGTTCGAGGTGGTGTTCGGGCAGTTGTACCTGGCGATCATGGTGGCGCGGCTGGTCAGCCTGCGCATCGCCGTGCTGGCCCGCGACGATCCCCCATAGGTCATGTGCCCGGCCTGTCCGGGTGACGGCGGCGCGACCGTTGTCAACGGAGGAAGGGCAGGCAGGCGTCCAACCACGGTGTACGAGGAGAGGTCATGAAGATCGCCACGTTGTCGTTGCTGTCGCTCGCGTCCCTGGGCCTGTTCGCACCGACGCAGGCGCACGCCGTCGAACCCCTCGACACTTTCAGTTTCCGCATCGGCGGTTACGTCACCTCGTGGGACACCGAGGTGCGTGCCGACGGCACCACGCGCCGCGGCACCGATATCGACTTCAAGCGCGACTTCGGTCTCGACGACAGCGCCACCATCGGCTACGTCGGCCTGACCTGGCGCCCGTGGGAGCACCACGAATTCGGCCTGACCTACTACCAGGACGATGCCGACAGCACGCGCACGATCTCGCGCGACATCACCTTCCAGGACACGACCTACACGGCGAACAGCACCGTCAGCGTCGATGTCGGCATCGACGCCTACGAGGGCTATTACGTCTGGTGGGCGGCGAACAAGGAAAACTGGTCGCTCGGCCCGCGCGTGGGCCTGATCTGGTATCGCCTCGACATGGCGATGGCGCTGCAGGCCGACGTCAACGGCAATCCGGTCGGCGGCGCGTTCCGCGAAGAGGCCTCGGCCGACCTGCCGACGCTGACCATCGGCGGCGCATGGCGCTGGACACCGGGCGGGCACGGCAAGTGGCGCATCGGCGCGGACGTCGGCTACTTCAAGGCGAACGTCAACGACATCGACGGCGACGTGGTCTTCGGCCGCATCGGCGCCGAGTTCTTCCCGTGGGAACGCTCGGGATTCACGCTCGACTACACCGTGAGCAAGATCGGCGTGGACGCCGATACGTCGGACTTCATCGGCAACCTGGACTTCGTCGATAGCGGCCTGAAGGTGGGTTACATCTACCGCTGGTGACCGCACGGAACGCGCCACGGACGGCGCGGATTTGATCCGGATCAAATCGGCCCGTGGCCGAGTCCGGGAGACTGCTCGCATCCACAGCGGGGTCGCCCCATGAACGAAGTGCTGCAACGTCCCGCATCCGCGCCGCCCAGGGCGGCGCAGGTCGTGCGCCCGGCGGTGGCCTACAACGACCGCGTCGTCCTGCAATTCTCGATCGCGACGATCCTCTGGGGCATCGTCGGCATGGCGGTGGGGTTGTTCATCGCCGCGCAGTTGTACTGGCCAACGCTCGGTGAAGGCATCCCGTGGTTGTCGTACGGGCGCCTGCGTCCGTTGCATACGAACGCCGTGATCTTCGCCTTCGGCGGCTGCGCGTTGATGGCGACTTCGCTGCATGTCGTGCAACGCACCTGCGGCGCGCGGCTGATTTCCGACAAGTTGTCCAGCTTCGTGTTCTGGGGCTGGCAGGCGATCATCGTGGCGGCGGCGGTGACGCTGCCGCTCGGCATCACGCAGAGCAAGGAGTACGCCGAGCTCGAATGGCCCATCGACATCGCGATCGCGGTGGTGTGGGTGGCCTACGGCGTGTTGTTCTTCGGCACGATCACCAAGCGCCAGGAACGCCACATCTACGTGGCGAACTGGTTCTACGGCAGCATGATCATCGCGATCGCCCTGCTGCACATCGTCAACAACATCGCGCTACCGGTGAGCCTGACCAAGTCGTACATCGTCTACACCGGCGCGGTGGATGCGATGGTGCAGTGGTGGTACGGGCACAACGCGGTCGGGTTTTTCCTGACCGCCGGGTTCCTGGGGATGATGTACTACTACGTGCCCAAGCAGGCCGGGCGCCCGGTGTATTCCTACCGGTTGTCGATCGTGCACTTCTGGGCGCTGATCGCCGTGTACATGTGGGCCGGCCCGCACCATCTGCAATACACGGCGCTGCCGGACTGGGCGCAGTCGCTGGGCATGGTGTTCTCGCTGATCCTGCTCGCGCCCTCGTGGGGCGGCGCGCTCAACGGCATCCTGACACTCTCGGGCGTTTGGCACAAACTGCGCACCGACCCGATCCTGAAGTTCCTCATCGTCGCGATCAGCTTCTACATGATCGCCACCTTCGAGGGGCCGATGATGTCGATCAAGACGGTCAACTCGCTGTCGCACTACACCGACTGGACCGTCGGCCACGTGCACGCCGGCGCGCTCGGCTGGGTGGCGATGATTTCGGTCGGCGCGATCTACGCGATGTTGCCGCGCCTGATGGGCGCGCCGCGGATGTACTCGGTGAAGTGGATCGACACGCACTTCTGGCTGCACACGCTCGGCGTGGTGTTCTACATCGCCTCGATGTGGATCGCCGGCGTGATGCAGGGCCTGATGTGGCGCGCGACCAATCCCGACGGGACGCTGACCTACAGCTTCGTCGAAGCGCTCAACGCGACGTATCCCTATTACCTGGTGCGTTTCACCGGCGGCGCGCTCGTGCTCTCGGGCATGTTCCTGATGGCGTTGAACGCCTGGAAGACCTGGGCCCTCGCGAAGTCGCCCGCCGGCGGCAACGCATTGACCGTCAACGCACCCGCCTGAGGCCGACATGGCAACGCACGTTCCCAAGCCGAACAACCCGCACGAGAAGATCGAGAAGAACATCGGCCTGATGGCGGTGCTGGTGGCCGTCGTCGTGTCCTTCGGCGGCCTGGCCGAGATCGTGCCGCTGATGTACCAGGCCGACGCGATCAAGCCGCTGCCCGGCGTCGTGCCGTATCCGGCGCTGCAACTGGCCGGCCGCGACGTCTACGTGCGCGAAGGTTGCTACAACTGCCATTCGCAGATGGTGCGCACCCTGCGTTTCGAAACCGAACGCTACGGCCACTATTCGCTCGCCGGCGAATCGGTCTACGACCACCCCTTCCAGTGGGGCAGCAAGCGCACGGGTCCGGACCTGGCGCGCGTCGGCGGCCGCTATTCGGACGATTGGCACCGCGTGCACTTGATCGACCCGCGCGCGGTCGTACCCGAGTCGAACATGCCCTCCTTCCCCTGGCTCGAGCACACGCCGGTAAACGGGAAGGACATCGCCGCGCACATGCGCACGCTCAAGGCGATCGGCGATCCGTACACCGACGCGCAGATCGCGCGCGCGCAAAGCGATGTCGCCGACAAGACCGAACTGGATGCCGTCGTCGCCTACCTGCAGGCGCTCGGCAAGCACGCGCCGAGGGGGAACTGAGATGGTCGCCGGCATCGTGACCGGGTTGTTGCTGGCCGTGTTCATCGGCGGATGGGCGTGGGCGTGGAGCCCGCGCCGGCGCGATGCGTTCGACGCCGCCGCACGATTGCCGCTGAAAGACGACGGCGGCGAAGGAGACGCGCCATGATGACCTCGGGCTGGTCGTGGTTCGTGATCGCGCTGGTCGCGCTCAACATCGTCGGCTGCGGCTGGCTGCTGTGGTGGACGGCCAAGCGCCGCCCGGGCGACCCGAAGCCGGAAGACACCAGTCACTACTGGGACGACGGCGACATCACCGAATACAACAAGCCGCTGCCGAAGTGGTGGATCAACCTGTTCTGGATCACGATCGCCTTCAGCGTCGGTTATCTGTTGTGGTTCCCGGGGCTCGGGTCGTTCGCCGGTTACGGCAAGTGGACGTCGTCGGAGGAACACGCGTTCCAGCAGTCGGCGGACAACGCGCGCCTGGAGGAAACCTTCGCGCCGTATCGCGGCAAGCCGATCGACGTCATCGCGCGCGATCCCGCCGCGCGCCAGTTGGGCCGCGCGATCTTCAACAACACCTGCGCGACGTGCCACGGCTCGTCGGCGCAGGGCGCGATCGGCTATCCCAACCTCACCGACGACATCTGGCATTGGGGCGGTACGCCCGACCGCGTGCTGCAGACGGTGCTCGACGGCCGCGAAGGCGTGATGCCCGAATGGGGCAAGGTGCTCACGGGCATGGGCGGCCCGCACGCAGTGAGCGACGTGGCGGCCTATGTGCGCGCGTTGCCGGATCCGGCCAATCGCATGCAGAACAACTACGGCGCCACGCGCGGCAAGGAATTGTTCGAGAACGTCTGCGCCGGTTGCCACGGCAAGGACGGCAAGGGCAAGACCGACATCGGCGCGCCCGATCTCACCGACGATTACTGGTTGTACGGCGACGACAGCGCGACGCTGCAGGCGACGATCGCGAACGGCCGCAAGGGCAGCATGCCGCCGCACCGCGCGTTGCTCGGCGAAACGCGCGCACGGCTGGTGGCCGCATACGTGTGGTCGCTGTCGCACCAGGAACCGGCGCGCACCGCCGCCGCGGGAGCGCAACGATGAGCGCCACCTTCGATCATCCGCCGCGCCCCGTGGCGCAACGCATCGGCGCCATCGCGTGGCCGAGTTTCTTCGCCGCGTGCATCGCGACGATGGTGTTCTTCGCCTTCGTCGACCCGATGGCGCTGCGCGACATCACCTTCCCGCACGTCGCGGTCGGCCGCGAGCTGGGGTACACGATCGGCTTCTTCCTGTTCTGGGCGGCCACCGCGTCGTCGAGCCTGTTCACCTGGTGGTTGCTGCGGCCGGGCAGCCGGTTCAATCGCCCCCTGCCGGACGCCTGATGATGTCGAAGGCCATCGACGCGGCGCTCGTCGAAGAGGCGGGGACGTTCTACGTCAGCGAGCGCAAGGTGTATCCGCGCGATGCGCCGGGACGCTTCGGGCGCCTGCGCGTCCTCGCGGTGGTGTGGTTGCTCGGCATGTTCTACGTCTTCCCGTGGCTGCGCTGGGGCGGGCGCCAGGCGGTGTTGTTCGACCTGCCGGCGCGCAAGTTCCATGTGTTCGGGCTGTCGTTCTGGCCGCAGGATTTCTTTTTCCTCGCGTTGCTGTTGATCGTCGCGGGCGTCGGGCTGTTCTTCTTCACCGCGATCGCCGGGCGCCTGTGGTGCGGGTACGCGTGCCCGCAGACGGTATGGACCGAAGCGTTCCTGTGGATCGAGCGTCGCTTCGAAGGCGATCGCGGCGCGCGCATGAAACTCGACGCGGCGCCGTGGTCGTTCGACAAGCTGTGGCGCAAGGGCGGCAAGCACGTCGCGTGGGCCGTGTTCGCACTGTGGACGGGGTTCACCTTCGTCGGCTTCTTCACCCCCATCCGCGACCTCGCCGCGCGTGCGGTGCCCTTCGCGTGGGGCGGATGGGAAACCTTCTGGGTGTTGTTCTACGCGTTGGCGACCTGGGGAAACGCCGGCTTCCTGCGCGAACAGGTGTGCAAGTACATGTGTCCGTACGCGCGCTTCCAGAGCGCGATGTTCGACCGCGACACGCTGCTCATCGCCTACGACCCGATGCGCGGCGAACCGCGCGGCCCGCGTCGCCGTGGGTTGGCGAGCGTGCTCGAACGCGCGCGCGGCCTGCTGTCGTTGCCCGACGCGACGGAGTACGTGCGCCGTGCCGCGTTGTTCCCGTCGGCGGCCACCGCGAGCCTGCATGCGCGCGGCACGATCACCTTCGATGCGGGCCCGGCCGAACCGCTGCCGAAATTCGAACCCGTGGAGCTGGGCGATTGCATCGACTGCACGATGTGCGTGCAGGTGTGCCCGACCGGCATCGACATCCGCAACGGCCTGCAATACGAGTGCATCGCGTGTGGTGCATGCGTGGATGCGTGCGACCAGGTGATGGGCAAGCTCGGGTATCCGCGCGGGCTCATCCGCTACACGACGCAACATGCGGTGGACGGCAAGCGCACGCGCCTGTTGCGGCCGCGGGTGTTCCTCTACGGCGGGATCCTCGCGGCGATGTGCATCGCGTTCGTGGCGGGCATCGCGATGCGCGCACCGTTCACGGTCGAAGCGCTGCGCGATCGCAACGCGCTGTATCGCACGACGGACGCCGGCATCGAGAACGGATACACGCTGAAGATCGCCAACAAGCGCGATGAAGCGCACCGGTTCGCGATCACGTTGTCCTCCGGCACGCCGGGCCTGGCCCTGCGCCGCGCGCCCGTCCTCACGATTCCCGCCGGCGAGGTGGCCACGGTGCCGGTCACCGTGGCCGGCCCCTCGACGCTCTCGGGCCGGCGCGACGTGCGCTTCGAGGTGTCCGCGCTCGACGGCGATCCGCGTACCACCCAAATAGTAGACAGCACGTTTTTCGGGCCCGTGTCGCGATGAATCGTCGTCCGCCTTCGGCTTGGCGCCAGCCCCTGGTCTGGCTGGTCTTTTCGCTTCCGGCGATGTCGATCGTGGCCGGCTTCGCACTGCTGGCGCTGGCGCAAGGGCCTGTCGACTCCGTCGCCGACCCCGTGCAGCGCACGGCACAGGTGCAGGACGCCGATCTCTCCCCGGACCTCGAAGCGCGACGGATGGGGTTGTCGGCGCGCATCCACCGCGTCGGGTTCGTGCTCGATGTCATTCCGATGGGTGCCGGCTTCGACCGCGCGGCTCGGCTCGATCTGGTGTTGCGCCATCCGGTGGCCGCCGCGCAGGACCGGCGCGTCGCGCTGTCGCCATCGGTGGCGGGGTGGAGCGGGCGCATCGACGGATTCGACGACGAACACGATTGGGTGCTCGAACTGGCGCCGCCGGATCGCCGCTGGCGATTGCGCGGACGCTGGCAGGCGCACGCGGCGCAAGCGGAGGTCGGGCCCGCGTTGGGTGGACGATGAACGCGATCGCCGCCACGGCGCAGGCCGGCGCCGACGCCGACGCCGCATGCTTCCATTGCAACGAACCGACGTCCGCCCTGTCGCCCCGAGTCGCGATCGACGGTGTCGAGCGTGCCTTCTGTTGCGAAGGGTGCGCCGCCGCCGCGCAATGGATTCGCGACGCGCGTCTGGGCGATTACTACCGCTTGCGCAGTGAAGCCGCGGGCCGCGTCGATGCGGACGCCGGGGACCTGACGTGCTGGGATCGCGAAGACATCCTCGCCGGCCACGCGCGCGCGGTGCCGGGCGGCCGCGAACTGATCCTGCTCACCGACGGCATGCGCTGCGCGGCGTGCGCATGGTTGATCGACCGCGCGCTGCGCCGCGAACCCGGCGTGCTCGACGTGTCCGCCAACGCCGTCACCGGACGCATCCGCATCGCCTGGGATCCGGCGCGCACCGCCTTGTCGGCGCCGCTGCGTCGACTGGCGTCGCTCGGCTATCGGCCGTGGCTCGCGACGGGCACGGAACGCGAACGCGCGCGCATCGCCGAACGCAATCGCGCGCTGCTGCGCCTGGGCGTCGCCGGCCTCGGCGCCGTGCAGGCAATGATGTTCACCGAAGCCTTGTACCTCGATACCACCGGCGCGATGTCGCACCCGATGCGCGATTTCCTGCGCTGGATCGCGTTCCTCGTCGCCACGCCCGTCGTGTTCTGGTCCGGCTGGACGTTCCTTTCCGGATGCCTGCGCGAGTTGCGCGAACGACGGCTCGGTGCGGACACGCTGGTCGCCACCTCGGTGCTGCTTGCGTACTTCGCGAGTCTGTACGCGACGCTGACCGGCGCGCCGCACGTCTGGTACGACGCGGCGGTGATGTTCGTCTTCCTGTTGCTGGCCGCGCGCATGCTGGAACAACGCGCGCGTGCGGCCGCGACGGCGCGCGTCGATGCGCTGGCGCGCGCGCGTCCCGCATTCGCCGTGCGCGAACGCGACGGACACCGCGAGACGATTCCGCTCGATGCGTTGCAGCCGGGCGACATCGCCTGCGTTGCCGCGGGCGCGGGCGTTCCCGCGGATGGCGACCTGCTCGACGCGCAGGCGTGGTTCGAGGAATCGCTGCTGACCGGCGAATCGACGCCCGTGCACAAACGGGCCGGCGATCCGGTGTTCGCGGGCACCGCGTGCCGCGACGTGCCGGCGCGCGTGCGCGTCGCGTCCGTCGGCACGGCGACGCGCTTGTCGCAACTTGCGGCCCTCGTCGAACGCGCGCAGGCCCATCGGCCCGCGATCGCGCGGATGGCCGATCGCGTCGCGATGGGATTCGTCGCGGTGCTGCTTGTCGTCGCGACGCTCGTCTACTTCGCATGGCGTGCGCACGCGCCGGATCGCGCGCTGGATGTCGTGCTCGCGCTGCTCGTCGTCAGTTGCCCTTGCGCGTTGTCGCTCGCGATCCCGACGGCGCTCGCGGCGGCCAACGGGGCGTTGGCGCGCATGGGCGTGTTGCCTGCGGGCGCCGATGCGCTGGATCGACTCGCCCGCGCGACGGACGTGGTGTTCGACAAGACCGGCACGCTGGGCGATGCGGTGCCGACGCTCGCGCAAGCCGCGGTGTTCGGCGACATGACGCGCGACCGCGCACTGCAGATCGCGGCGGCGCTCGAACGCGACAGTCATCATCCGCTGGCGTCGACCTTCGCACCGTATCGCGACGTGGCGTGCCGGATCGAAACCACGCGCACGCTGCCGGGGCAGGGCGTGCAGGGCATCGTCGATGGCATCGGCTGGCGCCTGGGCCATGCACCGTTCGCGACGGGCGGCATCGACGACGGCGCGTTGTGGCTAGGCGATGGCGCGAAGGCGTCCGCACGGTTCGACGTGCGCGAGCGTCCGCGGGCGGATGCCGCGTCGACGCTCGACGCATTGCGCGCGCAGGGCCTTGCGCTGCACCTGTGCAGCGGCGATGGCCACGCGGCGGTCGCGCGTTTCGCGGAGACGTTGCGCTTCGACGACACGCGCGCGCGCCAGGCGCCGGAAGACAAGCTCGCATTCGTACGCGCGCTGCAGTCGCAAGGACGCCGCGTGGCGATGGTCGGCGACGGATTGAACGATGCGCCGGTGCTCGCCGGCGCCGACGTCTCCATCGCCGTGGCCGATGGCGCGGCGCTCGCGCAACGCGCGGCGGATCTCGTGCTCGCGACGCGATCGCTGCAGCGCATTCCCGAGGCGTTCGCGCTCGCACGCGATACGCGTCGCATCATTCGGCAGAATCTCGCCTGGGCGGTCGGCTGGAACCTCGTCGCGTTGCCGGTCGCGGCGTTCGGCCTGGTCACGCCGTGGATCGCGGCGCTCGGCATGGCGCTGTCGTCGCTGACGGTGACGCTCAACGCGCTGCGCCTGGGCCGCGACCGAAAGGCGCTCCGCGCATGAACATCCTGTTGCTGCTCGTGCCGTTGGCGTTGATGTTGCTGATCGTGGCGATCGTCGCGTTCGCGTGGGCGGTGCGCGGCGGGCAGTTCGAGGATCTCGACACGCCCGCGCTGTCGATCCTCGCGGACGAAGACGCGCCGCCGCAGGAGCCGCGCGATGACGCTTGACTGGCTCGTGCTCGGCGGTGCGCTGCTTACCGGCCTGCTCGGCGGCGCGCATTGCGCCGCGATGTGCGGCGGCATCGCGACCGGGCTGTCGATCGGACAACGCGGTGGATGGTGGATCGCGGCGCAACCGAACCTCGGGCGCATCGCGGGCTACGTCATCGCCGGCGCGCTGGCCGGCGGCGTCGGCCAGGCCGTGCTCGATGTCGCGCGCGTGCCGGGACTGGTGGTCGCCTCGCGCGCGGCCGTGGGCATCGTGCTGGTACTTGCGGCGTTGCGGTTGCTCGATCGCAGCGGGCGCTTGTCGTTCCTCGCGCTGCCGGGCGCGGGCCTGTGGCAACGCCTGCGTCCGTTGCAACGCCGGTTGTTGCCAGCGGACACCGCGGGCAAGCGCATCGGGCTCGGCGTGCTGTGGGGCTGGATGCCGTGCGGGCTGAGCACGCAATTGCTCGTCGCCGCGTGGCTGCAGGCGAGTGCCTGGCACGGCGCGCTGACGATGCTCGCTTTCGGCCTGGCGACCTTGCCGGTGATGCTGCCCCTCACGTGGGCTGGCGCGCGGTTCGGGCAACGATTGCAACGCGGCGCGTGGCGCACCGGATCGGCGATGGTCGTGTTGTTCGCGGGACTGGCGACGCTCGCCGGACCGTGGCTCGTGCAAGTGCCCGCGTTGCACGGGGCATTGCAAGCCCTGGGATGCCGCAGCCTGGCGTGATCAGCCGTGGAGGCGGTTGCGCGGCTCGATCGGTTCGGGGTGATGGGCGAGGCGTTCCAGCGCCGCACGGTCGCGGATCTCCACGCGCCGCCCTTCCACCGCAATGACGCCGTCGTCCTGCAAACGCGTGAAGCCGCGGCTCACCGTTTCCAGCGCGAGCCCGAGGAAGCGCGCGATGTCCTCGCGGCTCATCGGCAGGCGGAACTCCAGCGCGGATTGGCCGATGTGGCGGAAGCGCTCCGACAGCCCATGCAGGAACAAGGCGATGCGCTCGGACGCCTGCCGGCGCGCGAGCATGTCGAGGTGATCCTGGTCGCGTCCCACGCTGCGACCGATGACGCGCAGCAACTGATGCTGCAGGCCGGGCACCTGCGAAGCGATGTCGGCCAGCTGGTCGAACGGCACCTCGCACACGTTCGCCGTCGTCAGCGCGACCGCATCGCATCGATGCAGGTCCGCCCCGAGCGCATCCAGGCCGATCAATTCGCCCGGCAAATGAAAGCCGACGACGCGCTCCTCGCCGTCTTCGCTGATCGACACGGTCTTGAACGCGCCATCGCGCGCCACGTACACCGCCTCGAGCGGATCGCCCATGCGGAACAACGACTCTCCGCGCGCGATGGGCCGCCTGCGCCGCACGATCGAGTCCAGCTGCTTCAACCCCTCCACGCCGATGCCCGCGGGCAGGCACAACTGCTGCAGGGAGCAGTGCGCGCATCCCTTGCGGAGCATCTGGAGGTCGAGGACGGGGGCGGCCACGGATGAGATTGTAGCCCCCCGCGCCAGGGCGGGCCGGAAGATCGCGCAAGGGACGTTTGCAACAGCTGTCCGACCCCACCAGCGAGGCCGCGCGATGTCCGTCATCAACCCCGAGACCGGGACCAACGTCCACGAGATCGCCGAGCGCATCTATCGCATCAGCACGCCCATCGACCTGCCGGACGGGACCGCGTTTTCGTTCAACCAGTACCTCATCGACGACGACGAACCCTTGCTCTTCCATACGGGCCTGCGGCAGCTGTTTCCGTTCGTGCTCGAAGGCGTCGAGAGCATCCTGCCCGTGACGCGGTTGCGGCACGTCGCCTTCTCGCACGTCGAGGCCGACGAGTGCGGCGCGCTCAACGATTGGCTGGCGGTCGCGCCGCAGGCCGCGCCGTTGTGCGGGACGATCGCGGCCATCGTGTCCGTCAACGACCTCGCCGACCGGGCACCGCGCGCGCTCGCCGACGGCGAAGCGTTGTCGCTCGGCCAGCACACCGTGCGCTGGATCGACGCGCCGCACCTGCCGCACGGATGGGAATGCGGATTCCTGATGGAGGAACGCACGGGCACGATGTTGTCCGGCGACCTGTTCACGCAACCCGGCCGCGGCCTGCCCGCGCTCACGGACACCGACATCCTCGGGCCGAGCGAAGCCTTCCGCGGCGCGATGGATTATTTCTCGCACAGCAAGAACGCGGGCGAATTGCTGGAAAAGCTCGCGCGCCACAACCCGACGACGCTCGCGTGCATGCACGGTAGTGCGTGGCGCGGCGATGGGGCATCCTTGCTGCGGGCCCTCGCGGGCGAACTGGCGCGGTGAACGATGGGCAAGACAATCCTGGTCACGGGCGCGAATCGCGGTATCGGATTGGCGCTGGCTCGGCAGTTCGCATCGCGCGGCGACCGCGTGATCGGCGTCTGCCGAAACGCGAGCGATGCGCTGGCGTCGACCGGCGCGCGCGTCGAGGCGGGCGTCGACGTCACCGACCAGGCGGCCGTGCAACAGCTCGCGCAACGCCTGCGCGATGAACGCATCGACGTGCTCGTCGCCAACGCCGGCATCCTCGAACGCGATGGGCTCGATCCGCTGGACATCGACGCGATCCGCCGCCAGTTCGAAGTCAACGCGCTCGGCCCGCTGATCGTGGTGCGCGCGTTGCGCGATTCCCTCGCCACCGGCGCGAAGGTCGCGCTGATGACCAGCCGCATGGGCTCGATGGAAGACAACACGTCGGGCGGCTACTACGGCTATCGCGCGTCGAAGGCGGCGCTCAACGCGATCGGCAAGTCGCTGTCGCTCGACCTCGCGCCGCGCGGCGTGTCGGTCGTGCTGCTGCATCCGGGATACGTGGCCACCGACATGGTCGGCGGCGCAGGCGATGTCACGCCCGACCAGGCGGCTTCGCAACTGATCGCGCGCATCGACGCGCTGACGCCCGAGCGTTCCGGCACGTTCCAGCATGCGAACGGGTCGAGCCTGCCGTGGTGAGCCCGTCGATGCGCCTCGCCGTCGCCGCGCTGCTGGCGGCTGCCGCTGCCTGTTGCAGCGCCGGCGAAGCGAAGACCGCCGACTATCGTTCGCCGGACGGGAAGATCGCGCTGCGCCTGGATCTGCGCGATGCGCGCCGCGTCGCTTACGCGCTCACCGTCGAAGGCGCCAACCACGCAGGCACCGCGGACCTGGTCGCAGGCGACCCGGAAATCATCGAGGACGGTGAGTTGAACTACGTGCCGGCGCGCCAGTTCATCGACGCGCGCGATTGCTGGGTGAACATCAAGGTCGCGGAAGGCGACAAGTGGGTCGTGCTCGCCGAACATGCGTGTCCTTTCGCGCTGCCGGACGACGGGCTCCTGCTACGCCGTTCCGACTGATCGGCCGTCGACCGTCACGCGCCGGTTTTCATCTTCGCCTTCGCACCCGCTTTCGCCCCACCGTGTTCGTCGAGCACCGCGGTGACCAGCGCGCCGAGGAACACGATCACCGCCGCGTAATAGATCCACACCAGCGCGAGCACGAGCGTGCCCATCGAGCCGTATGCCACGCCCGGCGAGGATCGCGCGAGGTACCACGCGATCGCCGCGCGGCCGAGCACGAACAACAACGCCGTGATCGCGCCGCCCTGCAACGAACGCCGCCATCCGACGTTGCGGTCGGGCAGGTACTGGTACATCAATGCGAAGCCGATGGCGTACACCAGGCCCGCCGCAATGCTCGCCACCACCGGCAGCATCCATTCGAACCGCCCGAACGCGACCTGCAGCACCGTGGTGATCGTCATCGAGATCAACAACAGGAAGCCCAGCGCGAACACCAGCCCCAGCGAGAACACGCGCTTGCGCAGCCACGCCTTGATGCCTTCCAGGTGCGCGGCCTCCGTGCGGAAGATCTTGTTGAGCGCGTCCTGCAACTGCGCGAACACCGCCGTGGCGCCGACGAACAACAACGCCAGGCTCCACCATCCCGCGATCGAACCGGTATCAGGCCGCGCTTCCGCGTTCGCGATGATGGTGCGCGCGACGCCTTCGGCCTCCGCGCCCACCAGCAATGCGATCTGCCCCATCACCGCGTCCTGCGCGCCGGGCAACAACGCCGACACCAACCACACCAGCAACAGCAGCAACGGCGCGAGCGAGAGCAACGCATACAGGGCCAGCGCCGCCGATTGGGTCATCACATCGGCGTCGAGGAAGCGGCGCAACATGGCGCCCGCGACGCTCCCCTGCGCGCGGCGGACGATGGCCGCGACGGAGGGTTTGCGTTTCGAACGGCCGCTGCGCTCGCGCGGCGCCGTGGCTTTGGTCGGATCGAGGGCTTTCGCGAGTTTTGCCATGGCCCCAGCAAGCCAGTGCGCGCGTGAAGGCACGATGGCGATTCAGCGCGGCTATCGGCTCGATTCGAACATTCGATTTTCCCGATGGGAAGCACAGGCATAACGTCCCAGTGATCCCCCGCCACCGGCCATGACAAGGAGCCGCCCCATGAACGAGATGTCGAAGTGCCCCGTGATGGCCCACCGCAAGACGCGGAACAACTCGCATTGGTGGCCGGACCAGCTCAACCTCGATGTGCTGCACCAGGCCAAGTTGTCCGACCCGAACCTCGAGGACTTCGACTACAAAGCCGAGTTCAAGACGCTCGACCTCGATGCGGTCGTGAAGGACCTCAACGACCTGATGACCGATTCGCAGGACTGGTGGCCCGCCGACTACGGCCACTACGGTCCGTTCTTCATCCGCATGGCGTGGCACGCCGCGGGCACGTACCGCATCTTCGACGGGCGCGGCGGTGCGCGCTCGGGCGAACAACGCTTCGCGCCGCTCAACAGCTGGCCGGACAACGGCAACCTCGACAAGGCGCGTCGCCTGCTGTGGCCGATCAAGCAGAAGTACGGCCGCAAGTTGTCGTGGGCCGACCTGATGATCCTCGCGGGCAACGTCGCGATCCAATCCATGGGCGGCCCGATCTTCGGATTCGGCGGCGGCCGCGAGGACGTGTGGGAACCGCAGCCCATCGACTGGGGCCCGGAGTCCACCTGGCTCGGCGACGAGCGTTACAGCGGCGACCGTGAGCTCGCCAATCCCTTCGGCGCGGTGCAGATGGGCCTGATCTACGTCAATCCGCAGGGGCCGAACGGCAATCCCGATCCGGTGGCGTCGGGCCGCGACATCCGCGAAACCTTCGCGCGCATGGCGATGAACGATTACGAGACCGTCGCGCTCGTCGCCGGCGGCCACACCTTCGGCAAGTGCCACGGCGCGGGCCCCGATTCGCACGTGGGCAATGACCCCGAAGGCGCGAACATCGAGGAACTCGGCTTCGGCTGGAAGAGCACGTTCGAAAGCGGCATCGCCGAACACGCGATCACCAGCGGCCTGGAAGGCGCGTGGACCGCAACCCCGACCAAGTGGGACATGAGCTACTTCGAAACCCTGTTCGGCAACGAATGGGAACTGACGAAGAGCCCGGCGGGCGCGCACCAATGGAAGCCGAAGGGCGATGCGAACCGCAACGTCCCCGACGCGCACGTCAAGGGCAAGGTGCACCAGCCGATGATGACGACCGCGGACCTCGCGATGCGTTTCGACCCGGCGTACGAAAAGATTTCGCGTCACTTCCTGGCCAACCCGGCGGAGTTCGCCGATGCGTTCGCGCGCGCGTGGTTCAAGCTCACGCATCGCGACATGGGGCCGAAGATCCGCTACCTCGGCAAGCTCGTGCCGAAGGAAGACCTGATCTGGCAGGATCCGCTGCCCAAGGCCGAGTCTTCGTCGATCGGCGAGGCGGACATCGCCTCGCTCAAGAAGCAGATCCTCGATTCCGGCCTGACGATCCCGCAATTGGTGAAGGCTGCCTGGGCGTCGGCGTCGACGTTCCGCGGCACGGACCTGCGCGGCGGCGCGAATGGCGCGCGCGTGCGCCTGGAACCGCAGAAGAACTTCGAAGCCAACGAACCGGCCGAACTCGACAAGGTGCTGTCGAAGCTCGACTCGATCCGCAGTGCGTCGGGGAAGAAGATTTCACTCGCCGACCTGATCGTGCTCGGCGGGAGCGCCGCGGTGGAAGCCGCCGCGCAAAAGGCGGGGCATGCGGTCACCGTGCCGTTCACGCCGGGCCGGAGCGATGCGACGGCCGAGCAGACCGACGCCGATTCGTTCCTCGTGCTGGAACCTGCACTCGACGGCTTCCGCAACTACGTGCGCAAGGGCGCGGAGAAACTCGCGGCGATCGCGTTGATCGACCGCGCGGCCTTGCTGACGTTGACCGCGCCGGAGATGACCGCGCTCGTCGGCGGCATGCGCGCACTCGGCGCCAACACCGGCAACACGAAACACGGCCAGTTCACCGATCGCGTCGGCACGCTGACGACCGACTTCTTCCACAACCTGCTCGACATGCGCACCGCGTGGAAACCGTCGGACAAGGAGCCCGGCGTGTTCGAAGGGACCGACCGCAGGAGCGGCGCGCTGAAGTGGACCGCCACGATGTCCGATTTGATCTTCGGTTCGAACTCGCAGTTGCGCGCGCTGGCCGAGGTGTACGCCGCCAGCGACGGCGAGAAGCACTTCGTGCAGGACTTCATCGCCGCGTGGACGAAGGTGATGGAGCTGGATCGGTTCGACCTGAAGTACCGGCAGGAAGCGCTGTAACGAAGTTCTCCCTCCCCTGCGAAAGCAGGGGAGGGATGCAAGACCCATACCCACACACGCCCTCGCTTGCCCTCCCTACCAATTGGTAGGCAAATGGGCGCATGCCCGAAACGCGCGCCAGGTTGCTCGCGGAAGCCGAGGTCCTCCTGCGGACCCGCGGCTACGCGGCCTTCAGTTACGCCGACCTCGCCGATCGCATCGCGATCCGCAAGGCCAGCATCCACCACCACTTCCCGACGAAGGAAGCGCTGCTCGCCGCGCTGGTGGATGAGTACCTCGCGCGCTTCGTCGCGAAGCTCGCGGAAATCGCGCATGCGCACGACGACGTGCGCGATCGCCTCCGCGCGTACGCGCACCTGTTCCTCGACGGCATCGAACACGGCCTGCTGCCGTTGTGCGGTGCATTGGCCGCCGAACGCGCCGCGCTGCCCGATTCGATGCGCCCGGTCGTCGCGCGCTTCTTCCGGTTGCACCTGGACTGGCTGATCGAACAACTCGATGCCGGCATCGCCGCCGGCACGATCGACGCGCGCGTCGATGCGAACGACACCGCGCACCTGCTGCTCGGCGCGCTCGAAGGCGGCAGCTTCGTCGCCTGGGCGCTCGATGAACCGGCGACGATGCTGCGCGCGTTCGATGCCGCGATGCAGTCGCTCACCCCGCAACGCACGGCGCCGGCGTCACGGCGCCCTTCCCCCAGGAGATCGTCATGACCACCACGTACCGCGGCACCTGCTTCTGCGGCGCCGTCGAAGTCGAAGCGACCGGCGCGCCGGTCGGCATGGGCTATTGCCATTGCAGCTCGTGCCGCAGTTGGGCCGCCGCGCCGGTGAACGCGTTCACGCTGTGGCAGCCCGACGCCGTGCGCGTGACGCGCGGCGCGGAATCGGTCGGCGAATACAGCAAGAATCCGACGAGCGAACGCCGCTACTGCACGCAATGCGGCGGACACTTGATGACCAACCATCCGCCGTTCGGGCTGATCGATGTCTATGCAGCCACGTTGCCGACGTTGAAGTTCGAACCCGGCGTGCACGTCAACTACGCGGAGACCGTGCTGCCGATGAAGGACGGCCTGCCGAAGATGCGGGATTTCCCGAAGGAGTTGGGCGGCAGCGGGGAAACGATTCCGGAGTGAACCGGCAACGCGCGCGCGATACAGCCGAGCGCGTGACGGAAGCGTCAAATTCCTTGTAAATCAAGGGCTTCCAATGCGAAAGCGCGGGCCGCATGATGCCCGCCTTTCACAGGGGAAACCAAGCATGGCCGTCCTGCACGCGCGTACCGTGGATGCGGTGCGCAAGAACGAATCGTCTCTGCTCACCCGTTGGACCCGCAATCTCGAAGACATCGGCGCGATGCGCGACGCGCGCATCTCGCCCGAAGAGATCAACAACCAGTCGCGCGATTTCCTGCGCCTGCTGGTCGCCGCTTCGTCGACCGCCGATTCGGCGAACCTCGAAGAGCGCGAGTGGGCCGACACGCGCGGCTTCCTCGAGAACCTCTCGCGCACTCGCGCACTGCAGGGCTTCGATTCGCAGAGCACCGCCGGCTTCATCTTCTCGCTCAAGCGCGCGCTGTTCGAGGAACTGCAGCGCGAGTACGCCGACGACCCGAAGGAACTCGCGAACCAGCTGTGGCTCGTGTCGGAGATGCTCGACGCGCTTGGCATGCACACCATCCGCACGTTCCAGAAGTCGCGCGAGGAAGTCATCGTGCGCCAGCAGGAAGACCTGCTCGAACTCTCCACGCCGGTGGTGAAGCTGTGGGAAGGCGTGCTGGCGCTGCCGATGATCGGCACGCTGGATTCGGCGCGTACGCAAGTCGTGATGGAATCGTTGCTGGAGCGCATCGTCGAAACGGGCGCGGAGATCGCCATCATCGACATCACCGGCGTGCCGACCGTCGACACGCTGGTCGCGCAGCACCTGCTCAAGACCGTCACCGCGATCCGCCTGATGGGCGCCGACGCGATCATCAGCGGCGTGCGTCCGCAGATCGCGCAGACCATCGTCCACCTGGGCCTGGATCTGCAGGGCATCGTCACCAAGGCCAACCTCGCCGATGCGCTCGCGCTGGCGATGCGCCGCCTGGACTTCCGCGTGTCGAAGGCCGAGGCCTGAGCATGGAACGCATCCCCATCCTGCGCATGGGCGAGTTCCTGCTCGTCACCATCCAGGTCGACATGCACGACCAGCTCGCGCTGACGCTGCAGGACGACCTGGCCGAGCGGATCCGCAAGACCAGCGCCAAGGGCGTGATGATCGACATCTCCGCACTGGAGATCGTCGACTCGTTCATCGGCCGCATGATCAGCACCATCGCCGGCGTGGCGCGCATCATGGATGCCGAGACGGTGCTCGTCGGCATGCAGCCGGCGGTGGCGATCACGTTGGTGGAACTCGGGCTCTCGCTGCCCGGCGTGACCACCGCGCTCGACGCCGAGCGCGGCATGGCGCGGCTGCGCAAGAAAATGAGCGCCGCATGACCTCCTTCGCAGGCGGCACCCTCGACAGCGGTACCCAGGCGGTGCAGGTCGAACAGGACGTCGTCGTCGCGCGCCAGACCGTGCGCAAGCTCGCCACGCAATGCGGCATGCGCCTGGTCGACCAGACCAAGTTGATCACCGCGGCCAGCGAACTGGCGCGCAACACCGTGATCTACGGCGGCGGCGGGCACATGGATTGGTCGGTGGTCGAGAAGGGCGTGCGCAAGGGACTGCGCCTGCTGTTCCGCGACGAGGGCCCGGGCATCCCCGACCTGAAGCTGGCGATGTCGGATGGCTGGACCTCGGGCAACGGGCTCGGCCTCGGGCTGTCCGGCGCGAAGCGCCTGGTCGACGAATTCGACATCGACACGGCGGCGGGCCGCGGCACGCGCATCACGTTGGTGAAGTGGGCCTGATGCAGGCCCTGCACGCCGGCGGCATGGTGCACGCCGTGCCCATCGACGATGCCTCGCGCGTCGGGCAGGCGCGCCGGCTCGCGACGCAGATCGCGCACGACATCGGCTTCGACCATGACGACACCGGCCGTGTCGCACTGGTCGCCACCGAGTTGTCGACGAACATCCTCAAGCATGCGCAACGCGGCGAGTTGCAGATCCAGGCGATCACGAACGACGGCGGCCGCGGCATCGAGCTGATCGCGGTCGACCAGGGGCCCGGCTTCGATTTCACCGCGTGCCTGCACGACGGCATGTCCACGACGGGCACGCAGGGCATCGGCCTGGGCGCGGTGACGCGGCAGGCCCAGGTGGTCGACATGTTCGCCGACGCTCGCGGCGCCGTGGTGATGGCGCGCCTGCATCCGCGCCAGCGTGCGCAACGCGACCTGCGTTATGGCGCGAGCCAGCGCGCCTACGGCGGCGAGCCGGTGTGCGGCGATGGATGGGCCGTGTCGTACAACGGCGCGTCCCGCATCGCGATGGTCGTCGATGGCCTCGGCCATGGCATCGCCGCGCATGACGCTGCCGTGGCGGCGATCCGCGGGTTCGTCGAAGACCATGCGGGAGATCCGGTGTCTTCGATGGATCAACTGCATTCGGCGATGTCGGGCACGCGCGGCGGCGCGGTGGCGGTCGCGAAGTTCGACGATGGCCCGCGCAACCTGCGCTTCGCCGGCATCGGCAACATTTCCGCCGCGCTGCATTCGCTGGAAGGCTCGCGCGGGCTCGCCTCCCACCCGGGCATCGTCGGCGCGCAGTATCGCGGTGCACGCGCGTTCGACTTCCCCGACGCGGGCGGCAAGCTGCTCATCCTCCACAGCGATGGGTTGCAGA
Organism: Lysobacter dokdonensis DS-58; assembly: GCF_000770795.1. Taxonomy (GTDB): domain Bacteria; phylum Pseudomonadota; class Gammaproteobacteria; order Xanthomonadales; family Xanthomonadaceae; genus Noviluteimonas; species Noviluteimonas dokdonensis. Next base: position 24,290 of record NZ_JRKJ01000004.1, on the reverse strand, counting down.
CGCGCTGGAGCCTGTCCGATTACCCGGGCCTGGCCCTGCGGCATCCGGCGGTGGTCGCCGCCGTGCTGCTGCGCGATTTCGACCGCGGCCGCGACGACGCCACCGTCCTCGCGCTGGCCCTCGGAGACCGCCGATGACGCACGTGGAAACGCCGATGGACGACAGGATCGAAACCGAGCGCCTGCGCGTGGAGAACGCGAGCCTGCGCGCGGAACTCGACGAGACCAACCAGGGCGTGCTCGCGCTCTACGCCGAACTCGACACGCAGGCCGAACAACTGCGCGAAGCCTCCGAGCTCAAGAGCCGTTTCCTGTCGTACATGAGCCACGAGTTCCGCACGCCGCTGGGGTCCATCCTCAGCATGACGCGCCTGCTCCACGACGAGCTCGATGGCCCGCTCAGTGGTGAGCAACACCAGCAGGTGCAGTTCATCAGCACGGCTGCGCGCGAGCTCGCCGACATGGTCGACGATCTACTCGATCTGGCGAAGATCGAGGCCGGGCGCGTGACGATTTCGCCCGGCTGGTTCGAGATGGTCGACCTGTTCTCCGCGTTGCGCGGCATGTTCCGGCCGATCGTCGAAGAAGCGGGCGTGGATCTCGTATTCGAGGAACCCGTCGGCATGCCCGCGATGTACACCGACGACAAGAAGGTCGCGCAGATCCTGCGCAACTACATTTCCAACGCGCTGAAATTCACCCCGAAGGGCCACGTGCGCGTTGGCGCGGTATGCGTCGACGACAAATGGGCGCGCTTCAGCGTCACCGATACCGGCATCGGCATCCCGCAGGACATGCAGGCGCAGTTGTTCCAGGACTTCGCGCAGGTCGACGGGCCGCAGCAGCGCCGCGTGCGCGGCACCGGCTTGGGGCTGTCCTTGTGCAAGCGCTTCGCCGAGTTGCTTGGCGGTACGGTGGGCATGCGCAGCGAAGTCGGCGCCGGTTCGGAATTCTGGGTGTGCTTGCCGCTGCGGCTCGAAGCCGATGCGCCGACGGAGAACGCCGATGGTTGAGGCCCCGATGCCGACGATCCTCATCGTCGACGACAACGCCGCGACGCGCTACGCGATGCGCCGCGTGGTGGAGCGCCAGCAATGGCGCGTGCTGGAAGCGGCGACGGGCGAGGACGGCCTGGCCGCGCTTCGCACCGCGCGCGTCGACGTACTCGTGCTCGACGTCAACCTGCCCGACATGACCGGCTTCGATCTCGCCCGCCGCCTGCGCGAAGAAGACAGCCATCGGCTGCTACCGATCGTGCACGTCACCGCCGCGTCCATCCACACGAAGGACATGATCGCGGGCCTGGAGAGCGGCGCGGACTCGTACCTGATCCATCCCGTCGACCCGGGCGTGCTGGTCGCGACCTTGCGCGCGCTGCTGCGCGTACGCAACGCCGAAGACGCCCTGCGCACGAGCGAGCAGCGGCAGCGGGACATCCTGCAGAACGTCGCAGCACCCATCGCCGTGGTGGACGCCGCCCTGCGCGTGCACGAGCGCAACGCCGCCTTCGATGCCCTGCATGGGGGCGACGAACATCTTGCGTCGCGCCTGGCGCCCGGGCAGGACGTGGCGCTCGCGCAATTGCGCGAACACGTGCAGCGCGGCGAACGCTGGCACGGCGCACTCGCGACGGTGGCGGGCGATTCGGTGCGCGAACTGGAATGGCGCGTCGTCCCTTACGGCAACGGCCAGGGCCTCGTGTTCGTCGAGGACGTCACCCGGCACCGCGTGCGCGAGCGGCAGCAGAACGAACGCCTGCAATCGGCGCGTTCGCAGCTGGCCGAAGCGATCTCGGCGCGCGCGGCCACCGAGGAAGCGCTGGTGCAATCGCAGAAGATGGATGCGCTCGGCCAGCTCACCGGCGGCATCGCGCACGACTTCAACAACCTGTTGACCAGCATCATCACCTCGCTCGGGCTGCTCACGGATGAAGCGGCGGAAGGCCGCACGCAAGCCGTGCGCCAATACGCCGACACTGCGCTGGACGCTGCGCGCCGCGCCGCCTCGCTCACGCACCGGCTGCTCGCGTTCGCGCGCCGGCAACCGCTGGATGCGCGCACGGTGGACATCAATGCGCGCATCACGTCGCTGGAAGAACTGCTGCGGCGGACCATCGGCGAGCGCATCGCGCTGGACATCACGCTCGATGCCGATGCGGCGATCGCCCGCGTCGACGCGGGACAACTCGAGAACACGATCCTCAACCTCGTCGTGAACGCACGCGATGCGCTGCCCGGCGGCGGCACCATCCGCATCGGCACGCGCGTGCCCGACGACGCGCCGGAGTTCGTCGAAGTCTTCGTGCAGGATGACGGCACCGGCATTCCAGAAGACGTGTTGCAGAAAGTCTTCGAGCCGTTCTTCACCACCAAGCCGCTGGGGCAGGGCACGGGCCTGGGCCTGTCGATGACCTACGGGTTCGCGCGCCAGAGCGGCGGGGATGTGCGCATCGCGAGCACGCCGGGCGTGGGCACGACGATTTCGTTGCTGCTGCCCGTCGGCGATGCGGCGCACGTCGAGCATGCGAGCGGCACGGCATCGGCGAGCGCGCCCGTCTCCGGCGACGGTCAACGCATCCTCATCGTCGAGGATGCCGACTCGGTGCGCGAGCTCACCGCGACCTTGCTGTCGCTGTCCGGTTATCGCTGCCTGCAGGCGCCGGATGTCGAACGCGCGCTCACCTTGTTGCGCTCGGACGAGCGCATCGACCTGCTGCTCACCGACGTCGGCCTCCCCGGCATGGACGGCCGCGAACTCGCGCGCGCCGCCCGCATCGCCCGCCCCGCGCTGCCGGTGTTGTTCATCACCGGCTACACGCCGCATTCGCTCGAGCTGCGCCAATTCCTCAGCCAGGGCATGGACATGATGACCAAGCCGTACGATGCACAGGCGCTGCTCGCCCGCATCGCCGGCATGCTGGCGGCCATGGAGGCGCCTGCCGGGGTGGCGTGAGAACGCGCGCGTCGGTGTACGGGGCGTTGCCGAGGGCGCCTGCGTGACGCCCCGATCGGCGACAGGGCATCATGGGCGTCCACCGCGGCCCCCACGCGCCCGGCTTTTCACGGAAAAGCCTTTGGCCACAGGAAGTTAGCCCTGTCATGCTGTTGATGATCGACAACTACGACAGCTTCACCTTCAACCTCGTGCAGTACCTGCAGACGTTGGGGGCGGAAGTCCAGGTCGTACGCAACGATGCGATGTCCGTCGAGCAGATCGAGAAACTCGCGCCGGAACGCATCATGATTTCGCCGGGGCCGGGGACGCCGCACGATGCGGGCGTATCGCTCGACGTGATCCGCGAGCTCGGCCCGCGCATCCCGGTATTCGGCGTGTGCCTCGGGCACCAGACGCTCGGGCAGGTGTACGGCGGCGACGTCGTGCGCGCCAAGACGATCATGCACGGCAAGACCTCGCGGATCCGGCATGAAGGCCAGGGCGTGTTCGCCGGGTTGCCCGACGGGTACGAAGCCACGCGCTATCACTCGCTGGTCGTCGCGAAGGACACGTTGCCCGAGTGCCTGGAAATCACGGCGTGGACCGAAGACGCCGACGGTGGCTTCGACGAGATCATGGGCCTGCGCCATCGCGCGCATCCGGTGGAAGGCGTGCAGTTCCACCCCGAGTCCATCCTCACCGAGCACGGCCACGCGCTGCTGCGCAATTTCCTGGAGCGTTGACGATGGCCATCACGCCGCAGGAAGCATTGCAGCGGACGATCGAGCATCGCGAGATCTTCCACGACGAAATGGTGGACCTGATGCGCGCGATCATGCGCGGCGAGGTGTCGCCGACGATGACGGCGGCCATCCTCACCGGCCTGCGCGTCAAGAAGGAAACCGTCGGCGAGATCGCCGGCGCGGCGAGCGTGCTGCGCGAGTTCGCGCGCCCGGTGCCGGTGCGCGATCGCACGCACATGGTCGACATCGTCGGCACGGGCGGCGACGGCGCGCACACGTTCAACATTTCCACCGCGTCGATGTTCGTCGTCGCCGCGGCCGGCGCGCGCGTGGCCAAGCACGGCAACCGGAGCGTGTCGTCGAAGTCGGGCAGCGCCGACGTGCTCGAGGCGCTCGGCGTGCAGATCGAACTGGCGCCCGACGCGGTCGCCGAGTGCATCGAACGCACCGGCATCGGTTTCATGTTCGCGCCCGTGCACCATCCGGCGATGAAGGTCGTCGCGCCGGTGCGCAAGGAAATGGGCGTGCGCACGATGTTCAACATCCTCGGCCCGCTCACCAATCCGGCCGATGCGCCGAACATCCTGATGGGCGTGTTCCATCCCGACCTCGTCGGCATCCAGGTGCGCGTGCTGCAGGAGCTCGGTGCGCAGCGCGCGCTGGTGGTGTGGGGCCGCGACGGCATGGACGAGCTCTCGCTCGGCGCGGGCACGCTGGTCGGCGAATTGCGCGACGGCGTCGTGCGCGAGTACGACGTGCATCCGGAGGATTTCGGCATCGCGATGGCGGCCTCGCGCAACCTGCGCGTCAACGACGCGGCCGAATCGAAGGTGATGCTGCTCGCCGCGCTGGAGGACATGCCGGGATTGCCGCGCGAGATCGTCGCGCTCAACGCGGGCGCGGCGTTGTATGTCGCCGGCAAGGCCGAATCGCTGGAAGCGGGCATCGCGCTCGCGCGGCGCACCATCGCTTCGGGCGCGGCGCGCGCGAAGCTCGACGAATTCATTTCGGCCACGCGGACGCTGGCCGGCGTGGCTGCCTGATGCACGCCGGATTCGCCAGGCTCCCCGAACCGCCGTATTACGCGGTGATCTTCTCGTCGCTGCGCAACGGCGACGATGAAGCGGGCTACGCGGCGGCCGCCGATCGCATGCTGGAACTCGCCGCCACGCAACCGGGCTACCTCGGTGCGGAAAGCACGCGCGGCAGCGACGGGTTCGGAATCACGGTCTCGTACTGGGCCAGCGAGGCGGCGATCGCCGCGTGGAAGCACCATGCCGAACACGCCGCCACCCGCAATCATGGCCGCAAGTTCTGGTACGAGCATTTCGAACTGCGCGTGGCGAAGGTCGAGCGCGCGTACGGCAAGCCGACGAAGGGATGAGATGAAGGACGTGTTGCACACAATCCTCGCGCGCAAGGCCGAGGAAGTCGCCGAACGCAAACTGGCGCGGCCACTCGAAGCGGTGCGTCAGGCCGCGCTCGCGATGCCCGAACCGCGCGGCTTCGCGCAGGCGTTGCGGGCCAAGCGCATGCAGGACTTGCCGGCCGTGATCGCCGAAGTGAAGAAGGCCAGCCCGTCGAAAGGCCTGATCCGCGCGGACTTCGACCCGGCGGCCATCGCGCGCAGCTACGAAGCTGGCGGCGCCGCCTGCCTGTCCGTGCTGACCGACGTCGATTATTTCCAGGGCAGCGATGCGTTCCTGCAGCAGGCGCGCGAGGCGTGTTCGCTCCCGGTGTTGCGCAAGGACTTCACGATCGACGAATACCAGGTCTACGAGTCGCGTGCGCTCGGCGCGGACTGCATCCTGCTGATCGTCGCCGCGCTGGACGACCTGCGCCTGGCCGATCTCACGGTGCGCGCAATGGAGCTGGGCATGGACGTGCTCGTCGAAGTGCACGACCTCGACGAACTCGAACGCGCGTTGCAGGTGCCCGCGCCCTTGCTGGGCGTGAACAATCGCAACCTGCGCACGTTCGACGTTTCGCTCGACACCACGCTGGCGCTGCGCGACGCCGTGCCGGCCGATCGCATCCTCGTCACCGAAAGCGGCATCGCCACGCGCGCCGACGTGCAGCGCATGCGCGAGGCGTCGGTGAATGCCTTCCTCGTCGGCGAAACCTTCATGCGCGCGGCCGATCCAGGCGCCGCCTTGCGCGAGTTGTTCGCATGACCGACGCCCCCCTGGTCGTCTTCGATTTCGACCACACGCTGTACGACGGCGATTCCGGCGGCCATCTCGTGCTGTGGCTGCTCAAGCGCAGTTGGCCGCGGCGCATCGCCGCGCTGCTGGCCACCCCTTTGTTGTTGCCGTTGGTGGCGTTCCTGCCGACGCGGCGGTTCGGGATTTCCGGCTACTTGTGGATCGGCACGTTGGGTCTGCACGAGCGCCGCGCGCTCGACGCGCTGATCGATCAGTACGTCGCGCACGATGCGGAGCGCATCCGCTCGCGCCTGTTGCCGAAGGCGCTGGCGGTGCTGCAGCGGCACCGGGACGCGGGCGATCGCGTGCTCGTCGCCACCGGCGCGCCGCCGGAGCTGGCGCGCGCGATCCTCGACTTCGTGGCGCACAAGGATCTGCCGGTGATCGGCAGCGTGTCGCGTCCGTTCCTCGGCGGGCTCGTGACACGCGACCACTGCCACCACGAGAACAAGATGCGCATGGTGCGCGCGGCGGGTTACGGACCGATCGAAGTCGCGTATTCCGACAGCGCGGCGGACTTGCCGTTGTTGCTGGCGGCGCGCGCGCCGGTCGTGGTGAACCCGAAGGCGGGGCGCGTGGAGATGTTCCGCAAGGTGTTGCCGCCGGGGACGCCGATCCTCAACTGGGGATGCGTCGAGCGTGCCGGCGACCCGGTCTAATCGCCGAGCAGCTTGACGAAGTGGCGCGAGCCGTCGGTGTAGCCGCATGCGTGGTAGAAGGCATGCGCGCCGGTGCGCGTGGGATTGCTGGTGACTTCCAGGCGCACCGCGCCGTTGCGGCGGGCGAGCGTTTCCATTTCGCGCAGCAACCGGCGGCCGATGCCGTGGCCGTGGCAATCCTGCGCGACGACCAGCGCGGTGAGGCGCGCGACGTCCGCGCCCCGCGTGAGCGAGTAATTCAGTTGCATCGCGGCCAGGCCCGCCGGTTCGCCATCGCGTTCGGCGAGCACCAGGAATTGCCGGGCTTCTTCACGGAAGTGCGCGACCCGCGCCTTCGCCTCGGCCTTCGTGCACGGATACCCGAGGGCTTCGAGCAGGTCGGCCACCGCGTCGGCGTCGCCCGGCTCGACGCCGCGCACCCGCAAGGTCATGGCGGATGCGTCGGCGGTCATGCTCAGCGCGTTCCGTAGAGCACGACGGTCTTGCCGCGGGCGTGCAGCTTGCCCTCGGTTTCCAGCTTCTTCAGCACGCGGCCGGCCATTTCGCGCGAGCAGCCGACCAGGCGGGCGAGCTCCTGGCGCGAGACGCGCAACTGCGTGCCTTGCGGATGGCTCATCGATTCGGGCTCGCGGGCCAGGTCGTGGAGCGTGCGCACGATGCGGTCGGTGACGTCGAGGAAGGCCAGGCGGCCGGCCTTGCGGCTGGTGTCGAGCAGGCGGCGGGAGAGCTGCGCGCCGATCATGTAGAGGATCTTGGGCGCATCGTTGACCAGCGGGCCGAGCAGCAGCTGGTACAGGCGCTCGTAACTGATTTCCGCCAGCTCGCACGGGGTGCGCGTGCGCAGGGCGACTTCGCGCTTCTCGGTTTCGATGAACAGGCCCATCTCGCCGACGAACTCGCCGGTGCCGAGGTAACCGAGGACCAGCTCACGGCCGTCGTCTTCCTCGGTGATGATGCTCACCGAGCCGTTGACCACGTAATAGAGCGTGCCGGCCGGATCGCCCGGGCGGAACACGTCGGTGCGCGTGGGATAGCGGCGGCGGTGGCATTGCGCGAGGAAGCGCTCGAGCGTCTGGGCGTCGGGCGCGAGGGGGCTGGTGGCGCGTCGGAGCGGGGTGGAGTGCAACGGGTAGGTTGGGCTCATGGGCGCGGTCAGGGGATCCGGGTGGTTGGAGCTTGGTGTGGAACAGGGGGATCGCCGCAGCTTAGGCCCAATTCCGGAGCAGCGGTAGATACGTGCACGCCACGCGATGCCGCTTCCGGGCCGCATGCCGCATAATCGCGCCCCTCGACGGCACCCCCTCGCCGTGCACCACCCAAGGACTCGACCGATGGTCAAGCCGCTGCCGCGCCTCAAGCTCCAGGGCTTCAACAACCTCACCAAGGCGCTGTCGTTCAACATCTACGACGTCTGCTACGCGGTGTCGGAAGAGCAGCGCCAGCGCTACATCGAATACATCGACGAGGAATACAACGCCGACCGCCTCACGCAGATCCTCACGGACGTGGCGGAGATCATCGGCGCCAACATCCTCAACGTGGCCCGCCAGGACTACGACCCGCAGGGCGCGTCGGTCACCATCCTGATCAGCGAACAGCCGGTCGTGGAGAAGTCGCTCGCCAAGGGCGTGATCTCCGAGGCGGTGGTCGCGCACATGGACAAGTCGCACATCACGGTGCACACGTATCCGGAAACCCATCCGGACAACGGCATCGCGACCTTCCGCGCCGACATCGACGTGGCCACCTGCGGCGTGATTTCCCCGCTGAAGGCCCTGAACTACCTCATCGAGAGCCTGGAGTCGGACATCGTGGTAATGGACTACCGCGTGCGCGGCTTCACCCGCGACATCAAGGGCCGCAAGCATTACATCGACCACAAGATCAACTCGATCCAGGACTACCTGGCCAAGAACGTGAAGTCGCGCTACGAGATGCTCGACGTCAACGTCTACCAGGAAAACATCTTCCACACGAAGATGCACCTGAAGGAGTTCGACCTCGACAACTACCTGTTCGAGGAAAAGGCCAAGAACCTCTCGTTCAAGGAGCGCATGAAGATCGAAGCGCGCCTCAAGCGCGAGATCGAAGAGCTCTACCACGGTCGCAACCTGACCGAGTGAGCGACGAAGGCCGGCGAAAGCCGGCCTTCTGCCTAGATGCGGTAGGCGATCGCCTTCATCAGGTTCGACGCCGCCGCCATCATCGTCGGCACCGGCTGCGGCAACACGCGCGCGCCTTGCGCCTGCGCATGGTCCGCGTGCCGCGCTTCGTCGGCCTTCATCGTTTCCAGGATCGCGCGGCTGCGCAGGTCGGCGGCGGGCAGCCGCTCGAGGTGTTCGTGCAGGTGGGCTTCCACCTGGCGCTCGGTTTCGACCACGAAGCCCAGGTTCCAGCCGTCGCCGCGCAGCCCGGCGAGCACGCCGATGGCATAGCTGCCGGCGTACCACACCGGGTTGAGCAGGCTGGGGCGTGCGTCGAGTTCGGAAAGGCGGTCGGCGCACCAGGCCAGGTGGTCGGTTTCCTCCGCGGCGGCCGCCAGCAGCGCCTGGCGCGTGACCGGATCGCGGGCCACGGCGGCCTGGCCGACGTAGAGCGCCTGCGCGCAGACCTCGCCGACATGGTTGATCCGCATCAGCCCGGCGGCGTGCCGGCGCTCCTCGTCTTCGAGGACCACTTCGGCCGTGTCGCCGGCCGGGTTGCCGCGCGCGGCGTCGGGCCGGCCGAACACGGTGGACAGCGCGTTCTGGGCGTCGATGAGGAAGCGGTCGAGCGGGCTGATTTCACGCGGCATGGCCGGAAGTCTACGCATCCTTCGTAAGCAAGATCGGGGCGATCTCGTTTCCCGGGGGTCTTCAGGTCACTGAATGTCCACTCCCGGTAACGTGATCGGCGTCCTATTCCAATCGTGAGGGTATTCACTTTAGACTCGGCTGAACTGAGTCCGAACCGAGACTCAGGTCACAGGGGTTGGAGCCGGGGGGCACCGCAGGACGCGGTTCCAGGGCTTCCGTAAAACAATCAGGGGAACATCTTGAAGAACGATCGCACCCGTGCGAGCCGCAAGGCCGCCCGTCGCTACAACGTTTCGCCCGTTGCGCGCGCCGTCCGCTCCGTCCTCACCCTCTCGACCGCCGCCCTGCTGTTCTCGGGCACCGGCGCGGTCCTCGCGAAATCGCCGGTCCTCGCGCCGCTCCCCGTCGAGCGCGTCGGTCTGTCGCATGAATTCGCGAAGGTCGTCGACCTGACCCGCGTCGCGGACGAATGGACGCCCAAGAGCGTCGTCGATGAAGAATTCCAGTCCCTCGCCGCGCCCATCGGCGCGAGCGAAGCGACGATGTTCGCTGCCGGCGCGCAGCCGGAAAGCCTGGGCGTGGTGGACGATCCGACGATCCTGCCGGGCTCCTTCCATCCGGGCCCGGGTGGCGTGAGCGGCGGCGACGACGCGGTGCTCGTCAACATCGGCACCGGTGGCAACTGGACGATGGTCGACGGCTACGCGCCGGCGCCGGTGGTGTCCAACACGGGGTTTGCCGATGGCGCGTTCTTCGGCACGGCCGATTCGGTTACGGTGCGCAACTACTGGGATGGCCTGAGCGTCACCGGTTACACCTGGGCCGCCGGCATCGAAGTGGAATCCGGCGACGAAGGCCTGATCGGCAGCTACGACGCGATCACCGCGACGGCGACCGGTGTCGACGGTGTCGCCTTCGGCCTGTATGTCTACGGCGCCAACAAGGCCGGCGCGGCGAACTCCTCCGCGATCAACGCCTACGGCGACGGTGCGCTCGCCGATGCCTTCGGCATGTACGCCTTCTCGCCGTACGGCGATGCCTACACGATCAACGTCGGTTCGATCCACGTCGCCGCCGACGACACCGCCGTGGGCGGTTCCTCGGTCGCGCTGGCCGGCTACGCCGCCAACGAAAATCGCGCCGGCGCCACCATCGACGTGACGGGCTTCGACGCCACGGGCCTGTACGCCGCGTCGCTGTACGGCACTGCCGTCAACCTCAACGCAGGAACGATCACCGTCGCCGGCGTCGACGCCACGGGCCTGGAGTCGTATTCGGTCTACGGCAACGCGTTCGCCCAGAACGACGGCACGCTGAAGGTCGACGGCGACTTCGCGCAGGGCGCGTGGGCCCACTCGGCCTATGGCAGCGCCACGACCACCAACGGCGCGACCGGCTCGGTCAACGCCAACGGCTATTACGGCGCAGCCGGCCTGATCGCGGGCGCGTACAACGGCACGGCCACGATCACCAACGCAGGCAACGCCAGCGCCAGCTCGGCGGCGGGCATCGCGCGCGGCGCGTTCGCCTACGGCGACGTCGCCATCGTGGACAACAGCGGCGCGCTCAGCGCCGACGGCTTCACGCAGGCCATCGGCATCGACGCCGAAGGCAATCGCAGCGTCGATGTCGTCAACAGCGGTTCGGTCGTCGCCACGTCCAACGGCGACGCGTTCGGCGTGTGGGCGACGAGCTACGGCGACACCACCGTCGTCAACACGGCGTCGGGCAGCATCGACGTCGACGCCATCAACGGCATCGCCTACGGCATCTACGCCGGCGGCTACGACGCGTACGTCCGCAACTGGGCGACGGTCGACGTCTCCTCGACCTACGGCGATGCCATCGGCATCGGCGTGGCCGGCGTGTACGCCTTCGCCGAGAACGACAGCCTGGTCAATGCCACCGGCGGCACCGCCGGCGTCGGCATGCTCGGCTACGGCGTCGTGACCTCCGACCTGGTCAACGGCGGCACGATCAACGCCACCGCGACGGGCACCGGCGCATTTGCCGCGGGCGTCCTGTCGATCGGCGACGGCGCGAGCGCGCTGAACACCGGCACGATCACCGCCACCGGCGCGTTCGCCACGGGCATCGACGTGCGCGGTACGACCTCGGGCGAAGCGATCAACGACAACACCGTGCATGCCTACGGCGGCGACGTCACCGGCATCAGCGTCTCGGCGATGGGTCAGGGCGGCAACGCCAATGTCGTGAACTACGGCAACGTCACGGCCGAGGGCGACCTGTTCGCCGTCGGCGCGGCGGCCATCGCGCGCGGCTACCTCGGCAACGCGAGCATCTACAACGGCGGCAACGTCTACGCCGGCGCGAAGTACGGCGCCGCGCAGGGCCTCGTGGCCTCGGCGGACATCGCCGCGTCCATCGACAACCAGGGCCAGCTCATCACCGTCGGCGGAGACTCGGCCTACGGCATGCTCGCGCTCACGGCCGATGGCGACATCAACGTCACCAATGGCGGCCAGATGGCCACCGTCGCGATGAACCGCGGTTACGGCATCGCCTACGGCATCGCCACCCAGTCGAACAACGGCCTGATCTCGATCACCAACGACGGCCTGATGGTCACCGTCGGCGAAGGCACGGCGATGGGTGTCTACGCCGCGACGAAGTGGAACGACGTCGAGATCGAGAACAACGGCCAGATGCAGGCCGTCGCCAAGTACGGCGCGGCGACGGGCGCGATCGCGATCACCTACACGGGCGACGCGAACGTCTCCAACTCCGAGTACGGGCAGGTGCTCGTCCAGGGCGCGTACGCGGCCTCGGGCCTGCGCGCGATCTCGCTGTACGGCGATGCGAACGTCACCAACGACGGCGACATCGAAACGATGGGCGGCGTGCTCGACCGCGGCATCACCTCGCGCGCCTTCTACGGCGGTACCGCGACCATCACCAACAACGGCACCATCACCACCGACGGCGGCTACAGCTCGTACGGCGTGTGGGCGCGTTCGGGCGCCGGCGATGCGGTCGTGCACAACAACGGCGCGATCGTCTCGACCTCCGACTACGGCGTCGCCTACGGCGCGCTGGCCGGTGGCGCGTACGCGATCAGCATCGAGAACACCGGCGACATCCGCGCCTACGCGGGCGACACCGCCGCCGGCGTGCTCGCCTATTCGCTGGGCGGCGATGCCACCGTCACCAACACCGACACCGGCTACCTGCTCGGCGTGTCCAACAACGCCGCGTACGGCGCGCAGGTCATCGGCGCGGTCTCGGCGACGCTGACCAACGACGGCACGATCGTCGCCAGCGGTTACAACCTCGCCGACGCGGTCTTCGCCTCGGGCGCCACGGTATACGTGAGCAACACCGGTTCGCTGTCGGCCGATGCCGACGGCTGGGCGGCGGGCGTCGAAGCGACCGGCGGCGACATCGAGCTGGTGTCGCACACCGGCGCCGACATCACCGCGTACGCCTACTCCGGCCGCGCGACCGGCATGTTCGCCAGCGCCGACAACGACGCCACCGTGCGCAACGGCGGCGACCTCGACGCTTCGTCGTACTCCGGCGATGCGTATGGTCTGTTCGCGCAGGCCGACGGCAATGCGATCCTCACCAACGGTGGCGCGCTCACCGCGACCTCCGTCCAGGGCAATGCCTTCGGCATGGCCGGCGTGGGTTACAACGCCGACCTCAGCCAGAGCGCGACGATCACCGTCAGTGGCAACGGAACGGCCGTCGGCATCGAAGGCGTCGGCTACGCGCACGCCAACATCGTCAACAACGGCGACGTGGACGTGACGGCCGCCTCCGGCATCGCCGCGGGCCTGTACACCTACTCGGTGCACGACACGCGCCAGGTCAACAACGGCACGATCGACGTGCACGCCACCAGCGGCCGCGCGTTCGGCATGTACGCCTACGGCTTCGACGACGTCGAAGTGCTCAACTTCGCCGGCCGCTCGATCGATTCGTCGGTCGACAACGGCACGGCGTACGGCATGTTCGGCTACGGCGCGCGCACGATCCTGACCAACGACGGCTCGGTCACCGCCACCGCCAACAGCGGCCAGGCGATCGGCCTGCTCGGCATCGGTTACGAAACCAGCAACGTCACCAACACCGCCACCGGCTCGATCGTCGCCAGCGGCACCAGCGCGTTCGGCCTGATCGCCTCGGGCGACGTGACCACGGCGACCAACGCCGGCGCCATCACGGTGCACGGCGGCGACGTCGGCGTCGCGCTGCAGGGCGTCGGGATGTACGACGGCAGCACGGTGTCGATCGACAACACCGGCACGCTGTACGCGAACGTCAACAACAAGTACGGCACCTCCGCGGGCATCGTCGGCAGCGCCGGCGGCGACGTGGACATCACCAACGGCGGCTCGGTCGAAGCGCACAACGGGCGCGTCGCCACCGGCGTCGTGGGCTACTCGGAATACGGCAACGTCACCATCGGCAACACCGGCGACATCGCCGCGTACGGCGGCTTCTTCAACGGCCGCGGCGTCGGTATCGACGCGACGACCTACGACGGCGACATCGCGATCGACAGCGATGGTTCGATCCTCGCCACCGGCAAGTACGCGTCGGGCATCAACGCCATCGCCGATGGCGGCGACGTCACGGTCGTCAACGGCGGCGCAATCACGGCCGCCACGCTCGGCCGCCAGGGCCTGGGCATCCTCGCCACGTCGTACGACGGCGCGGTGTCGGTCACCAACAGCGGCACGATCGATGTCGGCGTCGGTTCCCCGGTCACCGGCGCGATGGTGATGGGCGTGGTCGCCGGTTCCGAATACGGCGATGCGTCGATCCACAATCTCGCGGGCGCGACGGTCACGGCGAACAACGAATACGGCATGGCCGGTGGCCTGTACGGCTACGGTGCGCACCTCACGATCGACAACGGCGGCGACGTCCTCGTCACCGGCGGCCCGGCCGCGGTGGGCGTGGCGTTCGACGCGCTCGATGCCACGATCGTCAACACCGGTTCGATCACCGTCTCGCAGCTCGGCGGCAGCAACACGCCCCCGCCGCTCGCCGTCGAGGAAGGCAACGGCATCGGCATCGCCGGGTTCGTCGCCGAAGGCGGCCTGGCGCACGTCACCAACGACGGTGCGATCAGCGTCACCGCGCACGACGTGGCCCTGGGCATCCAGGTCATGGGCGACGGCGACATCCTCATCGACGGCACCGGCACGATCTCCGTGGTCTCTTCGTACGCCGAAGCCATCGGCATCGAGGCGCGCGGCCCCAACGTCGACGTCACCAACGGCGGTACGACGCAGGTCACGGGCTACGCCTTCGCAGCGGGCATCGAAGGCAGCGGCGATGTCGTGAACGCCGGCAACACCGGCCACATGATGGTCAACGTGACCGGCATGGAGCAGGACGCGGTCGGCATCGCGGTCCTCGCCTCGACCACCGCCGACATCGACAACCAGGGCGACCTCACGGTCACCGCGGCCAGTGGCGATGCGTACGGCGCGTCGGCGTACAGCGACACGGGCGTGGCGAGCATCGGCAACGGCGGTTCGATTGCCGTGACCGCCAACTACGATGCGGTTGCGATCTTCGCGCTCGGCGCCACCGCCAACGTCGACAACACCGGCGACATCACGGCCACCGCGGGTTCGCATGCGATCGGCCTGTTCGCCAACGGCGACACGGTCGACGCGTTCAATGGTGGCCACGCCACGGCGACGGCCACGGGCGCGGACGGCATGGCCTACGGCGCGCGCGTCTCCGGCGAAGACGTGACCTTCGGCAACGACGGCACGCTGTCCGCCTTCGCGGAAGGCGACGGCGGCATCGCCATCGGCGCCCTGGCGGCCGGCGGCACGCTGCACGCCGACAACGGCGGCCACATCACCGCCACGTCGGAAGGCGCGGGCGGCCTGGCCATCGGCTTCGGTGCGTACGCGGGCGGCGACCTGTTCGCTTCCAACGGCGGCGAGATCTATGCGATCGCCTACAACGGCGCCGCGATCGGTGCGATCGCCGGTTCCTACGACGGCGGCAACGTCACCTTCGGCAACAGCGGCACCATCGCCGCGCACGCCGCGGGCGAAACCATCGGCCTGCGCGTCGGCGGCGATGCCGATGCGACGGTGACCAACAGCGGCACGATCGGCGCGATCCACGCCGACTACGCCGTCGCGCTGAGCCTGGATGTCTTCGGCAACGCCACGGTCAACAACACCGGCGACATCGTCGCGCAGGCGTCGGAAGAGGGCAGCATCGCGATCCACGGCGGCGACGGCTTCGACCTGGTCACCAACAGCGGCGACATCGTCGGCGCGCTGGTGACGGGCGCGGGCAACGACCGCCTGACGAATGCGGCCGGCGGCACGTGGACCGTGCGCGGCCACGCGACCGACTTCGGCGACGGCGACGATGCCATCGTCAATGCCGGCACGATCGTCCTGCACGACGCGGGCATCGGCCTGGGCGGCAACAGCGCGACGGGCAACAGCTTCGCCAACACCGGCACCCTCTCGATCCTCGGCGACAGCACGATCGACATGGGTACGGGCAGCAGCGTGGTCACGCTGACGGCCAATCCGGCCGCGGCGCCGATCGCGGTACTCAACCCGGTCGCCTTCACCAACAACGGCACGATCAGCTTCCTCGACGGCGCGCCGGACGACACGCTCACCATCCACGGCGATTTCGCCGGCCAGGGTGCGCTGAACGTCGACGTCTCGCTGCTCAACGGGGCGAGCGACATGCTCTACGTCGACGGCAACTTCGCCAACAACGCGGTGCAGTCGCTCAACATCAACGTGCTCGACATGCTGACCGGCGCGACGGAGATCGACATCCCGGTCGTCGTGGTCACGGGCGAATCGCAGGCGAACAACGTGCGCGCGGGCAGCATCATCGCCGGCAACGTGAACTTCAACGCGAACAACTTCCTCGACCTGAAGGTCGCCGTGAACCCGCACATCACCGCGGCCAACGGTGCGGTCGACATGTTCTCGCTGACGCTCGGCTTCGGCGGCCTGAACGACACCGGTGCGCTCGCCACGGCGATCGTCCCCGGCGCGCACAGCCTGATGGCGGCGCAGGTCGGCACGTTCCGCCAGCGCATGGGCGTGTTCTCGCAGCTGGGCGACAGCGACAAGGGCGCGTGGGTGCGCGTGTTCGGCGACAAGGGCACGATCAACCCCGAAGCGCAGCTGGACAACCTGCCGGCCTCGAGCAACTTCGCCTTCGACCAGACCAACCAGGGTGTCGAAGCGGGTTACAACGCGCTGATCACCGACGGCTTCTACATCGGCGCCAGCCTGTCGAAGTCGCGCGGCAAACAGGATCTGGCGAACGGCTTCGGCGACGACGACATCGACGGCACGACGCTCGGCGGCTACCTCACCTGGCTCGGCCAGAACGGCATGTACGCCGACGTGTCGTACCGCTGGATGCATTTCGACGCCGACATGACCTCGCTGGGCGGCGTGCGTGAAGTCGGCGGCGATGCCGGCGCCTTCAACGCCGAGCTGGGCTGGAATATCTGGACCTCGGCCGGCGGCCTGAAGCTGGTGCCGCAGGTGCAGTACACGCGCACCACCGTCGAGAACGTGGACCGCATCGAGGGCGACCTGGCGGACTTCGTGTCCGACGGCGGCACCTCCTCGCGCGCCCGCCTCGGCCTGGAAATGGAGCAGACCTTCGACTCGGCCTCGGGCACGAAGTGGACGCCGTACGGCGTGCTGAGCATCGTGCGCGAATTCGACGGCGAGACCAGCTTCACCGTCGCCGATACGTTCACCGGCCGCACCACCACGGAAGGCACGAGCGGCCAGGTGGAGTTCGGCGTGAACGCGAAGATCGGCCAGCGCGTCGACGTGTGGGGCGGCCTGAACTACATGGACGGCGGCGCCATCGACGGCGTGTGGGGCGGCCAGGTCGGCATCCGCTACACCTGGTAATCGGATCGGTGTCCCGGCGGCGAGCGCCGCCGGGACCCATTCAGCGATCCACGCGGCAAACCTGAAGCACGAAGCGCTGGCTCCCGGCGCGGAAATCCGTTCAACTGTCCCGCTGGGGCAGGGGACATCTGGAGAAGTTCGTGGCAAGCAGCAAGAAGACGCCCGGCGGGCAGGTACCCGTCGAGCAGAGCGCCGAAGTCGCGCAAGCGCAGGCGCCCGCCGCCGAAGCGGCCGGGAAGGCGGACAAGGCACCGCTGGACCTCACCAAACTCAAGGTCGAGAAGAGCTGCTCGCGCGGCCTGGCCACATGGCTGGCCAGCAATCGCGTGTCGCTGGCGATCTCCTCCTACCAGACAGGCCGCGTGTACCTGGTGGGCAGCGACCCGCAGGGCCGCGTGTCGTTCTTCGAGCGCATCTTCGAACGCGCGATGGGCATCGTCGGGAACGCGCAGCGCATCTACCTCGGCGGCCTGTACCAGTTGTGGCGCTTCGAGAACGTGCTGCGCCAGAACGAAACCATCCACGGCAAGTTCGACAAGTGCTACGTGCCGCGCAACGCGCAGACGATCGGCGACCTCGACATCCACGAGCTCGGCATCCGCAGCGACGGCCGCGTGGTATTCGTCAACACGAAGTACTCGTGCCTGGCCGAATTGAGCACGACGCACAGCTTCAAGCCGATCTGGAAGCCGGCCTTCATCAGCAAGCTCGCACCGGAAGACCGTTGCCACCTCAACGGCCTGGCGATGGTGGACGGCAAGCCGAAGTACGTCACCGCGGTGTGCAAGTCCGACGCCGTCGACGGTTGGCGCGACCGCCGCATGAACGGCGGCGTGGTGATCGATGTCGAGACCGACGAGATCGTCTGCGAAGGCCTGTCGATGCCGCACAGCCCGCGTTGGGCGAACGGCAAGTTGTGGGTGCTCAACGCCGGCACCGGTCACCTGGGTTACGTCGATTTCGCGACGAAGTCCTTCGTGCCGACGGCGTGGTTCCCGGGCTTCCTGCGCGGCTTGTCGATCGTCGGCAACGTCGCGGCCGTGGGTCTGTCGAAGCCGCGCAACCAGCGCTTCGAAGGCCTGCAGCTGGATGAAGAACTGAAGAAGCGCGATGCCGAACCGTGGTGCGGCGTGCAGATCGTGAACCTGTCCAACGGCGACGTGGTCAACTGGATCCGCTTCGAAGGCGACATCAGCGAGATCTTCGACATCAGCTTCCTGCCGAATGTCGTCAACCCGATGATGATCGGCCTGCGCACCGCGGAGATCCGCGAGCTGATCACCTTCGAACCCGAAGCGCAGGCGCAGCCGGAGGCGATGGCATGAACCGCACGATGCTCCTCGCGCTCGCACTGATCGCCACCGCGCCCGCGTTCGCGCAGCAGCAGGCCGCCAGGCCCGCCGGCGCGCAGGGCGGCCCCGACGCGACGTTCGCCGCATGGGACAAGGACGGCAACGGCACGTTGTCGAAGGACGAATTCCGCGCCGGCTGGATGGCCACGCGCGACGACCTCGCGCTGCGCCGCCTGCACACCGAGTTCGCGCGTCATGACGCGGACAAGAGCGGCAAGCTCGAAGCCGCCGAATACGCCAACCTCGCGCTCGTGCAGCGCGCCGGCAAGTCGGCGCCGATGATGACGGCCTTCGACAAGAACAAGGACGGCGGGCTGCAGTTCGCCGAGTACATCGATTTCATCAAGGTCGCCGGCGCGCAGCAGCAACCGCCGCGCGCGGCCGCGCCGAAAGCGAAGTAAGGGGAACACCGAGATGTCGTATTCGATCGTTCCCACCTGGCGCGCCATCACGCCGGAGCTGCAAGCCGAACTCGCGGAGTTCTGGATTTCCAACAAGGCGATCCTCGATCCCGAACGCGCGAAGCTCCGCGCGCAGCAGGCCGTGTGCGTGTTGCGCGACGCCGACGGCGTGCTGTGCGGCGTGGCCACCGCGTTCCTGCAGATCCGCCCGCGCCTGCGCCAGCCGATGTACTACTTCCGCCAGTTCATCGCGCCGGCCCATCGCGGCCAGCAGCAGGCGCTGCCGATGTTCAAGGCCGCGTGCGAGATCCTGGAAGCGGCCGATCGCGAGCAGCCGCGGGCCCTGGGCGTGCTGATGGAAGTCGAGAATCCGGGCCTGGCCCGCGTGTTCTCCGGCGTCGTCGGCGCGCGCACGGGCGCGGTGTTCCTCGGCTATTCGCCCCGCGGCCACCAGCTGCGCGCGGTGTATTTCAAGGGCGCCAAGCTGTTCCAGCCCGCCCCGTTGCGCCGTCGCCAGCCGGCGCCGGGCATCGTGAAGGCGCCCGAAAAGGCCCCCGCGGCCTGATTTCCCCGGGGTGAGGGTTGCGGCGCCCGCGGGGCGCCGCTATCATTCCGCCTCTTTTGTTCCGCCCTACATCGCGCGGCAAACTTCCGGCCACCCCGGAACAAGCCCGACCATGTACCCAAACGAGTCACGCATGAAGACCTTTACCGCCAAGAACGAGACCGTCCAGCGCGACTGGTACATCGTCGACGCCGAGGGCAAGACCCTGGGCCGCCTCGCCTCCGAGCTCGCCCGCCGCCTCCGCGGCAAGCACAAGCCCGTCTACACCCCGCACGTCGATACCGGCGATTACCTCGTGGTGATCAACGCCGAGAAGATCCACGTGACCGGCACCAAGCTGCAGGACAAGATGTACTACCGGTTCACCGGCTACATCGGCAACCTCAAGTCCGAGACCCTCGCGCAGGCGCTTGAGCGCCACCCCGAGCGCGTCATCGAGACCGCCGTCAAGGGCATGCTTCCGAAGAACCCGCTGGGCCGTGCGATGTATCGCAAGCTCAAGGTCTACGCTGGCCCGAACCACCCGCATACGGCCCAGCAGCCGCAACCGCTGGACATCTAAGGTAACGACATGGCTATCCAGCAGAATTACGGCACCGGCCGCCGCAAGTCCTCGACCGCCCGCGTGTTCCTGCGCAAGGGCACCGGCAACATCACCATCAACGAGCGCACGATCGAAGACTTCTTCGGCCGCGAAACCGCCCGCATGATCGTGCGCCAGCCGCTCGAGCTCACGCAGTCCACCGACAAGTTCGACGTCGTCGTGACGGTCGAAGGCGGCGGCATCACCGGCCAGGCCGGCGCGATCCGCCTGGGCCTGTCCCGCGCGCTCGTGGAGTACGACGAATCGCTCAAGACCGAGCTGCGCAAGGCGGGCTTCATGACCCGCGACGCGCGCGAAGTCGAGCGCAAGAAGGTCGGCCTCCACAAGGCTCGCCGCGCGACGCAGTTCTCCAAGCGTTGATCCGGCACCGAGCGGATCGCGGTACAATCGCGGTCCGCTCAAGCAGCAGCTACAGCCCCGTCGCCAAGCGGTAAGGCACCTGACTCTGACTCAGGCATTCGGTGGTTCGAATCCATCCGGGGCTGCCATCTTCGAAGAAACCCGCCGCAAGGCGGGTTTTCTTTTTTCCGTACAATGCGCGGCCCACACGTTGTCGGAAGAGCCCCTGCGATGAAGCTCGGTTCCCTCAAGGAAGGCGGCCGCGACGGCACGCTGATCGTCGTCTCGCGCGACCTCACGCGCGGCGTGCGCGCCACCACCGTGGCCCCGACGCTGCAGCGCGCGCTGGAAGACTGGTCCAACGCCGCGCCGCGCCTGAACGCGCTGTACGACGCACTCAACGCCGGCGACGCGCCCGATGCCTTCGACATCGACATGGCCGCGCTCGCCGCGCCCTTGCCCCGCGCCTATGAATTCGTCGACGGCAGCGCGTACCTGCCTCACGTCGAGCGCGTGCGCCGCGCGCGCGGCGCGGAAGTCCCGGAAAGCTTCTACGTCGACCCGCTGATGTACCAGGCGACCAGCGCCGGTTTCCTCGGACCGCGCGATGCGGTGAAGGTCGTCGACGAAGGCTACGGCATCGACCTGGAAGCGGAGATCGTCGTGATCACCGACGACGTGCCGATGGCCGTCTCGCCCGAGCGCGCGGCCACGCACATCCAGTTGATCGGCCTGGTCAACGACGTCTCGCTGCGCAACCTGATTCCCGGCGAGCTCGCCAAGGGCTTCGGCTTCCTGCAGTCCAAGCCGCGCTCGGCGTTGTCGCCGGTGTTCGTGACGCCGGACGAACTGTCCGATGCCTGGCAGTCCAGCAAGGTCCACCTGCCGCTGGTGACGCACGTCAACGGGCAGTGGTTCGGTGCGCCGGAGGCGGGCGTGGACATGCAGTTCGACTTCGCGCAGCTCGTCGCCCACGCGGCGAAGACGCGGCCGCTGTCGGCGGGCACCATCGTGGGTTCGGGCACGATCGCCAACGAGGACACCTCCAAGGGCGCCTCGTGCTTCGCCGAGAAGCGCACCGTGGAAACCCTGGCCAACGGCAAGCCGTCGACGCCTTTCATGTCCTTCGGGGACAACGTGCGCATCGAGATGTTCGACGCGCGGGGCGACTCGATCTTCGGCGCCATCGACCAGCGCATCGAACGTCAGGTGCCGGCCGTCTGAGGCCGCACGCGGGCGGGCTTCCGCGACCGCCCGTGCCAAGCTAATGTGAACGTGCCGCCAGCCGCGGCACGGGGGGAAGGGCGGCAGTGAACGACCGGCTTCGTCTGTATTCGTACTGGCGCTCCAGCGCCGCGTATCGCGTGCGCATCGGCCTGAACCTCAAGGGCCTGCCGTACGAACTGTTCCCCGTGCACCTGCTGCGCGATGGCGGCGACCAGCACAAGCCCGCGTTCCGCACGGCCAATCCCCAGGGGCTGGTGCCCGTGCTGGAGCATGGCCAGCGGATGTTGCGCCAGTCGATGGCGATCCTCGAATACCTCGACGAAGTCTGGCCCGATCCGCCGCTGCTGCCCGCCACCGCGCGCGACCGCCAGCGCGTGCGCGCGCTCGCGCAACTCGTCGCGTGCGACATCCATCCGCTCAACAACCTGCGCGTGCTGCAGTACTTCGAACGCGAATGGCACGTCCCGCAACCCGAGCGCGACGAATGGGTGCGGCACTGGATCTGCGATGGGCTGGATGCCTTCGAGGCGATGCTGCACGACCATCCCTCGACGGGCAGCTTCTGCGACGGCCACGCGCCGACGCTCGCCGACGCGTGCCTGATTCCGCAGCTCTACAACGCCCGCCGCTTCGGCGTGGACATCGCCCGCTTCCCGACGATCGCCCGCATCGAACAAGCGTGCCTCGCGCACCCGGCGTTCGACGAAGCGCGACCCGAGAAGCAACCCGACGCGCCCGAGAAAACCGCGGGTTGAGGAATGAAAAAAGCCCCGCGATGCGGGGCTTTTTGTTGCGCGGATTGCGTCGGACTCAGTGCGTCTCGAACACGTCCGCATACGGGTCGTGCTCGCCGGTGGCGCCTTCGGACAGGCGGAACTTCAGCGCCAGGCCGTCGCGCGAATCCGCGGCGTTGAGTGCGGATTCCTTTTCGATCTTGCCTTCCTTGTAGAGGCGGAACAGGCACTGGTCGAACGATTCCATGCCCGCTTCCAGCGACTCTTCCATCGCCTGCTTCAGCTCGTGCACCTGACCGCGGCGCAGCAGGTCGCGGATCATCGGCGTGTTGATCAGCACTTCGCATGCGGGCATGCGCCGGCCGTCGACGCCGATGACCAGGCGCTGCGAGACCACCGCCTTGAGGTTCAGCGCGAGGTTCATCAGCACGTTCTTGTGCGCGGCCTCGGGGAAGAAGTTGAGGATGCGCTCGATGGTCTGGTCGGCGTTGTTGGAGTGCAGCGTCGCCAGGCAGATGTGGCCGGTTTCGGCGAAGGCGATCGCCGCTTCCATGGTGGTCGCGTCGAGGATTTCGCCGATGAGGATGACGTCGGGCGCCTCGCGCATCGCGTTCTTCAGCGCGTTGTGGAAGGCGTGCGTGTCCAGGCCGACTTCGCGCTGGTTGACGATCGACTTCTTGTGCTTGTGCAGGTATTCGATCGGATCCTCGATGGTGAGGATGTGGCCCGACGAGGTGTTGTTGCGGTGGTCGATCATCGAGGCCAGCGTGGTCGACTTGCCCGAACCGGTGGAGCCCACGATCAGCACCAGGCCGCGCGGGGCCATGATGATTTCCTTGAGCACCTGCGGCAGCTGCAGCTCCTCGATGGACGGGATCACGCTGCGGATCGCGCGGATGACCATGCCCACTTCGCCGCGCTGCTTGAACACGTTCACGCGGAAGCGGCCCGAGTCGGCCAGGGCGATGGCCATGTTGAGCTCGAGGTCGCGCTCGAACTGCGGGACCTGGCCTTCGTCCATCAGCGAATAGGCGATCTTCTTCACCATGCCGGCAGGCAGGCCCGTGTTACCGAGCGGGTACAGCTTGCCTTCGACCTTGATGTACACCGGCGCGCCGGTGGTGAGGAACATGTCGGAGGCGTTCTTCTCCGTCATCAGCTTCAGGAAATAGCCGATGTCCATAGTGCGTACTCTCTCCCTGGGGCGACCGTTTGCGTGCGCGGCGCCGGCTTGACACGATGACGCGCGCTTTATCCCCTAAAGACTCGCACGGCACCCCTCTTATGCGCCCAAGCTTCGCACACTTCACCAGAACGCAACACGTAAGGCTCTGCGGCCTTGTGATCGCAATCGCGTTGTCCGGCTGCGCCAGCGTGCCGCCGCCCACGGGCGAGCTGTCGGGTGCGCAACAGTCGGTGGCGCGCGCGGAGAGCGCCGATGCGGACCAGTACGCAGCGGCTGAACTGGCCTCGGCGCGCAGCGCGCTGGGCGCCGCGCAATCGGCGATGTCGGCCCGCGACGACGACGATGCACGCCGCTTCGCGGTCTCGGCGTCGGCCTGGGGCGACCTCGCATTGGCCCGCAGCCGCGCGGCCACCACGCAGGCGGACTACGACCAGCGCCGCAACGAGATCGCCGGCCTGCGCCAGCGCCTGCAACTCGGCGCGAACGATGAGAGCCCGGCCCTCGCATGGCCCGAGGCTGCGCCGGCGCAGGGGCCCGACATGGCCGCCGCCCTGTCTCAGCGCCTGGTGGCCCTCGATGCCGATGCCCGCCTTCAGGGCATGGCCTCCTACGAGCGGCTGCGCGCGCGCCAGGCTGTCGAC
>NZ_JRKJ01000003.1 GCF_000770795.1 Lysobacter dokdonensis DS-58 | reverse complement strand
CCGCCTTCACGTTCGAGCGCGTGCCACACCGGCCAGGTGCGCCACAGCAACAACAACGCGGCGCCGGCGGCCACGCTCAGCCCGATGGCGGCCGAGAGGCTTCCGGTTTCGCGCAACGCGGCGAGCGGCCAGGCGATGACGAGCGCGGCGACCGCGATGCCCGCGGCCCACGTGCCCGACAACGCCAGCGCGTCGCGGGGCCATTTGTGCGACGTGCGCGTGCCGCGGAACCACGACACCGCCAGCGCGAAGGCCGGCTGCGCGAGCGCACCGGCCAGCGCGAGCGGCCAGGCGTCGACCGCGAGCAGCAGTGTCAGCGCGACGCCCGCGAGCGCCGCGCCGGCGATCCGCCCGATGGGGCGCGTCGGCTCAGGCATCGGTGCCCCAATCCTCGGTCATCGGATCGAGCCGCGTGGGCGGGAACTGGACATGGAAGCCGCGCGTGGCGAGATTGGCGCGCACGACATCGGGATCGGCCTGCGCGAGCGTGCGCCCGGGCGTGAGCGCGACTTCGAGCACGAACTGCAACTTGCCCAGCTGGGTCGCGAGCGGCGGCGGCAGGCGCGTGAAATCGTCGCGCGTGGCCAGGTACACGTAGGTGTCGGCTTGCCGGAGGCTCTTGTAGACGAAAGCGTGCATCGCGGCCTTGGGCGGGGGACGCGACGATTGTGTCGGAAACGACGGTGTGACGAAACCCACAATTCGCGTTGATCGAACGCGGATTTCAGTGATAGCCCGCGTCGGCCGCCACCTTTCCCCGGAACACCGAATACGACCAGTACGTATAGCCGAGGATCGCGGGCAGCAGGATCGCCAGCCCCACCATCACGAACCCCTGCGACGACGGCGGCGATGCGGCCTCCCAGATCGTCATCGAGGGCGGCACGATGTTCGGCCACAGGCCCAGCACCAGCCCGGCGAAGCCGAGTGCGAAGAAGCACAACGCCAGGATGAATGGCGCGGCATCGCGGCCTTCACGCATCGCCGCGCGCCACAACCACCACGCATTGAGCAGCGCGAGCACCGGCACCGGCGAGAGCCACCAGAAATTCCCGCCCTCGAACCACCGTGCCATGATCCGCGAGTCGAGAAACGGCAACCACGCACTCACCAGCCCCATGAAGGCGATCACCACCAGCACCAGCGGCCGCGTGAGCGTGCGCGCGATCAACTGCAGGCGGCCTTCGGTCTTCAGGATCAGCCATGTCGAACCGAGCAACGCATAGCCGAACACCACCGCCACGCCGGTCAGCATCGAGAACGGGCTGAACCATCCGAACGCGCCGCCGACGTACTTGCCTTCCTGCAACGGCATGCCTTCGACCAGCGCGCCCAGGATCAGGCCCTGCGCGAACGCGGCGAACATCGAACCCAGCGCGAACGCCGCGCCCCACCATGGTTTTCCGCGCACCGCCTTGAAGCGGAATTCGAATGCGACGCCGCGGAACACCAGCGCGATCAGCATCAGCAGCACAGGCAGGTACAACGCGGACAGCACCGTCGCGTACGCCTTCGGGAAGGCCGCGAGCAATCCGGCGCCGCCGAGCACCAGCCAGGTTTCGTTCCCGTCCCAGATGGGCGCGGCGGTATTCATCATGTGGTCGAGCTGGTGCTCGTCCTCCGCGAACGGCGCGAGGATGCCCAGCCCGAGCACGAAGCCGTCGAGCAGCACGTACATCAGCACGCCGAACCCGATCACGCCGAACCACGCCACCGGCAGCCAGTACTCCATCAGATGGCCTCCTTGTTGCCGACCGACAGCGGGCGCGCGGGCGTCTTGTCGCCGGCCTCCGTGTCTGGCGCCGGTTCGTGCTTCGCCGGCCCCGACCGCACCATGCGCACGAGATACCAGGTGCCCGCGCCGAAGACGATCGCGTACACGACGAAGAAGGTGATCAGCGAGGCCCACACACTGCCGGCCGCGAGCGTCGGCGTCAGCGCATTGGCCGTGCGCAGCGCGCCGTACACGACCCACGGTTGCCGCCCGATCTCCACCACGTACCAGCCCGAGAGCATGGCGACGAACCCCGCGGGCAACATCAGGTTCCAGCCGCGCAGCACCCACGGCGAATCGAACAGCCGCCCGCGGCGCCATTGCCACAACGAGGCCAGCGTCAGCAACAACATCAACGTGCCGATGCCGACCATCACGCGGAATGCGTAGAACACCGGCTTCACCGGCGGACGATCTTCCGGCGCGACCGCCTTCAGCGGTTGGATCTGCCCGTCCAGCGTGTGCGTGAGCACCACGCTGCCGAGCTGCGGGATCGCGATCTCGTAGTCGTTGCGCTCCGCCTTCTCGTTCGGCACCGCGAACAACACCAGCGGCACGCCGCCAGGATGCGTTTCCCAGTGCGCTTCCATCGCCGCGAGCTTCACCGGCTGGTGCTTGAGCACGTTCAACCCGTGCAGGTCGCCGGCGATGATCTGCAAGGGCACCGCGATGGCCGCGAACGCCACCGCGAGCTTCAGCATCCGCTTGCCTTCCTCCACGTGCGCGCCGCGCCGCAGGTACCACGCCGACACGCCGCCGATGACGAAGCACGTCGTGATGAACGCCGCGAGCACCATGTGCGCCAGGCGATACGGGAAGGAGGGATTGAAGATGATCGCGAACCAGTCGACCGGCTGGAACACGCCCTGCGCGTCGATGGCGTGCCCTTGCGGCGTCTGCATCCAGCTGTTGGCCGCGATGATCCAGAACGTGGAGATCAGCGTGCCCAGCGCGACCATGCACGTGGCGAAGAAATGCAGCGGCGGCTTCACGCGCTTCATGCCGAACAGCATCACGCCGAGGAACGTGGCTTCGAGGAAGAAGGCGGTGAGCACTTCGTACGACAACAGCGGCCCGAGCACGTTGCCCGCGCGCTCGCTGAGCACCGCCCAGTTCGTGCCGAACTGGAAGCTCATCACGATCCCGCTCACCACGCCCATGCCGAAACTGACGGCGAAGATCTTCAGCCAGAACTTGTAGAGCTCCAGCCACATCCCGTCGCGCGTGCGCAGCCAGCGCCATTCGAGGAAGGCGAGCCAGCTGGCGAGGCCGATGGTGAAGGAGGGGAACAGGATGTGGAACGAAATGACGAATCCGAACTGGATCCGCGAGAGCAGCAGTGCATCCACGCAGTGCCTCCACGGCACGCGAGGGCGGCGCCGCGGGACATAGTGTGCGCCCGCGAAGCGGAGTTTTCACCGGGAACCGCCTTTCGCATGACCAATGACCCCCGGTTCGCCCGGAGGGCCCTGCTACCCTTCGCGCTTCCGCTTTCCCGCAGACGCCCGCATGCGCCTCACGCCCTTCGCGCTCCTCTTGCTCCTCACGCCCGCCGCCTTCGCGCAAGACGCCGCACAGGCGACGTCAGACCCGAACGCGCCGCTCACGCTCGCGCAGACGATGGCCGATCCCGACTGGATCGGCACGCCGATCGAAGCGGCCTGGTGGTCGTGGGACGGCCAGCGCGCGTACACGCAGCGCAAGCGCAAGGGCACGACGATCCGCGATACCTGGGTGCAGCCGATCTCCGGCGGCGCGGCCGCGGCGCTCGACGGCGCCGCGCGCGCCGACGCCGATGGCGAACAACCGGTCTACGACACGCAACGCACGCGCATGGCATACGTGCGCAACGGCGATGTGTTCGTGCGTGACCTGCGCAGCGGCGCATTGCAACAACTCACGCGCACCAACGACGACGAATCGCAACCACAGTGGGGCAGCGATGGCGGTCTGTCGTGGCGCGTGGGCAACGACTGGTATCGCTGGACGAACGCCGGCGGCGTGCGCCAGGCCGCGACGGTACTCGCCGAGAAATCCCCCGACACCAAGCCCGGCGCCGACGATCTGCGCGAGCGCCAGCTGCGCCTGATCGACACGCTGCGCAACGACCGCGCGCAGCGCGAAGCCGCGCGTGCGCAGGACAAGGCCTGGCGCCTGGCCGACCCGACGCGCGCGCCGGTGCCCGCGTATCTCGGCGACGATGTCGAGATTGCCGACAGCGGCCTTTCGCCCGATGGCAATTGGTTGCTCGTGGTCACCACGCGCAAGGGCGCGGACCTCGGCACCGAAGGCAAGATGCCGAAGTACGTGACCGAATCGGGTTACGAGGAATTCGAGGACGTGCGCACGCGCGTCGGCCGCAATGCGCCGGCGGCGCAGCGCCTGTGGCTGGTGAAGGTCGGTGACGGCTCGGTGCGCGAACTGAAGTTCGACACGCTGCCGGGCATCGCCGTCGATCCGATGGCGGCGTTCCGCAAGGCGGCGAAGCAGGAGCCGCTGAAGGGCAACCGCGACGTGCAGGTGCTCACCTCCGGCGACAACGCCGGCGCATCGGCGATCCACTGGACCGCCGACGGCCGCCAGGCTGCGGTGATGGTGCGTGCGATCGACAACAAGGATCGCTGGCTGGCGTCGGTGGACCTGGCGAACGCGAAGCTGCAACCGCGCCATCGGCTGACGGATCCGGCGTGGATCAACTGGGGCTTCAACGATTTCGGTTTCGCCCCCGATGGCGCGCTGTGGTTTCTCTCCGAAGAGAGCGGCTACGCACACCTGTACCTGAGCGAGAACGGCGGCGCGCCGCGCGCGCTCACCTCGGGCAACTGGGAAGCCTCCGCGCCGCAACTGTCGAAGGACGGCACGCGCTTCCTGTTCCTGTGCAACCGCGAGTGGCCGGGCGATTACGAAGTCTGCGAAGTCGGCCGCACGGGCGGCGCGGTGCGCGAAGTGACGGCGCTCGACGGCGTCGAGGATTTCGTCGTCTCGCCCGACGAATCGAAACTGCTCGTGCGCCACTCGGATTCGTACGTCCCGCCCCAATTGGCGGTGGTGAACCGCAACGGCGAGGGCCTGGCCGAACTCACCGATACGCGCACGCCGGAATTCAAGGCACGCACGTGGGTCGCGCCGGAATACGTGCAGGTCCCGTCGAAGCACGGCGCAGGCACGATCTGGGGCAAGTACTACGGGCCGAAGACCCTCGAAGCGGGCAGGCACTATCCGATCGTGATGTTCGTGCACGGCGCGGGTTACCTGCAGAACGTCAGCGACCGCTATCCGAACTACTTCCGCGAGCAGATGTTCCACAACCTGCTCGTGCAGCGCGGTTACATCGTGCTCGACCTCGACTACCGCGCGTCCGAAGGCTACGGCCGCACATGGCGCACCGACATCTATCGCCGCATGGGGACGCCGGAACTCGAGGATTACCTCGACGGCCTGGACTGGCTCGTCGCGAACAAGCACGGCGACCGCGACCGCGCGGGCATCTACGGCGGCAGCTACGGCGGCTTCATGGCGTTCATGGCGTTGTTCAAGAAGCCCGGCACGTTCAAGGCCGGCGCCGCGCTGCGCCCGGTGACCGACTGGTCGCAGTACAACCACGAGTACACCTCGAACATCCTCAACACGCCCGAACTCGACCCCGAGGCCTACAAGGTGTCCTCTCCGATCGAGTACGCCGCCGGCCTGCAGGACCACCTGCTGATCGCGCACGGCATGATCGACGACAACGTGTTCTTCCGCGATTCGGTGGTGCTGACGCAGAAACTGATCGAACTGCGCAAGGACAAGTGGGAGCTCGCGCCGTATCCGCTGGAGCGCCACGGCTTCACGCACCCGGACAGCTGGTACGACGAATACCGCCGCATCCTGGAGTTGTTCGACGACACGCTGCAGCCGCAGCGTTGACGGCGTTGTAATGCCGGCGGTGGGAGGCTGCGCGCCTCACCGCCGCCGGAGCGTGTGATGCACAAGCAGCCGCACCGGGCGATCGAGAAGATCGCCGACAACCGTTACTGGCAGAACCAGCCGCGGCTGGACGACCGCGAGGAACTCGGCACGCCGAAGGACCTGGGGATCGAGGACTACGCGCCGCCGACCCTCGTGGCCGACGACCTTCCCGATGAAGAGGCGGGCAAGCAGGACCGCTGAGCGCGTCACAGCCGGCGGTTCGCGGGTCCGCCAAGCTGCGCGGCATGAAGTCGCGGGATGCCGCCGCCACGCCAGTCCCCGTGCCCGCCACGCACGCCGCGCAGCAGGTGGCCTACGCGTGGCAGGTGGCCGCGCGCGATCTGCGTTTCACGCACCCGGAGTTGCATGCGCAGATGACCGAGCGCGTGCGCAAGTTGCTCGATGTCGAAGTCCTCGACGATCCGGCCCTCGAGATCCGCAGGTTGCAGGCCGAACTCGATGCGGTGCGGACGATGCTCGTCAGCGCGGCGCCCATGCCGACGCATCCGCCACCACCCGCGACGAACGACGCCACGCCGACGCGCGCGGCGTTGCAGGCCGTCGCCGACGGCGCGCGCGCGTTCACCGACGACGAACGCGAATGGTGCGTCGGCGAAGCCATGGTGCTGACGGGGTTTTCGAAGACGCCGGTGGAGTTGTTGCGCGAAGGCGAAGCCGCCCTCGCGCGGATCGTGCTGGTGGGATCGCCTTAGCCGCAGTCGACGCTGCCGATCACGTTGTCCGTGCCCACGCGCACGTTCAACCGGTCCCCGCGATATTCCATCGTGACCATCATCCCGGGCGTGAGCACGCGCGCGGTCTTCGCGCCGGTGGCCACGCGCGCCTGTTCGACGATCTCCGGCGTCGCGGTCTTGCCGACGAACTGCTGCGCGGCGTCGGCCTTGCAGCTCTCGGCGAGCATCGGCGGCGTGGTGGTCGCAGCGGCGGCCGGTGTCGTCGCGTCCGACGAATCGTTGGCCGGCGAGGAACTGCAGGCGGCGAGCGCGAGCGCGGCGGAGATCGAAAGGAAAAGACGCATCTTCACGGGCGGACTCCTGTCCATGGGGGAGGGGCCGACCCTACGCCCGCCCCGTTCATGCGGCAAGACGCGGCCGGATTGCGGCATCGGCCCGCCCGACCATGCCGAATGGCATGGGTCGCGGCGCCGCCGAATTTGCACGATGGGATGTTTGCGACCCCTCCACCCGTTGCATCACCCAGGATTCCGCATGCCTCGCCACACGCTGCTCGCCCTTGCCCTGACGCTCGCGCTGCCCGCGCTGGCGGTGTCTTCCTCGTCCGATGCGCAGACCTCGCCGCAGGCGCCGGTCTACGCCACCAGCACCACGCCGTATCCGGGCACGATCGCGCTCGAAGTCGACGCGACGAACCTCTCGCAGCGCGTGTTCACCGTGAAGCAGCGCATCCCGGTGTCGTCGGGCCCGGTGACGCTCCTGTTCCCGAAGTGGCTGCCCGGCAACCATGCCGACTACGGCCGCGTCGACAAGGTCGCCGGCATCGAGTTTTCGGCGAACGGCCAGAAACTCACGTGGACGCGCGATCCGCTCGACGTGTACGCCTTCAAGGTCGACGTGCCGCAGGGCGCGACGCAGATGGATGTCGCGTTCCAGTTCATCTCGCCGACCGACCGCGAGCAGGGACGCGTCGTCATGACGCCGAACATGCTCAACCTGCAGTGGAACACCGTCGCGCTGTATCCGGCCGGTTACGCCGCGAGCGCGATCACCTTCGCGCCGAGCGTCAAGCTGCCCGCCGGCTGGCAGGCCGCCACGGCGCTGGAACTGCAGGGCCGCGCCGGCGATGTCGTGACGTACAAGCCGGTCGACTTCGACACGCTCGTCGACTCGCCGATGTTCGCCGGCAAGTATTTCAAGACGATCGACCTGTCCAACGGCGTCGGCAAGCCGGTGCGCCTGAATGTCGTCGCCGACGATGCGAAGTACCTCGAAGCCAAGCCCGACCACATCGAAGCGCACCGTCGCCTCGTGCAGCAGATGCGCAAGCTCTACGGCGCCGAACACTACGACCACTACGACTTCCTGTTCTCGCTCAGCGGACAGATGTCGGGCATCGGCCTGGAACACCACCGTTCCAGCGAGAACGGCGTCGGCGTGAAGTACTTCACCGGCTGGGATCCCAAGACCGGCAGCAGCGACCTGCTCGCGCACGAGTACAACCATTCGTGGGACGGCAAATACCGTCGCGGCGCCGACCTGACCACGCCGACGTTCAACACGCCGATGCAGGGCAGCCTGCTGTGGGTGTACGAAGGCCAGACGCAGTACTGGGGCAACGTGATCACCGCGCGCGCGGGCCTGCGTACGTTCGAGACCTCGAAGGACGCCCTCGCGCTGGTCGCGGCGAGCTACAGCGAGAACCGCGCCGGCCTGTCGTGGCGCGCGCTGCAGGACACGACCAACGACCCGATCATCGCCAAGCGCACGTCCAAGGCGTACCGCAGCTGGCAGCTGAGCGAGGACTACTACTCCGGTGGCCAGATGATCTGGCTCGAAGTGGATGCGCGCCTGCGCGAGAAGTCCAACAACAAGGTCTCGCTCGACGATTTCGCGAAGAAGTTCTTCGGCATGAACGATGGCGACTTCAAAGTGAACCCGTATACGTTCGAAGACGTGGCGGCCACGCTCAACGGCCTGGTGGCCGACGACTGGGGCAAGTTCCTGCGCGATCGCCTCGACGGCAAGGTGCCGCTCACCGGCGGCATCGAAGCGGCGGGTTGGAAGCTGGTGTTCAAGGACAAGCCGAATGCGTACGCGAAGGCCGCGGCGTCCGAATTCGGCGGTGGCGGCGACTTCCTGTATTCGCTCGGCATGACCGTCGGCCGCGACGGCACCATCGGCGACGTGCGCTGGGACAGCCCCGCGTTCAAGGCCGGCATCGGCCCGGGCATGACGCCGATGGCGGTGAACGGCAAGGCCTACAGCACCGAAGTACTGGAAGACGCGGTCAAGGCCGCGAAGACCGACAAGAAGCCGATCGAATTGCTGGTGAAGGAATTCGATCTGTTCCGCACCATCCAGTTGCCGTACTACGACGGCCTGCGCTACCCGCACCTGGAGCGCATCGAAGGCAAGCCGGACCGGTTGTCGGCGATCTACGCGCCGAAGAAATAATCCGGCGAACAAGAAAACGGCGACCGGAAGGTCGCCGTTTTCGTGACATCAGCCGTTCTTCCACTTCTGCAGCAACGCGCCCTCGCGCACCTTCGCTTCGTGCAGGTGCGCTTCCTTGACGTGGCCGTATCCGCGGATGTGTTCCGGGATCGACGCGATGTCCGTCGCCAGCGCCACGTTCGCACCGTCCAACCCGTCGGCCAGCATGGCCACCGTCGAGAAATACTCTTCGATCAGGCGACGCTCCATCTTGCGCTCGGCGGTATAGCCGAACACATCGAGCGCGGTGCCACGCAGGAAGCGCAGCTTCGCGGTGAGCTTGAACGCCGTGTACATCCACTGGCCGTATTCGCGCTTCACCAGGCGGCCGTCCGCGTCCTTCTTCGCCAGCAGCGGCGGGGCGAGATGGAAGCGCAGCTTGAAGTCGCCTTCGAACTGCTGCTCCAGGCGGCGGCGGAAATCGCCGCTGGTCCACAGGCGCGCGACTTCGTATTCGTCCTTGTAGGCCATCAGCTTGAACGCGTACCGCGCGACGGCTTCCGACAGATCGGTGCTGCCCGGCGCGCGCTGCTGTTCGGCGTCGCGGACTTTCGCGACCAGGTCGCTGTAACGCTTCGCGTAACCGGCGTTCTGATAGTCGATGAGGAACGCCACGCGACGCGCGACGACTTCATCGAGCGAACGCGACAAGCGCGCGTCGTCGAGCGGCAGGAACGCAGCGTCGCTGCCCCCGTGCGCGGGCAGGTGGCGCGATTCGTCTTCGATGGCATTCGGCTTCGGCGCGACGTTCGCGCCCCACTCGTGGCCTTCCCACTCGCCCGGCGAGAGCACCGGCAACTCGTGCAGCGTGTCCTGCGAGGGAATCGAGCGGCCGATGCCGGCGGCATCGAGCACCGCGTCGAGATCGGTCGCCGCCAGGCGGCCCCACGCGAACGCGGTCTTGTTCATCTCGATCGCCGCGCCGTTGAGCTCCACCGCGCGCATCAGCGCATCGAAGGACACCGGCACCAGCGCACGCTGCCATGCGTAGCCGAGGATGAAGAGGTTCGTCGCGATCGCATCGCCCATCAGCGCGGTGGCCAGTTGCGTGGCATCGACGACGTGCAGTCCGTTCGCCGAATCCTTGTCGCCACCGAGCGCGAGCTTGATCGCCGCGACGATGTCCTGCGCGGGGAACTGCATGTCGGGGCGCGTGGTGAACGTGCCCGGCATCGCTTCGTAGCTGTTGAGCACGACCTGCGTGCGGCCGCTGCGGATCTTCGACAGCGGCCAGTAATCGTTGACGACCACCATGTCGCAACCGAGCACGAGGTCGGCCTCGCCCGCGGCGATGCGCACGGCGTGGATGTCCTCCGGCGATTGCGCGATGCGGATGTGCGTGGTCACCGCACCTCCCTTCTGCGCCAGGCCCGTCTGGTCGAGGACGCTCGCGCCCTTGCCTTCGAGATGGCCGGCCATGCCGAGCAGCGCACCGATCGTCACCACGCCCGTGCCGCCGACGCCGGTGATCAGGATGTTCCAGGGCTGCGCGAGCGAGGGCAGGGTGGGCATCGGCAGGTTCGACAGGCGATCGGCGTTGCCCGAGCCCTTCTTCTTGCGCAACGCACCGCCATGCACCGTCACGAAGCTCGGGCAGAAGCCGTTGACGCAGGAATAATCCTTGTTGCAGTTGCTCTGGTCGATGTCGCGCTTGCGGCCGAACTCGGTTTCCTTCGGCAGCACGGACACGCAGAACGACTTCTTGCCGCAATCGCCGCAGCCTTCGCAGACCAGCGAGTTGATCATCACGCGCTTGGCCGGGTCGACCATCTTGCCGCGCTTGCGGCGGCGGCGTTTTTCGGTCGCGCAGGTCTGGTCGTAGATCAGCACCGTCGTGCCGGGCGTTTCGCGCAGGCGCTTTTGCACCTCGTCGAGCGCGGTACGGTCGAGGAACTCGACGCCCACCGGGAAGATCGACGGATCGCTCCACTTGGCGATGTCGTCGGACAGCACGACGATCGTCTGCACGCCTTCGCTGCGCACCTGGTGCGCGATCTGCGGCACGCTCAGCACGCCGTCGACCGGCTGGCCACCCGTCATCGCGACCGCGTCGTTGTAGAGGATCTTGTAGGTGATGTTGACCTTCGCCGCGATCGACTGGCGGATGGCCAGCGAGCCGGAGTGGAAGTACGTGCCGTCGCCGAGGTTCTGGAACACGTGCGGCGTGTCCGTGAATGCGGCCTGGCCCGCCCACGTCACGCCTTCGCCGCCCATGTGCGTGAAGGTGTCGGTGCGCCGGTCCATCCACGTGACCATGTAGTGGCAGCCGATCCCGCCGAGCGCGCGCGAGCCTTCCGGCACCACGGTCGAGGTGTTGTGCGGGCAGCCCGAGCAGTAGTGCGGCACGCGCGGGAACGCGGCGCGGGGCAGGGCGAGTTCGGATTCCTTGGCTTCCATCCAGCGCAGCACGTCGCGCACGTGTTCGCTGTCGTGGAATTTCTGGATGCGGCGCGCGATGACGCGCGCGATGCGCGCCGGCGTGAGCTCGCCGGTGGAGGGCAGGATCCATTCGCCCGCTTCGTCGTACTTGCCGACGATGGACGGACGCTCGCCCGTCCAGTTGTACATCGACTCCTTCATCTGGCTTTCGATGAAGGCGTGCTTTTCCTCGACGACGAGGATGTCCTGCAGGCCGCGCGCGAAGTTGCGCAGGCCGATCGGCTCCAGCGGCCAGGTCATCGCGACCTTGTACACGCGGATGCCGAGGTCGGCGCAGGCGCGCGCGTCGAGGCCGAGGTATTCCAGCGCCTGCAGCACGTCGAGGTAGGACTTGCCCGTGGTGATGATGCCCAGGCGCGCGTTCGGCGAGTCGATGACGACCTTGTCGATCTTGTTCGCGCGTGCGAACGCCTGTGCGGCCTTCACCGCGTACTGGTGCAGGCGCATTTCCTGGTCCATCGGCGGGTCGGGCCAGCGGATGTTCAAACCGCCGCGCGGCATTTCGAAATCGTCCGGCGTCACGATCTGCAGCGCGAGCGGATTGACGTCGACGGACGCGGAGGACTCCACGGTTTCGGCGATGGTCTTGAAGCCCACCCAGCGGCCCGTGAAGCGCGACATCGCCCAGCCGATGAGGCCGAGGTCCAGGATGTCCTGCACGCCCGCCGGGTTGAGCACCGGCATCATCGCGCTGACGAACTCATGCTCCGAACCGTGCGGCAGCGTCGAGGAACGGCACGCATGGTCGTCGGCCGCCAGCGCGAGCACGCCGCCCTTGGGCGAAGTGCCGGCCGCGTTCGCATGCTTGAACACGTCGCCGGTGCGGTCGACGCCCGGGCCCTTGCCGTACCACATGCCGAACACGCCTTCGACGTTCGCGCCCGGGAACAGGTTGGTCTGCTGCGTGCCCCACACCATCGTGGCGCCGAGGTCTTCGTTGAGGCCCGGGATGAACTTCACGCGCGAGGCTTCGAGATGCTTGCGCGCGCGCCACAACTCGAGATCGAACCCGCCCAGCGGCGACCCGCGATACCCGCTGACGAAACCGGCGGTGTCCAGGCCGGCCGCCTGGTCGCGCAGCTTCTGCATCAGCGGAAGGCGCACGAGCGCCTGCACGCCGGACAGATAGATGCGCCCGCTTTCGCGGGTGTACTTGTGGTCGAGCGTGTAATCGCCATCGACCGCGCTGTTGGTCAGCGACGTGTTGGCGGAGGCGGGGGAGGAGAGCTCGGCGGTGCTGGTCATGGCTGGCTCGCAGGCGGGCCGCGCGCGAGGCGCGGCGCAAAAACCGGGGAAAAAGACGCGGGATTGTAGCAGCGGCGGTCGTGCGGCCGCCCCCGTCCCCCGGTCGCGTTCGATACGGGGGCGCATGCAGGATGCGTGCACCCTTCCGGGGGATCGTCCCGATGAGCCTGGCCGCGTTGCGGGTCATGGTGGTGGAAGACCACGGGTTCCAGCGACGGCTGGCGCTGCGGCTGCTGGCTGAACTGGGGATCGGCCAGGTCGCCGAAGCGGCCGATGGAAGCGCGGCGCTGGCGTTGCTCGAAAACGGCGGCGCACCCCCCGACGTGGTGCTCGTCGACCTCGACATGCCCGGCATGGACGGCATCGAATTCATCGGCCACGTCGCGCAGCGGCGCCTCGCGCGCGGCGTCGCGCTGGTGAGCGCGCTGGATCCGGCGCTGCTCAACACCGTGCAGATGATGGCGCGCGCCTACGGGTTGCACGTGCTGGGCAGCATCGAGAAGCCGTTGAGCGTCGACAAGCTCGAAGCGGTGCTCACGCGCTACGAGGAACGCCTGCAATCCAACCCCGTCGACGATGCGATCTTCATCGATCTCGACGACCTGCGCCGCGCACTGGACGAAGGCGAGATCCTGCCGTGGTTCCAGCCGCAGGCGGAATTCGCGAACGGCAAGATCGTCGGGGTCGAAGCGCTCGCGCGCTGGGAACGCCGCGACGGCCAGGTGATCCGCCCGCATCATTTCGTCGGCATGCTGGAATCCGACGGCCTCGCTGCGCAGCTCACGGACGCGATCCTCGAACAGGCCTGCCGCTGGAAGCGCCGCTGGCAGGACGACGGCCTGCGATTGAATCTCTCCGTCAACGTCTCGCCTGCGACGCTGCACGATGAATCGGCGGCGGATCGCTACCAGCAGATCGTCGAGAGCCACGGCCTGTCGACGTCGGAAGTCATGCTGGAAATCACCGAGAGCCTGTTGATGGCCGATGCCGCGCGCGGCCTCGGCGTGCTCGCGCGCCTGCGCCTGAAGGGTTTCGGCCTGTCGATCGACGACTTCGGCACCGGCTACTCCTCGCTCGCGCAGCTCTCGCAGGTGCCTTTCACCGAATTGAAGATCGACCAGGGCTTCGTGTTCGGCGCCAATTCGCAGCCGCGCAAGCGCGCGGTGGTCGAAGCGAGCCTGGACCTGGCGCGCAAGCTGCAGCTGGAGACGGTGGCCGAGGGCGTGGAGACGATCGAGGATTGGCAGATGCTCGCCGAGCTCGGCTGCGGCATCGCCCAGGGCTACCTCGTCGGCGCGCCGGTGGCGGCCGAAGATCTCGTCGACTGCGTGTCGCGCTGGCGCGCTCCCGACTGAGCGCACGCAGCATGCGCTTCCGGACCTTCTCGCTGGGGATGCGCCACCAGTTGTGGGGGCTGTTCGGCCTGCTGTTGTTCGCGGGCATGACGGTGCTGGTCATCGACGAGGTGTTGCAGTCGTACACGCGCACCTCGCTGGAACAGATGCGCGACAACTCGCTGCAGCGGCTGCGTGCGTTGAAGGCGGTGTCCGACGGATACGGGCTCGACGTCGTGGATACGACGTTCCGCGTGCGCAACAACCTGATGACGTGGGACCAGGGCGTGCGCACGATCGACGCGGCGCGCGACAAGGTCGATCGCAGCTGGGAAGCCCTGCAACCGATGCCGCGCGATCCGGCGCAGCACGTGCTCTTCGAGCAGGTCCGCGGTGCGCGCGTGCGGGCGAACGCGGCGATGTCCACGCTGCGCGCGATCCTCGTGCGTCGCGACATCCGCGCGCTGGGGCACTTCGCCGACACCGAACTGTATCCGGCGATCGACCCGGTCACCACGCGCATGGAAGCGTTGTCGAACCTGGCGATGGTCAATTCCGAACGCATGGTGCGGGAGGAAATCGAACGCGGCCGCCGCGCGAGCCAGTTGCGCATCGGGTTGTCCCTCGTCGCGCTGCTCTTCGCCGGGCTGCTCGCGCGCCACATCCTGCGCAATGTCTACAAGGGCGTCGAATCGCTCACCGCGCTCGCGCGCGAGATGCGCCAGCACGATCCCGACGACGACGTGCCGTCCTTCCGCCCGCGCGGCGAACTCGGCGATGTCATGGATGCCTTCCTCGACATGCGCCGCGACGTGCTGCGCTACGAATCCGACCTCACCGGCCAGCTCGCGGTGAACGAAGGCGTGCGCGCCGAACTGGAACGACGCGGCGAATTCCAGCGCTCGCTGCTCAACGCCGCGCAAGTCGCGATCCTTGCGATGGACGGCCACGGGCGCTGGATCATGTTCAATCCCTTCGCGGAAAAGCTGCTCGGCTGGCAGGCGAGCGAAGTGATCGGCCGCGTGCCGCGCCACGACATGCCGCCGGAAGTCGACGACTCGCCGATGCTCGTGCCGGGCGAGGAAGTCGAGCGCATCGTCGCCGCGCTGCAGCGCCAGCGCGGCGAGCGCGTGCCGTCGGATTGGCGCGCGATGTACCTGCTCGCGGAGCTCGACCGCCCGCCCCACGAAGCGGTATTGGTGCATCGCGACGGCCACCACGTGCCGGTCGTGCTCGCGCTCGCTGCGTTCAAGGACGAAGCGGGCAATCCCGGCGGATTGATCGCGGTCGCCACCGATCTCACCGAACGCAAGCGCCTGGAAAGCGCGCTGCGCGCCAGCGAGATGCGGGCGCAGGAGGCGAACCTGGCCAAGAGCGCGTTCCTCGCCGCGATGAGCCACGAGATCCGCACGCCGATGGTCGGCGTCACGGGCATGGTGGAAATCCTCGCGCATACGCAACTGGACGGCGACCAGCGGCGCGCGCTCAACGTCATCCAGTCGTCCGCGCAATCGCTGCTGCAGATCATCGGCGACATCCTGGATTTCTCGAAGATCGAGGCCGGGCGGCTGGAACTGTCGCCGAGCGCGGTGGACCTGCGCCGCGTGGTGCGGATGACGGTGGCGAACTTCACCGGTTCGGCGTCGAGCAAGGGGCTCGCGTTGACCTGCGTGGTCGATGACCGTATCGCGCCCGCGTATCGCGCCGATGGATTGCGCGTGCGGCAGATCGTCGCGAACTTCCTGTCCAACGCGATCAAGTTCACCGACTTCGGGCGCGTCGAGGCCGCGATCGAGTGGTGCGCCGCCGCGCCCGACGCCGGCCCGCTCGGCGCCGACCATCTGCGCATCCGCGTCACCGATACGGGCATCGGCGTGTCGGCCGAAGAACAGGCACGCCTGTTCCAACCCTTCGCGCAAGTCGACTCCCAGACCACGCGGCGGTTCGGCGGCACGGGACTGGGGCTGGCGATTTCGCGTCGGCTCGCCGAGCTGATGGGCGGGCAGGTGAGCATGGACAGCGCGCCGGGCAGGGGCACGACGATGCAGTTCGACTTCACGGTGCCGCGCGTGGCGGAGGCGGAGGTCGAAGCGCAACCGCTGCAACCCTCGACCGCCAAACTCGCGCCGCGCAGATTGCCGACGACCGCGCAGGCCGAAGCCGAACGCAGCCTGGTGTTGCTCGTCGACGATCATCCGACCAACCGCGCCGTGATCGCGCGGCAACTCGCGCTCGCCGGCTACGCGAGCGAATCGGCCGACGATGGCGAGCAGGGCCTGGTCCGCTGGCGCTCGGGCCGCTATGCGCTCGTGCTCACCGACGTGCACATGCCGAAGCTCGACGGCTACCAGCTCGCGCGCGCGATCCGCGAGGAAGAAACGCGCGAACACCGCGCGCATACGCCGATCGTCGCGCTCACCGCGTCGGCCTTGAAAGGCGAAGCGGAACGGTGCCTCGCCGCCGGGATGGACGACTACCTCGCCAAACCCGTGTCGATTCCGGCGCTGGCGACGATGCTCGTGCGCTGGCTGCCGCACACCGACGCCGCGCCCGCGCCGGCCGCCGAGCTCGCGGCGATGCTGCCGCAGGCCGAGCGTCCGCCGCCGATCGACGAACACGTCCTCTCCGGCCTGGTCCACGGCGATCCTGCCGAAACGCGCGCGCTGCTCGACGACTTCCTCGCCAGCACGCACGCGGACCTGGCGACCCTGCAGGCCGCGCGCACCGCGGGGGACTTGCCCGGCGTGACGCGCGAGGCGCACAAGATCAAGGGCGCGGCGCGCAGCATCGGGGCAGGCGAGCTCGGTGTGGCCGCCGATGCGCTGGAAACCGCCGGTCGCGGGCAGGACGAGGCGGCCGTCCCCGCCCTGGCGGCCGATTTGGCCACCGCCGTTCAACGACTGGTGCTCTGGACCGACGCACGCTGGCCCCGCGCCGTGTAGGCTCAGCCATTCCAGCTGCAACCGGGGGTCGGGATGAAGACGGTGCTCGTGGCCAGTTCCAAGGGCGGCGTGGGCAAGACCACGCTGTCGACCAACCTCGCCGCGCATTTCGCGGTCGATGGCAAGAACACGGTGCTCGTCGACGCCGACCGCCAGGGCTCTTCGCGCCACTGGGCGGAAAAGCGCGCGCAGCTGGAATCGGCGGTGTTGCCGATCGACGGCACGCGCCGCGATTGGGACAAGCACGTGCCGGGCGATGCGCAGCGCGTGGTCATCGATGCCGCCGCCGGCGCGCATGGCGCCGAGCTTGCGCACTTCCTCGATGTCGCCGACGCGGTGATCGTGCCGGTGCTGCCTTCGATGATCGACATCGAGGCCACCGTCCCCTTCCTCGACACGCTGGCCAAGCACCCGCGCATCCGCAAGGGCAAGCTGCCCGTCGGGCTGGTCGGCAACCGCCTGCGTCCGTGGACCAACGCCTCGCAGCAATACATGGAGGCGCTGCGCCAGTGGCCGTACCCGCTGGTCGCCGAACTGCGCGATACGCAGGCCTACGTGCTGATGGCCGGGCTCGGCCGCAGCCTCTTCGATTACCACTCCCAGCAGGTGCGCGAACACCAGGCCGACTGGGACCCGCTGTTGAAGTGGATCAAGCGCGCTTGATGCGTTTGCCGGGAACTTCACTCCTACGCGCCCCGGGCGTCGGCTAAGCTCGGGACCTATGCGCGAACTCATCCTCCTGCGACACGCCCATGCCGACCCCGCCAGCACGGGCCAGGCCGACCTCGATCGTCCGCTCTCGCCGGAGGGCCTCGCCGAAGCGGAAGCCGCGGGCCGGTGGCTGCGCGAAAACGCCCTCGTGCCCGATCGCGTCTTGTGTTCGCCCTCGCGGCGCACGCGCGAAACGCTGGAAGCCGTGCTCGCCGCGGTCGGTTACGTCGACCAGCGCCTGGAGCCGGCGATCTACGAAGCCACCCCCGGCGCACTGATGGAACTCGCCGATGGCCACAAGGACGTCGAGCGTCTGCTGCTCGTGGGCCACAACCCCGGGTTCGAGCAACTGGCGGCGCTGATGCACAGCGGCCAGTCGGGCGACTATCGCGGCATGCCGCCGGCGGGCATCGCCGTGCTCACCTTGCCGAAGGACGCCGCCCTCGAACCGGGTGCGGCGCGCCTGTCCGCGTTCTGGTGGCCGTGACGGGCTGAACATGCGCGCCTGGATCGCCACGCTGCTGCTGGCGGGAGTCGGCATCGGCGTCGCGGCCGCGGCTGCGCCCGGCGTGATTGCCGTCCTGGATCCGGCGTCGCAATTCGAGTTCTCGTTGCAGACGCGGTGGGGACAGACCCTGGCGGGCAAGTTTCCCGACAACGAAGGCGACGTGACTGCATTGCCGGACGGGCGTCGCCAGGTGCGGCTGAAGCTGTCGACGCGCACCCTCGAAATCCTCGACCATCCGCGCTACACGCGCTTCGCGCGCGGTCCGCGCTTCTTCGACGCCGAACGCTTCCCCGACGTGACGTTCCTTTCCGATCCCTATCCGGTCGCGCTGCTGCACAGCGGCGGCGAGTTGCACGGCCGCCTGCGCATGCACGGCGTCGAGCGGCGCGAACGCTTCGTCCTGTCGCCCGCCGAATGCGCAGACCCCGGCCGCGGCTGCGCCATCGTCGCGCGCGGTGCGGTGCGGCGCAGCGATTACGACCTCGATGGCTGGAGCATGGCGATGCGCGACGAAGTGCGCTTCTCGCTGCACGTCCGGCTGCGCGACACCGGGGCGCGATGATCGCCGCACGCATGGCGCGCGCGCTCGTCGTGCTCGCGTCGATCCTCGTCGCGGGTGGTTGCACGACGCTCTCCACCGGCAAGGCCGACCGCGCGCAGGGCGTGGCCTTCGACGCGCGCGACCGCATCGTCGCCTGCGAGCGCCCCTCCGACGCCTGCGCCGCCGCGTCCGCGTTGCGCGATCTCGGCGATCGCGCGCTGGAGGCCTCCGCGCCTTCCGCGCCGCGCCACTATGCATTGCTGCTCGATCGCGGCCCCGACGCCTTGCTCGCGCGCATCAACCTGATCCGCGCCGCGCGTCGTTCGATCGATCTGCAGACCTACATCTTCGACGAGGACGATGCCGGCCATCTCGTGCTCGACGAGTTGATGGCCGCCGCGCGCCGCGGCGTGCGCGTACGCGTCCTGGTCGACCAGCTGGCCGCGCTGAAGAAGGCCTCGACGCTGGCCGCGCTGTCCTCGGCGCACGCCAACTTCGACCTGCGCGTGTACAACCCGATGTTCAACGATTCGCGCATGAGCTACCCCAAGTACCTCATGGCGTCGCTGTGCTGCTGGGACCGGCTCAACCAGCGCATGCACAGCAAGTTGCTGCTCGTGGACGATGCGGTCGGCGTCACCGGCGGGCGGAATTACCAGGACGATTACTACGACTGGAACGCCGAGTACGACTTCCGGGACCGCGACGTGCTCGTCGCCGGCCCCGTCGCGCTGGAGATGCGCGAAAACTTCGAAGCGTTCTGGACCTCGCCGATCAGCGTGCCCGCCGAGCGCCTCGACGACGTCGGCCGCCTGCTGCTGCGCGAAGGCGCGCCGGCGCTGGAACACATCGCGTTCGCCGCGCCCGACCGCGTGGCGCAGATGTCCAACGAAGCATCCGACGCCACGCGCATCGACGGGCTCGCCGCGGCCGCGATGCCGGTCGGCGTCGTCCACTTCATCGCCGACGTCCCGGAAAAGCACCAGGGCGAGAACGACACTGCCGAGAACGCCGGCCAGCGGCTGCGCGACATCGTGGAATCGGCGCGGACCGAAGTGCTGCTGCAGACGCCCTACCTGGTGCTGTCGAAGGAAGCGCAGGAGATGTTCCGCGGCATGCACGCCCGCGATAACGCCCCGCGCGTGACCATCTCCACCAACAGTCTGGCCTCCACCGACGCATTCATCGTCTACGCGCTGTCCTACAAGTACAAACGCCGCTACCTGCGCGAGTTCGGATTCCACATCCACGAATTCAAACCGTTCCCCGCTTCGGCGCCGATCGACCTGGCCGCCATCGCCGCGGGCGCCGAGGAAGAAGGGCAACGCGCGGCGTTGATCGCCGGCGCGGAAGAAGAGGAACGGCAGAAGAAACGCCCGCCGCAACAGCAGGGCGAAGCGGTGGCGACG
Organism: Lysobacter dokdonensis DS-58; assembly: GCF_000770795.1. GTDB lineage: Bacteria > Pseudomonadota > Gammaproteobacteria > Xanthomonadales > Xanthomonadaceae > Noviluteimonas > Noviluteimonas dokdonensis. The sequence continues at coordinate 120,813 of NZ_JRKJ01000003.1, read as the reverse complement.
CGCTATTTCGGCAGCGGCGGCGGTGGCGCCAACGCGCCGGTGCCGCTGCAGCGCGCGGGCGTGCGCATCGGTTTGCACGCAAAGTCCATCGTCGTCGACGAACGCATCGGCGTCGTCGGCACCCACAACTTCGACCCGCGCGGCGATACCTACAACACCGAGAGCATGGTGGTGATCGAGGACGCCGGCTTCGCCCGCGCGCTGGCGGACAGCATCCGCGGCGACATGCGCCCGGAGAACGCCTGGGTCATCGCCCCGCGCGACAAGTCGCCGATCCTGCCCGGCATCGATTACTCGCTGGACAAGGTGTCCGAGGAGCTGCCGATCTTCGACCTGTGGCCCTGGCGCTATGCGACGAGCTACGACTTCGTCCCCGGACCCGAATGTCCGGCGGCGTTGCCGCGCGACGACCCCGGATTCCGCCGCTGCTACACGCCCGTCGGCGACTTCCCCGAAGTCAGCCTGGGCCTCAAGGGCCTGACGACGCGCATCTTCACTGCCTTCGGCGCGGGGTTGGCACCGATCTTGTAGACAAAAGGCGCGGATGGCGGCCCAGCGGTCGCGAATATTCCGGTCGGGGGCGGGACTCTGCTAGTCTGCCCGCCTTCACCCCCCACGCTTACGGACTGGATTGCCGCCATGTCGATTTCGCTGAACTTCGAACTCAACGACCGCGACCTCGAACACTTCCAGAAGGCGATGGCGCAGGCGAAGGAAGCCGCCAAGGACCGTACCGCGGACGACATCATTTCGTGCTCGAGCGGCCTGCTGGCCGACGCGCAGAAGGTGCACATCCCCGACTTCATCAAGGAACGCCTGCTGCGCCTGGACGACATGATCGCCATGGTGCGCGACGAAGGCTGGCACCTGCCGCAGGAAGACCGCGACCGCGTCCTCTCGGCGCTGGTGTACTTCTGCGATCCGAAGGACATCATCCCCGACAACGTCGAAGTGCTGGGCTTCCTCGACGATGCGGTGATGATCGAGCTTTGCGTGCGCGAGCTGAAGCACGAGCTCGAGGCCTACGACGACTTCTGCGACTACCGCGAGCACGAAGCCAAGCGCCGCGGCCTCGACGCCGCCAAGCTCGGCCGTACCGACTGGCTGGAATCGCGCCGCGACGAACTCGTCGACCGCATGCACGTGCGCCGCGAGCGCGAATTCGGTTCGGGCTACGGCAGCAGCAGCGGCTACGCGTCCACGCGCCAGTCGTACACGCGCGGCTGGCGCCCGGGCATCTTCAAGTTCGGCTGACGGTGTTCCGGCCGGGCAGCAGCCTCGATGCCCTGAATGCGATGTCCCGCGGCACCGCCATGGAGCCGCTGGGCATCGTTTTCACCGAATTGGGCGACGACTTCCTGCGCGCCACCATGCCGGTGGATGCGCGGACCAGGCAGCCCTACGGCCTGTTGCACGGCGGAGCGTCGGTATTGCTTGCCGAAACGATCGGCAGCTCGGCGGGGATGATGAGCGTGCGCGACGGCGAGGGTGTCGTCGGCATCGAGATCAACGCCAACCACCTGCGCGGCGTGCGCGAAGGACAGGTCACCGGCACCGCGCGTCCCCTGCACGTGGGCCGGCAGACGCAGGTGTGGGAAATCCGCATCGAGGACGAGCGCGGCAGGCTGGTGTGCATTTCGCGATTGACGCTCGCCGTGATCCCGGTCGAAGCGAAGGTCCTGCCCTGATCGCATGAACGCCTTGCGCTTCGCGCTTCGTACGCCATTGTTGCTGTGGCACGTCCTGGTGGATCTCCCGCTGACGATGCTGCTGACGACCGCGCCGTTCCGTTCGATTCGCGTGGGCGGGGAATCGCTCGACCATCGCGTGATCCGCCTGTGGCAGGGCGGGCTGATGCGCGTGTTCGGCTTCCGCGTCGAACGCCGTGGCGTGCCGTTGCCGGGCGCGACGCTGTTCGTCGCCAACCATGTCAGCTGGATCGACATCACGGCGTTGCACAGCCAGCGCATGATGGGGTTCGTGGCTAAACGCGAGATCAGCCGCTGGCCGGTCGTGGGGTTCCTCGCCACGCGTGGCGAGACGATTTACCACGAGCGCGGCAGCAGCGAATCGATGGGCGGCGTGCTGCACGAGATGCTCGCGCGCCTGCGCGCGGGGCGTTCGGTCGGCGTGTTTCCCGAAGGCCGCACGCGCGACGGGCACGCGATCGGTCCCTTCCATGCGCGCATCTTCCTTGCGGCGGTGGAATCGGGCGTGCGCGTGCAACCGGTCGCTTTGCGCTACGGGCGCGGCGCCAGCGCGCAGTCGGTGGTCGCCTTCGGGCCGAACGAAAGCTTCGCGGCCAACTTCCTGCGCCTGCTCGGCGAGCCGGCGCGCGTGGCGGAGATCTGGTTCCTCGATCCGATCGAGCCTTCCGATGCCGGCGGCCGCCGCCGCATCGCGGAAGTCGCGCGCGACCGGATCGTCGCCGCCATGCAGGCGCCCTGAACACGTGTCGCAGTTCCTAGAGCGCGGCCTCCACACGCACCGCGCTAGCCTTGCCGACATGCCGCATGCCAGCGACTACGCGCCGCCCGCCTTGTTGCGCAGCCCGCACCTGCAGTCGGTGCTGGGGTCGAGCGCATTGCGGCGTCGCCGCGGCCGGCAGGCATTGGCGGCCACCGGCGCGGTCACCACCGCGCACATCATCGACGCCGGCGACGGCGTGCGTTTGCAGGGCCTGCATTCGGCGATGCCCGGGCAATCGCCGCGCGGCCTGGCGCTGTTGCTGCACGGCTGGGAAGGCAGCGCGGATTCGAGCTACATGCAATTCACCGCCGCGCGGTTGCTCGCGCGCGGGTTCGAGATCTTCCGCCTGAACTTCCGCGACCACGGCGACACGCACCATCTGAACGAAGGCCTGTTCCATTCCAACCGCATCGACGAAGTCGTCGCCGCTGCGGGCGAGGTGGCGCGCCGATTCGCGACGCGGCCGATGGTGATCGCGGGCTATTCGCTCGGCGGCAACTTCGCGTTGCGCGTTGCGCTGCGCGCGCCGGACGTCGGCATCCCGATCGCGCGCGTCGCCGCCGTCTGCCCGGTGCTCGACCCGGCGCGCACGATGGACGCGATGGAACACGGGCTGCCGTTGTACATGTGGTACTTCGAGCGCAAGTGGCGCGGATCGCTCGCGCGCAAGCGCAAGCTGTTCCCGCAGCAGCACGACTTCGACGACAAGGTGCTCGGCCTGCGCATGCGTCCGCTGACGCAGTGGATGGTCGAGCGCCACACGCAGTTCGGTTCGCTCGACAATTACTTCGAAGGGTATTCCATCGCCGGCGAGCGCCTGGCGGCACTGCGCGTGCCCGCGAGCATCCTGATGGCGGCGGACGACCCCGTCATCCCGGTTGCCGGTTTCCACTCACTGCACTTGCCGCCGACCGCGCGCCTGGAAATCGCCGAACACGGCGGACATTGCGGGTTCCTCGAGAACTGGCGCTGCGATGGCTTCGCCGAACGCTGGGTCGCCGACCAACTGGACAGCGCGATGGCGCCGGCCATGGCACCATCGCCCGCCCTGGCCTGAGCGAAAGGACCTCCGCATGCACCTGACTTCCGAGAGCTTCGCGCACCGCGGCCGCATTCCCGCCGAGTTCGCGATGGGCACGCCCGAGGGCTTCGGCGGCAATCGCAATCCGCACCTGGCGTGGTCCGATGCGCCGGCCGACACACAGTCGTTCGTGTTGCTCTGCATCGACACCGACGCACCGACCGATGCGAGCACCGTCGGACGCGAAGACATGGAGATCCCCGTCGAGCAGCCGCGCGCCGATTTCGTGCACTGGGTGATGGTGGACATCCCGGCCAGCGTGTCGTCGATCGCCGCGGGCAGTTGCAGCGAGGGCGTCACCGCGCATGGCAAGCGCACGCCGCCCGGTCCGCCGGGTGCGCGGCAAGGCTTGAACGACTACACCGGCTGGTTCAAGGGCAACGCCGACATGGCAGGCGACTACGCCGGTTACGACGGTCCGTATCCGCCGTTCAACGACCTGCGCACGCATCGCTACTTCTTCCGCCTGTTCGCGCTGCGCGTACCGAAACTCGACTTGCCCGCGCAGTTCACCGCAGCCGACGTGTTCCATGCGCTGCAGCCGCACGAGATCACCGAAGCGGCGATCTACGGCACGTATTCGCTGAATCCGAAGGTCGCCGCAGGTTGAACGCGCGCGTCGCGGTCGTCACCGGCGCCAGCCGCGGCATCGGCGCGGCGATCGCGCGGTCGCTCGCCGACGCGGGATGCCAGGTCGTCGCGGCAGCGCGTTCGGGTGACGCGTTGCAGTCGCTCGTCGATGCGTTGCCGGCACCAGGCCTGGCGCATGCGTGCGATCTGTCGCAGGCCGGATCGGCCGATGCGCTCGTCGAAGCGACCCTCGCGCGCTTCGGCCGCATCGACGTCGTCGTCAACAACGCCGGCGCGACGCCGCGCGGGGATTTCCTCGCGTTCGACGATGCCGCATGGGCCGACGGATTCGCGCTGAAGTTCTTCGGCGCCGTGCGCCTGTGTCGCGCCGCGTGGCCGCATCTGGTGCGATCGCAGGGCTGCATCGTCAACATTGCCGGCATCGGCGGACGCACGGGCAGTGCGGAGTTCACGATCGGCGGCAGCGTCAATGCGGCATTGCTCAACCTGACCAAGTCGCTCGCCGACCGCGGCGTGCGCGATGGCGTCCGCGTCAACGCGGTGAACCCCAGCGGCATCGCCACCGAACGCACGCAGGTGCGCATCGACCGCCTCGCGGCCGAACGCGGGATTTCGCCGGAAGCCGCCGCCAAGGATCTCGCGCGCGAGTTGCGCGTCGCGCGGTTCGGCACACCGCAGGAAATCGCGTCGGTGGTTGCGTTCCTCGCGTCCGACGCGGCGAGCTACATGCAGGGCGCGGTCGTCGATGTCGACGGCGGGCAGACGCGCACGCTCTGACGTCTCAGTTCGACGGCACCAGCAGCAGCAATGCGACGCCCAGGATCACGCGATAGACCGCGAACACCGTGAAGGTGTGCGTCTGGATGTAGCGCAGCAGCCATTTCACCGCGGCGAACGCGGTCAGTGCCGAAGCGACGAACGCCACCGCGAGCGAACCCCAGTCTTCGCCGGCCAGGCCGCCGTCGCGCGCAACGTCGATCAGCTCGTAGCCGGTGGCCGCGAACATCGTCGGGATGCCGACGAGGAAGGCGAACTCCGTCGCCGCCTTGCGATCCGTCGTGCCGAACAGCAGCGCGACGAAGATCGTGGAAGCCGAACGCGACGTGCCGGGAAACACGCCCGCCACCACTTGCGCGACCCCGACGAGGATCGCGACGGTCCAGGTGATCGCTGCCCGCTCGCCCAACGTTTTCGCGCGCTTGGCCGCGAGTTGCTCGGCGATCACCATCCACACCGCGCCGATCACGAGCGCCCATGCGACCGGCGCGACTTCCTCGGGCAATTCGAATCCGAGTTTCTTGACGATCACGCCCAGCACCGCGGTGACGATGAACGCGGCGGCGAGCTTGATCGCGTAATCGCGCGGCGGTTGCCCGTGCACCGCCTGCGCCTTGCCCGGATGCACGAAGCTGTCGGCCAATTGCCACAGGCGCTGGCGATAGATCACCACCACCGCGAGGATCGCGCCGGCCTGGATGGCGATGTTGAACAGATCGCTGCGATGCCCCAGCCACCGCTCGGCGATGAGCAGGTGGCCGGTGGAGGAAATCGGGAGGAACTCGGTGATGCCTTCGATGATGCCGAGCAGGAGCGCGGCGAGGAATTCGGTCATGGGGAAGGCGTCGTCGGCATCGCTGGGGCGGGAGTGCGGATCGTAGGGTAACGGCTGTGTTCGCGGGTCTCACGACCCCGGCGTTCACAAGCGCCCCACACTGGTGCAAACGGGCGCACCAAAGGTGCGCGAGGCAAACGCTGCCCGCGCCCTTGTTCAAGACGAATCAATCACTTGTGGCGTTTCCTGTCTTGGCACGCACCTTGCTCTGATTGCCACGTCCCCGGCATCGCGGCCGGCACGCCCTCCATCACCAGGAACGCCCATGTCCCTCGAACACGTCGAAAAACTCATCAAGGACCACAAGGTCGAATTCGTCGATCTGCGCTTCTGCGACATGCGCGGCGTGCAGCACCACGTGACGTTCCCGAAGTCGATCGTCGATGCCTCGCTGTTCGAGGACGGCAAGATGTTCGACGGCTCGTCGATCTCCGGCTGGAAGGGCATCAACGAATCCGACATGGTGCTGCTGCCCGACGCCAGCACCGCGTTCCTCGATCCGTTCACCGCCGACCCGACGCTCGTGCTCACGTGCGACATCCTCGACCCGGCGACGATGCAGGCCTACGGCCGCGATCCGCGCGGCGTGGCCAAGCGCGCCGAAGCGTTCCTCAAGTCCAGCGGCATCGCCGACCAGGCCTTCTTCGGCCCGGAGCCGGAATTCTTCATCTTCGACAGCGTCCGCTACGCCAATGACATGGGCCACACCTTCTTCCACATCGATTCGGAAGAAGCCGCGTGGAACTCCGGCCGCGAATACGAAGGCGGCAACACCGGCTACCGCCCGATGGTGAAGGGCGGTTACTTCCCCGTCGCGCCGCTCGACTCGCTGCACGACCTGCGCGCCGAGATGTGCAAGACCCTCGAACAGGTCGGCATGGAAGTCGAAGTGCACCACCACGAAGTCGCGAACGCGGGCCAGTGCGAGATCGGCACCAAGTTCAACTCGCTGGTGAAGAAGGCCGACGAACTGCTGACGATGAAGTACGTCATCAAGAACGTCGCCCACCGCAACGGCAAGACGGTCACCTTCATGCCCAAGCCGATCGTCGGCGACAACGGCAGCGGCATGCACGTGCACCAGTCGCTCGCCAAGGGCGGCGTGAACCTGTTCTCGGGCGACGGCTACGGTGGCCTGTCGCAGATGGCGCTGTGGTACATCGGCGGCATCTTCAAGCACGCCCGCGCGATCAACGCGTTCGCCAACTCGACGACCAACTCGTACAAGCGCCTGGTGCCGGGTTACGAAGCGCCGGTGATGCTCGCGTACTCCGCGCGCAATCGCTCGGCCTCCTGCCGCATCCCGTACGTGGCCAACCCGAAGGCGCGCCGCATCGAGATCCGCTTCCCCGATCCGATGAACTCCGGCTACCTGATCTTCGCCGCGCTGATGATGGCCGGCCTGGACGGCATCAAGAACCAGATCGATCCGGGCGCGCCGAGCGACAAGGACCTGTACGACCTGCCGCCGGAAGAAGAGAAGAACATCCCCACCGTGTGCCACTCGCTCGACCAGGCGCTCGAAGCGCTCGACAAGGACCGCGAGTTCCTCAAGGCCGGCGGCGTGTTCACCGACGACTTCATCGACGGCTACATCGCGCTGAAGATGCAGGAAGTCACGCGCTTCCGCGCGGCGACGCATCCGCTCGAGTACCAGATGTACTACACGCTGTAACCGGTAACGCGTGACCCCACCCAACCCCTCCCCTGCATGCAGGGGAGGGGCTTCGAACGGGAGACGGCATGGTCGACAAGGGCGACGTCGCGTGGATGTTCGTGTCCACCGTGCTGGTGATGCTGATGATCGTGCCCGGGCTCGCGCTGTTCTACGGCGGCCTGGTCCGCGCGAAGAACATCCTGTCGGTGTTGATGCAGGTCCTCGTCGTCGCTTCGCTCGCGCTCGTGCTGTGGGTGGGGTACGGCTACTCGCTCGCCTTCGATGGCGGCAATGCGTGGATCGGCGGATTCGGCAAGGCGATGCTCGCCGGTGTCGGGCCGTCGTCGACCGTCGCGACGTTCACGCAGGGCGTCGTGATTCCCGAGCTGGCTTACATCGCGTTCCAGGGCGCGTTCGCTGCCATCAGCTGCGCGCTCGTCGTCGGTGCGATCGCCGAACGGGCGAAGTTCGCCGCGGTGTTGTTGTTCGCGGCGTTGTGGTTCACCTTCGCGTATCTCCCGCTCGCGCACATGGTGTGGGCGGGGAACGGATTTCTCTTCAAACTCGGTGCGCTCGACTTCGCGGGCGGCACCGTCGTGCACATCAACGCGGGCGTCGCGGGGCTGGTCGGCGCCTACATGCTCGGGCCGCGCATCGGGTTCGGGCGGGAACGTCTCTCGCCGCACAACCTGCCGCTGACGTACGTCGGCGCGTCGTTGCTGTGGGTCGGCTGGTTCGGATTCAACGCGGGTTCGGCGCTGGAAGCCAACGGCGTTGCCGCGCTCGCGTTCGCCAACACCTTGCTCGCCGCCGCGGCCGCGGTGCTGGCGTGGAGCGCGGTTGAAGCGGTGTTGCGCGGACGCGCATCGATGCTGGGTGCGGCATCCGGCGCGGTCGCAGGCCTGGTCGCGATCACGCCGGCGTGCGGCACGGTCGGCGTCGGCGGCGCGATGGTGATCGGTGCGTGCGGCGGCGCGGCGGGATTCTGGGGCGTCAATGCGTTGAAACGACACCTGCGTGCGGACGACTCGCTCGACGTGTTCGGCATCCATGGCGTGTGCGGCATCGTCGGCGCGGTGTTGACCGGCGTGTTCACCGCGCCTGCGCTCGGCGGCACGGGCGCAGCGGATTTCGACATCCTCCGGCAGGTCGGCGTGCAATGCGCGGGCATCGGCATCACGCTCGCATGGTCCGGCCTGGTCGCCTACCTCGCCTTCCAGATCGCGCATCGCCTGCGCGGACTGCGCGTCGACCACGACAGCGAGCGAGAAGGCCTCGATATCAGCGCCCACGGCGAATCGGCCTACGAGATCTGATCGAAATCCGCCGCAAATCGCAGCGCGTTCCGCACCGCTGATCCTGCAACGCTGAGGACCATCCCGGCCTCCCGCATCGGATGCCGTGCATGGCCAGGCTGCTCGCGTTCTTCCTGTTGTTGTTCGCCGGATGGCCGGCGGACGCGCGCTTCGTCTCCGTCGATCCCGTTCCCGCCGACGCGGACACCGGCGCGAACTTCAACCGCTACGCCTACGCCAACGACAACCCGTATCGCTACACCGATCCCGACGGCCGCTGGGCGGAAGATCTCTTCATCGGCGTCCCGAGCCTCGCGTTCGGTGCGAAGAGCCTGTACGACAACGTCCGCGGCGGTGACATCGGCGCTGCGATCGTCGACGGCCTGGGCATCGGCGCGGATGCCGCGGCGATCCTCATCCCCGGCGTGCCGGGCGGCGCCGGGCTCGGGATCCGTGCAGGCCGCGAGGCGGCGGAGCGGTTGCCGGATGCGGCGACCGTATGCCGAGGCGGAACATGCACCGCCGCGACCTTCAGCAATGGGACCGGCGTAACGCTCGATTCGCAAGGCAAGTTGCAAAACGTTTCAGTCACCAGTTCCGCCACAGGGGATGTTCCGGTGCTTTCGGCCACGATCAAACATGGGAAGGTCGGTTCGACGACGGTCGGTGACGTGCGCGCCGCAGGCGGGGATGTCGTTCCGACGCCGCGGGCCCATAACGTCGATCACTGCACGCTTTGCGGCATCACGGCCGAGCAGGCCGAGGCGCTTTTCAAGGTCGCGCCCAACCCCAATACGAAGAAATGACATGACCGACTGGATCGACGACATCGAACGGCGCGCCAATCGCGCGACACCCGGGCCATGGCGCTCCTACATCGAAGGACGCGACTTCTGGGGCGGAAGCAACGTCATCACGACCGCAGGCGAGGACATCGAGCCTCTGGGCGGGACCTATGCGGAGCAGGATTTCATCGCGCACGCGCGCCAGGACATTCCGCGCCTGCTCGATGAGATCACGCGCTTGAATTACGCCCTGTCGTGGGCAGGAGCGCCACAGCCCGATCACTGGTTGGCCGATATCGCGTCGCGCGTGGATGCGGTCATGGAGGGCCCGTGGCATGCACCGCCGGAGGAAGGCGCACGTCCGAGCGTCCAAGCGCAAGGGACGACGATCCATCTCGATGGCGCAACCCCGCGCGACGTCGATTTCATTGCGCACGCGCGGGACGACATCCCCCGGCTGATCGCGGAGATCCACCGCCTCCGAGGCGCGCTGAAATCCTCAGCTCCGTAGCCGAACCGCCGGCGCCCCCGCGCCCTTGCCTTCCACGAACATCCCCACGCGCTCGCCCACGCGGCGGAACAACAGATCGATGCGCTCACCGCCGAGGGCGACGTCGTGCAACCGCACTTCATCGATGCCGTCGGGCAAGTGCGGACGCTCGACGTGGATCTCGCCGCGCATGCCGTCGATCTCCACGCCCAGGCACGCCTGCAGCAGCATGAACGGTGCGCCGGCCGCCCACGCCTGCGGCATGCAGGCGACGGGGTAGGCGATCGGTGGTGCGCCTTGCACGCGGCGGAATCCGCAGAACAATTCAGGCAGGCGCATGTCGAAATGCACGGCGGTCTCGAATGCGCTGCGCAACAATTCCACGGCCGCGGCGCGGTGACCGTAGCGGGCGATGCCCGCCGCGCACAGCGCGGTGTCGTGCGGCCAGATCGAACCGTTGTGATAACTCATCGGGTTGTAGCGCGCCTGCCCGGAGGCCAGCGTGCGCAGGCCCCAGCCCGTGTGGAAGTCGTTCTGCATCAGGCGCTGCGCAACGGATGCGGCGCGCGCCGCATTCGGCAGTCCGCAGAACAGCAGATGCCCGGGATTGCTGGACCGCACGCCGCACAATGCGCCGTCGCCATCCATCGCGATGCCGTAGAAGCCCTGGTCTTCCATCCAGAACTTCGCTTCCACCGCCGCCTGCATGCGCGCTGCGCGACCGGCCCATACCTGCATGCCGGCTTCGTCGCGCCGCAGTTCGGCGAGTTCGGCCATGGCGCGGAACGCCGCGTACGCATAGCCCTGCACTTCGACCAGCGCGATCGGGCCCTTCGGGAACCGACCGTCGGCGTGGAAGACCGAGTCTTCGCTGTCCTTCCAGCCTTGGTTCGACAAGCCCGTGTTTTCGCCGCGCGCGTAGTCGAGGAAACCATCGCGGTTGGCATCGCACACGCGCTCGATCCAGCCGGTCGCCGCGATCAACGCCGGCCACAACGCATCGACGAACGCTGCATCGCCCGTGCGCCGCGCGTACGCGCCGGCGAGCATCACGAACAACGGCGTCGTGTCCACGCCGCCGTAGTAACGGCCGAAGGGCAACTCGCGCAGCGCGGACATCTCCCCGCGCCGCGTCTCGTGCATGATCTTGCCGGGCGCCGAATCCAGGAACGACGACTCTTCCTGCGCCTGGTGCGCGGCAAGGAACCCGAGCACGCCGCGCGCGATGCCCGGATCGAGCCACAAGGTCTGCAGCGCGGTGATCACCGCGTCGCGTCCGAACGGCGTCGAGAACCACGGAATGCCCGCGTAAGGATACGGACCGGTCTCCAGCTCGCTCGTCAGCAATGCCAGGTCCGCGCGCGAGCGTTGCATCCACGCATCGAACAACGGCCCGCTGCTGCGCACGCGCCCGCCGCGCCGGCCGCGCGAGCGCATGCGCTTGCGGGCCTTCGCCGCCGCGTCGCGATGGCGTTCGCGCGAGGGCATCGGCCCGCCGGGTTCGCTGCCGACCTCGATGAACAGCGACTGCTCCACGCCGGGCACCAACTGCAACAGGAATTCGAAGGTGCCGCCTTCGACGCTGGACGCCGGCTGCGAAAAGGCGATCGCCGATTTGCGCACCACCTGATCGAGCCCCTCGTAGCGGAAAATCACGCCGTTCGGGCCCATCAATGCTTCGGCATCGAGCAATTTGCCGCGCGCAGGCCGCACCTGGCCGCGCACTTCGAACATGTCGCGGAAGTCCGCGGCCACTTCCAGGCGCAACGGCGCCATGAACGCGTTCGTGCCGTAGTTCATCAGCGTGATGCGTTCGAACAGGCGCTCTTCGAACAGGAACCGCGCACGCAACAGATGGATCAACCCGTGCGCCGCCGCCGCGGTCTCGCCCAGCGGCGGCAACTGGCGGTTGGTCATGTGCGCGAGGAAGAAGACGTTGTCCGCGGTGACCGCGGCGCTCAGCAACGCGGGCTGCGTATCGCCCAGGCGCAGGCGGAACATCGACAGCAGGCGCGTGTCGTCGCGGAACAGGCCGGTGCTGCCTTCCTCGACATCACCGTAGCCGTTGGCGACGAGGAAGCTGTCGCCATCTTTCAGGACATGCGTCGAATACAGCGCGGCGGTCGCGGCCGGATCCATCCTCCGTCACGCCATCCGCAAACCGAGATCCTGCGCGCGGCTGCGCGCGAGCTGGGCATACAACCTGGCGTAGCGCTCGGCCATCACCTGCGCGGTGAAGCGGCGCTCGAACGTCGCGCGGATCCCGGCGCGGTCGTAGCGCATCACCGCGCGCACCGCGGCCACGGCATCGCCCTCGTTGTCGACGATGCGCCCGGTCACGCCCTCGTCGATCACCTCGGGCACCGAACCGCAGCGCCAGGCGACCACGGGCGTTCCGCATGCCATCGCTTCGATCATCACGATGCCGAACGGCTCGGGCCAATCGATCGGGAACAACAACGCGGCGGCATTGCCGAGGAATTCGGGCTTCTGCGCATCGCCGATCTCGCCGACGAACTCGACATCGTGCGAGCCGCGCAGCAGCGGCGCGATCTCGCGTTCGTAATAGGCCTTGTCCGCGCCATCGACCTTCGCGGCGATCTTCAGCGGCATGCCGACGCGGCGCGCGATGGCGATCGCGCGATCGACGCGCTTCTCCGGGGAGATGCGGCCGAGGAAAGCGAGGTAGCTGCCGCACGGATTCGGATTGAACGGCAGCAGATCCGCCGGCAAGCCGTGGTGCACCGTGCCGATCCAGTTGGAATTGCGCAACGGGCGGCGCTGGTCCTGCGAAATCGACGCGAGCGGAAACTGATGCCAACGCCGATACACGACCGGCAGATCCTTGAGATCGAGCCGACCGTGCAAGGTCGTGAGCGTGTGCGCCGCGCAATCCTCGAAGAACGGGAAGTGGATCATGTCCACGTGGAAATGCAGGACGTCGAACTCGTCCATGCGCTGGCGCACTTCGTGCAGCATGCCCATGTGCGCGGCGAGATCGGATTTCAGTTCGGCCGGGTCGAGGCGGATCGCCTGGTCGCGCACGGAGACAAGCTCGGCGCGCGTCTGCGCTTCGGCCGAGGCGAACAACGTGACGTCATGGCCGGCATCCACCAGTGCATCGGTGAGCCAGGCGACGACACGCTCCGTGCCGCCGTAGAGTTTCGGTGGGACCGCTTCGTAGAGCGGCGTGATCTGCGCAATTTTCAAACGTCGTTCCCCGCAGGCCGCGATTCGTGGTGGCGGCCGTTGCGTCAAGGTAACGACGGCTTCGTAAACGAAGCGTGCGTATCACCGCCGGTACAAACGGTTACACGCGCGCTTGCCCTGTTCAGCCACGCAAGACTCAGCCGCGCGGGCCGCCCATCACCGGCAGGATGACGCCGTTGACGTACGAGGCCGTCACCGGGGATGCGAGGAACACGAACGCCGGCGAGATCTCTTCGGGCTGCGCCGGGCGCTTCATGTCGCTCTTCTTGCCGAATTCCGCGACCTTCTCCGCCGGACTGTCGGCGGGATTGAGCGGCGTCCATACCGGGCCGGGTGCGACGGCATTCACGCGGATGCCGCGTTCGAGCAGGTTCGAAGCGAGCGACTTGGTGAACGCATGGATCGCGCCCTTGGTGGCCGAGTAGTCGAGCAGCTTCTCGCTGCCGAACAACGCGGTCTCCGATCCGCAGTTGATGATCGACGCGCCCTCCTCCATGTACGGCAGCGCCGCGCGCGCCATGTGGAAGTAGCCGCCGATGTTGGTCTGCAGCGTTTCCTGGAAACGCTCCTCGGTGATGTCTTCGATGCGATCGCTATGCAACTGGAACGCCGCGTTGTTCACCAGGATGTCCAGCTTGCCGAAGGCCTTGATCGTCTTGCCGACCGCCTCTTCGCAGAAGCGCACCGACTTGACGTCGCCCGGGATCAGCACGCACTTGCGGCCTTCGCGTTCGACGCATTCCTGCGTCTTGCGCGCGTCTTCGTGCTCGGACAGGTACACGATCGCCACGTCCGCGCCTTCGCGTGCGAACAGCACGGCCACCGCGCGGCCGATGCCGGAGTCGCCGCCGGTGACGATCGCGGCCATGCCATCGAGCTTGTCGCTGCCGACGTAATCGGGCGCGAGGAAGCGGGGCTCGAGTGCGAGGTCGTGCTCGTTGCCGGGCTTGGCCAGGTGTTGCGCGGGAAGGTCCGTCGGTTGCGCGCGCGTACCGGCCTGCGTCGCTTTCTTCGTGGCCTTCTTCGCCTTCGGCTTGCCCGCGTCCTTCGCATCCTGTTGCTGCTGCATGGCGCGTTGCGCGCGCGCCGCGGTCTCGCCCGTGCCCTTGCCGACGGTCTTCTTCGCCATGTCGCACACCTTCTGGCTCGTGGGATGCACGGACGTTAGACAGGTGCGCGTGGAACGCGCATGAATCGAGGCGCCATCACGTTGCGCAGCCAACGGCCGCGCTAGCGTTTCCGGCGTTCATGGAATGCAAGGAGTCCGTCATGCCGCGCGACACGTCCGGCGATTCGCATCGCAGCCACATCGAGCACCGCGACCCCCGCATGGCCCATCGGCCGCACGACGAAGACGTGCGCATCGACCGCCGCGACCGCGACATCTACGACGGGCTCCCGTCGGTCACCAACCGCAACTTCTCCCCCGTCAGCCAGGGCGACGGTTTCGGCTACGCCGGGCAGGGCGGCTACGGGGACAACGTCGAACAGCAGGGCTACAAGGGCGTCGGGCCCACGGACCGCTGGCGCACGGACGCGCGCATCGAAGAGTTGTTGCATGTCCACCTGACCGACGCCGATTCGATCAACGCCACCGCCGTGATCGTGGCGGTGAGCGAAGGCAACGTCACGCTCAACGGATGGGTTCCCGAGCGGAAAATGAAACACGAAGCCGAAGAGCTGGCCTGGAACATCGCGGGCGTGAAGGACGTGACCAACCGCATCACCATCGGCGAGTCGCCCGATGCGCTCGGCAAGCCGGGCGAGGCGATGCGTTCGGGCGGGGATCAGCAGGGCAGTGGTTTTTCCAGCTCGCAGCGCGTCGACATCTCCGACACTGCGCTCGGCGACGAGGATGAAGACGCCACCGGCAACGACCGGACCAACGGCAGGACGTGACGCGCACTCACATCGCGTCCACCCCGGGCTCACGGCGGTTCGGGAGAATGGAGCGGATGGAATCGCGTGACGTGCCCTTGACCGAGGGCGGCTTGCCGTTGCCGCCGTCGCCCGCGCCCGACTGGGCCTTGTTCCTCGATGTCGATGGATGCCTGCTGGACTTCGCGCAGCATCCTTCGCAAGTGGTCGTGCCCGTGCACCTGCAGCGCGACATCGTGCGCCTGTCCGATCTGCTCGGCGGTGCGCTCGCACTGGTGAGCGGACGGTCGCTGGAATCGATCGACGAGATGTTCGGTGAATTGCGCGCGCTTCCCGCGGCGGGCATGCACGGATTGGAACGCCGCGAACCCGACGGCCGCCGGACATTCCCGCCGATCGCGCCGCAAGCCTTGGATGGCGTGTACGCCGAGGCGCGGCAGTTGGCGATGAGCCATCCGGGCGCGATCATCGAACGCAAGGGCCCCAACCTGGCGCTGCATTGGCGTGCCGCGCCCGAAGCGCGCGATGCATTGCGCGCCTTCGCCGCGGCTGCGCTGCGTGTGTTGCCCGACTATCGCGCGCAGGGCGGCGACATGGTGCTCGAACTGCGGCCGGGTGGATCGTCCCCCGACAAAGGCACGGCGGTCGAAGGCTTCATGGCGCAAGCGCCGTTCCGTGGCCGCACGCCGGTGTTCGTCGGCGACGACCTCACCGACGAACACGCCTTCTCGATCGTCAACGCGTGCGAAGGATTCAGCGTGCTCGTCGGCGATCGCCATCCGAGCGCCGCGCGTTGGCGTCTTCCGAATCCCGCCGCGGTGCGCGACTGGCTCGCACGCGCAACGCTCGGCGCCCACGATGGAGTGCACGCATGATCCGGCCGTCGAACCTCGACCTGGGCGTCATCGGCAACGGCACGTTCGGTGCGTTGCTCGATTCCACCGGCACGGTGGTGTGGTGCTGCCTGCCTGCATTCGACGGCGACCCGGCGTTCTGTTCGCTGCTCTCGCCCAAGCGCGATGGCGGGATGTGGTCGGTGGAAATCGAACACTTCGCCGGCAGCGAGCAACAGTACATCCCCAACACCGCCATCCTGCGCACCATCCTGCGCGACAAGCATGGCGGCGCGGTGGAAATCACCGACTTCGCGCCGCGCTGGCGCCACTACAACCGCCTGTACCGGCCCGTCGGCCTCTATCGCCGCGTGCGCCCGATCGCGGGCGCGCCGCGCATCCGCATCAAGCTGCAGCCGCTCGCCGACTGGGGCGCGCGCGAACCCGAGCGCACCTGGGGCAGCAACCACATGCGCTGGTTGTTGCCGGGGCACGTGCTGCGGTTGACCACCGATCTGTCGTTGCGCCTGCTGCGCGACGAGCTGCCGTTCGTGCTGGATCGGGAACTGCATTTCGTGCTCGGCCCCGACGAGACGTTGACGCAACCCATCGCCGCCTACATCCGCGACGCCGAAGAACGCACGATGATCTACTGGCGCGAATGGACGCGTTACCTCTCCATTCCGCTGGAATGGCAGGACGCGGTGATCCGCAGCGCGATCACGCTGAAGCTGTGCCAGTACGAAGACACCGGCGCGATCATCGCCGCGATGACCACGTCCATCCCCGAAGCGCCGCACACGCAGCGCAACTGGGATTACCGGTATTGCTGGCTGCGCGACGCGGCCTTCGTGGTGCGCGCGCTCAACCGCCTGGGCGCGACGGCGACGATGGAGGAATACATCCGCTACATCTTCAACCTCGTCACCGGTGAGCGCGCGGACCTGCAACCGGTGTACGGCATCGGCTTCGAGGCGGCGCTGCACGAAGACGAGGCCGAAGCGCTCGAAGGCTATCGCGGCATGGGCCCGGTGCGCGTCGGCAACCTGGCCTGGAAGCAGGTGCAGCACGATGTCTACGGCAGCGTGATGCTCGCCTCGACGCAATTGTTCTTCGACCAGCGCCTGCAACAACCGGGCGATGCGTCGACGTTTTCGCGGCTGGAACCCCTCGGCGAACAGGCCTGGTTGATGCACGACCAGCCTGACGCCGGGTTGTGGGAGTTCCGCGGCCGCACGTCGGTCCACACATACTCGTCGGTCATGTGTTGGGCCGCGTGCGACCGCCTCGCGAAGATCGCCGCCCGCTTCGGCATGGGCGATCGCGTGGAGCATTGGCGCGGTCGCGCCGATCGCATTCGCACGGCCATCCTCGACAATGCGTGGAACGAAGAACGCGGGCACTTCGCCGACGCCTTCGGCGGCGACCGGCTCGACGCGAGCCTGTTGCTGCTCGCCGACACCGGTTTCATCGACGCCGACGATCCGAAGTACGTCGCGACGGTGGAGGCCATCGGCAAGGGCCTGCGCCGCGGGCACGGCTTGTATCGCTACATCGCGCCCGACGATTTCGGCGCGCCGGAAACCAGCTTCACGATCTGCACGTTCTGGTACGTCGAGGCGCTCGCCGCGATCGGCCGCACCGAAGAAGCGCGCGCGTTGTTCGAGAGCGTGCTCGCGCGCCGCAATCCGCTCGGATTGTTGTCGGAAGATCTCGGCTTCGAGGATGGCGAGGCGTGGGGCAACTTCCCGCAGACCTACTCGCACGTGGGCCTGATCAGTGCCGCGATGCGCCTCTCGCGCCCGTGGCAGGAAGCCACGTGATGCCGGGCCGTCGACGATGAGTCGCCTGGTCGTCGTCGCCAACCGCGTCGCGATGCCGAACGAACATCGCGCCGGCGGGCTGGCCGTGGCGATGCGTGCAGCGCTGAAGGAGCACGGCGGCATGTGGTTCGGCTGGAGCGGCAAGCGGGTGCGCGATTCGTCGGGCACGCTGCACATGCTCGAGGACGGCAACACCACGTATTGCACGATGGACCTGTCGGTCGAGGACTTCGATCACTACTACAACGGCTTCGCGAACCGCACGCTCTGGCCGCTGCTGCATTTCCGCCTCGACCTCGTCGATTACCGGCGCGACACGCAGGATGGCTACCGCCGCGTCAACGCGTTGTTCGCCGAGAAGCTCGCGGGACAATTGCGCAAGGACGATATCGTCTGGGTGCACGACTACCACATGATCCCGCTCGCGCAGCGCCTGCGCGAACTGGGCGTCGGCAATCGCATCGGGTTCTTCCTGCACGTGCCGATGCCCTCGTCGGACCTGCTCGCCGCGTTGCCCAACCACGAAGTGTTGTTCGGTGCGCTCGCGGCCTACGACCTGGTCGGCTTCCAGACCGAGCGCGACCTGGACCGCTTCCAGAGTTACATCCGCCTCTATCTCGGCGGGAAGACCTTCGCCGATGGCCGCATGCGCATGGCCGACGGCCGCGAGTTCCGCGCAGGCGCGTTCCCGATCAGCATCGACACCGAGCACATCGCACGCCAGGCGAAGGCGGCGAGCACGCGGGCGTCGGTGCTGCGATTGCGCGAGAGCCTGGGCAGCCGCGTGCTCGCGATCGGCGTGGATCGCCTGGACTACTCGAAGGGATTGCCGGACCGCTTCCGCGCATTCGAACGCTTCCTCGACCGCTACCCCGAGATCCACGGACAAATCACGTACCTGCAACTGGCGCCGGTTTCCCGCAGCGAAGTGCCGGAGTACCAGGCATTGCGGCGCGAACTCGAAGGCCTCGCGGGCCACATCAACGGCCGCCACGCCGCGCCGGACTGGACGCCGGTGCGTTATGTCAATCGCGATTTCTCGCATGGCGTGCTCACGGGCTTCTATCGCAGCGCCGACATCGGGTTGGTGACGCCGCTGCGCGACGGCATGAACCTCGTCGCGAAAGAGTTCGTCGCATCGCAGGATCCGAAGACACCGGGCGTGCTCGTGCTGTCGCGATTCGCGGGCGCGGCGGCGGAAATGAAGGAAGCGTTGCTGGTGAATCCCTACGACCTCGACGGCGTCGCCGACGCGCTCGCGCAGGCGCACGCGATGCCGGCCGCCGAACGCAGGGAACGCTGGGAGGCGCTGCACAAACGCCTGAAGCGCCACGACATCACGCTGTGGCGGCACAAGTTCCTCGAAGCGCTGGTGGCCTAGGCTAGGCGCCGCCGGCGTAACCGAGTTGGCGCCAGGCCTCGAACACGACGACGGCGACCGCGTTCGACAGATTGAGGCTGCGGTTGTTCGGTTGCATCGGCAGGCGCAAGCGATGCGGTTCCGGCACCTGCGACAGGACGTCCTCGGGCAGGCCGCGCGTTTCCGGGCCGAAGAGGAAGGCATCGCCCTCGACATATGCCGGCGCGTCGAACCGCGTGCGGCCGCGCGTGCTCAAAGCGAACAGGCGCTTGGGCGCGATCGCGGCCAACGCATCGGCGAGCGACTCGTGGACTTTCAGCGGCGCGTACTCGTGGTAGTCCAGGCCCGCGCGGCGGAGCTGCGCATCGTCGAGGGAGAAACCGAGCGGGCGGATGAGGTGCAAGCGTGCGCCGGTGTTGGCGCACAGGCGGATCACGTTGCCGGTGTTCGGCGGGATCTCGGGTTGATACAGGACGACATCGAACATCCGCGCATTGTGCGACGGATCGAATCGAAAGCGATCAACCCTTGCCGACCGGGATCTGCACCTTGCGCAGGACGTGCAGTGCGCCCGGCAGCATCGAATGGAAATCGACGCGGCGTTCCACCGGAGCGACGGCCTTCGCGGCGGCGGCGGCGACGCAGTCCTCCGACGGTGCGGCGGCGCCCGCGGGCGCGACCGCGCCGACGAGGATCAGCAGGCCGGCGACGGGGAGGGCGAGCAGGCCGCGCTTGAGCTGCAGTTGGAGGGACATGGCGAACTCCTTTCGAACCGCCGGACGGTGGTGTCCGGATATCCCTTTAGATGCACGAGGCGTGCCAATGGTTAACACCTTGATTCGAAACGTATCGTCGGAGGCGAAGCCGGTGTCCGCGGACGTCCGCGCCCCTCACCACGCCATCGGCTGTCCGCGCCAGTCGAGGAACCGGCCACTGTCGGCGTCCCCGAGGCCGGCGATCGTTTCCAGCAAGCCCGCCGCCGATTCCTCGGGCGCGAGTTCGCCGCCGGCGCCACCCATGTCGGTGCGGACCCAGCCGGGGCTCAACGCGACGACCGTGATGCCGCGCGGCTTCAGCGCCAGCGCCAGTTGCACCGTCGCCATGTTCTGCGCGGCCTTGCTCATCGAGTAGCTCGGCGAGCGGAATTCCGTGCGCCCGGCGAACGACGCCATCTGCGTGGAGATGTTCGCCACGCGCGCGCCATCGGCCAGCAATTTCTCCACGGCCTGCACGAGCAGCAGCGGGCCGATCGCGTTGATGCGCAGGCTGTCTTCGAGGATGTCGGCGTGCAACTTTCCCCAGCGCTCGCCGCTGTGCAGCACGCCGGCGTTGTTGATCATCAGGTCGATCGACGCGCCGTCGAGCACGAGCGGCAACTCGCGCGCCAGCTCGTCGCGCGATTTCTCCGATGCCACATCGAGAGGAAGCACATGCAGGCGCCCGGGGTATTGCCCCGTGAGCGTATTCAGCGCGGTGGCCTTGCCGGGATGGCGCGCGGTGGCGACGACGCGGTCGCCGCGCGCGAGCAGGCCGCGCACCAATGCGAGCCCCAGCCCGCGATTGGCGCCGGTAACGAGGCTGTGGGCGGGCGTGGCCATGCGCATCCTTGTCGGTGTGCCGTCCGGCCTAGTGTATCGGCGGCGGGCGCGGGCTAGGATCGAGGGTCTGCACGATCGCCCATTTCCCGGAGCCACATTCGCATGATATCGACCCGCAGGACGCGCGCCGCCCGTCATTCCCGCCCCTTCGCCACCGGCGCCCTCGCGCTCGCGCTGTCCGTCGCCCTCGGCGGGGCGGCCTTCGCGCCCGCGCCCGTGCAGGCGAAGACGCCGGCTGCCTCCAGCGTCGACATCCCCTTCGAAACCTTCACGCTGCCCAACGGCCTGCGCGTGGTGGTGCACACCGATCGCAAGGCGCCGATCGTCGCGGTCAACCTCTGGTACCACGTCGGCAGCAAGGATGAGCCCTCGGGCCGCAGCGGATTCGCGCACCTGTTCGAGCACCTGATGTTCAACGGGTCGGAAAACCACAAGGGCGATTTCTTCCCGCCGCTGGAAACCGTCGGCGCCACCGACCTCAACGGCACGACCAACACCGACCGCACCAACTATTTCGAGAACGTCCCCACCACCGCGCTCGACACCGCGCTGTGGATGGAGTCCGACCGCATGGGCCACCTGCTCGGCGCGATCGACCAGCCGACGCTCGACGAGCAGCGCGGCGTGGTGCAGAACGAAAAGCGCCAGGGCCAGAACCAGCCCTACGGCCAGGTGTGGGAAGTCCTGCAGAAGACGATGTATCCGGCAGGCCATCCGTACCACCACACCACGATCGGATCGATGAACGATCTGAACGCGGCGAAGCTCGACGACGTCAAGACCTGGTTCCGTACCTGGTACGGCCCGAACAACGCCGTGCTCGTGCTCGCCGGCGACATCGACCTGGCCACGGCGAAGCAGAAGGCCGCCGAATTCTTCGGCGACATCCCCGCCGGCCCGTCGATGGCGCAACCGAAGATCGATCCGGCCCGCCGCACGCAGACCACGCGCGCGACGATGGAAGACAAGGTCCCGCAGACGCGCATCTACCGCGTGTGGAACGTCGCCCAGTACGGCGCGGCCGATGTCGAACGCCTGCAGTTGCTCGCGCAGGTGCTCGGCGGCAGCAAGTCGTCGCGCCTGGACAAGCGCCTGCTGTTCGACGACAAGACCGTCGACAGCGTGTCGGCGTACGTCGATGCGTCGCAGCTGGGTTCGAACTTCCTCATCCAGGCCGACGTGAAGCAGGGCGTGGACGAGGCGAAGGTGGAAGCGGCGATCGACGAGGAGCTCAAGCGCCTGATCGCGCAGGGCCCGACGGCCGCGGAACTGGAACAGGCGCGCACCGTGTTCAAGGCCGGCTTCGTGCGCGGCATCGAGCGCATCGGCGGCTTCGGCGGCAAGGCCGACGCACTCGCCGAATGCGCGATCTACATGAACGACCCGGGTTGCTTCCGCGAGAGCCTGAAGACGATCGAGACCGCTTCGGTCGCCGACATCCAGAAGGCCGGCAAGGACTGGCTGTCGCAGGGCGACCACGTGCTCGTCGTGCAACCGGGCGCGCGCAAGGAACTGCCGGAAGACCCGGCAGGCACGCCGGCGCCGTTCGAATTGCCGAAGGCCGATCCGAAGTTCACCACGACCGCCAGCACGGTCGACCGCAGCAAGGGCGTGCCGATCACCGGCGACTACCCGTCGCTGAAGTTCCCGGCGCTGCAGCGCGGCACGCTCAGCAACGGCACGCAGGTGATCCTCGCCGAACGCCACGACGTGCCCGTCGTGCAGATGAGCTACATGTTCGGCGGCGGCTATGCGTCCGACCAGGGCAAGAAGCTCGGCACCTCCGGTTTCTCGATGGGCATGCTCGACGAAGGCGCGGGCGACATGGACGCGCTGGCGTTCGGCAACCGCGCCGAAGCGCTGGGCGCCAACCTCGGCGCGTCGGCGTCGCTGGACGGTGCGACCGCCTACCTGTCGGCGCTGAAGGAAAAGCTCGACCCGTCGCTCGACCTGTTCGCCACGATGCTGCGCAACCCGCGCTTCGACCAGAAGGAAATCGATCGCGTCAAGGCGACATGGATCGCCGGCATCAAGCAGGAGAAAGCCAAGCCGCAGGGCGCCGCGATGCGCGTGCTGCCGCCGCTGCTGTACGGCGACAACCATCCCTACGCGATTCCCTTCAGCGGCACGGGCACCGAAGCCTCGATCGGCTCGCTCACCCGGGAAGACCTGGTGAACTACCACCACGCGTGGGTGCGCCCGGACAATGCGACGCTCGTGATCGTCGGCGACACCACGCTGGCGCAGATCACGCCGCTGCTGGAGAAGAAGTTCGGCGACTGGAAGGTCGACGGCAGCGCGCCGAAGCTCGCCACGCCCGCGCAGGTCGCGCTGCCGAAGCAGCCGCGCGTGTACCTGATCGACCAGCCCGGCGCCGTGCAGGCCAACCTGTACGTCGGCCAGTTGCTGCCCTCGAGCAAGGACAGCGGTGCGATCAAGGTCGATTTCGCCAACAGCGTGCTGGGCGGCGAGTTCTCCTCGCGCCTCAACATGAACCTGCGCGAAGACAAGCACTGGGCGTACGGCGCGTACAGCATGGCGTCGAATGCCCTGGGCCAGCGTCCGTGGATGGCCTTCGCGCCGGTGCAGATCGACAAGACCGCCGAAGCGCTCGGCGAGCTGCGCCGCGAAATCACCGAGTACGCCAACGGCAAGGCGCCGCCGAAGGCCGAGGAGGTCACGCGCATCCAGAACACCGAGATCCGCGGCATGCCCGGTTCGTACGAAACCGCGGGCTCGGTCATGTCGACCATCGGCGGCATCGTGCGCTACGACCGCCCGGATGATTACGTCGCCAAGCGCATGCAGGAAGTCGAAGGGCTCGATGCCGCGCAGGTCGCGCAAGCGGCGAAGGCGATCGATCCGGATGCGTTGACGTATGTCGTCGTCGGCGATCTGTCGAAGATCGAGCAGCCGGTGCGCGCGCTGAACATCGGCGCGGTGTCGGTGGTCGATGCCGACGGCAAGCCGGTCGGCGCTTCGGCCACCGCCCCGGCGGCGAAGAAGTGATGCGCGCGAAGATCGTGGCGCTCGCCCTGGTGTGCACCCTTCCGGCGTGCACGTGGGTGCACATGGCGCCGGGCGCGAGCGCGGTAAAGGTCGTCACCGGCCAACCCGCGGGATGCGAGAAGCGCGGAGAGGTCGAGGTGTCGGTGAAGGACAGCGTCGCCTTCTACGACCGCAACGAGTTGCGCGTGCGGGACGAACTGGAAACGCTCGCGCGCAACGAGGCGCCCGGACTCGGCGCCGACACCGTGCAAGCGTTGGGTCCGCCGGCGGACGGCAGCCAGCGTTTCGCCGCGTGGAAGTGCCGCTGACGGTGTAACGGCCTGATGTAACGGCCGCTTCGCGCGGCCAGG
The DNA here is from genome assembly GCF_000770795.1 of Lysobacter dokdonensis DS-58. Taxonomy (GTDB): domain Bacteria; phylum Pseudomonadota; class Gammaproteobacteria; order Xanthomonadales; family Xanthomonadaceae; genus Noviluteimonas; species Noviluteimonas dokdonensis. The sequence continues at coordinate 96,772 of NZ_JRKJ01000003.1, read as the reverse complement.
GCCGGACGCCGTCCTCAACTTCATGAATCCCCGGGCCGTGCGCGGCCCGGGACCTGCATGGAACCGTGTGCAGCGGCGGTGAAGCCGGTATCCTGTCGTGCTCCGTGAACCGGCAATACGCCGCCGTACGCGGAAGTCCCGCTACTGACCGCAAGGCATCGCCCATGTTGTTCCAACACGTCGCCATCGCCGGCCTCGCCCACGTCGACGCGCCGCGTCGCCTGAGCTCGGACGAAATCAACGCCCGGCTCAAGCCCACGCTGGATCGCCTCAACATCAAGACCGACGTGCTGAAGGACGTCGCGGGCATCCATGCGCGCCGTTTGTGGGACGAAGGCATGCAGGCGTCCGACGCCGCCACGCTCGCGGCCGTCAAGGCGCTGGCCGATGCCGGCATCGATCCGGACAAGGTCGGCCTGCTGGTCAACACCTCGGTGAGCCGCGACTACCTGGAACCGTCGACCGCCTCCATCGTCAGCGGCAACCTCGGCCTGTCCGACCTGTGCCAGAACTTCGACGTGGCCAATGCGTGCCTGGCGTTCCTCAACGGCATGGACATCGCCAGCCGCATGATCGAGCGCGGCGAGATCGACTACGCGCTGGTCGTCGACGGCGAGACCGCGGACCTTGCGTACGAAAAGACCGTCGAGCGCCTGCTGCGCCTCGAAACGACGGAAGAAGAATTCAAGAACGAACTCGCGACGTTGACGCTGGGCTCCGGCGCCGCCGCGATGGTGCTCGCGCGTGCCGAACTCGCCCCGGGCGCGCCGCGCTACAAGGGCGGCGTGACGCGCGCGGCCACCGAGTGGAACAAGCTGTGCCGCGGCAACCTCGACCGCATGGTCACCGACACGCGCATGCTGCTGATCGAAGGCCTGAAGCTCGCGCAGAAGACGTGGGCCGCGGCGAAGATCGCGCTGGGCTGGGTCGCCGACGAGATGGACGAATTCGTCATCCACCAGGTCAGCCAGGTGCACACCGCCGCCTTCGTGAAGGCCTTCGGCATCAACCCGAAGAAGGTGCTGACCATCTTCAACGAGCACGGCAACATCGGCCCGGCCTCGGTGCCGATCGTGTTGTCGAAGCTGCGCGAGATGGGCCGCTTGAAGAAGGGCAGCCGCGTGGCGCTGCTGGGCATCGGCTCGGGCCTGAATTGCTCGATGGCCGAAGTCGTCTGGTGAAGCGGGACGGCACGCCGTTTTCGGGCGGCGCGTTTCCCGACTACCCCTTCCAACCGCAGCGGATCGACATCCGCGACGGCATCGCGCTGTCGTACCTCGACGAAGGCCCGCGCGAGGGCGAAGTCATCGTCATGCTCCATGGCAATCCGTCGTGGAGCTATTACTGGCGGCATCTCGTGCTCGGGTTGCGCGATCGGTATCGCTGCATCGTGCCGGACCACGTCGGCATGGGGTTGTCGGACAAGCCGGATGACGCGGCGTACCGCTACACGCTGCAGTCGCGCGTCGACGATGTGGATGCATTGCTGGCCCAGCTCGGCATCGACGGCCCGGTAACGCTCGCCGTGCACGATTGGGGCGGCATGATCGGCATGGGCTGGGCGATGCGCCACGCCGAACGCGTGAAGCGCTGGGTGGTGCTCAACACCGCGATGTTCACGCTGCCGACGGACAAGCCGATGCCATGGCAGTTGTCGCTCGGGCGCGATACGAAACTCGGTGCGCTGGCGATCCGCGGGTTCAATGCCTTCTCGGGCATCGCCTCGTACGTGGGCGTCGACCGCCGCATGCCGGCCGCCGTGCGTCGCGCGTACGTCGCGCCGTACGACACGTGGGCCAATCGCATCGCGACGCTCCGCTTCGTGCAGGACATTCCGCTGAAGCCGGGCGACGCCGCGTGGGATCTCGTGTCCGCAGGCGGCCGCGCTTTGCCGACGTTCGCCGATCGTCCCGCCTACATCGGTTGGGGGCTGCGCGACTTCGTGTTCGACAAGCATTGCCTCGACGAATTCACGCGCGCCTGGCCGAATGCGCAAGTGCACGCATTCGACGACGCCAATCACTACGTGCTGGAAGACAAGCACGAGGTCCTCGTGCCGGAGATCCGCACGTTCCTCGATGCGCACCCGCTGACGTGAGCGCCGCCTGCAACATCGCCGCCTCGTTGCCCGCGCTCGCGCGCGCGCGCGGCGAGCAGGTCGCGATGCGTTGTCCCGGCCGCGACGGGCGTTACGACGTCGCGATCACCTACGCGGACCTGGATCGCCGCAGCGATGCGATCGCCGCGGGCCTGGGCAAGCGCGGGATCGTGCGCGGCACGCGCACCGTCGTGATGGTGCGCCCGACGCCCGAATTCTTCCTGTTGATGTTCGCGTTGTTCAAGGCCGGCGCCGTGCCGGTGCTCGTGGACCCGGGCATCGACAAGCGCGCGCTGAAGCGATGCCTCGACGAAGCGGAACCCGATGCGTTCATCGGCATTCCGCTCGCGCACTTCGCACGCACCTTGCTGGGATGGGCGCGCAGTGCGCGCATCCGCGTCACCACCGGCCGCCGCGCGCTGCTATCCGATGCGACGCTCGCCGACGTCGAACGCGATGGCGCGAATGCCGGCCCGCAACTCGCCGACACACAACCGGACGACATCGCCGCGATCCTCTTCACCAGCGGATCGACGGGCGTGCCGAAGGGCGTGGTGTATCGCCATCGGCACTTCGTCGCGCAGGTCGAAATGTTGCGTGATGCCTTCGGGCTCGCGCCCGGCGGCGTGGACCTGCCGACGTTTCCGCCGTTCGCGTTGTTCGATCCCGCGCTGGGCGTGACATCGATCATTCCCGACATGGATCCCACGCGGCCGGCGCAGGCCGATCCGCGGCGCCTGCTGCAAGCCATCGAACGCTTCGGCGTGACCCAGTTGTTCGGATCTCCGGCGCTCGTCGGCGTGCTCGCGAGGCATGGCGCGCATCTGCCCACGGTGAAGCGCGTGTTGTCGGCCGGCGCGCCCGTGCCGGCCGATGTGGTCGCGCGCATGCGCGATCTGCTGCCAGGCGACGCGCAACTGTGGACACCTTACGGCGCAACGGAATGCCTGCCCGTCAGCGTGATCGAGGGTCGCGAACTCCAATCCACCCGCGAAGCGACCGAACGCGGCGCGGGCACGTGCGTCGGCCTTCCCGTCGCGCCGAACGAAGTCCGCATCATCCGCATCGACGACGATGCGATCGCGCAGTGGTCGGACGCGTTGTTGGTGAAACAAGGGCAGATCGGCGAGATCACCGTCGCAGGTCCCACGGCCACGGATGCCTATTTCCGTCGCGACGACGCAACACGACTGGCGAAGATCCGCGAAGCCACGCCGGATGGCGAGCGCATCGTGCATCGCATGGGCGACCTGGGCTGGATCGACGGGGAAGGGCGCCTGTGGTTCTGCGGGCGCAAGACGCATCGCGTCGTGATGGCCGATGGCACGACGCTCTACACCGAGCAGGTCGAACCGATTTTCAATGCAGCGTTCCGCGGCATGCGCACGGCGCTCGTCGGCGTCGGGCCGAAGGGCGCGCAACGCCCCGTGCTGTGCTACGAGGTGCCGAAGGACGTCGGGCACAACGCGGCGGATCTGCCGGGCGAACTGCGCCACTTCGCCGAAGGCCGCGTGCACACCGCGAAGATCCACCATTTCCTGCCGCATCCGGGGTTCCCCGTCGACATCCGCCACAACGCGAAGATCGGCCGCGAGAAACTCGCGGCGTGGGCGACCAGGCAGTTGGAGAAGCGCGCATGAAGATCCTCGTGACCGGCGGGGGCGGATTCCTCGGCCAGGCGTTGTGCCGCAACCTCGTCGAACGCGGGTTCGAGGTCACGAGCTTCAATCGCGGCCGCTATCCCGCACTCGACGCAATGGGCGTGTCGCAGGTGCAGGGCGACCTCGCCGATCGCGACGCGCTGCTGCGCGCGTCCGAAGGCGCGGGTGCGATCTTCCACAACGCGGCGAAGGCCGGCGCGTGGGGGGCATACGATGACTACTTCAGGGCGAATGTCATCGGCACGCGCAACGTGCTCGACGCATGCCGCACGCACGGCATCGGACGCCTGGTCTACACCTCGACGCCGAGCGTGACGCATCGCGCCACGCATCCGGTCGAAGGCGGCACCGCGGACACCGTGCCTTACGGCAGGGGCTTCAAGGCGCCGTACGCGACGACGAAGACGATCGCCGAACAGGACGTGCTCGCGGCGAACGACGCGACGCTCGCGACCATCGCATTGCGTCCGCGCCTGATCTGGGGTCCCGGCGACAACCAGCTCGTGCCGCGCCTGGCCGATCGCGCGCGCGCCGGGCGCCTGCGCATCGTGGGCAGCGGTGCGAACCTGATCGACACGACGTTCATCGACAACGCAGCGCAGGCGCACGTCGATGCGTTCCATCACCTCGTGCCGGGCGCACCATGCGCAGGCCGGGCGTACTTCATCAGCAACGGCGAGCCGATGCCGGTCGCCGAACTCGTCAACGCGCTGCTGGATGCAGTGGGCGCGCCCAAGGTCGACAAGCACCTGTCCTTTCGTACCGCCTATGCGATCGGCGCGGTGTGCGAAGCGGCCTGGACCGTGCTGCCCCTGCGCGGCGAGCCGCCGCTGACCCGCTTCCTCGCCGAACAGCTCGCCACGGCGCACTGGTACGACATGGGGCCGGCGACGCGCGATTTCGGCTACGTCCCCAAGGTCACCATCGCCGAAGGCCTGCAGCGCCTGGCCGACGCGCACGCACGCGCGCAACGATAGCCCTCCGCTAGAATCGCGGGCATGACCCCCGACGGCCCTGCCTTCAATTGGCGCCTCCACGCAGGACGCGCGCTGGAAGCCGCGCTCAATCGCGCGCTCGCGCTCGACCCCGAGACGCGCGCCGCGCTCAAGCCGCTCGATGGCCGTCGCATCCAACTCGCGGTGGAATCGCCGGCGCTGGCCGCGGAGATCCGCGTCGAGGGCGAACGCCTCGTCGTCGGCCCCGCGGATACCGCGCGCGAGCCCGACCTCGGCGTGCGCGGCACGCTCGGCGGGCTGATCGCGCAATTGCCGTTCTTCAAGCGGGACGACGCACCGCCCGTTGGCCGCGTGCGCGTGTCGGGCGACGCGGATCTCGCGCGCCGCCTGCAACGCATGGCCGAGCGCTTCGATCCGGATTGGCAGCAACCGTTCGTGACGGTCTTCGGCGAAATTCTCGGCGTGCAGATCGCCAAGGGCGTCGCGGCCGCGTTGCGCGAAGCGAAGGCCGCCGGCCAGAGCGTCGCCGGCAGCGCGGCGGAATATCTCACCGAGGAATCGCGCGATGTCGTGGCGAAGGACGAGTTGCATGCGTTCCTCGATGACGTCGATGGCGTGCGCGACGACGTCGAGCGCCTCGCCGCGCGCGTGCAACGTCTCCAGTCGCGCCGGGGAACGGCATGACGCCGGTCCTGCGCGCCGCGCGCATCGGCCGCGTGTTGTTGCGCTATCGCCTCGACGACCTGTTGGACGACACGCCGGCCGAGCGTTGGCTGCGCCTGATGCGTCCGTTCGTGCCGCGCGCCTCGCGCGAGATCGCGGCGCAACCGCGCGGCGTCCGGCTGCGCCTGGCGTTGCAGGAACTCGGGCCGATCTTCGTGAAGTTCGGGCAGATCCTGTCGACGCGCCGCGACCTCGTGCCGCCGGATGTCGCGCAAGAACTCACGTATCTGCAGGATCGCGTCGCGCCGTTCGATGGTCAGACCGCGCGCGCGCTGGTCGAACAATCGCTGGGCCGTCCCATCGGCGTGGCGTTCGCGAGTTTCGACACCACGCCGCTCGCGTCCGCGTCGATCGCACAGGTGCATCCGGCGACGCTGCCCGCCGTCGGCGACGCGCCGCCGCGCGAAGTCGTCGTCAAGGTGCTGCGGCCCGACATCGAGAAGCAGATCTCCGCGGACATCTCGCTGCTCAAATCCATCGCGGCGCTGGTCGACCGCACGCATCCGAGCGCCGACAAGATCCGCCCGCGCGAGATCGTCGCGGAAATCGAGAACACGCTGGCGGCCGAACTCGACCTGCAGCGCGAAGCGGCGAACGCCTCGGTGCTGCGCCGCAATTGGCTCGACTCGAATGACCTCTACGTCCCTGAGCCCATCTGGTCGCACACCGCGCAGCGCGCGTTGACGATGGAACGCGTGCACGGCATCCCGAGCGACGACATCGCCGCGCTCGACGCCGCCGGCATCGACCGCAAGGCGCTCGCGGCCAAGGGCGTGCGCGTGTTCTACACGCAGGTCTTCCGCGACAATTTCTTCCACGCCGACGCGCACGCCGGCAATATCTGGGTCGATGCGACGCGCAAGTCCGATCCGCGGTTCATCGCGCTCGACTTCGGCATCATGGGGCAGCTCTCCAGCGAGGATCAGTACTACCTCGCGGAGAACTTCATGGCGATCTTCAACCGCGACTACCGCCGCATCGCCGAGTTGCACGTGCAGGCCGGGTGGATGCCCTCGCACATCCGCATCGACGAGCTCGAAGCCGCCGCGCGCGCGGTGTGCGAGCCGTACTTCACGCGGCCGTTGTCGGAGATCTCGCTCGCCGAGGTGCTGCTGAAATTGTTCCGCACCGCGCAGCGTTACGAACTCACCCTGCAACCCCAGTTGATCCTGCTGCAGAAGACGCTGCTGAACATCGAAGGCGTCGGCCGCCAGCTGGATCCGAACATCGACATCTGGGCCGTCGCGCGCCCCGTGCTCGAGCGCATCCTCGTCGACCGCTACAGCCCGCAGCAGCTGATGGCCGAATTCCGCAAGCGCCTGCCCGAGATGGTGACGCGCGCGCCGGAGATGCCGCGCCTGCTGCACGCGTGGCTGACGCAACAGGTCGAAGGCCAACATGCGCTGCAGATGCGCTCGCAGGACATCCGCGACCTCACCCAGATGATCCGCGGCGCGCAACGCCGCATGATTTCCGCGGTGCTGGGCACCGGCCTGCTGATCGTTGCCGCCGTGCTCTACGGACTGGAAGCCGGCGGCCCGCGCATCGGCGGCGTGCCCGCGGCCGTGTGGATCGCCGGCCTGGGCGGCGCATGGGCGCTGCTGGCGGCCTGGCCGCGCAGGAAGTGATGGACGCGGTGGGCGAGGCGCCGTCGGCGCTGGCAGTGGTCTATTGCGACCAGCACCTCGCGGTCGTCGACAAACCCGCCGGCCTCATGGTCCACGACTCCGCGCTCGCGCGCGGCGAGACGGATTTCGCCGCCGATCGCCTGCGCGAACAATTCGGCAAGCCCATCTTCCTCGTGCATCGCCTCGACCGTGCGACGAGTGGTTGTTTGTTGCTCGCGTTCGACCGGGAGATCGCCTCGGCGCTGGGCAAGACGCTGATGGCGCGCGACGTCGAGAAGGATTACATCGCGGTCTGTCGCGGGTGGCCGGCAGAGGAACGCTTCGCCATCGAACATCCGCTCGACGGCGGGCCCGGCAAGCCGGTGAAGAAACCGGCGACGACGGCGTTCGAGCGCATCGCCACGTGCGAACTCGAATTCCCGTCCGCGCATTTCCCGACGTCGCGCTACGCGTTGCTGCGCGCGCATCCGCTGACGGGCCGGTTCCGCCAGATCCGCCGCCACCTCAAGCACGTCTCGCACCACTTGATCGGCGACACCAGCCACGGCGACGGGCGGCACAATCGCGCGTTCCGCATGCTCGGGATCCACCGCATGTTGCTGCATGCGCGGCGGCTGGCGTTCGACCATCCCGCCACGGGCGCGCGCATCGATGTGCGCGCGCCGTTCGATGCGGAATTCTCGAAGGCCCTCGCCCTCTTCGGCGCGGTCACCGACGCCTGATACAGTCGCGCCCATGCTGGAAATCGCTCCCGGACTCGACTTGCCCGACGAGGAACTCGTCGAACGCTTCGTGCGTTCGTCCGGGCCCGGTGGGCAGAACGTCAACAAGGTCGCCACCGCGGTCGAACTGCGCTTCGACATCGCCAACTCGCCGTCGCTGACGGAGCCCGTGCGCGCGCGCCTGCTCGCCAAGCGCGATCGCCGACTGACCGACGAAGGCGTGCTGGTCCTGAGCGCGCAGCGTTTCCGCACGCAGGACCGCAACCGCGAGGATGCGCGCGAACGCCTCGCCGCGTTCATCGCCAGTGGGTTGAAGGCGCCGAAAAAGCGCATCGCCACCAAGCCGTCCCGCGCCGCGAAGAAGCGCCGGCTGGACGAAAAGCGCGGGCGCAGTACGATCAAGGCCTCGCGTGGTGCACGCCGCACCTGGGACGAATGACGGCGCGGGGACACAAGGGAATGTCGCCAGAAATCCACAACACGCCCGGCCACGTGCTGCCGTTGCCACCCTCGCTCCCGCGCGTGAAGCCCAATCGGTTCGCGCGCTGGGTCGGGCGCGCGCTGTTGCGGCTCGGCGGATGGCGGATGGTCGGCGCGTTCCCCGACCTGCCGCGCGTGGTGTTGATCGGCGCGCCGCATTCGTCGAACTGGGACGGTGTGTGGGGCTTCGCGGCAAAGCTCGCGCTCGGCCTGGACATCCGCATCCTCGGCAAGCACCAGCTCTTCTGGTGGCCGATGGGCCCGATCCTGCGCAAGCTCGGCGTCATCGCGGTGGACCGCAGCGCGGCCGCGGGCGTGGTCGAACAGGCCGCGGCGCTGATCACCTCGCACGAGAAGTTCTGGTTCGGCCTGGCGCCGGAAGGCACCCGCAAGCCTGTCGAACGCTGGAAGCCGGGGTTCTGGAAGATCGCGAAGGCCGCCGGCGTTCCTGTGGTGCCCGCGTATTTCCACTATCCCGATCGCATCATCGGCATCGGCCCGTTGTTCGAACTCACCGACGACATGCACGCCGACATCCAGCGCATCCGCGCGTGGTACCGCCCATGGCAGGGCAAGCACCACGGCACGCCGTAGCGGTCAGCGTTCGGAATGCCCGCCCTGGGCGAATTCGTCGGGCTGGATCAATTCAATGAACGCACGCGCCTGCGGGGAGAGGAACTTGCCCTTGCGCACTACCACGCCGTAGCTGCGCGAGGGGAAGTATTGCGCGAGCGAGCGCGCGGCCAGCCGCGTGCGATCGGCCTCGGTCAGGCAGATCGCGGTGACGATGCTGATCCCCAGGCCCATCGCGACGTATTGCTTGATGACTTCCCAGCCGCCGACTTCCAGCGCGACGGTGTAGGGCACGCGGTTCTGCTGGAACACCAGGTCGACGAGGCGATAGGTCGTCAGGCGCTTGGGCGGCAGGATGAGTCCGTACGGCGAGAGATCTTCGAGCCGCAGGTCCGCCTTGTGCGCGAGCGGATGGTCGGGCGGCATGATCAGCATCGGTTCGAAGCGATAGACCGGCATGTAGCGCAGGTCGGCGGGCACCTCGAGCATCGACCCGACGGCGAGGTCGACCGCATCGGTGCGGAGCAGGTCGAGCCCGCTCGCGCCGGTGACGTTGTGCAGGGTCAGGCGCACGTCGGACCGCCGCTGGCGGAAGGCTTCGACGATGCCGGGCAACAGATAGAGGATCGTCGACGAGCCCGCGGCGACGTTGAGTTCGCCGGCGTCGAGGCCCTGGACCTTGTCGTGGAAGACCGCGTCGAGGCCGTCGATCCCCTCGACCAGGGGTTTGGCCAGTTCGTAGAGGACCTGGCCTTCGCGGCTCGGCGTGAGACGCCGGCCGACGCGATCGAACAGCTTGACCCCCAGCTCGCGCTCAAGCGCCTGCAACTGGAGGGTGATCGCCGGCTGCGACACGTAGAGCGCCTCGGCCGCCCGTGAGACGGAGCCCAGCCGCGCGGTCTGGCAGAAGGCGCGAAGCGGCTTCAAACGATCCGCCTTGTAGGCGAATCGGGGGGCGGAGGGCTCGGAATCGGGCGGATTGCCCTGCATTTTGGCCATCATCCAGCCTTCATATAAGCGAGGCTTATCAATAGCATTGCGATAACTGTTTTGTCCAATACAGTACCGGCTCGTACGGTCGACCTCAGGCATATGCACGGGACTCGACCATGTCGGCAGTACTGCAGGACCAGGACAGCCTCACCCGCGGGGTCGCCACGACCCGCGCGCTCCCCGGACAGGAGCATCTGCTCACGCCCGCGGCGCTCGCGTTCCTCACCGATCTCCATCGCACGTTCGAACCGCGTCGCCAGCAACGCCTCGAGGCCCGCCGCGTCCGCCAGGCGCAGTTCGACGCCGGCACGCTCCCCGACTTCCGCGAAGACACCGCGCCCATCCGCGCCGGCGACTGGCGCGTCGCGCAAATCCCGAACGCGTTGCTCGACCGCCGCGTCGAGATCACCGGCCCCACCGATCCGAAGATGGTGATCAACGCGCTGAACTCCGGCGCGAACTGCTACATGGCCGACTTCGAGGATTCGACCGCGCCCACCTGGGACAACCTGCTCACCGGCCAGCGCGCGCTGGGCAAGGCGGTGGCCGGCACGCTCGACTGGATGGCCCCCGACGGCAGCAAGCACTACGTGCTCAAACCTTTCGGCGAGCAGGCGGTGCTGATCGTCCGCCCGCGCGGCTGGCACCTCGACGAAAAGCACGTGCGCGTCGATGGCGTGCCGATGTCCGCCTCGTTGTTCGACCTCGGCGTGTTCGCCTTCCACAACGCCAGGGCGCTCGCGGCGAAGGACCGCGGACCGTACTTCTACCTGCCGAAGCTGCAGTCGATGGAAGAAGCCGCGCTGTGGAACGACGTGCTGTCGCACATCGAATCCGCGCTCGGCCTGCCCGATGGACAGATGAAGGTCACGGTGCTCATCGAAACGCTGCCGGCCGTGTTCGAGATGGACGAGATCCTCCACGCGCTGCGCACGCGCATCGCAGGGCTGAACTGCGGCCGCTGGGATTACATCTTTTCCTACCTCAAGACCTTCCGCCGCCATCGCGACCGCGTGTTGCCCGAACGCGCACAGGTCACGATGACGCAGCCGTTCCTCAAGACGTACTCCGAACTGCTGATCCACACCTGCCACAAGCGTGGCGCGCATGCGATGGGCGGCATGGCCGCGCAGATTCCGATCTCCGGCGACGAATCGGCCAACCACCGCGCGATGGAACGCGTGCGCGCCGACAAGGTGCGCGAGGTCGGCGCCGGGCACGACGGCACGTGGGTGGCGCATCCGGCCCTCATCCCGCTGGCGCGCGAGGTGTTCGACACGTGGATGCTCGGCGCGCACCAGCAGGTCGTGCTGCGCAACGACGTGCGCGCGAAATCGGACGCGGAACTGCGCGAAGCGCTGCTGAAGCCCTCCCTCGGCACGATCACCCGCGCGGGCTTCGAGAACAACGTCGAGGTCTGCGTGCGCTACCTGGCCGCCTGGCTCGACGGCAACGGCTGCGTGCCCATCCACTGGCTGATGGAAGACGCGGCCACCGCCGAGATCTCGCGCTCGCAGCTCTGGCAATGGCTGCACAGCGACCCGCCGGTGTTCCTCGACGACGGCACGCCCATCGACTTCACCCTGCTCGAGCGCGCCCTCATCGGCCTGCCCAGCAAACTCGCCGACCGCATGCAGCTGCCCGGCGGCGAACGCATCAACGAAGCGATCGAACTGCTCGATTCGCTCACGCACGCAGACACGCTCGAAGACTTCCTCACCCTTCCGGCCTACGCACGGATCGACTGACCGTCGGGTCACACGACAAGGAGCACCACGATGAAGACGAACACGCTTCCGACTGCCGAACAGCTGCGCATTGACTGGATCAACAACCCGCGCTGGGAAGGTGTCGAACGCCCTTACTCCGCCGAGGACGTCGTGCGCCTGCGCGGCACGGTGCCGATCGAACACTCGCTCGCCAAGCTCGGCGCCGAGAAGTTGTGGCGCTACCTGCAGACCGAGGATTTCGTCAACGCGCTCGGCGCGCTCACCGGCAACCAGGCGATGCAGCAGGTCAAGGCCGGCCTGAAGGCGATCTACCTCTCCGGTTGGCAGGTCGCCGCGGACGCGAACCTCGCCGGCGAGATGTATCCCGACCAGTCGCTGTATCCGGCCAACTCCGTGCCGCAGGTGGTCAAGCGCATCAACAACACGCTGCTGCGCGCCGACCAGCTCCACCACGCCGAAGGCGATGATTCCATCGACTTCCTGCAGCCCATCGTCGCCGACGCCGAAGCCGGGTTCGGCGGTGTGCTCAACGCCTTCGAGTTGATGAAAGCGATGATCGAGGCCGGCGCGGCCGCCGTGCATTTCGAAGACCAGCTCGCCTCGGTCAAGAAGTGCGGCCACATGGGCGGCAAGGTGCTGGTGCCCACGCGCGAAGCGGTGGAAAAGCTCGTCGCCGCGCGCCTGGCCAGCGACGTGCTGGGCGTGCCCACGCTGGTCGTGGCGCGCACCGACGCCGAAGCCGCCGACCTGCTCACCAGCGACGTCGACGACAACGATCGCGATTTCGTCACCGGCGAGCGCACGGTCGAAGGCTTCTACAAGACACGCAAGGGCCTGGACCAGGCCGTCTCGCGCGGCCTGGCCTATGCGCCGTACGCGGACCTGGTGTGGTGCGAGACCGGCAAGCCGGACCTGGCCTTCGCCAAGGCCTTCGCCGAAGCGATCCATGCGAAATTCCCCGGCAAGCTGCTCGCCTACAACTGCTCGCCGTCGTTCAACTGGAAGCAGCACCTGGACGACGCGACGATCGCGAAATTCCAGAAGGAACTGGCGTCCTACGGCTACAAGTTCCAGTTCATCACGCTCGCCGGCTTCCATGCCCTGAACTACTCGATGTTCAACCTGGCGCACGGCTATGCGCGCCGGCAGATGAGTGCGTTCGTCGAGTTGCAGCAGGCCGAGTTCGCCGCCGCGGACAAGGGCTTCACGGCGGTCAAACACCAACGTGAGGTCGGCACCGGCTACTTCGACGCGGTCACGCAAACCATCCAGGGCGCGCAGAGCTCGACCGTCGCGCTGAAGGGTTCGACGGAGGAAGAACAGTTCCACCCGGTGAGTCCCGCCGCCGCAGCGTGACGGACCGCACAAAAAGCTGACCCGCTAGTGACCGTCGCGGGGTGAACGGGGTTGGCGGCGGCCGGGTGGGCCGCCGCAATCCGTACCTTCCAGAATGAACTCTTTCAGGTGGTATCCTCGGCCGCCGGTCACGTCGGGGGATCGTAGTGTGAATCGCGACCGCGCGCCGCGGAGGCGCCGAGCCGACATCGAGATACTCGAACCCGCCGCGTCGTTGACTGCGGAGGAGTACGCGCTGTTCGCGCAGATCGGGCAGCAGCGTCGCGTCGAGCCGGGCGAGAAGTTGTTCCGCCGCGGCGATCTCGGCACCACCATGTACGTGATCGCGCAGGGTTCGGTCGATCTGGATTTCGGCGACGACCTGGTGGCGAAACGTTTGGGCGCGCGTGAGTTCTTCGGCGAACTCGGGCTGCTGATCGGCGATCACGCACGCAGCGCGGATGCGACCGTGTCCAGCCCCGGCATGCTGGTCGAATTGCGCCAGCAGGAATTCGAAACGCTGGTCGAGCGCGACCCGCGCCTGCTCGCCCACTTCCTGCGCCGCGCCATCATGCGCGTGGTGCTGAACGAACAAAGCCTCATCGGCCGCCTGCGCCGCCGCAACCTCGACCTGCAGACCGCACTCGACACGCTGCGCGCGACCACGCATCGCCTCACGCAGACCGAGGAGCTCACCCGAACGGATGAACTCACCGGCCTTGCGAACCGCCGCGGCTTCCACCTGCACCTGCAGCAACGCCGCCGCACCGACGAACAGCCGGGCCGCGGCCTGCTGCTGATCGACTGCGACCGTTTCAAGAACATCAACGACGATCACGGGCACCTCGTGGGCGACCGCGTGCTGCAGGGCGTGGCCAACATCCTGCGCTCGGCCGCTGGCCCCGACGACATCGCCTGCCGCCTGGGCGGCGACGAGTTCTGCCTGATGATCAAGGGCGAGCATCGCGACGACGTCATGCGCGTGGCCGAGTTCATCACGACCACCGCGCATGCATTGCACGAAATGCAGCCGTCGCCGCCGCAGATCGCCACGCTCAGCGTGGGCGCATGCCTGGTCAGCCCCGACACCGAATGGGACGACTGGTATGCCCTGGCCGATGCGGCCCTCTATCGCGCCAAGCGCCTGGGCGGCAACCGCGTGGAATGGCAGGACGACGCACTCGCGCCGGCCTAGGCCGCGAAGGACGCAAGGATCGTGATGAATGACTTCGCGCAGGCCGGCTTCGACCCGGCGAGCAGCCCGCAGGTGCGCACCCTGCTGTTGACGGACCTGTGCGACTCGACGCTGCTCGTCGAACGCCTCGGCGATGCGCCGGCGGCGGAGTTGTTCCGCGCGCACGACCGACTGGTCCTCGAATTGCAGCAACGCTGGCGCGGCCGCCTGATCGATCGCAGCGACGGCTTGTTGTTGCTGTTCGAACGTCCGGTCGACGGCCTGGGGTTCGCGCTCGATTACACGCGTGGTTTGCGCGAACTCGGCGACCGCCCCGAGGTGCGCGACCGCAAGCTCGTGCTGCAGGCGCGCGCCGGGTTGCACGTCGGCGAAGTGCTGACGTGGCAGAACAGCGAAGCGGCGGTGCAGGCCGGCGCAAAGCCGCTGGAAGTCGAAGGCCTCGCCAAGCCGCTCGCCGGTCGCCTGATGACGCTCGCGCGCCCCGGGCAGATCCTGTTGTCCGCGACCGCCGAACCGCTCGCGCGCCGCGCCGCGCGCGAACTGGGCGAACGCAGCGAACACCTGATCTGGAAATCGCACGGCCGCTGGCGTTTCAAGGGCGTGCCCGACGGGCAGGAAATCTTCGAAGTCGGCGAACCGGGCTACGCACCGCTGCGTGCGCCGAAGCAGAACGGCGGCAAGGCGTGGCGCGACATTCCGATGTGGCGCCGCCCCAACGCATTGGCCGCGGAACTGTTCCTCGTCGCAGGCCTGGCCACCGGCGCGTGGTTCCTCACGCGCCCGACGCCCGCGATCGCGTTCAACGAACGCGACTGGGTCGTCGTCGGGGATCTGCGCAACCTCACCGGCCAACCGGTGCTCGACGAATCGCTGGAACAGGCCTTCCGCATCAGCCTGGAGCAGTCGCGCTACGTCAACGTGCTGAGCGACCTGAAGGTGCGCGACACGCTGACCCTGATGAAGCGCGGGCCGGCGACCACGCTCGACCGCGCGACCGCCAGCGAAATCGCGATCCGCGACGGCGCGCGCGCGGTGATCCTGCCGACGGTGGCCGAAGTCGGCGGCCGCGTGCGCGTGAGCGCCGAGGTCATCGATCCGCACACGCAAACGACGGTGTACGCCGAGTCCTTCGATGGCGTGGGCGCGAAGTCGACGCTGGAATCCATCGACAAGGTGACCGCCGAACTGCGCGAGAAGCTCGGCGAAGCCGTGGCCTCGATCGAACAGACTTCCGCGCCGCTGCCCGAAGTGAGCACGCCCAACCTCGACGCGCTCAAGGCCTACGCGCTCGGCAACCGCAACCGCGCGAAGGGCAACGACCGCGACGCGCTCGCGTTCTACACGCGCGCGGTGGAACTGGATCCGGACTTCGCGCTCGGATGGCTTGCGATCGGCCAGATGCACGGCAAGTTCGGCGACTTGCCGGCCTCGCGCCGCGCGGTGGAACGCGCAAGCGCGTTGCGCAACCACCTCAGTGCCCGCGAGAAATACATCCTCGACGCGAACCTGGCGATGTTCGGCCCGGTCGAGCTGCAACTGCAACGCTGGCGGCAGATGATCGAGACCTACCCGGATGCGCACCTGGCGCAGTTCGGCCTGGCGCAGGGCGGCCTGTTCTACGCGAATCAGTTCGCGGCGAGCATCGCGCCGGCGAAAGCCGCGGCGGTGCCGCAGTACGAGCGCCGCGCGCACGCGATCTACCTGATGGGCATGCTGCAACTCGGCCTGGAGCATTACCAGGAGGCGCAGCGCGCGTTCAAGGACGCCGAGAACAACAATCCGGCGTTCCGCACGCGCATGTACGACCAGCTCTATCCCTTCGCCGCGCTGCGGCAGTGGAAGACGGTCGATACGATGCTCGCGCAACGCAAGGGCAGCGGCATCGCCACCGACGACGTCGCGCGCCCGTACCACCACATGCTGTTCGCGATCGACCGCGGCGATTGGAAAACGGCGGTGGCCTCCGCGCAGGAAGCCCGCACGCTCGCGGAAAAAGCCGAACCGCTGGTCGCCGGACGCGCCGCATCCCTGCGCAACGATGCGCTCGATGCGATCACCGAAGGCGCCAAACGCGATGCGTTGGAAGCCCGCCTGCTCGCGCACCTGGCCGACATCCGCGAAAACGCACCGGCGCTGCAGGCGGCCTACGCCAACTACGATCAATTGCTCGCGCTGCACGTGGGCTATCTCGCCTCGCGCATCGACTCGGCCACCGTCCTCAACCGTGCGTTGGCGCAGGTCGACGGCGCCGGCATCGCCGGCTATCCGCCGCTCACCGACATGCGCGAAGTGCTGCTGGCCGAACGCGACCGCCTCGCGGGCAAGCCCGCGCTCGCGGTCGTCCGGCTGAAGCCGCTCGCCACGCGCGGCGAGGCGACCTTCCCGGTCCACGCCGCGCTCCTGCGCGCCGCGCGCGCGGCGAAAGACACCGCCACCGCGCGCGACCAGGCGCTGTGGATCGCGACGCACCGCGGCCGTGCGTACGTCGAGATGGGCCTGGATTACCTGCCGTCCATGCTCAACGTGGCCGACAGCACGCTGGCGCTGCTGGACATGGCCGAGATGTCGCAGGCCGCCGGCAACAGCGTGGAGGCGGCCAAGTCGTTGCAACGATTCGAGACGGCGTGGCCCCGCGCGGCCCTGCCGCCGGCCATCGCGAACCGCACCGACGCGCTCACGCGTGCGCTGGGCAAAACGAAAGGGGCGGGGTCGCGCTGACCCCGCCCCTGTATTCGAACGCGCGACCGATCAGTCGTTGTAGAGCGCGCGCGGTGCGTCGAAGTTGATGATCGCGGCCAGCGTGCGCTCCAACTGCGGACGCGCGGCGGCGATGTCTTCCTTCGAGGCGAGCGTCGCACCGGACTTCATCAGGCAGCTGCCGCCGGAGAGCTTCGCTTGGTCGACGGGCGCCAGGCTGGCCGCGGCCGATGCCGGCGCCTTCCAGCCCGCCTCGACGAGCGCGGCGTGTGCATCGTTCTGGAACAGTTCGCGGAAGTCGTCGTCGGTCGACAGGCGGTCGAGCAACGTGCGGACGACCTTCGGATCGAGCTCTTCGGTCGGCCCGCCCTTCTTCATTGCCATCGTTCTTCCCCTTGGTTGTGTGTGGAAAACCCCCGGGACGCGACGCTACCGTTGTTCGACGGCCGTCACAAGGTCTTGCGACGACCACGACCGCAAATCTAAGGTCGCGCATCGGATCGGGGGACGAGCGGCATGCAGGTGAGGCGTTGCGGGGTGGTGTGGCTGGAGCCGCGGGAGGTCGCGCGGTTCGAGCTCGACGATCTGCTGGGCGGCGGCACGGGCGTGGTCAACGACGTGCATTGGCATGCGCACGCGCCGCATCTGTCGCAGAGCATCGAGATCGACGCGGAGGCCGCGGCCATCGTGGGCGGGCTCGGCGCGACTGCGTGGGTCGATGCGCAAGCGCTGATCGACGCGCACGGCACGCAGCGGATCGAAGGCCTGCTCGCCGCGGGACTGATCGTCTCTGACGACACCCGGCACGCCGCCCATCGCGCGGCCGACGAGACCCATCGCGCGCAACAGTGGTTCGGCTTGTCGTCGGTGATGCACGCGGCATCGCGCTGGTCCGGCGTCGACGCGGCGGCGGAGGTGCAGGAGGCCGGCCTGTATTCGCCGTTGGGCCTGCGCAATGCGTACGGCATTCCGCCGCCGACGTTCCATGATCGTGGTGAGCCCGACACGCGCATCGCGCTCGAACGCGCACCGCGCACCGATTTCGACGAACTCCTCGACCTGCGCAGCACCTGCCGCAACTTCGACACCACGCGCGCATTGCCGCGCGCGCAGTTCGCCAACGTGCTCGAACGCGTGTTCGGCGCGCGCGGGCAGGTCGAGGCCGCGGAGGATTTCGAGGTCATCAAGCGCACCAGCCCGTCGGGCGGCGCGATGCATCCGACGGAGGCGTACCTGATCGTGCGCAACGTCGAAGGCATCGACGCGGGCCTCTATCACTACCGGCCGGGCGACCACGCACTGCAACCGCTGCCGCCCGTCGACGACCTGGAGAAGCTCGCGTTCTTCGCGGTCGGCGGCCAGCAATGGTTCGCCGACGCGCACGTGCTCGCCGTGCTCGCGCCGCGCTTCCAGCGCAACTTCTGGAAATACCGCAACCACCCGAAGGCCTACCGGGTGACGATCCTCGACATCGGCCACCTGTCGCAGACCCTGTTCCTCAGCGCGATCGACCTCGGCCTGGGCGCCTACATCACCGCGGCGATCAACGAAGTGGACATCGAGAAAGCCTTCGGACTGACGCATTACATCGAAGGCCCGCTCGCGGTGTGCGGCTTCGGGCTGCGCGGGGGCGAAATGGTGACGTCGGAATTCGACCCGAACCGCAAGGCCTGGCCGCGCAAGTCACCGCCCGCCGAGTAGGCGCTCGCCGACGCCGGTGAACTTCAGGCCGACCTGCGCGACGCGCTCGTCCTTCACGCTACGCACCACCAGCACCGCCTTGCCGAGCGCGAGGCGGTCGCCGACCTGCGGTTGTTCGTCGAAGCGTTCGTCGAACAACTGCGCAGCCGTCGCATCGTTGAACCGCGCCGGAATCTGCAGGCCGTAGAACGACGCGATTTCGCCGAGCGGCACGTCGCCGGGCAAGGTGAAGCTGCCGAACAGATCGCGTTCGGCCGATTGCGCATCGCTGCCTTCGGCGAACAACCAGTCCAGGCGTGGCGCCTGTCCGGTGGGCGCGAGCACGTACGCGTAGTCGTTGGCGATGAGCGCACCGGCGTCCTCGGGCAACAGCACGCGACCCTCGCGGCACACCATCGCCAGCCGCACGCGGCCGGGCAGGGTACTGCCGCGCAGCAACGCGCTCCCCGGCGCGATGCGATAGCCGACCATGTCGTATTCGAGCTGGCCGGGGAGGTCGAGCTGGATGCGGCGCGTATTCGGATCCGCACGCGGCACCGCGACTTCGAACATGTGCGCCGCGCGCGCCAGCGACCACCCTTGCACGACGAGCGACACGAACACGACGACGAAGGCCACGTTGAAGTAGACGGTCGCGTTGGGCAATCCGGCGAGCAGCGGGATCGATGCGAGGAAGATGCCGACCGCGCCGCGCAGGCCCGTCCACGCGATGAAGCCGATCTCCTGCCGGCGATAGCCGAACGGCGCGAGGCACGCGATCACCGCCGCGGGACGTGCGACGAACATCAGGAACGCCGCGACGCCGAGCGCGGGCCACAGCAACTTCAGCAGGTTGTGCGGCGTGACCAGCAGGCCGAGCAGCAGGAACATCACCAGCTGCGCGAACCACGTCGCCGCGTCCTGCACGGACAGCACTTCGTTGCGGGCGCGCATCGGCCGGTTCGCGACGACGATGCCCGCCAGGTACACCGCGAGGTAGCCGCTGCCGCCGACGAGGTTGGTGATCGAGAACAGCGCGACGGCGCCGGAGAGCGCGAGCCACGGATGCAGGCCGGGCGGGAGTTCGAACGTGTTGAGCGTCCACACCATCAACCGCCCGCCGAGGTAGCCGGCGACGAGGCCCGCGCCGATCGCCCATCCCAGCTGCAGCGCGAGCATCCACGGATCGTGCGTGCCGGTGCCGGCGATCCATGTCGTCATCGCGAGCGTGAGGAAGATCGCCATCGGATCGTTGCTGCCCGATTCGACTTCGAGCGTGGCGTTGACGCGGCGTTCGAGATGCAGGCCGCCCGCGCGCAGGAGGAAGAACACGGCGGCCGCGTCGGTCGAGGAGACCACGACGCCGAGCAGCGAGGCTTCGAGCCACGGCAGCGCCAGCAGGTATACCGCCGCGACGGCCGTGAGCGAGGCGGTGATCACCACCCCCGCGGTCGCGAGCACCACCGATGGCAGCACCGCACCGCGCACTTGCGCTGCGCGCGTGCGCAACCCGCCGTCGAACAGGATCACGGCCAGCGCCAGCGCGCCGACGAAATAGGTGAAGCCCAGGTCCGAATACTTGATGCCGCCCGGCCCGTCTTCGCCCAGCACGACGCCGAGCAGCAGGAACACCAGGAGCAACGGGGCGCCGAAGCGACGCGCGAGCAGCGACGAGGCGATGCCCAGCAGGATCAGCAGCGCCCCGAAGAGCAGGCGCAGGTCGATGGCGTGCAGGTGCTCCAAGTGGGTTCCTTGTCCTTGGCAGGCCGAGTGTAACGGTCGCCGGCGTGATACCGCGCGACACAACATCGTGGATTGACATCGGCCACAACCGCGATATCTTGGGGTCGTCGGTTCCGCGGGCGCAGGCTCGCGGATGAAAAGGGAAGCCGGTCGAATACCGGCGCTGCCCCGCAGCGGTAGGTGGAAACGAAGTCGCGCACGCACTGGGGCGGTGGCCCCGGGAAGCGGCGACGAGTAGGTGACGCGGGGTCCGCCCCGCGTCGTGTCCACGAGCCCGAAGACCTGCCGACAGCCGCGCGATGCACGCCGCGCGGTGCCGGCCGCGGAATCTCCGGGGGGAGATGGCTGGTGACGCATCGCCGGCCGCGTTTCGATTCGCGCGTGTCTTAGGTGTTGCGACGCCGCCCGACCACCGTGTGGTTCCAGACCGACTGTCGATCGCCGAGGGAGCGACGACGACGGTGCGCCACCACGGAGCCACCCATGTCGCACGACACGCTCGCAGACCGCGCCGCGTCCACGCCCGCGTTCGACCTCACCCCGCCGCCCACCGCCACCACCATGCGCGTCACCAAGCGCAACGGAGTGTCCGAACCGGTCGACCTCAACAAGATCGTGCGCGCGGTGACGCGCGCGGCCGACGGATTGCACGCCGTCGAACCGATGCGCGTGGCCACGCGCACCATCTCCGGCCTCTACGACGGCGCCACGACCCGCGAACTCGACGAGCTCTCCATCCGCACCGCCGCGCTGCTCACCGCGGAAGAACCCGAATACGGCCGCCTGGCCGCGCGCCTGCTTTCGGGCGTCATCGCGAAGGAAGTCGCTGGGCAGGAAATCCATGCCTTCTCGCAATCCATCGCGCGCGGCCACGAAGTCGGCCTGATCAACGACCGCCTGCTCGGCTTCGTGCAAGCCAACGCGCGCAAGCTCAACGACGCGATCGACCCCGCCCTCGACCTGGGCTTCGACTACTTCGGCCTGCGCACGCTGTACGACCGGTACCTGCTGCGCCACCCGCGCACGCGCAAGGCCATCGAAACCCCGCAGCAGTTCTTCCTGCGCATCGCCTGCGCACTGGGCGAAGACGTGCCCGGCGCGCTCGCGCTGTACCGCGCGATGGGCAACCTCGACTACCTGCCGTCCTCGCCGACGCTGTTCAACAGCGGCACCAACCACGAGCAACTGTCCTCGTGCTTCCTGCTGGACTCCCCGCAGGATTCGCTGGAATCGATCTACCAGCGCTACGGCGACATCGCGCAGTTGTCGAAATTCAGCGGCGGCATCGGCGTGAGCTTCACGCGCGTGCGCTCGCGCGGCTCGCTGATCAAATCGACCAACGGGCATTCCAACGGCATCGTGCCGTGGCTCAAGACGCTCGATGCCTCCGTCGCCGCGGTGAACCAGGGCGGCAAGCGCAAGGGCGCGGCGTGCGTGTACCTCGAGCCGTGGCACGCGGACGTCGAGGAATTCCTGGAACTGCGCGACAACACCGGCGACGAAGCGCGCCGCACGCACAACCTCAACATCGCCAACTGGGTGCCGGATTTGTTCATGCGCCGCGTGGAGGCAGATGCCGAGTGGTCGCTGTTCGATCCGCGCGTCGTGCCGGAGTTCACGGACCTCTACGGTGATGCCTTCGACCGCGCTTACGAACAGGCCGAAGCGCAGGGCAAGGCGACGCGCACGATTCGCGCACGCGAGCTGTACGCGCGGATGATGCGCACGCTGGCGCAGACAGGCAATGGCTGGATGACGTTCAAGGACAAGTGCAATCGCGCGAGCAACCAGACGCTGCGCGCGCAGAACGTCATCCACCTGTCGAACCTGTGCACCGAGATCCTCGAAGTCACCTCCGCCGAGGAGACCGCCGTGTGCAATCTCGGCTCGATCAACCTGGCGCGCCACGTCGACGCGGACGGCGCGTTCGATTTCGACAAGCTCGCCGAGACCGTCCGGCTCGCGGTCCGCCAGCTCGACCGCGTGATCGACCTCAACTTCTACCCGATCGAAACCGCGCGTCGCGGCAACCTGCGCTGGCGTCCGGTGGGCTTGGGATGCATGGGGTTGCAGGATGTGCTGTTCGCCCTGCGTTTGCCGTTCGACGGCGATGCGGCGCGCGCGTTGTCGACGCAGATCGCGGAGACGATCTACTTCCACGCCCTCGATACCTCGTGCGAGCTCGCGGTGGAGCGGGGGATGCATCCGGCCTTCGCGGAGACGCGCGCGTCGGTCGGCGAACTGCAGTTCGACGCGTGGCGCGTGACGCCCGACGCGAACGACAAGTGGGACGCGCTGCGCGAGCGCATCAAGACCCACGGCTTGCGCAACTCGCTGTTGGTCGCGATTGCGCCGACGGCCACCATCGCGTCGATTGCCGGCTGTTACGAATGCGTCGAGCCGCAGGTGAGCAACCTGTTCAAGCGCGAGACGCTGTCGGGCGATTTCCTGCAGGTGAACAAATACCTGGCCGAAGAGTTGAAGAAGCTCGGCCTGTGGACGCCGGAGATGCGCGACGCGATCAAGCTCGCGGAAGGCTCGATCCAGGGCATCGCGGCGATTCCAGAACCGCTGCGCACGATCTACCGCACCGCATGGGAACTGCCGATGCGCGCGCTGATCGACATGGCGGCCGCGCGCGGGGCGTACATCGACCAGTCGGCGTCGCTCAACCTCTTCATGGAGCAACCGTCGATCGGCGCGTTGTCGTCGATGTACATGCATGCGTGGAAGCAGGGCATCAAGACGACGTACTACCTGCGGTCGCGTCCGGCGACGAAGATCCAGAAAACCACCGTCGGCCCCGCGCCGACGCCGGCGGAGGCGGTCGCCTGCTCGCTCGAAAACCCCGAATCCTGCGAGGCCTGCCAGTGACCGCGCGCCTGCTCGACCCGGGATTCGAACTGACCTTGCGCCCGATGCGCTACCCGCGCTTCTACGAGATGTACCGCAATGCGGTGCGCAATACGTGGACGGTGGAAGAGGTGGACTTCTCGCTCGACCTCAATGACCTGCACCACAAGTTCGGTCCCGCCGAACGCCACCTCGTCGAACGCCTCGTGGCCTTCTTCGCCACCGGCGACTCGATCGTCTCCAACAACCTGGTGTTGAACCTCTACCAGCACATCAACGCACCCGAGGCGCGCATGTTCCTCTCGCGCCAGTTGTACGAGGAGGCGCTGCACGTGCAGTTCTACCTTACGTTGCTGGATACCTATCTGCCGGATCCGGCCGAACGCGCACGCGCCTTCGCCGCCGTGGACAATATTCCGTCGATCCAGCGCAAGGCGGCGTTCTGCTTCAAGTGGATGGAGTCGATCCGCGACGTCCAGCGGCTCGAGACGCGCGCGCAACGGCGCCAGTTCCTGCTGAACCTCGCATGCTTCGCCGGGTGCATCGAAGGCCTGTTCTTCTTCGGCGCGTTCGCGTACGTGTACTACCTGCGCTCGCGCGGCTTGCTGCACGGCCTGGCGGCGGGCACCAACTGGGTGTTCCGCGACGAGAGCGGGCACATGGCCTTCGCGTTCGACGTTTTCCGCACCGCGCGCGAAGAGGAGCCCGACCTGGTCGACGACGACTTTCGCGCGCAAGTGGTCGCGATGATGGAGGAAGCAGTGGAGTGCGAAGTGGCCTTCGCCGAAGACACGCTGTCCGGCGGGGTGGCCGGCCTGTCGATCCGCGACATGCGCGAATACCTGCAGTACTGCGCGGACCAGCGCCTCGCGCAACTTGGCCTGCCGCCGCGCTTCCGCTCGCGCAATCCCTTCCCCTTCATGGATCTGCAGGACGTGCAGGAAGTGACGAACTTCTTCGAACGGCGCGTGTCGGCCTACCAGGTGGGCGTGCAGGGCGAGGTGGCGTTCGACCACGCGTTCTAGGCGTCGCGGGGGACGCCTGGTTCGTCGCGCCAGCAGGCGAGCGCGCCCAGCAACAGGGGCGCGACGAGCCCCGGGAGCGTGCGCGGATCGTGCAGCACGACGGGAATGGCGGCAGCGACGAACGCGATCGTCGCGATGCGCCAGAGCCAGCGCACTCGCCGCGCCAAACGCCGTGCCGCACGCGCGCGTGCGGCCTGTGCGATGCGCCAGGGAGGCGGCGGCGTCGGCGCGGACGTGCGCAACGCGCGCGCGTCCGCTTCGAACATGGCCCGGAATTCCGTGTCGTCATGCATGGTCGTGTTCCTCCTGCAACGTCTTGAACCGCGCCCGCGCACGCGACAGCAGCACGCGGATGCTGCCTGCGGCCAGGTGCGTGATCGATGCAATTTCGTCGTGCG
Organism: Lysobacter dokdonensis DS-58; assembly: GCF_000770795.1. Classification (GTDB taxonomy): domain Bacteria; phylum Pseudomonadota; class Gammaproteobacteria; order Xanthomonadales; family Xanthomonadaceae; genus Noviluteimonas; species Noviluteimonas dokdonensis. Next base: position 72,282 of record NZ_JRKJ01000003.1, on the reverse strand, counting down.
TGAATCCTTCGGCGTACGACAGCCAGAGCAGCTGCCGCTCCCGCGTGGTGAGGCGCCGCCAGACGTGTTGCGGGATCTCCGCATCGCCAGGGGTCGCCGCTGCGACGTCCGTCACCGCATCCCAGGCGACTTCGCGCTTGCCGCGTCGCGCGTGGTCGAAATACAGATTCAGCGCGACGCGGTACAGATACGCGCGGGCATTGCCTTCGAATGCGGCGTCGTTCCGCTCGAGCCAACGTACGAACGTCTCCTGCGTCAGGTCCGACGCCAGCGCATGCGATGCGCCCATCCGAACGAGATACGCCCACAGCTTGGCGTGGTGTTCCGCGTAGAAGGACGCGAAGCCGTCCGCTCGCATCGATCAATCGCCCAGGACGCGCCACTTGCGGGCGATGGCTGCACTCACGCCGCTCGCGATCACCAGTCCGATGCCGAGCCCGATCGCGAGCCAGCCCCACCAGCGCGCCTCATCGGCTTCGCGCACGAGGTTGATGTCTGCGCCCGCCGGCGGCGCCACGCCATTGACGAGGAAGGCCACGCCGATCGCGCACGCGACGATGCCGAACTGCAGCAACCCGAGGATGCGATGCGCCATCGCGGCCGGCGCGTACTCGTTCTCCATGAGCACGCGGCCTTCGGGGGAGCGTGCGAATGCCACGAAGGCATCGCCCTCGCCGAAGCGCTCGGCCAGGCGCAAGGTCATCGCGTCGCGGCTCATCCGCCGTTTCGCCTGCAATCGGCGACGCGCCAGATGCACCACCGCCAACGCCACGATCCCCACCACCAACACCGCGAACATCACCAGTTCATCGCCGCGCATGGCGCTCTCCCGTTCCAAGACCGTTGGAATCCTGCGGACGCAACCACCGCAGTACGTTGCGCGCGAAGGCGACGTTGTCGCAATCGGGCGACTGCATGCCGAAGGGCTGGCGATCGGCCACCTGCGCGGTGAGCATCGCCGCCTCGCCGAGCACGACCACGCGCCCCTTGCCGTAATCGAACGCCAGTCCCTGCGACGCACCGGCCGGCGTTTCGCGCAGTGTGCCGTGATCGTCGATGGTTTCCACTGTGCCGCGCGGCAGGCGGAGCAAGTTCGCCGCGCCGGCCGGGGCGTCGAGCGACTGGCCGGTGAAGGTCTGCACGCAGGCCACCGGTGCGCCACCGCCGGCGCCGGACACGATGGGATGCGCGACATCGAGCCGCGCGTTGCCGCGCGTGAAGCGCAACGGGTCCGACACCTCGCCCGGCACCTCCGCGAACCCGGCATGCATGCGCACGCCGAAGGCGGACGCGAGCGCCGCATTCGCTGCACCGAACGGCGCGTGGTCGGCGATGAGCAGCAATCGTCCGCCGTCCGCGACCCAGGTCCGCAGCGCCGCGATTTCCGCGGCGGTGAAGGCGGGCGCGCTGCGATCCGCCCCGCCGCCCCACGGCAGGTTGATGCCCAGGAACTGTGGTTTGGCACCGCCCGAGGCATTGGCGATCACGAGGACCTGCGCCGCACCGAGCATCGCGGGCGTGAACGCGGCTTCGGAGTAGCGCACGCGATAGCCGTCCTCGCGCAGCAATCGGCCGAAGGGCCAGTAACGCCCCCACCAGTTCGCGGTCGACGCGTTGTGGTGCCCGTGGTCGATCGCGACCGTCGGCCCCGTACCCACCGCGTAAGCCGGGCGATGCGGCGACGGCCGCCACCCGTAGTCGGCGCGCTGTGCCGTCCAGGCGGCGTAGCCGAATACTCCGGCCAAAACCATCGGCGGCACGGCAAGTGCCGCAAGTCCCCATCGCTATCGCACCTTCGCCATCGTCGCGTCTCCTCGCATCCTGTCGCCTACATGACGCGCGGGAGGGTTCGCGCGTTAACACCCCCGAGGAGATCGACGAATGCCCGCGATGCACCGCCGCCTTGCCCTGTCGCTGATCGCCACCGCCCTGGCCTCCGCGGGCGCCGCCGCCGCCGCGCCGCCGACGGATCCGCAACCCGACGCCGATTTCCTGTTCGTCGGCAGCTTCCACATGGATAACCCGGGCCGCGACGTGCACAACACGCGCGCCGACGACGTGCTCGCCGACAAGCGCCAGCGCGAGATCGCGCAGGTCGCCGAAGCGATCGCCCGGTTCAAGCCCACGAAGATCATGGTCGAAGCGCAAGTCGCCTCCCAGGCGAAGCTCGACGATGCGTTCGCGGCGTCCTGCCATGGCAAGCGCCCGCTGACGCGCGACGAAAGCGAGCAGCTCGGGTTCCGCATCGCGTGCGACCAGAAATTGCCGGGTGTGATCGCTGTCGACTGGAACGACATGGGACCGATCAAGGACGAGGCGAGCGTCGATTACCTCCAGGCCATCGAGCGCCACGGACAGCAGGCGCAGCGCGCAGCGGACATGGCCGCCGGCAAGGCGAAGGCCGACGAAGACCAGCGCACGCTGGCCAACGGCACGATCGGCGACATGCTCGTGCGCCTGAATTCCCCCGAATGGATCCAGGCGAATGCGCGCGCGTATTTCCGCATCGGCTTGTACGGCACCGCCGACGATCCCATCGGCGCGAACTGGGACATGCTCTGGTACGGCCGCAACCTGATGATCTTCAACAACATCGTGCGCAAGACCGAACCCGGCGACCGAGTGCTTGTGATTTACGGCGCGGGGCACGGCAACTGGCTGCGCCAGTTGGCGGCGGACTCGGGGAAGTACCGGTTGCAGGACACGCAGCGGTGGTTGCCGCAGGCTGCGGCGTCGAAGTGACGCGAATCAGTACTCCATGACACGGTAGCTGATCGCCTCGGAAAGGTGCGGCGTCGCGATGTCGTCGCTGCCATCGAGGTCGGCGATGGTGCGGGCGACGCGCAGGATGCGGTGCAGCGAGCGCGCGGAGAGGTCGAAAGCGGTGATCGCGCGCTCGAGCAGCGCGCGGTCATCGGGCGCCAGTCGGCACGTCGCGTTCGTCGCCGCCTGGTCGAGCAGCGCGTTGGGCACGCCGGCGCGTTCGAGCTGACGGGTGCGCGCGCAGGCGACGCGTGCACGCACATCCGCGCTCGCTTCGCCTTGCGGTGCGTCTTCGCGGAGCACCTCGGGCGGCACGCGGGCGACATCGACGTGCAGGTCGATGCGGTCGAGCAACGGGCCCGACACGCGGGCGCGATACCGCTCGACGGTCTGGGGCAGGCACCGGCATTTGCCGCTCGCATCGCCGGCCCATCCGCACGGGCAGGGATTCATGGCGGCGACGAGCTGGAAGCGCGCGGGATATTCGGCGCGCGTCGCCGCGCGCGCGACCACGACGCTGCCGGCCTCGAGCGGTTCGCGCAGTACCTGCAGCGCGTGCCGGCCCCACTCGGGCAATTCGTCGAGGAACAACACGCCATTGTGCGCGAGCGAGACTTCACCGGGCCGCGCATCGGGGCCGCCGCCCACCAGCGCGACGGCGCTGGTGGTGTGGTGCGGTGACCGGAAGGGGCGCAACCGCCAGCGCGCGGCGTCGACGCCGCGGCCGCTGATCGATGCGACCGCCGCCGATTCCAGCGCTTCTGTCTCGGTGGCCTCGGGCAACAGGCCGGGCAGGCGCGATGCGAGCAGCGTCTTGCCGCATCCCGGCGTGCCGATGAACAGCAGATGATGTTGTCCCGCGGCCGCGATCTCGAGCGCGCGGCGCGCGCGCAGCTGGCCGCGCACGTCGCGCAAGTCAGGCGCCGATTGCTCGACCACATCGGCCACGGATTCTGCGCGCGGCAATGTCTTCTCGCCGCCGAGCGCGGCGCAGACCTCGAGCAGCGTGCGCGCGACCACGACATCGGCCGATGCGACGAGCGCGGCTTCGGCGCCGTTGCCGGCGGGGACGACCAACCGGCGCCCAACCTCCGCCGCGGCGACCGCGGCGGGCAGCACGCCGTCGACCGTGCGCAACTCGCCGGTCAATCCGAGCTCGCCCAGGAACTCGACATCGCGCAGCGCGTCGTTCGACAGTTGCCCGCTCGCTGCAAGGATCCCGAGCGCGATGGGCAGGTCGAAACGCCCGCCGCGCTTGGGCAGGTCCGCCGGCGCGAGGTTCACCGTGATGCGGCCGTCGGGAAACACGAATTGCGCGCATTGCAACGCGGCCCGCACGCGGTCCTTCGCCTCGCGCACGGCGGCGTGCGGCAAACCGACGATGGTCAGGTTCGGCAGGCCGGCGCCGACATGCACTTCCACCCGGACGGCAGGCGCGCGCACGCCGTCGCGTGCACGCGTGTGCACGATCGACAACCCCATGGCGGTGCGCTCAGTGGCGCGGCGGCGAGGACGGGTCGAGCTGCGCTTCGAGGTCTGCGACGGTGCGCTGGAGCTCGTCCAGCTTTTCACGCGTGCGCAGCAGGACCGCGCGCTGCACTTCGAATTCCTCGCGCGTGACGAGATCGAGCTTGGTCAGGCCGGTTTGCAGGACGGACTTGAAGTTTTCCTGCAGCTCGTCGCGACCTTCCCGGAGGGACGGCGGGACGAGGCTGCTGAGGCGCCGCGCGAGGTCGTCCAGTTTTTCCAGGTCGATCATGATGGTCATGTCCCTCAAATCCTCGGTCTGCGCGAGCTTGTCCAATTCCGCCGGCCGGCGCCATCAGGCGATGCAGCGACGACGGGTGGGTATTTTCCTACAGCCGGTCCAAGCAACGGTATGCTGCGGGGACGCGACATGGAGACGACGTGATGAAGATGGTCATGGCGATCATCAAGCCCTTCAAGCTGGACGACGTGCGCGAGGCGCTGTCGGAAGCGGGCGTGGCGGGCATCACCGCCACCGAGGTCAAGGGCTTCGGGCGCCAGAAGGGGCACACCGAGCTGTATCGCGGCGCCGAATATGTCGTCGACTTCCTGCCGAAGATCAAGCTCGAGGTCGCCGTCACCGACGACCAGGTCGACGCCGTGGTCGAAGCCATCATGCAGGCCGCCGGCACCGGGAAGATCGGCGACGGCAAGATCTTCGTGTGGGCGCTCGACAAGGTCGTGCGCATCCGCACGGGCGAATTGGACGGCGACGCGCTTTAAGCGCCGCCCAGCGCCTCGGCCACGAACGGAATCGACGCCGTCGCGCCCTGGTGCACGTCGGCCGTGTAGTACTTCGTCTTGAAGGTCTTGGCACGCGCGTCCTGCACGCGGTAGTCGAAGCCGCCGGACTTGCGCGCCAGCGTGCAGCTCCACCAGCCGGTCGGGTAGCACGGCTGCGGGAAGGGCAGGGTCTGGAACGTGGTGAAACCGGCCTTGCCCATCTCGCCGCGCATCTCCTTGATCAGGTCGAGGAGCACCAGCGGCGATTCGGATTGCTGCACCAGGATGCCGTCGTCTTTCAGCGCGCGGAAGCACGATTCGTAGAAGGCCTTGTTGAACAGGCCTTCGGCGGGGCCGACCGGGTCGGTCGAATCCACGATCACGATGTCCACGCTGCCGGCCGGGCAATTGGCCATGTACGCGATGCCATCGTCGAACAACAACTCCGCGCGCTTGTCGCCGTTGGAATCGCACAGCTCGGGGAACCACTTCTCCGCCATGCGCGTCACCTGCTCGTCGATGTCGCACTGCGTGGCCGATTCCACGTCGGGGTGCTTGAGCACTTCGCGCAACGTGCCGCAGTCGCCGCCGCCGATGATGACCACGCGCTTCGGGCTCGCATGCGTGAACAGCGCCGGGTGCGACATCATCTCGTGGTAGAGGAAGTTGTCGCGCGTGGTGAGCATCATCGCGCCGTCGATCAGCATCACGTTGCCCCAGTCGGTGCTCTCGAAGATCTCGATCTTCTGGAACGGCGACTGCACCTCGTCGAGCTTGCGCGTGATGCGATAGCCGATGGCCGAACCGGCGGGCTCGAAGTTCTCGTACATCCAGGTGGGTTCGGTCATCGCGGCGGGTCCGGCGGGGGCGAGGGGGTGCGGATTGTAGCGGAGCCCGCGTGGGCAACCGGCCGCGCGCTAAAATCCGCCCCGATTCAGGGGGAGTCGTACGGATGGGTTCGATCGCACAACACCGCCGCCTCGTGGCGCGGCTGGAACATGACGCGCAGGTGTCGCCCGGCGCCTACAAGATGCGGGTGGCCTTGCTCGCCGCGCTGGGATTCGGCGTGCTGGGGTTGTCGCTCGTGCTCGCGCTGGGCGTCTCGGTCGGCCTGGTGGTCACGCTGATCGCGATCAGCCCGATCCTGTTGCTCAAACTGATCAAGATCATCTGGATCCCGCTCGCGCTCGGGTGGATGGTCCTGCGGGCGCTGTGGATCCGGTTCACGCCGCCGGACGGCCACCGGCTGGCACCGGGTGAGGCGCCCTTGCTGCAGGCCGAAGTCGAGCGCATCCGCGTGGCGGCCGGCGCGCCGCGGCTGCACGGCATCTACATCGACGGCGACCTCAACGCCGCCGCCTGCATGATGCCGCGCGCGCTGGGCCTGTTCGGCCATCGCCATTACCTGGTGCTCGGGCTGCCGTTGATGCAGGCGCTCGACCGCGACCAGTTCGCCGCGGTGGTCGCGCACGAGTTCGGCCATTTCGGCGGCGGGCACGGGCGTTTTTCCGGGTGGATCTACCGCGTGCGCCTGAGCTGGTATCGCCTGCTCGAAGCGCTGCACGTGCAACGCTCGTGGTTCGCGCGCCTGTTCTCGCGCTTCTTCGAATGGTATGCGCCGTATTTCAACGCCTACAGCTTCGCGCTGGCGCGCCAGCAGGAGTTCGAGGCCGACAACACCGCCGCGCGCATCGCCGGCCGCGCCGCGATCGGGCAGGCGCTGGTGCGGATGTCCGCGGCGAGCCATGGCCTGCAGGGCCGGTTCTGGCCCGGCCTCGACGTCGCGATGCGCGCCGGCACGGCCCCGCCCGACGTCGTGCATCGCGATATCGCCGCGTTCCTGCGCACGCCGGTGGACGATGCCGAAGCGCTCGCGCAGCGCATCCTGTCGGAAACGACGTCGCCCGAAGACACCCATCCCGCCCTCGCGGTGCGCCTGCAGTCGCTGGGCGTGGACGAAGTGGTGATCCACGCGAGCGCGGGCAGTGCCGCGCAGGCGTTGCTGGGCGATTTCCTGCCGACGCTGGAGGCCGAGCTGAGCGCGCAGTGGCGCGCGTTCGCCGCGCCGATGTGGGAAGAAGTGGGCGCGCGCTGCAAGGCCGGCGCCGAGCGGTTGGTCGAACTCGAGGCGAAGGCCGAGCGCACCGCGGACGAACACGTCGAATACGCACGCATCATCGACGAGCTGCGCACGCCGGAAGACGCGATCGCCGCGTTCCGCATCGCGGTCGCCGCCAATCCCGGTGATGCGTACGCGCAAGCCCGGCTCGGCGTGCTGTTGCTGGAGCGCGACGACGCCGCAGGCGAGGCTTTCCTCCGCGAAGCGATGCGGCTCGAGCCCGAATCGCGGAACGTGCTGCTCCCGCTCGTGGATGCGTATTACGCACGCACCGGCGCCGACGATGCGCTGCGCGAGGACGTCGCCGAACAGTTGCGTCGCCAGCGCCGCTCGGACGAGGCGATCGACCGGATCCGCAACACCGTCGACGGCCGGAACCTGGTGGCGCACGGGCTCGACGATGCCGCGCTCGAGACGCTGCGCGAGACGCTTGCATCCCACGGCAAGGTGAAGAAGGCCTGGCTCGTGCGACGCGATCTCGGTGCCGATGCGAGCGTCCCGCATTTCGTCCTGCTCGTGGCTTGGCGGGGCATGCTGCTCGGCAGCGAAGAGAAGCAGTTGCGCAAGATCGTCGATGCCCTCCAGGTGCCGGGCACGATCATCGTGTGCACCGCCCCGCACCGCCGCTGGATCGCCCACAAGATCCGCAAGGCCTGCGGCAAGCCCACCTATCACCATCGCTGAGGGCGCGGGGGGTTAGAATCCGCGCCCCTTTCCGTCTCACCCGAGGTACTCCGCCGATGAGCGCATGGTCCGTCGACCAGGCCCGCAAGACCTACTCCATCCCGCATTGGTCGGAGGGGTATTTCGATGTCGACGGCGCCGGGCGCGTCACGGTGTTGCCGCGCGGCGCCAACGGACCGGCGATCGCGCTCTCCGAGGTGGTCGACAAGGCCAAGGCCAATGGCGCCAAGCTGCCGCTGCTCGTGCGTTTCCCCGACATCCTCGGCGACCGCCTGCGCAAGCTCCAGGGCGCGTTCGCGCAGGCGCAGGCCGAGTGGGACTACCAGGGCGGCTACACGGCGGTCTATCCGATCAAGGTGAACCAGCACGCCGGCGTCGCGGGCACGCTGGCCTCGCATCGCGGCGAAGGCTTCGGCCTGGAAGCGGGCAGCAAGCCCGAGCTGATGGCCGTCCTCGCGCTGAGCCGCCCGGGCGGGCTGATCGTCTGCAACGGTTACAAGGACCGCGAGTACATCCGCCTGGCGCTCATCGGCCGCAAGCTCGGTCTGCAGACCTACATCGTGGTCGAGAAGCCCAGCGAGCTGAAGTTGATCATCGAGGAAGCGCAATCGCTCGGCGTGCGCCCCGGCATCGGCGTGCGCATGCGCCTGGCCTCGCTCGGCGCGGGCAAGTGGCAGAACAGCGGCGGCGACAAGGCGAAGTTCGGCCTCTCGCCGCGCCAGGTCCTCGACCTGTGGAAGACGCTGCGCGACAGCGGTTACGGCGATTGCCTCGGCCTGCTGCACTTCCACATGGGCTCGCAGATTTCCAACGTGCGCGACATCGCCAACGGCATGCGCGAGGCGGTGCGTTACTTCGTCGAGTTGTCCAAGCTCGGCGCGCAGGTGAAGTTCATGGACGTCGGCGGCGGGCTCGGCGTCGACTACGAAGGCACGCGTTCGCGCAGCTACTGCTCGATCAATTACGGCGTGGCCCAGTACGCGAACAACATCGTGCAGCCGCTGGCCGAAGCGTGCGAAGCGCATGCGTTGCCGCAGCCGCGCATCGTCACCGAATGCGGGCGCGCCATGACGGCGCACCACGCGGTGCTGGTGGCCAACGTCTCCGAAGTCGAGGAAGCACCCGAAGGCCGCGTGCCGCCGGCGCACGACGACGAACCCGCCGTGATCCGTCACTTGCGCGAGCTGCACGACGAGCTCGATTCGCGCCCGGCCGTGGAGCTCTTCCACGATGCCCAACACCACCATGGCGAAGGCCTGTCGCTGTACGCACTCGGCCAGATCGACCTGGTGCACCGTGCGCGCATCGACGATCTGTTCTACGCGATCGCGCACGCGGTGCGCGCGCGGCTCGACGTGGGCGAGCGTTCGCACCGCGACCTGCTCGATGAATTGAACGAGCGCCTGGTCGACAAGTACTTCGTGAATTTCAGCGTCTTCGAATCCATGCCCGACGTGTGGGCCATCGACCAGGTGTTCCCGATCGTGCCGATCGAACGCCTGGATCAGGCGCCCGATCGCCGCGGCGTGATCGCGGACATGACGTGCGATTCGGACGGCAAGATCGACACGTACGTGGAGAACGAAGGCCTCGACAGCTCGCTGCCGCTGCATCCGCTGCGCCACGGCGAGGTCTACCGCCTCGGGTTCTTCCTGATCGGTGCGTACCAGGAAATCCTCGGCGACATCCACAACCTGTTCGGCGACACCGATGCGGTGGAAGTCCACCTGGAAGGCGACGGGTACGCGATGAGCCAGCAGCGCCGCGGCGATACGACGGACGTGATGCTGGATTACGTCGGGTACAGGCTCGATGCGCTGCGCGAGGCGTACGCCAGGAAGGTCGACGACGCGGGCTTGCCGGCGGAAGAAAGCGCGCGCCTGAAGGACGCGCTGGAAGGCGGGCTCACGGCGTACACGTACCTGAGCGACGAACCGGTCTAGTCGCGCGCGATCTGGAATCCCGCGAACGACTGCCGCGTCGGCATCATTTCAAGGCGATTGATATTCAGGTGGGGCGGCAGGTTCGCCACCCACCAGATCGTGTCGGCGATGTCGTCGGCCGTCATCGGTTGCGCGCCCTTGTACAGCGCATCCGATGCGGCCTGGTCGCCGTGCGTGCGCACGAGGGTGAACTCGGTCTCCGCCATGCCCGGTTCCAGCGCGGTGACGCGCACGCCGGTGCCGTGCAGGTCGGCGCGCAGGCCCAGCGAGAATTGCGAGACGAAGGCTTTCGTGCCGCCGTAGACGTTGCCGCCTGCGTAGGGATACGTCGCGGCCGTCGAACTGACATTGATGACCGCGCCCTTGCGTTCGATCAGCCCAGGCAACAGCGCATGCGTGAGCACGACCAACGCGCGCACGTTGGTGTCGATCATCGTGTGCCAGTCGGTGAGCTCGGCCTTCTGCGCGGGCAGCGTGCCCTGCGCGAGGCCGGCGTTGTTGACCAGCAGGTCGATGCCGGCGAACGCGGGCGGGATGGCGTCGAGCGCTGCGCGCATCGCGGCCTCGTCGCGCACGTCGAAGACCAAGGGGTGCACGCGGTCGGCGCCGAGTTGCCCGACCAGCGCCTGCAGGCGATCGGCGCGCCGGCCGGTGGCGATGACATTCCAGCCGCCGGCGACGAACCGCTTCGCCGCCGCGAGGCCGAAGCCCGACGTGGCGCCGGTGATGAACGCGGTGCGGGGCGTTGTCGTCATCGCGTGTATGGGATCAACGCGCCTTGATCGCCATCGCCGGCAAGCCGCCGCCGCTGAGGCGCTTCTTGGCATCGGCGAGTTCGGACGCGCTGCCGTATGGCCCCATGCGCACGCGATAGACGGTCTTGTCGGCGATCTGCGCCGATTCGACGCGCGCGCTCAGGCCGAGCATCGCGATCTTCGCCTTCACCGCTTCGGCATCGCCGCTGGCCTGGAACGCACCGGCCTGCAGGAGGTAACGCGTGCCGTCGTCCTTGGGTTCGGGCTTGGTCGCCGAAGCGGCCGTCGCCTGCGCGCCGGCCGGCGTGTTGCTGGCGACCGTGTTGGTCGCAACGGCCGGTTGCGCGATGTCCGCCGCGTCCGGATTGGCGGCTGCGGCGGTTGCCTGCAGCTGCTTTGCCGCCGCGGCTTCGCGCGCTTCTTCGGCGCGCGCCGTTTCCGCGAGCTCGGCGTCCGACAACGGCACTTCGTTCGACGGCAGCAGCGTGTAGAAGTCGTACTGCGTTTCCTTCGGCTTGCCGGCCTTGGCCGGCGCCTGCGTGGATTCGGGGACCAGTGCGTCGTCTTCCTCCGCGCTCGCAGCCGCCTTCGGCTGCGCGTCGGGATTGGGCTTCGGGCGGAAGAACCCGTCGCCGCCTTCGCCCTTCGGCAGCAGTTTGGGCACCGCAATGATCAGGACGACGCCGAGCGCCAGGCCCGCGAACAACCAGATCCAGGCCGGGTTGGAGTCTCCTCCGTTGCGCCTGGCCTGCGATTTCCCCCGTCGTGCCGCCATCACATCTTCTCCGGGGCCGATACGCCCAGCAAATCCAGTCCGTTCTTCAGCACCTGTCCGGTGCCGACGCTGAGCGCAAGGCGCGCATCGCGTTGGTCGCCATCATCCACCAGGATGGGCTGTGCGTGGTACCAGACATGGAATGCATTGGCGACTTCGCGCAGGTATTGCGCGATGGCGTGCGGTTCCAGCGTGACGGCGGCCGCTTCGACGACTTCCGGGAAACGCGAAAGCTCGATGAGCAGCGCCTGCGCCTGTTCATCCACGAGCGTGTCCACGTGGCGCAAGCCGTTGGAGAGGTCGACCGTGAAGCCCTTCTCGCCAGCCTGGCGCAGCAGGCTGCACACGCGGGCGTGCGCGTACTGCACGTAGAACACCGGGTTGTCGTTGCTCTGCGAGCGCGCCAGGTCGATGTCGAAGGTGAGCTGCGAATCGGGCTTGCGCGCGATCAGGAACCAGCGCGTCGCATCGCGGCCGGCTTCCTCGATGAGGTCGCGCAGCGTGAGGTAGCTGCCCGCGCGCTTGGAGAGCTTCACTTCCTGGCCGCCGCGCATGACGGTGACCATCTGGTGCAGCACGTACTCCGGCCAGTTCCGGGGGATGCCGCAGTCGAGCGCCTGCAGGCCCGCGATGACGCGGGCGAGCGAGCCGTGATGGTCCGCGCCGAGCTCGGTGATCGCGCGTTCGTAGCCGCGCTGCCACTTGCTGCGGTGGTAGGCGACGTCCGGCAGGAAGTAGGTGAACGTGCCGTCGGACTTGCGCATCACGCGGTCCTTGTCGTCGCCGAAGTCCGTCGTGCGCAGCCACAGCGCGCCGCCTTCCTCGTAGGTGTGGCCGTGGGCGACGAGCTCGCGCACCGTTTCCTCGACCTTGCCCTGCGTGTACAGCGAGGATTCCAGGAAATAGACGTCGAATGCCACGCCGTAGGCGGCGAGGTCGGCGTTCTGTTCGCGACGCAGGTAGGCGACGGCGAACTGGCGCACGGCGTCGAGGTCGTCCGGGTCCTTCGCGGCCTGGACGATGTGGTCTTCGAACTCCACCGTGTCGCCGCGCAGGTACGCGTTGGCGACGTCGACGATGTAATCACCGCGATAGCCGTCCTCCGGCCACGACGGATCGTCCGGCGTCTTGCCGAGCGCGCGCGCCTGCACCGAGCGGGCGAGGTTGTCGATCTGCGCACCGGCGTCGTTGTAGTAGAACTCGCGCATCACGCGCCAGCCGTTGGCGTGCAGCACGCGCGCGATGCAATCGCCGATGGCCGCCGCGCGGCCGTGGCCGACGTGCAACGGGCCGGTGGGATTGGCCGAGACGTATTCCACGCCCACCGTGCGGCCGGCGCCGCTGGCGTTGTGGCCGTACGAGGAACCGCGCGCGACGATCTCGCGCAGCTCGCGGCCGTAGGCGGCGGGCGCGAGATGGAAGTTGATGAAGCCCGGGCCTGCGATCTCCACCTTCGCGACATCGTCGGAGGCGGGCAACGCGGCGAGCAGGGCCTGCGCGAGCGCGCGCGGATTGGTGCGCGCGGCCTTGGCGAGCACCATCGCGGCGTTGGTCGAGAAATCGCCGTGCGCGCGCTGGTTGGGGCGCTCCACGACGAAGGCGGGAATCTCGAGGTCCTGGGGAAGCGTGCCGGCGGTGCGGAGGGCAGCGATGCCCTGCTCGACGAGGGCGTTGATGGAAGCTTTCACGACGGTTGCCGGAGGCCGATACGACGGCCGCATAGTCTAAGGCACGCATGAGAAGAGCCCTCGTGCGGCCATCGACACCGGCGGGCCGTCCCCGATGATCACGTGGTCCAGCAGGCGGATGCCCAGCAGCCGCAGCGACGTGCGCATCTCCAGCGTGCTCTTGCGGTCGTCGTCGCTGGGCTCGGGGACGCCGCTGGGGTGGTTGTGGCCGACGACCACGGCGGCGGCGTTGAGCGCGAGCCCCCGCTTGGCGATCTCCCGCGGATACACCCCCGCCTCGTCCACGGTGCCCTGGAAGAGTTCCTCGAAGGCGATCATCCGCAGCCGGGCGTCGAGGAACATCACCGCGAAGGTCTCGGCGCGCTTGTCGCGCAGGCGGCGATGGAAGAACTCGTAGACCGCGCCAGGGTCGCTCATCATTTCGCGAGGCGGCAGCGTCTGCGCGTAGTGGCGATGGCCGAGTTCCAGCGCGGCGATCAACAGGCAGGCGCGCGCGCGGCCGATGCCGCGCAGCTGCTCCATCAGCGGGAGCGGCATGTCGAGGATGGCGCGCAGCGAGCCTTGCCCGTTCAGCAGGTGGCGCGCGGTGGTGACCGCATCCTGCCCGCGCAGCCCCGAACCGAGGAACAGGGCGAGCAGCTCGGCGTCGGACAATGCGTTGGCGTTGCCGCGGGCGGCGAGTTTTTCCCGGGGGCGTTCGAGGCTGGGCCAATCGCGGATGCGCATCGCCGCAGCGTGTCGTGTGGGCGGACGGGCGTGTATCGGGGGAACGGAGGGCTTCGGGTAAGCTGATTACCTGTTTCGTCGTGGGGATTTCCTGACCGTGAAGGCCGAACCCATCGCCGCCCTGCACGGCCGCAATGTGCTGCTCTGCGTGTGCGGCGGCATCGCCGCGTACAAGGCGGCCGACCTCGTCCGTCGCCTGCGCGACGCGGGTGCCACGGTGCAGGTCGCCATGACGGAGAACGCTCAGCGCTTCGTCGGCGCACAGACGTTCCAGGCGCTCTCCGGGTCTCCTGTGCGCACCTCGTTGTGGGACGCCGCCGCCGAACAGGCGATGGGCCACCTCGAACTCGCGCGCTGGGCCGACATCGTCCTCGTCGCGCCCGCCACTGCCAACACCATCGCGAAGATCGCGCATGGCTTCGCGGACGACCTCATCGCCACGCTGTGCCTGGCCACCACCGCGCCGATCACGGTGTGCCCCGCGATGAACCACCGGATGTGGCTGCACACGGCGACGCAGGCGAACGTCGCATTGCTGCGCGAGCGCGGCGTGCGCATCGTCGGCCCGGCCGAAGGCCCGCTGGCCGAAGGCGAATCCGGCCCCGGCCGCATGGTCGAGCCGCTCGACATCGTCTCCGCGCTGGCGAGGGCGTCCGCTTGAGCCTGGCCGGCCTTCGCGTCGTCGTCAGCGCGGGCCCGACCTACGAGGACCTCGATCCGGTCCGCTTCCTCGGCAATCGCAGCAGCGGGAAGATGGGGTTCGCGATCGCCGCGGCCGCCGCGCGCCGCGGCGCGGAGACGGTGCTTGTCGCCGGTCCGGTGCATCTGCCGACGCCCGAAGGCGTCGCGCGCATCGACGTGCGCAGCGCCGCGCAGATGCACGCGGTCGTGCTCGACGCCTTGCCGGCCGATGTCTACGTCGGCGCCGCCGCCGTCGCCGACTTCACGCCGGAGAACATCGCGACTTCGAAAATCAAGAAAATCCCCGGCGAAGCGGCGCTCGTGCTGCGCCTGGTGCGCACGCCCGACATCCTTGCCGACGTCGCGCGCGATGCGCGCCGCCCGCGCGTGGTGCTGGGGTTCGCCGCCGAAACCGACGATGTCGCCGCTTACGCGCGCGGCAAGCTCGACGCCAAGCGCGTCGACATGATCGCCGCCAACCGCGTGGGCCAGGCCGGCAGCGGATTCGAAAGCGACGACAACGCGCTCTCGGTGTACTGGCGGCGCGACGATGGAACCGTCGGCGAACGCACGCTCGGCCCCGCGCCGAAGGTCGCGCTCGCCGATGCCTTGCTGGACCTGGTCGAGGAGCGATTGCCCGCATGACGCACAAGGTGCTCGAAGTGAAGGTGCTGGACCCTCGGTTCGGCGACGAGTGGCCGATGCCGGCCTACGCGACGGAACACAGCGCCGGCCTGGACCTGCGCGCCGCGCTCGAGGCGCCGCTGGTGCTCGAGGCGGGCGACACCGCGCTGATCCCCTCGGGCCTGGCGATCCACCTCGCCGACCCGACGCTCTGTGCGGTGATCCTGCCCCGCTCGGGCCTCGGCCACCGGCACGGCATCGTGCTCGGCAACGGCACGGGCCTGATCGACGCCGACTACCAGGGCCCGCTGATGATCAGCACGTGGAACCGCGGCCGCGAAGCGTTCACCATTTCGCCCGGGGATCGGATCGCGCAACTGGTCGTGCTGCCCATCGTGCGCGCGACGTTGCAGGTAGTGGATACTTTCGAAGAAAGCGCGCGCGGCAGCGGTGGGTTCGGCCACACCGGCGTGCGTTAACCAGGGGATTTTTGCAATGACGGACCAGGATCTCGCCACACCGGCGAAGGGCAAACTCGGCATTCCCGGCGGCGCACTCAAGCCGCTGATGCCCGTCGTAGCAGTGGTCTGCGGGCTGCTCGCGCTGTGGCTGGCATGGTGCGGGTGGGTGCAGTTCCAGGCGCACAGCCGGGAGTCGGCGCTCACCGGCACGCGTGACCAGGCCGCGCGGCAGGTGTCGGAGTCGGTCGCCAAGCAACTGGCCGAACTCGACAAGCGCCTGCAGTCGCCGGCCGTGCAGGCCGCGCTCGCCCAGAACGATTTCAACGCCGCCGCCGCCGCGATCAAGCAGGGCTGGGCCGGCGCGGAATCGGCGGAGATCTTCCCGGACGGCTTCGAATCGCAATACGCCGGCCTTCCGAAGCAGGGCTTCGGCAAGGTGGGCATCGCGGAGAACGCGGTCGCCGAGAACAAGGCGGTCGCCGCGATCGTGCGCGATGCCGGCGGCCCGAAGCTCGCCGTGGCCGCGCCCGCCAACAACGGGCCGGTGCGCGTCGGCGTGGCTTACGTCCGCCTCCCGCTCGATCAGGCCACGGGCCCGATCGCCAGCGGCAACGTGCGCGACGACAGCTACCTCGCGCTGCGCCAGGGCAGCTACAGCGTCGCCGAGCGCGGCGACAAGGAACTGGCCAGCGGCGCCGAAGTGCTCGCCGTTCCGGTGAAGGGAACGACGTGGCGCGTGGCCGCCGGCCTGCCCGACGCGGGCAACGCGCCGTTCGGCATGGGCGCGCTGCCGTGCTGGATCTCGGCGCTCGTGTTCGTGATCCTCGGCTGGCTGGCGCTGCGCGCGGGGCGTCGTCCCGTGCGCGCCGCCGATGACGCGGACCACGCCGAAGCCCCCACGCTGTCGCAGATGCAGGCCGCGGTCGCCGGCCCGGTCGCCGCAGCGCCGGCCGTCGTCGCACCGGCCGCCGCCGCGTCCGACACGCCGGAAGCACCGCCGCAGCCGCGCGCCGTCGAACCCGCGAAGGGCCCGGCCGGCCAGGTGCTGATCGACAAGTCGATCTTCCGCGCGTACGACATCCGCGGCATCGTCGGGAAGACACTCGACCACGGCGTCGCCGAGTTGATCGGCCAGGCGATCGGTTCGCTGATGACCGAGCGCGGCCTGCACGACATCGTCGTCGGGCGCGACGGCCGCCTGTCGGGCCCCGACATGGTCGACGGTCTCGTGCGCGGCCTGCGCAAGACCGGCCGCAACGTCGTGGACATCGGCCTTGCCGCCACGCCGGTCGTGTACTTCGCCGCGTACCAGTTGCGCACCGGGTGCTGCGTCGCGGTCACCGGCAGCCACAACCCGCCGGACTACAACGGCTTCAAGATCGTCGTCGGCGGCGAAACGCTGTCGGGCAAGGCGATCGAGGACCTCTACGCGCGCATCGCCGAAGACCGCCTCCACGAGTCCGCCTCGCCGGGCAACGTGCAGCAACGCGACGTGTCGAAGGACTACATCGACCGCATCGCCTCCGACGTGCAGCTCGACCGCCGCCTGAAGGTGGTCGTCGACGCGGGCAACGGCGTCGCCGGCGCGATCGCGCCGCAAGTGCTCACCGCGATCGGCGCGGACGTCACGCCGCTGTATTGCGAAGTCGACGGCACGTTCCCGAACCACCATCCCGATCCGAGCGAGGCGCACAACCTCGAAGACCTCATCAAGATGGTCAAGCGCCTCGACGCGGACATCGGCGTGGCCTTCGACGGCGACGGCGACCGCCTGGGCGTGGTCACCAAGGACGGCCACAACATCTTCCCCGATCGCCTGCTGATGCTCTTCGCGGCCGACGTGCTCGAACGCAACCCGGGCGCGGTCATCGTCTACGACGTGAAGTGCACCGGTCGCCTGCCGGGCCAGATCCTGCGCCACGGCGGCAGCCCGCTGATGTGGAAGACCGGCCATTCGCTGATCAAGGCCAAGATGCGCGAGACCGACGCCGAGCTCGCCGGCGAGATGAGCGGCCACTTCTTCTTCAAGGAGCGCTGGTTCGGCTTCGACGACGGCATCTACGCCGCCTCGCGCCTGCTCGAAATCCTCGCCAGCCGCAGCACGTCGCCGAGCGATGTGCTCGACGCGTTGCCCGACGGCGTGTCGACGGCCGAGATCAAGGTGCCCGCGCCGAACGACGATCCGCACGCGTTCGTCGACCTGTTCAAGGCGAAGGCGAAATTCGAAGGCGGGCGGTTGTCGTCGATCGACGGCCTGCGCGCCGACTGGCCGGATGGCTGGGGCCTGGTGCGCGCGTCCAACACGACGCCGGTGCTGGTGCTGCGCTTCGACGGCGACAACAAGGACGCGTTGGCGCGCATCCAGAACGCGTTCCGCGAGCAGCTGCTCGCGGTGCGGCCGGACCTCGTGCTGCCGTTCTGATTCTTGCCCGGATCAGCCGCCCGTCGCGGGCGGCTGCGCGGGCGTGGCGGCCGCCGATTCCGGCGCGCGCTGGCCCTGCTTGATCTCGCGGTAGCGCGTGAGCACCGATTCGAGTTCTTCGTCGAGGCTCGCGCGCTGCACGCGCTGCGTGGCGAACAGGCGTTCGCGGCGGCGCAGTTCGGCGTGCTGCTTGGCGATGTTGGCGCGCGCGACCGGCGTGACCGGCTTGCCGGCCAGTTCGTTCTCGCCCGCCTGGCGCAGCAGTGCGACCAGGCTCTGGCGCAATCCGACGACGCCCAGCTCGGAGGCCTTCAGCGACTCGTCCAGCAGCGCGATGCGCTCGTGGAAGGATTTGCGCAGGTCCTCTTCGGTCGCGTAGGACTCGGCCATCGCCATCTCGCGCAGGAAGCGCATCTTTTCGCTTTCCGCGTGTTCGCGCTCGGCCTTGGCGGCGGCTTCGGCGGCGGCGCGTTCTTCCGGCGTCATCGCACGCGCGATCTCGCCGGTATGCGCACCGGTGGTGCTGAACTCCGAGCGGCGCGCGCCGGCGGCCTCGGCGGGCAGTGCGTCGCCGCAGACCTTCGCGCCGTTCTGTTCCCAGCAATAGAGCTTCTTGGTTTTCGGTTGCGCGCCGCGCTTCTGGGCGTGCGCGTCGATCGGCACGAGCGCCAGCGCGAGCAGCGGCGCGAGCAACAACGTGGCGGTGGCGATGGTCTTGTTCGGCATGGTCGCAGCCCCTGTTCTGCGATGTTCGCGATTACGCACTGGCGATGCCGTAGCGCGCGCGGTAGGCGAGCAGGGCATCGCGATGGTCTAAAAGGTCCGCGCTTTCGCCGGCAAACGCAAGCAGGTCGCCCAGGCTCGCCACGCTCACGACCGGCAGCGCGTGTTCCTCGGCGACGGCCTGCGCGGCCGACTGCGCGTGCGCCTCGCTGGCCCGCTCCTGGCGGTCCAGGGCGATCACGATGCCGGCGGGGATGCCGCCGACCTCACGAATGATGCCGAGCGCTTCGCGGATCGCGGTGCCGGCGGTGATCACGTCATCGACGATCAGCACGCGCTTGCCCGCGAGCGGGGCGCCGATCAGCGTCCCGCCTTCGCCGTGCGCCTTGGCTTCCTTCCGATTGAACGCGAGCGGCAGGTCACGGCCGCGGCGCGCGAATTCGCAGGCCAGCGCGGTCGCCAGCGGGATGCCCTTGTAGGCCGGGCCGAAGAGGACGTCGAACTCCAGGCCGGCCTCGTCCAGCGCATCGGCGTAGCACGCGGCCACCTCGGCCAGCGCCGCCCCCGAATCGAAGCGGCCGGCGTTGAAGAAATAGGGACTCTCGCGCCCGGACTTGAGCGTGAACGCGCCGAAGCGCAGGGCCTGCGCGCGCAGTGCGAGGGTGAGGAAGCGGGCGCGGTGGTCGGTCACGTGGGAGGTCGGGCGAATGAGCGTTGGTGCGAATGATAAGGGCCGGGGGACCGGCGGGTCGTGCCCTTGCATGCGGATGGGCTAGGCTTGCCGTTGCACTCGCCCATGGGTCCGTGATTTGCGCATCGTCAGTTTCAACGCCAACGGCGTCCGCTCCGCGGCGGGCAAGGGGTTCTTCGACTGGTTCGCCGACCAGCGCGCCGACGTCCTCTGCCTGCAGGAAACCAAGGCGCAGGAACACCAGGTCTCCGGCCCCGAGTTCCTGCCCAAGGGCTACAAGGCCTTCTTCCGCGACGCGACGACGAAGAAGGGCTACAGCGGCGTGGCGATCTACAGCAAGCGCGAGCCCGACGAAATCCGAACGGGCCTGGGCTGGGCGCCGTTCGACGACGAGGGCCGCTACATCGAGGCGCGCTTCGGCAACCTGAGCGTGGTGTCGTTCTACATCCCGTCGGGCTCGTCGGGCGAGTTGCGCCAGGGCTTCAAGTTCGAAGTGATGGAATGGCTGCGGCCGATCCTCCACCACTGGCTGCACAGCGGACGCGACTACGTGCTGTGCGGCGACTGGAACATCGTGCGCAGCGAGCTCGACATCCGGAACTGGAAATCCAACCAGAAGAATTCCGGCTGCCTGCCGCGCGAGCGCGACTGGCTCAACGGCATGTGCGCGCAGGGCAACGGGTGGGTGGATGCCTACCGCGCGCTGCATGCGGACGGCCAGGATTACACCTGGTGGAGCAACCGCGGCGCGGCGCGCGCCAAGAACGTGGGGTGGCGCATCGACTACCAATTCTGCACGCCGTCGCTGCGCGACAAGCTCGCCGCGTGTTCGATCCATCCCGCGCCGCGTTTTTCCGACCACGCACCGTTCGTCGTGGACTACACGCTATGACGAAGGGCGGCTGGCGCACGGTGCTGCGCAACCTGCGGGAACCGAAAGTCTTCGTGATGTTGCTGCTCGGCTTTTCGTCGGGCATCCCGATCTACCTGGTGGGCAACACGCTCGGCTACTGGATGCGCGACAACAAGATCGAGTTGTCGACGATCGGGTTCCTGTCCTGGGTGGGCATCGCATATTCGCTGAAATTCCTGTGGGCGCCGCTGGTCGACAAGATCGACGCGCCGGTGCTAGGCAAATGGCTGGGGCGCCGCCGCGGCTGGATGCTGGTCGCGCAGATCGTCGTCGCCGCGGCACTGGTCGGCATGGCGCTCGTGCAGCCTGGCATCGGCGGGATCACGATCGCGGGCGTCGCGCTGAGCCAACTGCTGGTGTTCGGCGGGCTCGCACTGGTCGTGGCGTTCGCATCCGCCACGCAGGACATCGTCATCGACGCCTGGCGCATCGAGAGTGCCGACACGCCCGACCAGCAGGGCATGCTGACCTCGTCGGCGACACTCGGTTACCGCGCCGCGTTGCTCGTCACCGATTCGCTGATCCTGATCTTCGCCGCGCACGTGGGCTGGTCGGTGTCCTACGAGATCATGGCGTTGCTGATGATGGTCGGCGCCGCCGCGGTGTTCATGGCGCGCGAACCCGAAGCCAGCGTGCGCGCGGCCACCACGCCGCACCCGGCGCTGTTCACGGCGCGCGGGATGATGGATGCGGTCTTCGGCCCGTTCGTCGCGTTCTTCCGCGACCACGGGTGGTGGGCGTTGCTGATGCTCGCGGCGATCAGCCTGTATCGCCTGCCTGACTTCCTGCTCGGTCCGATGGCCAACCCGTTCTATTCCGACCTGGGGATGGACAAGGAAGTCGTGGGCGCGGTGCGCGGCTCGATCGGGCTCGTGGCGACCATCGTCGGCATCGCGGTCGCCGGCCTGTCGTCGATCCGCTTCGGCACGCTGCCGACGTTGCTGGCTGGCGCGGTGCTGGGGCCGGGGTCGAACCTCGCGTTCTCGTACCTGGCGCTGCATGGCGCCGATTCGGGCGTCTTCGCCGCGGCCATGGCGATCGACAACTTCTGCAACGGGTTCGTGGGCGTGGCGCTCATCGCCTACATGTCGCAACTGACGCACGCGGGCTATACCGCAACGCAATATGCATTGCTCAGTTCGTTCTACGCGCTGCCGGGCAAGTTCCTGAAGGGTCTGTCGGGCGTGGCGGTGGAGTACCTCGAACAAGGCCGCACGCTGTTGGAGGGCTACGCCCTGTTCTTCCTCGGAACTGCGTTGATGGGAATACCGGCCCTGCTGTTGTGCCTCTGGCTGGCGTGGAAGATGCCTGTACGCAAGGCCTCCCCCGCCGTAACCTGAAGGCCTCCCCCGGGGATTTCCTTTCGCGGCCACGGGCCGGGAGGCGAAGTGACCGACCTGGTGTTGCGGGACATCGATCCGGAGATGGCGGATCGCATCAAGCGCCTGGCCGACGCGCGCGGCTGGAACATGCACGTCACCCTCGAAAACCTCCTGCAACGCGGGCTGCAGGCCTGCGAGGCGGGGCTCGAGGTGCACCTCGACGACCGCGAATCGACCGCGCTGGAACAGGCGATCGCCGCGCTTGAAGGCGTGCCGCGCGACGAAGGCTTCGGGTTGATCGGCCGCGCGCCTCCGGCGCCGGCGCCCACGCACATCCTCGACCGCTGGGTCGAGGAGATCTGACGGTCAGCGCGGGTAGACCACGCCGAGCACGCGCGGACCGCGCGCGCCGGTGACCGCGGGCACGTTGCCGGGGCGGCCGGCCAGGGTTTCGCGCGCGAGCCACGCGAACGCCATCGCTTCGACGAAATCCGGATCGAGCCCGTGCGCGGCGGTGGATTCGACATGCACGCCCGGCAGGTTGGCCGCGATGCGCGCGAGCAGCACGGGGTTGTGCACGCCGCCGCCGCACACGAGGATCCTGCGCGTCTCCGGCTGTTGCGCGCGCAACGCATCGGCGACCGTGCGCGCGGTGAGTTCGACCAGCGTGGCCTGCACGTCTTCCGGCGTTTGCACGCCGTGCATGTGCGTGCGGACCCAGTCGAGATGGAATTGCTCGCGGCCGCTGCTCTTGGGCGGCGGGCGCGTGAACCACGGGTCGGAAAGGAGGCTGTGCAGCAACGCCTCGTCGATGCGTCCGCGCGCGGCGAATGCCCCGTGTGCATCGAACGGCGTGCCGTGATGCAGCTCGCACCAGGCGTCCATCAGCGCGTTCGCCGGGCCGGTGTCGAAACCACGCACGTCGCCCTGCGTCGGCAGCAGCGTGAAGTTCGCGATGCCGCCGAGGTTGAGGACGGCGCGCGGTTCGTCCGCATCGTGCAACAGCGCGGCGTGGAAGGCGGGGACGAGCGGCGCGCCCTGTCCGCCGGCTGCGACATCCCGGCGGCGGAAATCCGCGACGGTGTCGATGCCGGTGCGTTCGGCGATCACGTTGCCGTCGCCGATCTGCCAGGTGAAGCGATGCTTCGCGGCGGGGCGATGGCGGATGGTCTGCCCGTGCGAGCCGATGGCGCGCACGTCGGCCGGCGCGAGTTTCGCAGCGGCGATCAAGTGCAGCGCGGCGTCGGCGAAGGCTTGCGCGACTTGAACGTCGAGTTCGCCCAGTTCGTCGAGCGACGTCGCGTCGCCGCCCTGGCCGAGCGCGACCAGGCGCGCGCGCAGCGTGGCGTCCCAGCGACAGGTTTCGCCGCGGACGAGCGTGCAGTGGTCGCCATCGAACCGGACGAGCGCGGCGTCGATGCCGTCGGCGCTCGTTCCCGAAATCAGCCCGAGGTACAGCCCGCCGTCGCGTGTTTCCACGCGCGCGTCAGGCCTTCTTGTTCTTCTTGGGCGGCGCGCCTGCGTCGGCGTAGATCACCTTCTCGACGCTCTGGATGCGCGCGAGCGCGTTGGAGGTCTGCGAACGGAACTGCGCGAGTGCGGCGCCGTTGAGCGGCTCCGGCGGCGGCATGGTGATCGACAGCGGATTGCGATGCACGCCGTTGATGCGGAATTCGTAGTGCAGGTGCGGGCCGGTGGCCAGGCCCGTCATGCCGACGTAGCCGATGACCTTGCCCTGCGGGATCTTCTGGCCCTGCTTGATCTCGCCGAAGCGCGACATGTGCCCGTACAGCGTGGTGTAGCCGCGGCCGTGGTCGAGGATGACCGCGCGGCCGTAACCGCCCTTCCAGCCCACGAACTGCACGCGCGCATCGCCGGCGGCCATGATCGGCGTGCCGGTGGACGCGCCGTAGTCGACGCCCTTGTGCTGGCGCACGGTGCCGAGCACCGGATGGCGGCGCGAACCGAACGACGAGGTCAGGCGCGCATACGGAATCGGCATGCGGATGAAGCTTTTCTTCAGCGGGCGGCCATCGGCGGTGAAGTACTCGGCCTTGCCGTTGCGCTCGAAGCGGAAACCCGAGTGCAGCTTGCCGCCGACGGTGAACGTCGCGGCCTGCACCGGGCCGGTGCGGATCAGCTCGCCGTCGCGCCAGGTCTGCTCGACGACGACGCTGAAGCGGTCGTTGGAGGCGACGTCTTCGTTGAAGTCGATGTCGTACTTGAAGATGTCGTCGGTGAGCGTGTTGATCGCCCCGCCGGACAGCCCGAGCTTGCGCGCCGAATGGAACAGCGACTTGCCGACGGTGCCGCTGATGACGACGGTGCGCGATTCGGTCGGGCGCTCGATGACCTTTTCGGTGAGCTTGTCGCCGTCGAAGGTGTATTCGACGCGGTGCGTCTCGTCGCGGTCGAAGCGGAACGCACGCAGCTTGCCGTCGACCGGCAGGTCGAACGCGAGCTCGGTGCCGGGCTTCATGCGCGTCAGCGCCTGCTTCGCGCCGGGCTGCTCGAGCAGCTGGTGCATCGTGGCGGCGGGCAGGTCCATGTCTTCGAACAGGCTGCCGAGCGTCTGGCCGCGCTCGACATGGACGATCTGCCAGCTGTCGCCGGCATGGCCGCGCAACTTGGCGACCGACAGCGGCGGCAACGACAGGGCCAGGGTGGTGCGGGCCTGCGCAGGCGCGATGCCGTCGGCATGGCGGGAATCGGAGAAACCGGGGACGATGGCGGCGACGAGCGCGGCCAGCGTGGCGAAGAGGGACACGTGGGCCCATTGGCGGCGGGTCCAGCGGCCGTTGAAGCCCTCGGGCAGGCGCGCGGCCACGTGGCGGTGGAGCGCCGCTTCGCGCAGGATGTCGAGCCGCGCGCGGCGTGCCTTGTCGATGCCGGATTTGCCCATGGTGCGTCCCCTTCTGAAAAACGGTTACCGCGTCGTGAGGCGCGCGTAACGGCGCTACCATAGTCACGCTAGAAACGTGCGTCAAACCCTTGAGTGGGATGGATTTTTTGTTTTAACCCCGCTTTAACGCTACTTTCACGATCCGGGTCACGGATCCGTAACTTCCCTTATCGAGTTCATCTTCGTGTCGATTCAGGCAGCCCTCGACCTCATCGCCCGCGGCGCGGACGAAATCCTCAAGCGCGACGAGCTGGAAACCCGTCTTAAGACCGGGCGTCCGCTGCGCATCAAGGCCGGTTTCGACCCCACGGCCCCGGACCTGCACCTGGGCCACACGGTCCTGCTCAACAAGATGCGGCAGTTCCAGGGCCTCGGGCACCAGGTGATCTTCCTGATCGGGGACTTCACCGGGATGATCGGCGACCCGACCGGCAAGAACGTCACCCGCAAGCCGCTGACGCGCGAGGATGTCGAGGCCAACGCGCGCACCTACGCCGACCAGGTCTTCAAGGTGCTCGATCGCGAGCGCACCGA
The DNA here is from genome assembly GCF_000770795.1 of Lysobacter dokdonensis DS-58. Classification (GTDB taxonomy): domain Bacteria; phylum Pseudomonadota; class Gammaproteobacteria; order Xanthomonadales; family Xanthomonadaceae; genus Noviluteimonas; species Noviluteimonas dokdonensis. The sequence goes on along the minus strand of NZ_JRKJ01000003.1, from coordinate 47,306 downwards.
ATTGCGCTTCAACAGCGAATGGTTCGCGCAGATGGGCGCGGCCGACATGATCAAGCTGGCCGCGCAGCACACGGTGGCGCGGATGCTGGAGCGCGACGACTTCGCCAAGCGATACGCGGGGCAACAGTCGATCGCGATCCACGAGTTCCTGTATCCGCTCGTGCAGGGGTACGACTCGGTCGCGTTGAAGGCCGATGTCGAACTCGGAGGCACCGACCAGAAGTTCAACCTGCTGATGGGACGCGGGCTGCAGGAACATTTCGGGCAGGCGCCGCAGATCGTGCTGACGATGCCGCTGCTCGAGGGCCTCGACGGCGTGCAGAAAATGAGCAAGTCGCTCGGCAACTACATCGGCATCGACGAGCCGGCGATCGACATGGTCACCAAGACGATGAAGATCGGCGATGCGTTGATGTGGCGGTGGATCGAGTTGCTGAGCTTCGAGATCGGCGCGGCCGAAGCCGTGCGGTTGAACGCGGACGTCGCTTCGGGTGCGTTGAACCCGCGCGACGTGAAGCTGCGCCTGGCGCGCGAGCTCGCCGCGCGCTTCCACGGGCGGGAGGCGGCCGAGATCGCGATCGCCGGATGGAATGCCGCGGTGCGCGGCGAAGGCGACATCGCATCGCTGCCGCTGCACGACGTGGCCGTGCCCGCCGAAGGGCTGCGCATCGCGCAACTGTTGGTCGCCGCGGGCCTCGCGCCGAGCAACTCGGAAGCCAATCGCAAGTTGAAGGAGCGCGCGGTGCGCGTGGACGGCGCGGTCGTCGAAGACGCCGCGCGCGTGTTTTCGGCCGGTTTCGAAGGCGTGCTGGCGATCGGCAAGCGCAACTTCGCGCGCATCAGGCTCGTCGCTTCGGCCTGATCACCGCGTCGTGAACCGGCGTGGGGCAGTCTCCGGTGGATGATCGGAGACTGGCACCCGCAGTGGATCCTCGTGCTCGGCACCATGTACGCGATGGTGCTCGGCGGTGCGATCGGATTCGAACGCGAAATGAAGGATCGGCCGGCGGGATTCCGCACGCACATGTTGGTGTCGGGCGCGGCGTCGTTGCTGGTGGGGCTTGGGCCCCTCATTCTTTCGGATCCGGCGTTCACCGGCCGCGGCGAATCGCTGCGCCTCGATCCGATCCGCCTGGTCGAAGCGACCATCACCGGCGTGGCCTTCATCGGCGCCGGCACGATCTTCAGCCATCGCTCGAAAGAGCAGGTCGCCGGCATCACCACGGCCGCTTCGTTGCTGATGGTCGCGGTGATCGGCATCGTCGTCGCGCTGCGGTATTACCTGCTCGCGCTGCTCGTCACCGCGCTGACGTTGGGCGTGTTGTTCGGACTGGGTTGGATCGATCGGAAATTCAGTCGAAAAAACGGTTGACGCATTTTCTTGGATCGGCATAATGCGCGGCCCGCTGGAGCGGTTGCGGAAGTTGTTTTCTCCGCAGCGATGACATCACTGAATCGCGCGTCGCTCCTCCGGTTTTTTTCTTCATCGGGTGTTGACGTTCCTCGGAACGCCTGTATGATGTGCGGCTCCCTCGGGCACTTTGGTGCGGCGGGGGAAGGGAGAAGGCGCTGAGGCCGATCCCGACGATCTTTGACAGTGTGCGCAGGTGACTTGTGCGGGCGTCTGGCGGGTGGAAAGTTGTCCATCTTGCAGACGTTCGTAACAGAGCAACAAAGTCAATTCAAATGGCGACCAAGCAATTGGTCAGCCAGCGAGTGATTTCGGGCTCGGTGACGACGACTGCACTCAAAGCATTGGCGAAGACTTCGGTCGGAGCCGCAATACTTAAGTGAAGAGTTTGATCCTGGCTCAGAGTGAACGCTGGCGGCAGGCCTAACACATGCAAGTCGAACGGCAGCGCAGCAGTAGCAATACTGTGGGCGGCGAGTGGCGGACGGGTGAGGAATACATGGGAATCTGCCCTGTCGTGGGGGATAACGTAGGGAAACTTACGCTAATACCGCATACGACCGGAAGGTGAAAGCGGCGGACCGCAAGGCGTCGCGCGACTGGATGAGCCCATGTCGGATTAGCTAGTTGGCGGGGTAAAGGCCCACCAAGGCGACGATCCGTAGCTGGTCTGAGAGGATGATCAGCCACACTGGAACTGAGACACGGTCCAGACTCCTACGGGAGGCAGCAGTGGGGAATATTGGACAATGGGCGCAAGCCTGATCCAGCCATGCCGCGTGAGTGAAGAAGGCCTTCGGGTTGTAAAGCTCTTTTGTCCGGAAAGAAAAGCCTTCGGTTAATACCCGGGGGTGATGACGGTACCGGAAGAATAAGCACCGGCTAACTTCGTGCCAGCAGCCGCGGTAATACGAAGGGTGCAAGCGTTACTCGGAATTACTGGGCGTAAAGCGTGCGTAGGTGGTTCGTTAAGTCTGATGTGAAAGCCCTGGGCTCAACCTGGGAATGGCATTGGAAACTGGCGACCTAGAGTGCGGTAGAGGGTAGTGGAATTCCCGGTGTAGCAGTGAAATGCGTAGAGATCGGGAGGAACATCCGTGGCGAAGGCGACTACCTGGACCAGCACTGACACTGAGGCACGAAAGCGTGGGGAGCAAACAGGATTAGATACCCTGGTAGTCCACGCCCTAAACGATGCGAACTGGATGTTGGGTGCAACTAGGCACTCAGTATCGAAGCTAACGCGTTAAGTTCGCCGCCTGGGGAGTACGGTCGCAAGACTGAAACTCAAAGGAATTGACGGGGGCCCGCACAAGCGGTGGAGTATGTGGTTTAATTCGATGCAACGCGAAGAACCTTACCTGGCCTTGACATCCACGGAACTTTCCAGAGATGGATTGGTGCCTTCGGGAACCGTGAGACAGGTGCTGCATGGCTGTCGTCAGCTCGTGTCGTGAGATGTTGGGTTAAGTCCCGCAACGAGCGCAACCCTTGTCCCTAGTTGCCAGCACGTAATGGTGGGAACTCTAGGGAGACCGCCGGTGACAAACCGGAGGAAGGTGGGGATGACGTCAAGTCATCATGGCCCTTACGGCCAGGGCTACACACGTACTACAATGGTGGGGACAGAGGGCTGCAATCCCGCGAGGGTGAGCCAATCCCAGAAACCCCATCTCAGTCCGGATTGGAGTCTGCAACTCGACTCCATGAAGTCGGAATCGCTAGTAATCGCAGATCAGCATTGCTGCGGTGAATACGTTCCCGGGCCTTGTACACACCGCCCGTCACACCATGGGAGTTTGTTGCACCAGAAGCAGGTAGCTTAACCTTCGGGAGGGCGCTTGCCACGGTGTGGCCGATGACTGGGGTGAAGTCGTAACAAGGTAGCCGTATCGGAAGGTGCGGCTGGATCACCTCCTTTAGAGACACAAAGACAGCGCATTGCCTGTCAGGCGTCCGCACAAGTGACCTGCATTCAGAGCGTCCCGGCACACGGGGCCATAGCTCAGCTGGGAGAGCACCTGCTTTGCAAGCAGGGGGTCGTCGGTTCGATCCCGACTGGCTCCACCACTTTTCCTGCATGACTTTTGGGTCTGTAGCTCAGGTGGTTAGAGCGCACCCCTGATAAGGGTGAGGCCGGTGGTTCGAGTCCTCCCAGACCCACCAACTCTGAATGACAATTGCGCACACGAAGATCTGAAACACGCCTGGCGCTGAAGCCTGGCGGGTGTTCTTTGACAATGGGATGTAGCGAGCGTTTTGAGACGAATGTCCATGACGTGTCGTAGAGGCTAAGGCGAGGTGCGAGAGCACCTTTATTTGAAGTGATAAGTCGTTTTACGTTCGCAAACGACGTATGCCCCGAGGCGACTTGGGGTGATATGGTCAAGCGAATAAGCGCACACGGTGGATGCCTTGGCGGTCAGAGGCGATGAAGGACGTGGCAGCCTGCGAAAAGTGTCGGGGAGCTGGCAACAAGCATTGATCCGACAATGTCCGAATGGGGAAACCCACCCGCAAGGGTATTGCATGGTGAATACATAGCCATGCAAGGCGAACCCGGGGAACTGAAATATCTAAGTACCCGGAGGAAAAGAAATCAACCGAGATTCCGTCAGTAGCGACGAGCGAACGCGGAGCAGCCCAAAAGTCCGTACGGTTCTAGCAGAACACGCTGGGAAGCGTGGCCGTAGATGGTGACAGCCCTGTATGCGAAAGGGCCGCACGGATGAAATTGAGTAGGGCGGGGCACGTGAAACCCTGTCTGAACATGGGGGGACCATCCTCCAAGGCTAAATACTCCTGACCGACCGATAGTGAACCAGTACCGTGAGGGAAAGGCGAAAAGAACCCTGGTGAAGGGAGTGAAATAGACCCTGAAACCGTGTGCGTACAAGCAGTCGGAGCCCGCAAGGGTGACGGCGTACCTTTTGTATAATGGGTCAGCGACTTACTGTTTGTGGCGAGCTTAACCGTATAGGGGAGGCGAAGGGAAACCGAGTCTGATAAGGGCGCATAGTCGCAGGCAGTAGACCCGAAACCGGGTGATCTAGTCATGCCCAGGGTGAAGGTTGAGTAACATCAACTGGAGGCCCGAACCCACTCCCGTTGCAAAGGTAGGGGATGAGGTGTGATTAGGAGTGAAAAGCTAATCGAACCCGGAGATAGCTGGTTCTCCTCGAAAGCTATTTAGGTAGCGCCTCATGTGAATCCTCTCGGGGGTAGAGCACTGTTATGGCTAGGGGGTCATTGCGACTTACCAAACCATGGCAAACTCCGAATACCGAGACGGACTGCATGGGAGACACACGGCGGGTGCTAACGTCCGTCGTGAAAAGGGAAACAACCCAGACCCACAGCTAAGGTCCCAAATTCATCGCTCAGTGGTGAACGATGTGGAAAGGCACAGACAGCCAGGAGGTTGGCTTAGAAGCAGCCACCCTTTAAAGAAAGCGTAATAGCTCACTGGTCGAGTCGGTCTGCGCGGAAGATTTAACGGGGCTAAGCGATGAACCGAAGCTTGGGGTGCACAGCAATGTGCGCGGTAGAGGAGCGTTCCGTAAGCCGATGAAGGTGGATTGAGAAGTCTGCTGGAGGTATCGGAAGTGCGAATGCTGACATGAGTAACGATAATGGGGGTGAAAAGCCCCCACGCCGAAAGCCCAAGGTTTCCTTGCGCAACGTTCATCGGCGCAGGGTGAGTCGGCCCCTAAGGCGAGGCAGAAATGCGTAGTCGATGGGAAGCTGGTTAATATTCCAGCACCTCGCGTCAGTGCGATGGGGGGACGGAGAAGGGTAGGTGTACCGGGCGTTGGTTGTCCCGGGGAAAGCAGGTAGGCGGATCCTCTTGGCAAATCCGGAGGGTCATACGCCGAGCAGCGAGACCAGGCCATTAGGCCGAAGTCACTGATCCCACGCTTCCAGGAAAAGCCCCTAAGCTTCAGCTGACGCAGACCGTACCGTAATCCGACACAGGTGGGCAGGATGAGAATTCTAAGGCGCTTGAGAGAACTCGGGTGAAGGAACTAGGCAACATGGCACCGTAACTTCGGGAGAAGGTGCACCGCTTCCGGTGGCCCATGCGGGCTATAGCTGGGAGCGGTCGCAGAAACCAGGCCGCTGCGACTGTTTATCAAAAACACAGCACTCTGCAAACACGAAAGTGGACGTATAGGGTGTGACGCCTGCCCGGTGCTGGAAGGTTAATTGATGGGGTCAGCCGCAAGGCGAAGCTCTTGATCGAAGCCCCAGTAAACGGCGGCCGTAACTATAACGGTCCTAAGGTAGCGAAATTCCTTGTCGGGTAAGTTCCGACCTGCACGAATGGCGTAACGACAGCGGCGCTGTCTCCACCCGAGACTCAGTGAAATTGAAATCGCTGTGAAGATGCAGCGTTCCCGCGGCAAGACGGAAAGACCCCGTGAACCTTTACTACAGCTTTACACTGAACGTTGAGTTCGTCTGTGTAGGATAGGTGGGAGCCTGTGAAACCGAGGCGCTAGCTTCGGTGGAGGCAACCTTGAAATACCACCCTGATGTGCTTGACGTTCTAACCTGGGCCCGTGATCCGGGTCGGGGACCGTGTATGGTGGGTAGTTTGACTGGGGCGGTCTCCTCCCAAAGTGTAACGGAGGAGCACGAAGGTACGCTCAGCGCGGTCGGACATCGCGCACTGTGTGCAAAGGCATAAGCGTGCTTGACTGCAAGAGCGACGGCTCAAGCAGGTACGAAAGTAGGTCTTAGTGATCCGGTGGTTCTGTATGGAAGGGCCATCGCTCAACGGATAAAAGGTACTCCGGGGATAACAGGCTGATACCGCCCAAGAGTTCATATCGACGGCGGTGTTTGGCACCTCGATGTCGGCTCATCACATCCTGGGGCTGTAGTCGGTCCCAAGGGTATGGCTGTTCGCCATTTAAAGTGGTACGCGAGCTGGGTTCAGAACGTCGTGAGACAGTTCGGTCCCTATCTGTCGTGGGCGTTGGAGATTTGAGAGGGGCTGCTCCTAGTACGAGAGGACCGGAGTGGACGAACCCCTGGTGTTCCGGTTGTCACGCCAGTGGCATTGCCGGGTAGCTACGTTCGGAAGCGATAACCGCTGAAAGCATCTAAGCGGGAAGCGCGCCTCAAGATGAGATCTCCCGGGACGCAAGTCCCCTGAAGGAACCATCAAGACCAGGTGGTTGATAGGCACGGTGTGTAAGCAGGGCAACCTGTTGAGCTAACGTGTACTAATGATCCGTGAGGCTTGACCATATCACCTCAAGCCGCCTTATCCTCGACAACACGTCGATGGCATTCGATCCAGGCTTTCGCAAGAAAACCGCTTCGCAAGAAGCAAACGACTCGCTACGTCCCACCCCTTGAGAGCGTGAGCGCGATCAGTCCGACTAACCCCGGACCGAACCGCGACCCTCCACCCTCTCCCTGGTGACAATAGCGCTGTGGCACCACCCGATCCCATTCCGAACTCGGAAGTGAAACGCAGCCGCGCCGATGGTAGTGTGCATCCGCATGCAAGAGTAGGTCATCGCCAGGGCCTTACACCAAAACCCCGCCAGCAATGGCGGGGTTTTTCTTTGTGCGTGTTACTAACCCGGCAAACGCCAAGGTCCGACTTACGCGTCGAAAACTTACCTGCAACCTACTTATCTGAAATCCCGCGACGTCGCATCCAGCGGCCCAAGCAAAGTCGCCAGATTCGTCAATCGCTTCGCGATCAGGTGCTGCACCCCGTCCTGCGATTCCAGGCGCCCTTCGACCGCGAGCAAACGCGACTCCAGCAAGGGTCGCCGTTGTTCTTCGGCCACCTGCCGCCACACCACGACATTCACCAGCCCGTCTTCGTCCTCGAGTGTCAGGAACGTCACGCCGCTCGCGGTTTCCGGCCGCTGGCGCAAGGTCACCAACCCGGCGAACGACACCTGCCGCCCATGCGGCATCGCGCGCAACTCCGATGAGCGCCGGAAACGCCGCGCCCGCAATTGCGATCGCAGCAACTGCAGTGGATGCTTGCCGAGGGTGAGCCCCGTCATCGCGTAATCGGTGCGCATCTCCTCTTCCGCGGTCGGCAGTGGCAACGCCACCGTCGGTTCCGCGGTCGCGCCGATGGCGTCGAACAATGGCCGCTGCGCTTCGACCCCCGCCGCCGCCCACCGCGCCTTGTGCCGATGCCCCGCCAATGCACGCAACGCGCCGGCGTCGGCAAGCAATCCCCGCGCGCGCGCATCGAGATCGCTGCGCACGCACAGGTCGGTGAGATCGGCGAACCCGCACGTCGACCGCGCCGCCATGATCCGCTCGGCATCGGCCTGGCGGAATCCATCCACCATCCGCATCCCCAATCGCAATGCCGGTTGCGCGGCTGCATCGCCGAGGGATTCGAGCGTGCAATCCCAATCGCTGTAACGCACGTCGACCGGCCGCACGATCACGCCGTGCCGCCGTACGTCCTGCACGATCTGGCTCGGCGCGTAGAACCCCATCGGTTGCGAGTTGATCAGGGCCGCCGCGAACGCCGCCGGTTCATGGCATTTCAGCCAGGAGCTCGAATACGCGATGAGCGCGAAGCTCGCCGCATGCGATTCCGGGAACCCGTAACTGCCGAAGCCCTTGATCTGCTCGAAGATCTGCTCGGCGAACGCGCTCGTATATCCGTTGCGCAACATCCCGTCGATGATTTTCTGCCGGTGATGTTCCATGCCGCCGTAGCGCTTCCACGCCGCCATCGAACGCCGTAGCTGGTCCGCCTCACCCGGTGTGTAATTCGCCGCGACGATCGCCAGCTGCATCACCTGTTCCTGGAACAACGGCACGCCCAGCGTGCGCCGGAACACCTCGCGCAACGCCTCCGACGGATACGTCACCGGTTCCTCGCCGTTCCGCCGGCGCAGGTAGGGATGCACCATGTCGCCCTGGATCGGCCCGGGCCGCACGATGGCCACCTGCACGACGAGGTCGTAGAACACGCGCGGTTTCAGCCGCGGCAACATCGCCATCTGCGCACGCGATTCGATCTGGAACGTACCGACCGTGTCGGCCTTGCGGATCATCGCGTAGGTCGCATCGTCGCCTTGCGGGATGTCGTCGAGCCCGATGTCGCGCCGCCCGCTCGCACGCAACAAGTCGAATGTCTTGTGCACGCACGTGAGCATGCCGAGCGCGAGGCAGTCGACCTTCAGCAGCTTCATCACGTCGAGGTCGTCCTTGTCCCACTGGATGACCGTGCGGTCGTCCATCGCCGCGTTTTCCACCGGCACCAGCGTCGACAACGGATGCTCGGAAATCACGAACCCGCCCGGATGCTGCGACAAATGTCGCGGAAACCCCAGCAATTCGCCGGCGATCGCCAGCACGCGCCGCAACAGCGGCGACTCCGGATCGAACCCGTGCCCGCGCAAGTGATCGGGCATCGGTACGTCGCTGTTCCAGCGATCCATGGTCTTGGCGATCTCGTCGACCTGGTCGGGCGGCAACCCGAGCGCCCGCGCGACATCGCGCACCGCGCTGCGGCCGCGATAACGAATGACCACCGCCGCCAGCGCCGCGCGCCCGCGTCCATAACGTTCGAACACGTACTGCAACACTTCCTCGCGCCGCTCGTGCTCGAAGTCGACGTCGATGTCCGGCGGCTCGTTGCGCTCCTCCGACACGAAGCGCTCGAACAACATCTCCATCTGCCCCGGCTGCAACTCGGTGATGCCGAGCGCGTAGCACACGGCCGAATTGGCGGCCGACCCGCGCCCCTGGCACAGGATGTCGCGGCTGCGCGCGAAGCGCACGATGTCGTGCACGGTGAGGAAGTAGGACTCGTACCCGAGCCGCCCGATGATCGTCAGTTCCTTCTCGATCAGCTCGCGCGCCTTGGCGCGTTCATGTGCGTTCGAGCGCGCCTTCGCCCAACGCGCATGGATGCCTGCTTCGACCAATTCGCGCAACCACGTGGCCGCCGTCTCCCCCACGGGCACGAGTTCGTGCGGATACGTGTACGCCAATTGCCGCAGGTTGAACGTGCAGCGTTGCGCGATGGCCAGCGTTTCCGCCAGCAACGCCGCCGGATGGATCGCCGCCAGCGCCTGGCGCGTACGCAAGTGTCGCTCGCCGTTGGGGAACAGCGCGCGTCCCGCTTCGGCGAGCGTCTTGTGCAACCGGATCGCGGTCATCGTGTCCTGCAACGCGCGACGCCCGCGCACATGCATGTGGACATCGCCGCACGCGACCATCGGCAGCCCCGTCGCGCGCGACAACGCCTGCAATGCATCCAGCCGCGCCTGATCGTCCGGCCCGCGATGCAGATGCACCGCCAGCCATGCGCGATCGGCGAAGCAGGACCGCAGCCACTCCGCATCGTCGGCATCGCGCGCATCGCCGCGCGACACCCATATCGCCAGCAATCCATCGAGCGGCGCGGATTCGAAATCGGCGCGCAACAACCGGTACATGCCCTTTTCCGCACGCCGGCGCGCGGCCGTGATCAATTCGCACAGGCGGCGATAACCGGCCTGCGATTCCACGAGCAACACACACTTCGGCCCATCCTCGACCTGCATTTCGCTGCCGACGATCAACGACACGCCGGTGGCTTCCGACGCTTCCAGCGCACGCACGATGCCGGCCAGCGTGCATTCGTCGGTGATCGCCAGCGCGCTGTAGCCCTGTTGCTTCGCGCGATCGAACAACTCCCGCGCACTCGATGCACCACGCTGGAAACTGAAGTTCGACAGGCAGTGCAGTTCCGCATAGGCCGGCAGGCGGCTCATGCGAACCATCCATGCAACATCAGGTGCGATGGCGCGGGGCCCGGATCCACCGGTTCGCCCGCCGCGCAGAAGGCCCAGGCGCGTTGCCCGAGCGAGGTTTCGACGACGTAGTAATCGCGGCGCACGTCGCCGCCGTCCCACCAGCCGCTTTCGATGCGTTCGGGGCCGGCGAGGACGCGCAGCGCGTGGTCGCGCAACGGCAGCACGTGCGGCAGTAACCAACCGGGACGCGGGCGCGCATCGGGCACCGGCTTGCCCGACATCGACACGCGCTCGGGCCGATGTTCCGGCGAGTGCCCGATCCCGTGCACCGATTCATCGCCCAGGCGCGCACGCAAGCGTTCGCGCAATTGCGGCCATGGCACGTCCTGTTGCGCGCGTGTTTCGAACAGGTCGGGCGCGGCGGGCACGAACGGCGGCAACTCATCGGCGACCAGGCGGAATCCGCGCACGGGCGCCGGCAAACGCGCCTGTTCCAATCGTCCGCGCCCGAGTTCGAACAGCATGTTCGCCTCGCGCTGCGGCGTGAGCAGCCCGACACAGACCGAGCTGTCTTCGCAACGTTCGTGCTCGAGCACCAGCGTGTAGCGCTGCACGCCGCCATCGCGTCCGGCGAGGAAGGCCGACAGGTCCTGCGACAACCGCCGCAACGGAAACAGCAGCGCCTGGCTGGATTCGACGTCGGTCTCGAACTCGATGCGCCCCTCGAACCGATCAGGCGGCATGTAGCAATGCAACGGCGCGATGCGGTCGCCGCGGAGCGCGTCGAGATGTTCGAGGATCGCCTTCGGGAAGCGGCGCGCGATTGCATCGCGCGGCAGGTCGAACACCTGCCGCAACTTGCGCAAGCCCATGCGCGAAAGCGCGAAGGCCACCGGTTGCGGCAACCCGCTGCGTTCGAGCGGCAACTGGCCGAGCGCATTGCGCAAGGTGTGTTCGTCGACCGCCAGCCCGTCGTGCACGTTCGCCAGCACCCGCGCCGCATGCGGATTGGATGCGGCGGCGATGCGATGCCGGAATCCGAGCGCGCGCAATTCCTCGCGCATGCGCGCTTCCAGGCGCGGCCACGGCCCGAACAAGCGCAGGCTGTGCCCGACTTCGAGCAACAACGCATGCGGCAAATCCGTGCTCACCTGCGAGCTGAAGCGATAGGCCCATGCCGCGAGCAATGCGCGCTCGCGCTCGGCCGCCTCAGGATCGAAATCGACCGCCTGGAACTGCGTGCTCAACGCCTGCGCCGCAGCCAGCGACAACCCCGGGCGCAAGCCGAGCATGCGCGCGGCCGGCGTCACCGAATGCAGCGTGCGTTTCTGCACCGGTCCTTCGACGAGTGCGATCGCAGCCGCGTCCGGCGTTTCGAGTCGGCGAAGGACACCGTCCATCGCCAGTTGCGGCAGCAACACGCACGCCCACTGCATGGCGGCCCCTCATCCCGCCGTCGAAGTCGCGGGGAAGGGGAAGGGCGAGGGCGGCGCCAATGCGCCGCGGCACTTCAGGACACGCACGCGGTGCGGCGCGGTTTCGATCGCGATGCGCAACGGCGCGGGCGAGGGATTCAAGGCCGCATGCGCGTCGCGGAATGCGAAGCCCGGCGTGCGCCCGGTTTCGGCGGCGACCTGCAGGCGGCGCAATGCGCGGTCGTCGGCGGATCGCGGCCAGCACAACACCGCCGCGCACGCGCCGGAGCGCAGGCATTGTTCGGCGGCCCACAACGCATCGCGCGGATTGGCGTCGACGACCTGCAGCGATTCGTGGCGCAAACCCGCCGATTGCCACGCCGGTGCATGCGCGCGATACGGCGGCGCGACGATCGCGATGACCCCGTCGCCCTTGCTCAACCGTGCGAGCGCCGGCCACACCAGGCGCAACTCGCCGACGCCATCGGCCGGCAACAGGATTTCGCTGAGCGCCGCCGCCGGCCAGCCGCCGCCGGGCAGCACCGCGTCGAGCGCGTTCCATCCGGTGGCGACGGCATCGGCCGGCGCCTGTGTCGTCGGTTGTCCGCGCCAGACGCGCCGTGCTGCCAGCAAGCCGTCGAGGGCAATCACCGCGCTCATGCGCGATGCCCTCGATCAAGGAGAGAAAGACGGAATGGGAGAGGGAAATGTCGCATGGTTAGTAACAATACTAACACCGGCGACGGGAAGTGGAAGCGGCCGTCGCTACGGCCGTTCCAGTAGATGAATCAACGACTTAGCTGTCGAGCCAAGCAGCCCTCACAGCACGATTGGCGGCTCTCCGCCGACGATCACGACGTCCGCCGGCCGCCGCGCGAACAGCCCGACCGACACCACGCCGGGGATCTGGTTCAACTCGCGCTCCAGGCCCACCGGGTCGACGATCGCCAGGCCGTGCACGTCGAGGATCCAGTTGCCGTTGTCGGTGGTGACGCCATCGCGCCACACCGGCTGCGCGCCGGTGCGCGCCAGGATCTCGCGCGCCACCAGGCTGCGCGCCATCGGGATCACTTCGACCGGCAACGGGAACTTGCCCAGCACGTCGACGCGCTTGGCCGGATCGATGATGCAAACGAACGTCTTGCTCGCCTCGGCGATGATCTTCTCGCGCGTGAGCGCCGCGCCGCCGCCCTTGATCAGGCGCTTGTGCCCGTCGCACTCGTCCGCGCCGTCGACGTACAAGGACAACGGCCCGGTGGAATTCAGATCCAGCACTTCGATGCCGTGCGCGCGCAAGCGTTGCGTGCTCTGCTCCGAACTCGACACCGTCCCCGCGATGCGGTCCTTGATGCGCGCGAGCGCATCGATGAAGAAGGCGACGGTCGACCCCGTGCCCACCCCGACGATCATCCCGTCCTCGACGTAATCGATCGCCTTCTCGCCCGCCAGTCGCTTGGCTTCGCTCATCAGCGTTGTTCCAGTTTCAAGAGTTGCTTCCACTGCGCGGCGGTCACCGGCAGCACGGACAAACGGTTGCCGCGGCGGATCAGCGCAAACTCCCCGTCGAATTGATCGGCATGCGCCTTGATGGTTTCCAGCGTGATCGGCTGCGCGAACTTGCGCTCGAACTCCACGTCCACCAGCGACCAGCGCGGTTCCTCCCGCGTGCTCTTTGGATCGTAGTAGTCGGATTTCTTGTCGAACTGCGTCGGATCCGGATACGCCGCGGTGGCGACCTTCGCCAAACCCGCGATGCCCGGCACCGCGCAACTGGAGTGATAGAGGAATACGCCGTCGCCCGGCTGCATCGCGCGCATGTGGTTGCGCGCCTGGTAGTTGCGCACGCCGTTCCAGGGTTCGACGCGCACACGCTCCAGGTCGTCGATCGAGAACGTGTCCGGCTCGGTCTTCATCAGCCAGTAGCGGCGCTTTGAACTCATCGGGCGGGAACCGTTTCAAAAAGATGCGTGTCCGATTCGCTGCACAATGCATCGAGCGGCATGTCCCACGGTTGCGGCGAGACGGTGTCGACTTGTTGCGCGGCGAACGCGGCGCCGACCAGGTGCGGCGGCGCACCGTGGTCGCGGCGGAACGCGAAGGTGCGATCGTACCAGCCGCCTCCCATGCCCAGGCGATGGCCGCGGGCGTCGAACGCCACGAGCGGCGCGACGACGAATGCCATCGCTTCTGCGGGCAGCAGCGAGGCCGGCGGAACGTCGGGTTCGGGAATGCCGTGCTTGTTGGACACCAGCGCCGCGCCGCCGCGCCATGGCGCGAAGCGCAGCAACCCGTCCTCGTGCAGCACCGGCAGGCAATACGTGCAGCCACGCGGCAGGCGCAGTTGCCAGGACGACAACGCGATTTCGCCATCCATCGCCCAGTAACCGGCGACGTGCCCGGACACCGGTGCGAAGGGAAGCGAAAGGAGGCGATGGGCGAGCGCGTCGGCCGCGGCGATGCGCGCGGGCGCGGGAATGGCGCGACGCCGCGCGCGGAGTTCCCTGCGGAGAGTGTCGCGCGAGAACGTCATGGAAAAAGAACATCCTCCGCCGTGAAGATGCGCGCGAAACGACCTTGAACCCGAGGTTCAAGTGGGAACGTTTGGCGACCATCGGGCTTCCCGCTCGTGGCGGACTTGCACACCCGGTCTCCGCTACATCCCCGGTGTCGTCTTAAAGGGACAAGGTGAATGTTTGCGCGCGCCGTCGACACAGCAGAGGACGCAGGGCGCAGTATAGCGCCGCGGTCGAAAGACGAAAGTCCGTTCGTCGGTCGAGGCATGGCGTGGATTCAGTTGTGGACGCGTCGAAAGTTTTTTCGTGCACGCGGTCTCGACACGACACGCGTGCGCATGGGCTTCAGGCCGGCGGCGTGTCGAACAGATCGTCGAGGCGCCGCTGCATCGCGCCGACGGTCTTCGCCAGTTCGCGCTCGCGGCGGTCGGTGTCGCTGCGCGCCTGTTGCAGTTCGTGCGCGAGGTTCAGCGCGGCGAGCACGGCGATGCGGTCCACCGCCGCCAACTTGTTGGTGCCGCGGATCTCGCGCATCTTCGCATCGAGCAACTTCGCGGCGGCGACCAGGCTGTCGCGCTCGTCGGGCTCGACGCCCACCGTGTATTCGCGATCCAGCACGCGGATGGTGACCGGCTCGTTGCCCTTGCTCACGTGTGCTGCTCCAGCGACTTCAAGCGCGTGATCATCGCTTCCACGCGCGAGCGTGCCTGTTCGTTCTTCGCGAGCAGTTGCGCGCGGTCGCCGGCCAGTTGTTCCTGCTGCGCGCGCAAGCTGCGGTTTTCCTCGGTCAGCCGCTGCGCGAGCGCGGCGAGCTGGTCGATGCGCGCGGCCAGGGCCTGCAGTTGGGCGAGGGAGTCGGCCGTGTCCATGCGCTGAGGTTAGGCAGGGGGGCGGGGGTGGTCAAGGCGCGGGCGGCCGGCGCCGTTCACGGAATGACCGCCGCATTGAGGTCCGGCGCCCAGGTGCGGATCAGGCCGAGGCAGCGGTGCGCGTCCAGCGGCTGCGAGAGCCAGTACCCCTGGATCTCGTCGCAGCGGTGCGCGCGGAGGAACAGGACCTGCGCTTCTTCCTCGACGCCCTCGGCCACGACGTTCAGGCCCAGCGAGTGCGCCATCGTGATGACCGTGCTGGTGATCGCCTCGTCGTCGGCGTCGCGGGTGAGGTCGCCGATGAACTCCTTGTCGATCTTCAGCGTCGTGATCGGCAGGCGCTTGAGGTAGGCCAGCGACGAATACCCGGTGCCGAAGTCGTCGACCGCCAGCTGCACGCCCAGTTCGCGGATCGCCTGCAGCGTCACCGCCGTTTGCGCGGCGTTGGACATGACCACGCTTTCGGTGAGCTCGAGTTCGAGGTACTCGGCAGGCACGCCGGTGTCTTCGAGCACGCGCGCCACCACCGCGGGCAGGTCGCCGCGCAGCAATTGCAGGGCCGAGACGTTCACCGCCATCGTCAGGCGGTCCAGGCCGTTCGCGCGCCAGCGCTTGAGCGTGTGGCACGCCTCGCGCAGCGCCCATTCGCCGATTTCCAGGATCAGCCCGCTTTCCTCGGCCAGCGGAATGAACTGCGCCGGCGGAATCTCGCCGTACTCCGGGCTCGTCCAGCGCAGCAGCGCTTCCACGCCCGTGATGCGCGCCTGCGGCAGCGACAACTTCGGCTGGAACACCAGGCGCAGCTCGTTGCGGTCGAGCACCTTGCGCAGCGCGGCGGAGATGGTCGCGCGGCGACGGATCGCGATCTCCATCGACTCGGTGTAGCGCATGTAGATGCGGCGGCCCGCGGCCTTCGCCTGGTACATCGCGGTGTCGGCGTGCTTGAGCAGGTCGGTGGGCACCGCGGCGTTGTCGGGATACAGGCTGATGCCGATCGACGGGGTGATCGCGACGTCCTGCGTCTCGTCGATGTCCAGCGGTGCTTCGAACGAAGTGATGATCTCGCGCGCGATCTTCTCCGCTTCCTCCGGCGTGTCGATGTTTTCCAGCACGACGGTGAACTCGTCGCCGCCCAGGCGCGCGACGGTGTGCTGCGGGCCCACCGTCTGCTGCAAACGCGCCGCGGTGGCGCGCAGGATGCGGTCGCCCGCCGCGTGGCCGAGCGAATCGTTGATGTCCTTGAAACGGTCGAGATCGAGGAACAGCACCGCGATGCGGCTTTCCTGGCGGCGCGCGCGCACGATGGCGCGCGACAGGCGCTCGGACAGCAAGGCGCGATTCGGCAAGCTCGTCAGCGTGTCGTAGTTCGCCAGGTAACGCAGTTCCTGCTCGGCGCGCTTCTTGTCGGTGATGTCTGTGAACACCGCGACGTAATGGCTGCGCTGGCCGCCGGCATCGAGCACCGCGCTGCTTTCGATCCAGCACAGGAACTCTTCGCCGTCCTTGCGCTGCTGCCACATCTCGCCGCTCCAGCGGCCGTTGCGGACGACTTCGGCGCGGGTCTGGCGGTAGAAGTCCGGGTCGTGCTGCGCGCTGTCCAGCAGGCTGGCGGATTTGCCGATGACTTCGGTCTCGTTGTAACCGCTGATGCGGCTGAAGGCCGGGTTGACCGATACGAACTGGAAGTCGCGGTCGAGCACCGCCACCGCTTCGGACATGCTGCGCAGCACTTCGGTGGCGATGCGGCGTTCGCGCTCGGCGGCGCGCCCCGCGGTGATGTCGCGCGCGGTGCCGGCCACGCGCAGGGCGCGGCCGTCGGGCCCGCGTTCGACGACGCGGCCGCGCGCGCGCACCCACGTCCATGCGCCGTTCGGCCCGCGCACGCGGTGTTCGGAGAGGAACAGGGGCGTTTCGCCGCGCAGGTGCTGCTTCAGGCGTTCGAGCACGCGCGGCAGATCGTCGTCGTGGATCTCGTGGCGCTGGTCGACTTCCGACTGCACCGCGATGCCCGGGCGCGCCGCATCGCTTTCCGACGTGCGCATGCTGCGCATCTCGCCGCGCGCCAGGTCGTAGTCCCAGAACATCTCGCCCGAGGCCCACAGCGCGAGCTGCAGGCGTTCCTCGCGGTCGCGGATCTGCGCGAAATACACCTTCTCGCGGCGCCGGCGCTGCACGATCAGCCACGCGACGCCGCCGACCAGCAACAGGCCCGCGACCGCATAGGCGAGCAGTGCGAACGGATGTCGCCACATCGGCGGCGCCACGTGCACCGGCAGGCGCAGCGATTGCGCGTTCCACACGCCGTCGCGGTTGGTGGCCTGCGCCAGGAACGTGTAGTCGCCCGGCGGCACGCGCGTGTAGGTGATCTCGGGCACCGCGCCGTTGTCGATCCAGTCGGTGTCGAAGCCTTCGAGCTTGTAGCGATAACGGATGTTGCCGCCGTCGGCGAAGTCCAGCGCACCCACGCGCAGGCGCAGCAGGCCGGCGTCGCTGGGCACGTCGATGCGTTCGGGCTGCCACGCCAAGTCCTGGTCGGTGGCCGCGCCTGCGCTGAAACGCGCGGACAACAGGCGCACCGGCGGCATGTAGGCGCTGTCATGCACCATGCGCGGGTCGAACAGGTTCAGCCCGCGCACACCGCCGAACAGCAATCGCCCATCGCGCAACCGCGCCGCCGAGCCGCCGTTGAATTCGAGGTCCTGCACGCCGTCGGCCATGCCGAACGTGCGCACGGCGTTGTGCGCGGGATCGAAGCGCATCAGGCCGGCGTCGGTGCCGAGCCACAACAGGCCCTGCGGCGATTCGGCGATGGAGAACACCACCGGCACGGGACGCGCACCGAGCGCGGCGTCGAGCGGATGTTCGAAGCGGATCTCGTTGCCTTCCTCGCGCACGCGGCTCAGGCCCGAATGCGTGCCGATCCAGATCGTGCCGTCGGAGGCTTCGAGCACGGCGCGCACCAGATTGCCCGCCAGGCTCTGCGGCGCGTCGGGTGCATGGCGGAACACGCGCATGCGTCCCGCAACCGGCTCCAGCAGTTGCAGGCCGTCGCTCGAACCGGCCCACACGCGGTGGTTGCGGTCGACCGTCACCACGTGGACGGTGGACGGCTCCGGCGAATTGCCGCGCGCCATGTACGCACGCACGCGCCCGCTGCCCGGGTCGAAGTGCAGCAGGCCGCGCAATTGCGAACCGATCCACAGCGTGCCGTCGTCGTCGCGCGCGATGGACCGCAGTTGCACGTCGGGGTAACCGGCCAGCGGGACCTGCGCGAGGACGCCGGTGCGCGTGTCGATCGTGCCGAGGCCGCGCGTGGTCGCCATCCACAGCTTGCCGGCTTCGCCGCGCGCGAAGCCCATCACGCGCAGCAGGTAACCCGGGCCCGAAGGGAACGTCGCGGTGAAGGCTTCGACCGGCGCCAGCGAATCGCCGCGCGCGTCGCTGCGGTACAGCTCGCCGTTGTCGGTGCCGAACCACCACTGCCGCGCATCGTCCTCGACGATCGCCCGCACGCTGTTGCCCGCCACGCCCGAGGCGAAATTGCGGGGCTCGCCGCCGGCCAGGTAGCGGAAGCGCGTGCCGAGCGGATCGGTCACCGACGGCCCGCGGAACTGCCCGCCGACCCACAGCGCGCCGCCGCGGTCGAGCATCAACTTGCCGATCGCGCTTTCCGACAGCGCGCCCTGCATCCAGTTCTCCCGCAGCGCCTGCACGTGGCCGCCGTCGACGTCCATGCGCCGCAGGCCATCGCCGAACACCGAGATCCACAGGCGGCGGTCGGGCGCCTGCACGATCGCGCGCACGTCGGGATTCACCTCGCCGCTGTCGGCGCCGGGCCATACGTGCAGCAGCGCACGCCCGTCGTCGCGCAGGCGATACAAGCCGTCGGCGCGGCCGATCCACAAACGCCCGTCGCGATCGAAGCCCATCGAATGCACGGCGCCTTCGGCGATGCGTTCCGAACCGCCGCCCGCGCCGAATCGATACAGCCCCGACGCGCTGCCGAACCACACCGCGCGATCGCGATCGCGCAGCAACGCCTGCTGCGGCGAGGTCGCGACGTTGCGCGGGTCGAGCGTCAGCAGATCCCGGCTCTTGCCGGTCTTCGGGTCGAACCGCACCAGGCCGGCCTGCGTGCCGACCCACAACTGTCCGTCCACCGGCAACAGTGCGAGCACCTGCTTGCGCGGCGAACCGGGCAGGGCGGCGCCGCCGTCGATCGCGAAGCGCTTGATCGCGCCATCGTGCAGGTCGAGCCGCGCGACGAACTCCGAATACGTACCGACCCACACCGCATCGCGCCCTTCGATCGCCAGCGCGGTGACGTAGCTGTCGGGGAGCGAGGCGGGATCGCGCGGGTCGTGGCGGAAGAGGTGGTAACGCTGGCCGTCGTAGCGGTGCAGGCCGCCCTGCGTGCCGACCCACACGAAGCCGTCGAGGTCTTGCGCGAAGGCGGTGACGGTGTTCTGCGCCAGCCCGTGCTCGCTGCCGATGTTGCGGAAATGGAAATCGCGGGTGGCCGCCCACGTCGATGCCGCCGGGGCGATCAACGCCAGCGCAAGAGCGAACAACACGCCCGCGACACGCTCCCCGGCGCGGGTGGATGGATCGAAGATCGACAGGCGCACGGGCTCCGCATCCCGGTGGCTCGTCCGGAGTGTGCGGCCAACGGCCGCCGCGGCGCAAACCAAGCGGTACACTGCGGCCCTGCGCGAAGGAGCCCCGCAGTGTCCGATGTCGCCTTGCCGAGCTGGTCGTCCGTCCACGATGCAATCGCAGCCCAGCGCCTGGGTGTATCGCCGGCGGAAATGCACGGGTCCCTGACGGGCTGGTTCGCCGGCGGCGGGGCCGATTCCCCGGACTGGCTGGCCCGCGTGATGGCCGATGACGCACTGCCGCAAATCGCGGAGGGCACGCCGCTCGATGCACTGCGCGTGGCCAGCACGGGCCAGTTGGACGACCGCGGCTTCGCATTCGAACTGCTGCTTCCCGAAGCCGACGCCACGCTGGGCGAGCGCAGCGGCGCGTTGTTCGATTGGTGTCGCGGCTTCCTCGGCGCCTTCGGCCTGGCCGTCGGCGAGAATCCGCCGTTGTCGGAAGAGGGCAGCGAAGCGCTGGCGGACCTGGCAAAGCTCGCCGCCGCCACCCCGCAGGACGACGGCGACGAAGACGACGAGGAAGCCCTCGCCGAGATCGAGGAGTTCGTGCGCGTCGCAGTCCTGTTGCTGCATGGGGACTGCGTGCTTGCCCCGCGCCATCGCCAGCAGTTCAACTGACGATGGCCGCCAAGCCGCAACGCCCGATCACGCTGCCGGGTGCGGCGTTCCACCGCCGCCGCCGGCAACTCATGCGCATGGCTGGCGACGACGCGATCCTCGTCCTGCCCGCCGCGCCCGAACGCGTGCGCAGCCGCGACACGCACTACCCGTATCGACAGGATTCCGACTTCTGGTACCTCACCGGATTTCCTGAACCCGAAGCCGTGCTCGTCCTCGTGCCCGGCCGCAAGCACGGCGAGACCATCCTCTTCTGCCGCGAGCGCGATCCTGATCGCGAAGCGTGGGACGGCCCGCGCGCCGGGCAGGAAGGCGCGGTCGATGCCTACGGCATGGACGATGCGTATCCGATCGCCGACCTCGACGAAATCCTCCCCGGCCTGCTCGAAGGCCGGACGCGCGTGTACTACCACTTCGGTCGAGACGCGGAGTTCGACCTCAAGCTGATCGGCTGGCTCAACCGCGTGCGCGCGCAGGTGAGGTCGGGCGCGCAGCCGCCACACGAATTCCTCGCCCTCGGGCACCTGCTCGACGAGATGCGACTGTTCAAGTCGAACGACGAAATCAAGTTGATGCAGCGCGCCGCCGACATCAGCGTGCAGGCGCACCAGGCGGCGATGCGCGCTTCGCGCGCGGGCGTGCGCGAATTCGAGTTGCAGGCCGAGCTGGAGCGCGTGTTCCGCGCCAACGACGCCGACGCCGCGTACGGCAGCATCGTCGGCGCCGGCGTGAATGCCTGCGTGCTGCACTACCGCGCGAACAACGCGACGGCGCGCGCGGGGGATCTCGTGTTGATCGACGCCGGCGCGGAATACCGTAACTACGCCGCCGACATCACGCGCACCTTCCCGGTCGACGGACGGTTCTCGAAGGAACAGCGCGCGCTGCACGACCTCGTGGGCGCGGCGCAGCGCGCGGCATTGGCGAAGGCGCGGCCCGGCATGCCATACGAAGCCGGGCACGTGGCCGCGGTCGAAACACTGACCGAAGGCTTGCTGCGCCTCGGGCTATTGAAGGGGCGCCTGGAAAAGGCGATCGCCGACGGCGCGTATCGCCGCTTCTATCGCCACAAGACCGGCCACTGGCTCGGACTGGACGTGCACGACGTCGGCGAATACCGCATCGACGGCGAGTCGCGCCTGCTCGAGCCGGGCATGGTGTTCACCATCGAGCCCGGGCTGTACGTCGCGCCCGACGACAAGAGCGTGCACGCGAAGTGGCGCGGCATCGGCATCCGCACGGAAGACGACGTGCTGGTCACCAACGACGGCCACCGCATCCTCACCGACGCGCTCGTGCGCGACGCCGACGAGATCGAAGCGTTCATGGCCGGCGCTTAAGCGGCGAAGGCCTCTCGCGTCAGGTTGATCGGCGCGCCGTCCGTGCACACCACGTCGTCTTCGATCCGGATCCCGCCGAACGGGCGGAACGCATCGACGCGCGCCCAATCGACGCTCGGACCGAGGCCGCGGTCCTTCAGTTGTTCCAGCAGCATGTCGATGAAGTAAAGGCCCGGCTCGATGGTCACGACCATCCCCGGCGCAAGCGCCCGCGTCAGGCGCAGGTACGGATGTCCGTCGGGTTTCGGCAGCGTGCCGCCGCGGTCGCTTTCCGCGAAACCGGCGACATCGTGCACCTGCAACCCGATCCCGTGGCCGATGCCGTGCGGGAAGAACGCCGAACTCACGCCCGTCTCCACCGCGACTTCCGGTGTCACCGTGATCAGGCCGAAGTCCTTCAGGATGCGCGACAACGACAGATGCGCATCCAGGTGCAATCGACGGTAGTCGAACCCGTTGCGCACCTGGTCGCACATCGCCAGTTGCGCGCGGTCCACCGCGTCGATCAGCGCCTGAAACTCGTCGCTGGTGTCGTTGGAATAGGTGCGCGTGATGTCGCACGCGTAGCCATCGAAGCTCGCGCCGGCATCGATCAGGAAGCTGCGCACCGGCTTGGGCGGCATGCGGTCGCGGTCGGTGTAATGCAGCACCGCGCCATGCTCGTTGAGCGCGACGATGTTGGAGTAGGGCAGGTCGTTGGCATCCTGCTGCGCGGCCTGGCAATAGGCCAGGTGGATGCCGAATTCGCTCGCGCCCGCGCGGAACGCACGCTCGGCGGCGCGATGCGCGCGCACGCCGATGCGGCTGGCGGCGCGCATCATCTCGACCTCGTACGGCGTCTTGAACGCGCGGTGATATTCGAGATACGCCACCACCGGCACCGGATTGTTCGGCACGTAGTCGCCCAGCGCGCTTTGCGGCTCGCCGAGGATCGCGCAGCGCGCGATGTCCTTCGGCAGGTGCTGCGCCGCCTCTTCCGGCTTGCGGATGATCGCGACGTCCATGTGTTCGACCCAATCGCCCGACGGCGCGCTCGGCACGACGTGCCAGTAATCGAACGGCTGCAGGTAGATCACCTTCGGCCGCTGGCCCGGCTGGTACACCAGCCAACTGTCGGGCACGCGCACCAGCGGCAACCACGCCTTGAACTGCGGGTTCACCGCGTAGGGATAGTCGCGGTCGTCGAAGTACTGGAAGTGCAGTCGCCCGCTCGGCACGACGAGCGCGTCGAACCCGCCGCGTTGCAACGCTTCATCCGCGCGCTGCTTGAGCGTGTCGAGGTGGTCGGCGTAGAGAACGGACAGGTCGGGACGCATGGCGGGCGCTCGTGGTGCGGTGGGGACCCCAATTCTGCCCCAACGCACGGCGCCCGGCGTTTATTCGAACTGGCCTCCCGGCCCGTCGATCCATTCACGCAACTGCTTCATGTGGTCGTCCGGCACCGTGATGAAGCGGAAGCCGCTCCAGCGCTGGCCCGAAGCGTGCGCCGCGTCCTGCCAGAGCAGGTGCGCGCCGACTTCGATCGGGGCTTCGCGGCCCTGCGCGTCGTTGAGGTTGAAGCGGAACTGGTACAGCGCGTCTTCCTGCATCTGCGTGTTGGCCATCAGCAACATGCCGGTTTCCGACAGGTTGCCCAGGCGGCCGACGACCGCATCGACCATCGTGTCCACCACGATCACCGTGTCGGCGACCTTGCGGCGCTTGGCACGGCGGAATTCGTCGATCATGCGCCGACCTCCTTGTCCTTTTCCTTGTCCTTGCCGCCGCCGGCGAAACTGCGCAGCGCGCTGAGCGCGGCCTGCCACGCGCGGTCGACGAGGCGGCCCTTGTCGGCCGTGACGATGTAGGCCTGGCCGATCGCGATCATGCGCGCCAGGCTGTCGAGCGACTGCTCGCCCAGGCGCTGGCCGCGCTGGTTCACGAACAACGCGTTGTCGGTGACCGGGCTGAACCAGGACAGGCGGCGGCGCACCTTGTCGCCCTGCTGGTTGGTGTTGAACTCGAACCACGTGCCGAAGGGCAGGGTGCGCAGGTGTTCGTACGCGGCCTGCTCGTCGGGGGTGCGCGGCGGCAGCTTCGGCTTCGGCGTGTCGCTGTCTTCGCCCAGGCGCGCGCGCGCCTTGAGCTTCATCGCCAGTTCCGTGCGCGAGGCCGGATCGTCTTCGTCTTCCGCGATGCCCGTCGTCAGCCGGCGTGCGATCGCCGCGGCTTCATCGATGTGGTAACCGACCTGGACCAGCGAGCTTTCGATCTGCTGGGTGAGCTGCGGATCGGTTTCGCCCGTTGCCTTGCCGGTGGTGGCCGCGACGATGTGGCGCGTGGCTTCGAGCTGGCGCTGCCACTCTTCGGAGTCCTCGCCGTGGCGCAGCAGCGACAGGGTGAGCACGTCGGCCCACGCCTGGTTGAGCAGCGCGCGCACGAACTTCGGCAGGCGCTGGTCGCGCACCGAGGCTTCGATGACTTCGGTCGAACGGCGCTTGGCGAGTTCGAGTTTTTCCTTGCCGCGCGCCGCTTCGACATGGCGGCGCTCGGTGACTTCGGCCTTGCGCGCGAGTTGTTGCAGGCTGCCCTGCAGTTCGCGGTTGGCGGTTTCGAAGGCCTGCGGGTCTTCGCGGAAATTCTGGACGACGTGTTCGACCGCGCTGCGCAGCGAGTGCACGAGTTGCGGATCGACTTCCTCGTCGCCGAGCCAAGTGGCGCCGGATTCGGCGACCGCGTTGAGCAGCTGGCGCGCAGGATGCTGCTGGCGCACGAAGAACGCGCGGTCCTGCAACGCCACGCGCAACAGCGGCACCTGCAGGCGGCCCAGCAGGCCGACGGCGGGCGTGTCGCGCCGCACTTCGCGCTCGATCTGCGAATACAGCATGCCGAGCAGTTCGAACGCGTCGTTGTCTTCGCGCGAGAACGCCGCGCCCTTGCCATGCACCTGGCGCGACTGCGCGAGCAGCGTCTGCTTGATGTCGAGCAGGCTGCGCGGGCTCCCGGTGGGCGAGGTGGCCGGCGTGGGGCCGATGGAGTCGAGCGCGCGCAGCAGGTCCGGCGTGGTGAGTTCCTGGCGCGCGCGTTCCGGGCGGCCCGGCCGCAACTTGCCGATCAGGTCGCGGCGGCCGGACAGCAATTGCTGCAGCAGTGCGAAGGCCTGCGCTTCGTCGTAGCCCGGGTCGCCGTCCTCGGACTCGCCCATCCATGCGGTGTGCGGGCGGGCTTGTTCGCGGGCGCCCATGACGCGGTTGCGTGCGCCACCGACGCGCGGTTGCGCGGCACCGGTGTCGCCCTCGGATTCGCTGGCCTGCGTGGCCGGCGCCGACGGATGCGGAACCTCATCGCCGCCGCCGAGCGCGAAGCTCGAGCCATCGCCGGCGGAACCGCCACCACCACCGCCACCCCCGCCCGTGCCGGGCGGCGGCGCCACTTTTTCCTTGCGCGGCTGCGGCTTGGCGTTCTGCACCGTCGGGCGCAGGCGGAGCGGGACGTAGGCCAGGCTCGGGAGGATGCCGTCGCGTTCCAGCAGCGCGTTCATCGTTTCGGCCAGGTGCGTGTAATGCACCATCACCACGCGATCGAACGTGCGGAACAGCAACAGGCGCGCTTCGAGCCCGATCTGCAAGGCGTTGGTCGCTTCGCGCAGGATGCGGCCCAGCATCTGCGGGCCGACCGGCAGGCGCTCGGCGTCGAAGGCCGGCGCGCCGGCGAGCACGCCCATGCGCTGGCCGAGCAGGTGCAGGGGCAGGCTGGCGCGGGATTCGTGGCGCAGCGCGATGTCGCGCAGCACCGACTCTTCGTCCATCGAGTCGTCGTCGACCAGGCTCAGGTTGCGGAACGAGGGGGGCTTGGAGCCGGTCGTGCCGATCTTCTGCGAGAGCTTGGGGTCGCGGACCGAGGCCAGCGCCGCTTCCAGGCCGATCAGGTAACGCGGCACGAGGTCCGCCCGGTTCAGGCGGAGCGTGCGCAGCGTTTCCATGTGCCCCGCCTGGATGCCGGGGTTTCGCGCATGGTCGGCGAGGCGGAAGAGCTGTTGCTCGGCCTCGTTGAGCATCTGCGAGAGATGGCGGGCCATCTCGTCGGAAACGAAGCTGAGGAGGTGCTCCATCACCCGGCGCACTCGGCGCGGCAGGTTCGTGGAGGCCAGGGTGGCCGGAGGCGTATGGGTGCCGGGCAGGTCGAACGAAACGGGCATCGGTCGCTCGCGCGGAACGGTTAACTGCTAGATAACACGCCGTCGTGACGCCCGCCACTGGGGCGGACTCAGTCGTCGGCGAGGAACAGTTCGATCACGTCGTTGGTGAAGCGCCGGCCCAGCTCGGTGGGCCGCACGCGGCCGGCCGGGTCGACCGTCAGCCATCCCCGTTCAATGGCTTGCCGCAGTTGCGGGGCGATGGATGCCCGCGGCAGCCCGGTGCGCGCCTCGAAGGCCTCGAGGCTGAAGCCTTCATGCAGGCGCAGGGCATTGAGCATGTAGTCGAAGGGCAAGCGCGCCGCGGTCAGCGTTTCGTCCCCGCCGATGCTGGCCGGCGAGCCCGCCTTCACCAGGTACTCGGTGGGGTGCTTGACCTTCCAGCGCCGCAGTACCGATTGCGAGGCCCCGAGCGTGAGCTTGCCGTGCGCCCCGGCGCCGATGCCGAGGTAATCGCCGAAGCGCCAGTAATTGAGGTTGTGCTGTGACTGCCGGCCCGGCCGCGCGTAGGCCGACACTTCGTAGTGCTCGAAGCCCGCCTGCGCGATGCGCGCCTGGCAGGCTTCCTGGATGTCCCAACTTTCGTCGAGGCCCGGCACGCCCTGCGGCGGGCGCGCGGCGAACACGGTGTTGGGTTCCAGCGTGAGCTGGTAATGCGACAGGTGCACCGGCTGCAGCGCGAGCGCGCGCTCCACGTCCTCGACCGCCATCGCGAGCGTCTGCTCGGGCAGTGCGTACATCAGGTCGAGGTTGATGTTGTCGAAGCCGGCGTCCTGCGCGAGTTTCACCGCGCTGTCGGCCTCGCGACTGTCGTGGATGCGGCCGAGGCGTTGCAGGCAGCCGTCGTCGAAACTCTGGATGCCGAAGCTCAAACGGTTCACGCCGGCGGCGAGATATCCCTCGAAACGCCCGTGTTCCGCCGTGCCGGGGTTGGTCTCCAGCGTGATCTCCGCACCCGGCGCGATGCGCAACCGCGCGCTCGCCTGCTGCAGGAACGCATCGATCGCTTCGGCGGGGAACAGCGACGGCGTGCCGCCTCCGAAGAACACCGAATGCACCACGCGTCCCCACGCGAGCGGCAGGTCCTGGTCGAGGTCGGCGATCAACGCATCGACGTACGCCGCGAACGGCAACGCGCCGCGCGCTTCATGCGAGTTGAAATCGCAATACGGGCACTTGCGCACGCACCATGGCAGGTGGACGTACAACGACAGCGGGGGCGTGAGGAGCGACATCGGACTGCGGGATCAGAGTTCGTGCAAACGCGCGCGCAACGTGGACAGCGCCAGGCCGCGATGGCTGCGCGCATGCTTGGTGGCCGCGTCGAGTTCGGCGGCCGATGCGCCCAGCGACGGATCGAGGAACACCGGGTCGTACCCGAATCCCCCCGCACCGCGCGGCGCATGCAGGATGCGTCCCGGCCAGCGGCCTTCGGCGATGATCGGCTGCGGGTCGTCGGGCGTGCGCAGCAGGACGACGACCGCATGGAAATGCGCGGTGCGGCGTTCATCGGGCACGTCGCGCAGCGCATCGAGCAACTTGGCGATGTTCGCCCGCGCATCGCCATGCGTGCCGGCGTAGCGCGCCGAATACAGGCCGGGTGCACCGCCGAGGGCGTCGACGCACAGCCCCGAATCATCGCCAAGCGCCGGCAAGCCGGTTTCGCGCGCGGCGTGGCGCGCCTTGAGCAAGGCGTTCTCGACGAAGGTCAGGCCGGTCTCGTCGACATCCTGCACGCCGAACTCCGACTGCGCGTGCAAATCCAGGCCCGCGTCGGCCAGCAGATCGCGCAACTCGACCAACTTGCCTGCATTGCCGCTCGCGAGCACCAGCTTGCGCACCGCGTTCACCCTTGCGCCAACGCCTCGCGCTGCGCGGCGAGCAGTTGCGCGATGCCGCCCTCGGCGAGCGAGAGCAGGCGGTCGAGTTCGTCGCGGCGGAAGGCGTGGCCCTCGGCCGTGCCCTGCAATTCGATGAAGCCGCCGCCGTCGTTCATCACGACGTTCATGTCGGTGTCGCAGCCACTGTCCTCGGCATAGTCGAGATCGAGCACCGGCACGCCCTTGTAGATGCCGACGGACACGGCGGCCACGGCGCCGAAGATCGGGTCCTTCGTGATTTCGCGGCGCGACCGCAACTGGCGGACCGCGTCGACCAGCGCGACGTACGCGCCGGTGATGGCGGCCGTGCGCGTGCCGCCGTCGGCCTGCAGGACGTCGCAGTCGAGCGTGATGGTGCGCTCGCCCAGCGCGGTGCGGTCGACGCAGGCGCGCAACGCGCGGCCGATCAGGCGCTGGATCTCGAGCGTGCGGCCGCCCTGCTTGCCGCGCGCGGCCTCGCGGTCGGAGCGCGTGTGCGTGGCGCGGGGCAACATGCCGTACTCGGCCGTGACCCAGCCTTCGCCCTTGCCGCGCAGGAACGGCGGGACCTTGTTGTCGACGCTGGCGGTGCACAGCACGCGCGTGTCGCCGAAGGAGACGAGCACCGAGCCTTCGGCATGGCGCGTGAAGCCGCGCTGGAGGGACACCGCCCGCAATTGCTCGGGCATGCGGCCGCTGGGGCGCACGACGGTCATGGAATGGTCCGGGGGGAACGCAGGATGCGGGCGGCTAGATTACCATCCGCCCTCCGCCGCCCCGGCAGCACCGCATTGGACGCCACGTGATCCGCAGCATGACCGCCTTCGCTTCCGGCGAGCGCACGACGCCCTGGGGCACGCTGGCGTGCGAGCTGCGTTCGGTGAACCACCGGTTCCTCGAAATCGGCACGCGGCTGCCCGACGACCTGCGCGCGCTGGAACCGGCGCTGCGCGAACGCATCGGCGCGCGGATGTCGCGCGGCAAGATCGACGTCGGCATGCGCCTGCGCGCGCCGGAAGGCGGCGAGTCGCTGCGCGTGGACGCCGCGGTGGTCGACCAGCTGGCCGGCATCGCGCGCGAGATGTTGCCCAAATTCCCGATGATGCAGGTCGGCTTCACCGAGCTGCTGCAATTCCCCGGCGTGCTCGGCACTCGCGCGACCGATACCGCCGCGCTGCACGCCGAAGCACTGGCGCTGCTGGATGGCGTGATCTCCGATTTCGTCGCCGCGCGCGAACGCGAAGGCGCGAGCCTCGCCGCCGTGATCGGCGAGCGCAACGACGCCATCGCCCGCATCGCCGCCGACGTGCGCACGCTGGTGCCGCAGATCCGCGCGGCGTTGAAGGTCAAGCTCGAAGCGCGACTGGCGGACCTGGCGCAGCCCGTCGATCCGGGCCGCTTCGAACAGGAACTCGTGCTGGGCCTGCAGAAGCTCGATGTCGACGAAGAACTCGACCGGCTCGACAGTCACGTGGCCGAGCTCAAGCGCGCGCTGAAGCAGAAGGAGCCGGTCGGCCGGCGCCTGGATTTCCTGCTGCAGGAGTTCAATCGCGAGGCCAATACGCTCGGCAGCAAGTCGGTCGATGCGCGGACGTCCAACGCGGCGGTCGAGCTGAAGGTGCTGATCGACCAGATCCGCGAACAGATCCAGAACATCGAATGAGCAGCCCGATGCGCGGAACCTTGTTCATCGTCGCCGCGCCCTCGGGCGCCGGCAAATCCAGCATCGTCAACGCGTGCCTGGCGCGCGACCCCAACATCCGGCTGTCGATCTCCTTCACCTCGCGCGGCCCGCGCCCCGGCGAGCGGCACGCCGAGCACTACCACTTCGTCAGCGCGGATCAGTTCCAGGCCATGGTGGCGGCGGGGGACTTCTTCGAGCACGCGCTCGTGCATGGCGACTGGAAGGGCACGGCCAAGCAGTCGGTCGAACCGCAACTGGCGGCCGGGCACGACGTGCTGCTGGAAATCGACTGGCAGGGCGCGCAGCAGGTCCAGAAGCAGGTGCCGGACGCGGTGAGCGTCTTCATCCTGCCGCCTTCGCGCGAAGCCCTCGAGCAGCGCATGCGCAAGCGGGCGCAGGACAGCGAAGACACGATCCGCAAGCGCCTGGCCGCCGCCCGTGAAGAGATGTCGCACTACGACGAGTTCGATTACGTCATCGTCAACGAGCACTTCGACGCGGCCGTCGACGAGATGTGCGCGATCTTCGTGGCCAGCCGCCTGCGCCGGCCGATGCAGCAGGCGCGCCACGGGGGCCTGATCGCGGCCCTGCTGGCGGACGATGGGGCCGCTTCGTGAACGTAACTGCCTGATTTCCAAAGAAGCGGCTTGCACCCGGAACGGCCGCCCCCCTACAATCGCGACCCTTCTGAAGTCAGCCAGGCCGCAAGGCCCCGGAGCCCCATGGCCCGCATTACCGTCGAAGATTGCCTGGAAGTGGTCGATAACCGCTTCGAACTCGTGATGATGGCCGCCAAGCGCGCGCGCCAGCTCGCCAATGGCGTCGAGCCCCGCATCGACAACTCCGAATCCAACGACAAGCCGACGGTCCTCGCCCTGCGCGAGATCGCCGCCCGCCAGATCGACACCGATTACATCGATGCCGTCGACAAGGCCGAACGCGAGCGCAAGGAGCGCGAAGCCCTCGAATGGGCCGCCGCCGAAGTGGTCGCCGACGACGACATGTCCAAGGGCGACGATTGAACCGACGACAAGCCCCGCGATGCGGGGCTTTTCGTTATGGGGGGCAAAAGCGGTAGGCTCCTCGCATGCCGTCCCCCGAACCCGCGCATCTGCTCGCCGATCCGCCGACGACCCCGGTGGTGCCCGAGTACGTCCTCGCGCTGGAGAAGGCCGCCTCCTACCTCCCGCATGACCAACTCGGCCTGCTGCGCCGGGCATGGGCCGTCGGCGCCGCCGCGCATGTCGGCCAGACCCGCAAGTCGGGCGAGCCCTACATCACGCACCCCGTCGCCGTGGCGACGGTGCTGGCCGAGGAACGCCTCGACGTCGAAACGCTGATCGCCGCAATCCTGCACGACACCATCGAGGACACGCCGCTCACCCGGCTGGCGATCGCGAAGGAATTCGGCGAAACCGTGGCCGACCTGGTCGACGGCGTCACCAAGCTGGACAAGCTCCAGTTCCGCGACCGCCAGGAAGCGGCCGCCGAAAGCTTCCGCAAGATGTTGCTGGCGATGGCGCGCGACCTGCGCGTGATCCTGATCAAGCTCGCCGACCGCCTGCACAACATGCGCACGCTCGGCGCACAGAGCATCGAAGCGCGTCGCCGCATCGCCACCGAGACGCTCGAGATCTACGCGCCCATCGCGCAGCGCCTGGGCATGAACCTGATCAAGGCCGAACTGCAGGACCTCGGGTTCCGCGGCCTGCATCCCTGGCGCCACGCGGTGATCGAAAAGCGCATCCGCATGCAGCCGGTCGTGCGCCGCGAATCGCTGACGCAGATCGAAGCCCGCCTGGCGCAGCGCCTGACGAAGGAAGGGTTCTCGTATCGCCTCGTCGGCCGCATCAAGTCGCCGTGGAGCATCTACAGCAAGATGCGCACGGAAGGAAAGACGCTCGACCAGGTGATGGATGTCTTCGGCTTCCGCATCGTCGTGCGCACGGTGCCCGAGTGTTACCACGCCCTCGGCGTCGTCCACACCGCGTTCAAACCGCTCGACGGCCGCTTCCGCGATTTCGTCGCGATCCCGAAGGCCAACGGCTACCAGTCGCTGCACACCGTGTTGTTCGGGCCGTACGGCTCGCCGATCGAAGTGCAGATCCGCACCGAGGAAATGGACCTCATCGCCGAGCGCGGCATCGCGGCCCACTGGTCCTACAAGCACGGCGGCGAGACGCCGACGAGCGCGCAGAGCCGCGCGCACCAGTGGATCGCCAACCTCGTCGAATCGCAGCGTTCGACCGGCTCGTCGCTGGAGTTCCTCGAGAACGTCAAGGTCGATCTGTTCCCCGACGAGGTCTACCTGTTCACGCCGAAGGGCGCGATCCTCTCGCTGCCGCGCAACGCCACCGTGCTCGACTTCGCCTACGCGGTGCACACCGACGTGGGCAACAAGGCCGTCGCCGCGCGCGTCGACCGCGCGCTGGTGCCGCTGCGCACCAAGCTGGTGAGCGGGCAGACGGTGGAGATCATCACCGCCAAATCCTCGACGCCCAAGCCGCAGTGGCTCGAATTCGTCGTCTCCGGCAAGGCGCGCACGGCGATCCGCCACCAGCTCAAGCACCTCGAACACGAGGACGCCGTGCAGCTCGGCCATCGCATGCTCGACCGCGCGCTGGAAACCCTCGGCACCTCGCTCGACCGCCTGCCGCAGCAACACCTCGACACGTATCTGTCCGAACATCGCTATCCGCGCCTGGAAGCGCTGCTGGCCGACATCGCGCTCGGCAACCGCATGCCTTCGCAGGTCGCGAACGTGCTCGCTCGCCGCGCGCCGGACGTCGCAGACGCAAGCGAGCTGCTCGACGCGGCGGGTCTGTTCCGGCCGTCGACCGACCGCATCCTGATCACCGGCGCCGAGCGCGGCGTGATCACCTTCGCCAACTGTTGCCTGCCGATCCCCGGCGACGACATCATGGGTTACCACACGGCGGGGCGCGGCATCGTGGTGCATCGCATCGAGTGCCCCAACGTCGTCGAGTTGCGCAAGTCGCCCGAGCGTTGGGTGCCGGTCGGCTGGGACCGCGAAGTCACCGGCGATTACCAGGCCGCGCTTAAGATCGAAGTCGATAACCGCCCGGGCGTTCTCGCGCAGGTGGCCGCGGCGATCGCGCAGGCCGAGTCGAATATCGACCGCGTCGAATACGTCGAACGCGACAGCAACATCAGCGCCATCCGCTTCTCGATCGAAGTGCACGACCGCAAGCACCTGGCCGACGTGATCCGACGCGTGCGCCGCCTGCACGTCGTGCACGGCGTGCAGCGGCTCTGAGGCCGCTACACTTCCGCATCTCGTCCACGGAGCTTGCCCGATGCCCCGCCAGCCCATCCACACCGACCGCGCACCGGCGGCCATCGGGCCGTATTCGCAGGCCACGCGCGCCGGCGACACGGTGTTCCTTTCGGGCCAGATCGCGCTCGACCCCGCCACCGGCCTGATCGTCGAAGGCGGCATCGAGGCGCAGGCGCGCCGCGCGTTCGACAACCTCAAGGCAGTGTGCGAAGCGGCCGACGGGTCGCTCGATGACGTCGTGCGCCTGGGCCTGTACCTCACCGACCTGAGCCAGTTCGCGGTCGTGAACCAGGTGATGTCGGATTATTTCGACGCACCGTTCCCCGCGCGTTCGACCATCGAGGTGTCCGGCCTGCCGCGCGGGGCGCAATTCGAAGTCGACGCCATCCTCGTCCTGCGCTGATCGCACCACGACCATCGCGTGGCGCGCGTCGCTAAACCGCTTCCCGGGTTCGCCGCCGTCGGCGACACGCGCCTGTCGACGCTCGCCCGCGTCGGCCCCGTCGTCGCCGAAAAGCTCGCCACGCGGGGCCTGCTCACCTTGCAGGACCTGTGGCTGCACTTGCCGCGCCAGTACGAAGACCGCACGTCGCTCACGCCGATCCGCGCGCTGAAGCCGGGGCAGGCGGCGCAGGTCGAAGGCATCGTCGAAGCGGTCGATCGCGGGTTTCGTTTCCGTCCTTCGCTGCGCGTGGCCATCGGTGATGAATCGCAGGGCACGCTCGTGCTGCGGTTCTTCCATTTCCGCGCGCAGCAGGCGGCGCAATTCGCGCCGGGCACGCGCGTGCGCTGCTACGGCACGCCGCGCGCGGGCGCCAAGGGCATGGAGATGGTGCATCCGAGCTATCGCGTCGTCGGCGACGCCGGGGATGCGCTCGGCGAGTTGCTCGATCCGGTGTATCCGGCCATCGAAGGCATCGGCCCCGGCGCGTTGCGCAAGTTGATCGGGCAGGCGCTCGACAAATTGCCCGAGGCCGAAGCGCTCGAACTCTTGCCGCAGGCGATGCGCGACGAACTCGCGTTGCCGTCGTTGCGCGATGCGCTGCTCACGATGCACCGCCCGCCGCGCGATGCGGACCTCAACGCCTTGCTCGCGGGCACGCACCCTTCGCAACAGCGCCTTGCGCTGGAAGAGCTGCTCGCGCACAACCTCAGCCTGCGGCGCCAGCGCATCGCGTTGCAGCGGCATCGCGCGCCGGTGCTCGATTCCCGCGGCGTGCTCGCGGGGCGATTGGAGAAGTCGCTGCCGTTCGCGCTGACCGGCGCGCAGGCGCGCGTGTTCGCGCAGGTGCGTCACGACCTGGCACAGCCGCACCCGATGTTGCGGCTGGTGCAGGGCGACGTCGGCAGCGGCAAGACGGTGGTCGCCGCGCTGGCCGCGATGCTCGCGGTGGAAAAACAGCAACAGGCCGCCTTGATGGCGCCGACGGAATTGCTCGCCGAACAGCATCTGGCGAATCTGCGCGGATGGCTCGAACCGCTCGGCGTGCGCGTGGCCTGGCTTGCCGGCAAGGTCACGGGCAAGGCGCGCGCGTCGGTGCTGGCCGCGGTCGCGTCCGGCGAGGCGCAGGTCGTCGTCGGCACGCACGCGTTGATGCAGGAGGGCGTGGTGTTCGACGACCTCGCGCTGGCGATCGTCGACGAGCAACACCGCTTCGGCGTGCACCAGCGCCTCGCGCTGCGCGACAAGGGCGCCGGCGGAGACAGCGTGCCGCACCAATTGGTGATGACCGCGACGCCGATCCCGCGCACGCTCGCGATGGCCGCCTATGCGGACCTCGACGTCTCGGCCATCGACGAGTTGCCGCCGGGCCGCACGCCGGTGCAGACCGTCGCGCTCAGCAGCGATCGCCGGCCCGAATTGATCGAGCGCATCCGCGCCGCCTGCGCCGAGGGCCGCCAGGCCTACTGGGTATGCACGTTGATCGACGATTCGGACGAGGTGATCGCGCAAGCGGCGCAATCGACGTTCGAGATGTTGTCCGCCGCATTGCCGTCCGTGCGCGTCGGCCTCGTGCACGGGCGCATGAAGCCCGCCGAAAAACAGGTGACGATGCGTGCGTTCAAGGAAGGCGCGATGGACCTGCTGGTGGCCACGACGGTGATCGAAGTCGGCGTCGACGTGCCCAACGCGTCGCTGATGATCATCGAGAATGCCGAACGCCTCGGACTGTCGCAATTGCACCAGTTGCGCGGACGAGTCGGGCGGGGCAGCGCGGTGTCCTCGTGCGTGCTGCTGTACCAATCGCCGCTGTCGATGATGGCCAAGCAGCGCCTGGAGACGATGCGCGAAACCAACGACGGCTTCGTGATCGCGGAGAAGGACCTCGAACTGCGCGGCCCGGGAGAACTGCTCGGGACGAAGCAAACGGGCCTGGCCGCGTTCCGCGTCGCCGATCTCGCACGCGACGCCGCGATGCTGCCGCAAGTGCGCGCACTCGCCGACCGCCTGCTCGCCGACGACCCCGCGCTCGCCGATCGCGTCATCGACCGGTGGGTCGGCGGCGCGGCGCGTTACGCTTCCGCCTGATTCCCTATTCGAAACGCCATGACCCGCATCCCGCTCCTGATCGACACCGATCCCGGCGTCGACGACGCACTCGCCCTGCTGATGGCTTTCGACGATCCGCGCCATGACGTCGTCGGGCTGACCATCGCCGCGGGCAACGTCGGCCTGCAACACACCGTGCGCAACGCGCTGAAACTGTGCGAAGTCGCAGGACACCCCGTGCCCGTGTTCGCGGGCACGCAGGAACCGCTGCTGCATCCGGCGCGCGATGCCGGTTACGTGCACGGCCTCGACGGTTTCGGCGACATCGCCTACGACGCGCCGACGCGCGCCGCGGAAGCCGAACACGCCGCGCTCGCGATCCTGCGCCTGTCGCACGCGCATGCCGGCAAGTTGCTGCTCGTCGCGCTCGGCCCCCTGACCAACCTCGCGCTTGCGCTGAAACTCGACCCGACGCTGCCCTCGCGCATCGCCCGCCTGGTGGTGATGGGCGGCGCGGTCACCGCGCACGGCAACATCACCGCCGCCGCGGAATTCAACATCGCCTTCGACCCGGAAGCGGCGCACATCGTGTTCAACGCCTTCCCGCGCACCGACCTCGTCGACTGGGAAGCGGTGATGGCGCACGGCTTCCCGCACGATCGTTTCGAACGCTGGCTGCAGGCCGACTCCCCGCGCGCGCGCTTCTACGACGCGATCTCGCGCCGCACCCGCGACTGGGCCGCCGACCGCCGCGGCGAGGATTGGCACTCCGCCGACGCCCTCGCGATGGCGCATGCGCTGGCGCCCGAAGGCGCACTGGAAATCGCCGAACGCCCGATGACCGTCGAACTCGCCGGCCGCCACACGCGCGGCGCCACGGTCGTCGACTGGCGCCGCGAAGAAGGCCGCCCCGACAACGTCGCCATCCTGCTGCGCTACGAGCAGGCGGCGTTCGAGGCGCGACTGGCGTCCGCGCTGGCGGCCCGCTGAGCGCGGCGGCGGGGCGGATTCATCATTCCGCCGCCCGACCGGGTTGCGCCGGACTCAGCCGCCCGGCTAGAATGCCGCTCTTCCCTAGCTCAAGACCCGGTGGCAGCCATGAAGGCCGGCATCCATCCCGAATACCGTGACGTCGTCTTCCACGACGTGACCTCCGATTTCAAGATCCTCACGCGCTCGACGCTTTCCTCCAAGGAAACGACGAAGTGGGAGGACGGCAACGAGTATCCGCTGATCAAGGTGGAAGTCTCGTCGGCCACGCATCCGTTCTATACGGGCAAGAACAAGCTGGTCGACACCAGCGGTCGCGTGGACAAGTTCCGCAAGCGCTACGGCGCCGCCAAGTAATTCGCGATACGTGCAGGCCTCGCGCCTGCCGACGACGGCCGCCCCAGGGGCGGCCGTTTTCGTTTGCGCGCCTGCGCCGGACGCCCGTTTTTTAGTGCATTCCCTCAGTTTCGGTGCAACGCCGTAGGTCGAAAGTACGAGCGTCCCGAAAACGGTTCCCATGCAATAATTCCGGCCTTCCGCGGCGTGCCCGCGGCTCGTCGCCGCCCCCTCGCGCGGGGCGTTTCGTTATTCCAAGGAGTGCGTTGTGTCCAAACTCGACCAGGTGTCGTTGACCGCCGGCGACAAGAACGTCGCGCTGCCGGTGCAGCATCCCGTGCTGGGCCAGCCGTGCATCGACATCGCGAAGCTGCCGAAGGAAACCGGCTGCTTCACGTACGATCCGGGCTTCACCGCCACGGCCGCGTGCAAGTCGGCCATCACCTACATCGACGGCGACGCGGGCGTGCTGCTGTATCGCGGTTACCCGATCGAGCAACTGGCCAAGAACTCCAGCTTCCTCGAAGTGGCCTACCTGCTGATGCACGGCGAGCTGCCGTCGAAGACCGAGTTCGACGCCTTCGACCACGAGGTCACGCATCACACGATGATGCACGAGGCCTTCCGCACGTTCCTGTACGGCTTCCGCCACGACGCGCACCCGATGGCGATGATGGTCGGCATGCTCGGTTCGATGGCGAGCTTCTACCACGGCTCGCTGGACCTGGAAGACGCCGAGCAGCGCCGCCTCGCCGCGATCCGCCTGATCGCGAAGGTGCCGACGATCGCCGCCGCGTGCTATCGCTATTCGATCGGCTGGCCGATCCGTTATCCGAAGAACAACCTCGAGTACACCACGCGCTTCCTGCACATGATGAAGGAAGTGCCGAGCGAGCCGCTGGAGCTCAGCCCGGTCGCCGCCAAGGCGCTGGACCTGCTCTTCATCCTGCACGCCGACCACGAGCAGAACGCATCCACCTCGACGGTGCGCCTCGTCGGTTCCACCGGCGCCAACCCGTATGCGTGCGTCGCCGCCGGCGTCGCCGCGCTGTGGGGCCCCGCGCACGGTGGTGCGAACGAAGCCGTGCTCAAGATGCTCGAAGAGATCGGCCGCCCGGAAAACGTGGGCTCGGCCGTCGCCAAGGCGAAGGACAAGGAATCGGGCTTCCGCCTGATGGGCTTCGGCCACCGCGTGTACAAGAACTTCGATCCGCGCGCCAAGATCATCCGCGAGATGACCTACCAGGTGCTCGGCGAGCTCGGGGTCAACGATCCGCTGCTCGACGTGGCGATGAAGCTGGAAGAAGCCGCGCTGAAGGACGACTACTTCGTGCAGCGCAAGCTCTACCCGAACGTCGATTTCTACTCGGGCATCATCTACAAGGCCCTCGGCATCCCGACGGAGATGTTCACCGTCATGTTCGCCATCGCGCGCACCGCCGGCTGGGTGTCGCATTGGCTGGAACAGCAGACCGACCCGGAAGCCAAGATCGGCCGCCCGCGCCAGATCTACACCGGCTACGCCGAACGCGACTACGTCGATCTGGCCAAGCGCTGACCGGCACGGTGTCCCAGGGAAAAGCCCCGCGAACGCGGGGCTTTTTTCATGCGCGCGATTCGTAACCGGCGATTTCGTCTTCCGCGATCAACTCGCGCAGTTGCGACAGCGACGCGCGCTTCATCGGCTTCTCGTCGATCGCCGACAACGGCGCCTGCCGCAACGCATCGCGCGGCAGCACGGTCAGGTCGAACGTCAGCTCTTCGGCGCTGAACACCCACACCGGCACGTCGCCCGCGCGCTCGCGGTCGAAGCGCACGCGGCGCGCGCGCGATTCGGCGGGGATGCCGTGTTGTTCGAGGAAGCGCGAAGCCGAATCGGCATCGTCGGTGTACAGGTGCAGCGCGACGGGCGAATTGCGGTCGGCCGTGCCGTCGAGCACGGGGCCGACCAGGCGCGGATCGAATGCGTGGAAGAACTCCAGCGCACGCAACGCGGCCTGCCGTCGTTCGCGCAATCCGCTCGCCTGCGCATCGCCCTGGAACAGGCGCTGGTATTCGCGCAGCGCGTCTTCGATCTCGCGATTGCGCGGCAGCGATGCGTCGTCGTGGATGCCCAGGCGCTCGGCGGCCTTGCGCTTGGCCTGGTGGAAATCGCGAATGCCGCCTTCGGCCATCAGGCGCGCCGCCTCGTGGGCGAGGCGGCGCCTGCGTTCGTTGGTCCGGGTCTGCGCGTGCTGGCGGGCGTGGTGCATGGCGCGTCTCCCGGATCGACCCGGGCCGACTCTACCGCATCGGCCCGTGATCAGAAGATGTCGTACGTGTCCTCGCTGGGCGCCGCGTCGTCGGGACCGTAATCGACGTAGGTTTCCATGCGTTCGAGGTCTTCGGCCTTCACCCACTCGGTGATGCCGCCGCTGCTTGCGGGCACCAGGTGACCACCGGGACCCACCGCGACTTCCACCATGCCTTCGGGCGGATCGTTGGCCATCACCGGGCGGCCTTCGAGCGCGACGCGCATGTAGTCGATCCAGATCGGCAACGCGGCCTTGCCGCCGTATTCGCGGTAACCGAGCGACTTGTAGTCGTCGCGGCCGACCCACACGGTCGTCGCCATGTTGCCGCCGAAGCCGGAGAACCACGCATCGCGGTGGTCGTTGGTCGAACCGGTCTTGCCGCCGATGTCCTCGCGGCCGAGCACCTTCGCCGCGGTGCCGGTGCCGCGCTGCACGACGTCGCGCATCATCGACACAAGCTGGTAGGCGACGCGTTCGTCGATCGCGCGCGGTGCGAGCGTCGTGCCTTCGGCGATCTTCTGCGGTTCGACCGGCTTGGACGTGCGCACCGTGGCGGCGGGCGCCGGCGTGTTGCCGAGGTCGAAACCATCGACGACCGTCGAGGTCACGAGCTGCCCGTTGCGCATGCCGCAACCGCGGCACGCAACCGCCGGCTTCTCCTTGAAGATCACCTTGCCGCTGCGGTCCTTCACTTCGTCCACGAGCCAGGGCGTGACGAGGAAGCCGCCGTTGGCGAAGACCGCGTAACCGCGCGCGACCGCGAGCGGCTGCAGCGACGAGCTGCCGAGCGACATCGACAGATTCGGCACGAGCTGGTCGATCGGGAATCCGAAGTGGCTGATGTACTTGCGCGCGTAGTCCACGCCGATGCCGTCGAGCAGGCGCACGGAGACGAGGTTGCGCGATTGCACCAGCGCTTCGCGCAAGCGCATGGGGCCGGCGAAGTTGCCCGTGTCGTTCTGCGGACGCCACAGGTGGCCGACGCGATCGCGGAACACGACCGGCGCATCGAGCACGATCGAGGCCGGATTGAAGCCGCGTTCGAACGCCGCCGCATACAGGAACGGCTTGAAGCTCGAGCCCGGCTGGCGGCGCGACTGCGTGGCGCGGTTGAACTTGTTCGCCGCGAAGCTGTAGCCGCCGACGAGCGCACGCAACGCACCGGTGTCGGCTTCCATCGAAATCAGCGTGGACTGCGCGCGCGGCACCTGGTCGATCGCGTAGGTCGGCGTGGCATCGGCCGGCGGCGGCACGGACTTGCCGTCCTTGCCGACGGTGGGCTTGGGCATGTCGCGGCGCACGCGCACGATGTCGCCGCGCTTGAGCAGGGCGGCGGGGGAGCGGCCAGTCCACTGGCTCGCCTTCGCATCCAGTTCCAGTTCGGTGCCGTCGGCGAGCATCACCGTCGCGCTGCTGCCCGCGGTGCCGGTGACGAGCGCCGGCAGCAGGTTGCCTTGCGAGACGATGCCGCGCAGGTGCGCACGCAGTGCGTCGGGCGTTTCGTTCGCCTGCAGTTCGACCTGCTTTTCCGCGCCGCGCCAGCCATGGCGATGGTCGTACGTCGCCAGACCGTCGCGGATCGCCTGCTCGGCGGCGGCCTGGTAGGCCGGGTCGATCGTCGTGGTGACGTGGTAGCCCTTGGTGAGCACGTCGCCGCCGAACTTCGCGACCATCTCCTGGCGCACCATCTCCGCCACGTACGGCGCGTACACCTCGATGGGGCGCTCGTGCGGCGTGGCGTGCATCGCCACCGCCGCGCTGGCCTGCTCATCGCCGGCGGAAATGAAGTTCAACTCGCGCATGCGTTGCAGCACGTAGTCGCGGCGGATCTTCGCGCGCTCGGGATTGGTGATCGGGTTGCCGCTGGAGGGGAACTTCGGGATGGAGGCGAGCGTGGCCATCTCGTCGAGCGAGAGCTGGTCGAGCTTCTTGCCGAAGTAGAACTCCGCGGCCGCGCCCACGCCGTAGGCGCGATTGCCGAAGAACGACTTGTTGAGATACAGCTCGAGGATCTCGTCCTTCGTCAGCTCGTTCTCCATGCGCATCGCCAGCATCATCTCGGCGAACTTGCGCGAGTAGCTGTATTCCGAGCTCAGGAAGAACTGGCGCGCCACCTGCTGCGTGATCGTCGACCCGCCCGGCACGCGCTTGTCGTCGGTGGTGGCGAGCAGCCACACCGCGCGCGCGACGCCCTTGTAGTCCACGCCGTGGTGCTCGTAGAAGCGCGCGTCCTCGATGGCGATGAAGGCCTGCTTCAGGCGCGGCGGGACCTTCTCGATCTCGATGGGGTAGCGCCGCGTTTCGCCGAACAGGGCCATCAGGCGCCCGTCGCGCGCGTACACGTAGAGGGGCTCCTGCAGCTCGACGTTCCGCAGCTGGTCCACGTCGGGCAGCTTGGGCGCGATCAGGAAGTAGAGGAGGCCAAGTCCCAGGACACCCAGGACGGCCGCGCCGAGGAAACCCGCCAAACCCCAACGCAGCACACGACGAAAACGAGACATCAAACCAATCCGATTGCGGCCTTCTTGGGGCAAGGAGTATAGAGGAGGCGTGGGAAACGTCCGGGCGGCCGGAAACCGTCGCCAAGGCCGTTCAGGTAGGGGAATGTCGGACTTGTGATCGGCGCCCGGGGTTGGGGAGGTTGCCAGATCGTTTAAAGTCCGTTATTTAATGCTTCGGGGCACGAAGTGCGCGTAAGCGCCCGTGAATAGGGGAGAAAACGTGGGACTGATCACAAATAGTCAGCCGCCGCTGATCGGGGTCGACATCAGCTCGACCGCCGTCAAGCTGCTGCAGCTCTCCCGCTCGGGGAATCGTTACCGCGTGGAGCACTACGCGGTGGAACCGCTGCCGCCGAACGCGGTGGTGGAAAAGAACATCGTCGAGGTGGAAGCCGTCGGCGAAGCGATCAAGCGCGCCGTCGCCCGCTCCGGCGCCCGCGCGCGCCATGCGGCCGCGGCCGTCGCCGGGTCGGCGGTGATCACCAAGATCATCCCGATGCCGGGCGACCTCGACGAGAACGACCTAGAATCGCAGGTCGAGCTCGAGGCGGTCAACTACATCCCGTACCCGATCGAGGAAGTGAACCTCGACTTCGAGGTGCTGGGCCAGATGCCGGGCAACGCGGAAATGGTGCAGGTGCTGCTCGCAGCCTCGCGCACCGAAAACGTCGATGCCCGCGTCGCGGCGCTGGAGCTGGGCGGCCTCACCGCGAAGGTGATGGACGTCGAGGCCTTCGCCATCGAGAACGCGTTCTCGCTGCTCTCCGACACGCTGACCGCGCCGCGCGACGGGATCATCGCGCTGGTCGACACCGGCGCGACGATGACCACGCTCAACATCCTGCGCAACGGCCGCAGCCTCTACAGCCGCGAGCAGGTCTTCGGCGGCAAGCAGCTGACCGACGAAGTGATGCGCCGCTACGGCCTGAGCTACGAAGAAGCCGGCCTGGCCAAGCGCCAGGGCGGGCTGCCCGAGAGCTACGACATCGAAGTCCTCGAGCCCTTCAAGGAAGCGATGGTCCAGCAGGTCAGCCGCCTGTTGCAGTTCTTCTACGCCGGCAGCGAGTTCAACCGCGTCGACCAGATCGTCCTCGCCGGCGGTTGCGCCTCGATCCCCGGCATCGCCGCGATGGTCGAAGAGCAACTGGGCGTGCCGACGGTGATGGCCAACCCGCTGGCGCAGATGACGCTCGGTCCGCGCGTGCAGGCGCACGCGCTGAACCAGGATGCCCCCGCGCTCATGATCGCCTGCGGCCTGGCCATGAGGAGCTTCGACTGATGGCACGGATCAACCTCCTCCCCTGGCGCGCTGAGCGCCGCCGCCAACGCCAGAAGGAATTCATGGCGATGGTGGGTGCGTCCGCGCTCGGCGCGGTCGTCGTCGCCTTCCTGATCTACATGTTCTACAACGTGCAGATCGACGGGCAGACCGAGCGCAACAAGTACCTCGAAGACCAGATCACGCAGGTGCAGGCCAAGATCGACGAGATCAAGTTGCTCGACGAGAAGAAATCCAAGCTGCTCGCGCGCAAGACGGTCATCGAAGAATTGCAGGCCAACCGCTCGCAGATGGTCCACCTGTTCGATTCGCTGGTGCGCACCATCCCCGATGGCGTCACGCTGATGTCGATCCAGCAGAACGGCGACCTGCTCACGCTCAAGGGCCGCTCGCAGTCCAACGCGCGCGTGTCCACCTACATGCGCAATCTCGAGAGCTCCGGGTGGATGACCAACCCCGAGCTTTCGGTGATCGAAGCGCGTGGCAGCAACAAGGGCCTGCCGTACGAGTTCAGCCTGCAGGTCAAGCTGGCCAACCCGAACGCGCCGAAGGACGAAAACAAGGACGGCATCCCGGACACCGTGCCGCAGATCGCGCCGCCCACCGACGTGACGCCGCCCGCGCCCACCGGCACTGCCGCCGCGCCCGCCAACGCCGCGCCGGCGCCCGCCGCGCCCGCTGCCGCCCCGACCAATGGAGCCGCGCCATGAGCCAGAAAACGATGGCGCTCAAGGACGTCAACTTCAACAACACCGCGTCCTGGCCGCAGTCCTACAAGATCCTGTTCTGCGGAATCATCGCGGCGGTCATCATCGGCCTGGCTTGGTACTTCGTGGTCACCGACCAGCGCGCCGAACTCGCCGACCTCGACCGCAAGGAAGGCGAACTGCGCGCCTCCTTCGAGGAAAAGCAGGGTCGCGCCGCCAACCTCGAACCGCTCAAGCTCCAGCTCGTGCAGATGGAACAGCAGCTCCAGCAGATGCTGCGCCAGCTGCCGAGCAAGACCGAGATGCCGGACCTGATCATCGACATCTCGCAGACCGCGCTCGCCACCGGCATCACCAACGAGCTCTTCCAGCCGGGTCCGGAAGCGCCGAAGGAGTTCTACGCCGAGAAGCCGATCCAGCTGCGCATGGTGGGCACCTACCACCAGTTCGGCGCGTTCGTCAGCGGCGTGGCCTCGCTGCCGCGCGTGGTCATCATGACGATGCACAACATCGTGCTGACTCCGCGCAACCCCTCGCCGGGCGCCAAGATCGGCCCGAACAGCGTGTTGCAGCTTGCCGGTACGGTGAAGACTTACCGTTATCTCGACGACAACGAGACCGGCGCCGGCGCCGGTGCGCCCGCCAAGGGCGGCAAGAAGCCCGCAGCGCCGAAGGGAGGGAAGAAGTAATGACTTCCAAGCACACCTCCCGCATCTTGCTGGCGCTGGCCTTGCTTGCGCTCGCCGCCTGCGGCCGCAGCGTCACCAGTGGCCCGGACCCGGCCAACAACCTTGAAAAGTGGGTCGCCGAAGTGAAGGCGCGCCCGGCACCGCCGCTCGATCCGCTGCCCGTCATGCAGCAGTTCGAAACCTTCGAATACGCCGCCCAGGCGCTGCGCGATCCGTTCAGCGAAGCCTTCAGCGACGTGAGCGGCGGCAGCGGCCCGCGCCCGGATCCGAACCGGCCGAAGCAGACGCTCGAGCAGTTCCCGCTCGACAGCCTCGACATGGTCGGCACGATCGGCGGCGGGGCCAACCTCCTCGCGCTGGTCATGGCGCCGGACAAGGTCACTTATCGCGTTCGCCCAGGCGTCTACATGGGGCAGGCCGACGGTCGCGTGACCGCGGTGTACGAAGACCGGATCGAACTCGTGGAATTGGTGCCGGACGGAGCGGGCGGCTGGCTGGAACGCCCTGCGACGGTCGCGCTCGAAGATCAATAAGGGGAAAGGACGATGACCGTAACCAATGCCACACCGATGCGGCCTGCACGGCGCCCCTTCCTCCGGGCGGGCGCCCTCGGGCTCGCGATCGGGCTCGTGACGGCTTTCGGCGCAGCCGATGCCGCACAGGCATCGCGCGTCCTGGCGGCGCAGTCGGCCGCGGCCAACACGGCCACCGCGCCCACGCCGAGCCTGGATCCGAGCAAGAACCTGCCCGGCACGATCTCGGTGTCCAACATCGACTTCAAGCGCGGCGACGGCGGCTCCGGCCGGCTCAGCCTGCGCTTCAACGGCGCCGGCGCCATCCCCGACATGCGCAATGAAGGCTCGCGCGTGATCATCGACGTGGGCAACGCCAAGTTGCCGGCCTCGCTGAGCAAGCCGCTCAACGTCGCCGACTTCGCCACGCCGGTGCAGCGCATCGACGCACGTGCCGACGGCGCGGGCACCAAGCTCGTGTTGGCCACCAACGGCAACTTCGAGTCGATGG
The DNA here is from genome assembly GCF_000770795.1 of Lysobacter dokdonensis DS-58. GTDB lineage: Bacteria > Pseudomonadota > Gammaproteobacteria > Xanthomonadales > Xanthomonadaceae > Noviluteimonas > Noviluteimonas dokdonensis. Next base: position 2,416 of record NZ_JRKJ01000003.1, on the reverse strand, counting down.
CCTACCAGTCGGGCAACGAGTACGTCGTCGAGATCGTTCCGCGCGCCGCCGCCGCGAAGCCGGCGCCGGGTGCGAACGTCGGTGCCACGGCCTCCAACACCCCGGTCCGCGCCTACGGCGGCCGCCCGGTCACGTTCAACTTCCAGGACGTGCCAGTGCGCACCGTCTTGCAGCTGATCGCCGAGGAGTCCAACCTCAACATCGTCGCCTCCGACACCGTGTCGGGCAACGTGACGCTGCGCCTGATCAACGTGCCGTGGGACCAGGCGCTGGACATCGTCCTGCGCGCCAAGGGCCTCGACAAGCGCCGCGACGGCAACGTGGTGTGGGTCGCGCCGCAGGATGAAATCGCCAAGTACGAGCAGGCGAAGGAAGACGCGCGCATCGCGATCGAAAACCGCGCGGAGATGATCACCGAGTACGTGCCGATCAACTACGGCAACGCCGAGGACATCGCCAAGCTGCTCACCGAGGAAAGCAAGTCGAGCTCGGGCGGCGGCGGTGCCGGCGCCACCAACCAGCGCGGCTTCCTCTCCCCGCGCGGCAGCATCAGCTTCGACCGCCGCACCAACACGCTGCTGGTCATCGACATCCCGTCGAAGGTCTCGGAAATCCGCCGCCTCGTCAGCCTGCTCGACAAGCCGGTCGACCAGGTGTTGATCGAAGCCCGCATCGTGATCGCCACCGAATCCTTCGCCCGCGAACTGGGTGCGAAGTTCGGCATCGCCGGCGGCAACAACAACGTGCTGTTCAACGGCTCGGTCGCCGGCAACACGGCCAACAGCGTCACGCCGCGCCCGAACCCGCCGCCGAACAAGACGCTCAACGTCAACCTGCCCGTCGTCGATGCCGCCGGTGCGCTCGCACTGTCGATCATCAACGCCGGCTACGTGCTCGACGTCGAACTCTCCGCGCTGCAGGAAGAAGGTCGCGGCGAAGTGATCTCCAACCCGCGCATCGTCACCAGCAACCAGAAGGAAGCGGTGATCCGCCAGGGCCAGGAAGTCGGTTACGTGACGATTTCGCAGCAGCAGGGCGCCGGCGCCGCCGCCATCCCGAACGTCCAGTTCAAGGACGTGCTGCTCGAGCTCAAGGTCACCCCGACGATCACCAACGACGGCCGCGTGTTCCTCAACATGGCGGTCAAGAAGGACGAAATCGAAGGCTTCGTCCAGTCGGGCATCGGCGACGTGCCGCAGATCAACAAGCGTGAGGTCAACACGGCGGTGCTGGTCGACAACGGCCAGACGGTGGTGATCGGCGGCGTGTACGAATTCCGCGACCGCGCCGACGTGACCAAGGTGCCGTGGCTGGGTGATCTCCCGGTGATCGGCAACCTCTTCAAGAAGAAGGGCCGCACGAAGGAGAAGGCCGAGCTGCTGATCTTCGTGACGCCGAAGGTGATGCAGGTCGCCCAGCGCGGTTGATCTTCCGCACCGAAGGATGAATGCAACGGGGCCTCACGGCCCCGTTGCCGTTTCCGGATGAACCAACGGCCGGGGAACCAGTCAAACTCGGCCCGTCACCCTCTCGGATCCCCCGCCCGGATGGACAGCCGCGCCGAGCCCCGCACCGATCCGCCTTCCCGATTGCACGCCGCGTTCGCGGCCCTGCGCGACCAGCTCTCCGCGGAGATCGTCGGGCAGGGCGAACTGATCGAACGCCTCCTCATCGCGCTGCTCGCCGACGGCCACCTGCTCGTCGAAGGCGCGCCGGGCCTGGCGAAGACGAGCGCGATCCGCGCACTCGCCGCGCGCCTGGACGCGGCATTCGCGCGCGTTCAGTTCACGCCCGACCTGCTGCCCGCCGACCTCACCGGCACCGAAGTCTGGCGCCCACAGGACGGCCGCTTCGAATTCCAGCCCGGCCCGATCTTCCATCCGATCCTGCTGGCCGACGAGATCAACCGCGCGCCAGCGAAGGTGCAGTCCGCGCTGCTCGAAGCGATGGGCGAGCGCCAGGTGACCGTCGGGCGGCAGACCTATCCGTTGCCGGCACTGTTCCTGGTGATGGCCACGCAGAACCCGATCGAACAAGAGGGCACCTTCCCGCTGCCCGAAGCGCAACTCGATCGCTTCCTGATGTACCTGCGCATCGGCTACCCGGCCGCCGCGGCGGAAACCGAAATCCTGCGCCTGGCCCGCGAACGCGCGCGCACCGTGCTGCAAGCCACGGGCGAGGCGATCGAGCGCATGCCCATCGACACGGTGTTCGAAGCGCGCGCCGCCGTGCTCGACCTGCACCTGGCACCGCCGGTCGAGCGTTACCTCATCGAACTCGTCCTGGCCTCGCGCGAACCCACGCGCTACGACGCCGCGCTCGCGCGCCGCATCGCCTGGGGCGCCAGCCCGCGCGGTTCCATCGCGCTGGAACGCTGCGCGCGGGCGCGCGCCTGGCTCGCGGGCCGCGACTTCGT